>CAVOUZ010000019.1:0-239114 GCA_963699735.1 uncultured Gammaproteobacteria bacterium
CCCGACCACCTGGTTCGTAGCCAGGTACTCTATCCAGCTGAGCTACGGGCGCAATGTGTTTGGCGCCCCATCCTTGGAGGCTCTGTCCAGCCTCGCATGCCTGCGGACTGATTGACCGTCGGGCGCCGTTCCGGGCGCGCGAAGAGCGGGAAATTATGCTGATCGGCTGCCGCGCTGTCAACGAGCAGGTGCCCGCGGGGTGCGATCCAGACTGATGTGGTCGCCGAATCTGTCATGCTGCTTGCTTGAGTTCATCCTGCCAGTACCCAGACCACTGCCCGTTCGCCCGGGTAATGCGCAGCGCGAGCATGGCCTCGGCGTTGTCGGGCGTCCACCAGGCGCCGGGGCGCTTGAGGCGCTGTTGCACCACATAGCGGTGCGCGCTTTCGATCTCGCCGGAGCCGATGGGCAAGCCCTGCGCGAGGGCGCCTTGGTAGTCGAGATGATCGAGTCGGTTGCTGAGATAGCGATGACAGGCCCGTACCGGTGCGTCCGCATCGGGCACGCTGGTGGGCTCCAGGGCCTCACTCAACGCAGCCAAGACCGCGGCGCTATCGTTATTTTTCAAGCGTTTCTTCTGAAGCTCAAGCCAGGTCTTGGGATCCCCGGGAGCGCAACCCCTGGCCGCCTCTGCGAGGTAGTCGCAGACATGGAAGAAGTCCACCGTATAACGGCCCTGAGTGCCGAAGCGCGCCGCGACCTGATCGGCGATCCACACCGCCCCATCGCCGAGGGCATGGACTTGGCTGTCAGTGCCCATGCCCGCCGCGATGGCACACGTCAGCAGCTGCCGCCCAGCCACCTCGACACCACCGCGCAGGGTGGCGGCGTAGACCCGCGTGGTACTGCCGTGCGCGTGTGCCAAACTCACCTTGGCTTCTTTCCACAGCAGCCGCTTCCCCCGCCGACGGTCCGGGCTGTCCGGGTCGACCTCCACCAGCGGGACCATGCCACCGTCGACTTCGGCGATCACGGTCGCGGCCCCCGTCTGGGTCGGCCACGCCGGTTCGGCGTCGCCGTCCACGATCAGCGCGCGGGCGTGCCCTTCGGTCACTTGGCGGATGGTGCTCGGCGACAGCATGACGCCGTAATGCTCTTGGAGTTTCCCGGCCGCCTGTGCGAACGGCAGATCCGCCCCCAGATCCGTCACCACCCGCTGCAACGGCAACGAGCAGCCCCGGTGCTGCACCTGGGCACTCTGGACAAACGGACGGCGCCGTCGCGGGCCCTCCCGATATTGCGGCTCGTCTACTTCGATGTCGCCGAAGGTGCTGTGCCAGCGGAGTTTTTTTTGCCCTCCCGCCAAACCCCCGGCGTCCGTTCCAATTCGTCCGCCCGTTTGGCAACCTGCCCGTCGGCCCACCCTTCCAACAGCTCTTGGCCGAGCCGACGCACCTCATCGATCACACGCCGCTCCGCCTCGTCGGCTTTGCGCAGCTCATCCCCCACGTCCTCGACAAGGTCGACCAGACGCTCGACCCGCCCGCGCAACTGCGGGTGCCTGTTCAGTCTGGACAACAGGCCGTCATCTTCAGGGGGCAGCGGAGTGCTCATATGCGGTCCTCATCTTTATAAACGGTTACCGCTATATTTTAACCTACTACATCAGTTCTGATCGCACCCGTGCCCGCGCGTCCAACATGCCAGGCGAGGTCGCGGATCCCCCGGTCCATCGAGATCGACCGCATGAACCACGTCGTGCCATCCGTTCGCGAGCTTGAGGCGCCTCTTCTCGGTCGCCTTTGCACCGCCCTTTGAGCGAAGGCGGGCATGGAGATTCCAGCCGGCGAAGTGATCACGAAGTTGCTGGTGGTCGAGGCCGCGATTCCGAAGGACCACTTCGTCCTCGGCGGCGCTCGCGCTCAGCGCACCAGCCGGCCGGGGAGGTCCACCAGGAAGCGTCCGGCCCCCGCCAACTGTCGCCTCAGCAGGGTCCAGTCCTCGGCGCGCTTGTACGAATCGAGGCAGCGCAGGAGTCGTACCCTGTCCGCCGCCTGCTGACGGTTGACGATCTCGGCCCAGAGGCTGTCGTCCACGTTGTAGACTCGGTCCTCCGCGAGACAGACCGGGATGGTGTCGCGAGCGGGGAGCCCGAGGTCTTCGGCGGCGGCGGCCACGGCATCACGGATGTTGACGGCCTTGGGTCCCTGAGGGTTCGCGAGGTCGTACGGCGGCTGCCACTCGCGGGGTGGACGCAGCAGGTCGATGTGACTCAGGGCGGCGATCAGCGGGGGCGGGTGACGGTCGGGCCGTGCGCCCCAGAGCGCGCGCATGCGCTCCAGGGTCTGCCGCTCCGGATGGCGGTCTGGCCGATGGGCGGCGGTGACCCAGAGCACCAGGTCCGCGTTCGCCGCGAGGCGCTCCAGGGTCTTGTCGGGAAGGGCACCGCTGTCGATCCCCGGCGTGTCGAAGATCAGGGCGCCGGTGAGACCATCGCGCTCGAGCAGAAAGGGGGTGACGGCGGAGACCGGATCGGGCAGTACGTCCGTTGCGGTCCTGAGCTGGCCAAAGAGGGCGTTGATGAGGCTCGACTTTCCCGCATTGGCCCGGCCAAGAACCAGGATGCGCAGGGGCTCCTGGCCCGGCGTGGCGGCATCGGACCCTGCCTTGGCCAGATCGCCCCGGGACGCGGTGGTGACGGCGTCGGGCGCCGACTCGGTCAGGGTCAGGCGTCCGCTGTAGAGCTCGATGGCGTAATAGCCCACCTTACGGACGTACTCCTGGAGTAGCCAGCGGTGCAGGTCGGACCAGGCGGCGCCGAAGGACTCGCGCCGCAGTCGCTCCCAGGCCTCCCCCAGCACCGCATTCACCGGATTGACGATGGCGCGGCCGGTGCGGTAGACGTCCAGCAGCCGCTGGGCGGTGGCCTTCCAGCGGTAGGCCCGCACCAGGTCCCCCAGGGTCAGCTGATGGCTCAGCGGAATCTGGCTGGTGATCTCGGTGCGCAGATCCCGGCAGGCCCGTTCCAGGACGAGCAGCCCGTGGGGCAGGGTCAGCTCCAACAGGGGTTTGTCCCGCTCTGGGTGATAGACCCGCGCCACCTGCTCCAGGGCATCGCGGCCCAGGGCGGTGAGGCGCGGTCCATCCGAGAGCGGCCAGTCCGCCGGCTGGACGCCTGCGGCGAGCGCCTCGATGGCATCCCAGGCGGACTTGGATCGGGGCGGCCAGTCGGGATTGCCCGTGGTCTGGGCGCCGGCGAGCAGCCGACGGTCACGCCGACGCAGCCAGGCCTGCAGTCCGAAGCCCAGGGCGCTGAAGGTCAGCATGGCGAGGAGCCAAAAGACCACGGCGCCGTTCTGCCACAGCCACCAGATTCCGAGCGGCGCCAGGGCGAGCACTGGCAAGATCCAAAGAATCAGCGCCAACAGCCGCAGGCGGTCGATTCGATTGAACATGGCGTCGGTTCGGGGCTTTCGATGTCAATCAGGTCTCGGGTGGATCCGACCGGGCCCTCGGATCGTTGCCGGCCGGCGAGGGGCCAGGATCGTCGGCGCTCAGCAGGCGGGCGCCAGACGCCATGGCGTCGGCGTAGATCCTGCGCAGGGTCGCCGGATCGATCCGCTCGCCCAGCCGGCGGTGGCCGAAGTAATGCCCGGCGGCCTTGCCGAGGGCATAAGTGGTGGCGCCGCTGGCGGTGGCGCCCCAGACCACCCCCAGGGTTTGCCCCAGGAAGGGCACGAGCTTGACCAGTCCACGGCCGGCCAGGCGCGCCCCATAGCCCAGCCCCACGCCGATCCCCAGCAGACTGAGAAAGTCCGAGATCTCCCGGCGCGTCCAGCCCTGGCCGTAGAGGGCGGCCAGACTGTGCAGGAGCTTGGCCTGGATCGCCGGCACCGCCACCACGTCCACCAGCGGCAGGGCGCCGACGCTGGCCGCCGCCAGGGCATAGCCGAGGATGTGCGGGTGAGCCGCCTGCGCAAAGGTGTCGCGCACCCCGGGGTCACCGTACAGACGCGCTTGAAGGTTCAGGGTCGAGACCTCCCCGATAGCGCTCCACAGGGCATCGATCCCATAGTCGATGGGCGGGAGCTCATCCTCCGGTAGGGTCAAATCCACCGGTACCCAACGCGGCGGCGGCTCCCCCGGGAGCCGACCCAGCAGCTCCCGCTGGGCCCGCAGGGCGCGGGCTAAACCAGTGGGGACAGACTCTGGACAAGGCTCGCGATCAAAGGGGTAGGGCAGCAGGTGTCCCATGCCCGGCGGATAGCCTTCGTGAAGACCCGTCTGGGCGATCAGCACGGGCCAGCTGGGATGCCGGCGGCGCACCGCCCGCAGGACCTCGACCACCGCCCCCTGACCGAGGTCGGTCGCCTTCATGACCCCCAGCACCAGGTGGGCCTGCGACTCGCAAAACTCGATGTCCTCGCTCGGGTCGTAGGCCACCTCGCCCAGGCCCCGGGTGTCGAGGAAGCGCACCACCGGCGCCTCCTCGGGAAAGTCGAAGAGGCGGGCGGTGCGGGTGCAGGGTCGAAAGCCGTCGCCAATCTCGGCGTTGGGGCTGCCGGTCAGGGTGCGGATGATGGATGTCTTGCCCGACTGCGCCTTGCCGAGCAGCCACACCACCGGCAGGGACTGGCGCTCACGGGCGGCTTGGAGCGCCGCGTCGAGGGCCTGGTCGTCGACCTGTGGCTCCAGGAGCAGGTCGCGCAGCCGCGACCAACGATGAGGCCAGGGTCGCGGCTCGGGCTTGGAGTCGGGGGACTCGGTCACGTGACATCCTCCATGCGTCGCGCCCACTGCGGCTGGCGCGATGGGGCTCGAGCCGGCGGTGGGCTAGAGTCCGGTAATCATAAGGGCGGCGGCAACCCATTCCTAACTCTCAAGCGCACCGCCCTTTTCGGCGCGATCGCTCAGCACGGCGCCGGCTCACGCGTCGTGCCTGTCCGTCGCTCAGCGGCGATCATCGGCCCCCGGTTCCTCCTCGAACAGCGCCAGGTATTGTCCATAGCCCTCCCGCTCGAGATCTGCCGCCGGAATGAAGCGCAGTGCGGCCGAGTTCAGGCAGTACCTGAGCCCGGTGGGCGGCGGTCCGTCGTCGAACACGTGGCCCAGATGGGAATCAGCAATGCGTGAGCGCACCTCGGTGCGCGTCATCCACAGGGTGCGGTCCTTTCGTTCTACGATCAGATCGGGTTCCAGCGGGGCATAGAAGCTCGGCCAGCCGGTCCCGGACTCAAACTTCTCCCGCGAGCTGAAGAGGGGCTCACCCGAGACCACGTCGACATAGATGCCGTCTTCGTGATTGTCCCAGTAGCGGTTGCGGAAGGGCGGCTCGGTGCCTTCCTCCTGGGTCACCTTGTACTGCAGAGGATCGAGGCGGCGCTTGATCTCATCGCTGGGCGGCCTCTGCCAGGGGCCCACCGTCTTTGGGGCCTGGTCGCCCTTGCGCGACGAGGCCTCGATCGCGGCGGAGCCCGGTCCCAGCCAAGGGGCGATGGCGACCGCGGCGAGCGTGACGATACCCGCCAGTACGTAAATTCTGTTCATTGGTGAATTCACCTCGCGACGTTTTGTGGTTCAGGAGCCTGGTGGTGGCTCCGTGTGGATCAAGGAGCCGAAAGCCCCAGACCCGCTTGCCGACGACTCCCACTGAGACCGCCCGACGGGTGCTTGTATTCCACGCGAGCCAAGGTCGAGGGCCGAATCCGTTGGCCGAATCGACCCAGTGACGACCGGACCGGTTGGCCGCGTCGGCTCGCCGCGCCATACTGCTGACCCTTCGCCGGCGGGATCCCTGCGCCGGTCGCTGAACCCGGAAGGTCTGGACGGAGGCCCTGGTGCTCGAGGCCCTGACGCTGATTCTGGCCTGCCAGCTGATCGGAGAGGTGACGGTGCTGATGGCCGACCTGCCGGTACCCGGTCCAGTGCTTGGCATGTTGATCCTGCTCGCCTGGCTGTTCTGGCGACGGGGCCCGCCCGAGTCGGTGGCTCGAGCGGCGGATACCCTGCTCGGTCATCTCTCACTGCTGTTCGTTCCCGCCGGTGTGGGGGTGCTGGTCCATTGGGAGCGGGTCCGCGGTCAGTGGGCGGCCATTGCCGCAGCCCTGATGCTCGGGACCCTGGTGACACTGGCCGTCACTGCCCTCACCATGGTGCTGGCCCAACACCTGATCAAGGCGGGGCGCCGAAGGACGGCAGGAGGCCAGGATGGGTGAGACCCAGCTCGCCTCCATCTGGGTCTATCTGGCGGCCTCGCCGCTGCTGTGGCTGACCCTCACGCTGGCCTGTTATCTCGTCGCCGTGCGTGTCTACCGCCTGGGCGGGGAGAGCCCGCTGCTCAACCCCGTGGCCATTGCGGTGGCCCTGTTGATCGGTCTGCTGGTGCTGACCGGGACGCCCTATCAGACCTATTTTGCCGGGGCCCAATTCGTCCATTTCCTCCTCGGGCCGGCCACCGTCTCGCTGGCTATCCCGCTCTACCGCCAGCGCACACGCCTGCGAGAGCTCGCGCTGCCGATCGCGGTCGCCCTGGTCGCGGGGGTCCTGACCGCCGCCCTGAGCGCCATCGCCCTCGGGATCCTGTTCGGGGCCGACCGGGTGACGCTGATCTCGCTTGCCCCCAAGTCGGTCACTGCCCCAGTGGCCATGGGCATTAGCGAGAAGCTGGGGGGGCTGCCGTCGCTGACGGCTGTGCTGGTGGTGAGCACGGGAATCGTCGGCGCTGTGCTGGGGACCGGGCTGCTGCGGTTGCTCGGTATCCGGGATGATGCGGTGAAGGGCTTTGCCCTGGGTGTGACGTCACACGGAATCGGCACCGCCCGGGCATTTCAGGTGAGTCCGCTCATGGGGGCCTTCTCGGGGCTGGCCATGGCCCTGTCCGCCTTTGTCACCGCCTTGCTGCTGCCGCCTCTGCTGCGGTTGCTGGGGCTCGCGGGCTAGATGGGCCCGATGTCCGTCGGAGGACCAGGCCGAGGGATCCGAATCGGACCACCGACTCCCGCGTCAGCCGTCCCGGGGCTCGCCCGCGGGGCCACCGCCCTGGCGTGCAGCGGATTCCTTGGGCGAGGGGGCCGACGCGGCACCGGGGGCGGTGGTGACCGGAGCGGCTGCCGGCCTCACCACCGGGGCAGGGGCGGGCATCTGATCGGCAGGAGCCTGCGGCGGGTCGACGACGGCGGGGGCCGTGGACGGTGCGGGGGCCATCACCGGGGCGACCGGAGCCGCGGCCTGAACGGGCGCCGCCGGCATTGGCGCCGCGCCTTGTTCCTGACTCGCGACGCCGTCGGGGGCGGGCATCGCTACTGCGGCCGCCGGGCCAGCCGATGAATCGACCGGGGGGTATCCCTGGAGCGTGCTGACTCGGGTCTCCGCGGCCGAGTCCGCGACCGCAGATTGCACCGAAGGCACCGCGGTTGGCGCACCGGCGGCGGCGACGGGTGCGGGTGAATCCGCTCTGATCGCGGGCGCCGGGGGCGAGGCCTGATCCGTGCTGGCGGTGTCGCCGCTGGTCGCTGCGACCGCTGGCGCGGCCGCCGCCCGCCGCGCCTCAATCTCCCGCTGCTCACGTGCTCGGGCGGCCTCGCGGGCGGCCAGGGCCCGCTGCTTCTGAACATAGTTGCCGTAATCGGGCCCTTTGCCGACGATGCTCACCTTGGTCCCGAGATTGACGTGCTCGAAGAGGATCGGCGCCATCTTGCTCGGCATGCGGATGCAGCCGTGGGAGGCAGGGCGACCGGGGCGCGGTATGGGGCCGGCGTGAAGGCCAATCCCGTCATAGGTCAGGCGCAGGAAGTAGGGCATCTTGGCGCCCTCGAACCGGGCGCCGGAGGGCACCGGATCGCGACCGGTCTTGGCATTGGCGTGCAGCACCTTGCCGCCCTGGGAGTAAATCTTGCCGTAGAGGTTTGAGCGCTTGTTCTCCACCTTCTCCATGACCTCGAAGTGGCCGACCGGTGTCGGATACTTGCTGACACCCGAGGCGACCGTCGTCCACCCGATCTGCTCGTCGCCGACGTAGAAGCGCGCCTTCTGCTCGTCGGTGTTGACCACGATGCGCGTGATGCTGCGCCCATCGCCGTTCCATTCGTAGAGCGTGCCCGGCTTGGGCTTTTCCTGGGGCTCAGGGATCGGTTGCGGCTCCGCGGCAGGCGGCTCTGCCGCCTGGGCCTCGGGGGCGGGCTTGGACTGCGCGCGGGTCAGAGCCTGGGTCAGGTCGGTGCAGGCCGAGAGGCCGAGCAGCAGGGGCGCCGCCAGGCCGGCCCAGAGCAGCCGCGGAAGGTATGCAGGCCGCACCCGAGGGAGTTGGGAGGGAGTCAGCGAGCGGTGGCTGGGTCGGTGAGTCATCGTCGTCGTTCGTCCCGCGCCGCCGAGTCTCCATCCACGGCGCTCTGTCTTTTGCAAATGCGCCTAGGATAACCGCTCTGTGCATCCGGAGCACGCGGCTGGATGGGGCTTACAGGGCGCGGCAGCGGCGTCGATCGAGCGGCCCCTGAGCGGGCGCGGTTTCGAGCCGCGGGGTGCTCCGCGGCTCAGCCGCCGGTCATGTTCATATGGCGCCGTATCACCGAGCCGGCACCAAGGTCGAAGTCGTGGCCGCGGGGCTTGAGCGACATGGCGCAGACGATGGCCTGCTTGACCCGGGCATCGTCGATGGGATTGGCGCGCAGCGCGCGGCGCAGGTCGGCGGAGTGCTCCTGGCCGAGGCACAGAAGCAGGCGACCCTCGGCGGTGACACGCACCCGGTTACAGTCGCCGCAGAAGTTGTGGCTGTGGGGGGAGATGAATCCGACCCGCGTCTCGCTGCCGGCAATGCGGTAATAGCGGGACGGGCCTCCCGTGGTCTCGGTGGTGGGAACCAGCTCGAACTGCCGGGCCAGGTCCGCGCGGATGGCGTCGCTGGGATAAAAGGCCTCGGCCCGATTGTGCTCGCCGATCTGACCGAGCGGCATCTCCTCGATGAAGCTGATGTCCATTCCCCGGTCCAGGGCGAACCGCACCAGATCCAGTACCTCGTCGTGGTTGCGGTTCTTGAGGATGACGCTGTTGAGCTTCACCCGGCGAAATCCCGCCGCGAGGGCCGCGTCGATTCCCGCCAGGGTCTTGTCGATGGCTCCCAGGCGCGTGATGGCATGGAAGCGATCGGGGCGCAGGCTGTCGAGGCTGATGTTGATCCGGGTGACGCCCGCCTCCTTGAGGTCGGCGGCGAAGCGGGTGAGCTGGGTGCCGTTGGTGGTAAGGGTCAGGTCGCGGATGCCGGGCAGACTGCCCAGCTCACGGAAGAGCCAGATGACGTTGCGGCGCACCAACGGCTCGCCGCCGGTGATGCGCAGCTTCACGACCCCGAGCTCGCTGAAGCAGCGACCGAGCCTCGCCAGCTCCTCGAGGGTGAGAAGCTGACTGCGGGGCAGGAACTCCATGTCCTCGGCCATGCAATAGACGCAGCGCAGGTCGCAGCGGTCGGTGACTGAGAGGCGCACATAGGTCACCTGTCGCCCGAAGCGGTCGATCAGCTGACTTTGAGTCCCGGCCGGTACAGGCGATGAGTCGGCGCTCAAGCGTCGTTACTCCTTGGCGGAGGTTGGGTTCTCGGATCCGCGGCCGGGTCAGGGCCCGGGCGCGGTTGTTGCCTGGTCGTGCCTTCGGTGCCTGGGCGGCCCGCTCCGGATACCCGCGCAGTACCCGCGGTCCCTACCATGCCTCCCGACCGATCGATTTCCTTGAGCGCCGTCAAGATCAGGGTGCCCCACAGGGACCAAGGTCGACTGCCGCTCACTCCCGAGGTGCATAAGCGACAGGTGGGGGCGGCGCACGCAGGTGTTCCAGGCGCGTGTCGGGCGAGTATAGCCCGCGTTGGTTAGCTCCACGACCACCGGGAGCCGTTGCCCGGGCGCCATCGCCCGGGCGTCATCGCGATCGTCCTGGTCCGGCTTCCCGAGTCGATGCGGCGTGCCGGTCCCTTCAGCGCGCGCTGAGCTCCAGGGTGCGCCAGGTCTCGATCGGGGGCAGCCGCCCTCGAGCGATCGCGGCAATAAAGCCCGGGGAGGGCACGAAATGCACGACTTGAGGCCTGCGGGAGCCGGGTGCGCGTGGCCGGAAAAGGCCCCGGCCGTCCGCCTTGGCGTCGGCCTCCAGGGCCGTCCAGGCGTGATAGAAGGCCTCGAGCAGCTCCGGCTCGGCCAGCGCCGCGAGGGCCTCGGCCTGCACCGGATCGAACATGCGTCGGGCGATGCCCGCGAGATCCCGACGGGGGCGGATCCGCTCGCAGTCCACCCCCAGCTCGCTGCCCAGTGAGACTGCGACCAGCGCCAGGCCATCGGCAGTGGTCAGGTTGAATTCGAGCGCCAGCCCGCCGGGCTGCCGGTGGGCCGGGTCGAGCGCCGGCTTGCCGGCATGGCGGTGGCAGAATCTCAGGGCCCCCGGCGGCCGCTCCAGATAGAGCCCCAGGATGCGCCGCAGGCCCGCCTGGGTGCGGATGTAGCGCTCCCGGTGGGGCGCGTGAGACAAGCCATCCGCGCGCTCTCGCTGACGCTCACCCAGCAACTCCAGACAGGCGCCGAGATCGGCGAGTGGATCGGACTCCCGTCCGGATCCCACGCCGTCGGCACGGATCAGCCATAGGTGCACATCACCCCGCCCCAGCGGCGGCGGCTCGGCGGCGGGGTGCCAAGTGATCTGATCCTGCGGTCGGCGGTCGGGCACGTACACTAGGCTCTCAGCGGGGTTTAGCGTTCATCGTAATCTTCCTATAATTGCGTCGCCGCCCTCCCGCACGCCACCCGCTGGCCAATTCGGAGTCCTCGTGTACGCCCTAAGACGCACCCCGGTCGAGACCTATCAGCACCCGGCCGCCGGTGACCGCGTCGAGGCTCGGGTGGAGGCGGTTTGTCAGAAGGGCTGTCGGCAGGTCCGCCGCGACATCGACGCATTGGTGCGCGGGGACGAGATCGCCGAGGCCAGAGGACTCTCCGCGCAGGAACGTGCCTTGCTGCTCGCCGAGCTCGAACAGATCATGGCCGTCTATGGCGATACCTGTCCCGTCGCCTGAGATCCTCCGCCCACACCGCCGCCCCCCGAATCCCAATCCCCGCGCCTCGCCCGAGTTGCGGGCGCCCCCCGTATGCAACCAAAGGAACGACGCTATCCATGCTGAGCGTGACCGAGACCATCAGCCGGGAGTTGGGCGCCCGCCCCGCCCAGGTGGAGGCGGCCATCCGCCTGCTCGACGAGGGCGCCACCGTGCCCTTCATCGCCCGCTACCGCAAGGAGGCCACCGAGGGTCTGGACGACACCCAGCTGCGCCATCTGGAGGAGCGGCTGCACTACCTGCGCGAGCTCAACGAGCGGCGCACGGCGGTGCTGGCGACGATCGAGGAGCAGGGCAAGCTCACGGACTCCCTGCGCGGCGAGATCGAGGAGGCAGACACCAAGCAGCGCCTCGAAGACCTGTATCTGCCCTTCAAGCCCAAGCGTCGCACCAAGGCCCAGATGGCGCGGGAGGCGGGCCTCCTGCCGCTGGCCGAGGCGCTGCTCGCCGACCCGCGACTCGATCCCCCGGAGGCGGCCCTTGACTTTGTGGATGCGGCCAAGGGGGTTGCTGACACCGCCGCGGCGCTGGAGGGCGCCCGCCAGATCCTGATGGAGCGCTTTGCCGAGGACCCGGCGCTCTCCGCCCGCCTGCGCGAGCGCCTGTGGGAGCAGGGTATCCTGGTTGCCCGGGTGATCGAGGGCAAGGAGCAGGAAGGGAACAAGTTCTCCGACTATTTCGACTACCGGGAGCCGATCGCAAAGATCCCGTCGCACCGGGCACTCGCGCTCTTTCGCGGGCGCAACCAGGGGGTGCTCAGCCTGGATCTCGTGTCGGGGGAGGGAGAGGATCCTGATGCGCTCTACCGCGGGGAGCTGGCGGGTCATTTCGGGGTCCGGGCCCAGGGACGTCCTGCGGATGACTGGCTGATGGAGACCCTGCGCAAGACCTGGCGCATCAAGCTCATGACGCGTCTGGAGCTCGATCTCAAGGGCCGCCTGCTGGAGGCCGCGGAGGAGGAGGCGATTCGCGTCTTCGGCCTCAATCTCAAGTCGCTGCTGCTGGCGGCCCCCGCCGGCAGGCTTCCGACGCTGGGCCTGGACCCGGGGCTGCGGACCGGAGTCAAGGTCGCCGTCGTGGACTCCACCGGCCGGGTGGCCGCGACCGACACGGTCTACCCCCATGCACCGAAGAATCAGTGGGACGCATCCATCCTCCGGCTCGCCCAGCTGTGCGAGGCCCACCAGGTGAAGCTGATCAGCATCGGCAACGGGACCGCCTCGCGGGAGACCGACAAGCTCGCTCGCGAGCTGATCAGGCGTCACCCCCGGCTCGGCTTGCGCTCCTTGGTGGTGAGCGAGGCGGGTGCCTCGGTGTACTCCGCCTCCGAGCTCGCATCCAAGGAGCTGCCGGAGCTGGACGTGTCGCTGCGCGGTGCGGTCTCCATCGCGCGCCGGCTCCAGGACCCGCTGGCCGAGCTGGTGAAGATCGAGCCCAAGGCCATCGGTGTCGGTCAGTACCAGCACGACGTCAACCAGACCCGCCTGGCCCGCACCCTCGAGGCGGTGGTGGAGGATTGTGTGAATGCGGTCGGCGTGGATCTCAATACCGCCTCGGTTCCGCTGCTGGCCCAGGTCTCGGGCCTCAACCGCGGCTTGGCCGAGCACATCGTGACCTTCCGCGAGTCCAACGGGGCCTTCACCAATCGCAAGGGGCTGATGGCCGTTCCGCGCTTCGGCGACAAGGCCTTCCAGCAGAGCGCGGGCTTTCTGCGCGTGCCCGACGGCAATGAGCCGCTGGATGCCTCCGCCGTCCATCCCGAAGCCTATCCGGTGGTGCGGCGGATCCTGGACCGGGTCGGCAAGGGCATCCGCGAGCTGATCGGCGACTCGGCAACCCTGCGTGGTCTGCGTCCCGCGGATTTCACCGACGAGCGCTTCGGTCTCCCCACGGTCAAGGACATCCTGGCGGAGCTCGAGAAGCCGGGCCGGGACCCGAGGCCCGAGCTCAAGACCGCCGAGTTTAGGGAGGGGGTGGAGACCCTGAAGGACGTCAAGCCCGACATGGTCCTGGAGGGCATGGTCACCAACGTCACCAACTTCGGGGCCTTCGTGGATATCGGCGTGCACCAGGACGGTCTGGTGCACATCTCGATGCTGTCCGAGCGCTTCGTCAAGGATCCCCATCAGGTGGTCAAGTCTGGCGACCTGGTCCGGGTGCGTGTCCTGGAGGTGGATCTGGAGCGCCGGCGCATCGCGCTGAGTATGCGCCTCGGCGACCCGGTCGAGCGACGGGACTTGGACCAAGCCGGGCCACGTCCTCCACGCGAGGGCGCCCGGCCCGGTCGCCCCTCCTCGCCCGGTCGCCCCGGATCGGCACGCCGGGGCGCCGGAAAGCAGGGCACCGAGCAACAGGCGCCTCCCGGTGGCGCCCTGGCCGCGGCCTTCGCAAAGGCGCGAAAGGACTAGTGGGAACCGCGACCAACGGCAGACGGCGGCAATGGGTGCCAGAGGGCTCAACAGGGAACTCTCAGGGCGGGTGCGCCGGGCCCCCTCACTCATCCACGGCTTCGGCTGCTTTGCCCGGATCGCCTTCCAGGCCGGCGACCTGATCGGCACCTATGAGGGGCCCGAGGTCGACCGGGACGGGCCCTACGTTCTCTGGGTCTATGATGCGGAAGGCGGGGCGCTGCGCGCGCGCGACGGGCGCAACCTGCTGCGGTGGATCAACCATAGCGACACGCCCAATGCGGGGTTCGATGCCTTCGAGCTCTATGCCCGCAGCGCCATTGCCGCTGGTGAGGAGATCACCATCGACTACAGCGGTGGATCCCCTTGCTGATCCGCGCCGGCGCGATCAGTGGCGCGGACGGGCGCCTGGGGTATCGCTGCCACGGATTCGCGGGCGGCGGCTAGACTAAGGAAAAAACCACCCTTCTGGCAGTCTTTTCGGTCGGTGATCGAGAAGGTGAAGGGCCCTGGAACCCTGCCGGACGCACCGCCATGACGACCCACACCGCTGCCCAGGAAACTTGCGGCACCATCCTCTTTCTGTGTCAGGACCCAAGTGCCATCGGGGCCCTGAGCTCGGTGCTGTCGGTCAGCGGACTGGTTGTGCAGCCGGCCGATGACGTCGCCGAGGTCGGAGCCCGTCTCGGCGGCACCGGAGTATCGGGCACCGCTGCGTCTCGGCCCGCCCTGGTCCTTGTGGACACGGGGGCGTTGCGCGAGCCCGAGGAGATCGGCGTTCTGGGTCTCGCCCTGCAAACCCTCGGCGAGCCGGCGGTGCCCCTGGTCTGTCTGGCGGCCGATTCGGATATCCGTCCGCGCCTCGCGGCGTTGCGCAGCGGAGTGGCCGATTATCTGGCGCCGGGAACGGGCCCGCTTCAGATCGCGACCCGCGTGCGATCCCTGGTCAACAGCAAGGAGGGCGAGCCGCCGCGGGTTCTGGTCGTCGACGACCAGCCGGTCGCCGCACTCTTTGCGGCCCGGGTGCTGGAAGGCGCGGGCATGGTCGTGGAGCGGGTGGGTGAGCCGATGGAGGTGCTCGCCGCCCTCGAGCGGTTCACCCCGGACCTGGTCGTGATGGACCTGCACATGCCGGGCGCGAGCGGCATCGAGCTGACCGGCATCATTCGCGAGCAGGAGCGCTTCGCGGATCTGCCCATTGTATTCGTCTCCGCAGAGCTGGACCCGGCCCGCCAGCTCGATACCCTGCGCCTGGGCGGCGATGACTTCCTCGCCAAGCCCGTGGCTCCGCAGGTGCTGGTGGAGCGGGTGCGCCGAAGCCTGAGGGCGGCAAGGCGTCGATCGCCTCTCGCGGGTCTGGACCCCCATACGGGTCTGGCGAGCCGGGAGCGTCTGCTCGAGCGACTGGATCGGCAGCTGGGTACCGCGGCCGGGGCACAGTCGGCCTTGATCTATCTGGAGCATCCGGGGGACGAGACGGCCCTGGGGCGGATCGCGGCCCATCTGACCACCCGAGTCGGCCCATCGGACCTGCTGGCGCGAGCCGGCGAGCACGGGATCGCGCTGCTCGCCCGCCGCAGCGAGTCCACCGACTGGGCACTCTATGCCGATCAATTGGGAGCCGTGGCCAGGCGGGCGCTCGAGGGCGTCGACGGGGGCGTCGAGCCCGCCCTCGGAGTGGGTTGGTGTCCGCTGCGCACAGGCGGTGGTGAGGCGGTGACCCTGGTCTCCCGAGCACTTACCGCGGCGCGGGTGAGTCTGCGCGACGATTCGGGACGGGCAAAATGCTACGGCGAGGCGCCAGGACGCCCACGGGGGGCGCAGCGCGATCTGATCTGTGCGGCGATCGAGGCCGAGCAGCTCAAGCTCCTGTTTCAACCCATGGTGGATCTCGGCGGCTCCGCCCAGGAGCGCTATGAGGCCATGGTGCGCCTGCGTGTCGGCGACGGTGAGCTGCTCGGGCCGGCCGTCTTTGCCCCCCTGGCGCTGCGGGAGGGTCTCTACGAGCGCATCGATCGCTGGGTGCTGAGCGCGGGGCTGCGGGCGCTGGCGGACCGTGGCGGTGTCGGGCCCCCGGTGCAGCTGTTTCTGCCCCAGTCCGTGGCGAGTCTCGCTGCCGAGGACTGGATCGACGGGCTGGGTGGAGGGGTCGGCAGCGCCGATCCGGGCCAACCGCGGCCGGTGATCCAACTGCAGGTGGCCGACGCGGATCGCAACCTGGACCTGGCGGTACAGCGTGGCGCTCGGCTGGAGCAGCTGGGGATAGAGATCTGTCTCAACGGCCTGGGGCAGGGCGGACGGGCGGCGCGGGTGGTTGGCTCGGTTCCCGCGTCCTTCCTGCGGCTCGCCGGGGAGCGGGCCCTGGGGCTGCCGCCCGATCGACTCAAGGCGCTGGTGGCCTGGATCCACCAGCGGGGCGCCCGGGTGATCGTGACGGACGCGGACGCACCCGAGACCATCGCGCGGCTCTGCGCCGCTCGGGTGGACCTTGCCCAGGGACCCTACGTGCAGGCCCCCGCGGAGGCCATGGCGTTCGATTTCTCCGGGGCCGAATCCGGCGGTTGAGGGTCCGCCGGGGTCTCTCTCAGTCGGTGGCCGCAGGCACACCCGACTGGGTGAGCGTCTCACCAGGCCGGGCGTCCGGGTCCCCCTCCCGACCGGGGTCCGGCTCCTCCGCCGGGGCCTCCAGGGGCTCGATCAGCAATTCCGTCCGTCGGTTCCTGGCCCGTTCCGCGCGCGTGGGCGTACGCCCGCCGGTATCGATCAGCGGGGCCTCCTCGCCCTTCCCAGTCGCCGTGATCCGGGCTTCCGCCACGCCGCGCCCCTTCAGGTAGTCCTTGATGGCGGCGGCGCGACGCTCCGAGAGCCTGAGATTGTAGCCCGCGTCCCCCTGGTCGTCGGTGTGGGAAAAGATCTGGACCCTGGTGTCCGGGTTCTCCGCCAGCAGGCGGCCGATCGCGTCGAGCAGGCGTCGGGACTTCTTGGGGATCTCATGGGAGTTGAACTCGAACTGGATCTGCTCGTCCAGGTTCAGCTCGATGTTCCCGTCCCTGTTGACCGGGGCCAGTCGGATGTCCTCGAGGCCCAGGGCGACGACACCGAGGGATTCGGTGGCGTAGGCACTGACCGCCTCCTTGCGCAAGGTGTGGATACTGGTGCCGAGCACCCCCGGCGCGTCCTCGAAGGCCGCGGTCGCGCTCAGGCGGCGCTTGGAGAGCGCCGCCGGCGCCTCGGCCGCCGGCTCTGCCGCAGGTTCCGGCCGGGTCGGCGCCGGCACGGCCGGGACGCTATCCGCTTTGGCGGTTGCCGCACCGAGCGCCGACGCTGCCGCGACGATTAGGGCGGACAATCCAAACAACCAGCGGTGACGGGGTGCACCGGGGCCTGAAGGGGGGCTTGCGGGGGCTCGCTTCATGGTTTTGAGCTGGCCTGTGCTGATGGGCCGTGGCGGCCCCGGCAGGATCTCGATCGAGATCCGGTTTAGGGTTCGGTTCCGGCGCCCGGGCATCGGGGACGGCGGGGATCGGCCGTGTAACATAGCAGCTTGGCCCTCATCTGAGGGGCGCCTCGGGGCTCGCAGCCGCCAGGCTATGTTACCCGGTTCCGGGGCTCGGCCGACGCCCCCTTCCCAGATCTGCCGTGCCCGACCTTGAATAGCCCGCAGTTTCCCACCGACCTCGACCTCGACCGCTGTCTCACGGTGGACGCCCACCGGCTGCGCTCGCGGCTCAAGGGTCTGCGTCGGCGCAGCCGCGAAGGCCAGCCCGTCGAGCAGGGGCTGCTGCTGTCGTGGCAAGCGGTGCGCGTGTCCCAGGCGCTGGCGGAGCGCCGTCGCCTGCAGGTGCCGGCCATCGCCTACCCGCCAGAGCTGCCCCTGAGCGAGCGCCGTGACGAGGTCGCGGAGCTGATCGGACGCCACCAGGTGGTAGTGCTCTGCGGCGAGACCGGCTCCGGCAAGTCCACCCAGCTCCCCAAGATCTGCCTGGGGCTCGGGCGGGGCATCCTCGGGCGCATCGGTCACACCCAGCCCCGACGTATCGCCGCTCGCAGCCTGGCGAACCGCATCGCCCAGGAGCTGGGGGGCGAGACCGGCGCCCTGGTTGGCTTCAAGGTGCGCTTTCACGACCGTGTCCGCCCCGAGACCAGCATCAAGCTGATGACGGACGGCATGTTGCTCGCGGAGATCCAGCACGACCGGCTACTGCTCGAATACGACACCCTGATCGTGGACGAGGCCCACGAGCGGAGCCTGAATGTCGATTTCCTGCTGGGTTATCTCAAGCAGCTCCTGCCGCGCAGGCCTGACCTCAAGGTCATCGTCACCTCCGCCACCATCGATCCCAAGCGCTTCGCCCTGCACTTTGCCGATGCCGCGGGCCGACCCGCCCCGGTGATCGAGATCTCCGGGCGCACCTATCCGGTGGAGGTACGCCACCGCCCGCCCGTGGAGGACGAGAGCGCCGGTGAGCGGGATGACGCCATGCAGCAGGCCATCTCCGATGCCGTCGCCGAGCTGGCGCGGGAGGGACGGGGTGATGTGCTGGTGTTCCTCTCCGGCGAGCGCGAAATCCGCGAGACCGCAGAGACCCTGCGCAAGCATCACCCACCGTCGACGGAGATCCTGCCGCTGTTCGCCCGCCAGGGTCCCCAGGAGCAGGCGCGGGTGTTTCAGTCCCATGCCACGCGCCGGGTGGTGCTCGCGACCAATGTCGCGGAGACCTCGCTCACGGTCCCCGGCATTCATTATGTGGTCGATCCGGGATTCGCCCGCATCAGCCGCTACAGCCACCGCAGCAAGGTGCAGCGCCTCCCGGTGGAGCGCATCTCCCAGGCCTCGGCCAACCAGCGCAAAGGGCGCTGCGGCCGCGTTGCCTCGGGTGTCTGCATCCGGCTCTATTCCGAGGACAGCTTCGACGCGCGGGCCCCCTTCACCGAGCCTGAGATCCAGCGCACCAACCTGGCGGCGGTCATACTGCAGATGAAGCTGCTAGGGTTTGGGGCCATCGAGTCCTTCCCCTTGCTGGACCCCCCGGACTCCCGCCTGGTGGCCGATGGCTACCGGACCCTGGAGGAGCTCGCGGCCGTCGACGCCCGCGGCGAGCTCACGCCGCTGGGGCGCCAGCTGGCGCGGCTGCCGGTCGACCCGCGAATCGGGCGCATTCTGCTCGCTGCCGGTGATCACCATTGTCTGGCCGAGGTGCTGATCATCGCCGCGGCGCTCAGCGTTCAGGATCCGCGGGAGCGGCCGCTCGACAAGCAGCAGGCCGCCGACGAGATCCACGCCACCTTCAATCACCCGGAGTCGGATTTCCTCACCTTCATCAACCTCTGGGGCTTTCTCGAGAAGGAGCGCAAGGCGCTCTCCAGGAGCCAGTTCCGCAAGCTCTGCCAACGTCATTTCCTGTCCTGGAACCGGGTTCAGGAGTGGCGCGACGTGCATTCCCAGCTCCACGAGCAGATGGCCGAGATGCCGACTCTGAATCAGTCCCGCAGGACGCGGGATCCATCCTCCCCCCTCTCCGGACGGGAAAGGGGGACCGGGGGGGGCGAGGTGGCTCTGAACCAGTCCCGCAGGACGCGGGATCCATCCTCCCGTCCCTCACCACCCACAGGGGCCACCGCGGCCCCCGGAACCTATGGGGAAATCCACCAGGCGCTGCTCACCGGGCTCCTGTCCAACATCGGCTTTCGGGACGAGCGCGATTACCAGGGGACGCGCAACAGCCGCTTCCTGATCCACCCCAGCTCCGCACTCTTTAAGGAGACGCCCAAATGGATCGTCGCCGCCGAGCGTATCGAGACCACCCGCCACTACGGGCGCATCGTGGCGCGCGTGCAGCCCGATTGGATCGAGTCGGTGGGCGCCCATCTTCTGCAGCGCTCCTACTCGGAGCCCCATTGGCAGTCGGGCTCGGGTCAGGTCGCCGCTTTCGAGCGCGTCACCCTGTTCGGCCTCCCGCTGGTGCCCCGCCGGCGGGTGAACTACGGCCCCATCAACACGGGCGAGTCGCGTGAGATCTTCATCCGCTTCGGCCTCACCGAGGGGGACTTCGACACGCGCGCCCCCTTCTGGCGTCACAACCGCGAGCTGATCGAGTACGTCCAGCACCTGGAATCCAAGTCGCGCCGGCGCGACATCCTGGTGGACGAGGAGGCGATCTATGCCTTCTATGAGGCCCGCGTCCCCGAGGGCGTCTACTCGACGGCACAGCTCGAGCGGTGGCTGCGCGTCGCCACCCGCAACGACCCGAAGCTGTTGCACATGCGTATGTCCGACTGCATGTGTCATGAGGCGACGGCCGTAACTGCGGAGGCCTTTCCGGATCGGCTCCAGGTCGGCGCCACGGCGCTGCCGCTGGAGTATCACTTCGATCCCGGTCATGACTCGGATGGCATCACGCTGGTGGTGCCCCTGCCGCTGATCAATCAGGTCTCGGCCGAACGCCTCGAATGGCTGGTCCCGGGTCTCCTCGAGGAGCGCGTCACGGCGCTGATGCGGGGCCTGCCAAAGTCCATCCGCAAGTCGCTGGTCCCGATACCGGATAACGCCGCCCGCATCTGTGCGCAGCTCACCCCCTCGGAGCGGCCCCTGATCCAGGCCCTGGGCGAGTCGATCCGCGAGCTCACGGGTGTCCAGGTGCCAGAGGATGCCTGGGATCCCTCCGCTGTTCCCCCGCATCTGCGTATGAAGCTGCGCCTGGTGGACGAGCAGGGCCGGCAGATTGCGCTGAGCACGGACCCGGTCCAGCTCAAGCGCGAGCACGGCGGCGATGGTCGCGAGAGCTTCGCACGGATCCCGGCAAGCGATCTGGAACGCGACGGCATCACCCGATGGGATTTCGCCGAGCTGCCGCAACAGGTGGATCTGACGCGCGCCGGCATCCGGCTCAGGGGCTTTCCCGCTCTCGTCGATGCGGGTGATTCGGTCTCCATCCGGGTACTGGACTCGGCAGAGGGCGCCGAGCTCGCCATGCGGGGCGGGCTGCGTCGGCTCATCATGCTGAATCTGGGGGCCGATCTGCGGCGGCTGCGAAAGGGATTGCCGGGGCTCGACCGGCTGCGGCTGCAATACGCGAAGGCGCCGACGAAGGCGACGTCCGACCCCGCCCGCCCATCCAGCCCGGACCTGGCGGAGGAGCTGGTGGCCCTGATCCTGGATCTGACCTTCGCCCTGGGCCTGCCCCCGGTGCGGGACCGGGATGCCTTCCTCCGGCGCCTCGAGGAGCAAAGGGGCCGGCTCAGCGCCAGGGCGCAGGAGGTGTGCCTGCTTGCGGAGCGGATCCTCGCGGCCTATCAGTCGTTGCGCGTCCGGCTCGCCGCGATCACCCAGACGAACTGGATGGAATCCCTTTCGGACATCCGTGCCCAGGTGGACCGGCTGGTTTTCCGGGGGTTTCTCCAGGAGATCCCCTTTGAGTGCCTGACCCAGTACCCGCGCTATCTTCAGGCGGCGCAGAAGCGGGCGGAGAAGCTGCTACACGCGGGGACCAGGGACCGGCAGCGCATGGTCGAGATGGCCGAGATCCAGGCCCGCTGGAGTGAGCGCAGCGACGCTGCCCGGGCCGAGGGCCGTCGTGACCCGCGCCTCGATGAGATTCGCTGGATGCTCGAGGAGCTGCGTTGCTCGCTGTTCGCCCAGGAGGTGGGGACCGCCTATCCCATATCGGTCAAGCGCGTGCAGGCGCGCTGGCGCGAGCTGGGTCTGTGAGGATGGAAGGCGGGCCCCCCAACTCAGCGGCGCGACAGCAGGATCAGGCGCTCCCCGCGCAGGATGCTCAGGCTGTAGATGACGCCGCTGCGGCGCAACTGGGCGGCCAGGTCCTGCAGCCCATCGACGCGGTCCCCATTGAACCCGAGGATGCGATCGCCCTCGCGCAGTCCGGAATTCCAGGCGGGGCTGTCCTTGGCCACGGTGCCAACCTCGACGGCCCCGTCCCGTGACTTCGACTCGCCGAGGAGGGCGCCGTCGAGGCTCGCCGCCAGGCGCTTGCCGGGAACGTAATCCCGGAAAGGATCGGCGATGACCCCGTGGAGGCGCAGCGCCTGACCAGCCCGGCGAACATCCAGTGTCACCGCGGTCCCTATCGGGAGCAGCCCGAAACGGTTGCGGATATCGGAAGCCCCGGTGATGGGGCGCCCGTTGATCGTGAGGATCACGTCGCCCTCACGCAGCCCCGCCTCGGCCGCCGCGGAGCGCGGCGCCACGCTGGTGACGACAGCCGCCAGTCGGCTCTCGATGCCCAGTGCCGTCGCAAGGTCCGGCGTCAGGTCCTGCGCCACGACCCCGAACTCGCCGCGCCGCACCGCCCCGTAGGCGAGGATCTGGTCCATGATGGCGCGGGCCATGTTGACTGGAATGGCGAACCCGATACCGATGTTCCCGCCGCCCGGGGCCAGGATGGCGGTATTGATCCCGACGAGCTCGCCGCGCAGATTGACCAGAGGTCCGCCCGAGTTGCCTGGATTGATGGAGGCGTCGGTCTGGATGAAGCTCTCGTAGCCCTCGATCCCCAATCCGGAGCGACCCAACCCGCTCACGATGCCCGAGGTCACGGTCTGCTTGAGGCCGAATGGATTACCGATCGCGACCACGAAGTCGCCCACCTGAAGCTGGTCCGAATCCGCGAGAGGAACGGCATTCAAGGTCGCGCGGGGCAGGTCGGCGATAGGCAGACGCAGCACGGCGACGTCGGTCTCCGGGTCGTCACCCAGGAGCTCCGCGGCCAGGGTCCGCCCGTCGTGCAAGGTGACCCGGATGGCGTCGGCCTTGGCGATGACATGATGGTTGGTGAGCACGATGCCGCGCTCGGCGTCGACGATGACCCCGGATCCAAGGCTGTTTTCCGCGCGCTGCTCCCGCTTCGGAATCTCGAAAAAGCGGCGAAAGAACGGATCGCGCAGCAGCGGGTGGTCGGCCGCCTCGATACGGGTCACCGTGGAGACATTGACCACAGCGGGCATGGCGCGCTCGAGCATGGGCGCCAGTGACGGGAGGGATTGCCCGTCGAGCGCGACCGGCAGGGCGGCGAGTCCCGGATGGCCCCAGAGCACGAGCAGCAGGCCCGCGATGAGGCCGATGGTGCGTGAGACCAGTAAACGGAGGCGGGGTCTGCGCATGGGCGCGAGTGTTCGGTGGAGGATCCTGATCCCGGCCTCGCCTCAGCCCTGGGGTTTGGGCTCGGTTCGCGGCGGGTAAAGCGGACCGGGGAAGGGGGTGACATTGGAGCCGCTGCCCTCCAGGACTCGCGCCGGTCCCTCGCGCTCCACCTCGTCCACCCGTATGACCGAGTGGATCGGGATCAGGCTGCGCGCCACCCCTTTGAACTCCGACTTGAGCCGCTCGACCGCCGGGTCCACCAGGACGGCGCTGCTCTCCTCGAACAGCAGATCGGCGACCTCGACGAATCCGTACAGATCACCCTGGGAGACACGCGAGGCATAGATCTCGTAGACCTTGCCCTGATTATGAAAGGCGATACGGTAGACGCGCATGACTGACCACGACTCAGGCTTTGCGGACCCGAAGTCTAACGCCTTTCGGCAGCCCGCGGTGGTCAGGGTTGCGTGGGTACAGTCACGGCGGCCAGCCGCCGGCGACTGCTTGGGTATTTCGATGCGGCCTGCGCTTCTGATCGAGGCGAGCTAGCGATCCTGGGCGATTCGGTGGTCAGTCGAGCGGCCGGGGACTGGCGCCCCGGCCACTGACCTGTCGAGGCTGGCATCCGATTTCTGAGCTTCCGCTGACGGGGGTTGGGCCTGCGGATCGATCGCGTACCAGACCGACCAGACGATGGCGGCGGCAAGCCAGAGGACGTGCTTGGGTCTCATTTTGGAGCTCCGGGGCATCCAATTTCCTGAAATCTGTGAGGGAAGGCACGGCACTTTCGATGAAAATAGGTGCCGACTTGATATCGAGGCCTTACAGTCTAGGCCAAACCGTGATCAATTTGGCATCAAAAGAGCGACTGCGAAAGGCGTAACCCTACTCATTGGTCGTTTCCGTCAAGTGACAGTCATCGCCTCGAACACGTCGAATGACGGAATCTTCGCTAGACTCCCACCCGTTCGATGGCACATTGTGGGCGGCGAGCATTGGATTTCACGGCAGCAGAGGCGGATCGCATTGAACGAGCTTGGGCGCGGTAGCCACCGCAAACACCGGATTGGGCAGGGTCGGCGAGCTCAGGCGGTGGAAGCCGTTGCGATGCCACGCAGCAGCGGGGCTCAGGCGCAGGGAACGGCGGCCTTGCTGGTCGGGGTGCTCCTGACCTTGGGCGGCTGTGGGATCGGCGAGCGGCAAGGCACTGAGGGCCCTTTGATCGCGATTGACAGGCCCGTACGGATCCCGCCCAACAGCGCGCACGCCAATTTCCAGAACGGTCGCCAAGTGGCCGGCACCGGCAGGCTCCAGCCTTATTGCGAGTTGGAGATCAAGACGGTGTCCAGCGAGCCCCAGGAGGCGCAGCCGGGCCGCTATCGGGTGGTCCGGGAGCGCAGCACCCTGCTCAGGGATCCGACGACGCGCATTCCCGCCCTCGTCACCGGCTTCAGCTGCTCCGATGCGATCTTCCAGGAGTCGATGTGGCTCCTGCGCGGCGAGTCGGGGGGCAATCTGCATTCGTTGCGCTGCATCCGTCCCCTGTTCCACTGTCAGATGGCGCCTGCGCTGACCCTCGCGGAGGCGGAGCAGTTGACGGGGTTCGCGTTCAGGATCCTTGGCCCCGAGGCGCAGCAGCGGTCCCCTCAATCCGGACCCTGATCCGGTCGCACCCCCCGAATCGCATCGCAGGCGTAAAGAGCCGGGGCCAGGCGGACGGGTCAAGGTGCGCCGGTGCAGTCGCCGTGACTGCAATAGACGCGCAGTCGCCTGCCGTCGCGGCAGCCGACCAGATGCCGTTCCCAGTCGGGACCGGCGGCCTCGAGCAGGGCCCCGGAGTCGGTGATCGCGCAGCCGCGGCTCTGGGCGTAGCCCTCGGCGTAATAGGCCCAGGTTCCCACCTCGGGCGGGGCCTGGAGGCGGTGCGACGTGACTGGTTCGCGAGCGATCTCCTGGTCGGTCGGGCCGCCGATCTCGTCGGCCTCAGAAGCCGAGGAGCCTGCCGCCCAGCGGGTGCGCAGGCTCGACAGGGCGTGCTCGAGATTGTCCCGATAGCGCTCGGTGGCATCGACTGCGCGCTCGGGCCCGTCGTCAGACGCCTCCACCTCCTCCGCGCGTAGCAGCACGCGGGCGCCGGCCGATTCCTGCTCGAAACGGGCAAATACGCGGATCAGCCGCAGCGGGACCCCATCGTCATCGTCATCGGGTGGGTCCAGGCTCTGTTCGAAGGCCGCCCCCTCGGGCGTCACCCAGAGCAGACGCCATCCCTTCTGGGTGGCGGAGGTCGCGGCGAGATTGCTCGCCTGATCCGTGGTGGCCCCGGTCAGAAGCACGCCAGGGTTTCCGGTGGCTGCGGCCGATGGGGCGGCAACCATCATCCAGACGACCGCCAGCGGACCCGCCCACCAGGGGATAGACGCTGCGGCAAGGCGTCGAGCGCCCCTACCGCAGCATACGCGTCTCATTGCAGCCCGCGGCAGACCCCGTTCTGGCATTTCAGCAGGAAACTGTCGGCGCCCGTGCACGGGACCTTGTGGATCTCGCCGTCGGAGCGGGTCTCGATCAGGATGGAGCCCTGCTCGGTGAGGTTGCAGCCGCGCAGCCGCGCATACTGCTCGGCGTAATAGGCCCAGGTGCCGGTGCCGCTGGCCTGGTTGAGCGTCAGCATGTTCTCGCCGGGGGAGACCGGCTCGGGCGGCACCGGCGGCAGGATCGCGGTCCGCGAGGGCGCCGTGGGCGATGCACGGCCGCTGGTCACGGCGCTGCTGCCATCCACCACCGGGGCCGGCCCCGAGGCGGATGACCGCGGGGCGCGTTCCGGGACCGCGGGTGCCGGAGGCGGCGGCGGGGTGGCCGCGACGATGCGCGGCTCGGGCGTCCGAACCTGATCAGGTACCGGCTCGGGGCCGGGCTCCGGCTCGCGCGCGGATGGCTGGGGATAGGCCTGCGCGGTGCTGCCGCCTGCGAGGCCACGCTTGGCCGCCGTCTCCTCCTCCAGGGTCTCGGCCCAGGTCCGAACCAGGGGGTTTTCGCTTTCAGCGCCGGACGCGGTGCTCGCGATCTCCGCCTCGGAATGCGCAGTCAGAGGCGGGACGGCACTGGCGATCCGTTGGCGATTCGCGCTCCAGCTGGCGCGCAGAGACTCGAGTGACTGGGTCAGGGCGTCGCGATAGCTCTCGGTGTAGTCGACGCGCTTGGGCGTCTTCTCTCCCGGCGGCTGGGTCACCACCTCGGCGCCCAGGGCGACCACCACGCCATCGGACCGCTCGATGAAGGCCGAGGTCACCTCCACCACCGGCGGCACCAGGCTGCTCGCGGCGCCGACGGACAGGGCCGTGGGCGAGGCCGGGTCCACCGGACGCTGCACCACGAGCTGGTCATCGCTCGAGCGCACGATGGTCCAGCCCTTGCTGCGGGCGGCGCCCATGGCGAGCCCCTTGACCTCGGATCGCTCGGCGCCCGGGATCAGGACCTGGGGCCTGTTACCGGCATCCCAGGAGGCGGGCGCAGTAGGGGCCCCAGCGCAGCCGACCAGCAACCCGACGCCGACCACGATCACGCCGACGGCCGCGAATGAACGCAGATTCACCGGAAACCCCTCTATCAATGTGCTGAAGAACCGGATGCGTGCGCGACGGCACGCGAAGGCAAGGGTCGCGATCCTAGCACAGTGGTTGCCCCGTCGCAGTCGGCGGTGCCGCTTTTGGGACGGCGTGCGGGAGCGCCTGGCGCCGGAGGGGATGGTAGCATTAGGCGCTTTAACGCCCAGACAAAGAGTCCAGCCCATGGCCTACGACAAGATCGAAGTCCCTGCAGACGGTGCGAAGATTCAGGTCAGCCCGGACATGTCCCTGTCCGTGCCGGATAACCCGGTTATCCCTTACATCGAGGGGGATGGGATCGGCGTCGATATCACCCCGGTCATGATCAAGGTGACCGATGCCGCCGTGCAGAAGGCCTACGGCGGACAGAGGCGCATTCGCTGGATGGAGATCTATGCGGGGGAGAAGTCGACCCGGGTCTATGGCGAGGACGTCTGGCTGCCCGAGGAGACGCTGACCGCGGTCAAGGACTTCGTGGTCTCCATCAAAGGACCCCTGACCACACCCGTAGGAGGGGGGATCCGCTCGCTCAACGTGAGCCTGCGCCAGCAGCTCGACCTCTATGTGTGCCTGCGCCCGGTCCGCTACTTCAGCGGCACCCCGAGTCCCCTGAAGGAGCCCGAGCACACGAACATGGTGATATTCCGGGAAAATTCGGAGGACATCTATGCCGGCGTCGAATGGCAGGCGGGCACCCCGGAAGTCAGAAAGGTCCTGGACTTCCTGATCAGCGAGATGGGCGTGACCAAGATCCGGTTCCCCGAGACCTCCGGCATCGGGATCAAGCCCGTCTCACGGGACGGCACCAGGCGCCTGGTCCGTAAAGCGATTCAGTACGCCATCGACAATGATCGTCCCTCGGTCACCCTGGTGCACAAGGGGAATATCATGAAGTTCACCGAGGGTGCCTTCAAGCAGTGGGGATATGACCTCGCCCAGGAGGAGTTCGGTGCCGTGGAGCTGGACGGCGGCCCCTGGTGCCGCTTCAAGAACCCGAGGACGGGTCGCGACATCCTGGTCAAGGACGTCATCGCGGACGCCTTCCTGCAACAGATCCTGCTGCGTCCCAAGGACTACTCCGTCATCGCCACCCTCAATCTCAACGGTGACTACATCTCTGATGCCCTGGCCGCACAGGTCGGCGGTATCGGCATGGCGCCGGGGGCCAACCTGTCGGATTCGGTGGCCATGTTCGAGGCCACCCACGGTACCGCCCCGAAATACGCCGGCAAGGACCAGGTCAACCCCAGCTCACTGATACTCTCGGCGGAGATGATGCTGCGTCACCTGGGATGGACCGAGGCGGCGGACCTGGTCATCAAGGGCGTCGAGGGCGCCATCGCCGCCAAGACGGTCACCTATGATCTGGAGCGTCTGATGGAAGGCGCCACCAAGCTCAGCTGCTCGGGCTTCGGCGACGCGTTGATCGCCAAGATGTAGCGCCTGCCTCGGAGGCGCGACCCGAGAGCGTACGCGCCATCGAATCCGCCTTGCGGCGGACCCGATGGATCCGGCTGAGAGCTTTCGCGGTCTCTGCGGTCTCAGCTCACGCGGTGGACCTGTGCCGCGTGCAGCCCCTTCGGACCCTGGCTGACCTCGAACTCTACCTTCTGCCCTTCCCGAAGGGTCTTGTAGCCGTCCATGTCGATCGACGAGAAATGGACAAAGACGTCCTCTTCGCGACCGTCGGGCTTAACGAAGCCGTAGCCTTTGGCATTGTTGAACCATTTGACGATACCAGTGATCATTTTTGGGGTACTCCTCCGGGGGGTCCCGAGGCTCGCTCGGTGTAGTCTCTTGTGTTTGCTATGACGCCGCGCCTTGAAAGCCGCGGGCGGCGCCATACGTCGCTAGTATAGTGAGCTGATTTGCATGGTCAATCTGGACGCGTGAACGGCTCTTCCCGATGGTCGCCGACCGTGTGTCGCGAGCCGGTGCCGCGGGACCCGCCGATCAGCCGACACCTCCGATAGGGTCCCTTCTCGCAACGACTTGCGGGACCGCCGTGGTCCGTCGCGGTCATCTAAATTTGTCTAGAATCCCGAACCATGAGCGACGATATCCCGAGCGAGGAACGCGAATCCGGGCTCACCGTTCAGGAGGCCCGCCCCAAGCTGCGCCGGCCGCCCCTGTTCAAGGTCTTGCTGCTCAACGACGATTACACCCCCATGGAATTCGTCGTGCAGGTGCTCGAGACCTTCTTCGGGATGGGGCGCGAAAAGGCCACTCAGATCATGCTGCACGTGCATACACGTGGGGTGGGGGTGTGCGGCGTCTACGCCCGTGACATTGCCGAGACCAAAGTCATGCAGGTCACGGAATATTCAAGAAACAATCAGCACCCGCTGATGTGCACCATGGAAGAGGCTTGAGGTCGCCCCGATGTAAGGAGGCGGAAAAGCGGCGCCACAGTGGCGCCCATGACCGAGGTGTGAAGGTTCCCCCAACCCCCGCTGGACGACGCCGATGCTGAGCAAAGAACTCGAGTTCACGTTGAATCGGGCCTTCAAGGAGGCCCGGGACAAGCACCACGAGTACATGACCGTGGAGCACATGCTGCTGTCGCTGCTCGACAACCCCGCGGCGGCGAAGGTGCTGCGGGCCTGCGGCGCGGATCAGGAGCGGCTGCGGCGCGAGATCACCGCATTTATCGACGAGACCACCCCGCTGATCCCGGCCAACGAGGAACGCGACACTCAGCCGACCCTGGGCTTCCAGCGGGTGCTGCAGCGGGCGGTGTTTCACGTCCAGTCGGCGGGAAAGAAGGAGGTGACGGGGGCCAATGTTCTGGTCGCGCTCTTCAGTGAGCAAGACTCCCAGGCCGTGTATCTGCTCAATCAGCAGGACATCACCCGTCTTGACGTGGTCAATTACATCTCCCATGGGATCTCCAAGGTCCCGGGCGAAAACCCGGAAGACGAGATCCATGGGGAGGGGGAAGAGGCGCGCGGCGAGGAGAAGGAGGGGGCGAGCCCCCTGGAGAGCTTCGCCACCAATCTCAACGAGATGGCTCGACAGGGCCGGATCGACCCCTTGATCGGGCGCGCCGCCGAGGTGGAGCGCACCATCCAGATCCTGTGCCGGCGGCGCAAGAACAACCCGCTGTTCGTGGGCGAGGCGGGGGTGGGCAAGACCGCCATCGCCGAGGGCCTGGCCAAGATGATCGTCGATGGGCAGGTGCCGGAGGTCCTGAGCGATGCCGTGATCTATGCCCTGGATCTGGGCGGCCTGGTGGCGGGCACCAAGTACCGGGGAGACTTCGAGAAGCGGCTCAAGGCGGTGCTCGCCCAGCTCAAGCGCCAGCCGCGGGCGGTCCTGTTCATCGACGAGATTCATACCATCATCGGCGCCGGCTCTGCCTCCGGTGGCGTCATGGACGCCTCCAACCTGATCAAGCCGGTGCTGGCCTCCGGCGACCTGCGTTGTATCGGCTCCACCACCTATCAGGAGTACCGCGGAATCTTTGAGAAGGACCGGGCCCTGGCGCGCCGCTTCCAGAAGATCGACATCGAGGAGCCGAGCGTCGAGGAGACCGTCGAGATCCTGAGGGGTCTCAAGAGCCGCTTCGAGTCGCACCACCAGGTGACCTACACCAATCCGGCCCTACGCGCGGCGGCGGAGCTCTCCGATCGCTATATCAACGACCGCCATCTCCCGGATAAGGCCATCGACGTGATCGACGAGGCCGGCGCCAACGTCCAGCTGATGAGCGCAAACAAGCGCAAGAAGCGGATCGACGTCGGCGACGTGGAGACCATCGTCGCCAAGATCGCCAGGATCCCGCCGAAGAAGGTGTCGGTGTCGGACACCGAGTCGCTGCGCAACCTGGACCGCGATCTGAAGATGGTGGTCTATGGTCAGGACGCCGCCATCGACGCGCTCACCTCCGCCATCCGCATGAACCGCTCGGGCCTGGGGCACGAGGAAAAGCCGATTGGGTCCTTCCTGTTCACGGGTCCAACCGGGGTGGGCAAGACCGAGGTGACGCGCCAGCTTGCGCGCATCCTCGGAATGGAGCTGATCCGCTTTGACATGTCCGAGTACATGGAGCGGCACACGGTGTCTCGCCTCATTGGCGCCCCTCCGGGGTACGTCGGCTTCGATCAGGGAGGCCTGCTCACCGAGGAGATCAACAAGCATCCCCATTCGGTCCTGCTCATGGATGAGATCGAAAAGGCGCACCCGGACGTCTTCAACCTGCTCCTGCAGGTCATGGACCACGGCACCCTGACCGACAACAATGGCCGCAAGGCGGACTTCCGCAACGTGGTGCTGGTGATGACCACCAACGCCGGCGCGGAGGAGACGGCGAGACGCTCCATCGGTTTCTCGGAGCAGGACCATTCGAGCGACGGGATCGAGGCCCTCAAGCGCTATTTCACGCCGGAGTTCCGCAACCGCCTGGACGCCGTCGTCCAGTTCGCCTCACTGGGCACCGAGACCATCAGGAGCGTGGTGGACAAGTTCGTCTTTGAGCTCGAGCAGCAGCTCGCGGACAAGAAGGTAGCGCTCTCGGTGGACACCCAGGCCCGAGCCTGGATCGCCGAGAAGGGCTATGACCCGAAGATGGGGGCCAGACCGATGGCGCGGGTCATCCAGAACCACATCAAGAAGCCCCTGGCCAACGAGTTGTTGTTCGGGGCCCTGGTGGGAGGCGGGGCGGTGCGCGTCCATGTGGACGGCGATACGTTGGCGTTCTCGATCGACGCGAGCAAGAAGCCCCACTGATTGCCGCGAGTCTGCGATGCTTTAGCGCCCGCCTCGAGCGGGCGCCGTCGTTATTGGCCGCAGGCGATGCGCTTGCCGGAGGCTGGGACTCCAGGCAGGGGGTGTCTCATCGGGCGCGGTAGACGATCCGGCCTTTGGTCAGATCGTAGGGAGTGAGCTCGACGGTCACCTTGTCGCCGGTGAGGATTCGGATGTAATGCTTGCGCATCTTGCCGGAGATATGGGCGGTCACGGTATGTCCATTTTCCAGCTGGACGCGGAAAACCGTGTTTGGGAGGGTCTCCGTCACCGTCCCTTCCATTTGAATGACATCGTCTTTAGCCATGATTCATGTGCACTGCGAAAACAGCTCCGTCTTCTAAGGGGGCGGGAGTATAGCACAGGGCCCTGGGGCCGGACCGGGGGCCCGCCCCGCGCTCATCGGCGGTCACGATCCGAGGGCGTCAGGGCCGGATGAGGATGGGCTCGCCGCGGCCAAAGCGTCGCCAGGCGCTCCCATCCCAGGCCTCGATGGGGCGGAAGCGCTCCTTGTAGGCCATCTTGCGTGACTCCGCGATCCAGTATCCCAGGTACAGATAGGGCAGCCCGAGGCGCCGGGCGGTCTCGATCTGACCCAGCACCGCAAAGGTGCCGGGGCCGCGTTCCGAAAGGGCCGGATCAAAGAAGGTGTAGACGGCGGAGAGTCCATGGACCAGGAGGTCGGTCACCGCCACGCCCACCAGTCGATTCCCGAGCCATAGCTCGATGAACCGTGTTTCCCCGCCCCAAGGCTCCACCAGAAAACGCCGATAGCTCTCGGCGCTTTGATCGTCCGCCATGCTGCCATCCGGATGGCGGTGTGCCAGGTAGCGCAGGTAGAGGTCGAAATGGGCGGGATCGAAGGCGGCTGGGGTATCGACGAGGCGCAGGTCAGGGACGTTGCGCGACCAGTTGCGCCGCTGTGAGCGGTCGGCCCGGAACTCGCCCACCGGGATTCGCACGGGTACGCAGCGGCCGCAGCCGCGGCAGGCGGGCCGGTACACATGGGTGCCGCTGCGGCGAAATCCCTGTTCGACCAGCGCCTGGTAGGTGGCCGCATCCATGCGCGCCAGCGGATCGACGAACAGGGTGCGTGCCCGCAGCCCCTCGAGATAAGAGCAGTGATGCTCGGCGGTGAGATACAGGGCCAGTTGACGCTCTTTGACGGGTCTCATCGCCGCTCATCCGCAAACGGGGCCGATCCGGCTCCATCGAATGGCCGATGCAGGGCGCCGTCGTCCCAGATGCCGCTGCGATCGGGGAGGGAGCAACAGTGATCCAACAGGGCGGTGAAGCGCGAGCGCGGCAACTCCACGGCGCCCAGGCGCATCAGGTGCGGCGTGCGCATCTGGCAGTCGATCAGCTCGAAGCCCCAGTCGACCAGTCGCCGGCAGAGATGGACCAGCGCAACCTTCGAGGCGTCGTCGATGCGGCTGAACATGGACTCGCCATAGAAGACGCCGCCGATCGCCACCCCGTAGAGCCCGCCAACCAGCGCCTCCTCCTGCCACACCTCCACGGAATGGGCCAGGCCCAGTCGGTGCAGGCCTTCATAGGCGGCGCGCATCTCCGGCACTATCCAGGTGCCACTTTCCCCGTCCCGCGGGGCCGAGCAGCCCCGGATCACGGCGGGGAATGCGCGGTCGATGGTGATCGCGAGGTCCCCTTTGCGCAGGCGCTTGCGCAGGCTGCGGGAAAGATGGATGCGGTCCGGAAAGAGGACAGTGCGCGGATCCGGCGACCACCAGAGGATGGGGTCGTCCTTGCTGTACCAGGGGAAGATGCCCCGGCGATAGGCGCTAATGAGCCGCTCTGGGCTCAGATCGCCACCGGCGGCCAACAGCCCGTTGGGGTGTCGAAGTGCCCGGCGCACGTCCGGAAAGGGAGCCGGATCCCCAGGTGCCAACAGGGGAATCATGCGATTCGCGCGGGGATCTGGACGGGGATCCGGGTGGCAACGGGCTGAAGTTCGCGATAGGGGCTGTGGCCGCGCATTTCCTCCAGGTAATCGTGCATTGCACGGGCTTCCCGGTCCAGGGCGCCGCGGATGGCGGCGCGAAAGCGCGGGTCGGCGATCCAATGGGCGGACCAGGTCGCGGTCGGCAGGAATCCCCGGCTGATCTTGTGCTCTCCCTGGGCCCCCGGCTCGAAGCGGCCGAGACCCTGCTCGATGCAATATTCCAGCCCCTGGTAGTAGCAGGCCTCGAAGTGGAGGCTGTGAAAGTCCCTAAAGCAGCCCCAGTGACGGCCGTAGAGCGAGCGCTCACCGACCAGGTCGAAGGCGGCGGCGACGATCTCAGACCCGTGATAGGCGAGAACCAGCAGGAGTTGCCGGCCCATGGTCTCGCCGATCTCCTGAAAGAACGGCAGCGATAGGGTGGGGAGACCGCCACGCTTGTCGAAGGTGCCTTCGTAGAGCCGGTGGAAGCAGACCCACTCCGACTCCGTCGCCTCGTCCCCGGGCACCCGCCGGATGCGGATCCCTGCCTCCCGCACCCGCCGCCGCTCCCGTTTGACCTTCTTGCGCTTCTCGGCGGTGAAGGCGGCGAGGAAATCCTCAAACGAGGTGTAACCCGCGTTGCTCCAGTGAAACTGACAGCCGGTCCGGCGCATCAGCCCCTGCGCCTCGAGCAGGCCGGTCTCCTCGTGGGTGGTGAAGAGCCAGTGTAGGGACGATACCTCCAGGCGCTCCGCCACCCGGTTGGCGCCGCGAATCAGGGCGTCTGCATGCTCGCGCTGCGCGGGTCCGGGGGCGACCAGAATGCGTGGGGCGGTTGCCGGGGTATAGGGGGAGGCCACCACGAGCTTGGGATAGTAGGCCTTGCCGCTGCGGCGGTAGGCATCCGCCCAGGCCCAATCGAAGACCAGCTCTCCGTAGGAATTGAACTTGAGATAACAAGGGGCCGCGGCGACCAGCCGGCCGTCGTCGTCGGTCAGGGCCAGATGGCGCGGCACCCAACCCAGCGGCTCGCCGACACAGCCGTGGCGCTCCATGGCGCTGAGGAACTCGTGGCGCAGGAAGGGCGCGTCCGGGTCGACCAGGCGGTTCCAATCGCCCGCCGGGATTTCAGCGATGGCCTCATGAGTTGATAGGCGATACATGGGTCTGGGGCGCTCTTGCGTTCGGACCCGTTTCGAGATGTGGGCGAACCGCCTGGACCAAAGGTGCCCCTGACCCGGCGGCGGCCGGGCCAGCAGCGGGGCAGGGGCTCGCTGGGCCCGCCGTGACCCGGCTACTGGGACTTGGCCGCCAGGGCGTCGAGATATTTCTCCGCGTCGAGTGCCGCCATGCAGCCGCTCCCGGCGGACGTGATGGCCTGGCGGTAGACGTGATCCATGACGTCACCTGCGGCAAAGACCCCGGGCACCGAGGTGGCGGTCGCGTTCCCGTCGGAGCCGCTGTGCACCTTGATGTAGCCGCCGGCCATCTCGAGCTGCCCCTCGAAGATCTGGGTGTTTGGCTGGTGTCCGATGGCGATGAAGACGCCATGAAGATCCAGATCCCTGGTGGAGCCGTCCTGGGTACTCTTGATGCGGATCCCGGTGACCCCGCTGGCGTCGCCCAGCACCTCGTTCAGGGTGCTGTTCCAGGCGATGCGGACATTTCCATGCTCCGCCTTTTCCAGCAGATGCCTCTGGAGGATCTTCTCCGCGCGCAGCGCGTCGCGGCGATGCACCAGTGTCACTTCCGAGGCGATGTTCGACAGGTAAAGGGCCTCCTCCACCGCGGTATTCCCTCCACCGATCACCGCAACCTTCTGCCCCCGGTAGAAAAAGCCGTCGCAGGTGGCGCAGGCGGACACGCCGCGGCCGCGAAACTCCTGCTCCGAGGGCAACCCCAGGTAGCGGGCGCTGGCGCCGGTCGCGATGATCAGGGCGTCACAGGTGTAGACGGCGGAGTCGCCGGTCAGGCGGAAGGGACGCTGGCCAAGATCCACCCGGTTGATGTGATCAAAGATGATCTCGGTTTCGAAGCGCTCCGCGTGACGACGCATTCGGTCCATCAAGTCAGGACCCTGGACCCCCTCGGCATCACCGATCCAGTTGTCCACGTCGGTGGTGGTCATGAGCTGACCCCCTTGCTCCAGCCCGGTCACCAGGATCGGACTTAGGTTGGCGCGCGAGCCATAGACGGCGGCGGTGTAGCCAGCGGGACCCGATCCCAGGATCAGCAATCGGCAATGCTTGGTGTCAGTCAATCTCGTGTCTCCAGGGTCTGGACGCTCGGGCTCCCCAGTGGCCGGCCCGGCGCTTTTTCGGGCGTTTAGGGTTGCGGGCGAATTTAAGGGTTTGGCCGGATGGCGTAAAGCCGGATCCGGAGGTCGGAGAGGCTTTTCGCCCCCGCTCAACCGTCCGGCACAGGCGGTCGGGCGGCGATGAGCGCGACCCGCAGCATCAGGTCGCCATCGAGCTCGGCCAGGGCCTCACGCACGGTCTCCATCTCCGCCAGGGCTTGCGCCAAGGGCGAGCGACCCGGGTGCCAGCCGTCGCGATCCAGCCAGCCGATGGTGATGCGAGGGGGCAGGGGACTGGGAAACGCCGCCTCTCCGCGCAGGTTCGCCAACATCAGACGCACCCGCGCCCTTTGGGTCGCGGCGCGCGCTCCCGGGTCCCGATCCAGGCCGCAGAAGCGCACCAGGTAGCGATCCTTCCTCTGCTCGTCAGGACAGAGCTCGAGGTGGCAGTTGCCGGCGAGCGGGACCCGGCGTGGCTTGAGCGAAAAACCCATCGGGGCTCGGCTGTATCGGTTGCGGCTTGCGCGATCGGGTCCACAAGTCTACCCCGACCGGCAAGGATCGAGTTGACATCTGAAAAGAAGATGTCTAAACAATTCTAAACAGAATGTTAGAAAGCATACCGGGAGTCTGTTATGAAGAGTCTCCGGCCGCTGTTGGTCTGGTGCCTGCTGGGCGTCGCGGTGGTCCTTCAGCTGTCCGGGTGCGCCGGTTCCGGACGCGGCGGGCTCAGCGCAGAGCGCGCGGAGGTGGTCTCGGCCGCCCTGTCACAAGTGGGTACGCCCTATCGGTATGGTGGCGATCGGCCGAGTGCGGGGCTCGATTGCAGTGGCCTGACGCAGTTCGCACACCGGATGGCGGGGCTTTCGATCCCCCGCACGGCGGCGGACCAGAGGCGCCAGTCCCGCTCGGTGAGGATCAATTCCCTGCGCCCGGGCGACATGGTCTTCTTCCGCACGGGATCGGGGGATCACGTGGGCCTGATGGTGGATGGGGAGCGGTTCGTTCACGCCTCCAGCTCCCGGCACAAGATTCTGGTCTCGCGCTTCAATACGCCCTTTTGGCGCGCCCACTATGTGGGGGCGGGTACCTACCTCAAATGATCCCCCTTCACTCGCCTTTTGTGTCCCCATGTTGCAGAATGCCCGAGCCCCAGGCCCCAGTCCGGGGGCGGTAAAAACACCACCGTGAGACTTAGGAGCTTCAAGACATGTCCGATAAGCCAGTGAGCAATAGCCGTCGTGATGCCGTCAAGATGATGCTCGGCGCCGCCGCCGCCATCCCGGTCATCAATCTGATCGGGGTGGGCAGCGCCCGCGCCGAGGCCCCGGCCAACGCCGTCGCCGCCGACGACCCGACGGCCGTCGCCCTCAAGTACCACGCGGATGCCACCCAGGCCGACCGCGCCGCCGCCGCCCGTCCGGGCAAGCCCCCGGAAGAGCAGCACTGCGCCAATTGTCAGTTCCTGCTTGCCGACCAGGGCGAGGGCGACTGGAAGGGCTGCAGCCTGTTCCCGGGTAAGCTGGTCGCGGTCAACGGCTGGTGCGCCTCCTGGACCCTCAAGGCCGGCTGATGCCGCGCCGGTGATCCATTGAGCTTGGCCCGATACCGGGCAGCACCGCGGGGCCTTCGGGCCCCGTTCCGCGTTCTGGGGTCCCAACTCTAAACCCCCACCCATTGGCTCCGCCGCGATTGCGATTTCTCATGGAAGTGGGTTGGGGCTTGGTCCACCGTCGCCGCCCAGCCTCAGCACGGACGCGGGACGCGTCATCCGTCGCCCCCATCGGCCAATCGTGAGTCTCGCCCGCGAGATCTGTCGCGGCCTCCGACGCCGATCTCCTCAAGCAGTATCATCTCGATGAGCAGTACACCGCGGGCGTCCGCCCCATCTCTCCGCCCCTCGGCCTCCCGTTACCGGGACCGCCACCATTCGACCTCGGGTGGAGCGCGGTCGGCTCTGGTGTTCCTCCGCGCCATCGTGTGGGGCCTGATCGGGCTCATCTATGCCCCGCTCTTCATTGGGACTCTGTCCCTGTTTGAGCACTCGGGCGCGGGCGTGTGGAGCTTCGTTGCCGCGGCGGCCGTCACGGGCGGCGCCGGCGCCGTCCTCTACGGTGGACGGGAGACCGCGCTGATTGGGACCGGTGTGGGTTTGGCGGTGGGGGCTCTGCTCCTGTTCGGGGCGGGCGACGGGGTGCCCTTCGCGGCCGTCCCCCTGCCCGCTGTCCTGACTGCCGCGGCGATCGGTTTGAGCCCCCTGTTCCCCGCCTCCTGCGCCCGCCACGTTCCCGGCAAGGCCCTGGCGGGAATATTGGCTGGCACCTTCGGTGGGGGCGTCCTCGCGGTCGCCGAGCCCCTGCACCCCGATCCGTTCTCCATCTTTGCCGTGCTCGCCTTCCTGGTGAGCGTCAACGGTATCCTCTATGTCGCCTCGGTGCGGCGCGTCGTCGACCTGACCCGCCGGCTTCGCATCCAGGCGAGGCCCTGCAACCTGATCGAGGTTCTGGTACTGTCTCTGCTCGCCGGTCTCGCCGCGGGCAGCGTGTGGGTCATGGCGGCGCCCTTCCTCGGGGAACCCGGCAACCTAGTGCGGGAGGTTGGGGATGCCGTCTATGCCCAGCTCCCGGCCGCCCTGCTCGGGGGCATCTTCGGAGGGGCCCTCGCGGGTGCCTTGCTCCAGGCCTTTCGATTCTCCTGGGTGCACGACATCTGAGCCGAGTGCCGCGGCCGGTGTCGGTCACTCAGGCCCCCTGGGGCCAGCCGAATGCCGGTCCTGGGTAGCGCCTGAGTGTGCTAGGCTGCCAAATCGGCCCGTCCCATTACCCTGGGTCCCGCGGTATTCGCGTTGGGGGCCGCAGATTCCTCAAGCCGCGCCCGGCCCTTCACCAGCTCCATGCCTCGCAGCAAATCCAGCCGCCGCTGGCTTGACCGCCAGCTCAGTGATCCCTACGTCAAGCGCGCCCAACAGCAGGGCTATCGTTCGCGCGCGGCCTACAAGCTGCTGGAGATTCAGGAGAAAGACCGTCTCCTGTGCCCCGGCATGCGGGTCGTCGACCTCGGTGCGGCGCCGGGGAGCTGGTCGCAGATTGCCGCCGGTATCGTGGGTCCAAGGGGCCAGGTCTTTGCCGTGGATCTGCTCGATATGGAGCCGATTCCCGGGGTCAGAGTACTTACCGGGGACTTCCGTGAGGACGGCGTGCTCGCCGAGCTGCGCGCCGAGCTCTCCGGAAAGGACCTGGACCTCGTACTCTCGGATATGGCCCCCAACATCTCAGGAACGGCGGCGGTGGATCAGCCGCGCTCGGTCTATCTCGCGGAGCTGGCCCTGGCGTTTGCCCGGGATTGTCTGAAACCGGGTGGGGCCATGGCGGTCAAAGTTTTCCAGGGTGAGGGTTTCGATGAGTTGTTGCAGCAAATGCGACTGAGCTTCTCCCGGGTAGCGAGCCGCAAGCCGCGGGCATCACGCCCGCAGAGCCGGGAGTTCTACCTGGTCGCGAAGGGCTTTCGCGCGAAAAACGGGCCTTGAGCAGGTCAATTTTCGCCAAGCTCGGCCCCTTTTGGCGTCCTTCCAGGCGTTTCAGCCGGATTGGCCTTTGTTCCACTAACCGAAAGTGCTAGTTTTCATCCTTTGCGCCTGACGCCGGCCCTCCGGCACGGGATATAACGAGAGGCCAGATGCCGTGAGCGATATGGCGAAAAATCTAATCTTGTGGGTGGTCATCGCCATCGTGCTGATGTCCGTCTTCAATAACTTCACGACCACCCACACCAGCTCGCGGAGCCTGAACTATTCCGAGTTCATCGAGCAGGTGAAGCAGGGGCAGATCAAGGAGGTGACGATCCAGGGCCGCACGATCGAAGGCATCAACGCCTCCGGTCAACGCTTCGCGACCTATAGCCCGGGCGACGACGGCCTGGTGGGCGATCTGCTCAATAACGACGTGGTCATCCGGGCGGCCCCCCCGGAAAAGCCCTCGATCCTGATGCAGATCCTGATCAACTGGTTCCCGCTCTTCATCCTGATCGGTCTGTGGATCTTCTTCATGCGCCAGATGCAGGGCGGCGCCGGCGGGCGAGGTGCCATGTCTTTCGGCAAGAGTCGCGCGCGTATGCTCTCCGAGGACCAGGTCAAGGTGACCTTCCAGGATGTCGCCGGCGCCGAGGAGGCGAAGGAGGAGGTCTCCGAGATGGTCGACTTCCTGCGCGACCCCTCCAAGTTTCAGAAGCTGGGCGGCAAGATCCCCCGCGGCGTGCTCATGGTGGGTCCGCCCGGGACCGGCAAGACCCTGCTCGCGCGGGCCATCGCCGGCGAGGCCAAGGTGCCCTTCTTCACCATCTCCGGCTCGGACTTCGTGGAGATGTTCGTGGGTGTCGGGGCCTCGCGGGTGCGCGACATGTTCGAGCAGGCCAAGAAGCACGCCCCCTGCATCATCTTCATCGACGAGATCGATGCCGTCGGTCGCCATCGCGGCGCCGGGCTCGGCGGCGGACACGACGAGCGCGAGCAGACTCTGAACCAACTCCTAGTGGAGATGGACGGCTTCGAGGGCAACGAGGGCGTCATCGTCATCGCCGCGACCAACAGGCCGGACGTGTTGGACCCGGCCCTGCTGCGACCCGGCCGCTTCGATCGTCAGGTGGTGGTACCGCTGCCGGACGTGCGCGGACGCGAGCAGATCCTCAAGGTTCACATGCGCAAGATCCCGGCCGCCGATGACGTCAAGGCGTCCGTGATCGCCCGGGGCACCCCCGGTTTCTCGGGCGCTGACCTGGCCAATCTGGTCAACGAGGCGGCGCTCTTTGCCGCCCGCTCGGACAAGAAGCTCGTGGACATGGAGGACATGGAAAAGGCCAAGGACAAGATTATGATGGGGGCGGAGCGCCGCTCCCTGGTCATGTCTGATGACGAGAAGCGGCTCACCGCCTATCACGAGTCCGGTCATGCCATCGTCGGTCGACTGGTGCCGGAGCACGACCCGGTCCACAAGGTTAGCATCATCCCGCGCGGCCGGGCACTCGGCGTCACCCTGTTCCTGCCGGAGGACGACCGCTTCAGCTACAGCAAGCAGCGACTGGAATCGAGCATCTCCAGCCTGTTCGGTGGACGCGTCGCCGAGGAGCTGATCTTCGGTGCCGAAAGCGTCACCACGGGGGCCCAGAACGATATCCATCGCGCCACCGACATCGCCCGCAACATGGTCACGAAGTGGGGCCTTTCGGACCGCCTGGGTCCGCTCACCTACAGCGAAGAGGAACAGGAGGTCTTCCTCGGCCACTCGGTGACCCAGCACAAGAACGTCTCCGACGAGACCACCCACCTGATCGATGAGGAGGTGCGGCGGGTCATCGAGCGCAATTATCAGCGGGCGACCCGGCTTCTGAGCGAGAACCTCGACAAGCTCCACGCCATGTCTGATCTGTTGATGAAATACGAGACCATCGACGCGGATCAGATCGACGACATCATGTCCGGGCGCACCCCGCGTCCGCCCAAGGACTGGAACGACGAGGAGTCGACCCCCTCTGGGCGCCGCACCCCTGCCCCCGCCAGCGATGCCGAGGGCCCCGCCGCGGATGACGGCCATCTCGGCCGCCCCGCCAGCGAGCACTGAGGCCAGCGAGCTACTGAGGGGGAGCAGAGGGGTCCTACCCCCATCGGCGCTGCGTACCGTCCGCCGACGAGCTCCCGATCCGGGGCGCGGCCTCGGCGGACGTGGATCCCCATTGCATCAGACGGACATGGCAAGCCGTCGCCGCGGGCTTCGGTTTTGCAATGGCCCTCCCCATAATTCAGCGGTGACGGTCTATCCGACCCGCCAGGGGGTATCCTCCGTCGAGATCATAATGGCTGGACAGGCGGTCCCGGGGGACGGGGTTTCTAAGTGGGGGAGGCATCGATGCGCAGATTTTTCGGTACGGATGGAATCCGGGGGCGGGTCGGCGAGGACAACATCAGCCCCGACTTCGTCCTCAAGCTCGGTTGGGCGGCGGGTCGCGTCCTTGGGAATGGCCATGGCGGAAAGATCCTGATCGGAAAGGACACCCGGATTTCGGGCTATATGTTCGAGTCGGCCCTGGAGGCGGGGCTGGTGGCCGCGGGGGTCAACATCCGCCTGCTCGGGCCCGTCTCAACCCCAGGGGTCGCCTATCTGACCCGCACCTTCCGCGCCTGCGCCGGCATCGTCATCACCGCCTCTCACAATCCTTATCAGGACAACGGCATCAAGTTCTTCTCCGCCGACGGCGACAAGCTTGCCGATGAGGTCGAGCTCGCCATCGAGGCCGAGATGGAGAAGCCCCTCAAGACGGTGGATGCCGGCTCCCTGGGTAAGGTCAAGCGCGTTGAGGATGCCATCGGCCGCTATATCGAGTTTTGCAAGAGCACCATCCCCGCCGCCATGAGCCTGCGCGGGGTTAAACTGGTGGTGGATTGTGCCAACGGGGCGACTTATAACACCGCCCCGTACGTCTTCGAGGAGCTGGGAGCCGAGGTGGTGACTCTGGGCACAGAGCCCGATGGACTCAACATCAATCGTGACGTGGGATCGACGACACCCGAGGCGCTCTGCCGCGCGGTGGTCCGGGAGGCGGCGGACCTCGGCATCGCCTTCGACGGAGACGGCGACCGGGTGCTGATGGTCAACGGCCGCGGCGAGGTGGTGGACGGCGACCAGCTCCTGTACGTGATCGCACGCTCACGCCTCCACGCCGGCACCATGCGCGGCGAGGTGGTTGGGACCCTCATGAGCAACCTGGGCTTTGAGCAGGCCCTGCACCGTCAGGGTATCGGCTTTGCGCGCACTCAGGTGGGCGACCGCTACATCATGGAATACCTGAAGCAGAGTGACGGCATCCTGGGGGGCGAGCCCTCCGGCCACATCATTTGCCGCGACCGCACCACCACAGGCGATGGTATCGTCTCCGCCCTGCAGGTGCTGGCGGGCCTCAAGCGGCTGGACACCAGCCTCGAGGCCATCTGCGCGGAGGTGGAGCGCTACCCCCAGGTTCTGGTAAACATCCGGCTGCCCGAACGCCGCGATCTGGTCGGCCTGCCGGCGGTGCAGGACGCGGTCTTCGTCGCAGAGCAGGAACTGGCGGGCCGCGGCCGCGTGCTGCTGCGTGCCTCCGGCACCGAGCCCCTGCTGCGGGTCATGGTCGAGGGCTCGGATCAGGCTCAGGTCCAGGCTCTGGCCGATCGTCTGGCGACCGTGGTGCGCGAGCAGTTCGAGGCCTGAGAAGGGTCCGGAGCTGTCCAGGTCCAGAAGACGTCAGACGGGTATCTGGGGGCTGCTCCTGGCCGCCGGCTACTCGCGGCGTTTCGGTTCCGACAAGCTGAGGGCGGACGTGCATGGCGTGCCGATGGTGGTGCGCGCGGCCCGCAATTTGCGCGCGGCGGGCCTGCCGGTGCTCTGTGTCGTACGCGAGCCCGGTGGTCCGGTCGCGGAGCTGTTGGAGGCGATCCCGGGGATTGAGATCAGTGCCTGCCCGGATGCCCATCTCGGCATGGGCCGGAGTCTGGCCTGGGGCGTCAATGCCACCCGCTCCGCTGACGGCTGGTTGGTGGCACTGGGGGACATGCCTGCCGTTGCACCCGGGACCATCCGCACCTTGGCCGCGTACCTTGCCGACGGCGCCTCCATCGTGATTCCGGTGCACCGGGGCCGCCGGGGCCATCCGGTGGGCTTCGCCCATGGCTGGCTCCCGCGTCTGCTGGGGCTGGAGGGGGATCGCGGGGGGCGGGACCTGATCGTCGCCCATGCCGATCAGGTGCGCCTGATCGCGGTCGATGACTCGGGATGCCTGCTCGACGTGGATGAGCCTACCGATCTGCCCGATCTCCGGGCGGCGGCCCCGACCGCCCGGGACGCGGGCGTCTGATCCTGAGCCGGGTGCTCTCGCTTCCAGCCACAGTCAGGTGCCGGCCCCAGGTCTTCGAGCAGTTGCATACCGGGTTTACGGGCTCCAGGCTCCAGCTCCACTTCGACATGCAGAGATCCCTATGCTGATCGGTCAAGGTTTCGATGCCCATCGCTTCGCTCCCGGTCGGCCTCTGGTGCTGGGGGGTGTCACCATTGCCCATGACCAGGGCATGGTGGCCCACTCGGACGGCGACGTGGCGATTCATGCCCTGTGCGATGCCCTGCTGGGGGCCGCCGGGCTGGGCGACATCGGGCGCCATTTTCCGGATTCCGACGGCGCCTATGCGGGCATCGACAGCCGCATCCTGCTGCGCCGGGTGATGGGCAGTCTCAGCGAGCGCGGTCTCTCAGTCCACAACACGGACCTGACCATCGTGGCCCAGGCACCCAAGCTCGCGCCCCACATTGCCGCCATGCGCGAGATCCTGGCGGCGGACCTCGGCTGCGATCCGACCCGGGTCAACGTCAAGGCCACCACCACCGAGCACATGGGATTCACCGGTCGCGGAGAGGGCATCGCCGCCTTTGCCGTGGTGCTGCTTGCGCCATGAACCGGGGTGTCGCACGCCCCGGCATCGCCTTTCGCGACCTGCCGCGCGCCCACGGCGGGCCGCTGGGCCCTGGCATGCTGCGGGTCTGGCCGGCGGATTTCCAGGTGGAGGAGCTGCTCGGATTCGATCCCGACGGGGTCGGTGATCATTGGCTGCTCCGCGTGCGTAAGACCGATGTGAACACGGACTGGGTCGCGGGGCGACTCGCCCGCATCGGCGGGGTGCGCCACTCGGACGTCGGCTATGCGGGACTCAAGGACCGGCGGGCCGTGACCACCCAGTGGTTCTCCATGCCGCGGCCCCGCGACTTTGACCCCGACTGGTCGGTGCTGGTGGAGGAGGGCATCGAGGTGCTCGAGGTCCGGCCCCATCGCCGCAAGCTCCGCCGAGGCAGCCTAGCGGGCAACCGGTTCCGCATCCGGGTGCGGGGACTGAAGGCCGAGCCGGCGGTGGCCGAGGAGCACGTAGAAAGGATCCGGCGCCTGGGGGTGCCCAACTATTTCGGTGAACAGCGGTTCGGACGCGGGGGCGCCAACCTGGCCCGGGCGGACGCGCTCTTTCGCGGCGACCGGGCCCTGGGCCGGCCATCACACCACCAGCGGGCGCTGTGGCTGTCCGCCGCTCGCTCTCAGCTCTTCAACGAGGTGCTGGCGGAGCGTGTCCGGGGTGGCGACTGGAACCGGGCTCGGGGCGGTGACTGTCTCAACCTCGCGGGCAGTCACTCCTTCTTCCGAGCCGACGAGATTGATGATGCATTGTTGGCGCGCTGCGCCGCGCTTGACCTGCATCCCACGGGTCCACTCTGGGGTGCCGGCGACCTGCCCAGCGGCGGCGAGATCCGTGCCCTGGAGGAGAGGATCGCCGGGCGATTCCCGGGCTGGCCGGAGGGCCTCGCGCGCTTGGATCTGCGCCAGGAGCGACGCGCGCTGCGTCTTGTGGTCGGGTCACTGGTCGCCAAGCCGATCGAGGCGGGCCTCGAGCTGGGCTTCGAGCTCCCGGCAGGGGCCTATGCCACGGCGGTGCTGCGCGAGCTGATCGACTGGCCGCAGGATGGGGCCGGCGCCGACTAGCCACGGCGTTGGGTCGCGGGCGGTCGCGGATTCCCGGCGGCGCCGCGGCCTTTGTGGTTAAATGCCGCGCCATGTTTCACCCCCTCCCGCTGTACATCGGCCTGCGCTACACCCGCGCCAAGCGCCGCAACCACTTCATCTCCTTCATCTCGCTGATCTCCATGCTGGGGATCATGCTGGGGATCGTCGCGCTCATCGTGGTGCTCTCCGTGATGAACGGGTTTCATAAGGAGATCCGGGAGCGCATCCTTTCAATGGCCTCCCATGCCACCCTCAACGACCCCTACGGGGGCATCCAGGACTGGCGGCCCCTGCTGGATCGGGTGCGCGCCCACCCGGATGTGGTCGGGGCGGCGCCCTACGTGGAGGTGCAGGCCATGCTGGTCGGGCCCTCCAACGTGAGCGGGGCCCTGGTGCGCGGCATCCTGCCCAAGGAGGAGGACCAGGTGGCGAATCTGCGCCGCGACATGGTGACGGGCTCGGTGGACGACCTGGAGGATGGCGCCTTCCGGATCATCCTGGGCCAGGATCTGGCCGCCTTTCTCGGGGTCGCGGCCGGGGACAAGGTGACCGTGGTCACTCCCCAGGTCAGCGCCACCCCGGTCGGCATCATGCCGCGTCTCAAGCGCTTCACCGTGAGTGGGATCTTCTCGGTGGGCATGGCCGACTACGACCGCAATGCGGCCTTCATCCAGCTGCATGACGCCGCCAAGCTCATGAGTCTGGGCGACGGCGTGTCCGGCATCCGCCTCAAGCTCGCGGACCTGTGGGAGGCTCCCCGGCTCTCGCGAGAGATCGCCTATGACCTGGGGGGCGTCTATCGGGTGGTCGACTGGACCCAGGTCCACGCCAACTTCTTTCGGGCGCTCGCGGTCGAGAAGCGGATGATGACCATCATCCTGTTCCTGATCGTCGCCGTGGCCGCCTTCAACATCGTCTCGGCGCTGGTCATGGTGGTGACCGACAAGCAGTCGGACATCGCCGTGCTGCGCACCCTGGGTCTGTCGCCGGGCGGCGTCATGGCCATCTTCATGGTGCAGGGCACGGCCATCGGCCTGGTGGGGACCCTCTTGGGGGTGGTTGCCGGGGTACTGCTGGGGCTCAACCTGGAGCCCATCATCGCCGGCATCGAGAATCTGTTCGGCATCCATTTTCTCGACCCGACCATCTACTACATCAACGCGCTGCCCTCGGACGTCCACCTCTCGGACGTTCTGATCATCGCCGGCTCCGCCTTCCTGATGTCGGTGGTGGCCACCCTCTACCCCGCGTGGCGGGCGGCCAACACCCAGCCGGCGGAGGCATTGCGCTATGAATGACCTGGGCGGGGCCAGGCCGGCGGGCGCCGCTCCCGTGCTCGAGGCCCGGGGGCTCTCCAAGACCTTTCGACAGGGACCGCTGGAGGTCGAGGTGCTGCGCCACGTGGATCTGCGCATCGAGCCGGGACAGCGGATCGCCATTGTGGGCGCATCCGGCTCCGGCAAGAGCACGCTGCTGCACTGTATCGGGGGCCTGGAGCGGGCGAGCGCCGGGAGCCTGATCTGGCTCGATCAGGACGTGGGGCGGCTATCGGAGGTCCGGCGCGGCCAGATGCGCAACCGGTATCTCGGCTTCGTCTATCAGTTCCACCACCTGTTGCCGGAGTTCACGGCCATGGAAAACGTGGCCATTCCGCTCCTGATCGGGGGCGAGTCGCCGGCTGCGGCACGGGCCAAGTCGGCGGCCCTGCTGGAGCGCGTGGGGCTCGGGCACCGGGGCGCCCATAAGCCGGCGGAGCTCTCGGGAGGGGAGCGCCAGAGGGCCGCCGTCGCCCGTGCCCTGGTGACGAGCCCTGCCTGTCTGCTGGCAGACGAGCCCACCGGGAATCTCGACAGCCGCACCGCGGCCCAGGTCTACGAGCTGATGCTGGAGCTCAATGCAGACATCGGCACCAGCCTGGTCATCGTTACCCACGACATGGGCCTGGCCGGTCGGATGGATCACATCTGGCGCTTGGCGGACGGGGTTCTGAGCCCGGTGCTGGACGCGGAGCCGGAGCCGGCGGCCATCGCCCGATAGCGTTCCTTGCGGTGCCGGATCTGGCGGATCAGGTTCCATCGCCATAACGCCTGGACACCGAAGTAACCGGCCGCCGAGCAGACGGTGGCGCACACCAGCATGCCCACCGCCAGGGGTTCCAGCACCGCGACCCAGTTGTGCCAGTCGATCCAGAATTCCATGCTGAAGCGCGAGGGCGGTGCGCCGACGATACGGCTCCCCACGAGGTAGGCGAAATAGAACATCGGCGGTATGGTCAGCGGGTTGGTGATCCAGACCAGCGACACCGAGATCGGCAGGTTGACCCGCAGAGCGATGGCGGCGGCGGCGGCCATGAACATCTGGCCCACCGGCGGCATGTACATCATGAAGAGCCCGACGCCGAAGGCGCCGGCCGCCGAGCGGCGGTTGAGATACCAGAGGTTGGGGTCCTGAAGCCATCCCCTGAAGACTGAGAAATGCTGGTTCTCCAGGATGGTCCTGGGATGCGGCATCCAGCGCCTCAGCCATTTCTTCACACGCGATCCAGGGATGGGGCCGTTGGGAATCTGGCGCCGAAGTATACGCGAGCGGCGGCTCCCGGAAACATCGACGCAGATCCGGAACTGTCAAGATGGGACAAGGGTTTGAGCCCATGGCCGCAGCGCCGCGACCTCGAGCGACTCGCGCCGACTCCCCACCGCTCCCGAGCGGGCCATCGGACGCCGCCCGTGTGGCCGACGCGTTCCCGACCCCGGGGTCTTCACCCACGCGGCTTGTCCCCTTCGCGCTGGCTTTCTCGGTCGGTGTCGGGGCCTTTTACCTGCTTCCGGCGATGCCGACCCCTCGGCCCGGTTGGGCACTCGCGGGTCTCGCGCTCATCCTCGCCCTCCTTCGCCGTCCGCCTTTCGCGCGGGTGCTCGCCGTCCTGATTCTCGGGGCCCTGTGGTCCATGCTGGACGCGGGCGCGCTCAAGTGGTCGCCCTTGCCAGACGCCCTGACGCGCGCGCCGCTGCTGGTCGAGGGGCGGATCACGTCCGTTCCGGCCGACGCGGGATTCGCCCGGCGCTTCCTGTTCGAGGTCGAGCGCGCCTGGACCGACCCGGGACCTGGTCACCCGGGTGCCGCACTGGAGCCATCCGGATTTCGCGGACTGGTACGACTGTCGTGGTACCAGCCCGGACCGGGGCTGCGCGCCGGTGAGCGCTGGCGCCTGCCGGTGCGGCTCAAGCCCAGTCACGGCTTGTCCAATCCCGGTGGCTTCGACTACGAACGCTGGCTGTTCGAGCAGGGGATCAAGGCCACGGGCAACCTGCGTAAGGGAGCTCCACCGGTGCTGCTCGATCCCGGTCCCGGACCCCAATGGCTCAACCGCGTGCGCCAGGAGTTTGCCGAGCACCTCGGGCGGGTACTCGGGGACGCACCGGCGTTGGGGCTGATCCAGGCGCTGACCATCGGCGACAGGTCCGGATTCGAGCCCAGCGACTGGGAGCTGCTCACCCGCACGGGCACCAATCATCTGGTCGCCATCTCGGGTCTGCACGTGGGCCTGATCGCGACCGTCGCCTTCTTTCTGGTGCGCTGGCTCTGGGCCCGACAGCCTTGGCTCGCCCTGGCCCTGGCGGCGCCCCGGGCGGGGGCGCTGGCGGCCATGGCGGCGGCTCTGGCTTACGCCGCACTGGCGGGCTTCGCGGTCTCGACCCAGCGGGCGCTGATCATGCTCGCCGTGGTGCTCGGTGCCCTGCTGTGGGAGCGCACCCTGAGGCCCTGGCATGCCCTGTCGCTCGCGCTGGCGGGGGTCCTGGTCGTGGACCCGGGGGCCGTGCTCTCGTATGGCGCCTGGCTGTCCTTTGGGGCCGTGACGGTGCTCCTCTTCAACCTGGGGGGGCGGCTGCCAGGCGGGGGCCTTTGGGACCGTTGGGGACGGGCACAGTGGGCGGTGGGACTGGGGCTGCTTCCCCTGCTCCTGGCGCTGTTCGGGCGAGCCTCACTGATCGCGCCCCTGGTAAATCTGGTCGCGGTGCCCCTGTTTGGCCTGCTGCTGCCCCTGGTGCTGGGCGCCTCCTTGCTTTCGCTGGTTCCGGGGCTCGATCTCCCCCTGATCTGGACGGCGGGCCTGCTCGATGGGTGTCTCAGGGGACTGGAGCGGGTGGCCGCCTGGCCCTGGGCCGCCGCGACCCTCTCCGCCCGTCCGCTTTGGGCCTGGGGTGCCGCCGGGCTCGGCGTGGCCTTGCTGCTCGCCCCGCGCGGCTTGCCCGGCCGTTGGCTCGGGCTCCTGATGCTGTTGCCGCTGCTCGTTCTGCGGCCGGCCGCGCCCGCGCCAGGCGAGGCCTGGCTCACCCTGCTCGACGTGGGCCAGGGCCTCGCTACGGTGGTCCGCACCAGCGACCGGACCCTGGTGTTCGACAGCGGCCCGGGTTTCGGCAGCGGATTCAATGTGGGCAGCACCGTGCTCGTGCCCTTTCTCAGGGCTCAGGGAATCGAGCGTGTGGACCTGTTGCTGCTGAGTCATGCGGACCGCGACCACACGGGTGGGGCGGCGGGTCTGATGGAGCGGATCCCGGTTGGGCGCATCCTGAGCGGTGAGCCGCAGGCACTGGGAATCGCCGGGGCCGAGGCCTGTCGGGCCGGCCAGACCTGGGACTGGTCGGGGGTGCGGTTTCGGCTGCTCCACCCCAACGGCACCGGCGAGAGCGGCAACGACGCCTCCTGCGTGCTGCGGGTGGAGGCCGGCGGCCGCTCCGTCCTGCTCACCGGCGACATCACCCAGGCGATGGAGAGGCGGCTGACCCAGGATCGCCCGCAGGAGCTGCCAAGCGATGTGCTGGTCGCCGGACACCACGGCAGCGCGACCTCCACCAGCAGGACCTTTTTGGATGCCGTTGCCCCGCGTCTGGTGCTCTATGCGGCGGGCTACGGGAACCCGTTCGGATTCCCGGCCCGGGCGGTGCGCGAGCGCGTCGAGGCGAGCGGCATCGCCGCCCTGAACACGGGCACCCAGGGGGCGGTGGAGCTGAGGCTGGGCCCGGACGGGGACATCCGGGGGCCCTGGACCTGGCGTGAGCACGCGGGGAGGCTCTGGACCCACAGGGCCGATGAGGCCCCACCCCCGGTCCGTCGCCCAGCCGCGGATGGGCCCGATTGAGTCCCGTCCTCATCCTGGTGCGCTGTCGCGTCCTTGCCCTCCGGCCCGCTCCAAAAATGCGATTCAGTGCGGCAACGCCGGCCTGATGCCGTGCCATTCGGGTCATCAGCCGGGGTATCATGCGCCCGTCTTGTCCTAGGCGGACCCCGTGGGCCGCTGGGGCGCGCAATCTCGAGGTAAAACCCCTTGCTTGAGCTGATGCAAGCTGGCGGCTGGCTGATGTGGCCAATCGTCGCCTGTTCCGTGATCGCCACGGCGGTCGTCATCGAGCGCGCCTGGACCCTGCGGCGGCCGCGTATCATGCCGGACAACCTGGTCAGCCGGATCTGGCAGCTCCACCGCCAGGGCGGGCTCAATGACGAGCGCATCGAGGAGATCCGCGACGGCTCCCCGTTGGGGCGCATGCTCTCAGCCGGGCTCATCAATCGCGACCATTCCCGCGAGGTGATGAAGGAGGCGATTGGAGACGCGGGCCGGCATGTGGTGGCCCAACTCGAGCACCACCTCAACACCCTTGGGACCATTGCCTCGGTGGCGCCCTTGCTGGGGCTGCTAGGCACCGTGTTCGGCATGATCGACATCTTCGGAGTCATCATGAACGCCGGGACCGGTAACGCGGCGATCCTGGCCGGGGGCATCTCCAAGGCCCTGATCACCACCGCCGCCGGTCTCTCGGTCGCCATTCCCACCCTGCTGTTTCACCGCTACTTCGACAGCAAGGTAGGCAAGCTTGCCATCGACATGGAAGAGCAGGCCCTGCGTTTGGTTCAGGTCATGAAGGGCGAGCGGGAGGACGGGGAGGAGTCCGCGTGAACCTGCGGCCCCACCGCCCCCAGGGCCCGGATATCAATCTGACGCCGCTGATCGACGTGGTCTTCCTGCTCCTGATCTTCTTCATGGTCTCGACCACCTTCAAGGACGAGGCCCGGCTGCGCGTGCAGCTGCCCCAGGCCCAGGGCGAGGAGGTCCAGGATCAGGAACCCGAGCACATCCGCATCGTTATCGATCAGTCGGGCGGCTTTTACGTGGATGATCGCGCCGTGGTCGCCAGGGATCAGCTTACCCTGGTGCGGGCCCTCAATGGAGCCCTGGGTGAGCGCAAGGGGTTACCGGTGCTGATCCAGGCCGACGCCAACACCCCGCATCAAGCGGTGATGACGGCGTTGGATGCGGCCGCGGAGATCGGACTGACGCGCATCGCCTTCGCCGCCACCCGCGGGACCCGTGGCGGCGAGACGCCAAGCCCCAGCCCCGGCGGGCGCCCGTGAGCGGCGACTCCCGTCCAGTCCGGACCCCCTACCGCGTTGTCTATGGGCGCCTGCTCGGCTATGCCAAGCCGTACTGGCGCATGTTTGCCATCTCGATCCTGGGGATGCTGATCTACGCGGCCACCGAGCCCTTCTTCGCCGCCATGATGCGTCCACTGATCGACGGCAGCTTCGTGGAGCGAAACGAGGAGGTGGTGCGGGTCATGCCGCTGATCCTGGTGGGGATCTTCGTGGTGCGTGGCCTCGCCGGCTTCATCAACGACTACTTCCTGAGCTGGGTGGGCCGCCGGGTGGTGGCGGACCTGCGCCAGGCCATGTTCGAGCACCTGCTGCGCGCCCCCGCCCGCTACTACGACAATCATGGCTCCGGACACATCCTGGCCAAACTCACCTATAACGTGGAGAACGTGGCCACCGCCGCCACCTCGGCCATCACCACCCTGGTGCGTGACGGCTTCAGCGTGATCGGCCTCATGGCCTACATGCTCTATATCAACGCCACGCTGTCGGCGATCTTTCTGATCGTGGGGCCTGTCATGGGGGCCGCGGTCAAGTTCGCGACCAAGCGCTTCCGCCGCTACGGCAGCCGTATCCAGGACCGGGTGGGCGAGCTGACCCATGTGGCCCAGGAGGCGATCGATGCCCATCGGGTGGTCAAGTCCTTCGGCGGACAGGCATACGAGACGGCCCATTTCGGGTTCATCAACGAGAAGACCCGCTCGCTGCAGATGAAGATGATCGCCACCGAGGCGGCCAGCGTGCCCCTGGTGCAGCTGATCTCCGCCCTGGCCATCGCGGTGATCGTCTATCTCTCCACCATGCAGGGGCTCAGGGAGGACATCTCGGTGGGCACCTTCATGTCCTTCGTGGTGGCCATGGGGCTGCTGCTGCCTCCGGTGAAGCGACTCACCGGGGTCAACGCACACCTGCAGCGCGGCATCATCGCCGCCGAGAGCCTCTTCGATCTGCTCGACTCTGAGGTCGAGCCCGACGCCGGCACCCGCACCCTCGACCGGGCCCAGGGCCAGATCGAGTACCGGCGGGTAACCCATGCCTATTCCGATGACAAGGTCCCGGCTATCCGCGACCTCAATCTGGTGATCACGCCCGGCGAGAAGGTGGCCCTGGTCGGGCGGTCCGGCAGCGGAAAGACGACGGTGGCGAGCCTGCTGCCGCGCTTTTATGACCCGACGGCTGGCGAGATCCTGCTCGACGGCATCCCCATCCGGGAGCTGACATTGGAGAGCCTGCGCAATCAGATCGCCCTGGTGAGCCAGGACGTGGTGCTCTTCAACGACAGCATCGCCAACAACATCGCCTACGGGCGCCCCCAGCCGCCCAGCCGGGCCGAGCTGGAGCGGGTCGCGGCGGCCGCGCACGCCCTGGACTTCATCCGTGAGCTGCCCCAGGGCTTCGACACCCGGGTGGGGGATCGCGGCGTGCTGCTCTCCGGGGGCCAGCGCCAGCGCCTAGCCATCGCGCGCGCCATGCTCAAGGACGCCCCCATCCTGATCCTGGACGAGGCCACCTCGGCGCTGGACACCGAGGCGGAGCGCCACATCCAGGCCGCGCTGAGCTCGCTGATGGAGCGCTGCACCACCCTGGTCATCGCCCACCGCCTGTCCACCATCGAGAACGCGGACCGCATCCTGGTGCTCCAGGAGGGGCGCATCGTGGAGCAGGGCCGCCATGCGGAGCTCCTGGCACTGGGCGGCTACTATGCCCGGCTGCAGCGCCTGCAGTTTCACGAGGCCCCCGAGGCGGCGAGCGCCGCCTGAGCATCCCGCGGCACCGAGACGAAGCCACACCCGACGATGGACCTGAACCTTATCTGGTACGGGCACCGGCGCCACCCGCTGTCGCTCGCCCTGCTGCCGGCCTCCTGGCTCTGGTGCGCCGCCGTGATGGTGCGCCGCCGTCTGTATCGGATCGGGCGCCTGGAGACGCGGCGCGCGGCCCGGCCGGTCGTGGTGGTGGGGAATCTCACCGTTGGCGGAACAGGCAAGACGCCGCTGGTGCTGCGGCTCGCGGAGCTGGCCGTGGAGCGGGGCTTCAGACCCGCCATCCTCACCCGGGGATACGCCGGAAAGGCCAGCGACTGGCCGCGCACCGTGCGGCCGGACGACGCCCCCGGCCGGGTGGGCGACGAGCCCCTGCTGCTCGCCCGCCACGGTGTCTGTCCGGTGATCGCCGGGCCCGACCGGGTGGCGGACGCCGAGCTCGCCATCGGCAGCCACGGCTGTGACCTGCTCCTGTGCGATGACGGGCTGCAGCACTACCGTCTGGAGCGCGACATCGAAATCGCCGTCATCGACGGGGAGCGCGAGCTGGGCAACGGCCGCTGCCTGCCCGCCGGACCCCTACGCGAGCCCCGGGGGCGCCTGGGGTCCGTGGATCTCGTCATCCGCAACGGCGCCCAGGTTGGCGGCCACCGATTCGAGCTGGTCCCTGGTGCGGCCGTGAACCTGCGCGACCCCGAGCTGACCCGGCCGCTTCGGGAGTTTCGCACCCTGAGGGCAGCGGCCGTCGCCGGCATCGGCAATCCCGGACGCTTCTTCGACATGCTCCGCCGACACGGCGTCCTGGTGGAGGAGTGGCCCTATCCGGACCACCATGTCTTCACCGCCGAGGAGGTGGCGGGTTGGCCCCCGGGTCCGGTGCTGATGACCGAGAAAGACGCGGTGAAGTGCGCTAAGTTTGCGGGCGCGGATCACTGGTATTGCCCGGTGCGTGCCGATCCCGACCCCGGCTTCGTGGATGCCCTGTTCACCAAGCTGGCTTCCATTCCCACCCGGAAGGTCTGATCCATGGACAAGAAACTGCTGGAGATCCTGGTCTGTCCCCTGTGCAAGGGCCCGCTCGTCTATGACAAGGGCGCCCAGGAACTCATCTGTCGCGGTGACCGCCTCGCCTATCCCATCCGCGATGACATCCCGGTGATGCTCGAGGACGAGGCGCGTGAGCTTGCGCCCGAGGAAGAGGTGAAGGATCGGTGAGACGCACCAGGCGCCCCCCGGCGGTCCCCATTCCCCCCCCGGGACCGGGATTCAAGATCGTGATTCCGGCCCGGTATGGCTCCACCCGGCTGCCCGGAAAGCCGCTCCAGGAGATCGCGGGCAGGCCGATGATTCAGCACGTGGTCGAGCGCGCCCGCGCCAGCAGCGCCGGCGAGGTGGTGGTGGCGACCGATGACGTGCGCATCCGCGACGCCTGTGCCGCCTTTGGCGCGGACACGCAGATGACCAGCTCGGAGCATCGAAGCGGCTCCGACCGGATCGCCGAGGTCATCGAGTCTCGTGGTTGGGCCGACGACACCGTCGTGGTCAATTTGCAGGGCGACGAGCCCGGCATGCCGCCGGCCCTGATCGACCAGGTGGCGACGGATCTGGAAGGGCGGCCGGGTGTGGGAATGGTGACCCTCGCCCATCCGATCGGTGACTGGGACACCCTGTTGGACCCCCACGCGGTCAAGGTGGTCACCGACGCCGAGGGATTCGCGTTGTACTTCTCGCGGGCCCCGCTGCCCTGGCATCGCGATGCCTTCCTGTCCAAGGGCTCGGCACTTCCCCAGTCCGTCCCGTTTCTGCGCCACATCGGGCTCTACGCCTATCGGGCGGGCTTTCTCCGGCGCTATGTCAGCTGGGAGCCCTCGCCCCTGGAGCTGGCGGAGTCACTGGAGCAGCTCCGCGTTCTGTGGCACGGCGAGCCGATCCACGTGGGTCTGGCGGGGCATGAGCCGGGGCCGGGCGTCGATACCGCAGCCGATCTGGCGCGGGCCGCCGCCCTCCTGGCCGGCTGAGGCCCTCAGCGCGACATTGCCGCTTCGAGCAGTTGCTCGATCTCGGCAGACAATCCTTGGCCGTCCGGTCCAAGGATGCGGATCTGCCGGATCGCCGGGGCGCGATGGGAGGCGCGGCCAAACTGGTCGAGCTGAATCCCAGGTCGGACTGAGCTGGTCTCCAGCGCCAGGACGCCTTCAGCAGGAAGCAGATCGATGACTCGGCAGGACTCTCCTTCGTACAGGCACTGGCGGCCGAGCAAGCCGCTGACGCGATCGAGCAGACGCGGGTCGATCATGGTCCACTCCCTCCTGTTGCAGTGACTGGTACCGGTCAGGGTCCGTCGCTTCGCGCATCTATGGCGTCACCGGCCCTTTTTACAAGCGTCCGGATTTCCGACCCTCAGCGGCGCCGGTGCCCTCTTTGGCGATTGCGGGTACCATGGCGTCGGAGCCGCCGTGTCGTGCGTGCGCATGCAGACCGGCGTCTTTGCCGGCCTGCTGGTCGCTGGCCGTCATGAGATCCCAATCGTCCCACTGGAAGAGAGATAGAGGAATCATGTACAGACACCCGATTCGATCCGGGTCCTTGCTGGCACTCATGGCCTTGAGCATGGGTGTATACGCCGCCGGATTCGGCGGCGGTCCCACCTCCCAAAGCTCGGGTTACCAGGGCCCCGGCTACCAGGGTTCAGGCTATCAAGGGCCTGGATATCAAGGCCGCGGTTATCAGCAGCCCGGGTACCAGGTCCCGAACTATTCGGGACCCGCCTACGGACAGCCCGCACAGGGCTTTCAGGTTCCCAGCTACCAGGGTCCGGCGTACGGCGGCTCCAAGCTCCCCGAGTCCTCGGGTTATGGTGCCCCGGGCACCTATCCCGGCGATCGGGGGCGAGCCGGCGACGGCCCCGATCGGCGCGGCTACCGCTATCCACCGCCCGGGGCGCCCGGTCAGCCCGCCGCAGCGCCCAATCAGGGGTATGGCTATGCGCCCATCGGTGAGCCTCCCCAGGGCGGCTACGAGGGGCCTGGATATGGCGGTGGACCTGGGGCCTATGGTCCCGGATCCATGGGCGGCGCACCTGCAACCGGGTATGGGTATGGTCCCGTTCCCTACGGCGACTACCCGCGCGAGCGCGGTGGACGGGGAAGCGACGGGGAGCGCGGCGGCAGTGGCCTCAATCCCATGAGGATGATGCCCAACCCGATGAAGATGTTTGGCGGGGGCGACAACGATTGAGCGGAGGTCCCCGGGATCCACTCGAGGTCTCGGGGGTCAAACCTGTTTCAATCCGGAGCGACGGCAGGGCTTGAGGGGCGGTTGTATGGGCACGGTGGAATCGATCGAGGTCGGTTTTCCTGGCGGGCAGCGGGTGGAAGCGAGCTTCCGGGGGCTTAGCGTCCTGACCGATCAGTCGGTCGAGCACGGTGGAGAGGGCAGCGCGCCCCAGCCGTTCGACCTCTTTCTCGCCTCTATCGCCACCTGCGCCGGGATCTTCGCCCTCAAGTTCTGTCAAGCCCGCGGCCTGTCGACCGAAGGGATGTCGCTCAGCATGGACTGGGAGGGCAACAAGACGGACCCCTCGGCGGCCCAGGCGACCCTTCGACTGAGGCTGCCGGAAGGCTTTCCAGACAAGTACCGCGAAGGCATCGTCAGGGCCATGGATCTGTGTGCCGTCAAGCGCACCATTGAGCATCCGCCCCGGTTCGCCACCGAGGTCCTGGGGGCCGCCGACTGATCGGCGACCGGGGCCGAGAAAGGTGCCCGGTTGGCCCGCCATTCAGGCAAAAAAAACCCCGCGGGCGCGGGGCGAATCACCACTGAGGAGGTCAGAGAACAGAGAAGGCGGAACAGGTTTGGTCCGACTTGCTGAGCATTAAGCAGTATCGATGCCAATCCTGATCCGTGTCCGTCATTCAATGCCATTCAATAACATGCCGATGTTTTTCCCAACCTTTTCCAAGGTTGAACCAGCGATTGAACGCACGAAGACGGTTCCGCAGTCGCGAATTTGCACCACAACTGTGCGCTTTGGTGCGTGCAGAACACGGAACTGTTTCATTCTCGCAACGCTGATCGGCGGTATCTCCGCTCCCCTGACGGTGTCTTGGGGTGCGGATGCCGCGGCCGCACGCGCCGATAGCGCCCAGCGCCAGCGGGCGGCCACCGGATGGTTGACGCTGGAGCGCGATCAGCGCGAGGCCCGGACCGCGGCCGGGGCGCCTGACCTGGCGCAGTCCCAGCGCCTGCAGGCACTGGAGCGCCAGGAGCGGCTCCGTTATCGGGAAATGCTGGAGGGCGAGCGCCGCGAGCTCGATCTCGAGCAGCGGCGCGCCCGCCTGAATCCGCAAAGGCCCGGCACCGAAGCCCGGTTTCAGGGTCGACTCCTTGAGCAGCAGCGGGCCCAGGCGTCGTTGCGTCTGCGCATGCAGCTGGACCGGCAGGCCCGGGGCTTTCCGCCGCCCGGGATTCCCCGCCACTAGCTTGTATGGTGCCAGGCCGGGGTTGTTATCATCGGTTCAACTGAATTCGCCAGTTCCTTACAGCCATGAGTGAGTCTTCCAAGGTCAAGGTTCTGTTCGTGTGCATGGGAAATATCTGCAGATCGCCCACGGCGCACGGGGTCTTTCGGCATCTGGTCAGGGAGTCGGGTCTCGAGCACCTGGTCGAGATCGATTCCGCCGGGACCCATGGCTACCACGTGGGCGCCGCCCCGGACGACCGCGCACAGGAGACGGCGCTGGCGCGGGGCGTCGACATCGGCGACCTGCGCGCCCGCCGAGCGGAGCCTGATGATTTCATCTATTACGACTACATCCTGGCCATGGACCAGGAGAACTACCACAGCCTGTCCCGTATCTGTCCCCGGGGCATGCAGCGCAAGTTGGTGCTCCTGATGGATTACGCCCCGGAGCTGCGCCGCCGCGAGGTCCCTGACCCCTATTACGGCGGCCAGCAGGGCTTCGATCAGGTCTTCGACATGGTGGAGGCCGCGGCCCGGGGTCTGCTCGAGGACATCACCCGGCGGCACCTTTAGGGAATCGCCAGCGGATCAAAGGCTGATCCACCTCTCGATCCGCTCAGACGGCCGGTGCCGGCACCCTGGTGTGGGTACCGGTTATCCAATGCCCCTCAGACCATCACTCCCGGCGAGAAGCTGTAGCTGTCGAGGATGTTGATGTAGTTGGCGCGCTCGAGCTCCGCCGGATTGGGCACATTGAGCGCGCTGACCCGTCCGCGGAAATCGGCGACGGATTCGAAACCCTGCTCCTCCATCCAGTCGCTGATGCCCTCCTCGATGTGCTTGAGATAGGCGGGGCCCCGCGTGAGCAGCGCGCTGCACAGATGCACTACGTCCGCCCCGGCGAGCAGCAGCTTGATCGCGTCCTCCGGGGTGTGAACGCCGCCGGTGGCACCGAGTGACAGTCCCTCGATGCGCCCGTAGAGTAGGGCGATCCAGCGCATGGCGAGGAGGGCCTCGGCCGACGTGGAGGGGTGGAGGCTGGGCTGCAGGCGCAGGCTGTCGATGTTGATGTCCGGCTGATAAAAACGGTTGAAGAGTGCGACCCCATTGGCCCCGGCCGCGGCCATCTCGGTGATCACGTTTCCGACCGAGCTGAATGCCGGGGACAGCTTCATGTTGATCGGGATGCCGATGTGGCCGCGCAGCTCCCGCAGCAGATGGAGATAGCGTTCCTCGACCTGGGTGCCAGTCTGGGCGATGTCGCCCGCCACGTAATAGACGTTGAGCTCGAGTGCGTCGGCACCGGCCTGCTCGAGCTCCCGCGCGTGGCTGATCCAGCCCGTCTCGGTGACGCCGTTGAGGCTCGCGATGACCGGGATGTCGAGCGCCTCCTTGAGCCGGCGGAGGTTGTCCAGATAGAGCTCGACCCCGCTGTCGAAGTCCTGCCAGGCGGGGATGAATCCGTCGTCCACCTCCGCGAATCCGATCTCCTGGTGGTGAAGGAAGCGCACCATGGATTCGGACTCGGCGGTGATCGCCTCCTCGAACAGGGACCACATGATGATGGCCGCCGCCCCGTTATCCTCCAGCTCCCTGGCCATGTCGATGCTCTTGGAAAGCGGTGAGGCCGAGGGCACCAGGGGGTTCTTGATGGTGAGTCCGAGGTATTGGGTGGTCAGGTCCAAGATGGTGCTCCGACGTTGGTGAGTTCTGGATCTGCGGCTTCATTTCTGTCGATCAGACTTCGGTTCGACCCCGGTTGCCGACAACCTGTACGTTTTCAATGCAGCCCCTTCATTCGCTGGTCTTGTCCGCCGGCGGTGCGCCCGCCTTCTGCACCGCCAGATGGGCCATCTGCTCGTAGAGCTGGAAGCGCGTCGCCACGTGATCCTGCGCCTGGCGCAGGAAGCGTTCGGCGGCTTCGGGGTGGGTGCGAGCGAGCACGCTGAAGCGGGTCTCGGTGTTGATGAAGTCCCGGTAGGGGATGCTCGGGGCCTTGCTGTCGATGTGCAGTGGATTCTCGCCGCGGGCCGTGCGCCGCGGATCGTAGCGGAACAGGGCCCAGTGCCCGGAGCTCACCGCGAGATCCTGCTGGCGCAGGTTGTGCGACAGGTCCACGCCGTGTGCGATACAGGGGGAATAGGCGATGATGACGGAGGGCCCATCGTAGCTCTCGGCCTCCAGAAAGGCCCGCACCGTCTGCACGTCCTTGGCCCCGAAGGCCACGCTCGCCACATAGACGTTCTCGTAGGCCATGGCCATCATCCCCAGGTCCTTCTTGAAGGTGGGCTTGCCCCCGGCGGAGAACTTGGCCACGGCACCCAAGGGGGTCGCCTTGGAGGTCTGGCCGCCGGTGTTCGAATAGACCTCGGTGTCGAGCACCAGCAGGTTCACATTGCGTCCCGAGGCGAGCACGTGATCGACGCCGCCGTAGCCGATGTCATAGGCCCAGCCATCCCCGCCGATGATCCAGACACTGCGCTTGACCAGTTGCTCGCAAATGCCCTCGAGGGTGCGTGCCTCCGGCCGGGCAATGCCGGGCAGCCTGGCCTTGAGTGCGGCCACCCGCTCGCGCTGCTCATAGATGCCCGCCTCACTGCCCTGATCGGCCTCGAGCAGCCCTTGGGCCAGCCCTTCGCCGATCTCGCCGGCGAGCGCCCTGACCAGCTCACGGGCCTGATCGGCCTGCTTGTCGACCGCGAGCCGAAGCCCGAGACCAAATTCGGCGTTGTCCTCGAACAGGGAGTTGTTCCAGCTCGGTCCGCGCCCCTCAGGATTGGTCGTGTAGGGGGTCGTCGGCAGATTGCCACCGTAGATGGACGAGCAGCCGGTGGCATTGGCGATCAGCATGCGGTCGCCGAAGAGCTGGGTCGCGAGCTTGATGTAAGGGGTCTCGCCGCAGCCCACGCAGGCCCCCGAGAACTCGAACAGGGGCTGCAGCATCATGGCATGCTTGATCTTGGTGCCGTCGAGCCGCCGGCGGTCGTACTCGGGTAGGGTCAGGAAGAAGTCCCAATTGACCTGCTCGATGGTATGACGCTCGGCGGCGTCCACCATGTTGAGCGCCTTGCGATTGGGGTCGGATCGGTCGCGGATCGGGCAAACCTCCACGCACAGGCCGCAGCCGGTGCAGTCGTCCGGCGCCACCTGATAGGTGATGTGGTGGTCGGCAGGGAAGTCCTTTCCCTTGATCGGCACGTGCTGGAAGCTCGCCGGCGCGCCCTTCGTCAGGGCCGCGGGATAGACCTTGGCGCGGATCGTCGCATGGGGGCAGACCAGGGGGCACTTGCCGCAGTGGGTGCAGAGGTCTTCCTCCCACTTGGGCAGCTTGAGCGCAATGTTGCGCTTCTCGTAACGGGTGGTGCCGGTCGGCCAGGTGCCGTCGGCCGGCATCAGGCTCACCGGGAGACTGTCCCCTTTGCCCGCGATCAGGGTGGCGGTGACGTTGCGCACGAAGTCCGGGGCGTTCCCCGGCACCACCGGGGGCCGATCGAAGCGGCTCGTGACCTGTGCCGGGACCTTGACCTGGTGCAGCCCCGCCAGGGTCGCGTCGATGGCCGCATAGTTGCGCTCCAGCAGGCGCTGGCCCTTCTTGCCGTAGGACTTCTTCACCGCCTCCTTGATCTGGGCGATGGCCACATCGCGCGGCAGGATTCCGGAGATGGCGAAGAAGCAGGTCTGCATGATGGTGTTGATGCGTCGCCCCATGCCCGTCTGGGCGGCGATGGCATAGGCGTCGATGCAGTAGAAGGTGAGACCCTTGTCGATGATCCGCTGCTGCATGAGACTCGGCAGGTCGTCCCAAACCCGGTCCGGCGGGGTGGGGGAGTTGAGCAGGAAGACAGCGCCGGCCCGGGCCTTCTCCAGCATGTCGTAACGTGTCAGGAAGGTCGGTTGATGGCAGGCGACGAAGCTCGCCTCGCCCGCGCCGATCAAATAAGTGCTGTTGATGGGTCGAGGTCCGAAGCGCAGGTGACTCACGGTCACGGCGCCGGCCTTCTTGGAGTCGTACTCGAAATAGCCCTGGCCGTAGTTCGGAGTCTCCTCGCTGATGATCTTGATGGAGTTCTTGTTGGCGGAGACGGTGCCATCCGAGCCCAGACCGTAGAAGACGCAGGCAGTCACCCCCGGCGCCTGGGGCCTGAAGTCCGGGTCCCAGTCGATACTGAGATGGGTCAGGTCGTCGACGATGCCCACGGTGAACTGCCTGCGCGGCCGGTCCCTACCCAGCTCGTCAAGCACGCCCTTGACCATGGCCGGCGTGAGCTCCTTGGATGAGAGTCCGTAGCGCCCGCCGATCACCAGCGGCATGGTCGCCTGGCTGCCATTGGCAAGCGCCTGAGCCAGGGCCGTGACCACGTCCTTGTAGAGCGGCTCGCCGCCAGCGCCGGGCTCCTTGGTACGATCGAGCACCGCCAACCGCCTGGCGGTCGATGGCAGGGCGGCGAGAAGATAGGAAGGATCAAAGGGGCGGTAGAGTCGCACCTTGATCAGTCCCACCTTCTCCCCCTGGTCCGCAAGATGGCTCACCGCCTCATCGGCGGCCCCGATCCCCGAGCCCATGAGCAGGATCACCCGTTCCGCATCCGGCGCTCCGACGTACTCGAACAGCCGGTACTGACGCCCGGTGAGGGCGGCGAACCGGTCCATAGTCGCCTGCACGATTCCCGGTACCGCGTCGTAGTAGCGGTTCACCGTCTCTCGGCCCTGGAAGTAGACGTCCGGGTTCTGGGAGGTGCCGCGGATGACGGGGTGGTCCGGGTTCAGGGCGCGCTGCCGGCAGGCCTTGACCAGGTCCTCGTCGATCATGGCGCGCACCTGCTCCACCGACAGACGCTCGATCTTGGTCACCTCGTGGGAGGTACGGAAGCCATCGAAGAAATGCAGAAAGGGGATCCGGCTCTCCAGGGTCGCCGCCTGGCTGATCAGGGCGAAATCCAACACCTCCTGGACCGAGGCGGAGCACAGCATGGCATAGCCGGTGGCGCGGCACGCCATGACATCCGAATGGTCTCCAAAGATCGAAAGGGCCTGAGCCGCCAGGGAGCGCGCCGACACGTGCAGGACCGTCGGGGTCAGCTCCCCGGCGATCTTATACATGTTGGGGATCATCAGCAGCAGGCCCTGGGAGGCGGTGAAGGTGGTGGCCAGCGACCCGCCCTGCAGGGCGCCATGAATGGCCCCGGCCGCGCCGGCCTCGCTCTGCATCTCGATCACGTCTGGAACCGTTCCCCATAGGTTCTTGATCCCGAGGGAAGACCATTCGTCTGACCATTCACCCATGGGCGACGCGGGCGTGATCGGATAAATGGCGATGACCTCGTTGGTCATGTGGGCCACGTAGGCGGCGGCCTCGTTGCCATCGAGGGTGACCATCTGGGTCTGCGACATGGATTTCTCCGACGCTGGGGGACTGGAAGGCGGACTCGCCCGGGTATGGTCCAGGCGCCCGCTCAATGGCTCAACTATACCCTCAATCGCGGGGCCCGGCCCGCCTCCACGGCGTCCGAAATCGGCTTTCGACGCGCACTGGATCGCCCCCTTTTGCTACTGTTGGGCCCAGGCGCGGGACGCCCGGCCAGCAACGGCCCTTTTGGGGCGAGAGAACAGCGAACACAAGGGCAAGCGAGCCATGAATGCCGCTGCGATAGACCCACTCTTTCGGCTCAGGCCCATGGTGGAGGCGGACGTGGGGCGCGTCATGGAGGGCGAGCGTTCGGCCTACGAGTTTCCCTGGAACGAGGGCATCGTCCGCGACTGTCTGCGCGTGGGGTACAACTGCTGGGTGGCCGAGATCGGACGCCTGGTGGTGGCCCACGGCATCATGTCGATCGGAGCCGGGGAGTGCCACGTGCTCAACATCTGCGTTCACCCCCAATGGCAGGGGATGGGGCTCGGGCGGCGTCTTCTGCGCCGACTGCTCGCTCAGGCACGGGAGAAGGGGGTGGACACGGCCTTCCTCGAGGTCCGCGAGTCCAATGCCCTGGCACGAAGGCTCTATGCCCTCGAAGGCTTCTGCGAGATCGGCACCCGCCGCGGCTACTATCCGGCGCGCAACGGGCGGGAGGATGCGGTCGTGCTGGCGCGCTCCCTCTGAGCCGGCGTCAGCCGGCGCCTTACAGGCAGCCCGGGGCGACCATGGGGCGGGGCGCCGCGAGCGATACAATCGCCGCGGTGCGGCACCGCGCATCGCCATCCTGTTCATCGACTCGTGCCCGTTGACCAGAGGAGGCCGCCTTGGATCCCTGCAGTATCGGCGGCGCCGTTCTGAAACCGGTCCTTTCGCCACGCGTCCTGCCATCTCGGTGGAAGGGCGCCCCTGGATCCGGATTCCGAAGGCTCCAGCTACCGGCGTTCGCCCTGATGCTGGCCCTGGCCCCAGGGCCCGCCCCGGCGCAGGCCGCGGATTTGCCCGCGGACGCCCCGGCCAGCGCGCCCGTCTCCGTCATCCAGGTGCCCCTGGAACTGGATCTGGGGCCGCTGTTTGCCGCCGCCGAGTCGATGCTCCCGACTCAGGCGGGGCAATGGCCGGATTGGGGGGAATGGCACGGGATCGATACCCGCTACCGGGCCTGGCGCGGGCCTCTGATGTTGACCATGCAGGGGGACCTGCTGCATGCGCAGGCCCATGTGCGCTATCAGGTGCAGGCACGCAAGGGGATCCTCGGCGGCATCGGCCTGTCCGCCGGATGCGGTGTGGATGAGCCGCCTCGCCAGGCCCTGATCGGGCTCCTGGCGCGGCTCGATTGGGCCCCGGATTGGTCGCTCCACCCACGCGTGCGGGTCCTGCCGACGCGCTTTCTGGAGCCTTGCGAGGTCACGGTGGCCGATATCGACGTGTCGCCGATCGTCGGTCGGGTTTTCGAGGAGCGCATCCAATCGAGCCTGCGCGACGCAATGGGAGCCCTGGCCCCAAGGGTCGCGGGCCTGAGGGCGGAGGCCGCCCGGGCCTGGCAGAGGGTGCAGGCCCCGCTTGAGCTCACTCCCGGTCTCTGGCTGCGTATCCAACCCCTCGGATTCGCGCTGACCCCTCCCCAGGGCTCCGGCTCCCGGGTCCAGACGGCGCTGTGGCTCGCCTTTCGCGCCACCCTGTCGGGGGACGGCACGCCGGTGCAGACGGCAACGCCCCTGCCCCCGCTACTGCCCTTCAGGCCGCTCGAGCCGGGTCTGCGCTTCGCGCTGGGTGTGACACTCGATTATCCGCGCATCTCTTCCGCCCTGACCGAGCGGCTGGCGGGCCAGACACTGGAGATCCAGGGCAAGCAGGCCCGGCTCGGCAGCATTCGTCTGTCCGCTCGGAACAAGGATCTGGTCCTGACGGTAGATGTCGCCGGTGACCTGGCCGGGCAGCTTACCCTAATGGCCCGGCCGGCGTTCGACGCCGCCTCCCAAACTCTCAGGCTGAACCAGCTCGACTTCGTCTATGACGCGACGGACCCGGACCAGGGGATGGTCATCAGCCTCTTCTACGACCAGATCCGCGAGCGCATCGAGACGCAGGCCAACGCCTTGCTGGCCGAGCGCAGCCAGGGCCTCCAGACGGCGGTGGGGACCTCCCTTGCCCAGGGACTGCCGCGGGACCTGGCCCCGGATCTTTCGGGGTTACACATCCGGGATCTCAAGCTCGAGGTGGGCGAGACCGGACTGACCCTCGATGGCTCCGCCGAGGGGGTGCTGAGGCTGGGACGGATCCAGGGCCGCTGATCGGCTTGTGGCAGACCGCGCACGGCCGGTCAGAGAAAACGATTGGCTGATCTTGGAGCGCGCGGCTCTTACTCGAAGAGATCCCGAAACGCCCTGGCGAAGGTCTTGTAGGCCTCGAAGCCGTCCTTGTCCATCACCTGGTCGATCACCCAGCGGTTCTCCTGGCCCTCGCCCATCAGGCTTTGGATCTCGAAACCGAGATGACGCAGAAAGGCATAGCTGGGTCCGTCGTCGGCGAGCTGGTAGTCGGCGTAGACCTCGGAGCGCTCGTTGAGCAGGACGATGAAGGGGGTGCCGTAGTCTCCGGGCCCGAGCAGATCCTGGGCATTGTCCTGCACGTGCTCGATCACCTTGCCGGCGAAGGCGGTGACCAGGGTGCGGCGCTGCTCGTCATCCAGCCGCTGGTGGGCCAGCCGGTCGGCGATCTGGATCAGGAACACCAGGTATTCCTCGATCACCGCCAGGCGCTGGGCATCGTCGCGATAGATGAAGCGCTCGCAGTGCAGGTTGATCGCCTTCTCCAGTGACACTCGCCAGGCGATGAAGGCGAGGGCCGAGGCGATCTCGGGCAGGGAACGGGCGTTTTCGTCGTTCCACCAGTGACTCTTGATGCGCAGCGCCACGGGTCTCTCCTCAATTGTCGACAGTTTTCGCGGGCACCGGCCCGCCAGCCCGGTGACATGGGGACGCTCGCGACACTTTTGGACCCCGGGGCTCCGCGCGCGGAGCGACGGCGACGCCGCTCTCGCAAGGCGCCGTCCTTGGATTTGGGTCCGGCAGGCCCTAGGCTTGGTGAATCTAACCGCCAGGACCGAGCCCGTGAGGAACCCTGATGACCGATGCAGCCCTCCAGTCCCTGGCTGAGAGCGTCCAGCACAACTGCAATATCTCAGACGCGCGCCACGGCGCGGACTACTCCCTGTGCGTCTATCTGATGAAGATGCGCGAATATTACCGCTGGGAGAAGCAGCTGCCCTATGGCGCCAGCCTGGAGCGCGACCAGGTGGGCACCTGGCTGGCGGCGCGCGAGCAGCTCTGGGAGGAGCTGGAGGGCGAGGAGCTCAAGCCCCTGCCGATCGGCGGCGACACCTTCGACCCCTTCGACACCGACGCCATCAACGTCCGCCTCGCCACCCAGGGACTGGTCTACAGCGCCGGCTTGGGCAACGGCGCCAAGCCCCACTTCTTCCTTGGTGACCTGGAGTGTGAGCAACGCAGCGGCGGCAGCGCCGTCTACGTCTCCGCCGGGGAGTATGCGCGGGATTTGGCCGCCCCTCCGGCGATGTCCCAGGGGCGGACGATCTTCCTGCGCCGCGAGTCACTGCGCCGCATGCTGTGGGAGAAGCTGGAGAGCTGGCGCTGGAGCCGGCCCGACAACGCCCTTGGTAGGGCCTTCGCCTGCTACGACTTCGAGGGGGCCCTGGACGACGCGCTTGACGAGATGACAGACCACGAGATTCGCGCGGCGCTGCTGCACGAGCAGGGGGAGCTGGCGGCCGGGGAGCGGCTGGGGGAGGACTGGAATCCCATGCTGCTCGACCTCAGCCACACTCCGGCCGAGATCATGGCCCGGGCTGTGCGTGACCACCTGGCCGACTGCCTGGTCACCCTGCCGGCGCTGGCCGAGGCGGCGGACCCGGCGCTGCTGCATTTCTATGTCGGAAACCTCACCGCCATGCGTAAGGAGCTGTTTCCGGGCCTGCTCGCGGCCTACCAGGACTGGTGGGAGCAGGGTGGTGACACCCGCCCGCTCATCGCCCTTGCCGTGCGCGGGCGCGATCACTGGGAGTCGGCCGCCCAGGCCATGCTCGATCTCTACGGCCGTCAGGGTGCCCTAGCCGCCAGCCCCATCGCCGACATGTTGCAGTCGCGCCGGATGTGAGCCGAAGAAACCACCTGCGGGCGTCAACGACCACCTCGATAAACCAATTGCCCTTGCTTGAACGGGTACCGAAGGACCTCGGATCTCCGGGTGGCGAAGAGCGCCACGTGCTTGTGGGTCGACCGCAGCAAGCGAGGCCGTTAGATTGACGACCGTCTCGCGCCCCTGATGCCGAAGCTACGCGGCGTCGAGACGAAGCGCTTCATCTTCACCAGGGTGGCTTTGTCCTATCGCTCTTGCGTGCTGCCTCAGCCACAAGATCCGTTTTAGCTGGCCCGGTTGGGACCGCGATGATCCCGAGGTTCTGAGCCCGGTACAAACGCGTCTCGAGCAAAGTTCCGTGTCGCTTCTTGCGGCAAATCTGGAGACGAGAAGGGAGAACCCCGCCTTCGTGATCATTTCGCAGGTTCCCTCGTCCGGAATGTTCATTTCGGTCGGCGGACTCAAGCCGGAAGACAGAATCGGTCTGGACTGCAGCGCCCAGAGTGGTGTTCCAACTGCCTTTTACTCTATCTGGCATGTCGGCGTGTCGCCTCAGTCGCGAAAGATTTACGAGGTACCGATCCAGCAAGGTCATATCTTGCTCACCACCATGGCACAGACGGCCGGGGTGGAGTTCGGGCTTCATTCCAACATCGAGGCTCCTCTTTGGATCTTCGAGTGTCAGGTGCTGCTCGCCCACTGAAGCAAGGGAGTCGAGTGCGTCGACTGTGGAGGGAAAAGTCATTCGGACAATGGGTTAGAAGGTCGCCCTGCTCGGACTGAAGTCCGACCTCCCCGAGGCGCCAAACCTCGTGGTGATCAGCGGCCCCCCATGAGGGCGGCCGTTGACTCCAGGTCCACCTTGTCGTAAACCTCCGCGAGATCCAGGACACATTCCACTGATTCCAGCGTGATGGCCGCGTCGCTCCGCCGGAAGTCCTCCAGCATCCAGCGCCCGTCGGGCTGGCGGCTGTAGAGTTCGGCGTGACAGCGGTGCTGCGAGATGAGCAGCAGGTCCCGCAGGCTCGGAATCTCGCGGTAGGCCGCGGACTTCCTCCCGCGGACATAGGCCTCGGTGGAGTCGGAGAGCACCTCGACGATCAGGCTCGGGTTGAGGACCACGTCCTCGCGCCCGTCGTGAAACTGCCGGTCGCCGCACAGGGCCATCAGGTTCGGATAGCGGCCCTCGTTGAGGGCCCGGATGTAGACCTTCATGTCATTGGCATAGACCCGGCAGGGGCGGCCCTTCATCTGGGCGCTGATCTCGCGCACCGTATTGGTGACGATCAGGTTGTGGGCCTCGCTCGCGCCGGTCGTGGCGAAGACCTCGCCGGCGATGTACTCGCTGCGCGTCTCCAGCGCGGCGCGCTCGGCCTCGAGCCAGTCCTCGAAGGTCAGAAAGGACTTCGGGTTCAGCGCCATGGTGGTGTCTCGTGGCCGGGTGACGGTTCGAGTATGGCCCCCGGGGGTCGCGAACCAGGAGTTGTTGTCACCCCGTCCCCATTAACTGGTCCAATACCCGCTCGACCTGACCGAGCCGCTGGGCCGGCTCCGGCATGTCGTGGAAGAAGCGCAGCTTGTCGCCGCCGTCGAGCTTGAACTCCTTGGGCCTGGTCTGGATCAGCCGGATCAGGTTGCCGGTGTCGATCTTGGGCTCGGCGCCAAAGAGCACCCGCCCGCCGGTGGCCCCCGCCTCGATCTTCCGGATGCCATAGGGCTGGACCCGCAGCTTGAGCTCGGTGATCTCGAGCAGGTTCTTGGCCGGTTCGGGCAGCAGGCCGAAACGGTCGATCATCTCCACCTGGAGCTCCTTCAGGGCCTCGCGGTCCGCGGCGCTCGCGATGCGCTTGTAGAGCACCAGCCGGGTGTGCACGTCCGGCAGATAGTCCGATGGGAGCAGTGCGGGGATACCCAGATCGATCTCGGCACCGTGATCCAGCGGGCGGTCCAGCTCCGGGGTGCGCCCGGCCTTGAGCGCCTGGACGGCCCGCTCCAGCAGGTCCATGTAGAGGCTGAACCCGATCTCGTGGATCTGACCCGATTGCTCGTCGCCCAGCAGCTCGCCCGCCCCGCGGATCTCGAGATCATGGGTGGCGAGGGTGAACCCGGCCCCCAGGTCCTCCATGGACTCGATCGCCTCCAGGCGTTTGCGGGCGTCCTCGGTCATGGACTTGGGCGGCGGGGTGATCAGATAGGCATAGGCGCGATGGTGGGAGCGCCCGACCCGCCCGCGCAACTGGTGGAGCTGGGCGAGCCCGAGCTTGTCCGCCCGGTTGATGACGATGGTGTTGGCGCTAGGCACGTCGATGCCGCTCTCGATGATGGTGGTGCACACCAGCAGGTTGAAGCGCTGGTGGTAGAAGTCGCGCATCACGCGCTCCAGGTCGCGCTCTCGCATCTGGCCGTGGGCGACCTGGACCCGGGCCTCTGGGATCAGGGCCTGGAGTTTGCGGGCCTGGCTCTCGATGGTCTCCACCTCGTTGTGGAGAAAATACACCTGTCCGCCGCGCTTGAGCTCGCGCAGCACCGCCTCCTGGACCAGGGCATCGTTCCAGGGGCTGACGAAGGTCTTGATCGGGTGACGCTCCACCGGCGGGGTAGCGATGATGGACAGGTCGCGCAGGCCCGACATGGCCATGTTCAGGGTGCGGGGGATGGGGGTGGCGGTCAGGGTCAGGATGTCCACCTCGGCGCGCAGGGCCTTCATCTGCTCCTTGTGCCGGACCCCGAAGCGGTGCTCCTCGTCGATGATCACGAGCCCCAGGTTCTTGAATCTGACGCTCGACTGAAGCAGCTTGTGGGTCCCCACCACGATGTCGATGGTGCCGTCGGCCAATCCGTCCAGGATCACCTTCTGTTCCTTCGTGGTGCGAAAGCGCGAGAGCGATTCCACCTTGATGGGCCAGTCGGCGAAGCGGTCGGAGAAGTTCTCGAAGTGCTGCTGGGCGAGCAGGGTGGTGGGCACCAGAACCGCCACCTGGCGCCCCCCGTGGACCGCCATGAAGGCGGCGCGCATGGCCACCTCCGTCTTGCCGAATCCCACGTCGCCGCACACCACCCGGTCCATGGGCTTGGGGTCCGCCATGTCCGCGAGCACACCATCGATGGCACGCAGCTGATCCGGGGTCTCCTCGAACTCGAAGGCGGCGGCGAAGGCGGCATACTGGTCCCCGCCCTCGGGGAAGGCGACCCCTTCACGGGCCGCGCGTCGGGCGTAGATGTCCAGCAGCTCCGCCGCCACGTCGCGGGCCTTCTCGGCGGCCTTGCGCTTGATCCGATCCCATTGGTCTCCGCCCAGGCGGTGTAGGGGTGCGTTCTCGGGGGAGGCGCCGGTGTAGCGGGAGATCAGGTGCAGTGAGCTGACTGGCACATAGAGCTTGTCCCCCTTCGCGTATTCCAGCACCAGGAACTCGGTGCTCAGGCCGCCGACCTCCAGGGTGCGCAGCCCCAGGTAGCGCCCCACCCCATGCTCCTCGTGGACCACCGGTGAGCCCTCGGAGAGCTCGGTGAGGTTGCGCACGATGGCTTCGCCATCGCGCTCCCGGGCGCGGCGGCGGCGCTCCTGGCGGACCCGCTCGCCGTAGAGCTGGGTCTCGGTGACGATGGCGACGTCCAGATCCTCCAGCACCAGCCCCTGCTCCAGGGGCGCGACCGTCAGACCCAGGGTCTCCTTGGCCTGCAGGAAGGCGGCCCAGCCTTCCACCTGGCGGGGGCGAATACGGAAGCCGTTGAGATGGTCCGCCAGCATTTCGCGCCGGCCCAGGCTCTCGGCGACGAAGAGGCAGCGCCGCCCAGGCGCGGCGATGAACCCCTGCAGGGCCTGGGCGGGCTCGGCGGCCCTCGCCTGTATCCCCAGGGGCGGTGTCGGCCGGGTGGCGAAGTTGCACGCCTGGGCGTAGCCCTTGCGCCGGCCCTCGAACTCGGGGCTCTGGTAGAGAACGCCGGACAGGCCGTTGATCCGGTGGGCCAGCTCATCGGCGTCGAGATAGAGCCGGGCCGGGGGCAGCAGGGGGCGCTCCAGGTCGTGGCGGCGCTGCTCGTAGCGGCCCTCGACGCCGATGATGAAGGCGGCGGCGGTATCGCGGCAGGCGTCCGATTCCAGGGCCAGGACCCCGTCCGGGAGATAGTCGAAGAGGGTCGCGGTCTGCTCGAAGAAGAGCGGCAGGTAATATTCCAGTCCGCCGGGGGTGCGGCCCTGCGAGACCTCGCGGTAAATGAGGCTCGCCTTGGGGTCACCCTCGAAGGTCGCCCGATAGCGCTGGCGGAAGGCGGAGATGGCCTCCTCGCTCAGGGGGAACTCACGCGCCGGGAGCATGCGGACCCGTTCCAGACGCTCATGGGTGCGCTGGGTGTCGGGGTCGAAGGTGCGGATGCTCTCCACCTCCTCGTCGAACAGATCGATTCGCAGGGGCTCCTGGCTGCCCATGGGGAAACAGTCCAGCAGGGAGCCGCGCACCGCGTACTCGCCGTGACCCATGACCTGGGAGACGCAGGAATAGCCCGCCCGCTCCAGACGCCGGCGGGTGGCGTCCAGGTCCAGCCGGTCACCGACCGCGAGCACCAGGGAGTGTCCGTCCACATAGTCACGGGGCGGCAGGCGCTGCATCAGGGTGGCCACCGGCACCACCAGCACCCCGCGCCGCAGGTCGCGCAGGCGGTGCAGGGTGAGGAGCCGCTCCGAGACCAGCTCCGGCAGGGGCGAGAAGACGTCGTAGGGCAGGGTCTCCCAGTCCGGGAAGACGAGCAGGGGCACCGACTCGCCTCCACCATCGCCGGCGAGGAAGAAGCGCAGCTCCGAGCGCAGGACGGCCGCCGCCTGCACGTCCTCCACCAGGGCCAGCACCAGGCCCGGATGGTGCCGCGCCGCCTGGGCGATGGCCAGTGCCGCGCCGGCCCCGTAGAGGCGACCCCACAGCAGGCGCTCGCCCGGCCTGCCGGGCAGGGGCGGGTTCAGGGTGGAATGCAGACGGTCGATCGGCTCGGCGGCGTTCATGGATCGGAACATGGGCGGTCGGTGACGGCGGGGTCGGAATTGTCGCACAGGGGCAGGCGGCGAGGTCGAGCTCGGCTGCCCGGTGGGGCTTGAGCCCGCCGCGCCGCGCCCCTAGGGTAGCCCCCATGAAGCGCCTCCGGAACACGAAAAAAACCCAGGGCCCGAAGGTCCTCCATGGCTGGACGCTGCTGGTTTTCCTGCTGCTCGGGTGTGCGGGTGCCTCCGCCGGGGCCCCCGGGGCCGGTCCGTCCGTGGGCGAGCTGCTGCGGGTCTGCGACAGGGCCTTCGAGCACGGCTTCACCGGGCTCGACGCGGCCACCTGCGAGTGGTTTGCCGCCCCCTGCGCCTGCAAGCTCCGCGCGCCGGATGGCGGCGCCCTGCCCTGGTGCGTGCCGAAGAGCGAGAGCGTCGACGCGACGGTGCTCAAGGTGCTCGCCGCCCTGCGCGCCGAGACCGACCGCGACTCCCCGGCCGGACGGGCGGTGCAGGGCGTTCTGGAGCGCATCTATCCGTGCCCGTGATCGGAGCGGGACTCGCCGGTCGTCGGTGGGCATGACTGACGGTAGGCGAGGGCAGCGCGGGTGAAGAATCGTTAATGCCCAGGCAATCGCCCGGCGAGGAAGACGGGGCTAACCTGGCCACGCAGTCCGATACCCGATCACTACCGGAGACCCGCCATGAATCCAGTCGTGAGGACCTTCCTGCTGGTGTCCGCTGCCTATCTGCTCGGCGGCCCTGTTGCCGCGCTGGCCGATCGTGACCTCCGGGAGCCCCGGACCCGGGACTTCGAAAGCCTGTCGATCCAGAAGGGCGCCAGTGCGCAGACGCCGGAACGCATCCTGGCCCTTCCACCCCGACCCGAGCCCGCTGTCGTGGAGGATCAGATCCGGTAGGTCAGCGTGGCCGGGTGGAGCGAGCTCACCCTATCCCCTCTCTTCGCCGGAGCCCATGCCCCGGCGTTTTTTTTTGGCAGCCAGTACGTGAGAATCGCCGGACGATCCATCCCCGACAGACCATCCAAGGGCCCGCTCTCTCCAAAGGGATCCGACGTGTCACAGCCGAGCGCCGATAGCCCCCCGAGCCTCGCCGAGGTCATCGCCGCCGGGGCGCCCAGGCGGCGCGCCCGACGGCTGTTGTCGCTCCTGGCCCTATTGGCGCTGGGGCTCACGGCGCTGGCATGGACCTTCCTGGCCCGGGACGCGGACAGGAGTGCGGGTTTCAGGACCCAGCCCGTGACCCGCGGTGACCTCGCCGTCGAGGTGACCGCCACCGGGACCCTGGAGCCGGTCAACCAGGTGGACGTGGGGACCGAGGTGTCCGGCACCATCGAGTCCGTGCTGGTGGACTACAACGACCGGGTGCGCAAGGGCGACGTGCTGGCGCGCCTCGATACGGCGCAGCTCGAGGCGCGCTTTCGCCAATCCCAGGCGGCGCTGAGCCTGGCCCGTGCCAGGGTCCAGGACGCGGAGGCGACGATCACCGAGACGGCGAACAGGCTTCGCCGCACCCGCGACCTGATCGCCAAGCGTCTGTCGTCTCCCGAGGAGCTGGATGCGGCCGAGGCCTCTGCGGCTCGTGCCGAGGCGGCCTTGGCGGTGGCGCGCGCCCAGGTGGACCAGGCCCAGGCAGAGCTGGATGCCGACCGCCGGGTGCTGGACAAGGCGGTGATCCGCTCACCCATCGACGGGCTGGTGCTCAAGCGTCAGGTGGAGCCCGGCCAGACGGTGGCGGCCTCGCTGCAGACTCCGGTCCTGTTCACCCTGGCGGAGAACCTGGCCCAGATGGAGCTGCACGTGGACGTGGACGAGGCGGATGTGGGCCAGGTCGGGGTCGGCCAGGCCGCGGAATTCACCGTCGATGCCTATCCTGATCGGCGCTTTCCCGCCCTCATCCAGCAGGTGCGCTTCGCACCCAAGACGGTCGACGGGGTGGTGACCTATGAGACCCTCCTGAGCGTGGACAACGAGCAACTGCTGCTGCGTCCGGGCATGACCGCCACCGCCGAGATCCTGGTCGAGCAGGTGAAGGACGCCCTGTTGGTACCCAACGCCGCCCTGCGCTTCTCACCGCCCAAGGACTCTGCCGGGTCTGGCACCGGGTCCGGTACCGGTCACTCCCGCCCCTCCGGTGGCGGCCTGGTGGGGATGCTGCTGCCGCGCCGTCCGCCGAGCGACAGAAAGGCCAACGAGGCCGCTACAAAGGGCGGGCAGCGCCAGGTGTGGGTCCTGCGCGCCGGCAAGCCCGAGCCCATCTCGGTCGAGACCGGGGTCACCGACGGCCTGTCGACCCAGATCCTGAAGGGTCCGCTGGAGCCCGGGACCGAGGTCCTGGTCGATACCCTGGGCGGCGGACGTTGACCCGATGTCGGCAGCGCCCATACCGGGTCCGCGCTCGAACGGGCCCCCCCTGATCGAGCTTCGCCGGGTGACCAAGGTCTACGGTCGCGGGGCCGCCGCCGTGCACGCCCTGCGCGGGGTGGATCTCGTCATTCGGGAGAGCGAATTCGTGGCGATCATGGGGCCGAGCGGCTCCGGAAAGTCCACCATCATGAACATCCTGGGTTTTCTGGATACACCGACAACCGGGGGCTACTGGTTCAAGGGCACGGAGGTGGGCTGTCTCTCCCGAGATCAGCTCGCCCTGCTGCGCCGCGGCTATCTGGGCTTCGTCTTTCAGGGCTTCAACCTGCTCTCGCGCACCACCGCCCTCGAGAACGTGGAGCTGCCCCTGATCTACCGGCGCATCCCGGCCGCGCGGCGCCATCAGCGTGCCCGCGAGGCCCTGGCCGCGGTGGGGCTCACCGGACGAGAGCGCCACACCCCCTCCGAGCTCTCCGGCGGTCAGCAACAACGGGTGGCCCTGGCCCGGGCCCTGGTCACGGATCCCGCCGTGGTCCTGGCGGACGAGCCCACGGGGAATCTGGACTCGGCCCGCAGCCGCGAGATCATGGATCTGCTCACGGGCCTCAACCGCGAGCGCGGCATCACCATTGTCATGATCACCCATGAGCCGGACATGGCGGCCTATGCCGGCCGGGTGGTCCAGTTCCTGGACGGACTCCTGGAGCGCGATGACGACAGGCAGGTGGTCCCATGATGCTCTGGAACAGCCTGCTGCTCGCCCTGCGTGAGATCCGCCGCAACGTGCTGCGGTCCTTCCTCACCCTGCTCGGCATCGTCATCGGGGTCGCGGCGGTGATCGTGATGGTGACCCTCGGTGAGGGGGCGACCCGCTCGGTGCGCGAACAGATCGCGAGCCTGGGCAACAATCTGCTGGTGGTGCGGCCGGGGCAGCGCATGGGCCCCGGAATGAGCTCGGACGCCCCTGCCTTCTCCGTGGACGACGCCCAGGCCCTGCGCCGCGACATCCCGAGCCTGGCCGCCGTGGCCCCGGCGGCCACCCAGTCGATCACCGCCGTGGCCGGCAACAACAACTGGTCCACCTCGGTGACCGGCGTGGACAACCAGTATCTGATCGCCCGCAATCTCGGTGTGGCCGCCGGCCGCGCCTTCACCGAGGGCGAGCTGCGTGCCGGCAAGGCGGTATGCATTCTGGGCGCCACGGTTCGACAGGAGCTGTTCGGTGCCCAGGACCCCATCGGTCAGCGGATACGCCTCAAGAAGATCTCGTGCGAGGTGATCGGGCTCCTGGAGGCCAAGGGCCAGAGCAGCATGGGCAGCGACCAGGACGACATCGTGCTGATCCCGCTGCGCACCCTGCAACGGCGCATCGCGGGTAACCAGGAGGTGCGGGTCATCTATCTCTCGGTGGGGGAGGGCCGCTCGCCCGGGCTGGCCCAGGCGGACGCGGAGCGCCTGCTGCGGGAGCGGCGCCACATCGGTCCGGGCGAGGAGGACAATTTCTCGGTGCGCGACATGCGTGAGATCGCCAACATGCTCGCCGGGACCACCCGGGTGCTCACCAGCCTGCTGGGTGCCGTGGCCTCCGTGAGCCTGCTGGTGGGGGGCATCGGGATCATGAATATCATGCTGGTGTCGGTGACCGAGCGGACCCGCGAGATCGGGATTCGGCTCGCCATCGGGGCGCGCGAGGGCGAGGTCCTCACCCAGTTCCTGGTCGAGGCGGTGGTGTTGTCATCCATCGGCGGCCTGCTCGGTATCTTGCTGGCCCTGGGCGCCTCCCTGGGACTCGCCGGGGCGCTCCAGGTGCCGTTCGTCTTCAACGGCCGGATCGTCGCGCTCGCCTTTCTCTTTTCCGCCGCCGTCGGGGTGATCTTCGGATTCTTTCCGGCCCGTCGCGCCGCGCGGCTCGACCCCATCGAGGCGCTGCGTCACGAGTGAGCCGGGCGCGGAGCTTCTCCGCCGCTCGGCTCGGGGACCGGATCCAGGTGACCCCGTGCCTGCAGGCGTTGGCCCAGGAGCCAGCAGAGGGAGGCCCAGGCGGCGCCTCCGGCCCAGCCCGCGACCACGTCCGAGGGCCAGTGGACGCCCAGATAGACCCGGCTGATGCCCACCAGCACCGTGGCCAGGGCGGCACAGCCCAGGATATAGACCCTCAGGGTGCGTCGGCGGTGCATCAGGGCGAGCAGGGCGCCCCCGGTGAGATAGACCACGGCGGAGAGCATGGAATGACCACTCGGAAAGCTCGACGTATAGACCAGCGAGCCGTGCGAGATCAGATCCGGCCGCGGCCGGTGGAAGCCGGCCTTGAGCGCCAGGCTGAGCAGCAGGCCCCCGCCGATGGCGACGGCGAGATACCAGGCGGTGCGCCGTTTCCCCCTCAACCACAGATAACCCAGGGTCATGGCGGTCAGCAACCCGAGCACCCCCACGCCGCCGACCCCAGTGAAATCGCGCAGGGTCTCCTCGACCCAGGCCGGTCCTATCGGCCGGGTCGGATCCCCCGCCACTCGCATGGACATCAGGATGCGCTGGTCGAGCTGCAGCGTGTCCCCCTCCGTGACCTCCTCGGCGATGCCGATGAAGGCGAGGGAGCCGAGCAGGAGGATGGCCGCGGCGATCCAGGTGAAGCGCTCCTGAACCAGGCTGGAGGCGTCGGGCCGCGGCGTGCGTCTTGGATTCATGATTTGAGGCTCGAGACGGGGTTGATGGGTTGGAACCTGGGTCCTGGTCGGCGGGAACGGCCGAACCCATTCGTGGAAAACGGGTCTCCAGTAAGGGATTCTACTGATCCGATCAATGGATCTGGTAACCTTTCGCCGCGCGCCTGGGAATCCACGCTCCCGGCGGCATTCGCGCCGCCCGGGGACCAAAGCCGGTGCCCGATGTTCCGACCGGTTGGAAGGCCAAGCCATCCATGAACAAGAAACCACTGATCATCCTGCCCCTCGTGATCGCCGCCGCGGCGGGCGCCTATTGGTGGATGCGCTCCTCCGAGGCGCCGCACTCGGAGTCGGAGCTGACCCTCTTCGGCAACGTCGACATCCGGGAGGTCAACCTCGCGTTTCGCGCCACCGAGCGCGTGGCCGAGCTCCTCGTCGAGGAGGGTGATCGGGTGGAGCCCGGCCAGGTGCTCGGTCGGTTGCACAGCGAGAAGCTCCAAGCCGCGGTCGACGCGGCCCAGGCCCAGGTGGCGGCCCAGGAGCAGGCCCTGGCGGCGCTCAAGGCGGGCAGCCGGCCCCAGGAGATCCGCCGCGCCAGGGCACAGGCGGATGCCCTCGAGGCCCGCGCGCGCACCGCTCAGATCACCTTCGAGCGCCAGCAGAAGCTGGCCAGGCAGAAACTGGCCTCCCCCGAGGACCTGGATCAGGCGCGCGCCGCCGCGGATACCGCCGAGGCCGAGGCGGAGGCCGCGGAGCAGACTTACGCCCTGGCCGTCGCCGGCGCCCGCGCCGAGGACATCGCCCAGGCCGAGGCCCAGTTGGAGGCCCGGCGGGCGAACCTGACCCTGGCCCGGGAGCAGCTCGCCGACGCCACCCTCAAGGCCCCGGCGGCCGGCATCGTGCGCGAACGCATCCTCCAGCCGGGCGACATGGCATCGCCCCAGTCCCCGGCGCTCACCCTGGCCCTGATGAACCCGCTGTGGGTCCGCGCCTATGTGCCGGAGCCGGACCTGGGGCGGGTCGTCCCAGGCGCCCGAGCCCAGGTGACCACCGACAGCTTCCCCGGCAAGGTCTACCAGGGCTGGGTCGGATTCATCTCGCCCACGGCGGAGTTCACCCCGAAGAACGTGCAGACCCAGGAACTGCGCACCCGGCTCGTCTATCAGGTGCGGGTCCTGGTGTGCAGCCCGGAACAGGAGCTGAGGCTCGGCATGCCCGCGACCGTCACGATCCCGCTGGACCAGTCGCCGGGCGCGGCCCCCAGGGCGGGTGGATCGGACCCCTGCGGCACCTGACCGCCGGGACCCTGATCGGCGATCCAATGGAAGCCTCCGGGCACGGCGATCCTGCACTGGTCTTCGAAGGCGTCAGCAAGGCCTTCCACCCGGGCAAACGAACCATCCAGGCCCTGGACGGCCTGAGCCTCTCGGTCGGCAGCGCTCGGGTCACCGGCCTGATCGGGCCCGACGGGGCCGGCAAGACCACCCTGATGCGGCTCGCCGCGGCCCTGCTGCGGGCCGACGCGGGCCGCATCCGGGTGCTGGGAATCGACACGGCGGAGTCGCCGCTGGCGGTCCAGTCGGCGATCGGCTACATGCCCCAGCGCTTCGGGCTCTACGAGGATCTCAGCGTCCAGGAGAACCTGGATCTCTACGCCGACCTTCAGGGCGTCCCAGTCACCGCCCGGCCCGGCCGTTATGCGGAGCTACTGCACATGGTGGGCCTGGCGCCCTTCACCCGACGACTGGCGGGCCAGCTCTCGGGGGGGATGAAGCAGAAGCTGGGACTCGCCTGCACCTTGGTGCGCCCACCGCGGCTGATGCTGCTGGACGAGCCCACGGTCGGTGTGGACCCGGTATCGCGTCGGGAGCTCTGGGCCATCGTCTACCGGCTGGTGCGTGAGGAGGGGATGAGCGTGCTGCTCAGCACCGCCTACCTGGATGAGGCCGAGCGCTGCGACCAGGTGATCCTGCTCCATCAGGGCCGGTTGCTGGGCGAGGGTACGCCCGACTCCTTCAGCCGGCCCCTGAGCGGGCACAGCTTCAAGGTGAGTATCCCAGGGGTCCCCAAGCGCCGGCTCCAGACGCGGCTCGCCGAGCTGCCGGGCGTGGTGGACGCCATCATTGCCGGCGAGCGGGTGCGGTTGGTCATGCGAGAGGCCGCGGCGCCCTCCCACATGGATCTGTCCGGCATCCAGGGTGAGGGTCCGGCCGAGATCGAGCCCACGGCGCCCAGCTTCGAGGACGCCTTCATCACTCGGCTGCGCGAGGAGCCCGACGCCGGGGCACCCGAGACCCCGCCGATGCCGGGGGTCTCTGGTGCCCTAAGCGAGGGCCCGGCGATCCGGGTCGAGGGCGTGAAGCGCTACTTCGGAGACTTCGCGGCGGTGAAGGGCGTCAGCTTCGAGGTCCGGCGCGGCGAGGTCTTCGGCCTGCTGGGGGCCAACGGGGCAGGCAAGACCACCACCTTCCGCATGCTGTGCGGCCTGCTGCCGGCCTCCGCGGGGCACCTCGAGGTAGCGGGGCACGACCTGCGCCATGCCGCGGCCAAGGCGCGCGCCCGGATCGGCTACATGGCGCAGCGCTTCTCGCTCTATGTGAACCTGACGGTCGACCAGAATCTGCGCTTCTTCGCGAGCGCCTACGGGCTGCGCGGGGCGCGGCGCCGCGCGCGCATCCGCTGGGCCCTCGACGGCTTCGACCTGGGCCAATTTGCCGACATGGCGAGTGGTGACCTGCCCCTGGGCTACAAGCAGCGACTCGCCATGGCCGCGGCGCTGATGCACGAGCCGGATATCCTGTTCCTGGACGAGCCTACCTCCGGTGTCGACCCGCTCGCCAGACGCGAGTTCTGGCACCGCATCAACCTGCTCGCGGAGCACGGGGTCACGGTCCTGGTCACCACCCATTTCATGGACGAGGCCAACTACTGCGACCGCCTGCTGATCATGGCCGAGGGCGACACCCTGGCCCAGGGCACGCCGGCGGAGATGAAGGCGCGCTTTCGAGCCCCGGAGCGGCCAGATCCCACCATGGAGGACGCCTTCATCGGCCTGATCGAGTCGCGCGCCCAGGGGGCCGGGGAGGCCGCATGAGCCTGGATTCCCGAGCGCCGCGAGGGGGCTTCTGGATGCGCCTGAGCGGCATGGTGCGCAAGGAGAGCCTGCAGATTCTGCGCGATCCCTCCAGCATCGCCATCGCCTTTGTGATGCCGGTGGTGCTGCTCCTGCTCTTCGGCTACGGCGTCTCGATGGACGCCAAGCACGTCCCTCTGGCCCTGGTCATCGAGCAGCCGGATACCAACACTGCGGACTTCGTGGCGGCCTTCTACGAATCGGAGTATTTCAACCCCGAGCGCTACACCAGCATGCAGGCGGCGGAGCAGGCCCTTGCGGAGCGGCGGGTCGACGGCATCCTGTGGCTTCGCAGCGACTTCAGCCGCCGGTTGCTCGGGAGCGGTGACGCCCCGGTAGGGCTCTTCCTCAACGGGGTCGACGCCAACCAGGCGCGCCTGACCGCCGGCTATGTGGAGGGCGCCTGGCAGACCTGGCTGATGAGCTATGCAGCTTCCCAGGGTCAGGAGCTCAAGCTGCCGGCGGCGGTGGAGCAGCGGGTGTGGTTCAACCCCGCCATGCGCAGCCGCAATTTTTTGGTGCCGGGCCTGATCGCGGTGATCATGACCCTGATCGGTGCCCTGCTGACCGCTCTGGTGGTGGCCCGTGAATGGGAGCGCGGGACCATGGAGGCGCTGATGGTCACGCCCATCCGTATCGGCGAGATACTGCTCGGCAAGCTGGTGCCCTATTTTGCCTTGGGGATGGGCGGGATGCTGTTGAGCGTGGGCATGGCCATCTGGCAGTTCGAGGTGCCGCTGCGCGGCTCGTTTTGGCTGCTGCTCCTCACCTCGGCCCTGTTCATGCTCGTAGCCCTGGGGATGGGGCTCCTGATCTCCACCGTCGCCAAGAATCAGTTCGTCGCTGGGCAGATCGCCATCCTCGTGACCTTCCTGCCGGCCTTTCTGCTCTCGGGCTTCATCTTCGACATCGGGTCCATGCCGGCACCCATTCAGGTCATCACCCACGTGGTGCCGGCGCGCTATTTCGTGGCCATCCTCCAGACCCTGTTCCTGGCGGGGGACCTCTGGGTGGTGGTGCTCGGCAACGCGGCGGCCCTGCTGGTCATGATGCTCGTCTTCTTCGCGCTGCTGCGGCGCAAGGCCCGTAAGGAGCTGGAGTAGACCGTGCTCCAGCATATCTTCGCCCTGGCCCTGAAGGAGCTGCTGGCCCTGGTGCGGGACCCGCGCAGCCGCTTCGTGTTGATCGGCCCGCCCCTCGCCCAGCTCCTGGTGTTCGGTTTCGCCGCCACCTTCGACCTCAACCGGGCGCCCCTGGCCGTCTATGACCAGGACGGCGGGGCCCCGGCGCGCGAGCTGATCGCGCGCTTCGAGGGCTCGCGCAACTTCGACATCGTCCGCCGGATCGAGTGGGACAGCGACGTGGCCCCGATGATCAACAACCGCGACGCCCTGCTGGTCCTGTGCATCGGCCCACGCTTCACGGCCGACGTGCTGAGCGGCGCCGGCGGCCAAGTGCAGGTGATCCTGGACGGGCGAAACTCCAACACGGCCGCCACCGCGCTCAACTATGTCCGCGAGATCCTGATCGACTTCAATCAGACCTGGGCCGAGCGCCTCGGCCAGCCGGGGACCCCGGTGAGCCTGTCGATCCGGCCCTGGTACAACCCCAATCTGGAATCGCGCTGGTTCATCGTGCCGGGCATCGTGGGCCTGCTGACCCTGGTGGTGACCCTGGTGGTGACGGCGCTCTCGGTGGCGCGCGAGCGCGAGGCCGGCACCTTCGATCAGCTCCTGGTCACGCCCCTGCGCCCGGTGGAGATCCTGATCGGCAAGTCCATTCCGGGGCTCCTGATTGGGCTCGGCCAGGGCAGCCTGATCATCTTTCTGGTGGTCTACGGCTTCGGGGTGCCGCTGCGCGGGTCGCTCGGGGCCCTCTATCTGGGCATGGGGCTCTTTCTTCTATCGGCGGTGGGGGTCGGGCTCATGATCTCATCGCTGTCGCTGACCCAGCAGCAGGGGATGTTGGGCGCCTTCCTGTTCATGGTGCCAGCGGTGATCCTCTCCGGCTTTGCGACCCCGATCGCCAACATGCCCCAGGCGGTCCAGCTCCTCACCTATATCGATCCCCTGCGCTACTTCCTCATCGTCCTGCGCGGCGTCTTCCTGGAGGGGGACTCCTACGCACTGCTGGTGAGCCAGTACTGGCCCATGGCGGTCATCGGGCTGCTCAGCCTCACGGCCGCCGGCTGGCTGTTCAGGCACCGGATGCACTGAGCACGTTTCGGTCAAGGTAACCTCTTTGCCCTGGCGCGGGGATCCCCCCCGCTGGCGGCTCGGAATTCCTGACTCCTCCTCGGCCGGGGGAGTACCGCGGAGGGGGTCAGGAGCTCACCAGGCGCACAGCGCCCTGGCGGGATGCATCTCAGGTCTCGACCAGGATCCGCCCATGGGTCTGGCCTGCCAGCATGCGCTCGAAGACGTCGGGCAGGCCATCGAGGGCGACTGTCTCGCTCGCCAGCGACGTCATGTCGGCGGGCCGCCAGTCGCCGGCGAGGTGTCGCCAGAGCTCTGCGCGCAGGGGCCGGGGGACGTCCACCGAGTTGCAGCCGAGCAGGCTGACCCCGCGCAGGATGAACGGCATGACGGTGGTGCTGAGCCCCTGTCCGCCGGCCATGCCGACGGCCGCGATGTTGCCCCAGGGGGCCAGGGTGCGGGTGATCTGGGCGAGCAGCTCGCCGCCCACGTTGTCGACGGCCCCGCCCCAGCGCGCCCGCTCGAGCGGCCGGGTGGCGTCGGCCAGGCCATCGCGGCCGAGGATCTCAGTGGCGCCCAGTGAGCGCAGCCAGTCGTGGAGCTCCGACTTGCCCGAGACGGCGGTCACCTGGAAGCCCAGCCGGACGAAGATGGCGATGGCCATGGACCCCACGCCGCCTGTCGCACCCGTGACCAGGATGGGCCCCATTTCGGGGCGCTGGCCATTGACCAGCATGCGATGGACCGCCAGGGCCGCGGTGAACCCGGCGGTGCCGAGGATCATGGCGGAGCGGACGTCGAGCCCATCGGGGACCGGGACCAGCCAGTCGCCCGGACAGCACAGGTATTGCGCATAGCCCCCGTCGTGATCGAATGACAGGCCCCAGCCGGTGGCGATGACCGCCTGCCCCGCCGCGAAACGCGGGTCCCGCGAGGACTCGACGGTGCCGGCGGCGTCGATGCCCCCGGTGAGCGGAAAGGTCCTCAGGATCTTTCCCCGACCGGTGCCGGCGAGCGCGTCCTTGTAGTTGACGCTCGAGTGGCTGACCCGCACCAGCACCTCGCCCTCAGTGGGCTCAGTCTTGGGCAGGGTCTCCATCCCGGCGTTGTGTCCCTGGTCGTCGTTGTGGATGCGAAAGGCGCGGTAGCTGGTCAAGGTGTGGGCCTCAGATTCTTCTGGACGCGGAGCTTCGCCGGCGCCCGGTTATCGAGCTGTCGATCACTGCTCGACGCGGACCGGGATCTTGCCGATGCGCCCCCGCCACTCGGCGGGACCGCTCTGGTGGATGGACTGGCCCTGGCTGTCGACGGCCACGGTGACGGGCATGTCGCGGACCTCGAGCTCCCGGATAGCCTCCATCCCCAGGTCCTCGAAGGCGACCAGCCGGGAGGCCGTGATCGCCTTGGAGACCAGGTAGGCGGCACCGCCCACGGCCATCAGATAGACGGCCCCGTGGCGGCGGATGGACTCGATGGCCGCGGGACCGCGCTCGGCCTTGCCCACCATGCCTATGAGCCCGGTCTGGGCCAGCAGCTGCTCAGTGAAACTGTCCATGCGGGTCGCGGTGGTGGGACCAGCGGGGCCGACCACCTCGTCGCCCACCGGGTCCACCGGCCCCACGTAATAGATGAAGCGACCGTTGAGATCCACGCCTTGTGGTAGTCCCTGGCCGCTGTCGAGCAGGTCCACGATGCGCTTGTGGGCCGCATCGCGCCCGGTCAACAGCCTTCCGGAGAGGAGCAGACGCTCGCCCGGGCGCCAGGTGGCGATCTCCTCGCGGGTGACCCGGTCCAGATCCACCCGGCGGGCCCCGGCGGTGGCGTCATAGGCGATGTCGGGCCAGTCCGCGAGGCTAGGAGGCTCGAGCACGGCGGGGCCCGAGCCGTCGAGGGTGAATTCCAGGTGCCGGGTGGCCGCGCAGTTGGGGATCATGGCCACCGGCAGCGATGCAGCGTGGGTGGGGAAGCTGCGGATCTTCACGTCCAGCACCGTGGTCAGGCCGCCCAGCCCCTGGGCCCCGATACCCAAAGCGTTGACCTTCTCGAAGAGCTCCAGGCGCAGCTCCTCGATGGGGTTTGACGGTCCGCGCGCCTTCAGCTCCTGGATATCGATCGGCTCCATCAGGGCCTCCTTGGCGAGCAGCATGGCCTTCTCGGCGGAGCCGCCGATGCCGATCCCCAGCATCCCCGGCGGACACCAGCCCGCCCCCATGGTGGGGACCGTATTGAGCACCCAGTCGAGGATGCTGTCGCTGGGGTTGAGGATGGTGAACTTGGACTTGTTCTCCGAGCCCCCGCCCTTGGCCGCCAGCCGGACCTCCAGGGTGTTGCCCGGCACCAGCTCCACATGGACCACGGCGGGCGTGTTGTCGCCGGTGTTCTTCCTTGCACCGATGGGGGGAGACACCATGGAGGCGCGCAGCACATTGTCCGGGTGCGTATAGGCGCGCCGCACGCCCTCGTCGACCAGCTCCTGGATGCCGGTGCTCGTGTCCCAGTGCACCCCCATCCCGACCTTGAGGAAGACCACCACCAGACCGGTGTCCTGGCAGATGGGCCTGTGGCCCTCGGCGCACATGCGCGAGTTCACCAGGATCTGGGCCATGGCGTCCCGGGCCGCCGGGGACTCCTCCGCCTCATAAGCGGCGGCCAGCGCGTGGATAAAGTCCGCCGGGTGATAGTAGGAGATGAACTGCAGGGCGTCGGCGATGCTCTGGATGAGGTCGGACGCGCGGATCAGGGTCTGGGTCATGGCCATCGGCTTCGGGTGGGCTTAGGGTTAGCGGTCGAGTATAGACCTCGACCCGGCGCAGTCGGCACCCGATCGGGCCCGGCCGATGCCATAAAGGTGCACAATTCGCTTGCACCGCGCCTCGGGCAATCGGTATGATTCCCGGCTCTTGACGACAGGCGCGTAGCTCAGCTGGTTAGAGCACCACCTTGACATGGTGGGGGTCGTTGGTTCGAGTCCAATCGCGCCTACCAATTCCGGCCGCCAGCGACGGGCCGGGAGCTTCCGGCGCGCAGCGCTCGCCCCAGGAAAAACGGCGATCGCGGATTGCGCCCGGGGCCCCGGTCGGACCTGGCGGCTTTTCGTTTTCACCCGTCCCGTCATGTGATCCCTGGTATCGATCACCACTGAGTCCCCCGAGGTCCTTGTCCTGTGCCCCGCATCACCCTTCCAGACGGCTCGGCCCGCGATTTTGATTCTCCGGTTTCCGTGCACCAGGTGGCCGCCTCCATTGGCCCGGGTCTGGCCAAGGCGGCCATTGCCGGTCGCGTCGACGGGCGTTTGGTGGACACCTCTTTCCTGATCGAGCGGGACGCCTCCCTGGCGATCGTCACCACCCGGGATGAATCGGACGCCCTGGAGCTCCTGCGCCACGACGCGGCCCACGTGATGGCCCAGGCGGTCCAGGAGCTCTATCCCGGCACCCAGGTCACCATCGGGCCGGCCATCGAGAACGGCTTCTATTACGACTTCGCCCGCGAGGAGCCCTTCACGCCGGACGACCTGGAGCGGATCGAGTCGCGCATGCACGAGATCGTGAAGCGCGATCTGCCAATCACGCGCGAGGTCTTGGATCGCGAAGACGCCAAGCGCAGCTTCGCCGCCCTGGGGGAGACCTACAAGGTCGAGATCATCGACGACATCATTCCGGCGGGGGAGGAGGTCTCCATCTACCGCCAGGGTGACTGGTTTGATGTCTGCCGCGGTCCCCATCTGCCGAGCACCGGCAAGCTGGGGGAAGGCTTCAAGCTGATGAAGGTGGCGGGGGCCTACTGGCGCGGGGATTCGCGCAACCCCATGCTCCAGCGCATCTACGGGACCGCCTGGCGGGACAAAAAGGAGCTCAAGACCTACCTCCACCGGCTGGAGGAGGCGGAGCGGCGCGATCACCGCAGGCTCGGCAAGCAGCTCGACCTCTTCCACTTCCAGGACGAGGCCCCGGGGATGGCCTTCTGGCACGCCAAGGGCCGCATCATCTATCGGCTGGCCGAGCAGTACATGCGCGAGAAGCTCGGCGAGTACGGCTATCAGGAGGTCGAGACGCCCCAGGTGCTGGACCGCTCCCTGTGGGAGCGCTCGGGTCACTGGGACAAGTTCGCGGGCGGCATGTTCACCACCCAGCTCGACGACCACGATTTCGCGATCAAGCCCATGAACTGCCCGGGGCACATCCAGCTCTACAACCAGGGGTTGAAGAGCTATCGCGACCTGCCACTGCGCATCGCCGAGTTCGGTGTGGTGCATCGCAACGAGCCCTCCGGCACCCTGCACGGGCTGATGCGGGCGCGCCGCTTCACCCAGGACGATGCCCATATCTTCTGCACCGAGGATCAGCTCCAGTCCGAGGTTGCGACCCTGATCGACATGGTCTTCGAGACCTACCGGGACTTCGGCTTCGACTCCATCGATCTGGCCCTGTCCCTGCGCCCTGAGCAGCGGGTGGGCAGTGACGCCCTCTGGGACAAGGGCGAGGCGGCGCTGGACAAGGCGCTGCGGGACAAGGGGTTGGAGTTCCGGGTGCAGCCGGGCGAGGGCGCCTTCTATGGCCCCAAGATCGAGTTCACCCTGCACGACAGCATCGGTCGGGCCTGGCAGTGCGGCACCATTCAGGTGGATTTCTCCATGCCGGGCCGGCTCGGTTCCAATTACATTGCCGAGGACAACAGCAAGCAGGTCCCGGTGATGATTCACCGCGCCATCCTGGGATCGGTCGAGCGCTTCATCGGCATCCTGATCGAGCACTATGCGGGGCTCCTGCCCCTTTGGCTCTCGCCCATTCAGACGCTGGTCATGAACATCACGGACCGCCAGGCCGATTATGCGAAAGAGGTCTCTAAGACCTTGCGTGAAAAGGGCTTCCGCGTCGATTGCGACTTGAGAAACGAAAAGATCGGCTTTAAAATCCGCGAGCACACCCTGCAGCGCGTGCCCTATCTGCTCGTGGTCGGTGACCGCGAGGTCGAGGCCCGACAGGTCGCGGTCCGTGACCGAAGCGGCAAGGACCTGGGCTCGTTTGATCTGCAAGGGCTCGCCGCCCGCCTCGCCGAAGAGGTGGCCGCGAAGGCCTAAACGCGTCCGCGCGCCGCGGGCCTGGATCACCGACGCCCGGATCGGTGCGGGAGACCGCCAGGAGGTCTTCTGCCCCGGCCGGTCGTTTTGTTTGTCGTGAGGGCGAGCGCATCGGAGGCGCCGTCCACTGGGGCTGTCGGCCCCGTCGAGGCCCGGGATGGCTCTTTTCCAATCCTTGGTAGGAGGAATCTGCGATCGCTGCACCAAAGAGAAACCGCATCAATCGGGAGATCACGGTCCCGGACGTCCGATTGATCGGCGAGGATGGCAACCAGATCGGGGTCGTCAGGACCCGTGAGGCCCTGGAGATGGCCGAGACGGCGGGTCTGGATCTGGTCGAGATCCAACCGACCGCGGAGCCCCCGGTGTGCCGCCTGATGGATTACGGCAGGTTTCGTTTCGACCAGAAGAAGAAGGTCAACGAGGCCAAGAAGAAGCAAAAGCAGGTTCAGATCAAGGAAATCAAGTTTCGGCCAGGGACGGATGAGGGAGACTATCAGGTCAAGCTACGCAACCTGACGCGTTTCCTCAATGAAGGGGACAAGGCCAAGGTCACCATGCGGTTTCGCGGCCGCGAACATGCGCACCGCGAGCTTGGGTTGGATTTGCTCAAGCGGGTGGAGACCGATTTGGCCGAGATCAGCATCGTGGAGCAACAACCTCAGATGGAAGGACGCCAGATGATCATGGTGCTGGGCCCCAAGAAGAAATAGCGACGACGGATGCCCCAGGGCGAATCACCCTGAGGACGACAAGGCGCAGGACCCTGCCTTTGGGGATGGTCTGTGCCGACGCCGGGAGACCGGTGAGAAAAAAATCCTGAGTCGTCCATTCGTCGCGATACAACCATTCGGCAAAATAGCGGAGTAAAGAAACATGCCCAAGCTGAAAACGAATCGGGGGGCGGCCAAGCGCTTCAAGCGCACCGCCGCCGGCATCAAGTGCAACGCGTCCCATCGCCGGCACATCCTGACCAAGAAGACGACCAAGCGGAAGCGTCAGCTGCGCGCGCCGAACCACATCCATAAGTCGGATGTGCCGGCGGCGCTGCGAATGATCCCTTACTGCTAGGCCTCAAACCAGGAGAACCCAGATGGCACGTGTCAAGCGGGGCGTCATCGCGCACGCCCGTCACAAGAAGATCCTTAAGCAGGCCAAGGGCTACTATGGCGCCCGCAGCAAGGTGTTCCGGGTCGCCAAGCAGGCGGTCATCAAGGCCGGCCAGTACGCCTACCGCGACCGCCGTCAGAAGAAGCGCCAGTTCCGCTCATTATGGATCGCGCGCATCAACGCCGCGGCCCGTGAGAATGGCGTGTCCTACAGCCGCCTGATCAATGGCCTGAAGCGCGCCGGCGTCGAGGTGGACCGCAAGATGCTGGCGGATATCGCCTATCACGACAGCGTCGCCTTCGGCGCACTGGCGGAGAAGGCGAAGACCGCCCTGGCGGCCTGAGCCAGTCCCGTCGGTCGCAGACGAGGAAGGGAAAGGCCAAGGTCTTTCCCTTTTTCTTTGCGAATCTGCTTTTGCGTTCGCCCGGGATTCCCACCGGACCCGAGGCCCAATCACCAGGCTGAACAGGCCATGACCGAAGAGACCGGAATCCCACTCGATCCACTGCGTGTTGCCGCCCTGGCCGCCATCGCGCAGGCGTCCGATCTGGCGCAGCTCGACCAGGTCCGGGTGCGCTATCTGGGCAAGAGCGGTGAGCTCACGGCCCTGCTCAAGCAGCTCGGCGCCCTGCCGAACGAGGCGCGCCCGGCCGCCGGCGCCCTGATCAACCAGACCAAGGAGGAGATCCAGGCGGCCCTGGAGGAGCGCAAGGCGTCGCTGGAACAGGCCGCCCTGAGCGCGCGTCTCGCCGCGGAGCGCATCGACGTGACGCTGCCCGGCCGCGGCCAGCGCCAAGGCGGGCTGCACCCCATCACCCGCACCCTGAGGCGCATCGAGCGTCTCTTCGGCAACGCCGGGTTCGAGGTGGTCGAGGGTCCGGAGGTGGAGAGCACCTACTACAACTTCGAGGCCCTCAACATCCCCGAGCATCATCCCGCCCGGGCCATGCACGACACCTTCTATTTCGATGCGGAGCGCCTCCTTCGCACCCATACCTCGCCGGTGCAGATTCGGGTGATGGCCGAGCAGGCGCCACCGCTCAAGGTAATAGCCCCGGGGCGTGTCTATCGCTGCGACTCGGACCTGACTCACACCCCGATGTTTCACCAGGTGGAGGGTCTGCTGGTGGACGAGCGGGTGAGCTTCGCGGATCTCAAGGGGGTCCTGTACGATTTCCTCACCAATTTCTTCGAGCGCGACCTCGCGCTGCGCTTCAGGCCGTCGTATTTCCCCTTCACCGAGCCCTCCGCCGAGGTCGACATCCAGTGTGTCATGTGCGGCGGGGCCGGCTGTCGGGTGTGCAAGCAGACCGGCTGGCTGGAGGTGCTGGGATGCGGGATGGTCTATCCGGAGGTCTTCCGGCACGTGGGGATAGACCCGGAGCGCTACCTGGGCTACGCCTTCGGCATGGGGGTGGAGCGTCTGGCGATGCTGCGCTACGGCATCGACGATATCCGTCTTTACTTCGAAAACGACCTGAGATTCCTCCGGCAATTCGCCTGATTTTCAAGGTATCGGTGCCCACTGGGGCGGCTTGATCCGCAGCCCCGGGGTCGCAAGAGCGAACAGGAACCAAGATGCGCTTCAGTGAGACCTGGTTGCGGGAATGGGTCAACCCGCCCGTCGACACCAAGACTCTGGCCGACCAGCTCAGCATGGCGGGGCTGGAGGTCGATGCGGTGGAGCCCGCCGCACCGAATTTCGAAGGGGTCGTGATCGGTCTGGTGGAGCGGGTCGCCCCCCATCCGGATGCGGCCAAGCTGCGGCTTTGCTCGGTGGATGTCGGCCAGGACGGGCCCCTGCAGATCATCTGCGGTGCCTCCAACGTGGCGGAGGGGATGCGGGTCCCGGCCGCCCTCGTGGGTGCCAGCCTGCCGGGGGATCTGCGCATCAAGCGGGCGAGGCTGCGCGGTGTGGAGTCGTTCGGCATGATCTGCTCGGCGAGCGAGCTGGGTCTGGCGGACTCCTCGGAGGGCATACTGCCGCTGCCCGCGGAGGCGCCGGTGGGGGCCGATTTCCGCACCTGGCTGGGCCTGGACGACGCCTGTATCGAGGTGGACCTGACCCCGGATCGCGGCGACTGCCTCTCCATTGCGGGTCTGGCCCGGGAGGTCGCGGCCATCAACGGGGTGGAGCTGTCGCCGGCGGCCGTGGAACCGGTCCCGGCCACCCTGGACGACCGTATTCCCGTGCGCTTGCTGGCACCGCAGGCCTGCCCGCGTTATGCCTGTCGCGTCATCCGCGGCATCGACCCGGCTGCCGAGACCCCGCTGTGGATGCGCGAGCGCCTGCGCCGGGGCGGTATCCGTGCCATCAGCCCGGTGGTGGACGTCACCAACTATGTGCTCCTGGAGCTGGGGCAGCCCATGCACGGGTTCGATCTCACCCGGGTCGACGGCGAGGTCCGGGTGCGGATGGCCGAGCCCGGCGAGCGGCTCGCCCTGCTCAACGGCGATGAGGTTACACCGGGGGACGACACCCTGGTAATCGCCGACAGGTCCGGCCCCCTGGCACTCGCCGGCATCATGGGTGGCAGCGCCAGCGCCGTCGACGCTGGAACTCGGGACATCCTGCTGGAGAGCGCCTTCTTTACCCCCGCGGCCATCGCCGGTAAGGCACGTGGCCATGGTCTGCACACCGATTCCTCCCACCGCTTCGAGCGCGGCGTGGACCCGGGGCTCCAGGTCCAGGCCCTGGAGCGGGCAACGCGCCTGTTGCTCGACATCGTGGGGGGCGAGCCGGGGCCCGTGGTGGACCTGATCGACGAGGCGCACCGGCCGCGGCGCCAATCGCTGCGCCTGCGGGCGGCGCGTTGCGCGCGCATCCTCGGTGTCGAGCTCTCCAGGGAGACCATCGAGTCGGTGCTGGCCCGCCTCGGCATGGCCCTCGTGCCGGATGCGGAGGGTTGGCTGGTGACGCCGCCCAGCGCACGCTTCGACCTGCTCCACGAGGTCGACCTGATCGCCGACATCGGGCGCATCTATGGCTACGACCGCATCCCCGTGAGCCACCACGACGCGGCGGCGGCGACCAAGTCCGCCCCCGAGGCGGCCTTCGATCTCGACCGGGCACGCCTCACCCTGGTCAGCCGCGGCTATCAGGAGGCCATCACCTACAGCTTCGTGAGCCCGGACCTTCAGTCCCGAATGGAGCCCGGCCTCGAGGCCCTGCGTCTGGCCAACCCCATCAGCGCGGACCTCTCGGTGATGCGCCTGTCCCTGTGGCCAGGGCTGCTGCAGACGGCTCGTTACAACCAGGCCCGTCAGCAGGAGCGGGTGCGGGTCTTCGAGACGGGGATGCGCTTCCGCCCGACTCCCGGGGGGCTCAGGCAGGAGCCGGTGATTGGCGGGCTCATCATCGGCGGGGTCGAACCCGAGCAGTGGGGTCAATCCTCCCGGGGAGGCGATTTTTTCGATCTCAAGGCCGACGTGGAGGCGATCCTGGCGCAGACGGGTGGGCCTGAGCGGTTCGCGTTCGTTCCGGGCAGTCACCCCGCCCTGCATCCAGGCCAGACCGCCGCGATCGAATATCAGGGTCGCCCGGTGGGTCTGATGGGCATGCTCCACCCGGCCCTGACGGGCGAGCTGGACCTGGTGGGTGACGCCTATCTCTTCGAGCTGGAGCAGATGGCGCTCTCCGTTGGCTTACTCCCGCAATTCGAGCCGATTTCGCGCTTTCCGGCTATCCGCCGGGACCTGGCTGTGGTGATCGATGCGTCGGTGCCTTTCGCCGCGGTGGAGGCCTGCGTACGCGAATCCGCCTCCGATCTGCTGCGCGATTTGGTGCTATTCGACGTCTACTCCGGTCAGAATATAGACTCGGGTCGAAAAAGTCTGGCTTTAGGATTGATTTTACAGGCATCTTCTCAGACACTTACGGACGAGGTCGTGGAAGGGGCCGTGAGCCGGGTGCTGGCCCGTCTCGCGACCGAGTTTGGCGCACGTTTGAGGGGTTGAAGGTATGGCACTGACGAAGGCCGACATGGCCGAATTCCTGTTCGAAGAGCTCGGACTCAACAAGCGCGAGGCCAAGGACATCGTCGAGATGTTCTTCGAGGAGATCCGTACCGCGCTCGAGCGAGGCGAGCAGGTCAAGTTGTCGGGCTTCGGCAACTTCGATCTGCGCGAGAAGAAGGAGCGCCCGGGCCGTAATCCGAAAACCGGCGAAGAAATACCCATAACTGCCCGTCGGGTCGTCACCTTCCGTCCGGGCCAGAAGCTCAAGTCACGGGTGGAAGCCTATGCTGGGCACGACCGATAGCACCGAGGAGCCGGGGACCGGGGACCTGCCGCCCATACCGGGCAAACGTTATTTCACCATCGGCGAGGTCAGCGAGCTGTGCGGCGTCAAGCCCCATGTGCTGCGCTACTGGGAGCAGGAGTTCCCCCAGCTCAAGCCGGTCAAGCGGCGCGGTAACCGACGCTATTACCAGCGTCATGACGTGCTAATGGTGCGCCAGATCCGCAACCTGCTCTACGAGCAGGGCTTCACCATCGGCGGTGCCCGCCTGCAGCTGAGCGGGGATGGTGCCAAGCAGGATCAATCCCAGACCCACCAGGTCCTGCGCCAGATGCGCATGGAGCTCGAGGAGATCCTTCAGGTCCTGAAGCGTTAGCCGCGAGCGCTCGTCCGGCTCCGGAGGCCGGCCAAGTGGCTTTGCCGTTCAGCGCCGATTCAGGGTCGCCGACCTAGGATGGCCGCGGCGTCGGGAGATTTTCTCCCGGCCGCGACTCCGGAGGTTCCCGAGCCATGAAGACCAAGCACGCCTTCCTGATCCTGGCGCTCACCCTGATCGCCGCCCCCCTGATCCCTGGTACCGCCGCCGCCCATGGCGGGGGGCGCGATTGGGACAGGTCCTCCCGGTGGCACCATGAGGGCCCCCATGACCACGGGCGTCGCGGCGACAGGGACTGGAACGATCGCCGCGACCACGGGCACCGTCACGACAGGGACGACTGGTGGGGACCCAGGGTCGTTTACCGCGACCTTCCGCACAGGCACCGCCACAGCCGTAGCGACCTGACCATCATCTACAATGGCCGGAGGCGCTGAGACCCCGTCTCCCGGTAGGCGGCGGCGCCGGGATAGGCGCCGCCCCTCATGAGCCACTGACCCATGCACCCAAGGTACCTGCTGCTTGCGCTCCTCCTGGTCCTCTGCGGTCCCAACTGGGCGGACCGTGGGCGCGGCGGCGGCGGCGGCGACGGCGAGCGGGGAGGCCAGGGGCGCGGTATCACCGCCGCCCAGGCCGGCGAGCAGGCCCGTCGCCAGACCGGCGGGCGGGTGCTCGCGGTGACCGCGAGTGACGGCGGCTACCGGGTCAAGGTGCTGACCCCCAAGGGCGAGGTCCGCAACGTCTTCGTCCCCGGGCGCTGAGGTGGCCGATGCGCGTTCTGGTGATCGAGGATGACCCGGACCTGCGCGGTCAGCTCCTCGAGCGGCTGGCAGGCGAAGGGATCGAGGCCCAGGGGAGCGGCGACGGGCGCGAGGGGCTCTATCTGGCCGAGGAATATCACCATGACGCCGCGGTGGTGGATCTGGGTCTGCCCGGGCTCTCTGGTCTGGCCCTCATCCGGCGGCTGCGCGAGCGCGGCAGCCTGTTGCCGATCCTGGTCCTGACGGCCCGTGACCGCTGGCAGGACAAGGTGGAGGGGCTGGAGGCGGGCGCCGACGATTATCTGACCAAGCCTTTTCAGGTTGAGGAGCTGGTGGCCCGTTTGCGCGCCCTGGTCAGGCGGGCGGCTGGGGGCGCCGGCCGTGAGCTGATTCTTGGACCCTTGCGTCTCGATCTGGTCGCCGAGCGCGCCTGGGTTGACGGCAGTCCGGTGGAGCTCACGGCCTTCGAGTACCGGCTCCTGGAGCAGCTTGCCGCCGCACGCGGCGGTGTGCTCTCCAAACAGGCACTCGCGGAGCGGCTCTACCCTCATGACGAGGACCGGGAGAGCAACGTGGTGGAGGTGCTGCTCGGTCGGCTGCGCCGCAAGCTCGACCCAGGCGGCCGTCTGGCTCCCATCGAGACCCTGCGCGGGCGCGGTTATCGGCTGACGCTGGGTGACCCAGCTCCATGAGGTCACTGCGGGCCCGACTGGTCCTCTCGCTCGCCCTGATCCTGGTCGTCTTTCTTCTGCTGACCAGCGTCGCCCTGGAGCGCGCCTTCAACGATGCCGCGCGCTCCGCCCGGGAGGAGCGCCTGTTGGCCCAGATCTATCTGCTCATGTCCGCCGCGGAGCTCGAGGACGGCCGCCTGGTGATGCCGCCGAGTCTGGCCGAGCCACGGCTCGACTATCCGGGCTCCGGGCTCTCCGCGCGCATCTTTGATGGGGACGCCGTTCCCGTGTGGCAGTCGCGATCCACCATCGACGCCGTCCAGCCCGAGCCGGTGCGGCTCGCCCCCGGCGAGCGCCGCTTTCTTCGGCGGGACCTCGACGACGGCTCCGGCTATCTGGTGGCGGCCTTCGGCGTCTCCTGGGCCACGGGCGCCGTCCCCCAGAGCTTCAGCTTCGCCGTCGCCGAAGATCTTACCGCCATGCGCCGGGAGCTCGCCCGGTTTCGCCTCAGTCTATGGCGCTGGTTGGGGGGCATGTCCCTGTTGATGCTCGTGGCCCTCCTGGCGACCCTGCGCTGGGGGCTGAGACCCCTGCGCCTGGTGGCGGGCGAGGTGGCGGCGGTCGAATCGGGTGATCAGGAGCGCATCCGCGGGGCCTATCCGAGGGAGCTGCGCGCCCTCACGGATAACCTCAACGCCCTGCTGACTCAGGAACAGGCGCGCCAGCGGCGCCTCGACCATGCGCTCGGGGATCTCGCCCACAGCCTCAAGACCCCCCTAGCCGTCATGGAGGGGGTGGTCGCGGGGGCCGAAGGCACCGACGCCCGAGGCGCGCACCTGTTGCGCGAACAGCTCGCACGGGTGCGGGACATCGTGGAATATCAGCTCCAACGGGCCCGTCTGGGTGCCATACCGGCTGGAAAGCTGGCCCCTTCGGTCCCGGTGGGCCTCACCCTCGAGCGGCTGGTCGCGTCGCTGGGCAAGGTCTACCGCGACAAGGACGTGACCGTGGACCTGGAGATCGAGCAGGACCTGATGTTCCGTGGCGCCGAGGCCGATCTGATGGAGATGCTCGGCAACCTGCTCGACAACGCCTACAAGTGGTGCCGGAGCCGGGTGCGGGTCTCGGCGGCCCGGAGACCTGAGGGACTCGAGATCCGGGTCGAAGACGACGGGCTCGGAATCGGCGCGGACCAGGCGGAGGCACTGCTGGAGCGCGGCGTCCGGGCGGACGAGCAGGCCCCGGGGCACGGCATCGGCCTGGCGGTCGTGCGCGAGATCTGTGTCGCCTATGGGGGGTCCCTGGAGATCGGCCCCAGCCCCCTGGGGGGCGCCCTGGTCCGTCTCCTGTTCCGCGCGCCAGACAGGGGTTGAGGGGCTAGTTCTTGCAGGGTTTTTTCCCTGGTACGCCTTTCTATTCAGCATATAGCTCCGTCCGTTCCAACGCTGCACCAGAATGCAAAAGCCGGGGCCCCCAGCGTGGATGTCCCGCCAATCCCCGGTCCCGCGTGTCGAGAGGGTGCTCGGGATCCCGATGTCCGAGGTGATCAGCTTCCAGTGTCCGTCGGCCTGCTTGCTGACCAGAAAAATGCCCGCGCCCGTGACCCGTAACAGTAGGTGCCTCCCGCCCGGATTACGGCCTCAGGCAGCCCGTCACCATTGAGGTCGCGCACCGTATCGATGGTGGCCGGTTCAAAGGACGCGGTGTCGGGGTCAATCCCCGCGCCACTGCTTCCCCTTGAGCAAGAAGCGGGCGCCTTAAAGGCGGCGGCCTCGTCGGCCGCCGAAAGGGCGGAGCCGTCGGCCTGGAAAGTCGCCGCCATCATCGGGACACCGCCATTTGCGGGTACGAGCACGGGGCGCGTCATGTGACCCCTGCTGTGGGCTGTGAAAGGGACCCAAAGAAATTAAGAGCTTTTGACGGAGCGCCCCCTCGCAGAAAGCGTGGAAATAAAACTTACGGCCGAGCCGCGGTTTGGTGAGGGGGGCAATCCCTGCAGCAAGCCGCGGCCTGCGCTGGGTGAGGCTCCGCAGCCGGTCGCGCCGTCAGTGGTAACCCTCACCGGGTCGGACCTTGCCGCGGTGGATGGGGTAGACGTAGAGGGTGTAGCCCAGGGTCAAGGGAAGCAGGACGGCGGTGCCTGCCAGCAGGAAGGCCTGGGAGGAGGGGGCAGCGGCGGCGTCGCGGATGCTGACGGCATAGGGGACGAGATAGGGCCAGATACCGACCAGCAGACCGCCGTAAGCGAGCGCAAAGAGGCCGACCGGCCAGAGATAGGGGGCGTAGGTGGCGCCGTTGCGCAGCGAGCGGAAGAGTCCGGCGAAGCACGCCGCCGCGAGCAGCGGGATCGGGACCAGGGGCAGCAGCCGGTCCCACTGAAGGTGGGGGCGCGCGAGCCGCATGTACTACCCGAACAGTGTCTGGCTGCGAAATCATCCTTGAACCCCGCGCATTGCCGCGCTTGATGGTAGTGCCGGTGCGGCGGTTGAATCGAACACTCGATAGGCCAGCAGCTTTGCGCGGTCGCTGACGAGGAACCACGCCAGCGCATAGCCCCAGACGAACAGCGCCCAACCCCAGCCGAGCGGCGTCATGAACAGCCCATAGACGGCTATCAAGGTCGCCGCAATTTGTGTGCCCAACACCGCCAGCAAGAGAATGGGCGCGGGGCGTATCGACCAGAAGGGGCCGCGTGTGCGCGTCAGGAAGATCGTCAGATGTCCCGCCACGGACAGCATCAGGTACATCAGCGTCTGAATGTGCGCCCGGTCGAGGTGATACACACGGTCGGCGAGGTAGAACAGGCCGAAGGCGGCCACCGGTCCGATGATACCCAGCACCGAGGCCACCCCCAGCACCAGGCGCATGTTCCAGGTCTCGGGCTTGTCCTTGTAATGCACCTTGTCGTAGGCAATAGACAGGATCGCCCCATCGTTGAGCAAGGCCAGCATCACGATCATCACCGCCGTCAAGGGATAGAAGTTGAAGATCAGAATCGCCAGGGTCATGAACAGCAGCACGCGCAGTGTCTCGGCGATGCGGTAAATGGCGTAGCTATTCATGCGTTGGAAGATGTTGCGGCTCTCCTTGATCGCGTCGATGATCACCGACAAGCCGGGCGTCATCAGCACGATGGACGCCGCTGCGCGCGCCGCGTCCGTCGCGCCGGACACCGCGATGCCGCAGTCGGCCTTCTTCAGCGCTGGGGCGTCGTTTACCCCGTCGCCCGTCATGCCGACGATGTGGCCGCGCTGCTGCAGGACATCGACGATGTGGAACTTGTGCTCGGGGAACACCTGGGCGAAGCCGTCGGCTTGTTCGATGGACTGCGCCAACCGCGCCGTCTCGTGATGCTTGGTGTCACCGAAACCGCTGGCATCGAGAATATTCGTGCCCAGCCCCAATTTGCGGGCGGTTTCGCGCGCAATGGCCAGCGCATCGCCGGTCACCATCTTGACGTCGACACCCATCTGGCGCGCCGTCGCAATGGTCGATTTGGAGTCTTCCCTGGGTGGATCGAATAGCGGCAACACGCCGAGAAACCGCCACTTACCCTCCTGATCCGCTCGCGCCACGCCCAAGGAACGGAACCCGCGTGCGGCAAACTCATCGACGGCCTTCTGCACGGCGGGGCTTACTTCACCGGCGTTGGCCGACAGTGCCAAAATCACCTGCGGCGCGCCTTTGGTTACCTTGAACAGCTTTGCGTCCGCGTCCTTGATGGTGGCCTCGGTGCGCTTATGCACCGGATCGAATGGTTGGAAATGAACCACCTGGTAGCCTTTCATGGCCTGATCGTCTTGCAGGCCGCCCAGCACCGCCAGGTCGATGGTGTCCTTGTTGTCCGCGCGCGAGGCCAGTGCGGCGGCGACAATGAGTCGATCGGCCGCGACGCCGCTTGCGCAGAATGGATCACCGAGCGTCAGCTTGTTCTGCGTGAGGGTTCCGGTCTTGTCCGAGCACAAAACGTCTACGCCTGCCAATTCCTCGATCGCCGCCAACCGGGTCACAATCGCCTGTTTCCTGGCGAGCAGGCGCGCGCCGACCGCCATGGTCACCGACAGCACCGTCGGCATCGCCACGGGTATCGCTGCCACGGTCAATACCAGCGCGAACTGCAACGTGGTGAGTATTGGGTCGCCACGAAACAGCGCGACGAGAATGATCACCGCCACCAAGACTGCGGCAAGGATGATCAGGTAGTTGCCGATCCTCAACACGGCGCGTTGAAAATGGCTGACGGTGTGCGCCTCCTGCACCAGTTGCGCGGTCTTGGCGAAGTAGGTGTTCTTGGCGGTGGCGTACACGAGCGCGTCGATTTCGCCGGTGCGGATGATGGAGCCGGAAAATACCGCCTCGCCGAATTGGTGCGCGACGGGCAGGGACTCCCCCGTCAGCGCGGACTGATCCACCTCCACCGGATCGCCCTCGAGCAAGCGCGCGTCCGCCGGCACGATGTCGCCCAGACGCAGATGGATGACGTCGCCCGGCACCAATTCGCGCGCCGCCGGGTTGGTCCACTTTCCATCGCGTTTCACCTGCGCCTTGAGCGCCAGTCTGGCCTTCAACGCGGCGATGGCGTTGCCCGCCTGGTGTTCTTCCCAGAATCCGACCACTGCGTTGGCCAATAAGAGAACAAGGATGATGAAGAAATCCGGCCAATGGCGATCTAGCGCCGACAGGATCACGGCCGCCTCGATCATCCACGGGATGGGTCCCCAAAAATAGCCGAGGAATTTCAGCAAAGAACTCGTCTTCTTCTCTTCAAGCTCGTTCGGCCCATATTGAGCGAGCCGCCGCTGCGCCTCGGCTTCACTGAGGCCGTCCGGCGACGAGTCTAACTTTGCCTGCAGTTCCGGCATCGGAAGGGACTTCAAATCGGCCTTCGTATTCATTTCCGATTGCCCCACTTCCAATTGCGCATTTCCGGCATGTCCTGGCCGTGCTTGTCGATGTACTGCTTGTGCTCGATGAGCTTGTCCTTGAGCTGCTGCTTGAGGTAGATGCCCTTGTCACCGGTCTGGGGCAGGCGGTCGATGGCGTCCATCACCCGCCGGTGGAAGCGGTCCAGGTCGTTCAGCACGGTCATGTCGAAGGGCGTGGTGATGGTGCCTTCTTCCTTGTAGCCGCGGACATGGATGTTGTCGTGGCTGGTGCGCCGGTAGATCAGCCGGTGGATTAGCCAGGGGTAGGCGTGGAAGGCGAAGATCACCGGCTTGTTTTGGGTGAATAACTCGTCGAAATCCGTGTCGGAGAGCCCGTGCGGGTGTTCGGTTTGCGGCTGCAACTTCATCAGGTCGAGGTCGTATTGGTTGACGACCCGGTTCAGATGCACGTAAATGAAGTTCTGCCCGGGCGTCTTGCCCCAGTGTCCGAGCAGCATGTGCTTCACATCCGCCAGGGCCAAGGGCCGTTTGAGCAGTGGATTGTCGTAAAGACAAATCTGGCCGACCGACAGGTAGTTCGCGGCTCGCCAGTAGGCGTCCATCTTTTCAAGGAGCTCAGGCGAGAGTCCGTTCGTCTTCATTGCTTGCATCTCTATTGTTCAGCACGACAGATAACGCCGTCTTCGACGCATACTTCTGGTTGATCCAGCCGGCACGGTGGCGAAGTGGCACCCGCCGCTAGCCGGCGATACGGCTATTTTTCCAATACTGCTATTTCCGCTCCTTAGGATCTGCGACGCGGACACCGAGATAGCCTTTGATCGATGCAATCACCAATGGCGCGGCGCCGATAATGATGAACACTCGATCGAAATAGCTCACGATCGGCAGTTTGGGCAGAAAACCGAACATATCGGCCCCAACCAAGTTCCAGAAGCCCACCGCCATCAGGAAATAGAACGTCCATTTATGCGGTATCGCGGTCGTCTTTACGTCTACGCCGCTCTCGCCGCGTTGTGCTGTTCATGGTCTGGTCCTTCGCATGTTGATCTGTCGGGTTAGACGTCGCGCTGTCCGTGCATGGATGAGTGAAAAGGATGCCCCGGCCCAGCGGAAGTCATGATCGGGACCTGACCTCGGTCACAATGTACAAGTGCCCAGGTCACATGTGCTGCGCCTTCTATGCCCGGCGGCAGGTGGTTTGAGCGGTGATTCGCATCAGGGGCGATACAACATCGGGGTCAGTGGTAACCCTCACCGGGTCGGACCTTGCCGCGGTGGATGCGGTAGACGTAGAGGGTGTAGCCCAGGGTCAAGGGAAGCAGGACGGCGGTGCCTGCCAGCAGGAAGGCCTGGGAGGAGGGGGCAGCGGCGGCGTCGCGGATGCTGACGGCATAGGGGACGAGATAGGGCCAGATACCGACCAGCAGACCGCCGTAAGCGAGCGCAAAGAGGCCGACCGACCAGAGATAGGGGGCGTAGGTGGCGCCGTTGCGCAGCGAGCGGAAGAGTCCGGCGAAGCACGCCGCCGCGAGCAGCGGGATCGGGACCAGGGGCAGCAGCCGGTCCCACTGAAGGTGGGGGAGATCCAGGCCCCACCGCTGCGCCGCCGGTACGCCCAGTGCCGTCACCCAGACGCCCACGACCAGCATCATCAGGAGCATTACCAGGGCGGCGGGATAGGCCGCGCGGCGCGACCAGGCGAGCAGATCCCCCTCGGTCTTGATGATCAGCCAACCCGCACCGAGCAACACATAGCCCCAGATCAGCGCGCACGCCACCGTGAAACTAAAGGGGGTTAGCCAGTCGAACATGCCCCCGGCGAAGCGTCCGTTCTCCACCTGGATGCCCTGGACCAAAGTCCCCAGCACCAGACCCTGGCCGAAGGCCGCAATCACGGACCCCCAATGGAAGGCCTGGCCCCAGAAGCGCTGTCCGGCGCCCTGAGCGTGGGAGCGGAACTCGAAGGCGACGCCGCGGAAGATCAGGGCCGTGAGCATGAACCCCAGCGGCATGTAGAGCGCCGGCATCATGACGGCGTAGGCGCTGGGAAAGGCGGCGAAGAGGCCGCCCCCTCCCAGCACCAGCCAGGTCTCGTTGCCGTCCCAGACCGGGGCCACGGCGCCCATCATCTGGTCGCGCTCCTGCTCGGAGGCCGCGAATGGAAAGAGGATACCCACGCCCAGGTCGAAGCCGTCCAACAACACATAGAGGAACACGGCCAGCGCCAGGATGCCCGCCCAGATCAACGGCAGATCGAGCCCAAGGTTTTCCATCTAGCCCTCCTCCGGCTCGTCGGTGCCCGCGGTGGCCCAGGGGGTGGTGCGGGCCCCGCTTTCATCCTCCAGGCGGCCGCTCGCCACCGGTCCCCGGCGCAGGATTGAAAGAAGGTAAGAGAGACCGGCACCGAAGATCACCGTGTAGACGAAGAGATAAACGATGAGCGACAGGCTGACCGCCGAGGCGGTCACCGGTGAGACCGCGTCGGCGGTTCGCAGCAGGCCCTGGACGACCCAGGGCTGGCGACCGACCTCGGCGGTGATCCAGCCGGCCAGCACCGCAATGAATCCAGCGGGTGCCGCGAGCACGCACAGTCGCAGGAACCAGCGGTGCTCGGCAAGCCGTCCCCGCCGCAGCAGCCAGCTTCCGACCCAGCCGACCGTGAGCATAACCATCCCCAGGCCCACCATCAGTCGAAAGGCCCAGAAGACGGGTGCCACGGGCGGGCGATCCCTCGCCGGCCAGGATTTGAGGCCGCGCAGACCGCCATCGGTCGAGCCGGTGACGATCAGGCTGCCGATGGACGGAATCACCAACTCCCAATGGTTGTCCTCCGCCTCGCTGTCCGGGAGGCCAAAGAGGATGAGGGGCGCGGCGCGATCATAGCTCTCCCAATGGCCCTCGATGGCGGCGAGCTTGACCGGCTGGTATTCCAGGACGTTGACCCCGTGCTCATGCCCGACGATGACTTGGGCGGTCGCGACCAGTGCAATGAACGGCAGGGACATGCGCAGCATGACCCGGTTGGAGTCGGTGGCGCTGCCACGCAGCAGGTGCCAGGCGGCCACCCCCGCGACCACCATGGCGGTGCTGAGGTAACAGGCAAACACCATATGGACGAAGCGGTAGGGGAGGGACGGATTGAAGATCACCGCCAACCAATCGGCGGGGATGAAGCGACTGCCCTCCTGGACGTAACCCGCCGGGGTATGCATCCAGCTGTTGGCGGCGAGGATCCAGAAGGCGGACATCAGGGTACCCAGTGCGACCAGCACGGTCGCGGCCAGGTGTACCCCGTCACTGACACGTCCGCGACCGAACAACATGACCCCCAGAAAGGACGCCTCCAGGAAGAAGGCCGCCAGCACCTCATACCCGAGCAGTGGCCCGAGCACGCTGCCGGTCGCCTCCGAGAAGTCACTCCAATTCGTCCCGAACTGGTAGCTCATCACGATGCCGGAGACCACCCCCATGCCGAACGACAGGGCGAAGGGCTTCAGCCAGAAGTCATAGAGCTCGCGATACACAGCCTTGCCCGTGCGCAGCCACAGGGCCTCGAGGGTGGCGAGATAGCTTGCGAGCCCGATCGTGAAGGCCGGAAAGAGGATATGGAACGAGATGGTGAAGGCGAACTGCAGGCGCGCCAGCAGGAGCATGTCGGGTGAGTCGGTCATGGTGACGGGTGCGCTGCGCTTGATTCCGCGGTTGGGCCATGGGCGGGCAGGTCTTGTTACGCAAGCCTGGTGCCAGCCCCCGTGAATGCGCGGAATCCTTCTTGCTTAATCGTGATCAAGGGCGTCGCCCCGACGCCGTCATGCGGGAAGGCAAGAGGTGGACGAGCGGTTCTCGCGTCGGATCCTCATCGCCCTGGTCGTCATCCTGGGCCTGTGGGTGGCGCGCGACTATGTGCAGCTCCTGTTGCTCAGTGAGACAGACCCGCGCGCCAACACCCCGCGCGGCGACCTGGCCGAGGTGGAGCGCGCCGCGATCGACGTCTTCAACGAGGTCGCGCCCTCCGTAGTGTCGGTGACCACCTTCGAGCAGAGCCCGCGGCTGCTCGGCCACGAGACCTCCGGCACGCGGGGGCAGCTTGGGTTGGGCAGCGGCTTCGTCTGGGATGCGGCGGGTCACATCGTGACCAATGACCACGTCGTGCGGAATGCTGAGTACATCGCCGTTCGCTTTGGCTCTGAACATTGGACGGCTGCCGTCGTGGGCCGGGCGCCCGAGTACGAGATCGCCGTTCTGCGCCTGATCGGGGGGATGAGGCCCTTCAGGCCCCTACGGCTGGGGACCTCAGCGGACCTGAGGGTGGGCCAGACGGTGTTCGCCATCGGCAATCCTTTCGGGCTGTCGCACACCCTGACCCAGGGGCTGGTGAGCGCGCTGGAGCGAGATCTGCCGACGGCGACCGGGCGGGAGCTGCACGGCGTCATCCAGACCGATGCCGCGATCAATCCGGGTAATTCCGGGGGCCCGTTGCTCGACTCGGCGGGACGGCTGATCGGCATGAACACGGCCATCCTCTCGCCCACCGGCGCCTTCTCCGGTGTGGGTTTTGCCGTCCCGATCGACATGGTCAATCGGGTGGTCTCCACTCTGATCCGCGACGGCAGGCTGGCCCGTGCGGGCATCGGCATCGTTACCCTGCGCCCGGAGCTGACCGAGCGGCTCGGCGTGAAGGGGATGGCGGTCGTGAGGGTACTCCCGGGGTTGCCGGCGGCCGCGGCCGGGCTGAAGGGGATGGCGCCGGAGCAGGGGGATTTCGGGGATGTGATCACGGCGGTGAACGGAAGCCCCGTCGAGTCGAGCGACGATCTCGCCGAGCGCTTCGAGGAGATCGGCATCGGCAATCGGGTCATGTTGCAGGTGGAGCGAGACGGCAAACCGCTACAGGTCCTGGTGACCATCTCCGATCTGTCTCAGGGTTTCTGAGCGGCCGCGTCGGGTTATTTCCACCGGTGTGGGGTGCAAGAGAACCCGCAGGGGCCCATTCCACAGGCCTGTGGGCCTGATACCGCCTCCGCGCTCTCCGGCATCGTCCCCTGCGCCCGGATCATGCAAACACGATCAGACGCAGCGCATCGAGCCGCAGCCGGATACGCCCCAGGGCCTCGGCCAGGCGATCGCGCTCGCCACGCAGGGACTCGACCTCCTGGGGGCGCACCGTCGGGTTAATCCTGGCCAGGGCCTGGAGGCGCTCGAGCTCCGCGTCGAGGCGCCCGCGCATGCGCCCACATGCCTCCCGCTGCAGGGCAACGGCGGCCTCCTCGGCACGGGCCTCGGCGGCGGCGATCATGGCGGCGATCGGCTGCTGCCGCGCCGAGACCAGCGCCCGGGCAAGCTTGCGGTTGCCGCTCAGACAGCGGCCGTCGAGCCGATCGGGAGTGAGCTCATCGCTGCGATCGCGCCCCGCCTCGTCGAGCAGCAGGCGCAGGGCCAGGGGCTGGAAGAACCGCTGGGCCTGGAGCTCGGGTGGGGCTGGGCACTCGGCTACATGGACGGCATCGAGGAGCAGGGAACCGGCGGCGAAGGCCGGGTCGCGGGTCAGGAGCACCACGCTGGCGCCCAGCTCCGAGCCGGTCAGCAGGTCCATTGCGGCACGCACCATCGGGTGCTCCCAGGTCAGGAAGGCGCGCTCCTCATGGACCAGGGCATGGCCGCGCTCGAAGCTGACCGTGATCCCCTCCTCGGGCAGCCCGGGAAACTGCTCCTGGAGCATGTGCTGGCCCCGTTGCAGCACCGTCGAGCCCCCCGGTCCGGGTTCGTGCTCCACCCCGAAGGCGTCCCAGAAGCGGGTCAGATACTCAAAGAGCGCCGGCTCCCGGTCCTGCCCCTGTACCAGCGCGACCAGCCCCTCGGCAAGGACCGGTCGCTGAGAGCCAAGCTCCAGCAAGCGGTCGCGGCCGGCCGCCAGCTCCGTGTTCAGTTGCTGGCGCAGTCGCGCCGCGTCCGCGATCAGCGCGTCGGTCCGGGCCGGATCGCGCGCCCACTCGAGGGCCTGCTGCAGCCGCTCGCCCAGCCGCGCCCAGACCGCGGCAGCGGCGGGGCAGATGGCGGCCAGGGCATCGAGGCCATCGGCGTACCAGCGATACAGGGTCTCGCCGGGGCCGCCAATGAGATAGGGGACATGGATCTCGATGGGCCGGGTCTGACCGATCCGGTCGAGCCGGCCGATGCGCTGCTCGAGCAGGTCCGGGTCCAGTGGCAGATCGAACAGGATCAGGTGGTGGACGAACTGGAAGTTGCGCCCCTCGCTGCCGATCTCCGAGCACAGGAGGACCTGGGTGCCCTCATCGGGGTCGGCGAAATAGGCGGCGGAGCGGTCGCGATCGACGATCTTCATGCCCTCGTGAAAGATCGCGGCATGGATCCCGGCCTGCTCGAGCAAGGCGATGCGTAGATCGACCACCTTCTGCTGGCTCGCGCAGATCAGCAGCACCTTGGCGGGGCGCAGGCGGCGCAGGGTGTCGATCAGCCAGGGTAGGCGCGGGTCGAGCCGGGCCCAGCCGGTGCCGTGAGACTGCTCCGGCCGTGCGGCCTCCTGCGGACTCGTGGCATCCCGTCCCGGATAACCGGGGGGCGCCGGGAGCGGCGCCGGATGCACCCGGCGCGGCGGGAACCCCGGAACACCCGCTCGGATGTTGCGAAAGAGCACGCGGCCGGTCCCGTGGCGGTCGAGCAGGCGCTCAACGACCTGGGCCCTCGCGAGCCCTTGCGTGGGGCCGAGCAGGGCCTCCAGCCGCTCCTGAAGCACCGGTGTCAGCGACTCTCCGTCCAACAGCCGGGCGGCCAGCTCGGCCACCGGGGCATAGGCCGACTCCTCTGCAAGAAAATCATCGAAGTGATTGAATCGGGATGGATCAAGCAGCCGCAGGCGCCCGAAGTGGCCGGCGCGACCGAACTGCTCCGGGGTGGCGGTCAGCAGCAAGAGGGCCGGGGTCTCATGAGCCAGGGCCTCGATGAGGTCGTAGTCGAGGCTGCTCTCCTGCGGGGTCCAGTGCAGGCGGTGGGCCTCATCGACAATCAGGAGGTCCCATTCGCCGGCGAGGGCGGCCCGGGCGGTCGCCGGATCGCCGGTCAACAGGTCCAGGCTGCACAGGACGCGCTGCTCGCCCAGGAAGGGGTTGCACCCAAGCCCCTGCATCGACTGCACACGCTCCTGGTCGAAGAGGGCGAAATGCAGGTTGAAGCGACGTAGCAGCTCCACCAGCCACTGATGCAGCAACGACTCTGGCACCAGGATCAGCGCCCGACGCGCGCGGCCCGCGAGGAGCATGCGGTGCAGGATCAGACCGGCCTCGATGGTCTTGCCGAGACCCACCTCGTCAGCGAGCAGCACGCGCGGCGCCAGGCGGTCTGCCACCTCGGCGGCGATGTAGAGCTGGTGCGGGATCGGACTGATGCGAGGTCCGACCAGCCCGCGCACCGGCGACTCGGCCGCCCGCGCCCGCTGTTGCCAGGTGCGCACGCGCAGATCGAACCAGGTGTTACGTTCCAGGCGCCCCGCGAGGAGCCTCTGTGGGGGACGATTCAGGCGCAGGTGGGGATCGAGCGCGGTCTCACAGATCTGGCACGGGCGCCCGTCGATGCCCTCTCCACGATAGCTCAGCAGGCCGTCGGCGATCTCGGTGGCGGTGATCACGAGCTCGCGTCCATCGAGGTCGCGGATGCGCTCGCCGGGGCCGAAGTGCGCCCGCCACAGTGGTGCGTCGTGAATGGCGTAGGTGCGCCGCTCACCGGTGGCCGGGAACAGCATCTGGACGCGCCGGTGCTCGAGCGCCTCCACCAGACCGAGACCGAGCTCGGCCTGGGTCTCTGAGATCCAGCGCTGGCCGGGGGCGAAATCCTGAATGACGTGTTTCATGGAAAGGCTCCGGGAGCCGGTGATCGAAGGCGTCAGAGCGGCTACCGGCGTCGGGAGCGCCTGGGCCCGCGGCCGGGTCGGCGGAAGGGGAGGTACTGGTGGGCTCAGGGGCGAAAGCCGGGCTCTCGATCCTGGGCGGGGTTCAGCGCCGTCCCCAGGGGGACCCCGGCTTTGCCTTTTTCGGGGGGGCCAGGCCGGCATCCACTCCCGCCGTCGAGGATGGCTTACGCCGCTTTCCGATGTTCTTGCGGTCGCGCAGCCGATTCTTCGGCCGTGGAGCCTCGGCGGCCTTGGCCTTCGCCGCCTTGTCCTTTGCGGCCTGCGCGGCCTTGGCTGGACCCTTGCGCCGGGCGGGTCCCTGGAAGCGCGACTCCAGCCCCTTGACGGCGCGGCGCATGAACTCCAGGCCCAGATAGCGGCCGATGCCCTCCACCCGGTTCCATTCGTTGGAATTGACGAGGGTAATGGCCACCCCCCGCTCTCCAGCGCGCCCGGTGCGGCCCGTGCGGTGCAGGTACTCCTCGCCGCTGCGGGGGGCATCGAAGTTGATCGCCAGACCCACGCCCGGGACATCCAGGCCGCGGGCGGCAAGATCGGTGGCGACCAGCACCGGGACCTCGCCGCGGTGGAACAGGCCCATGACACGGTTGCGCTCGCGCTGCTCCAACTCCCCATGCAGGAAGCCGGCCCGCACGCCTTCTCGTCGCAGGAACGCCCCCAGCGACACGGTGCGCTCGCGCGTATTGACGAAGACCAGTGCCTTGTCGAAGGGCTCGTTGGTGAGCAGCCACAGGAGCTGGCGCTCCTTGTGCGCCGGCTCGTCGCTCAAAAGTATGCAGTGCTCGATGTCCGGGTGCGCCTCGCGCACCGGGTCGATCAACAGGGTCTGAGGTTCGTGCAGGAGCGGGCCGGTGATGGCGGCCAGGCCCTGATGGTGGAGGGTGGCGGAGAATAGCAGTGACTGCCGCCGTGGGTTGCAGTGCCCGATGATGGTCAGCACGTCGTCGGCAAACCCCATGTCGAGCATGCGGTCGGCCTCGTCGAGAACCAGCATCTCCACGTCACCCAGATCCACCTCATCGCCCCCCAGGTGCTCCAGCAGCCGCCCTGGAGTCGCCACCAGGATCTCCGGGTTCTTGCGCAGCGTCGCGGTCTGGTGGGACCTGACCTCGCCCCCGGTGATCACCCCGGCGGTGAGGCGGGTGAAGCTCCCGAGGCGCATGAACTGGATGTAGATCTGGCGTGCGAGCTCGCGGGTGGGCACCAGGATCAGGCCGCGGGTGGCGCTCGAGCGCGACGGGTGGTCCAGGAACCGCTGCATCATGGGCAGCAGGAAGGCGGCGGTCTTCCCCGAGCCCGTGGCGGCGGAGACGATCAGGTCTAAGCCATCCATGGCGAGCGGAATCGCCTGTTGCTGGACCGGCGTGGGGGTCTCGTAGCCCTCCTTGAGCAGGCCGCGCTGGAGCTCATCTGGGAGCAGGAAGTCGGAAAAGCTGGTGCTCATCGGACGTGATGCTCAGGGCCGCTCAGACAGGCCACGCGGGCCTGGGTCAATGTCTGGCACCGATCAGCTCGATGGGGTAGCCGTCGGGGTCCTCGACAAAGGCAATGATGGTGATGCCCGCGTTCATCGGTCCCGCCTCGCGGATGATCTTCCCCCCGAGCTCGCGAATGCGCTCGCAGGCGGCATGGACGTCATCGACCTCGATGGCGATATGCCCATAGGCGTTACCCATGTCGTATTGATCGACGCCCCAGTTGTAGGTCAGCTCGATGGCACTCTGCTCGGATTCAGGACCATAGCCGAGGAACGCCAGCGTGAATCGACCGTCCGGATAGTCCTTGCGCCTCAGCAGCTTCATGCCCATCACATTGGTGTAGAAGTCGATGGAGCGATCCAGGTCTCTGGTTCGCAACATGCTGTGGAGAATACGCATGGTCTGCCGCCTCGTTGGTGAGCGGCCGTCGCCGGTGGCGATCGACCGACAGGATTTGTCTGGGCACGTGAACACTCGAACCGCGAGCCGAACGGGCATCACAGCCGGGGCCGTTGATCGACGTCTCCAAAAAAGCCGGAGGTGGGGGCGCGGTCAGCGGATTCCAGCGCCGGTGTCGAGGTGACTCGCGGTCCGGTCGAGAAACCAGGGCGGTCGTCGATCCGCATCTCCTCAGACGGGCGCCTTCCTAGAGCGATCGGGACTCGTCATCGATCTCCTGCTCGGCGATCAGCCAGTCCTCGACTTCACCGCCGGGGGCGAAACCTCTTCGCTCGGCCCTGAAATAGGCGCGCACGGCGATGTGCTGGTGGCGGATCTCCAGCAGGTGGGCCTGGTGCTCCGATTCCGGGTGCGGGGTGGTGGATCCCGGAATCCGGCTGGCCGCGGCAGGGGCGGCGTGATCGGTCTCACGATTGCTACCAAACATGGTGATCTCCTTCATGCTACTGTCCTTGAGGTGTCGGGGCCGTCGTGCCCACACCCGGCCCGTATTGCCGAGTACGCCTGGCTCGGCTGTTGACACCAGACAGCGCCGTGCCCGAGGGTGTCCGCGATTGCTTTCTGATCAAGGTATAGCAGTGCTCAAAGGCTTCGGCTGAAACGCCGGCGCGCACCGCCCTTGCGCCCGTTGGGGAAGGGACAAACGAGCCACTCCCGAGGGGCGTAACTGGATCCTCGCCGATCGCGGGTCGACCTAGCTTCCTCGAAACAGGGATTCGGCAGCGGCGCGCAGCGCGTCGGCACCGGCGTCGGGAGCCGGTCCCCGGTCCCTGGGATTGGGTTCCAGCAGATCGCAGAAGTTGGGCCTGTCCTTGTCGATCACCCGCTCCACCTGGGGCTCCGTGCACTCGTTTGGGCGTCCCGGCGCATAATGGCGGCAGTTGCGGCAGCAGTGGGTGGCCTTGTCGCACTTGGGGCAGCGCGATTCGCGTCCGAAGTCCAGGCGCGTCAGCCCGGCCCCGCAGTGCCAGCAATAACCCTTGATCTCTTCGCCCATGGTGGTCTCCGCTGGGTTGTCGTCCGCTCATGATCTCGGATCGCATCCCGGGAGGCAAAGGCGGGCGGGTGCCCCGCCGCGACTGCCCGCGGCCGCTGGCGGCTTCCCTGTGGGTCGGGCTTCAGCCCGACAACAAGCCCTCAGGCCGCGTCCGCGCGCATAGACTCTCCCCGCCTACCTGCTTGCACTTCAGCCTGTGAAATCTATCTTTGCTCTAGGGGGCACCTCCCACATCTCGGCTAAACATTGCTGCAAGCTCACTACTTGCAGTCCGAGCCTTGGGGGTCCGCCCTTCATCTACATTCGATACGTCGGGCTCAGCCCGACGACGAACCCTCGGGTCGCACCAAGCGCCGCGGTCGGGCTGAAGCCGGACTGCGGCGCGATTGACACCTACACCATCAGGACATCCAGCTCGAGGCGCCGATTGTGCTCTGCCTTCGGCAGCAGGCGGCGCACGCGGGCGGCCAGGGGCCGGCGGCGGGCCAGCAGCCACGCGGCGACCAGGTTCTCGCCGCGTGGCAGGTAGCCGAGCTTGCGGCCCCTCCAGTAGACCGCCACGGCGTCACCATCGTGCGGGTTGTCTTCCTCGGCGCTGAGCGAGAGCGGCGCCCCGGCGCTCAAGGCGGACCAGAACCGAGGGGCCTCATGGTGTCGGAAGCCGGCGAGGCGGCTGTGCTGTATCACCAGGGGCCTGCCAAGAACGGATCCCGGGCAGAGGAGGTCGGCGACTATCGGGGGCCTGGACATGACATGGTCCTCCGGTTGCTGTTGCGGACGACTGTGCGCCCCCCGGTGGCTCACAACCTGAGCCCGCCAGCCGGGTCCCTGCACCAGTGAGGGGCGCGCGCACCGGGTCCTGAGCCCTTGTGGTGCGGCTTCGCCCACGGCCGTGAGCGCCGCCCCTGTTTCTGCCGCCTCCCCTCGAGGCTGTGCCCCGGGGCCCCTGAGGCCGCTCGGAACCCAGAGATGTGGGGCGTGCCCTGATTGCGCCGCATGCTCCCGTGGGTTGAAGCGACTCAGCCGATCGTTCTGGCACAGTTCGCGCTTAAGCGTGACCAGGAGAACCGACCGGTGCGCCTTCGGGCCCGGGCTCGTTACGACAATTCGGCTCAATGGGCGGCTAGGGTTCCGGCCCGCTGGATGCGGGTGACTGGTCCGAGAGCTGCCGACCTGCGGCCAGGCTCGACCAGCGCGACGGCGCCTTCGCGAGTCTCCCGGCAGGTTACACGGCGGGATAAAAGCCCGGGAGGTCACCTGTCTCAGGTCCTCCTTGCGCTGTCCGTCAGTAACCTCTACGGGAGATATCCATGGCTAAACGCCCCCCCGCTATAACCGCCTCCATACGTCCGCGTCTGGCCCCCTGGGTCCTGATCCTGGCCATCGTGTTCGCCGCTGCACTGGTCCCGGGTTCGGTTCTGGCCAAGGACAAGTTTCGGGTCGCCTGGAGCATCTACGTCGGCTGGATGCCCTGGGACTTCGGCGCCGAGTCCGGGATCGTCAAGAAATGGGCGGACAAGTACGGAATCGAGATCGAGGTCGTGCAGATCAACGACTACGTCGAGTCGATCAACCAATACACGGCCGGCGGCTTCGACGGCTGCGTCATGGCCAACACCGACGCACTCACCATCCCGGCCGCCGGTGGCGTGGATTCCACCGCCTTGATCACCGGCGACTTCTCCAACGGAAACGACGCGGTGATCCTCAAGGGCAAGACCAAGCTCGAGGACATCAAGGGCCAGAAAGTGAACCTGGTCGAGCTCTCGGTCTCCCACTATCTGCTCGCCCGCGCCTTGGAGAGCGTGGGCCTGAGCGAGCGCGACGTCACCGTGGTCAACACCTCGGACGCCGACCTGGTCGGTGCCTTCGCCGCCGGTGGGATTGACGCGGTGGCGACCTGGAACCCGCTGGTGTCCGAGATCCTCGCGATGCCCGACACCCACAAGGTCTTCGACTCCAGCCAGATCCCCGGCGAGATCATCGATCTCATGGTCGTCAACACCGAGACCCTGAAGTCTAACCCGGCCCTGGGCAAGTCCCTGGTGGGGGCCTGGTACGAGATCATGGCCATCATGTCCAAGGACGACGAGGCGGGAAAGGCGGCGCGCACGGCCATGGCCAAGGCCTCCGGCACCGACCTGTCGGGCTACGACGCCCAGCTCGCCAGCACACGCATGTTCTTCGACGCTGCCGATGCGGTCGCCTTCGTCACCAGTCCGGCCCTGGCCAAGACAATGAAGAACGTGGCCCAGTTCTCCTTCGATCACGGTCTGCTCGGCGAGGGTGCCCCCGACGCGGGCTTCGTCGGCATCGCCTTCCCCGACGGGACCATTCAGGGCAGTCAGGACAACGTGAAGCTGCGCTTCGATGCCGAGTACATGCGCATGGCCGCCGAGGGGAAGCTGTAGCCGGGCCACCCCGCGTCCAGCCGCCCGCTGGCGGCTGGTCGGCATCCGCACCGACCTTAGCCACCGGGCGCACTCACCCATGAAGCGACTCATCAATCGGCTCCCCAGCCGGGGCACGGCGATCTTCCTCGGCCTGCTGCCCTTCGTGCTGCTGGTGATCCTCTACGCGGTCGCCTCTGACGCGCGCCTGGCGGCCAATCCCAACGACAAGCTCCTGCCCTCGTTCGCGACCCTCGGGGACACCATCGCGCGGCTCGCCACCGAGCCCAGCAAGCGCTCCGGCGAGATCGAGCTCTGGGTCGATACCTGGGCCAGCCTGAGGCGATTGACCCAAGGGGTCGGGTTGGCCGCGCTGATCGGGCTGACCTTCGGCGTGGCCCTGGGTGCCATCCCCCTGCTGCGGGCCGGGCTCGCCCCATTCGTGGCCAGCCTGTCCCTGATCCCGCCCCTGGCCCTGCTGCCCATCCTGTTCATCGTCTTCGGCCTGGGGGAGGTGTCCAAGGTGGTCCTGATCGTCTTCGGGATCGCGCCCGTGATCGTCCGCGACCTCCAACAACGGGTGCAGGAGCTGCCCCGGGAGCAGATCGTCAAGGCCCAGACCCTGGCGGCCAGCTCTTGGCAGATCGTGCTGCGGGTGATCCTGCCCCAGGTGCTGCCGCGGCTGATCGATGCGGTGCGGCTCTCACTGGGGGCGGCCTGGCTGTTCCTGATCGCCGCCGAGGCCATTGCCTCTACCGAGGGGCTCGGCTATCGGATCTTCCTGGTACGGCGCTATCTGGCCATGGACGTGATCCTACCCTACGTGTTCTGGATCACCCTGCTCGCCTATCTCACGGACCTCGGGCTCAAGCAGTCCTCCCGGCTCCTGTTCCCCTGGTATCACGGGAAGGAGGCGCGGACATGACGGCGCGCATCGCCATCCGAAACCTGTGGAAGGAATACGGCGATCAGATGGTGCTGGAGCGCATCAACCTGGAGGTGGCCGCGGGCGAGTTCTGCACCATCGTCGGCGCCTCCGGCTGCGGCAAGACGACCTTCCTCCGCCTGCTGCTCGGCGAGGAGGCCCCAAGCCGGGGCGAGATCCTGCTCGACGGGAATCCGCTGCCGGCGGAGCCAGGGCCTGACCGGGGCATCGTCTTCCAGCGCTATTCGGTCTACCCCCATCTCACCGTGCTCGGCAACGTGATGCTGGGCCTGGAGCTCAAGGCGGCACCGATCACCGGCCGATTGTTCGGCGCGGCCCGCCGGGAGGCGCGGGAACGGGCCCGGGAGATGCTCGATGCGGTGGGGCTGGCCCAGTCCCTGGACAAGTACCCGGACCAGCTCTCGGGCGGGATGCAGCAGCGCCTGGCGCTGGCCCAGTCGCTGGTCATGCACCCGGAGATCCTGCTCCTGGACGAGCCCTTCGGGGCCTTGGACCCGGGGATCCGTGCGGACATGCACCAGCTGGTGCGCAAGCTCTGGCAGCAGATCGACCTCACCGTTTTCATGATCACCCACGACTTGAAGGAAGGCTTCTATCTCGGCACCAGGCTTCTGGTCTTCGACAAGCTGCGACATGACCCGGACGCGCCGCAGGCCTACGGGGCCGGCATCACCTTCGACCTGCCCGTGGAGCGCGCGGACCAGCGCGTGCTCGCGGAGATCGAGGCCGAGGTGAGCCATGCCGAGTCCCTATTACCCGTGGCCGAGCTCACCACCAATGCTTGATGCCTCTGACCCTACAGGAGCAAGTTCCATGAACGACGACACCATCGAGCCCGATCGCATCGTCCACTCCGAGTTGCTGCCCGGGGCCCGCAACTGGTCCTTCATCGTCAGGCGCGGGTTTGCCCTGAGGCTCACGGACCGGCGCGGCGGCGGCAATTGCTCGGCGCTCTTCTATAACGCCGCGGACAAGCTCGAGCGCTACAACATGGCGGACACCGTCAAGGCCCAGCACACCGCCTATCTCACCCGGGGGCACGTCATCTACTCCGACATGGGCCGCATCCTGATGTCCATCACCGGCGACAGTTGCGGCTGGCACGACACCATCAGCGGGGTCAGCAACGCGGCCTTGGTGCGGGAGCGTTACGGCGAGGCCCGCTACCAAGAGCACCGCAACGCATTCCACAGGGACGGCCGCGGGCTCTTCCTGATCGAGTTGGGCAAGTGGGGCCTGGGCCGCAAGGACCTGGTGGCCAACGTCAACTTCTTCAGCAAGGTGGTGGTGGACGACTCCGGCGTCCTGCGCTTCGTCCCCGGTCACTCCAAGCCCGGGTCGCACGTGGACCTGCGTGCCGAGATGGACACCCTGGTGGTGCTCAACACCTGCCCGCACCCGCTCGACCCCGGCCCCGAGTGGGCGCCGAAGCCCATCGACATCACCCTCTACCGGGCGGAGCCGGCGGCCGCGGACGACCCCTGCCGCCTGAGCTGCCCGGAGAACGCGCGCGGGTTCGAGAACACCGCCATCTATCACTGCCAGTACTGAGGTCGATTGCCATGACCGCACTGACCACGAGCACCCTGGACCCGGCGGCGGCCGTCTACGACTACACCGTCCCCGCCGGCGAGCCCTGGCTCCACGAGCTGCGCCAGGGCCAGACCCTGCGCATCCTCGACCTGGAGGGCAACCAGGCGGTGGACACCCTCTTCTACAACGCCCACGACCCGGCCGAGCGCTACAGCGCGGTCGACACCATCCGCGCCCAGGGGAGCATCTATCTCACCACCGGCTCACGGCTGCTCTCCACCGACGGCAATGTGATGCTGACCATCGTCGCCGACACCTGCGGGCGCCACGACACCCTCGGCGGGGCCTGCGCGGCCGAGTCCAATCAGGTGCGCTACGCCCTCGAGAAGCGCCCCATGCACAACTGCCGAGACAACTATCTGCTCGCCCTGGCGGAGTCGGAGCTCGACATGGGCAAGCGCGACCTCACCAGCAACATCAACTTCTTCATGAACGTGCCGGTGACCCCCGAGGGCGGGCTGACCTTCGAGGACGGCATCTCCGAGGCCGGCAAGTACGTGGAGCTGCGCGCGGAGATGGACGTGATCGTCCTGGTCTCCAACTGCCCCCAGCTCAACAACCCCTGCAACGCCTACAACCCGACCCCGGCGCGGATGTTGATCTGGAACTAGTACCCGTGGGCCGGGCCTGGGCCCGACGGCCGCGCTTGTGATCGCCCCAGCGCACCAGTCGGGCCGAGACCCGACCCACCCCGGGGACGGCCCCGGGGATGACCCAATCACCGCGGGACGACCCGCGACCCATGAGCGACCGCGCCCATGTTCGAGAAGGTCCTGATCGCCAACCGCGGCGCCATCGCCTGCCGCATCCTGCGCACGCTGAAGACCATGGGGGTCGGATCGGTCGCCGTCTACTCCAGGGCCGACGCCCATTCACCGCACGTGCGCCAGGCCGACGAGGCCTTCTGTATCGGCGAGGCCCCCGCGAGCGCGTCCTATCTGGCGGCGGACCGGGTGCTCGAGGCGGCTGAGGCGAGCGGGGCCGAGGCCGTCCACCCCGGCTACGGCTTCCTGTCGGAGCACGCGGGATTCGCCCAGGCCTGCGAGGAGCGGGGCATCTGTTTCCTGGGGCCGACGCCCGACCAGATGCGCGACTTCGGGCTCAAGCACAGCGCGCGCGCCCTGGCCGAGGCGAGCGGCCTGCCCCTGCTGCCGGGCAGCGGTCTGCTGGACGATGCCGAGCACGCCTGCCGGGAGGGGGCCCGCATCGGCTACCCGGTGATGCTGAAGAGCACCGCGGGCGGCGGCGGCATCGGCATGCAGCTCTGCCGCGACGCCGACGGCCTGCGGGATGCGTTCGAGGGCGTCCAGCGTCTCGGGCGCAACAACTTCGCCAACGCGGGGGTCTTCCTCGAGCGCTACGTGGAGCGTGCGCGTCACGTGGAGGTCCAGATCTTCGGCGACGGCCGCGGCCAGGTCGTCGCCCTGGGCGAGCGCGACTGTTCGCTGCAGCGGCGCAACCAAAAGGTCATCGAGGAGACGCCGGCGCCGGGGGTCGCGCCCGCCGTGCGCGACGCCATGCTCGAGACCGCCCGGCGGCTCGGCGCCTCGGTGGCCTACCGCTCCGCGGGGACGGTGGAGTACATCTGCGATCCGGACACGGGCGAGTTCTACTTCCTCGAGGTCAACACCCGGCTGCAGGTGGAGCACGGGGTCACCGAGGCGGTCACCGGCATCGACCTGGTGGAGTGGATGGTGCGCCTGGGTGCCCGGGAGCTTCCGGACCTGTCCACCCTGACCCGGGCGTCGCGCGGCCATGCCATCCAGGCCCGCATCTATGCCGAGGACCCGGGCAAGGGCTTCCAGCCCAGCGCCGGTCTGCTGACCCAGGTCGAGTGGCCCGAGGGGGTCCGCTGCGACACCTGGGTGGAGCCCGGGAGCGAGGTCCCGCCCTACTACGACCCCCTGCTGGCCAAGCTGATCGTCCGGGCCGACGACCGTGCGGGCGCGCTGGCGGCCCTGGCGGACGCCCTCGGTCGGGTCCGCCTCGCCGGGATCGAGACCAACCTGGCCTATCTGCGCCAGCTGGCGGCGGACCCGGTCTTCGCGGCCGCCGGGCACCACACCCGCTACCTGGACGGGCTGGCCTACCAATCCGACGCGCTCGAGGTGCTGGCGTCCGGCACCCAGACCACCGTGCAGGACTGGCCCGGGCGACTCGGTTACTGGGACGTGGGCGTGCCCCCCTCGGGCCCCATGGACGACCTGGCCTTCCGGCTCGGCAACCGGCTGCTCGGCAACGACCCCGGCGCGGCGGGCCTGGAGCTGACGGTCTCGGGCCCGACCCTGCGCTTCCGGGCGGGGGCCCGGGTGTGCCTCACGGGCGCGCCGATGGGCGCCGACCTGGACGGCGATCCGGTGCCCTGGTGGCGGCCGTTCCCGGTCCCGGCCGGCGGGGTGCTGCGGATCGGGCAGGTCTCCGGGCCGGGCGCCCGGGCCTATCTCACGGTCGCGGGCGGGATCGCCGTCCCCGAGTATCTCGGCAGCCGCTCGACCTTCACCCTGGGCCGCTTCGGCGGCCACGCCGGGAGGCCGCTGCAGGTGGGCGACGTCCTGCACCTGGGCGGGCCCCGGGCGGCGGGGTCAGGGGCGGCCTCGGCGCTGCCGGCCGGGCTGGTCCCGGCCTACGGCTCTCACTGGGAGCTGCGCGTCATCTACGGCCCCCACGGCGCGCCGGACTTCTTCACCGACGGGGACATCGCGACCTTCTTCGCCACCGACTGGGAGGTCCACTACAACTCGAGCCGCACCGGGGTCCGGCTGATCGGTCCCAGGCCCCAGTGGGCCCGGGCGGACGGGGGCGAGGCGGGCCTGCATCCGTCCAACATCCACGACAACGCCTACGCCATCGGCACCGTGGACTTCACCGGCGACATGCCGGTGATCCTGGGCCCGGACGGACCCAGCCTGGGCGGCTTCGTCTGCCCGGCGACCCTGGTGACGGCCGATCGCTGGAAGCTCGGCCAGCTCTGCCCCGGGGACCGGGTGCGCTTCGTCCCCATCGATCAGGCGGGCGCGCGGGCCCTGGAGGATGCCCAGACCCGGTGCATCGAGACCCTCGAGCCCGCGGAGGTCAACGTCGCGCCGGCCGCGCCACGTGACGCCCGGCTGCTGGTGCGCGAGCCGGGCGAGCACCCGGTGGGCGTGGTCTATCGTCCCTCGGGCGACCGGTACCTGCTGGTGGAGTACGGCCACCAGGTCCTCGACATCCGGCTGCGCTTCCGCGTCCATGCCCTGATGCTGGCCCTGCGAGAGCACCCCATCGACGGGGTGCTGGAGCTGACCCCGGGGATCCGCTCGCTCCAGGTGCACTACGACAACCGGGTCCTGCCGCTCGCCCGGCTGATCGAGCGGCTGGGGGAGCTGGACGCCGGGCTGGATCGTGGGCCGGGCGGGCGCGAGGACCTCAGCGTCCCGGCCCGGGTGGTGCACCTGCCCCTGTCCTGGGACGACCCCTCCACCCGGCTCGCCATCGACAAATACATGCAGTCGGTGCGCCCCGACGCCCCCTGGTGCCCGAGCAACATCGAGTTCATCCGCCGCATCAACGGTCTGGACAGCATCGAGGAGGTCAGGCGCATCGTCTTCGAGGCGAGCTATCTGGTCATGGGTCTGGGCGACGTCTATCTGGGCGCCCCGGTCGCCACCCCCCTCGACCCCCGCCACCGACTGGTGACCACCAAGTACAACCCGGCCCGCACCTGGACCCCGGAGAACGCCGTCGGAATCGGCGGCTCCTATCTGTGCGTCTACGGGATGGAGGGGCCGGGCGGCTACCAGTTCGTCGGGCGCACGCTGCAGATGTGGAACCGCTACGGGCGGGTAGGGGACTTCAGCCGGCCCTGGCTGCTGCGCTTCTTCGACCAGATCCGCTTCTACCCGGTGAGCGAGTTGGAGCTCCTGGAGCTGCGCGAGGCCTTCCCGCGCGGTGGGTTCCGACTGCGCACGGATGAGACCCGGTTCAGCCTCGCGGACTACGAGTCCTTCCTGGCCGTGAACGCGGACTCCATCGCCGCCTTCAAGCGGCGCCAGCAGGCGGCCTTCGAAGCCGAGCGCGAGCGCTGGGCGGCCGCCGGCCAGGCGGAGCCCGCGGCGCCGGGCCTGGAGGTCATCGACGAGCGCGCCGAGGAGCTCGTCCTGGCCCCCGGGGAGCAGGCCGTTCAGGGACACGTCCACGGCAGCGTCTGGAAGCTGGCGGTGGCGCCGGGGGAGACCGTCGCCCCCGGTCAGGTGCTGGTGGTGCTCGAGTCCATGAAGATGGAGATCGCCATCCACGCCGAGCACTCGGGTCGGGTGGCGCGGATCCTGTGCGAGGTCGGGGGGCAGGTCGCCCCGGGCCAGACCCTGATGGTCATCGAGACCGCCGGCTGAGCCGGCGCGGAGGCGACGATCCATGACCGGCGAGCCCCTGAACCTGTCCATCGCCCATCTGCGCGGGCGCTACCTGGCCGGCGACCTGACGCCGGCCGGCCTGATGCGCGAGATCCGGCGGCATCTGGACCGGCACGCGGACAACCCGATCTGGATCCACGTGCTCTCGGAGGCCGAGCTGGCCCCCTATCTGGACCGGCTGGCCGCGGCCGATCCGGCCGGCCTGCCCCTTTTCGGAATCCCCTTCGCCATCAAGGACAACATCGACCTCGCCGGCGTCCCGACCACCGCCGCCTGTCCGGCCTACGCCTACCGCCCTGCGCGTTCCGCCCACGTGGTGGAGCGCCTGACCGCGGCCGGCGCCATCCCGATCGGCAAGACCAACCTGGACCAGTTCGCCACCGGGCTGGTCGGCACCCGCTCCCCCCACGGGGCGGTGCGCAACGCCTTCGACCCGGCCTACGTCTCCGGCGGCTCCAGCTCCGGGTCGGCGGTCGCGGTGGCCCTGGGGCTCGCGAGCTTCTCGCTGGGCACCGACACCGCGGGCTCGGGGCGGGTGCCCGCGGCCTTCAACAACCTGGTGGGCGTCAAGCCGACCCGCGGGCTCGTCTCCAATGCCGGGGTGGTACCCGCCTGTCGCACCCTGGACTGCGTGAGCGTCTTCGCGCTGGACCTGGCCGACGCCGAGGCGGTGATGGGGGTCGCCGCCCACTTCGACCCCGACGACCCCTTCGCCAGGCCGGCGCCGCCGGGGCCTGCGCCTGACGGCGACGGAGAGGGGGCGTTCCGGTTTGGGGTGCCGGAGTCGCTCGAGTTCTTCGGCGACGGCGAGAGCGAACGGCTCTTCGCCGCTGCGGTCGAGACCCTGCGCGACCTCGGCGGAACGCCCGTGACCGTCGATTTCGGGCCCTTCGCCGAGACCGCCCGACTGCTCTACGAGGGACCCTGGGTGGCGGAGCGCTATGCCGCCATCGAGCCCTTCATCCAATCCCAGCCGCAGGCCCTGCTGGAGGTCACCCGGCGGATCATCGCCCCCGCCCGGGAGGCGCGCGCCGTGGAGGCCTTCAAGGCCGAGTACCGGCTGGCCGAGCTCAGGCGCCGGGCCGATGTGCTGATGGAGGGGCTCGACTGCGTCCTCACCCCCACGGCGCCCACCCTCTACCGGATCGCCGAGGTGGAGGCCGACCCCATCGCCCTGAACAGCCGGCTGGGGACCTACACCAACTTCATGAACCTGCTCGACTTGGCCGCGGTCGCGGTGCCGGCGGGTTTCCGCCTCGACGGGCTGCTGCCCTTCGGCGTCACCCTGTTCGGTCGGGCCTTCAGTGACCGCCGGCTGGGCCGGCTGGCCGATCGCCTCCACCGGGCCCAGTCACTCCCGCTCGGGGCCACCGGCCGACCGATGCCGGGGCGCGCACCGCACCCCGGCGGCGACGCGGACGCGACGGACTCCGCCCCCGCCGGGGCGTCGGCCCTAAACCTCGCGGTCTGCGGCGCCCATCTCTCGGGGCTCGCCCTCAACCACCAGCTCACCGAGCGCGGCGGGCGCCTGGTGCGCGCCACCCGAACCGCCCCGTCCTATCGGCTCTACGCCCTGCCCGGCGGGCCGCCCCACCGCTCGGGGCTGATCCGCCAGCCCCAGGGCCAAGCGCAGGCCCAATCTCAAACAGGTGCGGCGATCGAGGTGGAGGTCTGGTCCCTGCCGCTGGATCAGGTGGGCGGCTTCCTCGCCGGCATCCCGGCCCCCCTGGGGCTCGGCAGCGTGGAGCTCGCCGACGGCACCTGGGAGAAGGGCTTCATCTGCGAGGGCTTCGCCGCCGAGGGGGCGCGCGACATCACGCACCTGGGCGGCTGGCGGGGCTTCCTGGCGAGCGCGGGCCTAGAGGGGGAGGGCGGACGGCCCTGAGATGTGCCGAGGTGGCGAGTCCGGGTTCGCCGGAGCGCACCGTCCATTGAGCGCCACCGTGCCCCTTCATGGTTCGCGACTAAATCGTCCAGGTCTACGGACAGCATGGCGGCCAGCCGTCTCAGCGCGGCTACTGACCCGACCTTGCGTCCGGATTCGAGCTGGGACAGGTAGGTCTTGTCGATCTGCGCCTGCTCCGCGAGCTCGGTTCGTGTGAGTCGGCGGTGCTCTCGCCAGAGGCGGATCGGCGACTCGCCTGCGACCAGTCGACGCATCATCTCCTGCGAAACCGCGTCGCCCTCGTCCGCGAGTGCGGCGTCGTGCGCATGGATGTCGCGCACCGCTCCACCTCGTTGGGGGCGGGGAGAGCTCAGGGCGGCGAGGGATCATCAGGTCTCGTTTCTTATCTCGCGCCTGAAGCTTGGCGACAAACACCAATGCGTCATGCGCAAACGCAAGACTGGCACCCTCTTCTACATGACGCCCTCTTCTAAAGAAGCCGGAAGCATAACGTGGGAATATCCGATCGTCACCGTCGGTTTAGTGGGCTAGTCTTTTCTCGTGTCAGCTCAACTGCGTGCCGCCTTAGGCGCCCATGTTCACAGTGCGAGCACGCCGAATGTGGGAGGACCCATGACCAAGCCATCACTACCAGCAATCTGCGCCAGCGTGTTGCTGACGGTGCCGTTTGCGGTGCCCCTGCGCGTCACGGCGGAGGATCGGCTCATCGCTCCGCGACTCGAGGGGCTGGGGCAGCATCACCATCCCGTCACCACATCCTCCTCGGAGGCCCAGGCTTTCTTCGACCAGGGACTGGTCTTGTCCTTCGGCTTCAACCACAAGGAGGCCGCGCGCTCCTTCCGGCAGGCGCAGGCACTCGACCCGGAGTGCGCCATGTGCTTTTGGGGCGAGGCCCTGGTGCTAGGACCCAACATCAATGCGGGGATGGATGCCGCCGACAATCCGCGCGCCTATGAGGCAGCCCAGCGGGCACTGACCCTGGCGGCGAAGGCGACCGAGTCCGAGCGCGCCTATATCGATGCGCTGACCAAGCGCTATGCCAAATCGCCTCCCGATGACCGCGGTCCGCTCGATCTCGCCTATGCGCAGGCGATGGGGGAATTGGCCCGGCGCTTCCGTGAGGACAGGGACGCCGCCAGTCTCTATGCCGAGTCCCTGATGGACACCATGCCCTGGGCCTATTGGGAGGCCGATGGCTCGCCCAAGCCGGCGACCCGGACCCTGCTCGCGACTCTGGAGCAGGTGCTGGCGGCCGCCCCCGATCACCCTCTGGCAAACCATCTCTATATCCACGCGGTGGAGAAGGTCCATCCGGAGCGCGGCATCGCCGCAGCCGATCGGTTGGGTGATCTGGTCCCTGGCGCTGGTCATCTGGTGCACATGCCCGGGCACATCTATATCCGCGTCGGCCGTTATGCCGATGCCGTCGCGGCCAATGAAAAGGCCGTCCTGGCGGACAACGCCTACGTCGCCCAATGCCATGCCCAGGGGCTCTATCCGGTGGCCTACGTCCCCCACAACCACCACTTCCTCGCCGCCGCTGCGAGCTTCATTGGGGACGCTGAGAAAGCCCTGGCATCGTCCCTCCACATCCGCGACCACCAGGACACCAAGCTCATGCGTGAGCCGGGGTACGCGACGCTGCAACATTACTGGTCGATGCCCTATTTCGCCTGGGTCCGTTTCGGGCGTTGGGATGCCCTCCTCGCCGAGCCGGCGCCGGCGGAGGACCTGGTCTACCCCAATGGGATCTGGAGCTATGCCCGTGGCCTCGCGCAAGTGCGCACGGGTGATCTGGATGGGGCGGCTGCCTCCCTGCAGCGGCTCATCGAGATCGCCGACGATCCGGAAATGGCCGCGACGCGCCTCTGGGAGATCAACACCATGGCGCAAATCCTTGCCATCGCCCGCGAGGTGTTGAGCGGCGAGCTGGCCCTCGCCCGCGGCGAGTCCGAGCCAGCGCTCCGACACCTGGAGACCGCCGTCGAGCTGGAGGACGCCTTGACCTACGTCGAGCCCTCCGATTGGTACGTGCCGGCGCGCCACAACCTGGGCGCGGCCTTGCTCTCACTGGGGCGAGTGCCGGACGCCGAAGCGGTGTACCGAACGGATCTGGGTGTCTACCCAGCCAACGGCTGGTCACTGATGGGGCTCGAGCAGAGCCTACGGTCCCAGGGCAAGAGCGCAGAGGCCGATCAGGTGCGCCAGCAGTTCACCCAGGTCTGGGCTGGGGGTGGTGGCGAACTCGCGGCCTCACGCCTGTAGCTCGATCGCGAGGGCGCCGTGGGCGCACTCCCTCCATGTCAGCGGCCGCGCTGCGCGGGACGCGCCCGGCTTCAAGAGCCGTAAACCGGCGGATGCGTTCGGCGGGCGCCGACTTCGTGCACTTCCTCACGCTTGCACGCCCTTTGTTGAGGCTATCCTCAGGTCCGTGAGTCGGTCGATCACTTGCGTCCTATGGGTCGACTGGCCGATCAGGGGTAGAGTCGCCTCGCCAACCAGGGCCAAAAGTGTCTTCAGAACCCTTCAATCCTGAGCTCACCCGGATCCTCGATCGCGTCTACGGCAAGGACTCCACCAAGGGCGCGCATCGGGAAGAGAACCTTGTGAAGGCGGCTGCGATCCGAACGCGCCGCCGGCGCGACGCGAAGGCGCTGGAAGACGCCCTCGAGGGGCTGCGCCAGTTGCGTGAGCGTTCCCAGGGGTTGTCCGAGCTCAAGGATGAGATCGAGTACCTGCGGCGCGAGATCGAGGCCCTGCGGGCGCTCGACCAGGAGATCGCCCGGCTGCGAGCCGAGCTGGCGCGTCCATTCGAGGAGTCGGGCTCAGAGTCAGGGGATTCCCATGCCTGTTCGGCGGCGAATTCCACCTATTCGACCTCGTCCTCGGATGATTTGGCCCCCGATTGCACGTCGCAAGAAGCGGCCATTGCGCGAATGGCGGCGCCACTTCGCCCGCCGACCAGTCGAGCCGACGACGAGGCGGCCTGAGTCGACCTGTTGTACCCGGCCAAACTCACCGGGCCGAGGCACCGGACCCGAGGAGCATCGGCGCCGCAGGGCGCGTCGATGGCCGTGATTCATTGACAGCCGCAGGGCAAAGGCCGTAGGCTTGCGCGTCCACCCGGGGCGTAGCGCAGCCTGGTAGCGCACCTGAATGGGGTTCAGGTGGTCGGAGGTTCAAATCCTCTCGCCCCGACCAACCGCTGGGGGCGGCAACGGAGGCATCCGTTGCCGCTCTTTTCGTTTCGGCGGCACTCCGAATCGGCCGTCTGTGTCGTCCCCGAGGTCTGGCCGGCGCTCCTCCCCTGGCTTGTACGCCCCGCGGTCCGCCCAGAAGTCGTAAGCATGGCCCTGAATACCACAGAAGAGATCCTTGACGACCTGCGCGCCGGTCGCATGGTCATCATCATGGACGATGAGGACCGCGAGAATGAGGGCGATCTCCTGCTCGCCGCCGACCGGGTCACGCCCGAGGCCATCAATTTCATGGCGAGGTTCGGCCGCGGCCTGATCTGCCTGACCCTGACGAAGGAGCGCTGCGAGCGGCTGCGGCTGGCACCCATGGTCAGCGACAACCACGCCCCCCACTCGACCGCCTTCACCGTCTCCATCGAGGCCGCCCAGGGGGTGACCACGGGGATATCAGCGGCCGATCGCGCCACCACGGTGCGCGCCGCGGTGGCCCCGGATGCCCGGTCGCGGGATCTGGTCCAGCCCGGTCATGTGTTTCCGCTGATTGCCCAGCCGGGCGGGGTCCTGGTGCGTGCCGGTCACACCGAGGCGGGATGCGATCTGGCCCGGCTCGCCGGTTACGAGCCGGCCGCGGTCATCGTCGAGGTGCTGAACGAGGACGGCAGCATGGCGCGCCGCCCCGACCTGGAGGCATTTGCCGAGACCCACGGGCTCAAGATTGGAACCATCGCGGATCTGATCCACTACCGGGTGCGGCACGAAAAAGCCGTGCTCCGCGAGTGCGAGTGCGAGCTGCCGACCGAGCACGGGACCTTTCGCATGGTCGCCTACCGGGACACCATCGACAACGAGCTCCATCTGGCCCTGACCATGGGTGACATCACCCCGGAGCGGGCGACCCTGGTGCGTGTGCACCTGCAGAACACCCTTTGCGACCTCTTTGGAACCCGGCACCCGGCCTGCGGCTGGCCACTGGCCGACGTCATGCGACAGGTGGCGGCCGCCGGCGAGGGGGTGATCGTGGTGCTGCGCAATCGTGACTCGGCCCAGGACCTGATGGCCCGATTCCGGGACTTCCAGCTCCACGACGTGGAGGACCCGGTCCCGCAACGCCGCCAGCAGGATCGCGCGGAGCTGCGCACCTACGGTATCGGGGCACAGATACTCGCCGATCTCGGGGTGCGCAAGATGCGCGTGATGAGCGCCCCCAAGGCCATGCACGGCATCTCGGGGTTCGACCTCGAGGTGGTGGAATACGTGGGCGGCGGGCGCTGAGGTCTGCCGACGCGGCGATAACGAGTCCATGGACATTAACGCGGCAAGGAGCCCCCTTTCGAACCCATTGGTGACCTGCTGGAGGTCCACACGATGAGCATTAAGATCGTCGAAGGCGCGCTCAGCGCCAACAAGGCGCGCTTCTGCCTGGTGGTTTCGCGCTGGAATGCCTTTGTCGTGGAGAGCCTGGAGAAGGGGGCCGTCGATGCCCTCAGGCGTCACGGGGCCGACGACAGTGATCTCACCATCGTGCGCGTCCCTGGCGCCTTCGAGATGCCGCTCGCCATCGAGCGGGTGGCCAACAAGGGCGGCTACGACGCCATTGTCGCCCTGGGCGCTGTGATCCGAGGCGGGACCCCGCACTTCGAATACGTCGCGGGCGAGTGCGTCAAGGGCATGGCGCAGGTGAGCCTCAGGCATGGCATTCCGGTGGCCTTCGGGGTGCTCACCGTTGACAGCATCGAGCAGGCGATCGAGCGCGCCGGCACCAAGGCGGGTAACAAGGGGGCCGAGGCCGCCCTGTCCGCCCTGGAGATGGTGAACCTGCTCCGCGAGCTGGACTGACACCAGGCCATGGCAGCCGAGAGGGGCGCCGTCAGTCCCCGCACCCAGGCCCGGCGCTACGCTGTGCTGGCGCTCTACCAATGGAACCTGACGCGCGAGGATCCGGCGAGCATCAAGCGGCACATGCTCGACGACCCCGAGTGGCTTGATGCCCTGGCGGCCTCGCTGGGCGGTGCGGAGGACGATGCGCCGATCGATCCGAGGCTGCGCTTCCGGTTCAACCAGGAGCTCTTCGACACCCTGCTCAAGGGTGTGCCGGCGCGCCTGACGGAGATCGACGCCGCCCTGGATCGGGTGCTGGACAGGCCCATCGCCCAGGTGGACCCGGTGGAGCTCGCGGTCCTGCGTCTGGGCGCCTACGAGATCCTCTTCACGCCCGAGATCCCGGACCGGGTGGCGATCAACGAGGCGGTCGAGCTGGCCAAGCTTCTCGGCTCCCACGAGGGCCACCGTTATGTCAACGGCGTCCTCGACAAGATCGCCCGCGGCCGGGGCCCGGCGCCGCAACCCGGCCGCTGAGCCCCTGGACGGGGACCGGTGTCAGAATTCGACCTGATTCGAACCTATTTCTCTGACCTCGGCGCCCCACGTGCGGATGTCACCCTCGGGGTCGGCGACGACTGCGCCCTGCTCGCGGTCCCCCCCGATCAGCGGCTGGCGCTGAGCATCGACACCCTGGTCAGCGGCATCCACTTCCTCCCCGACGTCGATCCGGAGTCACTCGGGCACAAGTCGCTCGCCGTCGGGTTGAGCGATCTCGCCGCCATGGGTGCGGAGCCGGCCTGGGCGACCCTGGCCCTGACCCTGCCGCCCGAGCTCGCGGCCCAAGGGGCGCCCTGGGTGGAGGCCTTCGCCCGCGGACTCGGTCAGCTGGCGGCGGCCTACGGGGTGCGACTGGTGGGCGGGGATACCACCAGCGGACCACTGGCGGTGACGGTCCAGGTTCACGGGTTGGTTCCCGTCGGCCTGGAGGTGCGGCGCTCGGGGGCGCGGCCCGGTGACCTGGTGTGCGTGAGCGGCACCTTGGGGGATGCCGGTCTCGCCCTGCGCGAGCTGCTTGGCGGCCGCAGCCCGCAGATCGGCCTGCGCACCCGCCTGGAGCGCCCGACCCCCCGAGTCGCCTTGGGAAAGGCCCTGCGAGGAGTGGCGAGCGCCATGATCGACGTCTCCGACGGGCTGGCCGCAGACCTGGGGCACATACTGGATGCGAGCGGCGTCGCCGCCGAGTTGGAGCTGGACCGGCTGCCACTGTCGCCCCCGGTTGCCGAGTCGGTGGGGCAGGGCGTCGACTGGGCCCTGCCGCTGTCCTCGGGAGACGACTACGAGCTCTGCTTCTGTCTGCCCGCCGACCGCGCCGAGGCCCTGCCGGCGCTGATCGGGCGCTCGGGCTGTCGCGTGACCCACATCGGGCGGATCCACGCGGGCCGCGGCTTGGTGTGCCGCCGTCGCGACGGGGCCCTGATCGACCTGCCGCGGACCGGGTTCGATCACTTCGAGGCGGCGGACCGCTGAGGTTGCCGCGTCCGCGTCGGCTGGGCGCTCTTTCCCTGAACTGCCACCGGAGCTCAGGTGATTGTTGGGCACGGATCTGCCAGCATTCGGCCACTCGACCCGAGTTCAGGAGGCCTCCATGGAAAGCTTCATCCAGACCCACGAGGCGGCCATCCGACTGGGTGCCTTCATCGGAATCTTCGCCCTCATGGCCCTCTGGGAGCTGGCCGCCCCGCGCCGGGCGCTGAGCGTCCCCAAGGCCCTGCGCTGGGGCAACAACCTGGGGCTGGTGGTGCTGAACACCCTGCTGCTGCGGCTCATCTTCCCGGCCGCGGCGGTGGGCGTGGCGGCGTTCGCCGTAGAGCGAGGCATGGGGCTGCTCGCCATCTACCCGCTGCCGCCCCTGCTCGCCCTGGTGCTGGCGGTGGTGGGGCTCGACCTGGTCATCTGGGTGCAGCATGTCCTGGTGCACGCGGTGCCCGCCCTGTGGCGCCTGCACCGGGTCCACCACGCGGACCTCGACTACGACCTGACCACCGGGGCGCGCTTCCATCCCCTGGAGATCCTGCTCTCGATGCTGATCAAGTTCGCGGCGATCCTGGTCATAGGTCCGCCGGTGGTGGCGGTGGTGATCTTCGAGGTGGTGCTCAACGCCACCTCCATGTTCAACCACGCCAATGTGCGCCTGCCTTTGGGCCTTGACCGGCGCCTGCGCTGGGTGCTGGTGACCCCGGACATGCACCGGGTCCATCACTCGGTGGAGGACGACGAGACCAACTCCAACTTCGGCTTCAACCTCTCCATCTGGGACCGCCTCTTCGGCACCTACCGGGATCAGCCCAGGGCGGGCCACGAGGGCATGACCATCGGCATCCGCGACCACCGCGACCACCGCGAGGTGGACCAGTTGCCGGGCATGCTGGCCCTGCCGTTCCGGGGCGCCGTTACCGGCTATGCCATCAACCGGCGCCAGTGGACCGACGCGGCGCCCCTTGGCGGGGAGACCGCCCCAGCGACCCGTCCACAGACGACCGAGTCGCCGCGGTGAATCGGATCCTGGTCCGCGCGCTCGGGGCCCTGCTCCTGGCGGTCGCGCTGATCATGGCCGTTGTCTACCGCGACCGGCTCGACGCCGCGGCCCTCACCGCTTGGGTCAGCGGGGCCGGCGTCGCCGGGCCGCTCCTCTTCATCGGGGCCTATGCGGTCGCGACGGTGCTGTTCCTGCCCGGATCGGTGCTCACCCTGGCCGGCGGCGCCCTGTTCGGCCCCCTGTGGGGCACCCTCTACAACCTCACCGGGGCCGCCCTCGGCGCAGCCCTGGCCTTCCTGATCGCCCGCTATCTGGTGGCGGACTGGGTGCAGGCCCGCGCCAAGGGTCTGCTGGCGCGGCTGATCCAGGGGATCGAGGCCGAGGGCTGGCGCTTCGTTGCCTTCACCCGGCTGGTGCCGCTCTTTCCCTTCAACCTGCTGAACTATGCGCTGGGACTCACCCGCATCCCCTTGCTGCCCTACTTGCTCGCGACCCTGGTGTTCATGCTGCCCGGGGCCCTGGCCTACACCTACCTGGGCTTCGCCGGGCGCGAGGCGGTGGCCGGTGGCGGGGGCCTGATCCAGAAGGGCCTGATCGCCCTTGCCCTGCTCGCGGCCCTGGCCTTCCTGCCGCGACTGGTGGCGCGGCTGCGCCAGGGGCCGATGCTCCCGGTCGCCGAGCTCAAGCGGCGTCTCGATCGGGGCGACGACCTGCGCGTACTCGACGTGCGCACCGCCGCCGACTTCGTCGGTGAGCAGGGCCACATCGCCGGGGCCGTCAATATCCCGCTGGAGGATCTCCCCGAGCGGATCGCGGCCCTCGAGGCGGACCCCGCAAGGCCGATCGCGCTGGTCTGCCGCACCGACCGCCGCTCGGCCAAGGCGGCGGCGCTCCTGACCCGCCGCGGCTTCACTGAGGTGCACGTGATCGAAGGCGGCATCACCGCCTGGCTGGCCAATGGCTGGCCGGTCCAGGACGCCCATCCCCAACCGCGGGGAATTGGCCGACCGGCCACACGCCGGTCTCTGAGCGCAGGCGCCTCGTCTAAAAGCGCCGACGTCCAGCGCGGGAGACCGGGGAGGCGGTGAGCGGGTCCTCGGGCCAGGGGTGCTTGGGATAGCGCCCGCGGAGCTCCCTGCGTACCTCGGGGTAGCCGCGGGACCAGAAGCCCGCCAGGTCGCGGGTGATCTGCACCGGCCGTCCGGCGGGGGAAAGCAGGTGGAGCATCAGGGGCACCCGCCCCTTGCAGACGGCCGGCGTCTGCCGTGTGCCGAAGAGCTCCTGCACGGGGACCGCGAGCACCGGATCGGGCCCGGCCAGATAATCCAGGCGGCGGCGATTGCCCGCCGGGGTGGTCAGGGACTCGGGTGCCAAGTCCTCGAGCCGGGCACGCTGGCTCCAGTCGAGCAGGCCCCCGATCAGCTCCTTGAGGCGCAGGGCGCGAACCTGCGCGAGGCTGCGCCGGCCCTCCAGCCAAGGGGCGAGCCAGTCGCACAGGTCGCGGTGCAGGGCGGCATCGGAGAGGTCCGGCCAGCCGCCGCCGGGGTCCTGGGCCCGGACCAGGGCGACCCGCGCCTGGAGCTGGCGGGCCTCCGGATCCCATGGCAGTGCGCCCTCGAGATCGCTCGCGATCCGCTCCAGGAGCAGGTCCAGTGCTTGCTCGGGATCCGCGACCGGGACGGCCTGGGAACTCAGCACCAGGCTCCCCAGGCGGGTCTCGCGCCGGGCGGTCACGGATTCGAGCTGAGGGTCCCAGGCCACCACCTCTGACTCGCCGATGCGTTCCGCCAACACCTGCCGCAGGGTCGCCTCGCTCACCGGAAGGGCCAGCAGGATGCGCGCGTCGCGACCGCGGGCGTCCAGCTCGGCCCCCACCAGGTAGGGGTGGACCGCCAGGGCGTCGCCTTGGGGCAGATCGGCCCCGGTGCCGCCGGCGAGCAGATAGCGCTCGCCCGGCCCTCCGCGGCGCTGGGCAATGCGGTCCGGATAGGCTAGGGCGAGCAGGCCCCCCGGCTCTGGTGCGAGCCCCGACGTCGCATCGCCGCCCAACGGCCGGGGGCCGCCGGTGGGTTCGGCAGGCGCGAGTCCTGACTCCAGCCAGCGGCTCAAGCGGTCAGCGGCGGCAAGCCGGGCCCGATCCATCGCCGGCTCGCGGTGGCCCTCGCGGAACGCCTCCAGCGCCAGCAGGCGCAGTCCAAGATCGGCCGGTCGTGGTTCGCCGGGTCGGCCGATCCAGCCGTCGCGCTCCGAGAGCAGGGCGGCCAGATCGGCAGCGAGGCGCCCCGCCCCCAGACCCCGGCCTGCCTCCAGCATGACGGCGAGCCGCGGGTGCAGGGGCAGGCCGGCGAGGCGTCGGCCCAGGGCCGTCACGGTGCCGGAGTCGTCCAGTGCCTTGAGGTCCTGGAGCAGGGAGACCGCCTGGCGCCAATGACGGACCGGGGGCGGATCGAGCCAGCTGAGGGCGTCGGGATCCCGGATGCCCCACAGGGCCAGCTCGAGGGCGAGGGGGGCCAGGTCGGCGTCCAGGATCTCGGCCCGGCGATGGGTGGGGCGGCCCACCTCCTGCGCCGGGGTCCAGAGGCGATGGCAGAGGCCGGGAGAGAGGCGGCCGGCCCGCCCCGCCCGCTGCTCGGCCGAGGCCAGCGGTATGGGTTCGGTGACCAGCCGCGTGAGACCGGAGCGGGGATCGAAGCGGGGCTTGCGGGCGAGTCCGCTGTCGATGACCGTGGTGACCCCCTCGATGGTGAGGCTGGTCTCGGCGATGTCGGTGGCGAGCACCAGCCGCCGGCGCCCGCCAGGGCTCGAGACGAGGGCCCGCTGCTGGTCCTCCAGCGACAGGATCCCATGCAGCGGCAGAATGTCCACTGCGTCCCCCAGGGTCTCGATCAGCCGCCGTCGGGCCCGCTCGATCTCGCCCACCCCCGGCAGGAACACGAGCAGGTCGCCGTTTCCGTCCTGGAGGGCCTGGCGAGCCGCGCCCTCGAGCGCGACCAGGGTGTCGCGCGGAGCCGAGCTCAGGTAACGGACCTCCACGGGGAAGCTGCGGCCCTCGGCGTGGATGACCGGGGCGCCGCCCAGCAGGCGCGCGGCGGCCTCAGCGTCCAGGGTGGCGGACATGATCAGGATGCGCAGGTCCGGGCGCAGCGCGGCGGCCGCATCGAGCGCCAAGGCCAGGCCGAGATCCGCCTGGAGGCTGCGCTCGTGGAACTCGTCGAAGATGAGCAGTGAGGTCCCGATGAGCCCGGGGTCCGATTGGAGCCGGCGGGTGAGGATGCCCTCGGTCAGTACCTGGATACGGGTCCGGGGCCCAATGCGCCGCTCATAACGCACCTGGTAGCCGACGGTCTCGCCGACCGACTCACCGAGCAGGTCCGCCATGCGCGCGGCGGCCATGCGCGCCGCCGGGCGGCGCGGCTCCAGCATGAGGACGCCGGCCCCGGCGAGCCAGGGGGCATCCAGGAGCAGGAGCGGGACCCCGGTGGTCTTGCCCGACCCGGGCGGTGCGGTGAGCACCGCATGGCCCCGGGCCAGGGCCGACGACAGGTCGGGGAGCGCCGCATCGACCGGCAGCGGCGCGCTGAGCCTGGCCGGGTTCAGGATTCCGCTTGACCTTCAGCGGCCGCCTCTGGCCCGGCGTCGGCAGCGGCCGGTTCCGCCGCCGCGTCGGGCGCCGGCTCCGGCGCAGGGGCCTTGGGCTGCGGCGGCTTGACCAGCTGCTCGTCGGTGAGGATGCGGGTCTTGTCGTCGCCGCGGACCCACTGCTTGTCCTTCCCCTGGATGGCATAACGGCCGGACCGTTTTTGGTAGATGGTGTAGTCGGCGGTCTTCTTCACGGGTTGCATCGTGTGCTCCGGACTCCGGTCTGCGGGGTGAATCGGTCGTTCAATATACTTGCAAATGCAGGGGCATCAGTCTGCATCCCGATTCAGGGGCGCTCGCCTCGCTGCCAAGCGCGGGTCCTCAGTCGACCCGATGAGCCGCTCGATGTCACGCTCGCCGACCGGCTGAACCAAGACCGCGTGGAGCGGGAAGCGCTCGGCCAGCAGGTCGACAAAGGAACGCTGTTCCTGCGCCACCAGGACCAGTACCCGTGCCTTGGGCGCGTAACGTTGCAGACTTCCCAGCAAGACGTCCAGGTTGCTCAGGTTGGCGCCCGCATAATTGTTGCCGAAACCGTAAAAGAATTCGGCCACCACCCAGTCCGGCGGCCGGCTCTTGAGTGCCTGCACCGCCTTGCGCTGGGACGCCAGGCGCAGCTCCTCGATCCCCAGCCGGCGATAGAGGGCCGACAGGTTCGGATGGCCGGGGGACTCGACGATCGAATAAACCAGCGCTCGGCCCATCGACAGGCCGGGACCTAGCGGCGCCCCGGCTCTTCCCCATCGTCGTTGCGGGCGACGTATCCTCCCTCGCCGTCCACGTCGCTGCTGTCGATGGTCTTCGAGAGGTCCGCGATGTCGTGATCGGCATTCGGGGGGGCACGCTCGATCTGCACCCGAAAGTCGGCGATCAGGGCCGCCATGGCCCCGAGTGCGGCCAACACCGGCGCCATCAGGGTCAGCAGCCCCGCGATCCCGATACCGGCGGTCAAGGGGATCTCGACCAGGGCCTCGCCAGTGCGGCGGCGCACCACCAACCGGCGGACGTTGCCGTCCTGGATCAGTGCTTTGACCTTGTCCACCAGCTCACCGCCGCGGACCTGGATCTCCTCGGTAAACGAGCGGTCGTCTTGATTTTGCACCCTTTTAGTCCTCTGTGGTGATCGGGAATCGGACTGTAACCGCTTTCGGGCGGATCGTCATCGCCCGGGCCGAGCCCGCCATTCAGCGGTTGCGGATGAAGTCGTAGATGTTCAGGTAGTCCTGCCCCGGGTGATTCCAGGAATAATCGGCGCGCATGGCGTTGAGCATCAGCTCTCGAAAATGCTCCGGGTACTGGTAGAAGCAGGCGATGGCGCGGCCGAGTGCGAACTCGAGACCCTGGGCGTCGTAGGTCTCGAAACTATAGCCGTTGCGCTGATCCGGGGGGTGCAAGGAGTGGTCCTTGTCAAAGACCGTATCGGCCAGACCACCGACGCTGCGCACCACCGGCACGGTGCCGTAGCGCAACGCGATCAATTGTGTGAGGCCGCAGGGCTCGAACTGGCTCGGCACCAGCATCAGGTCCGCCCCCGCATAGATGAGATGCGACAGGTCCTCGTCGAAACCGATCTCGAGGTGACAGTCGGGGCTGTCGTTCAGCATCTGTTTGAGGCCCCAGAAGTCGCCGTTGATGACCGGGTCCGGGCTGGAGCCGAGCAGGACGAACTGGGCCCCGTGCTCGAGCGAGTAGAAGATCGCGTGGCGCACCAGCTCCAGGCCCTTCTGGGGATCGAGCCGGCCGATGAAGGCGACAATGGGCTTGTCGCTGTCGGCAAGCATGAATCGGTGGCGCAAGGCGCGCTTGTTGTCATATTTGCCCTCGATGGAATCGACGCCGAAGCGCACCGGCAGGTGATTGTCGATCTCCGGATTCCACACGTCGTAATCGATGCCGTTGAGGACGCCGCCGTACTTCATGTGGTGGGTGTAGAGGGTCGGCTCCAGACCAAATCCCTGGCCCTGATCCTTGGTCTCGAAGGCATAGCGCGGCGACACCGTGGCGACGAAGTTGGAGTAGACGATGCCGCCCTTGAGCAGATTGAGGGCCCCGCGGTGGTTGTTGTCCCCCAGTCGCTCGTAAGCGAGGAAACGCTCGGGGCGATGAAGGCCCGTCGCCCGCAGCAGCTCCGGACCCGTGACCCCCTGGTGCAGGAAGTTGTGGATGGTCAGGCAGACCCGCGGGTGGTGCATGCCGAGCGGCTGGTAGAGTTCGTAGAGATAGATCGGCACCAGGGCGGTCTGCCAGTCGTGGCAGTGGATGATGTCCGGTTGCTTGCCCGCCTTCCACATGAACTCCATGGCCGCCCGGGAGAAGAAGGCGAAGCGCAGCACGTCGTCCTTGAAGCCGTAGAGGCTGCCGCGCGCGAAGAAGCCGTCCTGGGAGTGGGGCTCGATGAAGAAGCACTTGCGCTCGTGGACGAAGCCGAAATAGACGGTGCAGTGAACGGCCCCCTCGAACCAGGGCACCCACAGGTCACGGTAGACCTCGTGCATCCCGTAGATGTGGTCGTAGCGCAGGTTGTCGTACTTGGGCAGGATGATCTCGACATGGTTGCCCCGGATGGCGAGCTCGCGACTGAGGCCGAACACCACGTCGGCGAGCCCCCCGACCTTCGCGACGGGTGCCAACTCCGGGGTGATGTGGACGATAAAGAGGCCGGGACGCTGCTGATGTGGTTGCACCGGCCAAGGCTCGCCCTGCGCCTCGGGCGCGGGGATCGCGACCGGCGCCGGGGCGTGATCCTGGCCCGCGGCCCCATCGAGCGCCTTGCCCCCGCGGCCGTCGGCGGCCTCGCCCGAGGGGGGACCAGAAACCGGTCTCGCCGCCGCTCGCTCCGCGGGTGCAGTCGCGGGCGCTGTATCCGCTGGCGTGCCCGCGTGCTCGCCCGGCGCCGTGGTCGTGGCCGGAGCCGTCTCGGAACTGGCGACTGTCTCACCGCAAGTCGCGGCTTGATTGCCTGGACCGGCGGCGTCAGGGGTTGAGGTCTGGGCGGGAGCCGCGGGGCTCGCCTCCGGCCTCTGCCGCTGCGCGGGGGTCTTGGGATCGCCGCCACCCGGGGTCGTGCGGGCGCGGGGGCCCCGGCTCGAGGTGTTGCGGGAAGGTTCTGGCTTTTTCACCATGGTGTCGCGTCCTGGTGTCTGGTCTGGTTGATCCGACTGGCGGAGCTCGACGGTCCGTTTGAGTGAGGGCCCGGCATTATGCCGATCCTGACGGCTCATGTCCGGGCCGCTCAGGGGTCGCACCTTCCGGCTCCGCCCCGACGCTGGCCCGGCGCCCGCGGCCGCAGGCTAGGCGGGATCGATGTCCCATCGACATAAACCCAGCGGCCGTCGCGGCGTTGGAAGCGGCTGCGCTCATGCAGCCGGTGGGCGCGACCGCCGATCCGGTAACGGGCGATGAACGTAACAAAGCCCCGATCGTCAGCCGGGCTCCCGGCCTCGGTTGAGACGATCCTGAGCCCGATCCATTGCAGCGGTGGCTCCGATTCCAGATCCACCGGGCAGGTCTCCGGGGCCCAGGTCGCGCGCAGCCAGTGGACCTTGCCCAGGGCATAGGCGCTGTAGCGTGAGCGCATGAGCTGCTCGGCGGTCTCGGCAACGTCCCCATCCTCGATGAATCGTCCGCAACAGGCCGGGTAGGGGCGGGCGGAGCCGCAGGGGCAGGGTTGGCGGTCGCTCATGGGAGGCAAGGCCTCAGGCGGACCAGAGGGGGCCTTCCTGCATCGCCGCGATCTGCTCGCGCAAGGCCAGGATGTGATCCTGCCAATAATGCTGGGTGCCGAACCAGGGGAAGGCCGCGGGGAAGGCCGGATCCGCCCAGCGGCGCGCCAGCCAGGCCGCGTAATGGATCTGGCGCAGGGTGCGCAGGGCCTCGATCAGGTGCAGCTCCCGATGTTCGAGCTCCCGGAAGTCCTCGTAGCCGGCGAGGATATCGGCGAGCTGCCGGCTCATCTCGGCGCGGTCGCCGGCGAGCAGCATCCAAAGATCCTGGACCGCCGGGCCCATGCGGGCGTCGTCGAAATCCACGAAGTGAGGGCCGGCATCCGTCCACAGCAGATTGCCCCGGTGACAGTCCCCATGCAGGCGCACGTGCTCCACCTCGCCGGCCCGCGCGAAACAGGCCCGCACCCCCTCGAGTGCCTGATCCGCCACGCTCTCGTAGGCGGGCAAAAGATCCTTGGGGATCCAGCCGCCGGCCAGCAGGAAGTCCCTGGGACCAGTACCGAAGCCCTCGATGTCCAGGGTCGGGCGCTGGGTGAAGGGACGCACGGCGCCGATGCAATGGATGCGCCCGATGAAGCGACCGATCCACTCCAGGACCCGGGGCTCTTCCAGCTCCGGCGTGCGCCCGCCGCGGCGCGGGCTGAGGGAGAACCGATAGCCCCGGTGGCTGTGCAGGGTGCGCCCCCCGGTAACGAAAGGCGCGACCGCCGGGATCTCCTGATCCGCGAGCTCCTGGGTGAAGCCGTGCTCCTCCAGGATTGCCGCGTCGCTCCAGCGCCCTGGGCGGTAGAATTTCACGATGACGGGCTCGACCTCGTCCAGACCGACCTGGTAGACCCGGTTCTCATAGCTGTTCAACGCCAACAGGTGGCCGTCGGTCGGCAGGCCGATGGATTCCACGGCGCCGAGGATGACGTCCGGGCTCAACCCCGCGTAGGGTGTCTCGTCCCCGGCAGCGGGGGTGGGCAGGGTCGTGGGTTCGTCGTGACTCTCGCAGCTCATGGCCCAATTCTACGCGCCTTGGCGACGGGACCGCCGACTGGCGGCGCGCATCGGGTGCCCTGGTCCGCCCAGCAAGGAGTCAAACCGCGAGCGCCAGCGTCGCGGCGGGCTTTGATCGCGACGGCCAAGCGGCGGCATGATGGGGGCCATGCGTAACGCCCCACGAGAGCAGTGCCTTATGCCCGTCTCCCCAAGGCCCCTGTCCCTGATCGCCGCCCGCGGCCTCGCCGCCGGGCTGATGCTCTGCGCCGCCAGCTTGGTCGCCCAGCCGCTGCGCTTCTTCGCCGTGGGTGACCTGCCCTATTTCGCGTCTGAGGAGCAGCCGCTCGCTGACCTCCTGGCCGCTGCCGCCGCCCGGCGTCCGCCCTTCCTGGTCCACCTGGGGGACATCAAGCGCGGCAGCTCCCCCTGCACGGATGCCAATCTCATGGAGATTGCGGCGCTCTTTCGCGCCCAGCCGGTGCCTGTCGTCTACACGCCCGGCGACAACGAGTGGACGGACTGCCATCGGAGGTCAGCCGGGGGGCTCGACCCCTTGGTGCGCCTCCAGCGGGTGCGCGAGGTCTTTTTCGGTGACCCGGGCGTGCTGCGCATGGCCGATCTGGGGGTGACCCATCAGGGGCCGGAGTATCCGGAGAACGCCTTCTTCATGCGGTCGGGCGTGATGCTGGTCGCCCTGCACCTGGTCGGCAGCAACAATGGCTTCGATCGCGCACGACCGGAGGCCATGGCCGAGGCCGAGGCCAGAACGGCGGCCAACCATGCCCTCCTGAGCCGGGCGCTGGCCAGCGCCCGGGTGCAGGGTGCGCGCGCCCTGGTGATCCTGTTCCAGGCGAACCCCCTGTTCGAGCGCGGCCGCGGCCCGCGCGGTTTTCGGGCGATCAAGGACGACCTGGTCGCCCTGATGGCGCAGTTTCCCGGACCCGTCCTGGTACTGCACGGGGACACGCACCAGTTCCGGCGGGATCGCCCCTTGATCGACCCCGAGACGGGCAAGCCCTTCGAGCGGCTGTTCCGGGTCGAGGTCCCCGGCTCCCCGCGGGTGGGTGGCGTCTGGATCAGCATCGATCCCGATGCGGCGGAGCCCTTCGTGGCCGAGCCCCTCTACGCGGAACCACTGCGCGATCTGGGCGGAGTCTGAAGACCGGTGGGCTCTCCCGCGCGGCTGTCCATCGCGCCCGGTTCAGCGATTCCAGGCGAGCGATCTTGCTTCTCTGAAACAATGAGTTGAGACGCTTCGTAAAAGGAGCGGTCGGATCACCCTGTCCACATCCTTGTAAAAATATGGTTTTGGGGCCCCTGCAACGGGGCGCCAGATGTCTGGCGCCTGTGACCGACCTGCCCCCTCACAAAGCCTGCCCTCTGGCCGAAAATCGTTCAGCCGCCTCGTTATTCGCGCATCGAAAGACCGCCGCGACGACTCGGATCTGTGGCGGTGCCCGTCTCGGTGTCGGTAAGGCGCCATGTGTAGCCGGTCAAGGCGTAGTGCATCCGCACCGGCATCCCATCCACTGAGGTGAGCACCGACACCTCCGTCGGCGAGTGGATCGATCGACCTTCGACCGTCAGCTCGGCCCCGGCGAATCGGTTCTCGAGCTGACCGCAGACGACTTCGGAGCTGGGACCGATGTCGCCCATCTCCGACGCATCGGGATTGCAGTCGGCCTGTGCACCGACGGCGATCGGTAGCATCGACAGAATTAGCGTGTGCTTGATGGTGTTCGTGGTGGTGTTCATGCTTTCGATCTCCGGATCGTTGAGGAAGACATCAGGCTGGCCCTGGGGGCCGAGTCCACTCAGGAACCCGACCCTTTGCGGCTCGTCCTAAGCTTTATCCGTGCTCGATGCGAAGTCCCGACGGAAAAACGCCCAAAGCCCGACCGTCGCCTTTTCGCCGTTTACCTGGCCCCAAGGCGTCGTGTCCTCAGCACTTCTCGCGGCTGTCTTTTGACATTCATGCCCATGCACCGCCTCGAGACTGCAGAACCAGTCGAGTCCCGCGCCCGGGAACCTTCGCGTCGACGCTCGATTGTCCATGTTTGCAAGGGAGCCCTAGATGCCTGAACGATTTCCGTCCGAGGACGGGCTCGCGGCCGCCGCCGTGGGAGACGGTGATACCCCATGGTCTGCGGACACGAGCGAACCGTTCCTGGTCGCGGACTGGATCGTCGATGCAGCCGCCAACCGGCTGTTGCGTGGCGGCAAGGAGGTGCGCCTCGAGCCGAAGGTGATGAGCGTGCTCGTCTATCTGGCAGGACACCCCGGCCAGGTCGTGTCGCGTGATGAGCTGGAGAGGGGGGTCTGGACCCGCATGGTGGTGGGCTATGACGCGGTTACCAATGCCGTTATCAAGCTGCGGCGGGCCCTTGGCGATGACGCGCGCGCACCGCGCATCATCGAAACAATTTCTAAGCACGGCTATCGACTTGTCGCCGATGTTGGGCCGGTCGTCTCCGAGAAATCCTCGACCGCGTCCGGACCCTTGGCGAATTCCGGACGCGAGGTGAGAGCGATGGCACGGGGGAGCCGCATGATCGCGCGCGCTGCTGGCCTGCTCGCGCTGCTTCTCGGAGTCGGGTTGATCGCCCTTCACCTCGTCCAGTCACCGCGGCAAGACGGTGAAGCGGTTTCGGCGCCGATGCCGCCACCCTCGATCGCGGTGCTGCCGTTCGACAATCCGACGGCCGATGCCTCACAGGAGTACTTCGCCAGCGGGATCACCGAGGACCTGATCACCGATCTGTCCAAGGTCTCCGGCCTGCTGGTGGTGGCGCGAGAATCCGCGTTCGCCTACAAGGACAGCGCCGAGCCGTCAGGCCACATCGGCCGAGAGCTCGACGCACGCTTCCTGCTCAGGGGCAGTCTGCGCCGAGAGGGCGAACAACTGCGGCTGAACGTCCGGCTGATCGATACGCGTGACGACCGCACCCTTTGGGCAGAGCGCTATGACCGCCAACTGATCGACATCTTCCGCATCCAGGATGAGCTGACCGCCCAGATCGTCTCCGCCCTGGAGGTCAAGCTGGCCCCGGAGGATCGACGGCGCCTGGCGCGCAACCCTGAGGCCAGCGTCGAGGCCTACGACGAGCTCTTGCGCGGTCTCGCCCATTACGGACGCCGCACCGTCGAGGACAACGAGGTCGCCAAGGGCCACTACGAACGGGCCATCGAGCTGGACCCGAGGTATGCGCGCGCCTTTTCAGCCCTGGCGCTGACCCACATGCGTGACGCGCTCGAAGGCTGGGCGCCCAGCGCGCAGGGGTCCATGGAGCGGGCCGAGAAGTTGGTCGAGCGGGCGACACAACTGGACCCCAGGGTGCCTCAGATCTACTTTGTCCGCGGACAGATCGCCCTGTACAGGGGCGCTCACGCCGAGGCGGTCCGCGAGATCGAGGAGGCCATCGCGCTGTCTCCAGGCTATGCCGACGCCTATGCGCTGCTCGCATGGGTGCTGCAGTATGCCGGGAGACCCGCAGAGGGGTTGGATGCAATGGAGCGTGCGGTGCGGCTCAATCCGCGGCTGCCATCGATTTACCGGCTGGTACGGGGCGCGGCATTTTATGCGCTCGGCGACGATGCAAGCGCCGTGGATGACCTGGAGCAAGGGGTGCGGATGAGCCCCACCTTCCAATGGTTGAGGCTGTGGCTGGCTGCTGCCTATGCCGGCTTGGACCGCATCGAAGAGGCCCAGTGGGAGGCGGCGGAGCTGATGGCGCTGAATCCCGGCTTCAGGCTGGAGCATGTCCGGCAGGTGCATCCCATCCGCGACCCGGAATACCGGGAGCGCTTCCTTGCCGATCTACGCAAGGCTGGCCTTGAATAGTCTGCCGACGGGCCCCTTCGGCCCGCCGGCCACGTCCTACTTGTCGCTTATCGCGACCGGTCGCACCATCGGCAGTCCATCGTTGCGGCTCCACTCGGCCATGGAACCGTCGTACATCCGCGCCGACTCGTTGCCCAGGATTTCATGGGCCGCGAACCAACCGAGGCTGGAGTTGTGCCCCGTGTTGCAGAAGGCAATCTGCGCCGCATCGGTGGGCACGCCCGCCATGCCGTAAATCTGCTCCAGTGCCTTGCGGGAGCGGAAGATGCCACCGTTGTCCTGGGTCAGCCATTCGAGCGGAATGTTGTGCGCACCGGCCAGGGTTCCGGCGCGCGTGGTCTTGCTGTTGCGGTTGAGTCCGCTGAATTCATCCTGGCGCCGATAATCCACCAGGGCACGGCCGTCCCTCATCGCCCGCGCGACATCATCCTTGGACACCAACATCTCCGTGCGCAGACTCGCCTTGAACTGTTGCGGCTCCGGACTGCGGATACCCTGCTCCAGTGGTCGCGACTTGTCCTTGGCGTATGCCGTGGTTCCGCCGTCGAGGATGGATACCGGGTCATGGCCCAGCACCTTCAAGGTCCAATAGACCCGCGTGGCACTCGCCATGCTCTTGGAATCGCCTCCAAACGGGGCGATCACCACCCGGGTGTCGTTGTCGATGCCGAGCCCGCCAATCAGGACCTCGAGCTTCTGCACAGCGGGCAGCATGCCCGGCACCCCTGCCACCTTGGCGCGCCAGCCGCCCTTGACATAGTCGCTGTGAATCGCGCACGGGATATGGCCCTGCGCGTAATCATCGCTCGACTGCCCGTCAATCTTGTCGCTGCGGATGTCGAGCACCACCACACCCGGCCCGCAGGCGATGGCCTGGAGGGCATTGGCATCCACCAGCGGCGAGATCGTCGTGTCGGCGACCGAGGGGCCCATCGAGAGCAGCGCCAGGGTCAAGAACAACAAACCGTTGGTCTTCATGGTCATTCTCCGGATTTAGCGCGGTTGGAGTTGAACAATGCGCACCGATTGCGCATCTGCCTTAATCCATAGCCAACGCGCCCGGAAGATTTCACGCGGAACGCCAACGCTTTTGCGCTCTTTTGGCCACGGGTCCGTGGCGACCGAAACAATGTCTGGTCCTGTCGGCATCCCCCGAATTTTTCGACACCCCCCCAAAAAAGGGCCGCGTCGCTTGCACGACGCGCTCGCCTGCAACGCGCCGCACATTCGTCACCCGCAGGCGCTGGATCTACGCTGTGTTTTCTGGCGCCAGGCAGAACGACCGCAGCTTAGCGCTGCTGCCCGTTGTTCCAGGCCGCCTGCGCGCGGCGCGCAGCAAGACCCCCCTGTGTCCGAAGCTCCGCACCCGCTTCGACCTGTGCCTGATCCCTGACTGAGAGACCCTCTGCCGCTCCATCATCACGCCACGCAGATCTTGCTGGGCGAGAACACTTCGCGTAGCCCCGCAACTTGCGCATCGGCGCCACACGGCCCGGGCCGCGCTGGGTCCGCATCAGTCCGATCCTGTCAAGCGCCCATCCCGGCCGACTCTGCGCGCGGGTGAATCGCTGGCGCTCGGCGCCCGGTCGAGCAATTTGAGTTTGCCCGGAGTGCCGTCTATTCTTGCGTGTTTCGCTTTCCACCGAGGCCGTGTCATGGCAGCCAAGACGCTCTACGACAAACTCTGGGACGAGCACCTGGTGCGGGCGGACGAGGACGGCACGGCGCTGCTCTATATCGACCGTCAACTGGTGCACGAGGTGACCTCGCCCCAGGCATTCGAGGGCCTGCGCCTCGCCGGTCGCAGCCCCTGGCGGGTGGCGGCCAATCTCGCCGTCCCGGATCACAACGTGCCCACGCTCAACCGCGCCGGTGGCATCGCCGACCCGGTCTCGCGTCTGCAGGTGGAGACCCTGGATTCGAACTGCCGCGACTTCGGCATCACCGAGTTCGACATGGCCGACCCCCGCCAGGGCATCGTTCATGTGATCGGTCCTGAACAGGGATTCATCCTGCCGGGCACCACCGTGGTCTGCGGCGACTCCCACACCTCCACCCATGGGGCCTTCGGGGCCCTGGCCTTCGGGATCGGCACCTCGGAGGTGGAGCACGTGCTCGCCACCCAGTGCCTGCTTCAGCGCAAGTCCAGATCCATGCTGGTGAGCGTCGATGGCGAGCTCGGCCCCGGGGTCACCGCCAAGGATATCGTGCTCGCCATCATCGGGAGGATCGGCACCGCGGGGGGCACCGGCTATGTCATCGAGTTCGGCGGGGAAGCCATCAGGGCACTCTCCATCGAGGGACGCATGACGGTCTGCAACATGGCCATCGAGGCCGGCGCCCGGGCCGGCATCATCGGGGTGGACGAGAAGACCATCGAGTACATGCGCGGCCGCCCGCTCGCGCCCGCCGGGGAGCTGTTCGAGCGCGCCGCCGCCCACTGGCGCACACTGGTCAGCGATCCGGACGCGGTGTTCGATCGGGTGGTGCGCCTCTCGGCCCCGGAGATTCCCCCCCAGGTCACCTGGGGCACCTCGCCCGAGATGGTGGTGGCAGTCGACGGCCGGGTGCCGGACCCCGCGGACGAGCCCGATCCGGTCAAGGCCGGCGGCATCCGCCGAGCCCTCGACTACATGGGCCTGCGCCCCGGGACCCCGATCGTCGAGATCCGGCCCGACAAGGTCTTCATCGGCTCCTGCACCAACTCCCGCATCGAGGACCTGCGCGCCGCCGCCGCGGTGGTCAAGGGTCGCGCGGTCGCGCAGGGCATCAAGCTCGCCCTGGTGGTACCGGGCTCGGGTCCGGTGAAGGAACAGGCGGAGGCAGAGGGCCTCGACCGCATTTTCACCGCCGCCGGATTCGAATGGCGCGAGCCGGGCTGCTCCATGTGCCTGGCCATGAATGCCGACCGGCTGGAGCCGGGCGAGCGCTGCGCATCGACCTCGAACCGCAACTTCGAGGGCCGTCAGGGCCAGGGCGGGCGCACCCACCTGGTGAGCCCGGCCATGGCCGCCGCCGCCGCGGTCACCGGCCACTTCGTCGACGTGAGGACCCTGTAAATGAGGCCCTTCGAGAACTTCACCGGCACCGTCGCCCCTCTAGATCGGGCCAATGTTGACACCGATGCCATCATCCCGAAGCAGTTCCTGAAGAGCATTCGGCGCTCCGGATTCGGGCCCTATCTGTTCGATGAGTGGCGCTACCTCGACCATGGGGAGCCGGGGATGGACTGCGCCAACAGGCCGCTCAATCCCGAATTCGTGCTCAATGACCCCCGTTACGCCGATGCCCGCATTCTGCTGACGCGCGAGAACTTCGGCTGCGGCTCCTCCCGCGAGCACGCCCCCTGGGCCCTCGAGGACTACGGGATCCGGGTCATCCTGGCGCCGAGCTTCGCGGACATCTTTTTCAACAATTGTTTCAAGAACGGCATACTGCCGATCGTCCTGGAGGGCGGGGTCATCGACCGTCTCTTCACGCAGTCGGGGGGGCCGCGGGCGCTCGAGATGGGCGTGGATCTCCCGGCGCAGACCCTGCAGACGCCGGTGGAGACCATCGCCTTCCAGGTGGACCCCTTCCGCAAGCATTGCCTGATCGAGGGTCTGGACGACATCGGCCTCACCCTCAAGCAGACCGACGAGATCCGCGCCTTCGAGGCGCGCCGTCGCCACCAGGCGCCCTGGATTTTCTAGACCCGACCGTAGAGGGGCGGGTTCGTCGCGAGCGTCGAGCGCGGCGCGGCCCGTCCTTGAGGACCCACTGGAGATCACCGTTGACTAAGAAGGTTCTGGTTCTCGCCGGCGACGGCATAGGCCCGGAGATCGTCGCCGAGGCGGTCAAGGTGCTGCATTTTCTGCAGGCGCACGGCGCCATCGACGTCGAGCTTCAGGAGGGCCTGGTGGGGGGGGCGGCCTACGATGCCGCCGGCGACCCGCTGCCCGAGGAGACGCTGGAGGCGGCACGCGCGAGCGACGCCGTGCTGCTTGGCGCCGTCGGTGGACCCAAGTGGGAGCCCCTGCACATCTCCAAGCGACCGGAGAAGGGGTTGCTGGGTCTGCGCGCGGGCCTCGGGCTATTCGCCAACCTGCGCCCGGCCATCCTCTATCCCCAGCTTGCCGGGGCCTCGACCCTCAAACCGGAGGTGGTCTCGGGGCTCGACATCATGATCGTGCGTGAGCTCACCGGCGGCATCTATTTCGGCCAGCCCAGGGGGGTCGAGACCCTGCCCTCGGGGGAGCGGCGCGGAATCAACACCCTCGTCTACACGGAATCGGAGGTCGATCGCATCTGCCGGGTGGCCTTTGATATCGCCATGAAGCGCGGCAGGCGTCTGTGCTCGGTGGACAAGGCCAATGTGCTCGAGTGCACCGAGCTGTGGCGGGAGGTGGCGATCCGGGTGGGGGCCGATTATCCGGAGGTGGCCCTCAGCCACCTTTACGTGGATAACGCGGCCATGCAACTGGTGCGGGCGCCCAAGCAATTCGACGTCATGGTCACCACCAACATGTTCGGCGACATCCTCTCCGACTGCGCCGCCATGCTCACCGGCTCCATCGGCATGCTGCCCTCGGCCTCATTGAACGCCGCTGGCCAGGGGATGTACGAGCCCATCCATGGCTCGGCCCCGGACATCGCGGGTCAGGGGGTGGCCAACCCACTTGCCACCATCCTGTCGGTGGCCATGATGCTGCGCTACTCGTTGGATGCCGCCCCGGCGGCGGAAGCGATCGAGGCGGCCGTGTCGGCGGTGCTCGATCAGGGCCTGCGCACCCCGGACATCCTGTCCGAGGGGATGCGGCGCGTAGGCACCGCCGAGATGGGCGACGCCGTGGTGGCGGCGCTCGGTTGACCCGCCCTGGGGGCAGACCGGTCGCCGGGCGGCGGGCGAGTTGGTTGTTTTGTCTGGATCTGGATTCAAACACATGAAACGTATTGGGTTTGTTGGCTGGCGCGGCATGGTGGGCTCGGTCCTGCTGGAGCGGATGCGCGCGGAGGGCGACTTCGAGCTGATCGCGGAGCCCGTCTTCTTCACCACCTCCCAGTTGGGCGAGCCCGGGCCGGACCTGGGCCAGGGCGCGGCGCCCCTTAAGGACGCCAATGACATCGAGTCACTGCGCGGAATGGATGCCATCGTCACCTGCCAGGGGGGCGACTACACCAAATCGGTGTTTCCGGCGCTGCGTGGCAGCGGTTGGGACGGCTACTGGATCGATGCCGCATCGGCGCTGCGCATGGAGCCGGACGCCACCATCGTGCTCGACCCGGTCAACCGGGACGTGATCGACGCCGCCCTGGCGGTGGGCAAGCGCGACTTCATCGGCGGCAACTGCACGGTGAGCCTGATGTTGATGGCCATCGGCGGGCTCTTCCGGGAGGGGTTGGTGGAGTGGGTCAGCGCCATGACCTACCAGGCCGCCTCCGGCGCCGGGGCCAAGAACATGCGCGAGCTGCTGGCCCAGATGGGCGCGCTGAACGGGGGCGTGCGCACCCTGCTCGATGACCCGGCCTCCGCCATCCTCGACATCGACCGGGCGGTGACCGAGACCATGCACGCCGAGAGCTTCCCGGTAGCGAATTTCGGGGTGCCCCTGGCGGGAAGCTTGATCCCCTGGATCGACAGCCAGCTCGACAACGGCCAGAGCCGCGAGGAGTGGAAGGGGCAGGCCGAGACCAACAAGATCCTCGGCCGTCTGCGCAGCCCCACCCCGGTGGATGGTCTGTGCGTGCGCGTCGGCGCCATGCGCTGCCACAGCCAGGCGCTGACCATCAAGCTCAGACGCGACGTCTCGGTGGCGGATGCGGAATCCATCATCGCCTCGGCCAATGACTGGGTTCGGGTCATCCCCAACCAGCGGGACCTAACCGTGCGGGGGCTGACGCCGGCGGCTGTGACCGGCGGCCTGGAGATCCCCGTGGGGCGGCTGCGCAAGATGAACCTCGGTGAGCGTTATCTCGCGGCCTTTACCGTCGGTGATCAACTTCTGTGGGGCGCGGCGGAGCCCCTGCGGCGCATGCTGCGGATCCTGCTCGAGGCCTGATGTCGGCTATCCCCTTGGATTCGCATTTCCCTCGGCTATGGTTGGAGGCATGCCCGTACCAACGCACATCATCAGGGGTTGATCACCCCCGTCGCTCCGCCGATACGATCAGAATGGGCATAGTGCACACTTCGCCGCGGGCCGAGTGCGCTATAACGAAGTCCTGAAATCCCGACGTCGGATGTGTCATCGCTTTTTGCGACACTCCGGCGCGGTCCGGGCAGCCCCCGGCCGAGCTTAACGCAGCCGCAGTCGGTGCTTGGTGCACGAGGGAGGAGGATGTCTCGCAAGTCATTCCCGTCGCCTGTTCGGGCGACGATGCGCGTTACGACCCTGGCGTCGGCCCTGGCACTTGCGCTGGGCGGCGCCGATGCCCAAGCCCTGGGGCTTGGTGGCATCCGGGTTCAATCGGCCCTGAACCAGCCGTTCGTCGGTGAGATCGATCTGCTCGACGTCAAGCCCGACGAGCTGGATGCGGTCAAGGTCCAGATCGCTCCATCTGAGGAGTTCAGTCGGGTAGGGGCGGAACGCTACCACTATCTGACCAAGCTTCGCTTCACGCCGCAGATCTCACCGCGGGGCAACACGGTCATCCGGGTCTCCAGCCGTGAGCCCATCCGCGAGCCCTACATGGACTTCGTGCTCGAGGTCCAGTGGCCCAAGGGGCGGCTGGTCAAGGAATACACCCTGCTCCTAGACCCGCCCGCGACGAGTTCGCGCGCCGCTCCGCCCATCCAGCAGCCCGTCGCCAGGCCCCGGGAGGAACCGGCCGAGGGGCCGGGCACGACACCCTCTCCGAGGATGTCCCAGCCGGCACAGGCGTTGGCCGCCGACGGATCGGCGAAGCCCCGGTCGTCGGCGACCCCTCCACCTGCCGGGGCCTACCCGCTGCAGGTGGGACCGGTGCAGAAGGGCGAGGGCTTGTGGCGGCTCGCGCTCAAGAATGCCCCGCCGGGTGCAACCGTGCCCCAGACGGCCATGGCGCTCTACCGCAATAACCAGGGTGCCTTCCTCAAGGGGGACATCAACCGCGTCATCGCCGGCACCACCTTGGCCATTCCGAGCTCCGCCGAGCTCTATGCCCTTCCCCCCGATGCGGCCCAGCGTGAATACGCGGCGGCCCTTCGCGGTGAGAAGGTGCGGCGGGCCCCAATCGCCGACACCAGGCCAGTCGCCCCCGACGAATCCAGGCTCAAGATCGCCGGTACGCCACCCGAGGACCGCAAGCCCGACGCGCCCAAGGCGCCGGCGGCAGAGCCCTCCAGGGACATGGAGCAGGAGCTGCTCCTGGTGCGGGAATCGAGCGAAAGCACCCGTCAGGAGACCTCGGAGCTGCGCAATCGTATTCGCGAGCTGGAGACCCAGCTCGGTGATATCCAGAAGCTGCTGAAGCTGCGCAATGCCGAGCTGGCGCGCATCCAAGGCGGTGGCCAAGTGGCGCCGGTGCTGGCGGAGCAGTACCCTGAGCCGGTTTCCGTCGATCCGACCGCGCTCCCTGAGCCGGCCCCCGTGGTCGCAGATCAGGAGGCTTCCCTGGCGGCGGCCGATCGTCCGGTTTCCCAGGATCTTGGCGATCCGGCGCAGACCCAGGCCGGGGATCCCAGTGCGGCCGACGAAACCCCGGCGGCGCCGACGTCGGCGGGTGAGCCGGTCGCCGCGCTCGGGCAGGACCCGTCCGATCAGTCGGGGGCGGCGACACCCGATTCGTCCGAGGATGCCGCTCCCGCGGGACCGGTCCTGGCCGATGCGCAAGATCAGCCGATCTCGTCCGGCGACGACGGCGCGCAGCCGCTCGAGGCCGCCGCCCCCAAGGAGACTTCGGCCCCGAACGAGACCGCGTCTGCGAAGGAGCCCTTGGCACCGGAACAGCCCGTCCTGGCCTCGCTCCAGTTGAGCCAACCCGAGCCGCTCGCGGGCAATCCGTTCTGGCACCAGATGCTGGTTCCCCTGGCCGGTCTGGCCGGCGTCACGACCCTGGGTCTCGGCGCACTCGGATGGTCCAGGGCACGGCGTCGGCGTCACGACGGGCCGTCCCCCGCCTATGCGGGTATCGGAGGGGCCCCGGGAGTGCCCGCCAGCGATCCAAAGCCGGATCGAGGTCAGGGCCTCAAGGGAGTCTCCGAGATCCCTGGGGCCATCGGCAACCTCGCGGTGGCCTCCCCGTCATCCGTGTTCGCCAATCAGGCCGATCAGGAGGCCGAGGATTCGGACGTCCTCTCCGAGGTGGACATTTACATCGCCTATGGTCGCTTCCGGGAGGCCGAGGAGCTGTTGGAGGAGGAGCTGCGGCGCTCGCCCGATCAGATCGATCTCAAATTCAAGTTGGCTGAGGTCTATGCCGCCGCCCGGAAACAGCCGGCGCTCCAGGAGCTGATGGACCAGATGCAGTCCCGCGGGGATGACCGCGCCAATCCGGAGCACTGGCAGCGCCTCGAGCAGATGGTCGGTCCCAGCCGCGGCGCTGCCGGGGCGAGTGTCACCAGGACGTCGACCAGGGTCGCCCCCGGGCCTGTGAACCCGTTCGCCGACGATTCCCTGTCGCTGGATATCACCGAAGATTCGACCGCCGGTCCGGAGCTGAAGGGCGTCTCCACGGATGCGCAGGACCTGGCCATCGAGCGGCCGAGCGCGCCGCGCCCGCCGGCCGGCCCCGCGTCCTTCGACGACAAGGCGCCTGTGCGTGCGGACACTCAGGGGGTCGCCGCGCCGCTGGACCTGGAGGAGCTCTCGAGCGCACTCAATCTCGAGACCGAGGGCGCCGCGACCCGCGAGCCGACCTACTCCGGCGGATTCTCGGATCTGGAACTCACCATCGACGACCTGCGCTCTGGCGCCGACGTCGATCTGGATTCCTTCCTGGACTCCACCCGCACCGTCACCAGCCTGGTGGATGACACGACTCAGAACCGCAGCGAGCCCTCGTCGGGTCTTTCCGCGGCGAGCGCTGCCCACCGCAGAACGCGCGAGGCGCCCACGGAAACCGGCGGCCTGGATCTGTCCGGGCTCCTGGACGACCGGGACGATATTGCCTCGAGCGACCTGCTCACGTCCCAGTGGCAGATGGATTCGGGTTTGTGGGACGAGACCGCGACCAAGCTCGACCTGGCGCGGGCCTATGTGGAGATGGGCGACCCGGACTCGGCGCGTGGCATCCTCGAAGAGGTGGTCGCCGAGGGTAACGAGGAGCAGCGCCGCGAGGGCAGGGAGCTGCTGCAAGCGCTCGGCTGACAAGCACCCGTTCTCGTGGCCCTCGAGTTACGGGTACGACCGGCGCGTGACCCGGCGAATCGAGTCGCCATGGGGGTCGAGTACGACGGGACGCACTTTCATGGCTGGCAGACCCAGCAGCCCGGAGTGCGGACCGTCCAGGGCGAGCTGGAGCTGGCCCTCGCTCGCATCGCGGATCACCCGGTACGCATCCATTGCGCTGGCCGAACGGACGCCGGTGTACATGCCCTGGAACAGGTGATCCACTTCGACAGCCACGCGACCCGGGCCCACAGGGCCTGGGTCCTCGGAACCAATGTCAACCTGCCCTCCGACTGCTGCGTGCGCTGGGCCTGCACCCCGGGCGCGGACTTTCACGCCCGTTTCTCCGCCATCGCCCGGCACTACCGATATCGCATCCTCACCAGGCCGACCCGTTCTGCCCTGGAGCGCGATCGCGCGCTCTGGGTCCACCACGACCTGGACCTGAAAAGGATGCGGGTGGCCGGGGCCGCGCTGGTGGGGGAGCATGACTTCTCGAGCTTTCGTGCCGCGGGCTGTCAGGCCAGGAATCCGGTCCGCCAGCTGCACTATCTGGAGCTCGTCGATCAGGACGGGTGCATCGAGCTGCGCCTCGGGGCCAATGGCTTCCTGCAACACATGGTGCGCAACATCGTCGGGGTGCTGATCGCGATCGGGCGCGGGGAGGCCCCGACCGACTGGACGCGGGAGCTGCTCGCGGCGCGTGACCGCACCCTGGGTGGTGTCACCGCACCAGCCCAGGGTCTCTACTTCGTGCGGGCGGACTATCCCGTGACCATTGGCCTTCCTCAGGCCGAGGTTGTTTATCTCGACCGGCAGTCCCATCAAGCCTGATCGGCATCCCGGCGGCTTCGGATCGCGCCCGATCCGGCGGTTGCCCTCCCATTTTTGCCGGTCCCCAGGCATGATCGAGCGGCCTGAACCCGTGCGGGTGCGCCAGGCGGCCAACGATCGGAGGCATCGCGACGTTCACCAATGATGAGAACCCGGGTTAAAATTTGCGGTCTCACGCGACCCGTTGATGTCGAGGCGGCCGTCGAGGCGGGGGCGGACGCCATCGGTCTGGTGTTCCATCCGGCGAGCCCCCGCTCGGTGAGCGTCGAGCAGGCGCTGGTACTCTGTGCGATGCTGCCGCCTTTCGTCTCGGCGGTGGGTCTCTTTGTGGACGCGCCCGCCGAGCGGGTCCGCGGGATACTCGAGCGAGTCCCCCTGGATTTAATCCAGTTCCACGGAGAGGAGGAGGCGGCCTATTGCGCCAGCTTCGGTCGGCGCTGGATCAAGGCGATCCGCATGGGCCCGGGGCTCGATCCCCTGGCGCGGGCCGCGGCCTACCCGGCTGCTGCCGGTGTGCTGCTCGACGCCTATGACCCGTTGCTCCCCGGAGGCACCGGCCAGTCCTTCGACTGGGGGCGGATTCCCCCCGTGCTGGGGCGCCGGATCGTGCTGGCCGGCGGCCTCACGCCCGACAATGTGGCGGAGGCGATCCGCCGGGTGCGGCCCTTCGGCGTGGACGTCAGCGGCGGCGTCGAGTCGGTCAGCGGCGTCAAGGACAGCGCGAAGATTTCAGCCTTCCTGCAAGGGGTAAGAGATGGCGATAGAGCCCGATTCGATTCCTGACCGGCCGCGACCACCCGGTGCGGCCGCCTACCATTGGCCCGACGCGGGTGGACACTTTGGTCCCTACGGGGGCATCTTCGTCCCCGAGACCCTCATGCAGCCCCTGGAGGAGCTCAGGGCCGCCTACGAGCGCTATCTGGGTGACCCCGAGTTCCAGGCCGAGCTGAATGCGGACCTGCGCGATTACGTGGGCCGCCCCTCGCCCCTCTATCACGCCGAGCGCTGGAGCCGCGACCTGGGCGGTGCCCAGATCTTCCTCAAGCGCGAGGATCTCAACCATACCGGCGCCCATAAGGTGAACAACACCATCGGCCAGGCGCTGCTGGCCCGGCGCATGGGCAAGACCCGGATCATCGCCGAGACGGGGGCGGGTCAGCATGGCGTCGCCAGCGCCACCGTCGCGGCTCGCCTGGGGCTGGAGTGCGTGGTCTATATGGGCGAGGTGGACGTGGCCCGCCAGGAGGCCAACGTCTACCGCATGCGCCTCCTGGGCGCCCGGGTGGTGTCGGTGACGTCGGGGTCGCGCACCCTCAAGGATGCGCTCAATGAGGCGATGCGCGACTGGGTCACCAACATCGACGACACCTTCTACATCATCGGCACCGTCGCCGGTCCGCATCCCTATCCGGCCATGGTTCGCGACTTCCAGACGGTGATCGGGCGCGAGGCGCGGGCGCAGATGCTGGAGCGCAGCGGTCGCCTGCCCGATGCCCTGGTCGCCTGTGTCGGCGGCGGCTCCAATGCCATCGGACTCTTCCATCCATTCATCGAGGACGAGGGCGTGGCGATGTACGGGGTCGAGGCGGCGGGGGAGGGGCTCGCCACCGGGCACCACGCCGCCCCCCTATGCGCTGGCCGTCCAGGGGTCCTCCACGGCAACCGCACCTATCTCATGGAGGACAGCAATGGCCAGATCATCGAGACCCATTCGGTCTCGGCGGGTCTGGACTATCCGGGGGTCGGCCCCGAGCACGCCTGGCTCAAGGACAGCGGGCGCGCCCGCTACGACTCGATCACCGACGACGAGGCGCTCGCCGCCTTCCACGCCCTGACGCGGACCGAGGGCATCATCCCCGCGTTGGAATCCAGCCATGCGCTCGCCTATGCGGCCAAGCTCGCCCCCCGGATGCGACGGGACCAGACCATCCTGGTCAACCTCTCCGGGCGGGGCGACAAGGACATGCACACGGTGGCCAAGCACGAAGGCCTAATCCTGTGAGCCGCATCGCCGCCCGCTTCGGGCAACTCAAGGGCGTCGGGCGAACCGCCCTGATCCCCTTCGTCACCGCCGGGGACCCGAGCCCGGACGTCACGGTGCCCCTGATGCATGCCATGGTGGCCGCCGGGGCCGATCTGATCGAGCTGGGTGTGCCATTCTCCGACCCAGTGGCGGACGGCCCGGTCATTCAGCGGGCCACCGAGCGTGCCCTGGGCAATGGCGTGTCGCTCACCGACGTCATGCACCTGGTCGAGGCCTTTCGCGCCCAGGATCAGGACACCCCCGTGGTCCTGATGGGGTATCTCAACCCGATCGAGGTGATGGGCTACGGGACCTTCGCTGCCGCGGCCCGCGCCGCCGGGGTCGATGGCGCCCTGGTGGTGGACGTGCCGCCGGAGGAGGGGCATGGACTGGTGGACGCCCTGCGCGCCGAGGGCCTGGATCTGGTCTATCTGCTGGCCCCCACCTCCACGGATCGGCGCATCGGCCTGATCGGCGAGGTCGCCTCGGGGTTCGTCTACTATGTCTCGGTCAAGGGCGTGACCGGCGCCGGTCACCTCGACACCGATGCGGTGGCCGAAAAGGTGGCCGCCATCAAGGCCCGTATCCCGCTGCCCGTGGGTGTTGGCTTCGGGATCAAGGACGAGGACACCGCCGCCCGGGTCGCAGCGGTCGCCGACGCGGTCATCGTCGGCAGCGCCATCGTCGAGCGGATCGAGGCCCTGGCCCGGGCCCCGGAACGCATTCCAGAGGCGATCGGCGGATTCCTCTCCGGTCTGCGGACGGCCATCGACCGCGTGGACGCCGGTCGCTAAGTCGCTTCGCCGCTCGAGCGTCAGTGTTCCGAGCGGCGCCGCGCCGCTCCTCCCACAAGAACGAGACCTATCCATGAGCTGGTTCGATAAATTGATGCCGAGCCGCATCCGTACCGAGGCGCGGCACAAGAGGGCCGTGCCCGAGGGGATCTGGGCCAAATGCCCTGGCTGCAACGCCATCCTCTACCGGGCCGAGCTGGAGCGGAATCTGGAGGTGTGCCCCAAGTGCACCTATCACAACCGTATCCGGGCGCGGCGCCGGCTCGACCAGTTCCTGGACCCGGAGCCCCGCGAGGAGATCGCGGCGGATCTGGAGTCCGTCGATCCGCTCAAGTTCAAGGACCTGAAGAAGTACAAGGACCGCCTGATCCAGGCCCAGAAGCAGTCGGGTGAGAAGGAGGCGCTGGTCGTCATGCGCGGCCAGCTCAAGGGAAACCCCATCGTCGCGGCCGCCTTCGAGTTCGAGTTCATGGCCGGATCCATGGGCTCGGTGGTGGGCGAGCGTTTTGTGCGCGCTGTGGACGGGGCGCTGGAACAGGATGCCCCCCTGGTGTGTTTCTCCGCCAGCGGCGGCGCCCGCATGCAGGAGAGCCTGTTCTCCCTGATGCAGATGGCGAAGACGAGCGCCGCCCTCGGGCGCATGCGTGAGCAGGGCCTGCCCTTCATCTCGGTGATGACCGATCCCACCATGGGCGGCGTATCCGCGAGCCTCGCCATGTTGGGGGACATCAACATCGCCGAGCCCGGGGCCCTGATCGGGTTCGCCGGCCCGCGGGTCATCGAGCAGACGGTGCGGGAGAAGCTCCCGGAGGGGTTCCAGCGCAGCGAGTTCCTGCTGGACAAGGGTGCGCTCGACATGATCACCGACCGCCGGGACCTGCGCGAGCGTCTCGCGGAGATCCTCGCCATCCTGATGCGCCGCCCGCGACATTGAGGAGCCTCGACGACTGGCTCGCCTGGCAGGGCACCCTGAACCCCAGGCGCATCGAGCTGGGATTGGGGCGGGTGGGCCAGGTATGGTCCCGGCTGGGCCCGCCCGAGCTCGGTTTCCCGGTCATCATCGTCGGCGGCACCAATGGCAAGGGGTCCTGTGTGGCCCTGATTGAGGCCATGGCGGAGGCGGCGGGCTACCGGACCGCCAGCTATACCTCTCCGCACCTGGTGCGTTACAACGAGCGGGTGCGTATGGGCGCCGAGCCCATCGACGATCAGTCATTGATCGAGGCCTTCGAGCGGGTCGAGGAGGCGCGGCGTGGGACCCCGCTCACCTATTTCGAGTTCGGCACCCTCGCCGCCCTTGACCGGTTTGCGAGCGCCCGCCCGGATCTGGCCGTGCTCGAGGTCGGGCTGGGCGGGCGTCTCGATGCGGTCAATCTGATCGACGCGGACGTCTCGGTGGTGACCTCCATCGGGCGTGACCATACCGACTGGCTCGGCAACAGCCTGGGGGAGATCGCCCTGGAGAAGGCCGGGATCTTCCGTCCCGACCGACCCGCCGTGATCGGCCAGGTCGATGCCCCCGGTGAGTTGCGCGCCGAGGCCGAGCGCATCGGCGCCAAGGTCCGGCAGGTGGGCCGTGAGATCGGAGTCGAGCCGGCCACCGCCGGGGCCTGGATTTGGTCGGGCCCCGATGGGGAGCGCCTGGCCCTGCCGGCCCCAGCCATGCGCGGTGTCTTCCAGTACCACAACGCCGCGGCGGCCATCGCCGCCCTGCGCGGTCTGGGCGGGCGCCTGCCGATCCCCGTGAACGCCATCCGCGCCGGTCTCACCCGTGCCCGGCTCCCGGGGCGCTTCCAGGTCATACCCGGACCCGTCACCTGGATCCTCGACGTGGCCCACAATGGCGCGGCCGCCGTCTCCCTGGCAGCAAACCTGCGGGCCTTACACTGCTCGGGAAGGCTGCTCGCCGTGCTCGGCGTGCTCGCCGACAAGCAACCGGAGGAGATCGTCGCGCCCCTGGCCCCGCTGGTGGACACCTGGTTCCTGACCCAGAGCCCTGATTCCCGGGCCATGGCCGCCGAGCGGCTGGCCGAGCGGGCGGCGCCCGTGCTGGGGGATCGGGACAGCCGTGTCCTGCCGGCCCTGGACGTTGCGCTGGAGGCGGCGCTGGCGGCCGCGCTCCCGGGCGACTGTGTGCTGGTCTGCGGTTCCTTCACTACCGTCGGCAGGGCCCTCACCCATGTGGGCGCGAACGGATCCACTGGTATACTGAGCCGCCAATGACTGGAGGGGCCAAAGACGGCGAGCCGGGCCCCGGCAGGCCGCCTGATGCCCGAGCCGGCTGGCTGAATCGAGGAAGCAATGCGAGAAGGTGCCAAGCAACGGTTGGTGGGGGCGGTCGTCATCGTCGCCCTGGCGGTGATCTTCGTGCCCATGCTCTTCGAGCGCGAGTCGCTATCGCCACCGCCCATCCAGGAATCCATGCCACGCCCTCCCGCCTTCGACCCGGATCTTTCCTCGGAGGTCTTTCTCGGGCCCGAGAGCTCCGGCGTGGGCGGGCTGGACGACTCGGAGCTGACGGACACCCAGCCCCTGGCCCTGCCGCCCGCCGGTGATCTGGAGCCGGCCGCCCCGGGTGCCCTCGACGACGAGGCGGCGGCGGACCTGGGTCCGGACAATCCGGCGGCCGGTCTGCCCTCGCCGGCGAGCGCGGCGAAGCCTCTCCCCAGCCCGCATCGGGCGGAGACGCGGCAGCCGGCCCCCCCGGTCTCGAAGCCGCCGCCGGCACCGGAGCCTGCCGCCCCGCGCGTCCCGGCGGACGGCATGCCGTCCTGGGTCGTTCAGGTGGCCAGTTTGGGCACCCAGGAGGGGGCCGCCGAGCTGGAGGCGAAGCTGCGCAAGGGCGGCTTTTCCGCCTTCGTCGAAAAGGCGGACGTCAACGGCAAGCTGTACTATCGCGTCGCCGTTGGTCCGGAGATCGACCGTGCCAGCGTCGAGCGTACCGCCGGCGCCCTGCGCGAGCGCATGAAGCTCGATACGCTCATCAGAAGCTACCCCTAGGGAGACGCTGATCAAATGCCATCCTGGCCGTTGATCCGCCCGCGGTCCGAGAGGCGCGATCCTCTGGCCGCTCCATTTTCTTGTCGCTCAGGCGCCTGAAAATGCCGGGCCATCCCTGGCCCCGACGGGAAACGCAGGAGATCGGCGTTTCCTTGGCCTTTTTCCAGCGGGGCCTGCGCCCTTGGGAGCCGGTATGAATTGGGTCGATGTGGCCTTCATCGGGGTCATCCTCTTGTCCGCGCTGATCGGTGTGGCCCGCGGGCTGGTCCGCGAGGTGCTTTCACTCGTCGTCTGGGTTGCCGCGCTGGGGCTCGGGTGGCTCTATCACCGAGACGTCGCGGAGCTGCTTACCGCGCAGATTGCCGAACCCTCGGTGCGGCACGCGGCGGCCTTCGTCGGCATCGTGGTCGCGGTGTTGATTCTGGGCGCGATTCTGGGCGCTCTGTTGACCCGGGCGCTGGATCAGACCCGGCTGAGCACCATCGACCGTTCCCTCGGATTCCTGTTTGGCGCCGCCCGGGGCGCCGTCCTGGTGGCCATGGCCGTCTATCTCGCCAGCCTGACACCGCTGCCGGAGGAGCCCTGGTGGAAGGAGTCCAGCACCATCGCCGAGTTCCAGTCGCTGGCGGACTGGATGTTGGGCCTGGTCCCGCAAGGGCTCCAGGATCAGCTCAAGCGGGTCTGACTCAGGCCCGCAGCTGCTAGGGCCCTTTGGCGCGCCCCCGCTGAGAGCCCTTGCCGAGGCCCCTGAGTGTTTATCCCCTCGGTTGACCGCCCGCGGTTGCGGCCACGCGTTGTTCTGAGTTAGCGTCCCTGCACTTACCTTGGTGCCGGCCCGGCCGGCGCCCAAGCGAGGTTCCCATGTGCGGCATCGTCGGAATCGTCGGCAAGAGTCCGGTCAATCAGTCGCTCTACGACGCCCTGCTGGTGCTCCAACACCGCGGCCAGGACGCGGCTGGGATCGTGACCTGTGAGGGGGACCGACTCCATCTGCGCAAGGACAACGGGCTGGCCAGGGATGTCTTTCGCACCCGCAACATGATTCAGCTTCGGGGCAACATTGGCATCGGCCATGTGCGCTACCCCACCGCCGGGGCCTCCAGCTCCGCCGAGGCGCAGCCCTTCTACGTCAATTCCCCATACGGCATAGCGCTCGCGCACAACGGCAATCTCACCAACGCCGAGGACCTGAAGCGCGATCTCTATCTGGAGGATCTGCGCCACATCAATACCGAGTCCGACTCGGAGATCCTGCTCAACATCTTCGCCCATGAGCTGCAGATCCAGGGCAAGCTGCGCATCGACGAGCAGGACATCTTCCGCGCCGTGGCGGGGGTGCATCGGCGCTGCCGGGGCGGCTATGCGGCGGTCGCCATGATCCCGGGATTCGGTATCTTCGGCTTCCGCGACCCCCACGGTATCCGCCCGCTCGTCTATGGCCGGCGGGAGACCGACGAGGGCACCGAGTACATGATCGCCTCGGAGTCCGTGGCCCTCGACACCCTGGGCTTCACGCTGATCGCCGATGTCGCCCCCGGCGAGGCCGTGTTCGTGAGCGTGGAGGGTCAGCTCTACACCCGCCAGTGCGCGGTCGCCCCCATCCTGTCCCCCTGCATCTTCGAGTTCGTGTACTTCGCCCGGCCGGACTCCATCATCGATAACATCTCGGTCCACAAGGCGCGCTCGCGTATGGGCAAGCGCCTGGCGGCGAAGATCCGGCGCGAATGGTCCAGCGGTGACATCGATGTGGTCATCCCCATCCCGGACACTAGCCGCACCGCGGCCCTTCAGCTAGCCAACCAGCTCGGGCTGCCCTACACGGAAGGCTTCATCAAGAACCGCTACATTGGGCGCACCTTCATCATGCCCGGCCAGAAGGTGCGCAAGCAGTCGGTGCGCCAGAAGCTCAATGCCATCGATCTGGAGTTCCGCAAGAAGAACGTGCTGCTGGTGGACGACTCCATCGTGCGCGGGACCACCTCCCAGCAGATCATCCAGATGGCCCGTGAGGCGGGCGCCAATCGGGTCTATTTCGCCTCCGCGGCACCGCCGGTGCGCTACCCGAATGTCTACGGCATCGACATGCCGGCGGCGAGCGAGCTGATCGCACACGGCCGCACCGAGGATGAGCTTGCGGCCCTCCTCGGGGCCGACCGACTGATCTATCAGGACCTCGACGACCTGATCCAGGCGGTCCAGAAGAAGGGCAAGAGCGACGTGGATCGTTTCGATTGCTCGGTCTTCGATGGGGACTATGTCACCGGAGACGTCACGCCCGATTATCTCCAGCACCTCGAGGCCAATCGCAACGACGGCGCCAAGGAGACCCGATCCCGCCACAGCGAGACCGTCATTGAGATTCACAACACCGCCTGAGAATGGGATCGGCGCCCTAAACCCGAATCACGTCGATCCGAACCAACTGGGTCTGGGGTTTGCCACCAGGGCGGTGCGCACCGGCCACCAGCGCACCCAGGAGGGCGAGCACGGCGAGCCGATCTTCACCACCTCCAGCTTTGTCTTCGCCAGTGCCGCCGAGGCGGCGGCGCGTTTCTCCGGGGAGGTGCCGGGCAACATCTACTCGCGCTTCACCAACCCCACGGTCCGCACCTTCGAGGAGCGCCTGGCGGCGTTGGAGGGCGGAGAGTCGTGCGTGGCCACCGCCTCGGGCATGGCCGCCATCCTGGCCTTGTGCATGGGGCTGCTGCAGAGCGGAGACCACATCGTCTGCTCTCGCAGCGTCTTCGGCAGCACCACCATGCTGTTCAACAAGTATCTGACGCGCTTCGGGATCACCACCAGCTATGTGCCCCTCGCGAATCTCGAGGCCTGGGACGGGGCGGTCGGTCCCCAGACCCGGCTCCTGTTCTGCGAGACGCCCTCCAATCCGCTCACCGAGATGGTGGACCTGCGGGGCCTGGCGGGCATCGCCCGCCGCCGCGGCTGTCTGCTCGCGGTGGACAACTGCTTCTGCACCCCGGCCCTGCAGCGCCCGCTCGAGCTGGGTGCGGACCTGGTGGTGCATTCCGCCACCAAGTATCTGGACGGGCAGGGGCGCTGTATCGGCGGGGCCGTTGTCGGCGATCGCAAGCGGGTGGGGGAGGAGGTGTTCGGCGTGTTGCGCACCGCCGGGGCCACCTTGAGCCCATTCAACGCCTGGATCTTTCTCAAGGGGCTGGAGACTCTGGAGCTGCGCATGCATGCCCATGCCCGCTCCGCGGCCATGCTGGCGGACTGGCTGGTCGATCAGCCCGCGGTGGAGCGCGTCTATTACCCGGGGCGGCCGGAGCACCCCCAGCATGACCTGGTCGGGCGCCAGCAGACGACTGGCGGGGGCATCGTCGCCTTCGACGTGCGCGGCGGGCGCGAAGGTGCCTGGGGCCTGATCGATGCCACCCGGATGCTCTCCATCACCGCCAACCTGGGCGATACCAAGACCACCATCACCCATCCGGCGACCACCACCCATGGCCGGCTGAGCCCCGAGGAAAGGGCCGTCGCCGGTATCGGCGAGGGCCTGGTGCGGGTGGCGGTGGGGCTCGAGGCCATCGCCGACATCCAGGCGGACCTGGCACGCGGCCTCGCGGGGCCGGCGCCGGACTGATCGGCGAGCCTACCCGTGCGCGCCGCCCGCGGCACCAGCCTCGCACAAACCCGAAGCGTCGCCCGTGAGCCATGCCCCAAGGTCCCCCCGATACCGAGAACGTCTCCCTGCGGCTGAAGTGGGATCAGCGCTACCGTGAGGCCGAGGGTCTTCCCGACCCTGCGCTTATCCTGCTGGAATACGGACATCTGCTGCCTGCGGCGGGGGGGCGGGCACTCGATCTCGCCTGCGGTCTCGGGGCCAATGCGCTCTGGCTCGCGGCGCGCGGTTTTCGGGTGGATGCCTGGGACCTCTCGCCGGTGGCCATCGGGAGGCTCTGCGCCGAGGCCCGGGGGCTCGGGCTCCCCGTGGACGCCTCGGTTCGGGACCTGATCGGCGATCCACCGGCGCCAGCGGCCTATCAACTGATCCTGGTCGCCCACTTCCTCGAACGGGGTCTGGCCCCGGCGATCGCAGCGGCGCTGAGACCCGGCGGCGTGCTCTTCTATCAGACCTTCAGCCGCGAGGCGGTGAGCGATCGGGGGCCCTCGGATCCGGCCTATCGGCTCGGTCCCAACGAGCTGCTGGACCTGTTTCCCAGCCTGGTGGTGCGCGCCTACCGGGACGAGGGCCGGCTCGGGGATCAGACGCGGGGCATCCGCGATCTCGCCCTGCTGGTCGCCCAGCGCGTACCCTCGTGAGCGCCTCCAGGGGCTTGAACTGCATTGCGAAGTCCGCAATTTGCGAATATCCATTCTATCCATCAGAGAATTAACACCATGCGGATGGACAAGCTGACGGCAAAGTTTCAGATGGCCCTGGCGGACGCCCAGAGCCTGGCGGTGGGGCGTGATCACCAGTTCATCGAGCCCATCCACCTGATGACCGCCCTCCTCGACCAGGAGGGCGGCAGTGTCCGCCACCTGTTGACCCAGGCCGACGTCAACGTCAACCGGCTGCGCTCGGCCCTGGGCGAGGCCCTGGAGCGGCTGCCCAGGGTGGAGGGGGCGGCCGGCGACGTCCATGTGAGCAACGAGCTCAACCGGGTCCTCAATCAGACCGACAAGCTCGCTCAGCAACGCAACGACCAGTACATCTCCTCCGAGCTCTTCGTGCTCGCCGCCATCGATGACAAGGGCGCCCTGGGACAGCTCATGCGCGACGCGGGCGCGAGCAAGGGCGCCCTGGAGAAGGCGATCTCGGCCGTGCGTGGCGGACAGAGCGTGAACGACCCCAACGCGGAGGACCAGCGCCAGGCCCTGGAGAAGTACACCATCGACGTGACCGAGCGGGCCGAGCAGGGCAAGCTCGACCCGGTGATCGGGCGTGACGACGAGATCCGCCGCACCATCCAGGTCCTGGCCCGGCGCACCAAGAACAACCCGGTGCTGATCGGTGAGCCCGGCGTCGGCAAGACCGCCATCGTCGAGGGCCTGGCCCAACGCATCGTCAACGGCGAGGTGCCCGAGGGGATCAAGACCAAGCGGCTCCTGTCACTCGACATGGCCGGGCTGATCGCCGGGGCCAAGTTCCGCGGTGAGTTCGAGGAGCGGCTCAAGGCGGTGCTCAACGACGTCGCCAAGCAGGAAGGCAACATCATCCTGTTCATCGACGAGCTCCACACCATGGTCGGCGCCGGCAAGGCCGAGGGGGCCATGGACGCGGGCAACATGCTCAAGCCCGCCCTGGCCCGCGGCGAGCTTCACTGCATCGGCGCCACCACGCTCGATGAGTACCGCAAGTACGTGGAGAAGGACGCGGCGCTCGAGCGGCGCTTCCAGAAGGTGCTGGTGGACGAGCCCAACGTGGAGGACACCATCGCCATCCTGCGCGGACTCAAGGAGCGCTACGAGGTCCACCACGCGGTCGAGATCACCGACCCCGCCATCGTCGCCGCGGCGACCCTCTCCCACCGTTACATCACGGATCGTCAGCTCCCGGACAAGGCCATCGACCTGATCGACGAGGCCGCCTCCCAGATCCGCATGGAGATCGACTCCATGCCCGAGGAGATGGACAAGCTCGACCGGCGCCTGATCCAGCTCAAGATCGAGCGCGAGGCCCTGAAGAAGGAATCCGACGAGGCGTCAAAGAAGCGTTTGGCGGATCTCGAGGGCCAGATCGAGCGGCTCGAGCGCGAGTTTGCGGATCTCGACGAGATCTGGAAGTCCGAGAAGGCTGCGGTCCAGGGCACCGCCCACATCAAGGAGGAGCTGGACCGGGCCCGGGTGGAGATGGAGACCGCCCGGCGTGCCGGCGACCTGGCGCGCATGTCGGAGCTGGCCTATGGGCGGATCCCGGAGCTGGAGCGCCGGCTCGCCTCCGCCGCCGAGATGGAGCAGGGCGAGACGCGGCTCCTGCGGAACAAGGTCACTGAGGAGGAGATCGCCGAGATCGTCTCCAAGTGGACCGGTATCCCGGTCTCCAAGATGCTCGAGGGGGAGCGCGACAAGCTGCTGCGCATGGAGCAGGAGCTGGGCCGTCGGGTGATCGGACAGGACGAGGCGGTACGTGCGGTCAGCGACGCCATCCGCCGCTCCCGGGCCGGGCTCTCGGACCCCAATCGACCCATCGGCTCCTTCCTGTTCCTCGGACCGACCGGCGTGGGCAAGACCGAGCTCTGCAAGGCCCTGGCTAGCTTCCTCTTCGACACCGATGAGGCCATGGTCCGCATCGACATGTCCGAGTTCATGGAGAAGCACTCGGTGGCCCGCCTGATCGGGGCGCCGCCTGGCTACGTGGGCTACGAGGAGGGCGGCTATCTCACCGAGGCCATCCGGCGTCGGCCCTACAGCGTCATCCTGCTCGACGAGGTGGAAAAGGCTCACCCGGACGTCTTCAACGTGCTCCTGCAGGTGCTCGACGACGGGCGGCTCACCGACGGTCAGGGTCGCACCGTCGACTTCAAGAACGCCGTCATCGTCATGACCAGCAACCTGGGCTCGGACATTATCCAGCAGCGGGCCTCCATGGGATCGGGCGAGAGCGGTTATGCGGCCATGAAGGACGCGGTGATGGAGATCGTGCGCCACGCCTTCAGGCCCGAGTTCATCAACCGGCTCGACGACATCGTGGTTTTCCATCCGCTGGACGTGGCCCAGATCCGGGCCATCGCGCGGATCCAGATCGAGTACCTCCAGAGGCGTCTGGCCGATCGGGACATGAAGCTCACGGTCAGCGACGCCGCGCTGGACCACCTGGGGGAGGCCGGGTTCGACCCGGTCTACGGCGCCCGGCCGCTCAAGCGGGCCATCCGCGCCCAGCTGGAGAATCCCCTGGCCCAGGAGATCTTGGCCGGCCGCTTCGGCCCCGGCGATCTGATCGAGGTCGATGTCAGGGAAGGGGCACTGAGCTTCGAGCAGTTGATCGAGGGGGAATTGGTGGATTGAGGCGGGGCTCCAGGCCGGGGCGGGAAGCGCAAAGGGTCGGCGCTTCGCTAAGGCTTGTTGTCAGGGTCCAGGGCCAGGGGGTCCCGCGGCGGGATCTCGGCGCCGTCAACCGGCGCCGTGTCCTGCGATCCGCGCAGGCGCCGGATCGCCTTGCGGGTCAGATGTGGGATCAGTATCCGCGGCGGCATTCGCAGCCAGTGTGAGCGTACGAAGAGCAGCCAGTCCGAGACCGGGGTGGCGCCGGTCGATCCCGGCCGCAGGACCCGGCCGACCAGCCGGGTCATGACCCGGTCGGCGGCCCAGCCGGGGCCGAAGCGCTCCCCAGCCTCCTGCCGCACGTGCCGCGGTATGGGGGTGCGGAGCAAGCGGTGCGCAAAGCCGAGGGCGTAATGGAGGGGCCGCCCCAACTGCAGGCGTCCCGCCCGGCCCAGCAGATCGCCCCAAAACCCGTCGTCAACGGCAAAGTGCCGCAGGAGCGCGTCGATATCCAGGAGGTCGCCCAGACCGCCGCGGACCTCGCCGTCGTAGAACAGATGGGCGGCGGTGTGGAGCACCATGTCGGCCGGACAGAGCACCCGCACCGGCTCCATTCCCTCGAGGGGGACCGACGACTCCCAGAACAGCTCCGCGTCCGGGTGCAGCCGACTGGTCAGGGGGAGCAGGGTGTGATGCACGTCCACCTCCCATCCCCGCTCGACGTGGCGCAGGGGCGGGATCTCGTGCATCCAGTCGCGGTAGTAGCGCTGGTCGTAGTCGTCCTCGATCTGCGACTCCCATCCGCGGCTGACCATCTGGGTCTCGACGGCCTCGATCTGCCCCCGGTGCACCAGTACGTCCAGGTCGCGCAAGGGTCTTCCGCGCGCCAGCGGTAGGCCGGCCGCCAGATAGGCGCCGCCCTTGAGCAGGATCAGGTCCGTGTCCAGGGGCTCGAGCGCCAGACGCAGGTGGCGCAACTCCCGCAGCGCGCGGCTATGCAGCATGTCGTTATAAGGCCTGGCGCCGATCAGCATGTCTTGGACTGCCGCTGGGCAATCGTCGAAGGCACCGGCATCCTCGATTCGGTAGCCCAGACGCGCGACGATCCGCTCGCCGCGGGCGGCCATCAACACCTCGTTCCAGGCGGCCGGTGACAGGCCGGCCGCCGACCGGGGGTCCGACCAGAGTTGGAACAGCGGGGGGGTCTTAGGCCGCTGCATCCTGGCTCAGGCCGTCGATCACGGCGATGGCGGAGTCGAGGTCGCCGTAATCCAGGCTGTAGCAGTCGCACTCGCGGATCAACCGGGCCAGGGCGTGGAACCCGGCCTCCGCCATCAGCCGGTAGTTGAAGGCGTTCTGCGCGAGGCGGGTGAAGCCGAGGCTCTTTTCCAGGGTGACGGACCTGGGCGCCGCCAGGCCCTGCACGTAATGAGGAAACAGGACCCAGCGGGGCCGGGCCGGCTCCCGTTGTCGCTCGATGCTCGCGCTGGGCGGGCGCAGGTGTGCCACATCGCCCTTGCGGGTCTTCTTGAAGACCGGGCCCAGGAAGGCCTCGGGCAGGTACTCCCGGATCACCGGGATGGAGCGGTTCTTGAGCGGCACTGCCCGCGGGATCGGCCAGACTTTTCCGGACTTGGGGTCGATCAGGCCGATCTCGTCGGTGAAAAAGCGCCAACCGCGATAGGCCAGGGCCGCCGACAGGGTGCTCTTGCCGGAGCCCGGCATGCCCGGGAGTATGAGTGCCTGCCCATCGCGCTCCAGGACCCCCGCGTGGAGCATCAGATAGCGGTGGGCGCGGGTCCCGATGCTCCAGTTGAGCCCCCACTCCAGCAGGGGGAAGGACTGCTCGAGCGGGTAGGGCTCAAAGGGATAGATGGCGTCGAGCCTGAACTGGGCCTGGGGCCGCCAGTGTCCGCGGATTCCCGGGACGCGATCGATATCGATCATGAAATGCGCCACCGCCGGTTCGGTCGCCGCCCAGGAGGGCCCATAGAACTGATGGAGCAGCCCGACCAGCTCCGCGAGGCGGGACCGGAGCCTGATGATGAAGGGGCCGGTCTGGTAGTAGATCCCCGAGCGCCGCGCGGCCGAGCGAAGATCGACGGTCTCTGCCAGTTGATCCAGCGTCACCCCGGCAGCGCGTCCACCAGCTCGAGGCGCGCCAGCTCCCCGGTCAGGGCACGCATCTTCTCCGTCCACTCGGGGGTATTGGGCGTCTCGCACAACTGCGCCATGCGCTCACTGATGGCGCTGAGATCCAAGGGACCGTCGATGAGCAGGCGGAGGATCTCCGCCGGAAGGAGGCTGATCAGATGGGTATCGCCGGTGCGCCGATTATAGACGCTGCAGTGAGTGCCCCAGGGCTCGATCGTATCGCTGGTGCAAAGGGTGGTGAAACGGTGCACCTGTTAGCGAAACAACCCTTCAGCCGGGAGGCACATCGCAGGCACCCGGCACCAGGGTGGGATTGACCGAGCACAGGCAACTGGTGGTGAGGCCCATGTTGCCGTCGTCCCTGAAGAAATCCCGCTGACCGACGGGATAGATGCACTGCGGGGGAATATCCTGGGCGACCCCGGAGACGAAGCTGCAATTATCGACCGATTGGGGATCCGTCCCAACCGGCGTGCCGTTACCGTCCGTGGGGACGAAGACGCGCAGAAGGTAGACGTCCTGAGACGCGCCCTTCGTCCAACCGCCCTCGGCCGAATTGAAAATCGTGCCGTCAACGTTGTAATAGGTGCTGGGGGCGGACGGGAAGGAATAGACGATCGTGGTGGTCTCCGCGTTCTGCGAGACGCCCACCTCTCGGGTCTTTGTTTCCACGACCCTTGTGAACTCGGTCTGTGTCCCCTTGACCCGGACATAGCCGTCTCCGAGCGCCGCCTTGGCGTCGAAGGTGGAATCTTGGTTCGTCTTGCTGGCGTCCCGTGCCTCGAGGACACACTGGGCGGTGCTCGCCGTCGCGAAGGCGGCGCCGTTGGGCAGGGTGGCTATCAGGGGCGCGGATGCGGCCGCGGCCTTGAGCAGACGCCGCCTCCCCTGGAGGACCGCATCCTGCTCTGGTACTTCATGGTGAGGCTGATCGCTCATGTCGACTCCCGGCATAGGTGATACTCACTCAGATGCAAGATTGGGGCCGCGCGCCTAAGATTTTGATCTTAGTGACTTCCCAGACTGTCTCGCGATTCGAGCGCCTGTGACTGTAAAAAATCCTGACGGACCGGCCGGTTCCGGTCCCCGCCCCTCAAGCCCGCCAAAGTATACAGAATCGCCCCCGTCGGGTCCTGAGCGGAAATCCCTGAGCCGATCGCCTGGTGGGTCGCTGCCCTGGCGCCCCTATCGGCCAAGCGACTCGATGCGCTCAGATCGTCTGAAGCGGCGCGGCATTCCAGTGATCTTTGTCAGTCTTCAGCGCGCCCTGGTGCGGGCGAGGGGGCATACTCGTCTTTTCGGCCACTAATTGGGGGCCTCGCGTGCAAAAGAAAGATCGATCCCTGGTGGCGGGCATCCATAGCGCCCGCAGTGCCCTCAAGTTCGGCCAGCACGGCGTGGACGAGCTGTGGCTCGACCGGGGCCGGCGTGACCGTCGCCTTGCGGAGCTCGCGGCAGATGCGCGCAGGGCCGGTATCCCGATCCGCCAGGTCAGCGCGCAGCTCCTCGACGAGGCGGCCGAGGGCGCGAATCACCAGGGCGTCCTGGCCTGGGTCCGAAGCCCCTCGCCCCGTCTCCAGCGGGACCTCGATTCCCTGCTGGACGCCGTGGAAGGCAGGCCGCTCCTCCTGCTGCTCGATGAGGTTCAGGATCCACACAATCTGGGCGCCTGTCTGCGCACGGCCGACGCGGCCGGGGTGCACGCCGTCATCGCCCCCAAGGATAACGCGTGCGGACTGACGCCCGTGGCCTGCAAGGTCGCGAGCGGGGCCGCCGAGACGGTGCCGTACATTCAGGTCACGAATCTCGCGCGCACCATGGACCGGATCAAGGAGCGTGGGATCTGGCTCATCGGGACCGCGGGGGAGGCATCGGGCGGGCTCTTCGAGGCCGATCTCACCGGGCCCACCGGCCTGGTCATGGGCGCAGAGGGGCAAGGGCTGCGCCGTCTCACCCGGGAGCGCTGCGATTCCCTGATCTCTCTGCCCATGCTGGGGCGGGTGGAGAGTCTCAACGTCTCGGTGGCCGCCGGGATCTGTCTCTACGAGGCGGTGCGCCAGCGCCACCACCCATCAGCCTGACCCCTGCCGGAGCCCGGGTGCCGGCATCACCCCGGTCACCAGTGCGGTGCGGCCCTCGACCCGCCAGTGCACCTCGAGATCATAGAGTCGCAGGCGGAACTGGGAGCGCCCCGGATAACGGTCCATGTAACCTGGTCGCGGATCCTGGGCCAGCACCTGCTCGATCAGGTCCCGAAGCCGAAGCCCTCCCCGGGGATCGGAGGCGGCCACCGCCGCCTCCGCCTCGGCGCTGAAGATCACCGTCCAATCCGTTTGGCGGTCGTCCGTCGCAAAACCGGACCTGGCGTCTTGGATGGCGTCGGAATAAGGGACATAGGGCTTGACGTCCAGCACCGGCGTGCCATCGAGCAGGTCCACCCCTCGCAGCCGCAGCGCAAGACCTTCGGGTCCACGCTCCAGGCCCAGATGCTCCACGGCCGAGAGACCGATCGGGTTTGGTCGATGGGGCGACCGGCTCGCGAAGACCCCGACGCGCTCACGTCCGCCCAGTCGGGGCGGGCGCACGGTCGGCCGCCAGGCCCCTTGCAGATCGTCATCGTGGAAGACGAAGACCAGCCAGAGGTGGGAGAAGCCCTCGATGCCCTTGAAGGCCTCCTCGCGTGCGTACTCGCGCCGCAGCACCAGGCGCGCCTCAGCGGCCCTCACCAGTCCCGGCTGCCGTGGGATGCCGAACTTGTCGGTATAGGGCGAGCGGATGATGCCGATGGGGGAGAAGCGGATGTCCACGCTGGGGACCCCTTGCTCAGTGAGTGCCTGAAGGCTGGGCGCCCCGCGCGCCCGCCAGGATCGCACCCGGGGACTCGGCGGCCGCCCGCGGGGGCTGCACCCGGGCGAGCCACGCCACGGCGCTCGAGTGCGTCAGGTCCAGCACCCCCTGAGGCCAGAGCCCGGGCAGGATCACGAGCAGCGACAGGGTCAGGGCCAGGATCAGCTCCCGCGGACGCAGGTCCTTGGATTCGGCGACCACCGCGTTGGTGACAGGTCCGAGGAAGGTGCGGCGATAGAGTCCCAGGAAATAGCCTGCGGCGAGTATGGCAGCGACCAGGGCGGCCAGCCCGGCGCCGGTGTGCGCCTGGAATATGCCCAGGATCAGCAGCAGATCGGCGGGAAAGCCGCTGGTCCCGGGCAGGCCCAGGGAGGCGAGCCCGAGGAGCAGGAAGAAGCCGCTCAGCAGGGGCATGGTGCGGGCGATACCGCCGAGACCGGCGGTCTCGCTGGTGCCGGTCCGGTGGTGGAGGAAGCCGACCAGCAGGAAGAGCCCGCCGGCGATCAGTGTGAAGTTCAGTAGCTGGAAGAGGGCCCCCTGGATCGCGTTGAGGTTCAGGGCGGCGATGCCGAGCACCACCAGGCCCACATGGCTGATGCTGGAGAAGGCGAGCATGCGCCTGAGATTGGTCTGGGCCAGGGCGCCCAATGCACCGTAGAGGATGCCGATGCCCGCAAGCCCGGCCAGCAGCCAGAACAGCTCCTGGGCGGCGGTGGGGGTCAGGGGGACCAGGAAGCGGATGAGTCCGTAGGCGCCGAGCTTGAGCCCTGTCATCAGTGCCGCGACCACCACGGGCCCTTCCGCCGCCATCATGGGCAACCAGGTGTGGAGCGGAAAGAGCGGCGTCTTGACCCCAAACCCGATCAGCAGCAGGAAGAAGACCAGGGTCTCCAATGGGTCCGGCAGAGGCGTGTCGAGCAGGGTCTCGTAGTCGAAAGAGAGGCCCGCTGGGATCCCGGTCCCGGCCAGGTCCGCGTGGTTGAAGGCCAGGGCGAGGAAGGCGAACAGGAGCGGCACCCCGCCCACCAGCATGAGCAAGGAGTATTTGGTGGCCGCGTAGCGGCGGCCTGCCCCCAGGCCCCACAGACTAACGAGGAAGAAGATCGGGACCAGGCTGAGCTCCCAGAAGAGAAAGAACAGCACCGTATCCAGGGCCAGGAAGATGCCGAGGGTGGTGCCTTCCACGAGCAGCAGCAGGGTGAAGTAGAGCCGCCCCATGGAGCGGATACTGGTCCAGGAGGTCACTGCCACGCCAATAAACAGAATGGCGGTCAGGGGCAGGAAGAGGATCGAGATCCCATCCACGCCGATCCGATAGTGGATGTTGAGGGTCGGGATCCAGGCATGACGCTCGACCAGTTGAAAGCCTGGGTCCGCGGAGTCGAAGAGGGCCAGGACCAGCAGTGCGATGGCGAGGACTCCCAGCATCGCCGCCAGGGCGATGGCGCGCGCCCAGGTGGCGCTCGGGGCCAGCCAGATCAGGGCCGCCCCCGCGGCGGGTAGGACCAGCATGAGGCTCAACAGGGGCAGGTTTCCTAGACCCATGATGGCGCGCTCATTGGACGGGCCCGAAGCGGCCGCTCAGTGCCTCCAGGGGGGCGTCCACCAGCTCTATCCAGGGCTCGGAGTAGAAGCCCGCCCCCAGGAGCGCCAGGATCAGGGTCGCCCCAATGAGCCGCTCCAGGCCCATGGCCGGGGCTATCGCAGGCGACGTCGGGTCCGCCGCCTGGGCCAGGAAGGCGCGCTGAAAGGCCCACAAGACGAAGCCGTCGGCCGCGACGTTGCCCAGCGCCGCGGCGATGGTCACCAGGGCCCCGAATCGCGTGATGGCCGACTCGAGCATGAGATGGGCCGCATCGAAGCCGGGGGTGCCCGGCATTCCGACGATGGACAGGCCGGCGACGAAGAAGGCCATCCCGATCAGGGGGATGGCGTCGAAGAGCCCGCCGAGTTGGGGCAGCAGGGTGGTCCCGGTGCGCCGGTAGACCAAGCCGGTCATCATCAGCAGTCCGACGATGGCGAGCCCGAAGTCCACCGACAGCATGACGGCCCCCTGAAAGGCGGAGGTGCCGAGACTGAAGAGCCCGATCACCAGGATACTGGTGTGGCTCACCACGGCGAAGGCGAGCAGGCGGCGCAGATTGACCTGAAGCAGGGCCAGGGTGGCCGCATAGAAGATCCCGGCGGTGGCGAAGCCCACCACATAGCCGCTCCACTGCGCCACCGCCTCCGGCATCAGCGGAAAGACGAAGCGCAGCATCCCGTAGATCCCCACCTTGAGTCCCAGCAGCAGGGCCGGGCCGACCGCGATATTTCCGTGCTCCGCGATCTGGGGCAGCCAGCCGTGCAGTGGGAACAGCGGGGTGCGGATCGCGAGTCCGTAGAAGAGCAGATAGAAGGTCAGCGAGGCGAGGCCGGGGTCCATCGGCACGGCGACAAGCTCCGTGAGGTCGAAGGTCCAGACCCCGCCGGTGGCGTCGGCATGGTTCCATAAAAAAATAATATATAGAAATAAAGTAAAAAATAAAAAAAAATATTATAATTATAAAAAGAATAATAAAATATAAAATAATAAAAATTTATATTTAAATTTTATCGTATAAGATAGACGTAAAGATTATAATAAATTTTTAAAATTATTAATTAAATTATTTATAATATTATAAAAAAATTTATTATTAATAATATTAAAATAAAAATTATATTTATTATTATATAATAAAAAATAAAAATATTAAATATTATAATATAAATAACCGGCGGTGAGCCCCAGATGCTGGGCGACATGGAACAGGGGCCAGCGTGGTCCTGGGCGTGCGGCGGCGGGTGGACACGGTCGCGCTGTCCCGCTGCCAGGCCAGACCAAGGCCGCGTCGGCTTCCAGTCCCGTTGCCGGGTGCAAGGTCCGAGGTGGCGGCGGTGCGCGCGGCGCGCTCGGCAGGAACTCGGAAGCTGCACCGGTAAAGGGCAGACGCACCAGGAGCTCCTCGGGGTTGCGCCCAGATACCAGCGCAGCATGTCCAGACTCGGCTCGATCTGCCACAGCTCTCGGCACAGGCGCTGGGCATAGATGCGCTCCAGCACCAGGCGCAGCGCCAGGTAGTCGAGCATGGAGACGGCGACTGGCCCGCTGATAGTCGGGGTGCAGGTGCCGCACAGGACCATGCCGGACCAGCCGGGGACCTCAGCGCCAGACGCTCCAGGTAGGACACTCAGAGGTACCGGGGCAGACAGGTGCTCGAGCCGCGGACGATGGCCTCCAGCGGATCGTCCGGGAGCGATTTGACCTCCAGGCCCCAGGCTTGGAGATCGCGGAATCTGGGAGTGAGATCGCGCAGCGCTGTGGCCCGCCAGGCGCGATAGAGGCCCTCGGCGGCGCCGGATTCCGCCAGGGGCGAAGCCCTCGTCCAGGAACCCGGACAGGTGGCGGACCAGTTGGGGGCGCATCTGGTCCATTAGGTCCTCGCCCGTCAGCGCGCGCAGCAGCCCGCTCAGGGTGAGCTCGGGTCCCAGTCGATCGAGCAGGGCCTGGAGTTGCTGGGCGGCGTCCTGGCGCACCTGTCGCATCAAGTCGTCCCCCCCGCCGCCGATCAGCAGCCGCTCCGCCTGCTCGGGCTCGAGGTCCGTCAGCTCCTCCGGGTGGACCGCCGGTTGCTCGAGCTCCAGCGCGGCCAGACAGGCGGACCAGAGTCCCGCGACCACGCCGGCCTCATCGGCGGTGCCGCCCTCGGCCTTGGCGTCGGCGAGCAGGCGCTGGCGCGCCGATGGGTCCAGATTGGGTTGGAAGGCGCCCAGTGCACGCTCCTCGTCGATCCGCCAGTGGAGCTGAGCGGCGCCGATGGGCCCGATGGGGTGACAGAGGGCCGCGAGATAGAGGTCGCGTCGGCGCAGCGGCTGATCCCGGTCAGGGTCCTCGGCGAGCCCGAGGAGGACACGATCCGGCTCTAGGTCCTGGGCCTCGTCAATGACCGCGAGCAGGTCCTCGCGGGTGATCCTGCCCTCGGCCAGGTACGCACGAAAGCGTGCGGGCGTCGGATAACCCCGGTTGCCGGTGATCTGGCGTGCCCTCGCCAGGGCCACTGGAAAGGGGTCCGCCTGAAAGCCCTGCAGGGTGTTGTGGTGCACGAAGTCGCGGATGGGCGCCTGGCCGGGCAACAGGTGCTCCAGGCGGTGGACGCAGTCGCGGATCTGCGTGCGGATGTCGGGGGCCGGGGTGCGCGCGTCGCTCACTGCCAAAGTCCTTAAAAGGCCGCGCTCAGGGAGGCGGCGGTGGCGGCCGTGAGTCGCAGTGCCGGGGCGGGAAAGCAGCCGATCAGGAGTGTCCCGGCGGTCAGGACCGATGCGGCGATCAGCTCGCTGCGGCTGAGGTCCGGGACGGATCTCATGCGCGGGCGCACCGGGCCGGTGAAGAGCCAGGTGACGGTACGCACGGCATAGGCGGCACCGATCAGGATCCCGACGCTGAGGAGCACCATCAACCAGCGCCAACGCTCAAAGCCCCCGATCAGGGTATGCAGCTCGGCGACGAAGCCGGCCGTCCCCGGCAGGCCGACCGCGGCCACGAAGGCCAGGATGGTGAAGAAGGCGAAGCGGGGCATGACCCGCACCAGTGAGCTGTAGTGGCCGATCTCGCGGGTGTGGGTGCGCTCGTAGAGCAGACCGATCAGCAGGAACAGGGTCCCGGCCACCAGACCGTGGGCGACCATCTGCATGACGGCACCAGTGATCCCGGTGACGTTCAGGGTGGCGATGCCCACCAGCACCACCCCAATATGGCTCACCGAAGCATAGGCGATCATCGCCTTGAGGTCGGTCTGGCGCCAGGCCAGGAGGCCGCCGAAGATGAGTCCGATCAGTGCGATGGTGATCAACACCCCCTGCAGGGCCTGGGCCGCGCCCGGCAGCAGGTGAACCGTCCGCAGCAGCCCGTAGGAGCCCATCTTGAGCAGGATCCCCGAGAGCAGGATGCTCACCGGGCTCGGTGCCTCCACGTGGGCCAGGGGCAGCCAGCCGTGGATGGGGAAGATGGGCATCTTGACCCCGAAGCCGATCAGGAATCCCAGGAAGATCAGCACCTGGGTCTCCAGGGGCAGGGCGCGCGCCCCGGCGATCATGTCCGCCGCGAGAAAGCTGTGCCCGGGCACGGCGTCGAACAGCACCAGCAGCGCGATCAGCATGAACACCGATCCGCCCATGGCGTAGAGGACAAAATTGAGCGACGCGGCGCTTCGGTTCCTGCCCCCCCAGCGGTCAATGAGGAAGAAGAGCGGGATCAGCGTCAGCTCCCAGAAGACATAGAAGAGGGCCCAGTCCTGGGCCATGAAGACCCCCAGCATGGCGCTCTCCAGGACCAGCAACAGGAGGTAATAGCCCTTGGGCCGCTCGCGAATGGAGCGTGACGCCAGCACCGCCACCAGGCAGAGCAGGGTGGCGAGCAGCACCAGGGGCAGCGAGATGCCGTCCACCCCCAGCGCGTAGTAGGTGCCGAGTCGCGGGTTCCACTTGACCGATTCGGCGAATTGCATCCCCGGGTCACTGACGTCGAAGCCCTGCACCAGCCACCAGGCCGCTAGCAGGGCCGCCGTGGAGGCGGCGATCGCCACCCGGCGGATCAGTTGCCGGCGATCACCCGGCACCAGGGCGATGAATCCGGCCCCACCGAGCGGCAACAGGAGCAGTAGGGTGAGCAAACGCATCGAGGTCGCGATAGGAGTCCTTCAGGCGGTTCGGGCGTACGGAAGCGCCGATTCTATGCGTTTCCCGAGCGGGCCATTGATGGCCCCGGATTCCCCGCCGCGGCAAGACAGGGTGAGCCCCAAGACCCAGGACCATGGCGACACCGCCCGGGTGCGAGCGCTTGGGCGCGATTCCCTTCATTCGGCGAGCACACCTTTCAATCCTGTCGGGGTGCCCGGCATTTGTCCCAGCATTTGCTCGACCAGCCCGCGCTGCTCACCATGGGCGACATAGACGGCATAGGTCTGCATCGAAAAAACGGGTGCATCGGCCACCAGGTGCAAGGTTTCGGCGGCCAGGTCGGCCTCGATCAGGGCCCGCGGCAGATAGGCGCCGCCGCCGCAGGAGCGCAGCATCGTCAACGCGACCCGAGCCGAATTGCTGCGCGCGGAGGCCGGTGGCCGGTGGGGGAAGTGCCGGTTGTGCTGGCCGTTGAATACGGTTCCCCAATCCACCAGCACATAATCCTGGCTCAGGGTCCCCTCCACGTCCTGGCCCGGCTTGGTGGACGCCAGAACGAGCTCCAGTACCACGACCTCGCGCACGATGAGATCCGCGATCTGCGGCGGACTGTAAAGGAACCCCAGGTGCAGCTCGCCCTGTTCCAGTTTCTCGGCGATGCGCGCCGCTCCGCTGACCTCCACCCAGGGAACCACCTCCGGCAGATGCGCGCGAATCCGGTGGAGCCAGTCCTGTAGGAAGATATCCCAGAAGCTCGCCACCCCCGCCACCGTGACCGGGGAACGATCTTCGAGGCCCACGTGCTTCTCAGCCCTGTCCCAGGCTTCGACGATCCCCAGTGCATGGCGAACCAGGCGCTCCCCGGCAGGCGTGAGCTGGACCTGCTGACTGCTGCGCTTGAAGAGGCTGCGCCTCACGACGCCTTCCAGCTGGCGAATCCGGGCGCTCACTGCCGATGGGGTGAGGTACAGGTTCTCCGCCGCGCGCGTGAAGGAGCGCATGCGGTGGACCTCGAGAAAGGTGCGAAGCAACTCCGTTTCCATCTATCCGGGCCGAAATGCCCATATTTGACAATATTATGAAAAGATACTTCACAACCCTGCGACCAGAATTCGCTTCCTTAATCACCACGCGGAAATTAGGCTTTACCGATGGATGCCGTCGGCCCGGCCAGGAGCGTCCATCTCTGGTGACCGACCCCTCCGCTCATTGCGGTCGCAATGGACCGCTGCGGTCACTCGCACCAGTGAAGGTCGAGGCGCAGGGTCATGGATTCTCCCGGTGCCCGCGCTCGCCCCTCGTGCTTGCGGGGCCTGTGCCGTGCGCCGTACTTCAATTCGCGCCTGACCCGGTCCAGCCGCGACGTCCGTTCCAACCGAACCTGTTGCTTCGAGGAGCCTACACCCATGAGCGCTTCCAGTCCCGCCGGCCGATCGCCGCGCGCACTCATCACGACTCTCGTCTTGGGGGCCGTCAGCGTCGGGCTCTACGTGCTGCTGTTCCTGTTCTCCGACCGGCTCACCGAGCTGGCCGCCGCCACGCGAGCCGGAGAGAAGATCTACGCCCTGGTGCCCCTGGCCATCGCCATGGTGTTCTCCCTGGTCCACGGGGCCTTCACCGGGCATTTCTGGGACCTGCTCGGCCTGCGCGCCAAGAAGTAGTCGGGGTACCGCACGGTCATGGAAAACATCCAGTTCATCGATCTCAATCTGACGACCACGGTCATCCTGTTCCTGGTTGGCTTCGTCGGCGGCATGGTCAGCGGCTTCATCGGCTCGGGCGGGGCCTTCGTCCTGACCCCGGCCATGATGAGCCTGGGGGTGCCCGGCGTGGTGGCGGTGGCCAGCAACATGGCCCACAAGTTCCCCAAGGCCCTGGTGGGGGCCCACAAGCGCCACAAATACGGGCAGGTCGACATCAAGCTCGGCATCGTCATGGGCATCTTCGCCGAGGCGGGCGTGCTGTTCGGCAAGCACGTGATGGTGGACATCCGCGAGACCTTCGGCGCCGCCGGCACCAACCTCTATGTCTCGGCCGTGTTCGTGGTCGTGCTCGGCATCGTCGGCGGTTTCGTCCTGCGCGACGCCATCCGCGAGCGTCGTGGGGAGTCCGTGAAGGAGCCCCAGACCAAGGAGTTGACGCCACTCGTGCGCTGGGTACGCGGCATCGAGATCCCTGGAACCATGCTCTATTTCAAGAGTATGGACGCGCGGGTCTCCTTCCTGATCCTGGCCCCGCTGGGATTCGCCACCGGACTGTTGGCGGCCACCATTGCCGTCGGCGGCTTCATCGGCGTACCCGCCATGATGTACATCCTGGGTCTTCCGGCACTGACCGCCAGCGCCACCGAGTTGGTCATTGCCTTCGTGATGGGTCTGGGGGGCAGCCTCTTCTATGCCCTGGACGGATTCGTCGACATCCGCCTCTCGATGATCATCCTGGCCGGTTCCCTGTTCGGCATCCAGATCGGGGCCATCGGGACCACCTATGTCAAGGACTATGTGGTCAAGTTCGTCATGGCCGCCATCATGCTGCTGGTGCTGGTGAGCCGCTTCTTCTATATCCCGGGCTATCTGTCGGAGCTGGGCGCGGTCACCAAGCTGGCCGAGGGCACCCGTGGTCTGCTCGACGGCATCGGGCAGGGCACCCTGGCCTTCGCGCTGGTGTTTGGCGCCGTGATGATCCTGCAGGCCCTGTTGAAGGGCATGCGCGAGCACCGCCTGGCACAGGCCGGTGCGGTGCCCTCGACCCCGGTGCCTGCGGCGGCCCCCGCCGTAGGCCCGGTGTCCGGTCTGGCTCCCGCCCCCGCGGCCGGTGCCCAGCTCTCGCCCGTCGGGCGCTTCGAGCGCTTTCTGGTGGCCAGCGACGGCTCCGAGTTCAGTGCCGCGGCGGTTCGCGAGGCCCTGGGGATGGCGAAGAAGTGCGGCGCCGAAGTCCATCTCATGTCGCTGATCGCTACGGGCGTCGAGCACGAGGCACTCGGTGAGGCCATCCTCAAGCAGGAGATGGAGCAGGCCCAGGCCCACCTCGATGAGATCAAGGGCCAGGCGGATGCGGCGGGTGTCCCCTGTCAGACCCATCTGATCCAGGGTCAGACCGTGGACCGAGAGATCGTGGACCTGGCGGAACGGATCAAGGCGGATGTCATCGTCATGGGTCGGCGCGGGCGCCGCGGCCTGGCGCGGCTCATGCTGGGTCACGCCACCGCTCAGGTCATCGGCCAGGCCCATTGCAACGTGCTGGTGGTGCCGCGCGCGGCCAGCGTTCAGGGCAGGCATATCGTGCTCGCCACCGACGGCTCGCGCTTCGCAGAGACCGCCGCCGTCACCGCCGGCGCACTGGCCAAGGTCTGCAAGACGCCCGTTACCGTGACCTCGGTGACCCAGGAGAGCCACGGACCGGAGCGCCGTGCGGAGGCCGAGGCGGTGGTCGGGCGCGTCGTGAGCTTCATGCGCTCGGAAGGCACCGCCGCCGTTGGCCGGGTGTTGCACGGTGAGCCCGCCTCGGCCATCGCCGAGGTGGCGCGGGAGACCGGTGCCGATCTGATCGTGACCGGCAGTCACGGGCGCTCCGGTCTGGAGCGGATGCTGCTCGGCAGCACCTCCGAGCGCATCCTCAACGAGACGCCGTGCGCGGTGCTGGTGGTGAAGGCGGCCTGAGCGGGATGGGGCAGGGAAGCCCCATGGAACTTGGCGGATGGCGCCAAGCCGGGAGCCTCACACCAAGCCGTAGCGCTCCTTCATGTCCAGATAGACCAGGTTGGAAACCGCGCGCATGGCGTCGCTGCGCTTGGTGATCCAGCGGCCATAGGACTTGGCGCTCCTCGGCCTCTCGATGATGCCGACGAAGGTGTATGGACAGCGCCGGCCGCGACGGTCTATCGCCTCGATGATGCCCATGTTCCCGCACAGCTGGGAGGTGGAGCCGGTCTTGTCATAGACCCGCACGTAATCGGGAATCGCGGCCACACCCTGCGAGATCCGGTCGTGGTTCGGCATTGACATGATGGAGCGCAGCTCTGCGCTATAGGGCAGGTCGTCGCGCCACAGGGCGAACAGGAAACGGCTGTAGTCGTGGGCGGAGGCAAGGTTGCGGTACGTCTTGCCCCCGGCCGGGATCTTCTCCACGATCTGCGTCTGCTGAAAGATCTTCGGCGCGTTCGACTTCAGTACCGCCTCCACATCCTTGGGTCCGCGATGCTCGTGGTTGCGGCTCACGATATCGATCAGCTGGTTGGTAGCCGTGTTGCTGCTCTTGCGGATCATGCGCTCCATGATGCCGCGAACGTCGTCCGTATAACGGACCCGGGGCGACTGCTTCGCCTGAAAGAAGTAGGCCTGGGCCACGAACGGTTTGATCATGCTCGCCGCCTGGCGCGGCGCATCCTCGTTGATGGAAACCAGCTTCTTACGGGCGGTGAAGTCGTAGACGGACCAGGATGTGAGCTCGTCCCGCGAGATCTCACCCTCCCGGCGCAGACGCTGGAGCAGATCCGCCACCTGGCCCTGAAGGGAGCGGCTTCGCGCTTCGGCGAAGCTCGGCGTGCCCAGCAGCAGCCCGGCGGAAAGCCCTGCCAGCGCGCCGAGGAAGGAACGCCGATCCATGAACAGGGACTCACTAAAGATCGACGAAGGACGTGCGTCTTCGTTCGCTGACATAATCGGTTCCCCCTCAGTACAACGCGTGCCGCCCCCGCAGTTGCCGCGGGGCGGTAAGTCACGCTTCACCATGCCGCTGGATCGACGGGGTTCGAGCCCCTCGATCGTGGCGTCGCCTATTCCCCTGCCAAGGGTAGGACTGGAGGAACCTAAGTGCAAGACCGCTGGGGGTCAGAAAATCACATTTCGTCAGCGAGATCGATTCGTTAATTCATGCGTCTTCACATGTTCAGGCATCGAGTCGCCGGCCAAAAGCGACAACGGCCGGTTCCCCGGCCGTTATCGATCTGCGGAGCTTGCCCCGAGCCTATTGAACGCTGCCGAAGGACTTGTCCGCGGCGCCGGCCGGGGCCTGGAGCCCGCTGAAGCGGCACCCCTGCGCGACCGGACCTCCGGGGAAGATCTCATAGAGATATTTCAGTCCGCCCTTGGAGTGGAAGGCCTCGTCGAGCGCGTCGTGCAGTTCCCGGACATAGGGCCTCTCGTGGGTGGCGAAGTAACCCTGCAGGGCCTTGATCGCCGCCCAATGGTCCTGCCCCAGGGTGATGCCGTCGGCCCTTGCCGCGTCCTCGGCGCTGGACCGGGTCCAGCCGGCCGGGGCCTGGGGGAAGTCCGGATCCCGCGTGGCGGCTCCCGGATTGAGGATCTCTGTCATGGTCTCTGCCACTGTTCATGCCTCCAAGTGATGGGAATGGAATGTGCGGCCTGGGCCGGCGGCGCCGGGCAGATAGGGGAGCTGGGAGCGAGGGGCACCGTTGCCGCTGACCAAACCCATACTGCCGACTGGGTTCAGTGTCGATGGAGAGGCGAGGGGCGTCAAGCCGGGTTTGGGCCCTCGCCCTTTCCTTGGGCGCTGTCAGTGCGAGAGCAGATAGACGGCCGCAGCGGCGCCGAGCCCCGCGAGCGCCGCGACGGCGGCGGACACATAGGCCCGGGTGAGGCCGGAGGCTAGCTGCCGCTTCAGGGTCTCCGCTATCGAGTCGATGCGCTCAATCGCGGCGTCGGCAACCCGTGTGGATGCGCCGCGTGCGGCCTCCTGGGCCTTGTGGTTGATGGACGACTCGAGCTCGGCGAACCGGTCCATCGAGCCCTCCTCCGGCTCCCGCGGGGCGCCCTGGCGGGGGGCGACCTCGCGCAGGTACTGCTCGACCAGCTCCATGACCTGTGCCCGCTCGGCCTCCATCTCGATCTTCATCAGATCGGGCAGGGTCTCGCCGGTCAGCCGGTCCGCCAGTGCGTCGAGGTCCCGTTGGTCGACGGCGGGGGTGGCCGCCTCCCGGGCGCGACGTTCCTCGTCCAGATGGGCATCGAGCAGGCGGCGGGTTTCAGACATCAGGCGCTCGGTGAGGTCGCGGCGCAGATCGTCGAGCACCGCGTTGATGCGCGCCTCCACGCGCTCATCGAGCCGCCTGTCGAGACGGGTGTTGATCTGGGCGTCGACGAGTGCGACGACTTCGGCCTGGGAGATCCCGGCTGGCTGGCTCGCGGGTGCTGGCGCGGCGGTCGCAACGGCTTGGGCGTGCTCCTCTTGCACGGGTGAGGGTGCAGCCGCTGCCGTCTCGGTCTCCTGGCGCAGACGCGTGAGTATGTCCGGAAGTTTCTCCGGCGCCACGGACTTCGGTAGAATGCCGGCGACCCCTTTGCGGTGGGCCGCCGCCGCAAAATCCGCATCTTCGTGGGACGTGCACATGACCACCGGCAGGTGGGCGGTGCGCGGGTCCTCGCGGATCACCTCCAACGCCTCGAACCCGTTCATGCCGGGCATGGTGTGATCCATGAGAATCGCGTCGGGCAGAGGCCCCTTGAGCACCTCGAAGGCGGATTCCGCTGAATCGGCGGTCTCCACCTCGACCCCGTGCCGCTGGAGCTGGAGTCGGAGCGCATAGCGCGCGGACTTGGAATCGTCAACCAACAGAATTTTCATTGGGTCCATGTTCGCTAGTGGCGGGCGAGGCCCGTAACGCGGTTGTAACTTTGCCGATCGCCGTGCGGATGCGCCATGTCAAGCAGAGCCATCTCCGTCGAAGCCCTGGATTCCGCCGCCGCCGTCGCTGCCGAGGCGGCGCGTCGCATCCTGGTCGCCGCCCAAGGCGCAATCAGTGCGCGCGGGCGCTTTCAACTCGTCCTGGCCGGGGGGCGCACCCCGCTGGCGGCCTACACTCTACTCGCCGATCGTTCCGCGGATTGGGAACGCTGGCACATCTTTTTGGGTGACGAGCGCTGTTTGCCGGCGAACGACCACGAGCGCAACAGTGTGGCGGTCAGCCGCGTCTTCCTCGATCGAGTCCCCATCCCGCGCGCGAATCTGCACCTGATCGAGGCCGAGCTGGGGGCGGAGGCCGCCGCCGCGGTCTACGAGGCAGAGATCGGGCCGCTTCTCCCTTTCGACCTGGTGTTGCTCGGGATGGGAGAAGACGGGCACACGGCGAGCCTGTTTCCCGGCCACAGCATTCCGGTCGGACCCCTCGTCATCCCCGTTCATGGCGCGCCGAAGCCGCCGCCGGAGCGGGTCTCTCTGACGCCGCGGGCCTTGGCCGCGACGGAGAATCTGCTGATACTGGTGACCGGCTCGGGCAAGCGCGCGGCGCTGGATGCCTGGCGCCGCGGTGAGGATCTGCCCGTTGCATGGGTCGGGGCCATGGGCGCCGCGACTGTGCTCGCGGATGCGGACGCCCGTGGTCCGCAGGCCCCGCCCCGCGACTGATCACCGGCGCTGAGGCCCATTTCACCGGGATCTGATGTTCTTCCCGACCCTTGGAGTTGTTGTAATGAATCTGTCCCTGGCGATCCCGCTCGCACTGCACCAAATCGCTACGATCGTGTGGATCGGCGGGATGTTTTTCGCCCATTTCGCCTTGCGCCCGACCATCCGACAGACCCTGGAGCCGCCGGCCCGCATTCAGGTGGCGCTGGGTGTCTTTCGGCGGTTCTTCCCCTGGGTCTGGGCCTCGATCGTGACCCTTTGGATCAGCGGGCTCTGGATCGCCATTGCCGTATTCGAGAAGACCGTGGGTCTGCATGTGCACGTCATGATAGGGATCGCCCTGGTGATGACCCTGGTGTTCATCTATCTGTATGTCGTTCCCTATCGAAAGATGCGCGACTCCGTGGAAGACGAGAATTGGCGCCGGGCCAGCGCCAAGTTTTCCAGCATCCGCAAGCTCATGGCACTGAATCTCGTGCTGGGGCTCACCACCGCGATCGTCGCCGTCACCGGTCCACACTGGGTTGTTAGCATTCAGGCGATGCTTGGTGCGCTGAGCTAGTCGAAACAGACATCGGGCCCGAACCAGCGATCGGGCGGGGCGCATCTGCAGGATGCGCCAGATCAAGAGCTCCAGTCGCACGAAGGGCCGCTTGCGGCGGCCCTTCGTGGATGCGCCAGCTAGGGGTCGATCCGTCAGTTGACCTTGATCTCCATCTGCTCGCCGCTCTCGGGATCCGAGAGGTGCACGGCGCAGGCGATGCAGGGGTCGAACGAATGGATGGTGCGCAGGATTTCCAGCGGCTGCTTCACGTTAGCGAGCTGGTGATTGTCCTCCAGCGCCGCCTCGTAGGCACCGGGCTTCTTTTGCGGGTCCCGGGGACCGGCATTCCAGGTCGAGGGCACGACGGCCTGGTAATTGTCGATACGGCCGTCCTTGATCACGATCCAGTGCCCCAGCGCCCCGCGAGGTGCCTCCATGAATCCGGCCCCGCGCGCCTCTCTGGGCCAGGTCGAGGGCTCCCACAGGGCGGAGTTGAAGGTCCTCGTGTCGCCGCTCTTGATGTTGGCGATCAGCTCGTCGTACCAGCCCTGCATGGCGTCGACGACGATCTTGGTCTCGAGAGTTCGGGCGGCGGTTCGTCCCAGGGTGGAGAAGAGCGCCCGGGTGTCGAGCTTCAGGGTCGACAGTGTCATGTCGACCAGCTCCTTGGCCTGGTCATGGCCCTTGGCATAGAGCAGCAGGACTCGCGCCAGGGGGCCGACCTCCACCGAATGACCCTTCCACCTGGGCGCCTTGAGCCAGGAGTAGCCGTCGTTTACGTCGAGCTGGGTATAGGGCGGCTGAACCCCGCCGCGGCCGTCGTAATTGAGGCTGGTCTCGCCCGCATAGGGGTGGAGCCCGGCGTCCTTGCCCCCCGAGTAGTCGTACCAGGAGTGGGTGACGAACTCCTGGATCTGGCTGTCGTCGTGCAGATCAACGTCGTGAATGGTGCTCAGGTCGCGGTTGAGGATGACCCCGCGCGGGAACAGGAGGCTCTCGGGGTCCTGGGTTCCCGTGGCAGGCAGGTCCCCGTAGCACAGGAAGTTGCCCAGCCCCTCGCCGCGCTGGAACCAGTCCGGATAGAAGCCGGCGATGGCCAGGGTGTCGGGCACATAGACCTGGTCGACGAACTCGCGCATGGAGGCGATCACGGTCGCCACCTCGGCCAGTCGCTTGGAGTTGATGGCGGAGTCCGAATTGAGGTCGATGGGGGAGGCGACGCCGCCCACCACGAAGTTCGGGTGCGGGTTCTTGCCGCCGAAGACGGCATGCAGTCGCGCCGCGTCGCGCTGCCAGGCCAGGGCCTCCAGATAATGGGCCACCGCCATCAGGTTGGCCTCGGGCGGCAGCTTGTAGGCCGGATGGCCCCAGTAGCCGTTGGCGAAGATCCCGAGCTGACCGGACTCCACGAACACCTTGAGCCGTTTCTGGATGTCCGAAAAATACCCCGGGGAGGACTTCGACCAGTTCCCCAGTGACTGGGCGAGCTCCGATGTCGCCTTGGGATCGGCGGAAAGGGCGCTCACCACGTCCACCCAGTCCAGGGCGTGCAGGTGATAGAAGTGCATCACGTGATCGTGCACATACTGGGCGCCGATCATCAGGTTGCGGATCAGCTGGGCGTTGGTGGGGAGCTCGATCTTGAGCGCGTCCTCCACCGAGCGCACCGAGGCGAGCCCGTGCACCAGGGTGCAGACACCGCAGATGCGCTGGGCGAAGGCCCAAGCATCGCGCGGGTCACGGCCCTGCAGGATGATCTCGATGCCGCGCACCATGGTGCCGGAGCTGTAGGCCTGGGCGATGTTCTCGCCATCCATCTGGGCCTCGATGCGCAGATGGCCCTCGATGCGGGTGATGGGGTCGACGACGACGCGTTCACTCATGTTGGTGTCTCTTCGGCTTGGGGCCGGCCTGCCGGCCCCAGGTTACTCGGGTGAGGTCCACCGGCTCAGGGCTTCTCGACCAGATGGTCGGCGATCATCTCGGTGAGACCCACCACGGGGATGTCCATGTTGAACTCCTCGAGCCCCTCTTCGAGCTGGGTTCGGCAGGTGGCGCACATGGTCACCATGCGCTCTGGCTCCACCTCCTCGATCTGCGCCTTCTTGCGCTTGAACGCGGCCCTCTTCAGGGGCTCGGCCCGCTCATTGGAGCTCACGCCGCCGCCGGCGCCGCAGCACCACTGGTACTTGCCGTGCTCCTTCAGCTCCACGAAGTTCTCGGCGACCAGATTCAAGAGGCTGCGCTGCTGCTCGATAACGCCGCTCTTGCGCGCCAGGTTGCAGGGGTCGTGTAGCGACAGGCGGTCGCTCTCCATGCCTTCCGTCTTGATACGGCCCGAGGCCCGCAGCTCGTCGAGCACCTCGATGATGTGGAAGACGCGGAAGGGGTAGGGCTTGCCGATGAGGTTCGGGCCCTCCCAGCGGATGGCGGTGAAGGCGTGGCCGCATTCGGGGCTGATCACGTTCTTGACCCCGAGCTTGACCGCGGCATCGACGATCCGTTGCACCAGGAGCGCGGCGATGTCCTTGTTGCCGATCTGAATGCCCGCATTGGTGGCCTCGAAGCACTCCGTGCTGAGCGTCCAGCTCAGGTCGGCATGGTGGAAGATCTTGGTGATGGCCTCGAGATACTCGGGAAAGTTGATGACCTCCATGGAGGAGAGCATTGCCAGGTAATCGGCGCCCTGGGTATCGACGGGGACCTTCAGTCCCGTGCTCGCCTCGACGTGGTCGATCTGTACCTGGAGGGTCTTCCACTGCAGGCCCATGGGGCTTCCCGTCCGGACCGCGCGCACCGATGCACCGATCAGCCCCTCGGGTGCGTGACCAGAGGCCACCATGCCCTCGCGGGTCTTGCGCACCATACCCTGGATGTCGTTGCCCACCGGACAGACAAAGGAGCAGCGTCCGCACATGGAGCAGGAGTCGTAGAGCAGCTCCTCCCACTCGGCGAGCATCTCGTCGGTGACCTTCTTCTGCAATCCAATGGCGCTCTTGATCTTGCCCCACAGGGTGAACTCGCTCTGCCAGACCAGGCGCAGGGGCTCGACTTTGAGGATGGGCGTGTACTTCGGATCGCCGGTCTCCATGTAGAAGGGGCACGCAGTGGCGCAGATTCCGCAGTGCACGCAACTGGAGAAGTAAGAGGCGACCGGAGCGTCGATCTCCGCGCGAAGGGCGGCAAGGCCGCGTTCTAGACTGAACTCACTCATGACTCGACCCCCCGACGGCCGAAGCTGGCACCGGTAAACCAACGCGCTATAAAGGTGGTGAAGATGTGCGTGAGCTTGGTGAAAGGCAGCACGATGAGGAAGATCTCCGCGGTGAGGATATGCAGCCCGAGGGCCAGCGGATAGGGGTTGATCAGCCGGTGATAGGCCAGGTATCCGCTGAGCACGAGCAGGAAGGTCACCGTCCAGATGAGGTAGTCGTCGAAGGTGCTGATGCGCTTCTTCACCGGGTGGGTCAGCCGGTGCACCAGGGTTGCCACCAGGGCGACCAGCGTCACCGCCGTCACCAGATCGACGATCGGATTGGGTAGCCCAGGCCAGGCGAAGCCAAGCAGGCTTTTGATCAACTCCAGGTGGGGGATGAACAGCAGGAGCGCGATGAGAAAACCGACGTGCCAGATCCAGCCCACCACCACGTTGAAGGGCGCCCGCTGAAAGGTGCCGGCGCGGGCGATGCTCCGCGTGAAAACGGTCTTGAAGCCCGGCCCTATCTCACCGGCCCGTGGCTCGGTGTAATTGGGCTTGCGGCCGATCACGAAGATCTCGACCAGTCGGGCCAGGATGCCGAGGGCGAAAATCGCCACCGCCCAGTCGAACATGGGGCCCTTGGTCCAAAGCAGAAATTCCATCGAATCGCTCATAGCTTCTGCTCCAGTTCTTCGACCGTGACCGGCTGCCGATCAGACTGCTCGGCCTTGACCTGCCTCTTCGCCAGCGCCGCCGCGGCGCCCCCGATAATGGCCCCGGTGACACCCGCGGCCAGAACGGCTCCGCCCGATGCGTTGGTGGGCACCGACAGCGGGTGATAGAAGCCGCCCGCATCCCAGAAGCTGGGTTCAGAGCAACCGAGGCAGGGGTGCCCGGACTCGACCGGCCAACTGGTGCCGGAATTCCACTTCATGGTGGCGCAGGCATTGTAGGTGCTCGGGCCCCTGCAGCCGAGGCGATAGAGACACCAACCCGCCTTGGCGCCCTCGTCATCGAAGCTCTCGGCGAACAGCCCCTTGTCGTAGAAGGGGCGGCGATAGCAGCGGTCGTGGATCGACTGGCCGAAGAAGGCCTTGGGTCTGTGGTACTCGTCCATCTCCGGCAACTGGCCGAAGGTCAGGTACTGGGCGAGCACGCCGGTGATCACCATGGGCACCGGCGGACAGCCGGAGACATGGATGATGGGCTTGTCCTTGACCACGTCCATGACGGGGACGGCGCCGGTCGGATTGGGCCTCGCCTCGGGGATGCCACCGAACGAGGAGCAGGTGCCGACGCAGACGATGGCAGCGGCCCCTTCCGCCGCCTCCATCAGCATCTGATAGTTGCTCACTCCGGCGATGGTGGAGTAGCCGGGGTTCGAGTCCGGGCCGGGCAGTGAGCCGTCCACGATCAACAGATACTCGCCGTGGTTCTCCCGCATAGCCTCCTCACGGGCGGCCTCGGCGGCCTCGCCCGAGGCGGCCTGCAGGGTGTGGTGGTAGTCCAGCGAGATGACATCGAGGATGAGGTCCTCGACGGTCGGCGAATGGCTGCGCGTGAGGGACTCGGTGCAGCCGGTGCACTCCTGAAAGGAGAGCCAGATCACCGAGGGCCGCTTGGCCTTCTCCAGGGCCGCCGCGATGGCGGGGATCATGCTCGGTGGCAGAGCCATCATGGAGGCGGTGGCGGCACAAAACTTGAGGAAGCCGCGGCGCGACACGCCATGCTCACGCAAGCTCTCGCCTAGGGTCTTCTTTGCGTTGGTCATTGTCCCTCCCGGGGTGTCAGGACTATTGGCTCTCGATGCCCTGGCCAGGCTCAAGCTGGGCATCGAGCGCCGCGATGGCGATAGCGAGGTCCTCGGGCTGGGTGCGCAGGATCTCGGGCAAGGTCGTGATCTCGATGTGCAGGGCGAGGCGCTCGTCCTCGCCGTTGCGATAATCGACGAGCCAGACTCCGGGGACGGCGGTCTCCTGGATCCGGGTGGGCCCCAGTGCATCGATGGCGGCGTGGACCTCTCCGGTGCCGAGGCGGGCGGTGAGCCGCTCTTCGTCTCCCGGACCGAAAGGGATGGAGCTGAGGTCGATCTTGGTGCTGTCGCCGGTGTCGATCAGCCGCTCCAGGGCGTGGCGCACCTCGTGCAGGATGGGGATCGCGTTGCCATGATGCTCCGTCGATCCTTGGGGTGTCTCAACGTGTACAGGGACGCCACTCAGGCTGGTCATGATGTGATCTCGTCGCATTAGACCTTGATTTTATGTGCTCGACGCACAGTCAAATTTGACATAGCGCAGTAAATAAGAAGGTTAGCGAGATCCGAAATACCGAGCAGTCGCTTGTGGTGGCCCGGGCCGCCTACCGCGCATTCGTCTCCCATCGGGCCAGGAGCCCCCGGATCCGGTCCATGGCCACAGGGATCGCGGCCTCGACCGCTGGTGTCAGGCGATCTCCCCAGTCAACGATCGCCGGCTCGACCCCGACCAGGGCCCGCCGAGCGGGTAGGCTGTCGGTCAGGCGCGCCATGTCCATCAGATCGGACAGGCTGACCTCATGAACGCTCTTGGCGTGGCGGCTGAGCTGGCTGTCCATGGCCTCCCCCTCGAAGACCCGAACGCTGCCCGGCGTATCGCCCATGGCCGCGGCGTCCACCACAATCAGGTGCGGGCAGTCGCCGATGGGTACCGCCAGGGTGAAGCTCAGGGTGCCCCCGTCGAGGAACAGCAGAGGCGCGTCGGGCTCGGCCTCGGCGGCGAGACGGCGAACCACCTCCGCGCCGATCCCCTCGTCGCTCATCAGGACGTTACCGAGTCCGAGGATCAGGGTTTTGGGGCTCATCCGCTTGGCAGTCCGGTTCTGGGGCTCGTTTGGGCCCCGCTCGATCGGACCTCGCCGTGAACGGGCAAAGGCGACCGGACGTCCGACGCGGCTGAATCTGCGCTCGGGGGCTTGTCGACTCCCTCGCGCGCGCTTAGCCTGTGACCAGTTTCCGCTTCGAAAGGCAGCAGGCCGTGTGTCTCGGCATTCCCATGCAGATCCAGTCCATCGAGGGCTTCACGGCCCTTTGCACCGCCAAGGGCGTGGAGCGGGAGGCGAGCCTCTTCATGCTGCAGCACGCGCTGCCCGAGGTGGGGGACTATGTGGTGGTCCATCTGGGCTATGCGCTCGATCGGGTGAGCGCCGAGGAGGCCGCGGCCGCCTGGGAGATCTACGACCAGATGCTGGCGGCCGACCCGCCGGGCGACAAGGGCCTCGAGACCTGACGCCGGCCTCACCACCAGACTAGCCGAGGAAGGCGTTGGCGATGGCGTACTGGCGCTCGGCCTCGGACTCGTCCGGTGCGTCGTCGCGCTCGATCAGCTCACAGTTGACCGCCATACGGGCCTGAACCGCCGCCTTCCAGGCGCGGTTGTGCCGCTCCGCCATCAGGGCATCCGGCGTCAGCGCGGCGGCTGCGGACGCGGCGACGAAGTGATCGGCCTGGGCGAGCCAGTCGGTGTCTTTGCCACAGTCGGTGTAGGTCTTGGTGGCATAGCTCTTGGCCGCCTTGAACGCGTCCTCGAGCTCCCCGGGCGAGCAATCATCGCGCAACCCCGTCTCGATGGCCCGGTTGACGCGCTCGTCGTTGGAGAGGCGCATCACGCTCTGGGCGAAGCGGGAGCCGAGTATCCGCTGCTGGTCGCTGCTCAGGGCGTTGAGGGCGTCGCGAAGGACGTGATCATTTTGAATGTTGGCCATGACTTGCGTTCCTCGAGGGGGCTGGGACGACCGGATCCGACGGCGGCGGAAGGCCGCTGCAGGTATCCGACGATATCAGCGGATTCCGATAAAGACTGCATTGACTTGGGTCAGGCCCCGGCGCGGTGGCCGCTCATCTCACCCGATCCCAAGGGCAAAACCATGAAGCGCACCGTCTTCTTCGTCTCCGAGAGCACCGGCATCACCGCCGAGACCATGGGTCATAGTCTGTTGTCGCAGTTCGACACCATCGACTTCGAGCAGGTCTACATGCCGTATATCAACACGGATCTGCGCGCCAAGGCGCTGACGGAGCGCATGCAGGAAGCCGCCGAACGGGACGGGGTGCGGCCCGTCGTGTTCGCCACCATGCTGAACTCGGAGATCGGCGACATCCTGAGGGAGGGCAATTGCTTTTACCTCGAGTTGTTCGAGGGCTTCATCGAGCCCTTATCCAGGGAGCTCGGGGTGCCGCCCAGCCGCCGCTCCGGGCGTAGCCACGCCATCACCAAGCCCAGCTCCTACACCAAGCGGATCGAGGCCATCAATTTCGCCATGGCGAACGATGACGGCATGCGCCCGGACAACTTTCATCGGGCGGACGTGGTGCTCACCGGGGTGTCGCGTTCAGGAAAGACGCCGACCTGCCTCTATTTGGCCATGCACTACGGCCTGCGCTCGGCCAACTACCCGATCACGGAAGACGATTTCGAGCGGGGCGATGTGCCCCAGTTCCTGTGGGACTGCCGGCACAAGCTGTTCGCGCTCACCATCGACGCCCAGCGCCTGCAGCTGATCCGCGAGGAGCGCCGCCCCGGCAGCGAGTACGCCTCGCTCAAGCGCTGTCAGGACGACATCCGACTTGCCAGCGGCATCTACAAGCGGCTCGGGATCCCCGTCCTCAATACCACCAGCCAGTCCATCGAGGAGATCTCCACCCAGATCCTGCGCTCCGTGAAGGACACCGTTGACTGAGTCGTCCGCCCGGGCGCGCTTGCGGATGCGAGCACGCGGTTGCCAGCATTAATGGCGGCAATGATAATGCCGCGATTTTGCTGCGGCCCCGCCGCGCCATGAGGACCGGACACGATATGAGAATCGGGATCCCAAAGGAGACCAGACCCGGTGAGGCGCGGGTCGCCTCCATCCCCGAGGTGGTGAAGAAGCTCGCGGCCCAGGGGCTCGAGATCCTGCTCGAGTCGGGCGCCGGGGTGGCGGCAGGCTATCCCGATGTGGATTACCAGGCCGCGGGCGCCCGGCTCACCGACCGCGCCGGCGCCTACGACGTCGACCTGCTGCTGCGGGTCCGGCGCCCGGACGCCGACGACGTGGCGGCCATGCGCCCGGGCGGCATCGTCGTCGCCCTGATGGAGAGCTGCGGCGAGGACGCCCTGGTCGACACCATGCGGGCCAAGGACCTGAGGGTGCTGGCCATGGAGCGCATCCCGCGCATCTCACGCGCCCAATCGATGGACGCTCTGTCCTCCCAGAGCAACATCGCCGGCTACCGGGCGGTGATCGAGGGGGCCGCTCGCTTCGGGCGTTTCTTTCCGATGATGATGACCTCGGCGGGCTCGGCCAAGCCCGCCCGGGTCGTGGTCCTGGGGGTCGGCGTGGCCGGGCTCCAGGCGATCGCGACGGCGCGCCGTCTCGGCGCCGATGTGTACGCCTACGACCTCCGTCCGGAAACCCGGGAGCAGATCCTGTCCCTGGGGGCCAAGCCGATCGACCTGGACCTGGGGGAGAGCGGGGCCGGGGAGGGTGGCTATGCCAGGGAGCTCTCGGACGAGGCCAAGGCGCGCCAGCAGGCGGCGCTGGCGGATCAGCTCGCCAAGGCCCACCTGATCGTCACCACCGCCCTGATCCCCTGCCGGCCCGCGCCCGTTCTGGTCTCGGAGGATCTGGTGCGGCGTCTGCGCCCGGGCTCGGTAATCCTGGACATGGCGGCCGCGAGCGGCGGCAACTGTCCCCTGACCGAGCCGGACCGGGTGGTGGAGCGCCACGGGGTCATCATCGTCGGGCACACCAACTATCCGGCCATGGTGGCCACCGATGCCAGCGCCTTCTATGCCCGGAACCTGGCCAACCTGATCGCCATCATGATCGAGAAGGGGGAAACCGGCCCCGTGCTCAAGGACCTCTCCCAGGACGAGATCACCAGGGCCATGCTGCTCTAGGCCGTGCTCGCGGTCGCGGCGCCCCCGGTGGCCGCACCTCACCCACACCCAAGCGTCGGTGCGCACGCCGACCCCAAGGAACCCAACGCCATGTCAGAAACCCTGGTCGCCCTCTACGTCTTCGTGCTCGCCTGCTTCATCGGCTACTACGTGGTGTGGGGGGTCACACCTTCCCTGCACACGCCGCTGGTGGCGCTGACCAACGCCATCTCCGGGATTGTCATCGTTGGCGCCCTGCTGGTGGCCGGCGCCGAGCAGTCGGGAACCGTCACCGAGCTGATCGGTTTCGTCGCCGTGCTCCTCGCCTCGATCAATGTCTTCGGCGGCTTCCTGGTGACCCACCGGATGCTCTCCATGTTCAACAAAAAGAAGCGCTAGCGCGACCGCGATCCCGCGCCCGCCCGATACGCCGCGCGCTCACTCCTCTCGTTAAGGAATCTCAATGGAGCTCTCCCCCAACACCCAGGGCCTGGCCTATCTGGTCTCGGCCATCCTGTTCATCTTCGCACTCAAGGGCCTGACCCATCCGGCCTCGGCGCGCCGGGGCAATCTGCTCGGCATGCTCGGCATGTTGATCGCGGTGGCGGCGACCCTGCTCGGTCGCGAGGTCCAGTCCTACGGCTTCATCATCGCCGGTGTGGCCGCCGGGGCCGTGATCGGTACCATTCTGGCCCTGCGCATCCAGATGACCGCCATGCCCCAGCTGGTGGCGGCCCTGCACAGCTTCGTGGGTCTGGCGGCGGTGCTGGTCGCCATCGGCACCTTCATCAACACCCCGGACCCGCAAGCGCTCCTGATGGCGGAGCTCTCAGCCGGCGTCATCATTGGCGCCATCACCTTCACAGGGTCCGTCATCGCCTTCGGCAAGCTGCAGGGTCTGATCAGTGGCAAGCCCGTGAAATTCACGGGACAGCACGCCCTCAACGCCGTGTTGGGGGTTGCCACCGTCGCCCTGGGCGTGCATTTCGCCCTCACCGGGAGCGCCCTTTCGCTGGCGCTGATGACGCTGCTCGCACTGGTGCTGGGGGTGACGCTGATCATCCCCATCGGCGGGGCCGACATGCCGGTCATCATCTCCATGCTGAACAGCTATTCGGGCTGGGCGGCCGCGGCCACCGGCTTCACGCTGCACAACGATCTGCTGATCATCGTCGGCGCCCTGGTCGGTTTCTCCGGTGCCATCCTCTCCTACATCATGTGCCGGGCCATGAACCGCTCCATCATCAACGTGGTCTTCGGCGGCTTTGGTTCAGGGGACGAGGGTAGCGGCTCCAGCGCCGGGGCCCAGGCGGCGGAAAAGGGCGTCAAGTCCGCCTCCGTCGAGGACGTGGTCTACTGGATGGAGGATGCCTCCAAGGTCATCATCGTGCCCGGCTACGGCATGGCCGTGGCCCAGGCCCAGCATGCACTCAAGGAGCTGATGGAGCTGCTGGAGGCGCGCGGGGTTGCCGTCAAGTTCGCCATCCACCCGGTGGCCGGCCGCATGCCGGGACACATGAACGTGCTGCTGGCCGAGGCCGACATCCCCTATGACCAGGTCCTGGAGATGGACGAGATCAACCCCGAATTCCCGACCGCCGACCTGGCCCTCGTGGTCGGCGCCAACGACGTGGTGAATCCGGCCGCCAAGGAGGACAAATCGAGCCCCATCTACGGCATGCCCATCCTCGAGGCGGGCAAGGCGCGCCAGGTCTATTTCCTCAAGCGCTCCATGCGCCCCGGCTATTCGGGCGTGGACAACCTGCTCTTCTATCAGGACAACACCTCGCTGGTCTTTGGAGACGCCAAGGACACCATCGAGGGTATGGTCAACGCGCTCAAGGGCGGCGGTCACTGACCCCGGGGCGCGGCCGGCGGATTCAATCTCGAATCGGGTGCGGGCTGATCATTCGCCACCAGCAGCCCCATCCGCAGATCGCGCCCCTCGTGTTGCGCTTCTTTTGACGACTTCGCGAATCATGAGCCCCACTACCAAAGCTGTCATCACACCCCTCGCCACCCTTCGCGAGGTCAAGCCGCTCAGCCTGATCTTCGAGCGGCCCCTGGCGCTGCCGCCGGCCTTCTGCGACGAGGTGATCGAGCGCTTCGAGGCCCACCCGGAGCATCAGTACGCCGGCCGGGTGGGACAACTGCGCGCCGAGGATCCGGGCGTGAAGCGCACCACCGACCTGGTGGTGAGCAACAAGCCCGAGTGGAAGGATGTCGACCAGATGTTCTTTCGCTCCCTCGCCGCCGCCGTCAAGGAATTCCGCGAGACCTTTCCGTACTTCAAGGGGCCCTTCAAGGACCAGGGCTACCAGGTCCAGCGTTATCTGCCGGGGGAGTACTACCACTGGCACGTGGACGGTGGCAGCCATGAGCTCAGCCAGCGCCAGTTGGTCGCCCTGTGGTATCTGAATGACGTCCCCGGGCCGGGCGGTGAGACCGAGTTTCTGTATCAAGGGGTTAGCGTGCGCCCCGAGCGGGGCAAGCTGGTCCTGTTCCCGCCCTTCTGGACCCATGAGCATCGGGCCGTCGAGCTCCAGAGCGGCGTCAAGTATATCGCCACCACCTGGGTGATCTTTGCCTGATGGGCGAGCCGGCACCTCGCTTGCTGGCGATCCTGGAGCTGGGCGGCTATCCCAATCTGACCCCGTTGTACAAGGCGCTCGGCTTCGAGGTCGAGGTGGTCAGCTCCCAGCGCAAGGCCCAGGCGGTGCTCAAGAGGCACATCCCGGACGTCGTGGTCGCCGAGTACAACTTTCAGTCCGATTTCCGCGACCGCACCAGCAATCTGGAGACCCTGATGGCGATACTGCAGCGCCAGCCGCAGGTCAGGGTCATCTGCTTCTTCCTGCCGGAGTTCCGGCACAAGCTCGATCTGCTCACCGCCCGCTTCCCGATCTTCGAGGCCATCCCCTATCCGGTAGACCCGGGGGCGGTGGAATCGGCCCTGCGGCGGGCACTGGAGCAGATGCGGGGTCCCAACTAAGCCGGTTTTCCCCGTAGGTGCCTTCCCCTCAGGGCCTTTCCAGCAGGGCCATGCAGGCGGCTGGTGGGGCCGCCTCGGCCTTGGGGGGGCGCTTCTTGGAGGGGTTGCGCGCCTCGTCGCTGAACCACCACGCGAGATCGGCACCGCATCCGTCACCCCCCGGCAGGGCGGCCTGAGTCGCGCACGATTGGTTGCCCGGCGGACAGCGCAGGCGCACGTGGAAGTGCGAGTCGTGCCCGTACCAGGGTCGGACCTTGCGCAGCCAGCCGCGATCGCCCTTCACCTCCCGGCACAGGGCGTCCTTGATCGCCGGGTTGACGAAGATGCGATCCACGGCGGCGTGCCGCGACGCGGCCTCCAGCAGCAACCGTTGAGGCGGCCCCCAGGCGGCGCTGACGGCGAGTCCCCCCGGCTCAACCATGCTTTGGGGGTCCGGTCGGTCGTCCATTAGGCGGCGAGCGGATCGCGGCGAATCGGCCAGGGTGAACCAGATATCGACGTCCAGCCCGTTCTGGTGGCTGCGGTGGGAGGAGGGCATACGCCCGCCCCTGGGCTGGCTCAGGTCCCCCACCATCACCAGACCCAGGCGCCTTGCCCGGGCCGTGGCGCCCAGATCCCCGATCATGCGGATCAGCTCCGGATGACCGTAGTAGCGGTTGCGGGCGCGGCGAATGCTCACATAGCCGGGACCGAGCTCGGGCAGGGCCTCGGCGCCACCCAGGCAGCCGTTCGACGCACCGCCGAGCACCTGGGGCGGGCCCTTGCTCGGCGTCGACACGCCCGCCCAGGACGCTGCGCCAGCGGCGGCAGCGGCCAGCAAGCCGCCGGACAGGATCGTGAGAAGGATGGGAAATCGCGCTGCGGCCAGCGTGGGGGACATGGGCGGCTCCAGGAAGCGACGGGCGGCCGGGATTATACCGCCGCCGCCCTCGGTGGCCGCCGAGAAACCGTTCTTGTGAAGGCGTTGACCTGTCGCTCGTCCCCTTCGGGTGCTCAGAAGTGCCACACCATCGGCGCCAGCAGGATGGTGACCACGCCGACCAGCAGGGTCAGGGGCAACCCCACCCGCACGAAGTCGGAGAAGCGGTAGCCACCGACGTTGAAGACCATGAGGTTGGTCTGATAGCCGATGGGGGTGGCGAAGGCGGCGGAGGCCGCGATCATCAGGGTCAGCAGGAAGGGCAGCGGCGACACCCCCAGGGTGGCCGCCGCCTGGATGGCGATGGGGAACATGAGCACGGCCGCCACGTTGTTGGTGGCGATCGAGGTGAGCACCGAGGTGGCGACATAGACCAGCGCCAGCGCGGCCCAGGGGTCGCTCCCGGCAAGACCGATCAGGCCGCCGGCCACCAATGACGCCGCGCCCGTCTTCTCCAGGGCCGCGCCGATGCCGAAGGAGGTGGCGATGACCACCAGGACCTGCCAGTCGGGGGCGCGCCGCGCGGTGCGCCCATCCGTGCACTGGGTGATGATCATGAGACCGGCGGCCAGCAAGGCGGCCTCGAGCATCGAAAGCCAACCCAGGGTGACCACGGCGACCATCGCGAGGGTGATGCCGATGGCCAGGGGCGCCCGCTCGTGCTGCAGGGGGTGGTGCTCGCCGATGCGGCTCACGAGCAGGAAGTCCCGGGAGTTCTTGTGCTGCTCGACGAAGCCCGGGCGTGTCTCGAGCAGCAGGGTGTCCCCCTGGCGCAGCTCGATGTCGCCGATCTTGCGGGCGACCCGCTGCCCGTTGCGGGCCAGGGCGATGATCACCGCCCCGTAGCGGTTGCGAAAGCGCCCCTCGCGCACGCTGCGTCCGATCAAGGGGCTCTTGTCCGAGAGCACGGCCTCCACGAAGCAGCGGCCGGGCCGCGGGGTGTTGAGCTTGAACACCTGGTCGGTGGCGGGCATCAGGCCGCGGGTGCGCTGAAGGTCCATCACCGAGTCGAGGATGCCCGCGAACACCAGCCGGTCGTCTGCGCGCAGGACCTCCTGTGCGGAGACCGCCGGCAGCACCTGGGCGTCGCGCTCGATCTCGATCAGGAACAGCCCCGGCAGCTGACGCAGCCCCGCCGCCTCGATGTCCTTTCCGATCAGGGGGCTGCCGGGCGGCACCAGCATCTCGGCGGTGTATTGGCGGGTATCCTCGTAGCTGGCCGCGACCGGCGGGCGGCGCGGGAGCAGCCAATGGCCGGCGGTGATGAGATAGAGGAGCACCGTCAGGGTGACCGGGATGCCGATCCAGGCGGGCTCGAAGAACGACAGCCCGGGACCGCCGAGGCGCTCCGCGTAGAGCGCGTTCACCACCAGATTGGTGCTGGTGCCGATCAGGGTGACGGTGCCGCCCGCGATGGTGGCGTAGGAGAGCGGGATCAGCAGGCGCGAGAGCTCGAGCCGGTTGCGCTTGGCCCATTCCTGGACGGCGGGGATGAAGACCGCCACCACCGGGGTGTTGTTGAGGAAGCCGCTCAAGGCCGCCACCGGCACCATGAGGCGCAGGCGCGCCCGGGTCTCGCCGCTGGGTCGACCGAGCAGCCCCTGGCCGATCCAGCCGACGGCCCCGGTCTCGGTGAGCCCGGTCACCACCACGTAGAGCACCCCGACGGTGAGCATGCCCTCGCTGGAGAAGCCCTGCAGCGCCTCCTTCGGCTCCAGGACGCCCAAGACCAGGAGCAGGGTCAGCGCCGCACTGGTCACCAGGTCCGGGGCCACCCGGGTGAAGGCGAACATGCCGAAGCACCAGACGATCAGCGCCAGGCTGAACCAGCCCTCCCAGCCCAGGGCGGCGTCCAAGGCCCGAGCTCAGAGGGCGCCCAGGCGGCGCGCGATGTCGCGAATCTGCTCGGCCGGCGGGTATTCCTCCGCCCCGCGCACCTCCAGATACTCACGCCAGCGGGCATAGGGCCCCGCCAGATGAGGGTCGGTGTGCTGGCAGCCGAGCACTCGAATCACGCAACCGCCGATGCGCCAGGGCCCTTCGCCTCGGAGCCCGCCGCGGATCAGGTGGGCGGCCTTGTCCGGCGTGCTCTGGTGCCAGAAGCAGTCCAGGTACAGGAGCCCCTCGGGGTGGGGGAAGCAGGCGGCGATGACCTGCTCGGTGCCGTCCGCGTGACGCAGGGCGAGCGGGGCTGTGACCGAAAAGAGGTCCGCCATGGTGCCGGCTCCGTGGCGGGATCAGGAGTCGAGTCGGCGCTGCAGGGCCTCGAAGCGATCCTTGAATGCCTGCTGGCGAAGGCGATGGGCCTCCTCTTCAGTAGCGGCCAGGGGCGAGTCGGTCCACTGCTGCCGGGCGTGATCGAAGACGGAGAAGCGATAGGCCTTGCCGACCTTGAAGACCTTGGTGACGTCATTACCGGCCTGCTCCATGGCCTCCAGCTTGGAGAGTCCTGCGCCGGTGGTGGCACCGGGGGCGGCGGCGGGTGCCCGCGGGGCCGGCGACTCCTCCTGCGCGCCCTGGTGCTGGGCCAGGTTGAACTGGTTGTTCTGGATCTCTCCCTGCACATCCAGCTCCACCGATTCGACCCCGGGCAGTCGGGCCAGGATATAGGCGGCCATGAGCCGGCCGAGCTTGTCGTTTTCCGTCTCCAAAGCGGTCAGGAGCTTGTCCGCGACGATCTGGCAGCGCTGCAGCCGATCCGGGCTCGCCACCCATTCGCGGCTCATCTGCCAGCCCTCGTCCATGTCCCGGTCGAGCTGATCGAAGAAGGGGCGCGCCTGCTCGAGCAGGGCGTCTGGCACGTTGAGCTCGTAGACTTGATCGTCGATGATGGCGTTGAGGATCATAGATCTTCGGTCCGTGTTGCGGCTGGCACTGGCGTGGATTTTAACCCGATCCGCCCCGCCTGGCCCGCCCGGGCCGCCCTCCGGCACGGTCGACCGCTCAAATCGAGGTATGCCCATGCTCCTTACCATCCCGGAGCTCCTGAACCCCGCCCAGATCGCCAAGATTCACGAGACCCTGGAGGGGGCCGAGCTCGCCGACGGCCGGCTGACCGCCGGTTTTGCCGCCGCCCGGGTCAAGAACAACCTGGAGCTCAAGCCCGCGCCCGAGCGGCGCGAGCGCCTCATCCGCATCCTCATGGCGAGCCTGGGCCACCACGAGACCTTCCGCTTTGCAGCCCTGCCGCACCGGGTCGCCGACCCCATCTTCGCCCGCTACACGCCCGGTATGACCTACGGAGACCATGTGGACGACCCGATCATGGGCACCCAGGGGCCGCGTTTCCGTACCGATGTCTCCATGACCGTCTTTCTCAACGAGCCCGACAGCTACGACGGCGGCGAGCTCAGCATCCGCACCCCCTTCGGCGAGCGACAGGTGAAGCTTCCGGCCGGTGATGCCGTGCTCTATCCCTCATCGAGCGTGCACCGGGTGGCGCCGGTGACGCGCGGGGAGCGTCTGGTCGCCCTGACCTGGATCCAGAGTTATGTGCGCGACCCGGCGCGTCGTGAGCTGCTCTATGAGCTCAACCTGGCGCGCGAGCATCTGCTCAAGGAGTCGTCGGGCAGCGAGATCACGGCCTACGTGGACCGCTCCTATGCCAACCTGCTGCGCATGTGGGGCGACCTCTGAGCCGTGCCGAGACGCCCCTTGCGCCTCGCCGCAGAGCGGTCTTTCACCGCGCCGAGTCGCCCGGAACCGGCGCCTGGTCGAGCTTCTCCACCAGCGGCCGGCAGGCGGCGGAGCTCGCTGCCCATTCGATCCGGGTCTGGTCCGGGGTGGCGGGGGTCTTGGAGCGAATCCGCTCGACGGCGGCCGCGATGAGGCGATCGAGCGCGGCCGGATCCGTCGCGAGTCCCTGGTCCCGGGCGGTCTCGGCGGCGACGCAGACGCCGACCTGGGAACCGTAGATGAGGCCGGTCACGGTCCCCATTCCGCGTCCGAAGCCGAGCGCCAGGAAGGCGCCCACGGCGCCGCCGACGAGTAGCGAGATCAATACGACGATCAGGGTCTTCATGGATCCTCCGGCGCTGGATCGAGTCGGGAGAGGGGGGCAGTGTGACCGCAGACCCGGCGGCGGGCAACCGCCCGACCGGGGTCTCGGTGCGCCGATCGCGCCGGTGTTTGACCTTCCGTCCCGCGGGTTGATCTAATTGGGTCAAATCCTCTCTGCGCTCAATTGGAAGGGCCGCCCCATGCTCCTGCAACCCGTGATCCTGTCCGGCGGCTCCGGAACCCGGCTCTGGCCGCTCTCGCGCGAGGCCTATCCCAAGCAGTTTCTGCCCCTGACCAGCGAGCACACCATGCTCCAGGAGACGGTGCGCCGGCTCGATGGGCTGGACACCGAGCACCCCCGCAGCGCCATCGGGCTCCTGGAGCCCCTGGTGGTATGCAACGAGGCCCATCGCTTCCTGGTGGCGGAGCAGTTTCGCGTGATGGGGCGCGGCTGTGCGGCGATCATCCTCGAGCCCAAGGGGCGCAACACCGCCCCGGCACTCACCGTGGCGGCACTGGCGGCGACGCGCGAGGGCGAAGACCGGGTGTTGCTCGTCATGCCGGCGGACCACACCATGCGCAACGAGCCCGGCTTCCGAGACGCCGTCGCCGACGCCTTCGCCCTCGCCCAGCAGGGCGCGGTGGTGACCTTCGGCATCGTCCCGAGCAAGCCGGAGGTCGGTTACGGCTATATCCGCCAGGGCGAGCCCTATCGAGCCCAGGGCGTGGAAGGGCGCGCCTATCGCCTCAGCACCTTCGTCGAGAAGCCGGATCTGCAGACCGCGGAGCGCTATCTGGCCTCGGGCGACTACCTGTGGAACAGCGGCATCTTCGTGCTCAAGGCTTCGTTGTGGCTCGCGCTCATCGAGCGCTTTCGCCCCGACATCGCCCAAGGCAGCGCCCGGGCCTATGGCGACAGCCGAACCCTGGGGCACTTCGTGGGGCTGGATGCCGACGCCTTCAGCGCCTGCCCGAGCGACTCCATCGATTACGCGGTGATGGAGCGCCTGGCCAGTGACGGGGCGGCGGACCTGCCGCCTGCTATCGTGATTCCCCTGAACGTCGGCTGGTCCGACGTGGGCGCCTGGTCGGCGCTCTGGGAAGTGCGCGCCCAGGACGCGGCCGGCAACGTCCTCGAGGGGGACGCCTTCGTCCACGACGCCGGCAACAATCTGCTTTTCGCCCATCACCGGATGATCGCGGCCGTCGGTGTCAACGACCTGATCGTGGTGGAGACCCCGGACGCCGTGCTGGTCGCCAGGAAGGACCGGGCCCAGGACGTCAAGGCGGTCACCCAGTTCCTGCAGCGGGAGAAGCGCAACGAGCTGCGTCATCACCAGCGGGTGCACCGCCCCTGGGGCACCTTTGAATCCATTGGCCATGGCGGGCGCTATCAGGTCAAGCGTCTGGTGGTGAAGCCGGGGGAGGCCCTGTCGCTGCAGATGCACCACCATCGCGCCGAGCACTGGGTGGTGGTCTCGGGCACCGCCCAGGTGACCTGCGACGACAAGAGCTACCTGCTGACCGAGAACCAGTCGACCTATCTGCCCGTCGGCGCCAAACACCGGCTGGAGAACCCGGGCACCATCCCGCTGGAGATCATCGAGGTCCAGTCCGGAAGCTACCTCGGAGAGGACGACATCGTGCGCTTCGAGGACGCCTACAACCGGGGCGCCAAGGAAGACTGCTGAGCCCCGCGGGCGGCACGGGCGCCGCGCCGATCCGCCCGCCGACCCTCGCCGGGGGCGCTGCCGCTGCTGTAGCATCCTGATCTTTTGCGCGGGACCTCACCATGGGATTCAAATGCGGGATCGTCGGCCTGCCCAACGTGGGCAAGTCCACCCTGTTCAACGCACTCACCAAGGCCGCCATCGCGGCGGACAACTATCCCTTCTGCACCATCGACCCCAACGTGGGCGTGGTCCCGCTGCCCGACTCGCGGCTCGACGTCATCGCCGCCATCGTCAAGCCCCAGAAGGTGATCCCGACCACCATGCAGTTCGTCGACATCGCGGGTCTGGTGGCCGGTGCATCCAAGGGCGAGGGCCTGGGCAACAAGTTCCTCGCCAACATCCGCGAGACCGACGCCATCGCCCACGTGGTGCGCTGCTTCGAGAACGATGACGTCGTGCACGTCTCGGGCGCCGTGGACCCGCTGCGCGACATCGACATCATCGACACCGAGCTGGCCTTGGCGGATCTGGAGACGGTGGACAAGGGCCTGGACCGGGCGGCGCGCGCCGCCAAGGCGGGGGACAAGAAGGCGCTCGCCCGCAAGCAGCTCCTGGAGCGGGTGCGCGATCAGCTCGATGAGGGTCGGCCGGTGCGGGCCATGGGGCTCGATGCCGACGAGCGCGCGGAGATTCGCGACCTCTTCCTGCTCACGGCCAAGCCGACCATGTATCTGGCCAACGTCGCCGAAGACGGATTCACCGCCAACCCGATGCTGGATGCGGTGCGCGCCCATGCCGAGGGGGAGGGGGCCGCGGTGGTTCCGGTCTGCGCCGCCATCGAGGCCGAGGTCGTGGAGCTGGAGGATGCCGAGCGCGACGAGTTCCTGGCCGAGCTGGGACTCGACGAGCCCGGCCTGAACCGGGTGGTGCGGGCCGGCTATCGGCTCCTCGGGCTCGAGACCTACTTCACCGCCGGCCCCAAGGAGGTGCGCGCCTGGACCATCCCGACGAACACCAGGGGGCCCCAGGCGGCCGGTGTCATCCACTCGGACTTCGAGCGCGGCTTCATCCGTGCCGAGGTCATCGGTTACGACGACTTCGTCGCCTGCAAGGGCGAGCAGGGGGCCAAGGAGGCCGGCAAGCTACGCTCCGAGGGCAAGGAGTACGTCGTCAAGGACGGCGACGTCATCCACTTCCGCTTCAACGTCTGAACCGGCGAGGTGATCCCAGGACGCTCCTGTTTTTCCTCTCGATCCTGCTGCGCCCGACAGGGCGCGTGTCCAGCGCCGAAACGGTCAATCTTTTTTGACTGATGCGGTCCCTGCTGGGAGGCTGAGGTTCCGCGCTCGGTTGACGCTCCGTGAGCCTGACCTTACAATCCCGCGTCCTTTAGGGCTACGTAGCTCAGCTGGTTAGAGCACCGCACTCATAATGCGGGAGTCGGTGGTTCAAATCCACCCGTAGCCACCATTCCCTCCTCGATGGGCTGCGCGCCGGCGTGCGTCAGCGTTTAGGTCGGACTTCAGTCCGACGCCGACCTCTCAGGCGACACCACCGCTGCCGTTGGGCTGAAGCCCGGCCTTCCGACCCCGCGCTCACCGGAGTCCCACGCCACCGGACAGCCGCGAGCCCGATGGGCTCAGGCCGCGGCCGTCCGCCCCGTCAGGCGCTCCTCCGCCTCCCGATACTTGGCGGCGGTCCGCTCGATGATCTCGGATGGCAGCTCGGGTCCGGGCGCGGTCTTGTCCCAATCCAGGGTCTCCAGGTAGTCACGAACGAACTGCTTGTCGAAGCTCGGCGGGCTCGTCCCTGGCCGGTACTGGTCCGCCGGCCAGAAGCGGGACGAGTCCGGGGTCAGGACCTCGTCGATCAGGTGCAGCCGGCCAGACGCGTCCAGCCCGAGCTCGAGCTTGGTGTCGGCGATGATGATCCCCCGCTCCAGGGCGTAGGCGGCGCTTTCCCGATAGATCCGCAGGCTGATGTCACGCACCTGGGCCGCCAGGTCGTGGCCGATCAGACGGGCCACATGCTTGAAGCTCACGTTCTCGTCGTGGGTGCCGAGCTCGGCCTTGGTCGAGGGGGTGAAGATGGGCTCGGGCAGGCGGCCCGCCTGCACCAGGCCGGGTGGCAGCGGGATGCCGCAGACGGACCCGGATGCCTGGTAGTCCTTCCAACCGGAGCCGATCAGGTAGCCGCGCACGATGGCCTCGACCGGTAGGGGCCTGAGCCGGCGCACCACCACCGCCCGGTCGCCCAGGGCGGCCCGCTCGGCGGGGTCCCGGACGACGTCGTCGACGCTGATGTCGGCCAGATGGTTGGGCACCAGGGCGGCGGTGCGGGCAAACCAGAAGTTGGAGACGCGGGTCAATACCTCGCCCTTGCCCGGTATCGGCTGAGGCATCACCACATCGAAGGCGGACAGACGATCGCTCGCCACCACCAGCAGATGCCCCTCGTCGACCTGGTAGAGGTCGCGGACCTTGCCCCGGCCGAGCAGGGTCAGACCGCTCAGGTGGGACTGAAAGAGTGCGGACATGGCTTGATCCCCGGTGGAAGAGGCTGACAGTATATCGGGTCGCGGTCGTCGCAGGCCGCTCCCGACCATGCCATGCCATGCCCGACCCAGAGCCGCCCATGAGCCTCACTGCTCCCCCGGTCGCCGAGACCGCCGATCCCTTCCTCACCGCCTTTCGCGGCAGCTTCACCTCGGCCCTGCGCTGGCACCAGCTGGATGCCCTGTGGGAGCGGGTGCGCGAGCGCTCCGCGGCCGGCTGGTATCTCTACCACGTCGGTGAGCCGCCACCGGGGTCCCCCGCGACCGCCGAGCACCTGGAGACCTTCGTCGCCGAGATCGATGCCCTGCTGCGCGCCGAGCACCGGGAGGACTACTGCGGCATCGTCTATGCCGACAATCCCGCCCTACCCAGCCTGATCAAGATCTATGATCCGCACAATCTGGGGGTCTCCTGTGGCTCCAGCGACAACCCGCCCCTGCCGGGCTGGGTGATGAGCCTGCTTCCCCCCTGCGACCTGCCGGCGACCCGGGCGCCCACCATCAGCAGGCGCCGCTGGTGGCGGCGCCTTTTCGGCTGATCGACCCCGCCGCCCGCCGCGGTCCCCTTGCCCCATCGTGGGGCGCGATCATTTCACGAGCACCAGAAGGAGCCAGTCACATGACCAAGCAGATCATCAGCACGGATCGGGCCCCCCGGGCCATCGGCACCTACTCCCAGGCGGTGAAGGTCGGCGACAGCGTCTATCTCGCCGGGCAGATTCCACTGGTGCCGGATACCATGGAACTGGTCGAGGGGGACATCGAGGCCCAGATCCGGCGGGTCTTCGACAACCTCGCGGCGGTGGCCCAGGCGGCCGGCGGCAGCCTGGACGACGTGGTCAAGCTCAATGTCTATCTCACCGACCTGGGCGTCTTCCCGCTGGTCAATCACGTGATGGCCGAATACTTCCAGCAACCCTACCCGGCGCGCGCCGCCGTCGGCGTCGCGGCCCTGCCGCGAGGCGCGGGCGTGGAGATGGACGCGGTGATGGTGTTCGACGGCATCTGAGTCCCGGATCTGGCACCGGGCGGCGCCACCATGGATTGTGACCCCATGGGATTTGGCGCGACGACCTTCTAATCTCGGTTAAAGAATGTGTTGCCTTGCATTCTTTACAGAATCTCTTACCATCTAGGGCAATCCGTCACTCGCGCAATCCGGGGGGAACATGCGCATCCTTCTGTCGCTCTGGTTTCTGTCCATCCTGATCCTGGCCTCCGGCTGCGGGTCGAATCCGGCCAAGGACGGGGCCTCTGCCACCCGCCCCGAGCCTGGTTCCCACGCCGCCGCATCGGCTGCCGGCACCCGCGCTCGGGCACGCGGTCTGGCCGTCGCGAGCCTGGGTTACGAGGTCCCCACGGGAGGCGGCGACTTTGCCGGTTATCCGGCCTTCGAGCGCTTCATCCAGCGGATGGACAGGCAACACGGGTTCGATCCCCAGACCCTGCGCCGCACCCTGGCGCGTGCCGAGCGCCAGGACTGGATCATCGAGGCCATGGACCGGCCGGTACGCAAGAGCAAGAGCACCGGACCCAATGGGTCCTGGAACCGTTACCAGGCCAAGTTCATCACCCCGGATAACATCGACAAGGGCGTGCAGTTCTGGCGCCAGCACGCCTCGGTTCTGGAGCGGGCATCGGCACGCTACGGGGTGCCGCCGGAGATCATCGTCGGCATCATCGGCGTGGAGACCCGCTGGGGGCGCATCCTGGGCAAGACCCGCACCATCGATGCGCTGTCCACCCTGGCCTTCGCCTATCCCCGGCGCGCCGATTATTTCTCCGGCGAGCTGGAGTCCTTCCTGATCATGGCGCGTGACGAGGGTTTCGATCCTTTCGGTCCCAAGGGCTCCTTTGCCGGGGCCATGGGCCTGGGTCAGTTCATGCCGTCGAGCTTTCATTCCTATGCGGTCGACTTCACCGGCGACGGCCACCGCGACCTGTGGAATCCAGTCGATGCCATCGGCAGCGTGGCCAACTACTTCAAGGGGCACGGCTGGCGCCGCGGCGAGCCGGTGGCGGTGAGGGCGAACGCTTCGGGTGCCTCTCTTGGGGCCCTGAAGACGGGCTTCGACGCACGCTATCCAGTCTCGACCCTGAAGGCGGCGGGGCTGGAGCCGTCCGGCTCACTGGGAGGGGCGAGCGAGGCCCGCCTGCTTCGCCTCGACCTGGGCAGCGGCTATGAATACTGGCTGGGGCTGCACAATTTCTATGTCATCACCCGCTACAACCACAGCACCTACTACGCGATGGCCGTCTGGCAATTGGGGAATGCGGTCAAGGCGCGGGTGCGCGGGCTGCCCGGGACCCGTGTGGCGGGGCAAGTGGATGACCCGGTGAGCGGAACCCTCTGAGGGCCCGGTCTCCCGCCCCGCGCCGGCCCCTTTAGGCGGGCTCGCCGATGATGGTGAGCATGATCTGGCGGCGGTGCGGCCGGACCCGGTGCTCGTAGAGATAGATGCCCTGCCAGGTACCCAGGGCGCAGCGTCCGTCCCTGACCGGTAGGGTCAGGTCCATCTTGGTCAGGATGGAGCGGATATGGGCGGGCATGTCGTCCGGGCCCTCGTCGCTGTGCCTGAACAGGGGGTCTCCGTCCGGTACCAGGCGGGCCAGGAAGGATTCCAGATCGCGGCGCACCTGGGGATCCGCGTTCTCGCTCAGTACCAGGGAGGCGCTGCTGTGCTGGATGAAACAGTGACAGATGCCCGTCTGGACGCCCGACTCACCCACGGCCCGCTCGACCTCGCCGGTGATGGCGTAGGTTCCGCGTCCGCGGGTGCCGATGCTGACACGGTTCTGGACGATCATCGCTGGCCTCCTGTTGGCCCTCGCCCGCCCGTGGGTGAGGGGCGACCATGGACGGGATTGTCCCGCCCGGCGCCGCAGAAGGCCAGCGAGCCGCCCCTGATGGGCCGCCCCAGCACTTGACCAAGCCCGACGTCAGCCCACGCCACGGCCCTTGCGCATCGGACCCGGTGCCGGCCTCGCTCGACGGCATCGCGGTCGAGCGGCTCGACCGGGTGGGGCCGCGGGTGCGGGATCGTCTCGCACGCCTGGGCATCCGCAGCGTCCAGGATCTCCTGTTTCACCTGCCGGTGCGCTATCAGGACCGCAGCCGGGTGGTGCCGATCGCCGAGCTTCGCCCCGGGGCCGAGGTGATGGTGGAGGGGGAGGTGAGCGACGTCCAGATCGGCTACGGCCGGCGGCGCTCGCTTAAGGTCTGGCTGAGCGATGGATCCGGGGTCGCTGGTGGGCTCCTGCTGCGCTTCTTCCACTTTTCCTCCCAACAGCTCGCCGCCCTGCGACCGGGGGTGCGGCTGAGCTGCTTCGGCGAGGTCCGCGAGGGGCCGGGCGCCCTGGAAATGATCCACCCCGAGTATCGCTTCCGGGTGGAGCAGCTCGAGGCCGAGGCCGAGCCGCGTCTGACGCCCATCTATCCCTCCACCGAGGGCCTGCAGCAGGCCTCCTGGCGCGGCCTGACCGATCAGGCCCTGGCGCTCCTCGAGACGCTGGCCCCGGCGGAATGCCTGCCCGCCGAGGTCATCGCCGGACTCCACCTGCCGCCGCTGATCGAGGCCCTGCGCTATCTCCACCGCCCGCCCCTGGAGGCGGGGCTCGACGACCTCCTGGAGCGTCGGCACCCGGTCTTCCTGCGACTTGCCTTTGAGGAACTGGTGGCCCACCAGGTGAGCCTGCGGCGCCTGCGCCAGTCTCACGGACGGCAGCGCGCGCCGGTGCTCGCCGGCGACGGCGGCCTGCGGCAGCGCCTGCGCGAGGCGCTGCCCTTTGCGCTGACGGCGGACCAGGAGCAGGCCCTGGCCGAGATATCCAGGGACCTCGCCCTGCCGCGCCCCATGCAGCGCATGCTCCAGGGCGATGTCGGTTCCGGCAAGACGGTGGTGGCGGCATTGGCGGCGCTGCAGGCGATCGAGTGCGGCCGCCAGGCGGCCCTGATGGCGCCCACCGAGCTCCTGTCAGAGCAGCATTGGCGCAGCCTCGGCCGCTGGCTCGGGCCCCTGGGGGTCGAGCCCCTGTGGCTCGCGGGGCGGCACAAGGGACGGGAGCGCGCGGCGCTGCTGGAGGCCATTGCGCAGGGCAGGGCGTGGCTGGTGATCGGTACCCATGCCCTGTTCCAGGACGAGGTGACCTTCGCCGACCTGGGTCTGGTCATCATCGACGAGCAGCACCGATTCGGCGTTCACCAACGCATGCGTCTGCGCGAGAAGGGCAGCGGGGGCGGGGCCGTCCCCCACCAGCTCATCATGACCGCCACCCCCATCCCCCGCTCCCTGGCGATGACCCTCTATGCGGACCTGGACCTCTCGGTCATCGCCCAGGGGCCGCCCGGGCGCAGGGCAGTCATCACTGCCGCCCTCTCCGAGGCCCGCCGCGAGGACGTCATCGCGCGGGTTCGCGAGGCCTGCAGCTCGGGGCGGCAGGCCTACTGGGTGTGCACCCTGATCGATGAGTCGGAGGTGCTCCAGTGTCAGGCCGCCGAGGAGACCGCCCGGCTCCTCTCGCAGGCCCTGCCCGCGGTGCGCCTGGGTCTGGTACACGGGCGCCAGAAGGCGCCGGAGCGCGAGCGGGTCATGGGGGCCTTCGCCGCCGGGGCGCTCGACCTGCTGGTGGCCACCACGGTGATCGAGGTCGGGGTCGACGTGCCCAATGCCAGCCTCATGATCATTGAGAACGCGGAGCGCCTTGGGCTCTCGCAGCTCCATCAGCTGCGGGGCCGGGTGGGGCGCGGGGCCGTCGAGAGCCACTGCGTGCTGCTCTACCGGGCCCCGCTGTCCGCCCAGGCCCGGGAGCGGCTGGCGATGATCCGTGACACCCACGACGGATTCGCCATCGCCGAGAAGGACCTGGAGATGCGCGGGGCCGGGGAGGTCCTGGGCACCCGCCAGACCGGCACCGTCGAGTTCAGGGTGGCGGATCCGCTGCGCGACCAGGGTCTCACGGCGCCGGCCCAGCGGGCCGCGGATCTCATCCTCGCCCGCTACCCCGAGCTGGTCGACCCATTGATCCACCGCTGGCTGGGCCGGCGCGAGGAGTACGGTCAGGTCTGATCCGGCCGCACCGCCCGGTGCCTGTGCGATAATCACGGGCCCCTTGGCCTGACTCGAGCCCGAGTGACGAAAGCCTGACATGGAGCTTCCGGAGGTCCAGATCGGTCCCCGCAGAAAGGGCCCAGCCCGCTGGATGGAGCGGCTGCGCGCCTACTATCACCTGGTTCGTCTGCACCGGCCGATCGGTATCTTCCTGCTGATGTGGCCCGCGCTCTGGGCGCTGTGGCTGGCGGGAGACGGCAACCCCCCCTGGCCCGTGGTCCTGATCTTCGTGCTGGGGGTGGTGCTGATGCGCTCGGCCGGCTGTGCCGTCAACGACTATGCCGACCGGGAGCTCGACGGGCACGTCGCCCGGACCAGGGAGCGGCCGCTGGCGACCGGAGAGGTATCCCCTCCCGAGGCCCTGGGTGTGTTCGCGGCGCTCAGCCTCGCCGCCTTCGCCCTGGTGCTGCAGCTCAACTGGCAGACGGTGGCCCTGTCGGTGGCGGCCCTGGCGCTCACCGTGACCTATCCGTTCATGAAGCGCTACACCCATCTGCCTCAGCTCTTTCTGGGCGCCGCCTTCGGTTGGGCGGTACCCATGGCCTTCATGGCCGTGACCGCGACCATCCCGGGCTATGCGTGGGTGCTGTTCGGCGCGACCCTGATCTGGGCCCTGATCTACGACACCCAGTACGCCATGGTCGACCGGGACGACGATCTGAAGATCGGCATAAAGTCCACCGCCATCCTCTTCGGGGAGTGGGATCGGGCCGTCGTTGGGGTCCTGCAGGTACTGATGCTCGCGATCCTGACGTGGGTGGGACTGACCGCCGGGCGGGGCCCCTGGTACTTCGTCTTCCTCGCGGCCGCGGCCGCCCTGTCCGTCTACCAGCAGTGGCTGATGCGCGACCGTGACCCGGGGGGCTGCTTCCAGGCCTTCCTCAACAACAACTATTTCGGCATGGCCGTGTTTCTGGGACTGGTGCTCGATTATGCGGTCGGCGCTTGATTTCCAGAGATTCGACGTGACCATCTGGCCCGGCCCCAGGGCCCTGAGCAACTCCCTTCCATGAGGAAACACGCGATGTTCGCTAAGACCTTCCCGGCCCGGCTGTGCGGCCTCCTGTTCGCTGCCCTGTTGCTGCCGGTCCCGCTCTGGGCCATCGACGAGGGCATCGACTACACGGTTCTTCAGCCCGCTCAGCCCACCGAGACCGGCGATCAGGTCGAGGTCCTGGAGGTCTTCTGGTACGGATGCCCCCATTGCTGGCACCTGGAACCGGTGCTCAACGACTGGCTCGCGACCAAGCCGGCTGGGGTCCAGTTCCGCCGCATGCCGGCCACCGGGGGCCGCTGGGAGCCCCATGCCCGCGCCTATTACGCCGCCGAGTCACTGGGCAAGCTCGACGTCTTCCATGAGGCCCTGTTCAAGGCCATGCAGGTGCAGAAGCGATCCATCATGAGCGAGGACGACCTGGTGAAGTTCGCCAAGGAGGTCGGCATCGACCCGGGCGAGTTCCGCGCCGCCTATGATTCCTTCTACGTCGAGACCCGGGTGCGCAAGGCCCAGGAGATGGGCAAGCGCTATGGTATCGACGGCGTACCGGCCTTGATCATCAACGGCAAGTACCGCACCAGTCCCTCTCAGACCGGCAGCCAGGACCGGCTGTTCGAGGTGTTGAACGCCCTGGTGGCACAGGAGATTGCCGCCAAGGGAACTGCGGCCCCCGCCGCCGGTCCGGAGTCGCCACCGAAGGCCAACACCGGCTCCTGACCCGGACCTTCCCGGCCGGGCGCCCGGTCAGGGGTAGGCGAGATCCTCCTCCGGCAGGGGCTTGGCGTCAGGGTTGGGGTAGCGCTCGACCACCCAGTTGGGCAGCTTGGCCTGATTGGCGTGATAGAGGGCGTCCGACTCAACGATCACAAGGATCAGCACCGTCACCATGATCGGCAAGATGGCGGTGCCGCCCACCAGGGCCCACACCGCCTCCTTCATCATCCCGCCGTAGGTGTAGGCCAACCAGCCCAGTGCCATCGCGGTGATCACCAGGAGCAGCATGCCGATGAAGATCCGGCTGCGCCGCGCGCACACCTGCCAGTGGCACATCACGTACCAGGGGTCCGTCTTCAGTGACTTGCGTGCCCGCCACAGGGTATAGCCGAGCAGGCTGAATGAAATGAATGGGATAACGGCCATCACCCAGGGGAAGGTCCCGGCGATGCCCCCGGCGGCGATCGCCATCAGGATGTGATTGCCGATCAGATTGGTGAGGAAGATCTCGTGCGGGATGTTCGCCTTGCGGATCTCTTCTTTGCTGACTTCAAAGCGCATAGGATCGGGTTCGGTGGCCGAAAAGCCCTCCAAGATACAGGACCGGCGTTCCGCAATCATCCGCGATTTGACGCCGGAGGTTGGCAAGGCACGGCCCTAATCGGCTTCCTTGCGAGCGAAGGCGCGGGAATTTCGCCCCCGGTGGCAGTTCCGCACTGGACCCTTGACTACAATCGGGCCTCCCCCGCCGCGGAGAGCCCCGATGATCCGAGTCCGAGCCACCCTTCCTATTGCGCTCTGTTGGGCCCTCGGCTGGGGCCTCCTTGTGCCGACGCTCGCCGCCGACGACCTGCAACCTGGCGCGCCCGCCCAGAGCGGTGACAACCGCGACGAGGACGCCTGGGTTCCAGCGGTGCTGCGGCCCTGGATTGCCTGGGTCCTTGAGGACAAGGACCGCCGCGCCTGTCCCCTCGATCCCCAGACCCTCACGAAGCCGGCCGCGGAAGCCGCTGCCGACGCGCGCCAGTGCGCCTGGCCCGGGCGGCTCTATCTGGATCTCGAGGCCCACGGCGGACGCTTCGCCCAACACTGGGAGCTCTACGCGGAGTCCTGGGTGCCGCTCCCCGGCGACGGGGCCGCCTGGCCCCAGGAAACGCGCAGCGGCCAGGCCCCGGTCCCGGTGGTGCTGCATGAGGGGGCGCCCGCCCTGAAGCTCCCGCCCGGTTCCCATTCCATCAGCGGTCGCTTCTCCTGGCAGAGCCCCCCCGAGGGGCTGACCCTGCCGCCGGAGACGGGCCTGGTGGCCCTGATGATCGACGGGGCCCCGGTTCCCATGCCGCGGGTGGAGCGGGGAGGTCGGCTGTGGATCGGCGACCCCAAGGCCGCCGCTACGGAGGACGAGGACCGCCTGGCGATCCAGGTCTTCCGCAAGATCGACGACGATCTGCCGCTGCGGGTGACCACCCGGCTGGAGCTGGACCTGGCCGGGCGGGCACGGGTGCTCGCGATCGGTCCCGCCCTGCTCCCGGGCGGCGTGCCGCTGCGTCTCGAGAGCCCCTTGCCCGCGCGTCTGGACCAGGGGGGGCACCTCCAGCTGCAGGTGCGCCCCGGGCACTGGGTGGTGGAGATCGAGGCCCATCACCCGGGTGACGTGACGGCGCTCGCCCGCCCGCCGACCAAGGCGCCCTGGCCCGATCTCGAGCTGTGGTCTTTCGCGGCCCGACCGGGGCTGCGCCGGGTCGAGTTGAGCGGGCTCACCGCCGTCGACCCGAGGCAGAGTGGGGTCCCGGCCCAGTGGTCGCGGCTGCCGACCTATCGGGTGGGACCGGGCGAGTCCATGGTCTTCGCGGTGCGCCAGCGAGGCGACGCGGATCCGGGGCCGAGTCGCCTCGACCTGAGCCGGGACCTCTGGCTCGATTTCGACGGGGTCGGCTACAGCGTCCGCGACCGCCTGTCCGGTCAGATCACGAGTGGCTGGCGTCTAGACCTGCGAGCGCCCCTGACCCTGGGCCAGGTCCAGGTCGACGGTGAGCCCCGACTGATCACGCGGCTCGCGCCGGCGGATCCACCCGGGGTGGAGGTGCGCCAGGGGCGCATTCAGCTCACCGCGGACAGCCGCCTGGAGGACGGGACGACAACGCTGCCGGTGTCGGGCTGGGATGTCGAGCTTGGCTCCATCCGCTCACGACTGCATCTGCCCCCGGGCTGGGACCTGCTCGCCGTCTCCGGCGTGGACAACATCGCGGCGAGCTGGCTCGCCCGCTGGACCCTGCTCGATCTGTTCCTGGTCCTGATCTTTGCCCTCGGGGTCTCTAGGCTCTGGGGGCTCGGCTGGGGCCTGGTCGCCGTGCTGACGATGGCCCTGACCTGGCAGGCCGCGGAGGCCCCGCGCCTGGTCTGGCTGCACCTGCTGGCCGCTGCGGCGCTGCTGCGGCTGGTGCCCCAGCAGCCCGGACGACCCGGCATGGCGCGCCTGCGCGGCCTGGTCCAATGGTACTTCCGGCTGAGCCTCCTGGCCCTGCTGCTGGTGGGCCTTCCCTTCCTGGCGGGCCAGGTGAGGGAGGGGCTCTGGCCCCAACTGGAACGGCCCTGGACGGACCTCGGCCGGAGTGGTGGTGCGGGCGTCCAGGGCTCGATCGCAGACTCATTGAGCCAGCTCCCGGCCGCGCGCCAGTCGGCTGAGATCGTCAGCCGGGACAAGCTCGGCGCGGCGGCGGGCAAGGCGATGGTCCCGGCGCCGCCCCCGGACGCCCTGGAACCGGGGGCGCCGGTCCAGAGCGGACCGGGGGTGCCGGACTGGGATTGGGCGACCTTCGAGCTGGCCTGGACAGGGCCGGTGCAGCCAGACGAGGGCGTGCGCCTGTGGCTCCTGACACCCTTCTGGCACCTGCTCTGGTCAGGTGCCGGGGCGGTGCTGGTCGCGGTCCTGGCCCTGCGCCTGGGGGGGCTGATCGGGAGCGGCGTAACCGGCGTCTGGGGGCCCGGGGCGCGCCCGGAGCCGATCGAGGAGTTCAGCCTGGATCTCTCCGATCCGACCGAGGACCCGCCCAGCGGCCCGGGGATCATCGCGCGGTCCCTGCTGCTCCTGGTCCTGCTCCCGCTGCTCGTCGGCCTCGACCCGGGCGACGCCCAGGCAGACGCTCTGCCCACCCCCGAGCTGCTCGATCAGCTCAAGGCCCGGGTGCTGGAGCCGCCCGACTGTCTGCCCCGGTGCGTGGAAATCCCAAGCCTGACCCTGGAGGCGAGGCCGGACCGGCTGCGGCTGGTGCTCATCCTGGATGCCGCCGCCCACGTCGCCGTTCCGATTCCCGGACAGCGGGGGGCCTGGCTGCCCTCCGAGCTCCATCTCGACGGGGAGCCGCTGGATGGCGTGCGCCGGGATGCCGGCGATCGGCTCCTGGTGGCCGTGACGCCGGGCCGCCATCGGCTCGAGCTGACCGGTGCCTTGCCGGATCGCGCCGAGCTGGAGATCCCCTTCCCCCTGCCGCCCCGGCAGATGGACGTGGACCTCGAGGGCTGGACCCTGGAAGGCCTCGACCCCGGCGCCCTCCCGGGGACCCAGATTCGACTGGTGCGCCTGGCCGGGGCCCAGGCCCAGTCCGAGGGGCCGCCGGTGCAGGGTCCGCTGCCGCCGCTCCTGATGGTCGAGCGACTGCTGCGCCTGGGCATCGACTGGCGGGTGGAGACCCGGGTGCGGCGCCTCTCCCCGCCGGAGTCCCCGGTGGTGCTGCCGGTCCCGTTGCTGACCGGTGAGTCGGTCCAGACCCCGGGCTCTCAGGTTCAGGACGGGAGAATTCTGGTCAGTCTGGCACCAGGGCAGACCGAGACGCGGTGGGTCTCGACCCTCGAGCCGGTCGGCACACTCACGCTCACGGCCGACTCGGACCCGCGCATCGTCGAGACCTGGCAGCTGGACCTCAGCCCGCGCTGGCACCTCACCTGGGAAGGCGTCACGCCGGTGCAGCAGATCTCGGATTCGGATCGCTGGCTACCCAGCTGGCGGCCCCTGCCGGGTGAGACCCTGACCCTGGGCATCACCCGTCCAGAGGCGGTGCCGGGGCCGACCCTGACCCTGGACCGGGTCGATTTCGCCGTCCGACCCGGGCGCCGGGCCGGCGAGTCCGAGCTTGGGCTGACCCTGCGCAGCACCCAGGGCGGTACCCACGCCATCCGGCTGCCCGAGGGTGCGGTGCCGCTGCGCCTCCTGGTCGACGGTCAGGAGCGGCCACTGCCCGCGGCGGGCGCACCCCTGGAGCTCGCGCTGGTGCCCGGGAGCCAGAGCGTGGTCCTCACCTGGCGTGAGGCCCGTCCCTTGGGTGCGCGTCTGCGCACCCGGGGACCGGACCTGGGCAGCCCGGCGGTGAACCTGAATCTGTCCCTGACCCTGCCCCAGGACCGTTGGGTGCTCTTCACCCAGGGTCCGCCCATGGGGCCGGTGGTGCTGATCTGGGGGGTCCTGCTGGTGCTGGCCGGGCTGGCGCTGGCGCTCGGGCGACTGGGACTGACCCCGCTCAAGACCCGCGACTGGCTGCTCCTGGGGGTCGGGCTCGCGCTGGCGGAGATCTGGGTCGCGCTGCTGGTGGCGGGCTGGCTGTTCGCCCTCGGGTGGCGCCGCCGCTTCGACGGGCAGGGTCCGCCCTGGCGCTACAACCTGGTCCAGACCGGCCTCGTCATGCTCACCGTCGCCGCCCTCGCCGGCCTGATCGCGGCGGTCTCCCAGGGCCTGCTCGGGCGACCCGAGATGCAGATCATGGGCAACGGCTCCCACGCCGGCCTGCTCAACTGGTATCAGGACCGCGGCGGCCCGGGCCTGCCCGAGCTCAGCGTCATCTCCGTGCCCATGTGGGTCTACCGCGCACTGATGCTGGCCTGGGCCCTGTGGCTCGCCGTGCGGTTGCTGGACTGGCTACGCTGGGGCTGGGAGGGCTTTTCCCGCCCGGTGCTGTGGCGGGAACAGACGGGCACAGGATTGGGCGGTCGTCGGCGTTGAGGAGAGGCGTTGGTGGAGGCTGACACCTTTCCCGCTGGTCCGCCCGCGTGGACGCGAACCGACGCGCTTGCCAAGAGCGATTCCAGCGTGGCGAGGAAGGTGCGGTAGTCCGCTTCCGCGAAGAAAATCGCCGCACGGTTGATGCCGCGCAGAATGACTTGCATCGGTAAGCCGGCGGCGCCGATCCGAGCGTGTCGAGGCATGCCTGAATGTGGCCTGGAGGGGAGCCGTGGGCGCACTTCCAGGAAACCGTGTTCTGTCCCTGACGTATCCTGGGGAATCCTGCATCGTCTGCCAATACCGACGACCGATTGCAGTTCCATCCGCGGTCTTAGGCCGCCATCTCACGACGGCGACAGGCTCGTTCCGGCCCTCCCAGGCCAAATAAGCCTGGCAGCACCGCGGAACAGGCGATTCCCGTCCATTGATTTATCAAAGATTACTGCACCGCTTGGCATCAGCGGCCCCACGGGTTAGCCGGCCGCGGAACTGCTTCCGGGTTTAGGCGGCCAACTGGCCGTCTAAACCCAATGACGAGACGCGACAAAGGCCGGCGTAATGCGTTGACATACAAGGGGTCTCGTGCTGGAGTCGCGTCCGCGGACTGGTTTATAAGGAACGTTCGTCCGTCGAATACTAGTTGAACTAATCCGCTCCGCGGGGCCTATTCGAGGCCATTGCGAAACCGCATTGGATGAGGGAATGAAGGGCCGATAGGAAGGCAGCCCGGACGCGCCGTTTTGCTGCGCTGTCTGCGCCGTCGTCCAGACTCCGATCGACCCAATTGGGGTCGTTTTCGGAGAGCCCGACGATGACGCCGCTGCGCGAACGCATGATCCGCGCCAAGCACATGCATGGCTACTCCCCCCGAACCCACGAGAGCTATCTGGCCGCCGTCACCGGCCTGGCGCGCTTCACCCGCCGCTCGCCGGACGCGCTGAGTCAGGTCGATCTCGCGCGCTATTTCGAGCACCTGACGGTGGAGCGCCAGCTCGCCCCGGCGAGCGTGCGCCTGAAAGCGGACATCGCCGCGACCATTTTCACCGAAATAGACCGAGCCCAGCCGGTCGCAGACCCTGATCACTTAAATATCACGCTGACTGGGGCGGTTGTTCAGGACCTAAAGTAGCACATTCTCCGGCTTCTCTTGTTCCCAAGTGCGGGGGGAATGGGTCAGGCTCAATTACAGGCGAAAAGGGAGTCGGGGGAAAAGAGGTGGGACTCAATTGCAGGCTATACGACATCAACAAATCGCCTAACACTTGAATAACCCGCGACCCAAACCGCGCGCGCATCTTCTACCCGTTCTGGTCTTGGAAGGACGAAAGCGCTAATTGTGACGCGAATCGTGCGAGCGGCAGAGAAAGCGAGCCTAGAGGCAAAAGGCAAGACCCGAGAATCATCTAGCGGCCGCCGCCCTCGGACCTACAGGGGCGCGAATCCTCGAAGACGGGGTAATATGCATTTCGTACTCCTCAGCGGGTCCTCGGCGCCCCAGCATCGAGCAGCTCGCCGATCTCGATCGGGGAGACGGCGGCTTGATCGAGATCCGAACCTTGGGGATCATCTGCGTCGAGGTTGGGGCCGATGCTGACGGAATCCTGGTCAACCATGGGCGACGCCCCGGGGTCATCGGCGTCCAACGGCTCGCCCAGGTAGCGGTCCGGTCCGGGTGGCCGGGCCGGTTCGCTCCCCAGCGGATCGTCAGCATCCAGCGCAGGGCCAATATCGATGGGATCTAGATGCAGGAGCGCGATCGATTCCCGCGCCTCGCCGCCGTCTGCGTCAAGTGGCTCTCCAAGATGCCGCGGGGGGTCGTCGAACGCGGCTTCGAGCATGATGGGCCAATCGGGGCCTGGAGCAGGTGTATTGACCCCAGGGCCTGACGCAACAGATGCACGGTTGCGCGGCGGAACGGCGGCAGACCCAGATACGCGAATCTCAGTTGGCGCTCCCGCTTGTTCGCCGACGCTCGGAATGCTCAGTGATCTCTCCCCGGGCTCGGGGGGATGCAGCGCTCGCGATACGCCGTACGCGAGGGCAAGCGCGGCGAGTCCCGCCAGGACGAGTCTCTGACGTCCCATCGCATGCATGGGCCTACCGTATGGCGTCAATCCGATAAGCGAAGCAATAGCCATTGTGCTTCAGGTCGTCGCGGAAAAAGACTTGGACCTTCTTGTTGGTTGCGAGGGCAAGTTCGGCCACGTCCACCATGCGGTAGGCCCGGATTGGGTCGGTAAAGTCGCCTGAGCAGCTGAATGTGACCCACCAAGGCGGGCAGGCCGGAAGGACCGTGTCAGGGCCGACGGACAGCGCCGCCATGCAACCTCCGTATGTGGCGTCGCCGTTCATCAACACACGTATTACGTCGGCGACGACGTAGCCGTCTCCCGCCGGCGCCGGTTCGGCTAGGCACAGAAGGGCGGCCGAAATTGCTGCTAGGCTAACGGACGCAGTACGCGATGGCATTGTATTGACTCCCTGCAAAGATTGAGAAGAAACCCACTTTCTTACTTCAATGTGGAACGCCATCCGCTCCAGCTTGGCAGGCAGGCCCAGCAGAAGCAGCTTGTCCCTTTGAACGGAAGGGTGTCTGGGGTGACGCGGACGTCCGTGGTGAATACCTCGTCGCTTTCCAGCGGCGTGGGTATCAGGGTGGAGCCGGGAAACGTCAGCTCCACGGTGAAAGCGGTCCAGCCCTGAGTTGGCGGGGGAGCGTAACCCACATACACGCCGTTGCCAGTATCCTGGAGGATCGAGCTGGTCCACACCGCCCCGATCGACTCCAGCCGGAAATCGCGCGCATTCGGGTTGGTGGCCTGCCACAGCCGAACCCGTTCGGGTTTAGTGAACGTCTGCACCCGGATCGAACCGCTGGGTTCCAGAGTCCACGAGAACTGCGGGCCTGGCTCGTCGTCCAGGACATCGCTGAGCCAGGACAGGGTGGGGAGGATGATGCTCGGTAGGTCCTGCCCCTGCGAGTGATCCGTGTTGAGCGTATAGCGCAGCCGCTTGGGGCCCGGTATGTCCGCGAAATAGAAGTGGGACGAATCCGGCAGGAAGAACTGGTCGCCCGCCGAGTTGAGCACCAGCTTGGGCATCGTCAGACGGTCGCGGTACGCGTACGGATCGATCAATTCCAACATCGCCCGTCCTGCCAGCGTTTTCGAGCGGCACGGCAGGTCGAAATCCACGTAATCCTGGATGGCCGGAGCATAGAACCCATAGGCCTCCCAATGGTGCGTAAACTGCTCGCCGAGGTTCAGCAGATCGACGGAGGCCGGGAGGATCGCCCTGACCCGGGAGGCATCGCCCTTCTGGGCTTCCACCGCCGCGGTGAGCCAGGTTGCCCAGCCGCGCTTTGAACCCCCGACAACGATGAAGTCGTCAATTCGGGGCGGATCAGGCCATCCGGAGGCATTGGCCGCGACTGCCTGCACGGTGTCCATGGCCCGCACTACCGCCTTGGTCATGGGAAATTGCACCAGCCATTTCGGATCGCCGGTCCGCAGGTTTTTGTCCATTCCGTATGCGAGCAGCGCGTCCTCGGATCTGAACTCGAATTCGTCCGAGAAGCGCAGTGGTTCGTTCGGAATTTGACTGACCATAGCTGTCACCGACCCCGTCACAACGGAGAGCAAACCCAGCAGGTCATCGTTCTCCGTGGTCGGTGCCGCCGTATTGCTGCCGCCATTCACGATCAAAAAGGCGGTATGTTGATTTCCGGAGTGCACTACCCACGGAACGGAAATCAGCACTTCGTGCGTCCACAATACCCGGTCGACCTCCTCGGGAGCGCGCCATTTCTGGGAAGTCATCGAAACAACGAAGATCGTATAGCCCTCACGAACCCGTGTGTCGACTCGGGCATAGCTGTAATTGGGGTCTGGCGCAGCGACATAGTCATCCAGCGCGGTGTTCTGCGCAGCGGTTTGGCTGGTGAAACCAACCGCGATGACGGTCGCCAGAACCAGCGACCAGAACCGAGTTTGATGTTTCATGGCGAGAACAACAGTTGGCTGTAAGTGCCGATACATTCTGCCGGTTTCACCTATCCACGCTGAAGTCGGTGAGCCCCGGGCGTTTCGAGCGCTACATCAAGCATAGCCGACTCGCCCGCGAACGATCGTAAGCCGCAGGAAAGCGACGGCCGCCTCGCTCACGCGTCGTGCCACGCCTAGCTGCCAAGTCCCGTCTGGTGCCGTCCGCGTTGGATCACACTTTCAGTGAACGGCCAGGGGTAACAAAGCCCAAGATCCGGGGCAGGTCGTGTTTTTCACAAGTTTCGGCACACCGCCCAAGCGGCCCAAGGGCCAGGTCTTTCGTTTTTCCTCGATCGAATCTGCTAAATTCCCCGGCCTCGCGCAAGAACTGCAGCCAGCCCACCCCTTGCTGCCTTGACATCACCTGGTCCGCTTGGTACCTGTCTCGATCTTCGCCCGAGGCCATACGAATTCAATCGGCGTGCACCAAGGCGGATCAATGGGGCCGTTCTGGCGCCTCCCTCGGCCGGCGGAGTTGCGGCTCCATGGCGTTTCGTCACCAGACTGATGTCGTGCGCTCCGAGCCCGAATCCCTCCGGGCGCGCGTCAGCTCGATGCGCCGCACAGCAAAGGGTCAAGGCCCAAGAGGCATCAACGATGAAGAACTCATCAGAATCCGACGCGCCGACCCTTCCCTCCGGCGTGATGCTCAACGCCTATCCCGACAGCATTGGCAAGCGGCTTGTGGATACGGTGGCGCTCCTCGAGCGCCCGGAGCTCAAAGATGCCTTCTCGCTCTTCTATATCCTGCCGACCTTTTTCAATAGCGACCTCGACCGCGGCTTCTCCATCGTTGATTACAACATCAATGACGAGCTGGTGAGCGCCGAGGATCTCGCGGCGCTTGACGCGCTCGGTATCACTTTGAAGCTCGACCTGGTGCTCAATCATCTGTCCGTGCGCTCCCCTCAGTTCCAGGATCTGCTACTCAACGGTGACGATTCTGTCTACAAGGACTTCTTCCTAGACTGGAACGCCTTCTGGCTCGAGCACGGCACCTTGGGGCCCAACGGGATGGTCATGCCCAAGGAGGAGCATCTCGAGAAGCTCTTCATGAGGAAGCCCGGCCTGCCGATCCTCCGGGTCTGTTTCCCGGACGGCTCGCACAGGCTCTACTGGAACACCTTCTACCAGGAAGTGAAGTTCGTCGAGATTGCGGCCCACGATTTCGTGGGCATCGACGGGATTCATCTGGAACAGGCGAACGCGATTGCTGCGGCCGTGCGGGAGGCCATCGATACGAGGACCGATCTGGAGGAGCTGGATTTGGGGCCGTTCGCTCAATATAGGGACCCGGTGCTGGCGGTGATTTGCCGCAAGCGCGAGTACCTGGGGCAGATGGACCTGAATGCGCGTTCGGAGCTGGTTTGGGAGTTCTACGACGAGACCCTGGGGAAGCTCAGGGACCACGGCGCCAAGATCATCCGACTCGACGCCTTCGCCTATCTGCACAAGGAGCCGGGCAGGGCCAACTTCTTCAACCGGCCCGGCACCTGGAACTATCTGGAACGGTTGAGGGGGATCGCGCGGAAGTACGACCTCATCATCTTCCCCGAGGTGCACGCCGAATACGGGAGCGGCATGCACGAGGAAGTGGCGGGGCAGGGGTTCCCGATCTACGACTTCTTCTTCCCCGGGCTGGTGATCGATGCCCTGGACCGCGGAACCAACCAGGCGTTGCTGCGCTGGGTCGCGGAGATCCAGGCCAAGGGGCTCAAGACCATCAACATGCTGGGTTGCCACGACGGGATCCCGGTGCTCGACCTCAGGGGCAAAGGCGGGAACGGGTCGTTCAACCCTGGGTTGCTGGAGGAACAGCAGATCGAGGCCACCATGGAGCGCATCATCAGCCGGGGCGGGAGGGTCAAGAACCTGTTCGGCCATGACGGCAAGCAAATCGCCTATTACCAGGTGAACGCGACCTTTTTCAGCGCCCTTGGGGAGGACGAGCGCAAGCTGCTCCTGGCCCGTGCCATCCAGATGTTCATGCCCGGCATCCCCCAGGTGTGGTACCTGGATCTTTTCGCCGGCAGGAACGATTACGTGGCGGCGGACAGTGGGGGTGTCGCGGGACACAAGGAGATCAACCGGACCACGTTGAGCCTCGAAGATGCCGAAGAACGCCTGAAGCTGCCTGTGGTGCGCGACCAGATCGCGCTCATCCGTCTGCGCAACCTGTCGCCGGCATTCCAGGGCGAGATGCAAGTCTTTGAGACCGAGCCGCATCTGTTGCACATCACCTGGCGGCACCCGACGGCCACGGCGACCTTGAAGGCCGATCTGCGCGATCAGTGCTTCACTGTCTACGAGGGCGACGGGGTCTCCGAGACACCGCTGATGACCATCGGACGGGTTCCAGCCCACCGCAACACGACAGAATGAACTGGCGGCAGAACTGCAGAATGAAGGTTATGCGGTCTGGTGGGGCTGAGATGTCCCGGCGACAAGAGGGCGCGCCTGGTCTCCAGGGCGATCATCAGTGCGTGGCGTTAGTCGATGAACAACTGGTCTGAGTTTACAGACCAAGCAGGGCTCACGGCGCCGTTTACCACTTGGCGCTGGTGAGCCAATGGGGAAACCGCAATTCGGGCCGCTGCACCACGGCAACGGGTCTCGACATCGATCCTCCCCACCCCCTGGTAGGGGCGGTTGAGGTGCCTCTTCTCAAGGGCCTGTTACCCTGAAAGGCGCGCGCGGCGCGCTCCGCGTCCCCCTCGCACTGTGGGAGAGGGCAGGGGTGAGGGAAAGGGCCATGGCGAGTAACGCCGCTCCTAGTTGGGGATGGGGCTGATCGCCATGGCGTCAGGCCGGCTGCGGCAGACCTTCCGTCACCGAGCGGTTCTGGATTCCGACCACATCCTGGTGCCCGTCCCAGCCCCGCTCGCAGAGCAGCACCAGGCGGGCGCCGGGAAGGCGCTCGACGAGGGAAGTGACCCAACACTGTGTGCAGATCGAGATCCCATATCCGGGCTGACCGGCGTAGTCGGCATAGCCGAAGCCCCGGGTGCGCAGATCCTCTACCAGCTTGTCCCAGCCGCTCCTGATCCCGTAGTCGAAAGAGGCCGCCCGCGCTTCGACGAAGCGTCCGTGGAAGCTCGTGACCAGCACGCCGTCCGGCTCCAGCCAGGAGAGCAGCTTGCGGACCAGCCGCTCCGAGGTGTCCTCGGGAAGGTGGGTAACGACCGAGCCCACCCAGATCAGGTCATAGAGCCTGGGGGCGCTGAGCTCCTCCACGACGACGCTCGATTGGAAGGTGTCGGCTTTGAATTCCTGCTCACAGAAGGCCAGGACCTCCGCGCGTATCTCGGTGGCGGAAATTTGCGCCTCGGGGTAGGCCGCCCGCAGCCATCGCGTCACCCGCCCCGCCCCGGCGCCGAAGTCGAGGATGCTGCGGGGCCTGATCCCCGCCCGCTCCACGGCGGCCCCTATGACATTGAGGGCCGAGGCTCCACAGGTCAGATAGTGGCGGCTGTTTCCGGTGAACATTCCGTCCGCCTCATGAAGCTTCAGCGAGACGGATCCGGCCACTGATCCGGCGAGTCCGGTGAAGGCTCCGGCTTCGGGTAACGTCAGCATGATGCGAGTCTCCATGGGATGTGTCTGAACGAAAGCAGTCCCTTTGGTGTCTGGGAAGCGAACGCCGGTGGACCGGGCCACAACTGCGCGGAGGGCGACATTGTGCAGCCAGGGATCGGCCCCCGCCAATGATGTCTGCTCGAGCGGGCGCCGCGAGCCCATCAGCTCCCCAGCTTGGTGTATTCGGTCACCATCCAGAGACCGATTCCGAGCACCCAGGCGAGGGCGCGGAACACCGGCTCGTTGTACCACTTGGTGAAGGCCCCCTCGTGGATGGCCTCGATGCGCTTGACCAGCTGCTGCAGCTTGTCGGACTGGGTCTTGGCGGCGGCGTATTCGATACCGGTGACCTCCTCCTTGAGCTCGTCCACCACGCCCTGGCGGATGCGCTGGGCGGTGCGGCGCAGTCGCAGGCTCGATGACAGTCCGATGATGATGGCGAGCCCGATCAGCGCCAGGACGCTCGCGGGGGTGTTCCAGTTGTCGAAGCGGGTGCTCAGTGAGAGCAGCAGGAACAGGATCACCACGAACGGCAGATGGATGACGTGGGCCGCCGGTGCCGTACGCTCGGCGATCAGCTCGGTGGTGATCCAGTAGTCCACCGCCCGGCGCGAATCCTGATCGACCTCGCAGCCGGCCCGCCGGGTGTCGATCGGCCAGTGGATGGCGAGCCCCTCCAGGCGGCAGAGCAGACCGCGGCACAGCCTGGCCTCATCGACCGCGGCGAAGAGCAGGAAGACGAAGGGCAAGGCCACCAGCAGCAGTCCGGCGAGGGTATCGTACAGATAGGCGGCGAGGCCGCGGTGGGGCGAGAGTGGGTCGATCAGTCCATACATCACGAGGGCCCCGAGCGCCCAGAACAGCAGCGCCAGCGGGAGCACCCGTTTAAAGCGGGCGCGCAGGCTGGCGTGGGGGAGATAGCGTCGCCACAGGTCCGCACCGTCGCGGGTTGGCCCCTGGGCGGGACCGCCGCCGGTGCCGGGACCGGCAAAGAGCCTGCAGATGCGCTCGGCGAGGCGCGTCACGCCGGCGCTTGAGCCCTCCTGCGCGTGGACCGCCTGGGAGTCCCCGGGCGATGGGTCAGGATCCGCCGACTCATCGGCGCTCTCCCGATTCGGCATCGGCCGCGGCTCCGGGACCCCACAGTACCAGGCCGAGAACCTCTGGGTCCCGGGGGGCGTCTGCGCCGGATCGGGGAGGTCAAAGACCTGGGCGATCCGCCGGTCGGCCTCGCGTACCCGGCGCCAGCCGTAGACCAGACAGAGTCCGGCCGTCCAGCCGGCCAACAGGCGCACGATCTCCGAAGGCCAGATGCTGACCCCGCTGAACCAGGCGAAGGGCTCCTCGCCGCGCTGGATGGTCCACAGGAGCCAGCCGCCCCCGATCACCAGATAGAACAGGGTCAGCAGCAGCACCGCCCGCGCCTCCAGCCACACCCAGGGGCCGCGCGAGCGATCCGCAGCGGTGCCGAGCGAGGGGTGACGCAGGCGGGGCGATGCCACCAGGATCAAGGCCAGGGCCGCGCCACCGGCCAGCGCCAGACCGAGCGCGTGGGAGACGAGAAAGCGGCCGACACCCGTGCTGCTGGGGTCCGGATGCAGAAGGGCCGAAGGGTCCGTTGGTGGCTCTTCCGGACCCTTGAGGCGAAAGAACTCCCCGTAGCCGACCTCGAACAGGAGGGGCGGATCGCCCCGAGCCTGGGCGCCAAGCTCCGCCTCGCGGCCCTGCAGGGTGCGCACCACCGTCAGGTAGAGGCTGGTCTGAATGGAGTGGCGGAAGGGCGGGGTGCCACCCTGCAGGCTCTCCTTGACCGAGCCTTCGAACCCGCGGCGCAGGGTGAGTCCGAAGGGCGCGGCGATGACCAGATTGCGCGTCCAGCGGAACACCCGGGCATCGAGATAGCCCGCGTCCAGATCGGTGGTGAAATAGAGATGGGACGGAAACCGCTCCTTGAGGGCCTGCAGGATCAGGAGCTTGTCGAAATAGTCGTTACCCAGGATGCCGAAGGCCTTGACGCTCCCCTGGTTGTCGCGCTTGAGGCTCCAGTCCAGATCCGCGATCAGCTCGGTCAGGCGGCGCAGATAGTCGTATTGATTAGCCCCGATTGCGGGCTCCTTGAATCCGGCCTCGTTGCCGCTGGCGAGTGAGACGATATCGGGCTTGACGACCTTGCCGGCTCCGCTCGCGGGCGCCGGGGTGTCCCCGTCGAGCCCGCGCATATAGGAGAACCGGTGCACCCAACAGGGCGGCCGTTGGTCCCGGGTGCGTTCGACGTCGCGCCGCGAGCAGGCACCCTTACCGACCCGATCCTCGAAGAGGGAGGGTAGGGTGCGTCCGAACTTGGTGTCCCACTCGGAGATGAGCACCAGGTGGTCCCTCGGGCGCAACCCACCCGCGTCACCGGAGAGCAGCCGACCCGGCTGGGCGAGCAGCTGCGGCAAGCGGCTCCCATGACCCCGGGCGCTCACCGGATCGACCCCGCGAAGCCTGAGCTCCCCGATCAGGGCGTCGATCAGACGGTCATCGGTGGCGATGGTGCGATGGATCTCGAGGGTGGCGCAGGGGCCCGCCTGAGACTGGGGGGTTGACGAGCCGCGGATCCGAACCGGCCCGTCCTCGATGGGATGGCTCCCACCCACCAGGTTCGCCTGGGGGGCCGTGGCGTGGGGGGAGATCAGCTTGAAATTGACGGGATCGTCGCCCCATACGCCCAGCCGCGGATCGTCCGCGGGGATCTGCGGCGGCGCCCGGCCGCCGGGGGCGTTGTCCAGGTGCCGATAGGCGCTGACGCAGTCGCCGCCGTTCTGTCCCATCAGCTCCACGTAGACGGGCTCCAGGCTGTCGGAGCTGGCCGGCCCGATCACACGAATCGCCGACGACCGGTAGGCGGCACGCCAGCTCTGCGGGTCGAGCGGCTGGCCCTGAACCGGATAATCGAGTCGGCTCATCAGCTCGTCGATGGCCGAGAGGGGGCCCAGCCAGCGGGTTCCCGGCTCGCCTCTCGTGGCGTCGCGTCCCAGGTCCTGGCTGACATACTCGTCGTTCAGCCAGAGCAGAAGGACCACATCGCGGATGTTGCGCCCGTCGCGCGTCGTACGGTCGCGTTTGAAGGCCTCGAAGGGGATGTCGATCCGCAGCGGCCTCTTGTCCGGGAGGGTGGGCTGAACCTCCCAGGTCCAGTTGCCGACACGGTCGCCGCGCAGGGGCAGGAAGCCGCCCTTGTCGAGCCCGGCGTGCAGCGCGACGCGCATTCGCAGCCGCTGCTCGCGCAGGGCCGGGTGGGGTGCGCCCGAGACCATCACCGGCAGCAACAGGAGGCGGGAGACCCGGTCGGGATGGGCCAGATGGCGCAGATAGCGGGCGATGATGGTGGGCGGCCGATCGGCGCTCACGGAACCCGGGGGTGTTGAGGTCACGCTCTGGTCGGGCGTTGCGCCGGGCGCCTCGGGCTCCACGCGGGCCACGGCCTCCAGTGGATCCTCCCAGATGCGGGCCGGGATGTCTTCGAAGGGGCCAGAAGGCTCGGCCCGGATCTTCGCCGCCGGGGGACGCTCCGACTGCAGAGGCGGTTGATTGAGCAGGGCCGCCAACACCAGCATGGCCGCGACCAGGATGCCGGAGAGGTTGATCGGGAACTGTTGTCCGGCCATAAGCCTTCCCCTGCGCTGGGGCGACGCCACGGGGTGCGGCGGTTTCCGACCGCGGGTCGGATCGCACTCAGTCTAGCGGGCTTTGTCCGTCAGCGGTCGGTCGGTCGGGCGGGCCGGCGCAGCGCCGCCCGGTCTGATCAGTCGTCGGGGAGGCGTAGCCAAGAGGGAGTCCTGCCGGCGCTCGGTTCCGGCGCCTTGGTTCCTGCGGAATGGGTCCGGGCAGCGGGGCCGGCGGACCTCGGGGAGCGGATTCGCGCCCGATCACTCGGCGCAAGCAGGGATCGGGCGGCGATCAATCGACGACAACAGCAACACCGGGAGAATCGCGGCTCTCCCAGTGCGAGCCGGAGAGGATTCAGTCGGCGTAGTTTTAAGGACTGATGGCCGGGCGCCGGTTGTCGTTACCCGTGTCGAGTGTGGCGCCTGGTATGGCCACGATGCCCACGGCGGCGAGCGGCACCCATCCAACGCCGGCCGCGGCGCCGGAGGCCGCCACTGGGGTCGAGCCTTGCTGGGGGGGCAGTCCCAGGACGCAGGGGCTCTTGTTTTCGATGGTCAGGAGCTGATTGGCCTCCAGCACATAGCGGCAGCCGTCATTGAACTGAATGACCGCGCGGCTCGCGGCCAGGGACATGACGCGCTCGCCGATCTTGAGGACCATTCCCTCGGTGCCGCTGACATACTGGGCACCCTTGCTGACCACCGCATCTCCGGTGATCCGTGCCAGGGTGGCGACCTCTCCTTCGGCGGCGGGCGCCGAGGCAGCAATCACGGACAGGGCCGCGGCGATGATCGCCTTTTGCAATGCCGCCGTGTTCATCGAGTCTCCTTCGGGTCTAGGGTCGACCAATCGAGCAAACAGAGAAGAGCGAATGGGTCGGATCCGGTGGCGGCAGATTAACCCGCTACCCGGCCACGCGTTGAGTGATGGCGCAAGCAATCTTGCGAGCCCATTCATCCAGCGCCGCGCGGGCGGGATCTATTCCGTGGTCGGGGCAGCGGAATCGGGTGGCCCGGTCGGCGCGTTCAACGAGTCTTTTCGGTCGGTGTCCACGGTATTCCCAGACCCGGCGATTTTGACGATGGCAATGCGGTCGAACCAGGCGCCTCCGGTGATTTTGTGCTCGAAGTCTCGTTTTCCGGCGGAAAGGAGTCGGATCTCCTGTAGCCTGCAGTCTGGCGGTATGTCGAATTCGAACCCGAAGTCCCGCCATTGATTGGAGCCAAGGAAGCGCTCGCTCTCCCCGAGATCCTTCGCCTCAGGCTGCAGGCAACGCAGGGTCCACTTGAGTCCGCCCTGGGTCTCGAGGCTGTCGGTGCGCACCCTGCCCGAGAGTCGATACCGGCCGGGGTCCAGATACAGGGGTTGGTAGACCTCGGCAAAGCGCCGCTCCTGACCTTTGAACAGCACATGGAGCCCCTTCTCGCCGTCCACGCCGAAGGTGCGGGCGCGGTCGACGATGGCGTTGGGGGTGCTGCGCAGGTGCCAATCGAAACCCGAGTTGGTCGGATCGAGCTCGAAGCCGCCGTCGTGAATCAACCCAAGCCGCACCCGGCGGGCCCGGCTCAGTCCGTTAACCCACTCCACATAGGCCGTGGTGATGTTTCCATCCTTGGTCAGACGCGACACCAGGGTTTCCCGCTCGCGCGGGCTGATCGGCGACTGCGGCGATTCCCGCCGCCAGGCATAGAGCAGGCGCACGGTTTCCTCGTCCAGTGCGCGCCTCGAGACCTCTTCAAAGAAGGGCTCCCACCAGGAAGGCGGCGCGAGCGCGATCGGTTTTAGGGCGAGACGGGCCCGTGGGTCCTCGGCGATGCTGAGCAGGACCGGAAATACCTGATCCCGTGCCGCCGGGTCGGCCTCCAGGGCGGTCGACGAGTGATGCAGCGCCGCCTCCAGATCGCCTTTGAAGGCCCAGAAGCCGGCCGCCTGCAGCTGGATCGAGGGGTCCGAGGGCATCAGACCCACCGCCGCCTTGACCAGCGCATCGGCCTCTGTCTGGTCTCCCTGTTGCTGGGCGAGGTTGGCCAGCGCGATCAGAGGCCGAGCGTCCGCCGGATTCTCGGCGAAGGCCCGGGCGAGCAGGGTCCAGGCGCGATCGGGATCCTGCTCGCGCGTCGAGAGCGCCTGCCGGAACAGGGCCTCGGGCTGGCGGCCGCTCCACGCCAGCGCCTTGGCCGCGGCGTCCACCCGGCCCTGCGCGAGCTGATCGGCATAGTGCGAGGACACACCAAGGGTGAGGATTCGCCACGCCACAAGGGCGGCGACGGCCAGGAGCAGGGATCGGCGGAGAATGGCCAACGGCGGGTTTCCTGTTCGCTCTCGATGCTGATGCTGGCGCTCGACCTCCATCCTGAACTTCCCCCTGCCCGGGGAAGGGGCCCGACGGCGGTGCGGGGCGACAGTGTATCGGACCTCACCTTCCGCGACACCTACCCGCGTCCGCCCCGACATTGCCGAGCGAGCCCGCACGCGTTAGCGTTACCGCATTGCAGCGGGTGGGGCGCTATGGCGCCGGCCGCCCACGGAGGGTCCAATGGCCGCCTGGTATGCCGTCCACACCAAGTCCCGTCAGGAGCGCCTCGCCGTCGAGCATCTGACGCGCCAGTGCTACGAGGTGCACCTGCCCCTGATCCGCTCATCCAAGCGTCTGCGCGGGCGCTGGTGCGAGGTGGTCGAGCCGCTCTTTCCCGGCTACCTCTTCGTGCGCCTCGACCTGCAGCAGCAGAACACCGCCCCCATCCGCTCGACCCGCGGCGTGCTCGGCCTGGTGCGCTTTGGCGGGGACATCAGGCCCGTTCCCGACCCGCTCGTCGAGCAACTGCTGGCGGCGCAGCGTGACGCCGAGGGCGCCATCCTCAACGAGCACCTGTTCCAGCCTGGCGACCGGGTGGAGATCGTGTCCGGTCCCGTGGCCGGGCTTCAGGCGATCTTCCTCGCGAGCAGCGGCGAGGAGCGCGCCCATCTCCTGATCGAGCTCCTCGGGCGCAGCACCCCGATCGTCGTTTCACAGCATCAGGTCATCCCGGCGGCCTGAAAGGCTTGCGCCCGGCCAAAAGTGCTGGAGTGAGGGAAACAAGCCGTGGCCCTCTGGGCGCGGGAGGCGTTAGGCTTCACCAACCCGGGCGACGCGCAGTGTCGCGTTCACCCCAGGGTCCGCATAGGCGATCGTTGGCCCCGACCCTTCCGTCACCCCAAGCCCCTTCGGATTTTCACGACAATGCAGATCGAAAAGACCAAGCAACGGCTCAGAGAAGCTCCCCGACGCTGGCTCATCACCGGAGTCGCCGGATTCATCGGCAGCAATCTGCTCGAGGAGCTGCTCCGGCTCGACCAGTGGGTGGTCGGGATGGACAACTTCGCCACCGGGCACCGGCACAATCTCCAGCAGGTCCAGGATGCGGTGACTCCGGCGCAGTGGGCGCGATTCCAGTTCCAGGAGGGAGACATCCGCAGCCTGGAGGACTGCCGCCGCGCCATGACCTATGTCTCGACCCCGAACGTGGGGGAGGACCAGGGAGCGGGGCACTCAGACCCCGTCGATTACGTCCTGCACCAGGCCGCGTTGGGATCGGTGCCGCGCTCCATCGAAGACCCGATCACCACCAATGCGTGCAATATCGGCGGCTTCCTCAACATGCTGGTCGCGGCCCGCGACGCCGGGGTGAAACGATTCGTCTACGCCGCCAGCAGCTCCACCTATGGCGACCACCCGGAGCTGCCCAAGATCGAAGACCGGATCGGTAGGCCGCTCTCGCCCTATGCGGTCACCAAGCTGGTGAACGAGCAGTACGCCGAGGTCTTCGCCCGGACCTACGGATTCAGGACCATCGGGCTGCGCTACTTCAACATTTTTGGCCCCCGCCAGGACCCCGCGGGCGCCTACGCCGCCGTGGTGCCGAAATGGACGGCGGCGATGATTCACGGGGAGCCGGTGTGGATCAACGGCGACGGGGAGACCAGCCGCGACTTCTGCTACATCGCCAACGTGCTTCAGGTGAATCTGCTGGCCGCCACCGCCGAGCACGCGGACGCCGCCAACCAGGTCTACAACGTCGCCGTGGGCGATCGGACCACGCTGAACGACCTGTTCGAGGCCATCCGCTCCACCCTGGAGCCGCGCTTCCCGCATCTGCAGGGATTCAGGCCCAGCTATCGCGACTTCCGCGCCGGTGACGTGCGCCATTCGCTCGCCGACATCGGCAAGGCCCGCGCACTGCTGGGCTACGAGCCCAGTCACCGCATCAAGGAGGGACTGGTGGAGGCGATGGACTGGTACGTCGCCCAGGAATAGCCGGCTGCCGCCGCTCATCATCGAGCAGGAGACCGGCCACCCCCGTTGGGGAGCTGACCCGTCTGCGCGACTCCCTTTTCAGGGCCATCAGAGCCCGTCCCGGGCGGGGACGAAGACACCCTGAATCCCGGCCTGGATGGTCCCCGCGGCGGCATCGATCGCCGCGTGTTGGCTGGCCTTGATCGCCTGTGCCAGGGCCGGCCTCTGATCCGCGATTGATTGCAGGATCTCCTCGCGCATCTGCTCGCGCAGGCGGGCCTCGTCGATCTCGATCATCGCCTTGTCCACGGCGAGCCAGGCGGCGGCCCCGGCGACGATGCCGCAGATGGCGGCCGCGGGTCCACCCGGTGCGCACAGGGCCGCCCCGCCAGCGGCGGACAGCAGGATGGAGCCGCCCTTTTTGGCCGCCACCTTGCCCGCCAGACCGGCGGCGGTCTGAAAGCCCTTCTTGGCCGCAAGCTTGGCCGCCACCGCGGCACCCGTCTGCTTGGCCAGCAGCTTGGCGGCCACGGCCCCAGCCGCGGCGCCGCCGCCCAGGGCGGTCGCGGCGCGCGCCCCGTCGCGGTTGAAGTCACCCAGCGCCGAAAGGTCCAGGGTGGATAGGCTCAGGGACGGTAGGTCCAGTACGGCACAAGGGGACGCCGCGGCAAGGAGATCCAGGTCGCCGGCCGCGGCGGCCAGGCGGCGGACCGAGTCCCGGCGAATCGAGTCGTCCAGCCCCTGCAACTGCTCGGCGAACCCGGTCTCCGTGAACAGGTGCCGCTGAAGCTCCTCGGCCATCAGCCCTGCAAATCCCCCGGTCGCAGCGGCCGCGAGCCGCTGGTACTCGCCAAGCACCGTGAAGTACCAGTCCAGGTAGGCGTCCACCCCGGGCTCGATGCGCGAGAGCAGGGCGTCCAGCTCGGCGTCGACACGTCGGTCCGCGAGCGCCTGGGCCTGGAGTCGTGCCCGGTCCACCTCCGCGTTCAGGGAGGCCAGCAGGGCCTCCCGGGCGGCCGGGTCGGCCTGACAGGGGTCGGCCCAGTCCACCAGCCCCCGTGCCCGGGCCGCGAGCTCGGCGGTGTCCAGTTGGGCCAGCCTCCAGGTGGCGTAGAGATAGGGAATGGCCAGCGCCAGGATGGTGTAGATAAAGGCGCGGCTGAAACCCCCTTCGTCGCCCCCGGGGGCGGCGCGGTGCTCCACCAGGGCGATGATGCCGAGCTGCATGCGCGTGAACAGGTAGGCGAGGGCCCCGGCGTGCACCAGGACCAGGCCCCAGGCCGCGATCCGCAGCGCCGGGTCGGGCAGGCTGGGGATGGCGAGCTGGGCGGCGTGCCGGGTCAGGGCCTCGACGGCGGCGAGCGCCCCCAGTGCCCAGCCCGCAGGGGCACAGACGGCGGCGAGTCCCTCGGCTCGGAACGCGTCTTCCGCGACCTGGTTCCAGGGCAGGACGCGGGTATCGGGCATACCGATGACATAGAAGTCGAGGGCCACGAAGGCCAGTGTCAGCGCGGTCAGGTTGAGTCCCAGCAGGGGCCAGCGGCGGGCGATGAGCCCCAGGCGCCGATCCTGAACCTGAGCGCTGAGCCCGCGTCGAATGGGGTCCACCAATAGGGACAGCAGCAGGACATCCAGCGCCAGCACCGCCCACTGCTCGGCCCCCAGTCGCGCCGCCAGGACCAGCAGCAGGAGCGCCAATGCCAGCGACACCACCGCCTGGAGTACGCGCGTGAGGGTCCCCGCCCAGAGCCAGCGCCGGATGCCGCTGTCCGGCCGCGTCAGGTGCTCCAGGACCATGCGGCGCTCGAACAGGATCACCTCGTTGCGGTAGACCCAGAGTGGCCAGGCGATCAGAGCGGCGAGCACGAAGAGACCCCAGCAGGCGACGTGATTCAGGCCCAGCGCAAAGACAGCCAGTGCCCCGGCGCCCAGGGCCTGGGAAAGCAGGCGGGGGAGGGCGGCAGTTCCGGCTGGCGTTTGGGGTTGTACTGTCATGGCACGGGGGATCTCCGCCTGGATTGTCCCCCAGCCGCGCCGCGCCGACGCTCCCGGCCCGCCTGGCGTCGTTTGGGCTGCGTTTGGCCGGAGTGGATCAGTCGGCGGATAGTCGTATCGAGGATGCCAATGCGCTGGCGCGGGAGGGTCGTTCATAGACGGACACGCCTTCCCGCAGAGATTGAGCGATAACGTGATTGGGCGAATCTGCCCACGCGTGGATCCCGTCATTCGAATAAAGCAGGATGTCGACCGGAATCCTGATCCCCCAAAGTGCGCGGCGAATCTTCCCGAGCTCGGACTGCCCCGTGCGCTGGGGGCTGAAGGAGTCGCCTGCGACCACGAGCAGGTCAAGATCCGAGTCCGGACGGGCATCGCCGCGGGCACGCGAGCCGAACAGAATGATCCGCTCAGGGTCCACGGTTGCCACGGTCGCATCGACGACGTTAGGCACGATCTGATCTGAGTCAGTCACCTTTGCGCCCCGAGCTTGGCGTCAAATGAAAAGATCCAGCTGCAGCCCTGCGCAAGCTTATCGCATTGCGGCCCGAGTGAGACGGGCCGAGGGGATGCCCCTCAACCAAACCGCTCCCGCGGCGCCTTCAGGGCAGCGGCGCGGGTGAAGACCACAAGCTCGTCCCAGTCCTTGCTCCTGGAGGGCGTCGTCCGCACCGCCAACCCGCAGGGCCAGGGCGCGTTCCCGTGCCAGCGGCTCCAGTGCCTCGGTCGTGCGGCGGGTCGGCTCCAACAGGGCGAGCACTTCCAGCCAATAGCGGCTCAACAAGGGCTCCTTAACCCGGCGATACGCCGGTTGACTTGCCGGATGGCATCATAGGCCATGGCATATGGTCGTAGCCCAAGACACCGATGTCGTTGTGTCGGCGGTTGTCAGTTCGACCGGCGCATCCCGGTTTCTCCCACGCGAGATTGGGCTCGGACGCCTGACTGTGGCGGCGGTGCCGGTGCCGCTGCTGTTGGAGTACGAGGCCGTCCTCAAGCGACCAGAGACCGTGCGCCGGGCGGGCGGCACGGTGGCGGACATGGAGTTCATTCTCGACCAGCTGGCGGCCACGCTGCGTCCCGTGCCGATCTGGTATCTGTGGCGACCACTGCTGCGCGACGCCAATGACGACATGGTGCTGGAGGCCGCGGCAAATGCCGCGGCGACGCATCTGGTGACCTTCAACATCCGCGATTTCGGGAAAACGCCGAGCCGGTTCGGCATCGAGCTGTGCCGGCCTGCCGATCTCGCGAGGAGCCTGCGCGATGGGTAAGAGTAACTATGCCTTGAGTGCGCCGGAGAGCATTCTCGCGGCGGCACGCCGCGCCGCCAAACGCGATGGCGTGAGCTTGAATCAGTTCATCAATACCGCCTTGGCGGAGAAGGTGGCGGCGCTGGAGGCCGAGGAGGTGTTCACCCGCCGGGCAGCGCGTGCCGACCGGGCGCGCTTCTTGGAGGTGCTGGAGCGCCTTGGCCCTGAGCCGCCGCGGGCGGGGGATGAGCTGGACGCCGACTGAGCGGCGCAATCCTGCGTCTCAGCCAGAGCCCTCCCCGCGACAGGGCCGACCTCGGAACGCCGGCGGACGCATTGGCACCCGCAGCGCGACTTCCGCCTCGCCAGGGTTGGGATCCAGACCCCCAGCCCCGATCGGCCTCGGATTCTCGCCGAGCAGCATGCCCGGGAGGGTCGCCGCCGGGCGGCCATCGTCGCCAAGATACATGGGCGGAGCGCGATAGCGGTTCGGCCATCGTGGTCCCGCCACCCGGTTGGAACCGGGACTGGGTGAGCCCGATCCCCCGGCGCCCCGCGGTTGGTCGTGCCCGGTTCTGCCGTTTATACTTCGTTTAAACGTTTGGCCGGGGAGACCATTATGAGCACCGAAGCCGTTCTTGCCATCAAGCACTGGGGCAACAGTCTCGGCCTGCGCCTGCCGTCCGCCGTGGCGCGTGAGGCCGGGCTTCACGCCGACCAGCGCGTGCGCATCACCGTGGAGAAGGACGGCATCGTGATCCGACCCGTGGGCGAAGAGTTGCCCACCCTGGTCCAGCGGTTGGCCCGCTTCGATCCGCAGCGGCACGGCGGCGAGATCATGACGGCCGAGCGGATCGGTTCAGAGCGGTGGTAAGGGGCCAGCGCAAGGTGGATTGGGCGCCCGATCGTCGGGACCTCATCTGGATCGACTGCAACCCCCAAGCCGGGCGCGAGATGCGCGATATCCACCCGTTTCTCGTGCTCTCCCACCGCGCCTTTAACGAGCGGACCTCATTGGTCATTGGCCTTCCCATGACGACCGCGGAATACAACAGCGACAATCCCTTCGCGGTGGCCGTGGGGCAGGCAAAAGGAAATAAGGAGGGCAAGACGAGCTATGTGCTCTGTCATCAGCCCAAATCGTTCGACTGGCGTGCGCGCGGCGCCTCCGCCCATCCAATGAGACGCCTGCGCGCTGCGGCATTCATCGAGGTCTGCGCGATACTCAATCAGATCATCGACCTCTGCCCCTCCACGGAATGAGCCCGCGGAATGCGATAGCGGTTCCGCCATTTGCGACCTCTCAGCCACCAAACCGTTCCCGCAGGGCCTTCAGGGCCGCGACGCGGGTGAGGACCACCACCTCGTCCCCGGGCTTGAGCCGGGTGTCCGGCTCGGCGAACAGGAACTCCTTCCCGTTGCGGTAGATGCAGATCGGGCGGGCGGCAGTGGGCAGGGCCAGATCACTGATGGGCACGGCCTGCTCCTCAGCCACCCGGAAGGAGTAGATGCGGGCCTCGCCGCGCAGGATGTCGGAGATCTCGATGATGTCCTGGCCCTCGGCCATGTCTGCCAGGTAGCGCCCCACCGTGTGCATGGGCACCAGGGAGTCCGCGAGCCCCAGCTCCACGCAGATGTGCTCCAGCTCCGGGTCCTCGATCTTCGTCACCACCCGCGCGTAGCCCAGCGATCGGGCTACCAGGCTCGCGATGATGTTGGCCTGGTCGTCGTGGGTGAGAGAAAAGAGCAGGTGCGTCGCCTCCGGGTCCGCCTCGCGCAGGATGGCGGGGCGCGTGCCGTCCCCGTGGATGAAGCCCACGTCCAGCTCCTCCTGGAGCGCGTCGATCACCGAGCGGTCGCGCTCGATCAGGATCACCTCGTGACCGCGCTCCGCGAGCATGCGCCCGGTGAGCACGGCCAGGCTGCCGCTGCCGATGAAGACGAAGCGCATGGATGGTTCCTCCGATGGGGGCTTGGCTCAGCTCCTGTTGGCCAAGTGCCAGGAAAGGGGAGGACCGAGAGGGCTTGCGCCTCAGGTCGATAAGACGCCGTCGGCCTTGAGCAAGGCCAGAAAATCCTCGTAGTCCACGGAAGGCTCGCCGGCTCGCTCGGCAAAGGCCGCCAGATCCTCTTCTTCCTCGCGCTGGGCTTCGTCGATCATCTCTGAACCTTCTGTGGCCATGGTGTCTCTCCAACGTCTCGATGCTTCGGCATCGTAGCGCCACGACTGCCGCCGAGACAGCAGCGTTCCCGTTGCGTTGCACTCAATCCACCCCGCTCGCGACCACATGCCTTGTTATATTGCCTCAGCCCGTCGTTGGGTTACAGCGCCTGTCGGAACCGCTGAGTCGGTACCCGATGGCATGCCAGGCGCGCCTATTCCGGCGCTCTGTCGTCCGGCGTGTGCACGCGGTTCGAGCCCCCGTCGGGGTGCCATCAAACGTCGGGGCGCGGGGTGTTGGTGCGGCCTCCAGCCAGGCTCCGATCTGCCTGCCCGATGGGCTCCGGGGTGGAGCGCGGCTGCTGAGCCGCGGTTGCGCCTGGGCTCCTCGTCGTAGGCAGATCAGGGCCGATCGCCGGCTCGGTGAACGAGGGCAGCCGCACCTCGCAGCGCAGTCCCCCTTCCTCGAGGTTCTCCAACTGCACGCTGCCTTCGTGGAGCTCGCAGACCCGGCGCACGATCGACAGGCCGAGTCCGCTCCCCGGCGCTGTCGTCTCGGAGCCGCGCCGGAACCGCTGGAACATCTCGGCGTGCTGGCCGTCGGCGACTCCGGGACCGTTGTCCTCGATGATCACCCGGTGGAAGAGGCCGGAGTTGCGTACGGTCACCCGGACCTCGCCGCCCGCGGGCGTGTAGCGGATGGCGTTGTCCATCAGATTGCGCAGCAGGATCCCGACGCAGGTCTCGTCACCGCGCGTCAGGGTGTCCTGCGCCCCGCCGACCTGAAGGCTCACCGCGCGTTCCCGCGCGAGCGGTTCCAGCGTCTCAGCGGTGCGGCGGGCCGTCTCGAGCAGATCCACCCGCCCGAGCATCGGCGCGGCGTCCCGCGTGTCCAGCCGCGACAACGTCAGCAGTTGGTCCACCAGATGTCCGGCATAGCCCGCGCCGGCGACAATTTGGTCCAGCGCCCGCCGACGCTGCGCGTCGTTGGTCGCCCGTTGGGCCACCTGGGCCTGGACGCGAAGCGCCGCCACCGGCGTGCGCAGCTCGTGGGCCGCGTTGCCGGTGAATTGACGCTCGCTGGCCAAGGCGCGCTCGAGGCGCTGGAACAGCGAATCGAGTGCGGCCACCAAGGGCCTCACCTCCGACGGGACCGAGGTGGTCCGCAGCGGTGCCAGATCCTGCTGGTCGCGCGACTTGATCTCCTTTGCCAGACGAGACAACGGCGCCAGCCCCCTGCCAACCGCCAGCCAGAACAGGAGAAGCAGGGGCGGAACGGCGACGAGGGTTGGAAGCAGGAGGTGGCTGACCAGATGCCGGGCCAGCCGTTCCCGAAGGGCATAATCCTCACCTGCATAGAGCACCAATGCCTGTTTCGGATCAGCCAGCCCGTAGACGCGCCATCGGGTCGAATCGACCAGGCTGTCCGAGAAGCCCGCGACGCCCTGGGCAAGCGGCTGGTCCGGCGCGTTCTCGGAGCTCAACAGGAAGGCCCCCTCGCGGGTGAGCAGCTGGAAGGCGAGCATGCGCCGGTGCGCGCCGGGGGCGGCGCCCGGCTGCGCGTCGATCACATGGGTCCAAGGCAGGTCGGAGGGGACGAGCTTGGGCAGCAGTCCCGCGAGTTGCTCCAGGTCCCCGCGCTCGGCGCTCGTCTCGGCCAGGGCCAAGAGGACCCGCGCGGACTGAGCCAGATGGATGTCGTAGAGCGCGTCGACCTCGCGCAGGGCGCCGCGATACAGGAAAAAGTTGACCGCCAGCCAGCCGAGCAGGGTGGCGCCGGCAAACAGCAGCATCAGGCGCCACTTGAGCGACATGCCCGTGCGGACTTAGTGAAGCCTGTAACCGACGCCGCGCACTGCCTTCAAGGTCGCAGCAACGAGCTTCTTTCTCAGGTTGTGAACGTGGACCTCCAGCACGTTGCTGCCCACATTGTCGTCCCAGCCGTAGATGGACGTCATGAGCCGCTCGCGCGGCACCACCTTGCCGGCATTCTCCACCAGCGCCTGCAGGATGGCGAACTCCTTGGGGGACAGGGAGACCTCCCGGCCATCGCAGGTGACGGAGCGTGCGCAAGTGTCGATCTCGATTCCGCGGTGACTCAGCACGGGCGAGGCGCTGCCCATTGACCTCCGGTGCAGGGCCCGCACGCGGGCACACAGCTCGTCCAGGTCGAAGGGCTTGGTGACGTAATCGTCGGCGCCGGCATCGAGCGCGTTCACCCGCTGGCTGGTGGCATCCGTCGCGGTGAGGATGAGCACCGGGACACGGTTGCCGCGTACCCTGAGCCAGCGGAGGATCTCGATCCCGGACCTTTTCGGCAGGCCAAGGTCGAGCACAACCACGTCGAAGACACCCGATCCCAGCGCCTTCTGGGCCGCGTCACCGTCGCGCACCCAGTCCGCCACCCACCCGGCTTGCTGCAACCCCACTTGGAGCCCGTCGCC
>CAVOUZ010000020.1:0-31671 GCA_963699735.1 uncultured Gammaproteobacteria bacterium
TGAAGCGTTGCATACGCCCAAGAATAGTTGACGCCGTCACCAGGGGCGAAGGTTCCGGGAAGGCGAGGCCAGCCCGGATTTATAATCTCAGCGCCGGAAAATCGTCAGTATGCGCAGGTCTGGTCCGCCGGGAAGGAGGCCTGCATGGCCCGGTGCTCGGTCTCGAAGCGCTTGAAGACTCCCTTGCCGCTGAAGCGAGGTCGCGTCAGTCCCAGTTCAGGGCCCCGCCGGTCTGGTACTCGGTGACGCGGGTCTCGAAGAAGTTTTTCTCCTTCTTGAGATCGAGCACCTCGGACATCCAGGGGAAGGGGTTGGCGGCGCCCGGGTACTGCTCGGGAAGGCCGATCTGGGCGCACCGGCGGTTGGCGATGAACTGCAGATACTCCTCGAACATGGGGGCGTTGAGACCCAGGACGCCGCGGGGCATGGTGTCGTGGGCGTAGCGGGCCTCCAGCTCGACGGCGTCGCGGATCATGGCGACGATCTCCTGCTTGAAACGCTCGGTCCACAGATGGGGGTTCTCGATCTTGATCTGGTTGATGACGTCGATGCCGAAGTTCATGTGCATCGACTCGTCGCGCAGGATGTACTGGAACTGCTCGGCGGTGCCGGTCATCTTGTTGCGCCGGCCCATGGAGAGGACCTGCACGAAGCCGACGTAGAAGAAGATCCCCTCGAAGATGATGTAGAAGGCGACCAGCTCGCGCAGGAGCTTCTGGTCGTTCTCAGGGGTGCCGGTATGGAAATGCGGGTCCGCCAGGTACTGGGTGAAGGGCAGGGCCCACTCCGCCTTGCGGGCCACCGCGGGTACCTCCCGGTACATGTTGAAGATCTCGCCCTCGTCTAGCCCCAGGCTCTCTACCACGTACTGGTAGGCGTGGGTGTGCAGGGCCTCCTCGAAGGCCTGGCGCAGCAGGTACTGACGACACTCGGGGTTGGTGATGTGGCGATAGACCGCGAGTACCAGGTTGTTGGCCACCAATGAATCGGCGGTGGAGAAGAACCCGAGGTTGCGCTTGATGATGGTGCGCTCGTCCTCGGTCAGGCCGTTGGGGTCCTTCCACAGGGCGATGTCCGCGTTCATGTTGATCTCCTGCGGCATCCAGTGGTTGGCGCAGGCGTCCAGATACTTCTGCCAGGCCCAGTCGTACTTGAAGGGGACCAGCTGATTGAGGTCGGCGCGGCAGTTGATGATGCGCTTGTCGTCGACCCGCACCCGATGGGCCCCCATCTCCAGGCGCTCGAGCCCGGTGGCGCCACCTTCCGGCTCTGCGTCGCCGTCGACCTGCTGATCGGCGCAGAATTGCGCCTCGCGCTCGGACAGGCGGCCCCTCGCGTGCTCAGCGGCGAACAGGCCGTCCTCGATGGGCAGCTCAACCTGCTGACTAAATGGATTCGGGTCGACCACGGGAGCCGCCCCGGCGGTGGCCATCAGCGTGTCGTTCGCCACCAGACCGAGGCCGGGACGCACGTGGACGCTGGTATCGTGCGCACTGAGCCGGCCGGCCGGTTGATCGGGCCTGGCGACCGGTTGGGGGCTCGCCTGCTTCGGGACCTCCATCGCGGCCGGCGGGGCCTTGGGGGCGGACGGGGTGGCGAGTGGATCGTCCCAGTTGAGCATGGATGCTGTCCTCTTTGGTGGATCGTTGGTCTTGGGAGGCGGCGCTGCTCGGTCTCTGCCGGGCCTCGATCGGGCCCTGCCGTTATGAGCGCCGCGACGAGAGTTTAAGACAAGGAGCCGGAATGTCCAGCCCAAACCCAATATGTTGGGTTAAAACTGTGAAAGCCACCCTTCATCTTGTGCCTGAACCCTTCCGGCCTTAAGGGCGGGATGGCCCGCATCAACAGGTTTGAAGTACGGCTTTGCGCCACCGACGACCCCACCTCGGAGTCGCTCGCGCGCCCCCAGCGAACGGAATCACCGCTTGTGCTTGGTGAAGTCTTTGAGGCGTCGGCGGTGGCGGATCTGGCGCTCGGTGAGGACATTGCGGCGACCCTTGAAGGGATTGTCGCCGCTCTTGAACTCCAGCCGCAGCGGCGTTCCCGATAGCCCCAGGTCGCGGCGGAACCGATTGATGAGATAGCGCCGGTAGGCCTCCGGGACCTCATCGGTCTGGTTGCCATGGATGACGATGATGGGCGGGTTGCGTCCGCCCTGGTGGGCGTAGCGCAGCTTGATGCGGCGGCCGTGTACCAGCGGCGGCTGGTGCTCCGTGACCGCGGCCTCCAGCAGCCGGGTGATCTCCGGTGTCGACAGATCCCGGGTGGCGTTGGCATAGGCCCGGTCCACCTCGTCGAGCAGCAGCCCAACCCCGCTCCCGTGCAGCGCCGAGACCCGGTGCACCGCCGCGAAGTCCAGGAAGGCCAGCTTGCGCGCGAACTGGGCGTTGACTTGGGCGCGATCGTCCGGATTCAGCCCGTCCCATTTATTGACGGCCACCACCAGGGCGCGGCCGCTCTCGATGATGTGGCCGGCCAGTGTGGCATCCTGCTCGCCGATGCCTTCCCGTGCGTCTACCACCAGGATGATGACATTACAGGCCTCGATCGCCTGCAGCGTCTTGATGACACTGAACTTCTCGATCACGTCGGTGATGCGGGAGCGGCGCCGCATGCCGGCCGTGTCGATCAGGGTATAGCGCTTGCCGTAGCGCTCGAAGGGAATGAAGATGCTGTCGCGGGTGGTTCCCGGCTCATCGAAGGTGACCACCCGCTCCTCGCCCAGTAGCCGGTTGATCAGGGTCGACTTGCCGGCGTTCGGACGGCCGACCACGGCCACCTTGATGCCCGCGTCGGCCCCGCTCGGCTCGCCGTCGGTCGGCACCGCCCGGGGCTCGGGAATCGCGCTCAATACCTCGTCCATCAGCGCCCGGACGCCCCGGCCCTGGGAGGCGGAGATCGGCAGGGGCTCGCCCAGTCCGAGGGCATGGAAATCGGCCGCGATCAGGGCGGGGTCGGCGTGATCGGTCTTGTTGACGACCAGGGTCAGGGGCTTGCCGAGCCGGCGCAGACGCTCGCCGATCTCGAAGTCGCCGGGGGTGCTCCCGTCCCTGGCGTCCACCAGAAAGAGGATCTGGTCCGCCTCCTCGATGGCGAGCTGGACCTGACGCTGCATCAAGTCATGTATGCCGTCCGCCTCGACGCCGATGCCGCCGGTGTCCACCACCACGTAGGGCCTCGGGCCGACGCGCCCGATTCCGTACTGCCGGTCGCGGGTCAGACCCGGGAAATTGGCCACCAGGGCGTCACGGCTCTGAGTGAGCCGATTAAACAGGGTGGACTTGCCCACGTTGGGGCGCCCCACCAGGGTGATGACGGGAAGCATGGGGCCTCAGGGGTTGGCTCGGTCGCCCGTCACCGCAGCGGCCGCTGCCGTTTCCTCGGTGGGCGCGGGCCCGACGGGCACGGCGGTGGCCGCACCGCCCTCGGCTTCCTCGTTGCGCAGGGCGCGCCGGCTGGGCGACGGGGCCCGGCCGACGGTCAGGGCGGCCAGGGTTCCGTCGGTGGCATAGACGTAGAGGCGCCCCTGTTCGGCCACCGGGCGGGCCGTGATCGGCTTCTTGGTCACGCGGGTGCGCCCCGAGAGGTGCCCGTCGGATTGAGCGATCAAATGAACATAGCCATCCAAGTCGCCTACGGCAATGAGATTGCTACTGATGGCCGGGGCGGTGAGCTGGCGGTACAGCAACCGTTCCTGCTTCCAGCGTCCGGCCCCGCTTGCCGGGTCTGCCGCCCAGATGCGGTCATCGGAGTCGGTGACGAACAGATCGGTTTCGTTGGCGGCCAGGCCCGCGTAAGAAGACAGCTGGCGCCGCCAGAGGATGGTGCCTGATGACAGGTCCACGGCGGCAAGGTCCCCGTTGTAGGTGCCGACAAAGACCAGGGTGCCGACCACCACGGGGTCGGCGTCGAGGTCGGAGATCCGTGCCAGCTCGGAACGACCCCGCGGAGGTGTGACGGTGACCTCCCACAGGGGCGTCCCATCCGCGGGATCGATCTTTACCAGCTTGCCGCCGGAGAGTCCGACCACGACGCCGCTGGGGGTGACCGCGGGGGTGCTGCTGCCACGCAGGGTCAGCACTGGGGCCGGATAGGTCAGGCGCCACAGCTCGGCGCCCTTGGAGGAGTCCAGACCGTAGATGCTGTCGTCCAGCGTGTGGACGATGATGCTGCCCTCTCCGCTGGCGCGCGGGATCGAGATCACCTCGCTCTCGAGCTGGGCCCGCCACAGCTCGCTGCCGTTGGTCGTGGACAGGGCCACGACCTGACCCCCGGTGCTGCCGAGGATCAGGCGGTCGCCCTCGATGTCGGGGCCGCCGCTGAAGGGCAGGCGGGTCTCGCGCTCCCACAGGGTCCGTCCGCTGTTGGCGTCGATCGCTGCCACTCGCCCGCGCACGTCGGCGACATAGATCCGGCCCCCGCTCACGGCCGGCACCAGCTTCAGACGCCGTCCCTCGCTGCCCCTGGTTACCCGCTCCGACCATAGGGTCTGGATCCCCGTGTCCGACACAAAGGCCTCGAGCTTGGTGGGCGGCGTGGGGTCCTTCTCCCCGCCGAACCAGGGGATGACGCTGCAGCCGGCCAGGACCAACGGCGTCAGGCCGAGCAGCAGGGCAGCCGCGGTGCGGCCCGGGCTGACTCGATGATGGGGCATGCTTGTCACCGCCCTCAGCCGGCGGCTGCCAGGTTGTCGAGCTTGAGTCGGATGAGCTGCGACAGTCCCGAACCCTCGGCGATCGCCTGCTCATATTCCGCGCGAGCCTTCGCCGTGTCCCCCCGGGCCGCGGCGATGTCCCCGCGAACGGCTGCAAAGTCGCCCTTGAAGGCGGCCCCATCGTCGTGGGCAGCGACCGTGGCCGCGGCGTCATCGAGCTTGCCCTCGGCAACCTGGATCCGGGCCAGGCGCAGTCCGGCGAGCTGGGCCAGGGCCGGGTCCGGGGCATCGGCGATGACGCGCTGCAGCGTCGCCATGGCCGCGGCCGGATCGCCCGACTCGTACTGAACCTTGGCCGCCACCAGGGAGCCAAGGGCGGCATAGGGGGTGGAGCCGTAGTCGGAGCGCAGCAGCTCGGCTTGTTTGATGGCGGACTCGGCCGCACCGCCGTCGGCGTTTACCAGCAACTGTTCGAAGTCGGCGGAGGCCGCCCCGGCGACGCTGTTGCGATAGTCGGTCCAGCCACGCCAGCCGAACACGGCGGCAAGGCCGATCACCACGCCGGCAGCGACGGACTTGCCGTTCTCCTTCCACCACTTCTTGATGGCCTCGACCTTTTCGTCGTCGGTTTCGTACTGACTCACACTCTGGGTCCTTTGGCATGCTGATGCTGATTGAAGGAAGCGCGCTGCTCGCACGGCTCCCCGCGACACCGGGACGTGCCGGCGATTTCAGTCACCGAGGCAACTGAGAAAGGGCGACGCGAGGGCGCCCGACGGGCCGGTTGAGGATCAACGTCCGGCCGGGTCAGGATCACCGGTCGAGGCGGCCGCGTCTCGCCCGCGTGACCCGCCGGCCGCGGCGAGAAAGGCCGCCGATTCCGCCAGGCCAAGCTCTCGCTGGGGCATTTCGTCGCGCAGGGCCTTGATCCCAAGCACATTGCGCTCGAGCTCGCCGTCTCCAAGAACCAGCGCGTAGCGGGCGCCGCTCTTGTCTGCTCGCTTGAACTGACTCTTGAAGCTGCCGCCCCCGCAGTGGGTGAGCAGCCGCAGCCCGGGGGCCAGGTCACGCAGGCGCTCGGCGATCAGCGGCGCCTGCCGCTGGGCCCGATCACCGACCGCGACCAGGTAGGCATCCAGGCCGTCGCGATGCGCGGCGCCCGCGCCGCCGAGCAGATCCACCAGCCGTTCCAGACCCAGCGCAAAGCCGACCGCCGGGGTGTCTCTGCCGCCGAGTTGGGAAACCAGGCCATCATAGCGCCCTCCGGCACAGACCGTGCCCTGGGCCCCGAGGTCGTCGGTGATCCATTCAAAGACGGTGCGGTTGTAGTAATCCAGTCCCCGCACCAGTCTTGGGTTGATCGCGTAGGTGACGCCGGCCGCGTCGAGCCCCTGGCAGATCGCATCGAAGTGGTCCCGGCTCTGCTCGCCCAGACTGTCCAGAAGGGTCGGGGCGCCGGCGACCACCGACTGGGTCTGCGCATTCTTCGAGTCGAGCACGCGCAGCGGGTTGCTGTACAGGCGCTGCCGGCTGTCCGGGTCCAGGAGCTCCGCGTGGCCCTCCAGGTAAGTGACCAGCCGCTCGCGGTAAGACTGGCGCTCGGACTGGTCACCCAGGCTGTTGAGCTCCAGCCGCAGCCCCCTGAGCCCGAGTGAGCGCCATAGCCGAGCGGTGAGCAGTATGACCTCCAGATCGATGTCGGGGCCCGCAAGCCCCAAGACCTCCACCCCGATCTGGTGGAACTGGCGGTAGCGCCCGCGCTGGGGCCGCTCGTGGCGAAACATGGGTCCGCGATACCAGAGCCGCTGTGGGCTCATGAGCAGACCGTTCTCGATGGCCGCGCGCACGCAGCTCGCGGTGCCCTCGGGGCGCAGGCTCAAGCTGTCGCCGTTTCGGTCCGTGAAGCTGTACATCTCCTTCTCGACAATGTCGGTCACCTCGCCGATAGAGCGCTTGAAGAGCTCCGTCACCTCGACTAGCGGCGTGCGGATCTCGGTGTAGCCATAGCCCTCGAGCACCTGGCGCGCCCGGTCCTCCAGTCGCTGCCACCGCTGGATGTCGCTCGGCAGGATGTCGTGCATCCCGCGGATGGCCTGTATGGCCTCAGCGCCCTTGCTCACGCCGGGCACACCCGGTTCAGACCGTGAGGCGGGCAGCGCCCTAACGAGCGGCTCACTCGAGCGTTTCCGGGTTCAGCTTGAAGCGGGCCACGTTTCCGCGCGAGCGGCGGGGCAGGTCGAAGGGCTTGCCGCCCACGGTGAGCTTGGTGGCGGACGCGTTGCCGATGACGAAGGAGTAGGGGGGCTCCCCGGCCAGGACGCGGCGGTCTCCCTTGGCCATCTCACCGGTCAGGACCACGGACCCCGAGGAATCGCGTACGTCGATCCAGCAGGGACCGGAGAAATCGAGGGCCACCTCGCCGCTGTCGGGCGGCTCGGTAAGGGGCGCGGGCTCCGCGGGTTCGGGAGCGGCGTCGGATGGCGCAGACGGCGGGCCCTCAGGGCCGCGGCGTCGGGTGCGCCCGGCGCAATGGCAACCGGTGGAGCGGAAAAGACCGGCCGGGTCGGGGCGGACGCAAGATCGACGACGCCCGCCGTGTGCGACGGCGTGGCGACATCGGCGAGTGGGACCTGTATCGCCGGCGCCGGTCTGGGGACGGTGTCCTGGGCCTGCGGGGACGTCCCGGCATGGAATGGGCCTCGCGCTGCGGGCGTCTCTGTGAGGCTGATCGCCCGGGGCTCGAGCAGTTCCTCGGGACCCTCGCCGATGACGCCGGCCGTCGTGGAGCCCGCTGACCCTGCGTGGACGGCGGGCGACTGCTCGGAGGCGCCGGTGCCGGGGCCTTCAGACGGCCCGCCCTGATCCTCGTCCCCGGGCGAGAAGGCCAGGCCAGGGGCGGCATCCTCCTTGGCCCCGGACATCGAGAGCAGGTCCGCGCGGTTCTGCCACCACAGGGCCAGCATGGCGATGACGCCGGCGATCAGGGCGAGACTGATGAGGCGCACCAGGATGTGGCCGCTGCCGATCTCAGGCCCGCCCGGGCCCGTCACGCGCGGCGGCGGGGGCTCTAGGCTCGGATTGGCGGCCCGGTAGGAGGCGACGATGGGCTCCGGGTCCAGTCCGAGCACCCGTGCGTAATTGCGCAGATAGCCGGCGACGAAGACGGGATTGGGGAGATTCTCGTATTGATCGTGCTCCAGTGCCTCGACCATCGACGGGCGCAGGTGCAGCTGTGCCGCGACGCGTGCGATCTCCAGCCCCTTTGACTGACGATGGACGCGCAGGCGCCGTCCCGGGCTTTCGGAAAATTCGACGACGTTCTGGTCGTCCGGGACCGTGGCTTGGATCGGATTCATCGCGGATGACTCGTTATAGCTCGAGGGTTTCTGGTGCGGACGGGAAGCTCTTTCTCAGGACTTGCTCGTAGGTCTCGGCGCCCTTGCGGTTGCCCAGCTTGCGCTCGGTCCGCACGGCCAGGGCCAGGGCATCCGGCGTGGGGTTATTGGTCTGGAAGAAACGATCCAGATAACCCTTGGCGCCCTTGGCGTTGCCTCGCCCGTACTCGATGTCGGCCATTTTAATCAGGGCCGGGCCGAAACGCGGATTCGCGTTGAGCGCCCTCCGGAACTCGCTCTCTGCCTTCGCCGAATTGCCGGCGCCGGCCGCACAGGTGCCTGCATTGGTCATGGCCACCCAGGGGGTGCTGTATAGGGGGTTTGCCAGGGCCTTGGCGAACTGAGCGTCGGCCTCCGAATATCGGCGCTGGCTGCAATGGAAGGTGCCGTAAGCGTTGAGGATGTCCGGGTCGTTGGGAGAGAGCTCCAGGGCCTTTTTGAAGGATTCGTCGGCGCGCGCCCCCTCGCCGAGTCCCTGGTAGATGACCGCCATTACGTAGTGGGCCCGCGGGTTCTTGTTGTCCTCCTGGATTGCCTGCTCGCCGCGGCGCACGGCGGCGTCCATCTGCCCCAGCCGGTAATACTCGGCGGCCATCGCCACATAGAGGTCGCCGGGGCTGTCCTGGGCATCGAGCGCCATGGAGCCACTGGCGTCACGAACTTCCTTGTGACCGCAGCCGAGGAGGGCGAGCGAAATCAGGAGGAGCGCCAGGGACCGAGCCAGAGTGAGCGTCTTCATCAGGCCCGCACCCCGGTTCCAGGCGTGGGAAGGGGAACCGCGCGGGTCGAGCGGCGGGTGCGATCCTGGACCCGCCCGACCAGCTGACCGCAGGCGGCCGAGATCTCGTCACCACGGGTCTTGCGCGTGAAGGCCAGGAGTCCAGAGCGCATCAGGCGCTGGCGGAAGATCTCGAGCTGCTCCGGCCTGGAGGTGGTGAAACCGCTGTCCGGGAAGGGGTTGAAGGGGATCAGGTTGAGCTTGGACGGCGTACCCTCGAGCAGACGGATCAGTTGCTTGGCATGGTGGACGCTGTCGTTCACCCCATCGAGCATCACGTACTCCCAGGTAATGCGCCGGCGGCTGTCGCCGGCGATATAGGCGCGGCAGGCGGGCACCAGCTCCTCCAATGGATACTTTCGGTTGATCGGCACCAACTGGTCGCGCAGTGCGTTGTCGGGGGCGTGCAGCGACACCGCCAGTGACACATCGCTGACCTCGCGCAGCCGATAGATGTTCGGCACGATGCCGGAGGTACTCAGGGTCACCCGGTATTTCGAGATCATGTACGCCAGATCGTCCTGCATGATCGCCATCGCCTTGACGACGGCATCGAAGTTCGCGAGCGGCTCGCCCATCCCCATCATCACGACATTACTCGGCGGCGTCCCGAGCTGGCGTGCGGCGTGCCACACTTGGCCGATGATCTCTCCGACCTCCAGGTTGCGGTTGAAGCCCTGACGGGCGGTGGCGCAGAAGGCGCAGTCCAGGGCGCAGCCGACCTGGGAGGACACGCAGATGGTGCTGCGCCCGTCCTCCGGGATATGCACCGTCTCCACCCGCTGGCCGTCCCCGAGCTCCATCACCCACTTCAGGGTCCCGTCGGCGGACGGCTGGGTGTGGATGATGCGCGGCAGGCGCAGCAGCGCCCCTTCGCCCAGGGCGGCGCGCAGGGTCTTTGGCACATCCGTCATGGCGTCGAGATCGACGACGCCGTGCTTGTGGATCCACTTGAAGACGTTGCGCCCATGGAAGGCCTTGAAGCCGAGCTCAAGCACCAGGCCCTCGCAATCGGCAAGGTCCAGGTCGAGCAGGTTCGGCTTGCGCTGAGGTTCCATGGGTTTCGTCGTTGCTCGGGCGCGCCCCTAGCGGGTGCGCGGACAGATCCCCTCCGGGAAGAAGAAGGCAATCTCGACCTCGGCCGTGTCCGCGGCGTCGGAGCCATGCACCGCATTCTCGGTGAAGGAGTCGGCAAAGTCCGCGCGAATGGTACCGGGGGCCGCATTGGCCGGGTTGGTGGCGCCCATGATCTCACGGTTGCGTGCAATGGCGTCCTCACCTTCGAGCGCCATGGCAACCACCGGGCCCGAGGTCATGAACCCGACCAGCTCCTCGAAAAAGGGCTTATCCTGGTGAACGGCATAGAAGGCGGACGCCTGCTCGCGCGAGAGGTGGAGCATGCGTGCAGCGACGATGTGCAGCCCGTTGGCCTCGAAGCGGCCGATGATGGCGCCGATGGCGTCTTTGGCGACGGCGTTCGGCTTGATGATGGACAGGGTGCGTTCGATGGCCATAGGGGCTCCAGGGTCTCGAGTGTGATTTGATCTGATCATGCGCCGGCAGGTCGCGAGGGCCCGCGTCTGGCGAATGCGGCGGAGACCGGTCGGGGCAAGGGGCTGCTGTGAGGTCGGTTCGCCGGGAAACCGCGGAGTCTACCGGGCTGATTCAACCCGGGCAATGCCGCGAGCGAGCCCGGGCAAGGGCCTGACGCGGGTTTTGGCGGGCCGAAGAGCCCCGGGCGATAATGGCGCCCCTTTTTGACCCCACTCCCGGAGGGAGCCATGGCCCGCTACGACGTATTCAACGGTGACGCGGACGGCATCTGCGCCCTCCAACAGCTCCGGCTTGACGAGCCGACCGAAAGTATCCTGGTGACCGGGGTCAAGCGCGACATCGGGCTCCTAGAACGGGTCGGGGCAGGCGAGGGTGACGAGGTCACGGTGCTCGATGTCTCGCTCGACAAGAACCGGACGGCGCTCGATCGCCTACTTTCCGACGGCGCCCGGGTGCGTTATTTCGATCACCACTTTCCCGGCGAGATCCCCGCCCACCCGCTCTTGGAATGTCACGTGGACACCCTGCCCGACAAGGGCACCAGCTTGCTGGTGGACGAATTCCTGGGCGGCAGCCAGCGTGCCTGGGCGGTGGTCGGGACGTTCGGCGACAACTTCGATGATGCCGCGCGTCGCGCCGCCGAGCCGCTGGGGCTGGCGGAGGCGGACCTCGGGCGGCTGCGTGAGCTGGGGATTTACATCAACTACAACGGATATGGCGCTGAGGTCTCAGATCTTCATTTCGCCCCGGATGCGCTGTATCGACGGCTCATCCCTTATGCAGATCCGCTCGCCTTCATCGCCGAGGACCCGGCCTTCGCCGCCCTGCGCGATGGGTATGAAGACGACATGGCCCGGGCACGGGCCCTGCACCCGACGCTCGAGACCGATGCTCACGGGCTCTACATCCTGCCGATGGACCCCTGGGGACGACGTGCTGGCGGGGTCTTCGCCAACGAGCTGGCCCAGGGCGCGCCCCAGCGCGCCCATGCCCTGCTGACACGCCTGCCCAAGGGTGGATTCGTGGTCAGCGTGCGGGCCCCCATCTCACGGCCGCAGGGTGCGGATCAGCTCTGCCGCCAGTTTGCAACCGGGGGAGGGCGCAAGGCCGCTGCCGGCATCAACTCCCTGCCCGAGTCAGATTACGACCGATTCCTCGCCGCCTTCCTCGAGTCCTTCTGAAGGTATCGGATGGGCCCGCGTGCCCCGATCCTGGCGCTCGCGATCCTGCTCGCCGGCTGCTCAGCCCTGCCGGCGCCGGAGCGTCAGGGGCCCCAAGGGACCTGGACGCTCCCGCCGATCGATCGGGTCTGGCGCACCCTGCGCACCAGCCCTCCCTTTGTCAGCGGCTTGATGCTGGTGGATGAGGGCCCGCCGCCCCGGGCCTTCGTCGACGAGTACTTCGACGGCTTCAACGCCACCGCCGTGCACTTTTGGGAGACGGGGCTGCCGCGGCAGCTCGCGGGCTGGGAGGCCTCGGGGCGCCGGGGGCTGCGGTGGTTCTCCTGGCTGGACAGGGACGGGACCTCCCGCGACGGGGGCGAGGTGCTGGGCGGCATCGGCGCGTCCTGGCCCGGCCGAGTGGGCTTTCAGATCGGCGACGAGCCGGGGCTCGACGGGAGCGGGTTCTCGGGGGTGCTTGCGTTTCGCCGCGGGGTCGAGACGGTCCGTGCCGCCGATCCCGAGGCCCTGGTCGTGATGAACTTCAGCAGCGGGGTCGAGGACGTAGAGCGCATCCTCGACTACGCGGGCGGCACCCTGGGCATCGACGTCTTCTCCTTTGATCGCTATAACCTCGGCAAGCGTCAGTACAGCAGCCTGGAGCTGATCCGGCGCTATGCCCAGAAATACCAGAGGCCCTACTGGCGTTACCTCTTCGGTTACCGGCCGGATGGTGGGCCAGGGCTCACGGCCAGCGACCTGCGCTGGGACGCCATGACCGGCCTCGTCTACGGTTTCACGGGATTCACCTGGTTCATTTACCAGAACAAGACGCTGGGAATCGCGCCCGCCTTCTTTCGCGAGCCCGGCTATGGCGGGGCCCGGTCGGAGCTCTGGGCACCCGCGGCACGGGTCAACCGGGACCTGGCGGCCTATCTGCGCCAAACCACCCATCTGTGGAGCACCGACGTGCGCTATCGGGCCCTGCTGCCCATGCTCCAGCCCGAGAAGACGACGCCCTGGCGGCCCGGGGCCGGCGGCGACCCCTATCTCGCAGACCTGGGTCCGGCGGACGACCCGGCAAGTGAGGGTATGGAGATCCTGGCGGGCTTCTTCCGCGACGATGCCGGTGAGCACTACGTGATGCTCCAGAACGTCCGCCACACCCACGCCAGCCCGCCCAACGACCAGGATCAGGCCGGGTCCATCCGCGTGCGCTTCGACTTTAGCTCAGCGGGTCCGGACCTGGACCGGACCCGTATCCTGGTCTTCGAGCCCGCGACGGGCCGCGCTCGGCCGCTCGAGCTGGATCGGTGGGGACCCGGGGTCGCGGTTGCGGACCTGCGGGTGGATGCCGGCGACGTGGTGCTGTTCAAGTATGCGACCGGGAGGCGATTCCCCGGATCCCAGGCCGGCCCCACGACCAGGTAGGGCGCCACCTCTGCCGAGCGGTCGGCGCCGGGCCGGGGTCCATAATCGGGCGGAGATCCCTGCCACCGGACCCGGTTCCATGTCCCTGCAGAGTCCAAGCCCAAGCCGACCATCGAGGACTGACTGGACGCCGAGCGTGCGGCTCTAGACGGCCGCAGCGAGTATGTCGACGGCGAGTTGTTCGCCATGACGGGGGCGAGCGTCGATCACAATGCCATCGTCAGCAACATCAATCGCGAGCTCAGCATCCAGTTCAAGGGCCGTCCCTGTCAGGTCTATGCCAGTGGCATGAAGGTCCTGATCCGTTCGGGGAACGCCGGTACCCGGACCTGGTTGCGCTCTGCGGTGAGCAAGAGCTGCTGGACGGTCGCCGCGATGTCCTGCTCAACCCCGCCCTGATCGTCGAGGTGCTCTCCGACTCCACCGAGGCCTATGACCGCGGTGACGAATTTTCCCCGTACGGCCGGATCCCGAGCCTGAAGGGCTATCTGCTGGTCTCGCAGGCCCCGGTCCAGGTGGAGCTCTTCACCCGCGGCAACGACGGACTCTGGACCCTCTCGGACTATTCCGCACTCACCGACCGGGTGGAGCTGCCCGGGTTGGACTGCTCCCTTTCCCTGGCCGAGATCTCTGGCAAGGTCGCACTCGCAGGCACCTGAGGACTTCCCGCCCGCCCGCGCCTGCGGAAGAATTACCGGCTGACGGAGACCGAGGCGGGCTGGCCGAGATCCTCCCCACGCTCCGCCAACACGGCGGAAAGCGGAGGCTCATTCGGGATCGCCCGGATGGGCTTGCGAGCCGTCGCCAGGCAGAAGGCGAGGCTCCCCGCCCGGCCGAGCGTATGCCAGCTATCGAGCTGCAGATCGGCACCTCGGATTGCGTTGAGCAACTCGTGCTCATAGGTCACCCGCCCGAAATGGATGCTGGTGAGCCGGTGCAACATCGGCTTGAGCCGCTCCAGGACCGGTGCGCTCCGGGTGTTGATGGTCTGGGTGAAGTAGATCCGTCCGGCGGGGGAGAGCAGTTGGGTGACGTGGCGCAACGCCGTCACCGGGTCGGGCAGCAGCATGAAGCTGCCGCTGAAATAGACAGCCTCGTAGGGCCCGCCGCGATGATCGTAGATCGACTCGAGCCGCGTGGTGACGCTCTGCGAAAGCCCGGCGTCCGCCAGGCGCCGGCGACAGCTTCGCAGATAGCTGCCGTCCACATCGATTCCCATGATCCGCAGATCCCGCTCGTTGACGAGGGGGGCATTGCGGGCCAGGGCGCTACCGGTCCCGATCCCGACGTCGAGGATGGAGGCGCCCGGCGGCAGCCGGCGCAGCACCTCGCGGTACCAGCCCGTCGTCAGATGCAGGAAGACCTGGTCGTAGATCCAAGAACGCATGTTCGGCTCCGAGTCCCTGATGCTGTTGGTGGTGCCCGGTGGGGATTCTGTCGACGGTTTGGTTACAGTCCCAGAACCAGGAAGGCGTAATTGAACCATAAAGAATATGTCGTCTGCCTCATCGCCGTCCCGTGGGCACATCGAGGAAACGGGCACGGGCGGGGCCTCGAACGCGGTCCCATCCAACCAGCGCCGGGTTGGCCCAACGGCCCCGGCCGCGGGAAACCCTTCCGGGCACCACGGGTTAAGAAATTTTTACTATCGCCGTATCAAACATTTAACAACGCCACTCGGCCTGGTCGACTAGATTTCTGGTCGACAGACAGCGGGGCCCGTTGCAGGGCGCCAAGACTACAACCGAGGAGTGTTTGCGATGAACCAAATGAGAATGGCGGGTGTTCTGGGTCTGGCGGCGTTCGCGGCATGTGCCGGCGCCATCGGGGGCGACAGGCCTGATGCGCAGATCGAACGGGGACGCTATCTGGTCGCCGTCAGCGGCTGCAACGACTGCCATACACCGGGCTATCCGGAGAGCGGCGGCAGCCTCCCGGAGTCCGACTGGCTGGTCGGCAGCTCGGTGGGCTTCCAGGGGCCCTGGGGTACGACCTATCCGGCGAATCTGCGGCGTCTGCTGGCGTCACGCTCCGAGTCCCAGTGGCTGGAGCTGGCCCGCACCGCGATGCGCCCGCCGATGCCATGGTTCTCCCTGCACAGGATGACAGACGGCGATCTCAAGGCCATCTATGCCTTCGTGCGCGGGCTGGGTCCCGCGGGTGAGCCCGCACCCAGTTATGTGCCGCCGGGCCAGGCGGTGCACACCCCCATCATCGAGTTCACGCCCAAGCTCCCAGAGGAGCACCTGCAAGCCTCACGTTGACGGTGCCAGCGGCTCCTGGCCGCCGCTGGGGCAAGGACCGGACCTATCTTTGCCCCAGCGCAGCCGCGACTCAACGGCTCACCGCTGAGTCCGGGGTCACCTCGACCAGCAGGATGGGGTGATCCACACGGAGCCGAAAGCGGCCCCGCCCGACGCGCTCGATCCCCAGCGCGGGGCAGCGCTCCGCGAGACGACGCTGGAGCAGGATCAGGCGGGCCTCCAGGTTGCTGCTGATCTCTGGCAGTGGGATGGCGGGATCCACCCGCAGCTCGCGGTTGCTGAACTCGGTCAGTCCGGAGTCGCGATAATCGCGGACCAGCTTCCAGAGGATGGCGCCGGCGACGCCCTTGATCAGGTAGTCCTTACCGATAAAGATGCTGTCGTTGCAGGCGTAATGACGGATCCTGAGCCCGCTGCCGGCGGCCGGGGTCCGCCTGTCGATCGATCCCTGGTCTGTCCCGGTCTGCTCGCCGGCCACATCCCCCGGTTGAATCGCCTGGGCCAGGTACTGGGCCACGCACACGAGGGCGTCCTCGTCCTCAAAGCTAAAGCGCATGTCCTGGGCGCTTTCCACGTAGAGCACGCCCACCAGCGTCTGCCGGCGCACCAGGGGAACGGCCAACTGGCTGTTGGACTGGACGAGACCAGGCAGGGGGATCTCGAGCTCCAGATCGGCAGCGGCCGCGCTCGCGAGGATGCGCTGGCGCACGGCGCGGCTGTAGAGATACTCCTCGGCCATGTGGGCGATGCGGATCGGGGTGCGCTGCTGGGCGGCCACGCCGACGATGCCCTCACCCAGCAGGATCTCAGACCCGATGCCCGATTGCGGATAGCCCCGGCTGGCCACGGTGTAGAGTCGGTCGCCGGTCTCGTTGAGCAGGAGCAGCATGGCGTGCTCGATCTCGAGCTCCTCCTCGAGCGCGCCCATCAGGGCGTCCAGCAGTCTGGCCAGGTCAGTGCTCCTCGCCAGGTGCTCCAGACAGCGTCTCAGGTCCCCGAGGCGGGCGCGCCGGCTCGGCGGGCGCAACAGGCCGTGGCCAGGCGCCTGTTCGATCGACTGCACCCGATAGACGTCGGAGCCGCGCAGGCGAAACACCTTGCCCATGCCGGTGTGGGAGGCGATGCCGGCGAGGCGCGCCTTCATGCTCTCGAATAGGGGACCTTCGGTCTCGGTGCGCAGATAGTGCAGGTGGAGCCGGAAGTGGGCACCGGTATCGGGATCGATCACCTGTACCGTGGCGCGCGGGTTGACCAGGATGTTCCTGCGGGTCTCGTTGAAGAACTGAAAGGACAGGGCGACGTGCTGCGGATCGACGTAATGCACCTGGGAGAGGTAGGCGGCATTGGGCGTGCCATCGGTCGAGCAGGTGGCGATAACGCCGGGGACGGCGCCGTCGAGACAGGCGCGGATCGACTCAAGGGTGGGCGTCATGCGGCGCCCAGCGCCCTGCCGGCGTCCGGGCCCGGGGTCTGGTCAAAGGCGGCGCTCGGCGTGAATCGCACCACCACCAGATCCTGCATCAGGGGAGCCACGGCGTCGGCGAACTCCGCCGCGTAGCCGATCTTCGCCAGATCCCGCGCGAACGCCCGACGATAGTCCTCGATCAGTGACAGGTCGATGGGATCTCCTTCAAGCACCTGGGCATTCGCCCCCTTGAGCTTCAGGGTCTGGTGGGTGCTCGGCACCGTGAATGCGACGGCGATGGCGCCGTTTGCTTTGATGCAGGACAGCACCGCGACCGCTGCGGACCTGGACAGAAAGACGCTGACCTGACGCCGATCCGTCGAGACCCTGCAGCCGAGCGCCCGCGCCACCATCGGTGTGAGATCGGCGGTCCGGGCGGCAACGCTGATGGACACGGCGCCTTGAACGAATGCGGCCTCCGCCGGGTCCAGTAAGGGCTCTGGCTCCATGAGCCCCAAGAATAGCAGAGGGCTGTCGTCAGGTATTCGACGTTCAAGCCGTGACTAGCGAGAGGGGGCGATGGGGCGCCGCGACTCGACGGGATCTCTTGATGTCGCTCAACGTCGGGTCAATCGGTCACCAACACGCGGTCCCCGCGCCTCAGGGTATCGAACAGGAAGCGCGCGTCCTTCTCGCCGACCCGCACGCAGCCGTGGGAGTCGGGATAGCCGGGGAGCCAGCCCTCGTGGAGAAAATAGTCGCCGTAGAACTGGATGGACCAGGGCATCCAGGCGTCCATGCCGAGCTGGTTGTCGTAGCGCGATGACTCCTTGTCCTTGTCCTTACTCAATACGCTGAACTCCCCGTGGGGGGTCTCGTAGCCGGCGCGGCCCGAGGAGATGGGCCCGGTGTGGATAACCTGGTCGTCCTCCAGATATTCGAAGCGCTGGGAGGCCAGATGCAGGACGACCGAGCGGGATCCGGGCGCGGGTCTGGGCCCGGAAGGGGGATTCAACGGGTTGATCACCGGCGTGTCGGGCGACCCCGGTGGAGGATAGGACGCCGCCGGTGCCGGAGCCGCCATCCAGGGGCCTTGGCTTGGCCGCTCAAGGAAACCCGGCGCCGCGGCGGGGGTTCTGTGGGCGGAGATCGGGGCCCGCGCGGCCTCGGGGGCGGGACGTGCCGGCGGCCGGGTGGCGCAGCCGGTGGCGAGCAGGGCCCCAAGGGCGAGTAGAAACCAACCGCATTGGGTTCGCATGGGCAGCAGCCGTTTGATTGCAGGTCGGCGCTAATTGTCCCTTCCCGCGGCTTGTGCGAATGAGGCCGGACTCAAAGGTTCCACCTCCTCCAATGGCACCAGACGCCGAATGACCCATTTGGCGACCTCCAGCACCGGCACCACGCTGGCGGCGGCGCCGAGCACCCTGAGCCAATCCTCGAGTGACAGCGGATAGGTTCCGAAGGCGTCGGCGAGCACGGGCACGTAGATCACCACCATCAGAAGGCCCAGCTCCCACAGGATGGCGAGATTGAGCCAGCGATTGGCAAAGGGGCGGTGGAACACCGACCGGCGGTCCGAGCGGAAGCTGTAGGCCTTGAAGAACTGGATCAGCACCAGCGAGAGAAAGGTCATCGTCATGGCGTGCTCCAGGGTGTGGTCCGGATCCAGCCCCAGGGCCTCGCCCTGACGCAGCTCCCAGGTGAACAGGGCGATGTTGACAATGGTCGACCAGACACCGCCCACCAGCATGAGGGCCACCACCGGCCGGGTGAAGATGCCGGTCTTGGACGGGCGTGGCGGGCGCCGCATCAGGCCCTCTTCGGGCGGGTCGAAGGCAAGTGCGAGTGCGGGTAGGCCATCGGTGGCCAGGTTGACATAGAGGATCTGCACCGCGGACAGGGGCAGCGGCATCCCTGCCAGGGTCGCCACCGCCATCAGGCCGATCTCACCGATGTTGGAGGAGAGGAGATACATCAGGTATTTCTTAATGTTGGAGAAGATTCCCCGGCCTTCCTCCACGGCCCCGACGATGCTCGCGAAGTTGTCGTCGGTGAGGGTCATGTCCGCCGCCTCACGGCTGACATCGGTGCCCGTGACCCCCATGGCGACCCCGATGTCGGCCTTCTTCAGCGCCGGCGCGTCGTTGACCCCGTCCCCGGTCATGGCGCAGACGCGGCCCCGACCTTGCCATGCCGTCACCACCCGCAGCTTGTGCTCCGGCGAGACCCGGGCGTAGACCTCGATGTGCTCGATCTCCTGCTCCAGCTCCGCCTGGCTCATGGCGTCGAGCTCCGCGCCAACCACCACGCGCCCCTCCTTGAGGATGCCGAGCTCGTGGGCGATGGCGCGGGCGGTGTCGGGGTGATCGCCGGTGATCATGACGGGCCGGATCCCGGCCTGCTCGCATTCCAGGATGGCCGCGCGCGCCTCCGGGCGCGGAGGGTCGATCATGCCCACCAGACCGGCGAAGATCATCCCCTGCTCGGCGTCCTCCCGCGCCGCCTCGGGCTTGTAGGCCACGGCCAGCACCCGCAGCGCCTTGCGGGCCAGCTCGCGGGCGGCTTCTTCGATGCGCTCCCGGTCGGTATCCTCCAGGGGCCGAACGCCCTCGGCTGTCGCGCGCTGGACACAAGCCGCCAACACCATCTCGGCGGCCCCCTTGGAGAAGGCCATGATCCCGTCGGCGGTGCGGTGCAGGGTGGTCATGCGCTTGCGCTCGGAGCTGAACGGGATCTCATCCACCCGCGGCGCCCGCTGCTCCTCATCGGCCTTGATGATTCCGGCCTTGGCCGCGGCCACCACCAGGGCCCCCTCGGTGGGATCGCCCTGCAGGTGCCAGGCGCCATCCTGCTCCTCCAGGTGGGCGTCGGAGGCGAGCGCGGCCCCGCGCAACAGATGCTCCAGCAGGGCCCGCTGGCGCGGTCCGTCCTCGGCCAGGGTGAGGGCCCCTCGGGGTTCGTAGCCGCTTCCCTCCAGGGTGATCCGGTTGCCGTCGATCCAAATCTCCCGCGCCGTCATCTCGTCGCGGGTCAGGGTGCCGGTCTTGTCCGAACAGATCACCGCCGTGCTGCCCAAGGTCTCCACCGTGGGCAACCGGCGCACCAGGGCGTGACGCTTGACCATGCGCTGCACCCCGATGGCGAGCGAGATGGTCACCACCGCCGGAAGCGCCTCGGGGACCACGGCCACGGCCAGGGCCACGGCGAAGATGAACATCTCCAGCAGGGGCTCGCCGCGCAGCACCCCGAGCCCGGCGATCAGCACCACCACGACGCCGGCGGCGATCGCCAGGACCCGACCCACCCGGTCCAGGTTCTGCTGCAGCGGGGTACGCTGCTGCTCGACCCCGGCGAGCATGCCCGTGACCAGGCCGAACTGGGTGTCCGGACCCGTGGCCACCGCCAACCCGCGGCCGCGGCCGTAGGTCACGTCGGTGCCCGAGTAGGCGAGGTTGATCCGGTCGCCGACCCCCAGGCCGGGGTCCGAGAGGAGGGCGGTCGTCTTGTCGACCGGATTGGACTCGCCGGTGAGGGCGGCCTCGTTGACCCGCAGGTTGGCGGCCTCGATCAGGCGCAGGTCCGCCGGGATGCGATCCCCGGCGGCGAGCAGCACCAGGTCCCCCGGCACCACCTCGCGGGACGGGATCTCGAGCTCCCGTGCGCCCCGCAGCACCCGGGCGGTGGGCGCGGCCATGCGGCGCAGGGCCTCCATGGCGCGCTCGGCACGGTATTCCTGGATGAACCCCAGCAGGATGGCGAACAGCACGATCACCCCGATGACGACGGACTCCAGCACCTCGCCCAGAAAGGCGGAGACGGCCACCGCCACCAGCAGGATGACGATGAGCACGTTCCTGAACTGCTCCGCCAGGATCGCCCAGGGGGAGACGACGTCGGCACTGGGCACTTCGTTGGGGCCGTGCTGATCGAGCCGCCTGGCAGCCTGGTCGATGGTCAAGCCGTCGGGGCCCGTCGAGAGGTCGGCGAAGACCTGGTCGACGGATCGTTGGTGCCAGGGGATTGGATGGGTCATGGCCGCTCCCAATAGACGACGACCGCAGGGGCGCGGCGATCTGGGTCATGGTAGCAGGGCAGGGCGGCGCAGCAGGAGGGTAGGGCCTCGCGACGGGCACCAAGCCCAGTTCGCGCAGTGCGGAATTCGATGATCTATCCTTGCGGCTCCACCGCAATCCGGATCGCACGTCATGCGCACCTTCGCCTGTCAGATCTGCGGTCAGCCCCTCTATTTCGAGAATGTCCTCTGCACGCAGTGCGGGGCACAACTGGGCTTTCTGCCCGACGAGCTGCGCCTGGCCGCGCTCGGCGAAAATCCCGATGGCACCTGGACGCCGGTGCCCCCGAGCGAAAAGCTGCACCAGGCGGGACCTCTGGCACGCCGCTTCGACCGCCGCCCACGGATTCCCGATGCGGGAACGCCGAGCACCCAGGCCTATCGGAAGTGCCAGAACTACTCGGACCACAACGTCTGCAACTGGATGGTGCCGACCCACGCCAAGGAGGCACTGTGTCCGTCGTGCCGAGTCAACCGCACCATTCCCAATCTCGAGCGTGAGGGCAACAGCGAGCTGTGGTACCGCGTCGAGCGCGGCAAACGCCGTCTCTTCTATGGGCTGATGCGTCTGGGTCTGCCGGTGCACACCCGTGCAGAGGACCCGCAGCAGGGTCTGGCCTTCGATTTTCTATCGAGCCAGGACGCCCCCGATGACGCGCCAATCCTGACCGGCCATGCCAATGGCGTGATCACCCTCAACATCGACGAGGCGGACCCTGCCAAGCGTGAGCGCATGCGTGTGGACATGGGCGAGACCTACCGCGCCCTGGTGGGTCACTTCCGCCACGAGATCGGACACTACTACTGGGACCTCCTGATCCGTGATGGCGGCCGGCTGGAGTCATACCGCGCCCTGTTCGGCGACGAGCGCCAGGACTACGCCGAGGCACTGGAGCGTCACTACAGGGAGCGCCCGCCGGCCGACTGGCAGGATCGATTCGTCACCACCTATGCGAGCAGTCACCCGTGGGAGGACTGGGCCGAGAGCTGGGCCCACTATCTGCAAATCACAGACGCCCTGGAGACCGCCGCCCACTTCGGCATCGAGGTGGACCGGCAACTGCCCGACGGCGGCGTCCAGAGATCCGATCCCCAATTCGACCCCTACGAAATCGGGGACTTCCAGCCGATCATGGACCACTGGCTGCCCCTGACCTTCGCCATCAACAGCCTCAATCGCAGTATGGGCCAACAAGACCTCTATCCCTTCGTGCTGCCCCAGCCGGCCATCGACAAGCTCGCCTACGTGCATCGGGTGATCCGTGAGTCTGCAGGCCGCTGAGTCACCCTGATCCGAAGCGAATGGGGCCATGAAGCGCCGGCCCTGGCGCACCCCATTTCGCCCCGGCATCGGCTATCCTGTCGCTCCCGCAACGACAACGATCAGCCACCACCATCTCGACCGAACCGGAGGAGCCATGCCCGACGCCGCGTCCGACTTCAAAGACACCATCTACAAGACGCTCACCTGGGTTCTGCTTGCCGCCCTGATCGGCGTCTACGCCCTCTACAACTGGTACGACGGAACCCTCAAGCGGGGCCTGGACAGCCGGGAGGAACAGATCGCCCAGACCGCTCAACGGCTCTCCTCTGTCGAATCTGAACTCAAGGCGGCGGCGAATGACAAGGAGGGGCTCCAGGCGGAGATTGCCCGGCTCCAGGCCCAGGCCAAGTCGGACGCCGAGTCCGCGGCCGGCAAGATCGAGGGGGCCCGCCAGGAGACTCAGGCGCTCCAGGCCCGTGTGGCTGCCGCCACCGAGGAGATTGCCGCCCGCCAGTCCGACATCGAGCGCCTCAATCAGGACATCGCGCAGGCCGCGACCAGGGAGCAGGACCTCAAGTCCCAGATCGAGTCCCTCGGTGCGGAGCACGCCGCCGAGAAGCAGGCGCTCGAGTCGAAGCTGAGCGCGGCCGCCGACGCCCAGGCCGCTCTGCAGTCACAGCTCGAGGCCCAACAGGCGCAGCTGAGCGACTTGCAGCAGACGATCAACGGACAGGAGCAGGCCTTGGCCGAGGCGAAGGCGAGCCAAGCCGCTGAGCTCCAGGCCCAGGAGGCCCAGCTCAACGACCAGATTCAGTTTTTCCGCACGGCCCTCGAGGGCAGTGAGCCGCAACGGGCCGCCCAGCTGGCGGACCTGACCCAGCGGGCGGTCAGCGAGCGCGAGACCCGCGAGCAGACGAAAGCGGCGCTCTCCCAGGCCCAGGAGGCGATGAAGGCGACCGAGGCGGAGCTGACCGCTCGGCTGGAGCAGGCCGCGGACGAGGCCAAGGCCGCGGAAGAGGCGCGAGTGGCCGCGGAACAGAGACATTCCGGCGCCATGAGTGAGGCCCAAGGCAAGATCTTCGCCCTTGACGAGGACCTCAAGAGCGCCAAGAACGAGCTGGCGACCCTGCAGGAGAAGCTCAATGTCACGGTGGCGGACCTCAACGCCAAGATCGAGCACGGGGTCGAGGCCCTGGCGGCGACCCAGGCCGAGCTCGACGCCTCGATGCTCCAGGCGGCGGAAGAGAAGCGCACGCTCGAGGGCCAGATCGCAGAGGCGCAGGGGCGCGTCACCAACCTCGAGGAAACCCTGGCGACGGAGCGGGCTCAGGCGGCGAAGCAGCTCGATGATCAGCGCCGTGCTTCAGAGGAGTCACTCGCCCAGGCCCGTCAAGAGGCCCAGCAGTCAATCGCCCAGGTGCGTCAAGAGGCCGAGGAGTCCGTCGCCCAGGTGCGTCAGCAGGCGGAGGTGGCCAGGGTCGCGGACCGTGAGGCAAACGAGCAGGCCCTGGGCTATGTGCGGGGCCTCTACAGCCGCTTCGCCGAGCTTGGGGGTCGCCAGACCGATCGCGGCATGCTGCTCAGCCTGGCGGAGGACGAGCTGCATTTCGCGAGCGGCATGCCGGTATTGCCCAGTGGAGAGCTCCCCAGCCTCGACCGAATCGCGCAGATCATGAGCGAGCATCCGAAGCTCACCGCCTACATCGAAGGCCACACCGACAGCGCCGGCCCGGACGAGATCAACCTGGCGCTGTCCAAGGCTCGGGCCGAGGCGGTCAGGCAGGCACTGATCGAGCGCGGCGTCCCGCCGGAGCGCCTCGCTGCGGAGGGCGCAGGCGAGTCTAGGCCCATTGCCGACAACGCGACCGCCACCGGCCGCCGAGAAAACCGGCGGGTCGAGGTCTACATGATCGAGCAGGAACAGTAATTCTTGCCGGCCCCGGCGGCCTGAATGCTCAAGCCGCTTGGGGCCGCCGCCAGGTGTAGACGGCGGTGACCGCATAATTCCAGACGGCGCCGACCAGGATGCCGGCGAGCGCCGAGACGAACCAGCCCGAATGCCCGCCCTGGAACAGGTAGTTGGCGATCCCGACGTTGGCCATGGCCCCCACGCTGCAGGCGGCCACGAAGGACAGCCAGCCCCACAGGAGCGCCCGGCCCCGCAGGCGCATGTCGCGATAGGTGATGATGTTGTTGAGGAAGAAGTTGCTGGTCATGGCGACCAGGGCCGCGGTCGCCTGGCCCGCCAGGAATGCCTGATCACCTCCCAGCTTGAGCACCGGCCACAGAACGGCCATGTGAACAAGGACCCCGAGCGCCCCGATCAGCGAGAAGGCGATGAAGCGCACCGGGATCATGGGGCCCAGCAGCTTCTGGATCAGCATCAGCAGGTACTCCCAGAGCACCGCGTTATCCAGCTTGCTGGCGCCGGCCTGGCGTTGGCGAAAGGTGAACGGCAGCTCGCGGAACCGCAACGGGCGGGGGCTCGCCGAGAAGATGTCGAGCAGGATCTTGAAGCCCACGCCGGAAAGGCGCCGGACGTTCTCCTGGATCACCTCGGAACGGACCATGAAGAATCCGCTCATGGGGTCCTGGAGATCCGCCCGTATCAGGATCTGGCCCAACCGGGTCGCCAGCCGGCTCATGGACTGGCGACGCGCGTTCCAGTCACCAACCCCGCCGCCCGCGACATAGCGGCTGCCCACCACGATCTCCAGGTCGTCGCGCTTCAGGGCGACCAGCATGCGTGGCAACAGGGTCTCGTCGTGCTGCAGGTCTCCGTCCATCACCGCCACATAGGGGGCCGATGTGGCCAGCATGCCTTCGATGCAGGCCGATGAGAGCCCGCGTCGACCGACGCGCTGCAGGACCCGTATGCGCCGGTCGACGCGCGCGATCTCGCGTACCCGCTCCGCGGTGCCGTCGGGTGAGTCATCGTCCACGAAGATCAGCTCCCAGTCGACACCTGGGAGCGCGGCGTCGACCCGCCGCACGATCTCGGACACATTGTCGGCCTCCCGATAGGTGGGCACCACGACGGCGAGCTCCGGCGGCGGGCAGGGCAGGGAAGGCGCAGAGCTGTCCGGCATGGATTGGGTCCTGGGGCGTCGCGGCGTCGTTGACGTGATGGGTTAGAATTGCGAGCCCCGGCTGCCGGGGCTCAAAGCCCGTCTATTCTACCCAGGGGAGACGGCGGTCACCCGCCCGCGAGATAGACACTTGGACCGGCCCCTAGCTACACCCCCGATTCATAACGCCTGGCTGCCGACGCTCGCGATCATCGCCGGCCTGACCCTGTGGCACCTGGCCATGGCCGCCGTGCTGCCGGCGACTCAGGATGAAGCCTATTACTTCGATTGGGCGCGCTCACTCGCCTGGGGCTATTTCGACCACCCGCCGGGCGTGGCGCTCATGGGGCTCGGGACCCTTCTGGAGCCCGGCTCGGCGCTGGCCGCACGGATCGGTGGGGTGCTCGCCGGCACCCTGACACTGCTGGTACTCGCGCGTCTGTACCGAAACAGCGGACTCACCGATCGGGTCGATCTGGCGGTGGCCGTGCTGCTCGCCGGAACCACCTTGCCGGGCCTGGCCGGCGGTTTCATCCTGACTCCGGACACTCCGCTGACCCTGGCCTGGGCACTGGCACTGCACGAGTCCGAACGGGCCCTGGCAGGGGAGCGACGCCGCTGGCTCACCGCCGGCATTGCCACCGGGCTCGGTCTGCTCAGCAAATACACCATGGTGGTCATGGGCCCCGTCTTTCTCTGGGCCATCCTGAGCGCCGACCCGGGTGCATTGCGCACGCGCTGGCCCTACCTCGGCGGCCTGCTGGCGCTGCTCCTGTTCGCACCCAACCTGATCTGGAACGCGAATAACGACTGGCTCACCCTGCGGTTTCAATTTGGGCATGGGTTCGCGACCGAGACCGGGGCCTTACTGGGGGAGGGGGCATCAGCGGGGAGCGGGGACGCGGCCGCCTCCATCGAGCAATCCAGTCCCGGCACCTTCGGCGAGCGCGCCGCCAGCCTGCTCGGCTATCTCGGGACCCAGCTCGGATTCTGGGGACTGATTGCGTTGCCGATCCTCAGCCTGCCGTGGATCGTGGGCCACCGCGATCGATCAGAGGGAGCGACACTGGCACCTCATGCCAGAGCGCTGCTACTCGCTGCGGCTCTGTTTCCTTTCGCCTTTTTTGCCTTGGTGTCGCTCGGCAGCGACGTGGAGGCCAATTGGCCCGCCATGTACCTGCTCGCCGTGCCGCCGCTGCTTGCTCCGCTCTTGCGGACCGTTCGCACCTGGGTGGTCGGCGCTGCAGCGCTCAATCTGCTGCTGGTCACCCTTTACAGCCTCCACGGGGCAACCGGCATCCTGCCGCTACCGGACAGCCAGAACCGCATCCTGCGGGAGACCCACGGATTCCGTGAGCTCGCCGCCATCGCCGCTGGACTCGACGGGCCCGTCTATGCGGACCGCTACCAGGACACCGCGATGCTGCGCTTCTATCAGCCGGATCTGGCGGCGACCCAATGGCCGGGGATCACCCGTCCATCGGAATATCTGCGGGGTCAGATCGCGCCGACGGTCGGGCCCGACACCATCAGTCACCCCTTCTGGCTGCTGACCCGCCGCTGGGCGCCGCCGCAGATCCCGGGCTTCGAGGCGGCGGGTGAACGGATCTTCTTCGACTGTGCCAACCGACCGCTGATCGAAGCCGCCCGGTCCCCTTCTGATCGGCCTCCTTGTGGCACGCCCCTTCACGTCTGGCGTCTGTACCCATACCAGCCGGCGGACCGCGACGATGGCGACAACGGATGAACCACGCCCAGGTCCGCTGCATTCGTTCGCGAGGCCAATCGCGCCGTTGGCACTACAAGTTATCTTTAAGAAAATGCTCGTAATCCTCTGCGCTGACAATGTGGGTGCCGTCGCAGTTGAACTGCATGTGGATGGCATCCCGCACGACGCTGATGGTCACGTTGCGCATGTAGAAGTTCTGGATTCTGCGCAGGGTAGGTAGACTGGACACAATCTTCGCTATCTCCTCTGGTGCGACGCACTGCCAATTTTCATAATAGTTGCCCCAAATTGCTTTCAGTTGGCCCGGCAGCGTGCCGAACCAGGGGTCGGATTTTATATACCGGTACAGATGTCTGATGATGTCGGTCTTCCGTTCGTATGAAATTGCCGGGAAGTGGCGGTCGATATACGACGGGTCCAGCAATTTTCCGACCTGATGGATCTCGTCGGTGAATGGATTCAAGAGCGACGCAGTGCGAATTTCACCGCTATTGAAACCGATAAAAATCTGATAGACGCAACGCCTGATCAACAGCTCTTCCAGGCTCGGCGATAGCTGCGGCAACACTTTGTCAACAAAGCTTTCGTAGCGTTCGCGAAACAGCGCGGTCTCCCGCAGGGAAGGATCCCCCTTGATGCTCACATGCAAATGTCTGCCGTCGATTCCGGAGCTGCTGATCAACGTCTCTCGCAAGATCAGCTCTTCGTTGCGGGCTTCGAGAATTGCGTTAACCTGATCGGCTATCTCGCGATCGGCGCGGACCAAGTCGACAAACGCGTCCTTTGAGAGCGTGAGGAACCGGGTATCTTCGACTGCGGTCGCAGAGGCGTTTCGCTTCTCATCGAGCAGGACCGCCATCTCGCCAAAGCAATCGCCAGGTCCGAGAGTATGGATTTCGTCCTTGACGGTAAATTTTTCGAGGAAGATCGATATCCTGCCGGACTCGATGAAATAGACATAATCGGCGCTGTCTCCCTCACAAAAAATGCATTCCCCGGCCTTGACGTATTTTGTTTCAGCGAGCGCCTTGATCTTTCCGAGATCTTTTACTGAGAGTCCACAGGAATTCATTCTGATTCTTCCTCTTGTAGAGAGTTTGTTTAGAGTCGATACGTTGGGAGCGTTTCGCCACGCGACGGATCGGGAGCCTATCCGGGAAGAACGTCAAAACCGATGACCATACCATTACTGAGGGTACTCGCGATCACCCGTCCGTGTTCAACCGCGAAGCTACTATGAATGGCCATTGCGAGCAACGCATAATGCCTTCCTCACTCGGCGGGCGCACGATCGGCTTTGAAACGGTCAAATGGCAAACAACAGGGGAGGCTCATGACGCACGACGTTTCACTGATCACCACCGTCACCGTGGGCCTGGCGCTGGCATTTTGCTTCGGCTTTCTCGCCCAGAGGCTGCGCCTGCCGCCCTTGGTGGGATTTCTATTTGCCGGCGTGTTGGTCGGGCCCTTCGTGCCGGGCTACGTCGCCGACGGATCCCTCGCGGGCCAACTGGCAGAAATCGGCGTCATGCTCATGATGTTCGGCGTCGGTCTTCACTTTTCGGTCGCCGATCTGCTGGCCGTGCGGCGGCTGGCGATCCCCGGCGCGGTGGGGCAGATCCTTGTGGCCACTGCCATCGGGATCGGTATTACCCAGGTCTGGGGCTGGGACCTGGGAGCGGGTGTGGTGTTCGGCCTCAGCCTGTCGGTGGCCAGCACCGTGGTCGTGCTCAAGGCACTTGAGGATCGCAACGACCTCACCACCGCCAACGGCCGAATCGCGATCGGCTGGCTGATCGTCGAGGACCTCGCGATGGTGTTGGTATTGGTCCTGCTGCCGGCCCTGGTCGAGGTCCTGGGGGTGGGTACCGCTGATCCCGGTGCCCACGCCGCGCCCGGGCAGGGTCTGCTCGTGACTCTCGGGCTCACCCTGGCCAAGGTCTTAGCCTTCATCGCTGCCGCGTTGGTCATCGGACCGCGGGTGCTGCCCTGGCTGCTCCGGGAAGTGGCGCGCACCGGCTCGCGCGAGCTCTTCACCCTTTCCGTCCTCGCAATGGCACTCGGGATTGCCTTCGCCTCGGCGGCCCTGTTTGGCGTCTCGTTCGCCTTGGGCGCCTTCTTCGCGGGCATGGTTTTGAACGAGTCTGAGCTAAGCCATAAGGCGGCAACCAACTCGCTGCCGTTGCAGGACGCCTTCGGAGTGCTGTTCTTCGTCTCGGTCGGTATGCTTTTCGACCCCAGGATCCTGGTGCAGGAGCCGGCCATGGTCACCGCTGTCCTGGGGCTGATACTTGTTGGCAAGTCCGCGGTGGCGATGGCCATCGTGTTGCTTCTCGGATACCCGCTCAGCACCGCGCTCAGGGTCTCCGCCGCCCTGGCGCAGATCGGTGAGTTCTCCTTTATCCTTGGCGGCCTGGGCCTCGCCTACGGTCTGCTGGACGCCCAAGGGTTCAACCTTATCCTGGCCGGCGCCTTGTTCTCGATCACGCTGAATCCTCTTGTGTTCGCCGGCGCGGATCGGCTGAGCGCATGGGTCGGGACCAGACCGCGACTGAAGCAACGCTTTGAGGACGGGCGGACGGCGGCGATCGGACGGCTACAGGTGGAGCTCGACGCGGCCCACGAGCAGGCAGAAGTGCGGGCGGATGCCCACAAGACCTTCACCCCCGAGGAGCTTGCGGCTCGGTTTCCGCTGTTCGCCGGCCTCACGCCCGAGCAGCGCGAGGTCCTGGTGCTGCACTTTCAGCCGCACACGGCCGTTCCCGGGGAGCGCATCATCAGGGCCGGCGACGCGGCAGATGCCCTTTACCTGATTTCCAAGGGCGAGGTCGAAGTCACGCTTGGCGGGCGGCGTATCAACACCCGGGGCCCCGGCGAGTTCTTCGGTGAGATGGCGCTGCTCAGCGGCGACCGCCGTTCGGCCGACGTCACCGCCCTCGACTACAGCCGATTCGCAATGCTGAGCGGCCGCGACTTCCACCGCTTCCTCCGCCGATTCCCAGAGATCCGTGCCGAAGTCGCTGCCCTGGCCGCCCAGCGTTCCCGCCAGACCACTGCGCCGCCTGGGCCGCAGCTTCCGGATCCAACCTAGATTCTCAATCGGAGAATGGGCGACGAGCTCAGGCGATTCGACGCCCGCGGATGTCGGCAACCCGCCCAACCAGAAGAATCACTGAGGTGCGTTCAATCTCCGAATAGACCCTCTCATCACAATACCCGCGTACATGCGCTATACGCACTTTGCCACACGCCTGTATGATTATGGAAAATGGGTATCTATTTGACCTTATCGCGGGATTACCTATGCATTCCAGTGAAACCGGCAGTAACAACGGAAGCCGTTCAACGGGTGCGGACTCACTCCGCGACCGCTTCCTGGCTCTCTGGCGTCGCTGCCTCAGCCCTGGCGCGGCGGATCACTCGAAGGCTGTATGGGATGCCATGGCAGCGCGTTACACCGAAGCCCATCGCTATTACCATGATGAACAGCACCTCGCCCACTGCTTCGAGCAGCTGGAATTAGCGCGGGACCAGACCAGTCTTCCCGATGCCGTGGAAATGGCGCTGTGGTTTCACGACGTTATCAACGACCCCGGAAACGTGGACAATGAGACGCGAAGCGCCGCGTTCTTTCGCCATTGCGGGCAGGGGGTCATGGACGACGCCTTCGTCGCGGCCGTGATCGATCTCATCCTGGCAACGACCCATCGAGAGGAGCCGAAAGACCTCGATCAGCAGTTCATCTGCGACATCGATCTGGCAAGCTTCGGTCGCGACTGGGAGCGTTACAAGCGCGACACGGATAAGCTCAAGGCAGAGCACCTGGGGTCAGAGGATGACTACTATCGGAACAAGCGCGCCTTTCTGAGCGCGATGCTGAGCAAACCCAGGATCTTTTACAGCGACTTTTTCCATGCACGCTACGAGCAGCAGGCTCGCGATAACATTCTGCGCCTACTCGGACTATTCGATCAGCAGCAGGATTGATAGCGTGAACGGGTAGGGCCATGTATAGAATCTCTTAACGCACGCGACGCCGTCGCATTTGTTTCCGGGATGGCCGGCATCATCCCAGCGGAGAACCGGTAATCCTCAATTAGGGTCAAGAATACGCTGGGCTCCGCTACTTTCAGATCGATGCAAAACGATAAGAAGCTGGTGAGGCCGGCGGTCAGAACGGTTCTCACTTTCTCCATGAGCTCGGGGTTCTCCAACGCTTGGGTAATGAACATCTTTTCCGGATGCGATCTCTTGAACAATTTCGCATCGTGGATGAAATGCATCAGCAAGATCATATCATGGAAGATCCGTTCGCAATCATTGACGATTGCCCATTGGAGAAAGCGATCGAAGACGTGATAGGCGTTGACGTATTCTGTGATGACCGACTCCATTGCCTCCGGCGATCGGTATTTGGCGTCCTTGACCTGCTGCAGCCAGACAGCCAACTCCTTTGGGTTCGCGGTCTTGAGGTCTTCCATGGTGATCCGGGGATCCGCGAGCGCCCCAAAATTCGTCAGATAGAGTGAGCGCAGCTCCGAACGAAACAAGCAGCTCTTGATGAAGGAATGGCGGCGAGATGGAGAAGGAATTCGTAGTGGGTAATGGTCTCAAGGTAAAGGAAAAGCGCCGCCAGCAGCAGAAGGCCAAGGATGAAGAGCAAATAGCCAAAGCCGTCGGAATTACTCATCTTTTTCATCGGTCGAGAGGTTTTCTTGGTTTACATTGATGTGCAAAACGTATTGGGCCGAAAGGGGGAAAAGATGAAATCCCCGCGCGATCTTGAATGCCCGGGGACAAGACTCTTTACTCTGTTATTCATAACGAGAGCAGGGGGCTCGTTGGCCCCCTGTGGAAACCGGAAAGCCTGTTGATTAACTGCAGGTGGTATAGGTGT
>CAVOUZ010000021.1:0-42462 GCA_963699735.1 uncultured Gammaproteobacteria bacterium
TGGCCGGAGAATCGGACTCTGATGGCCTACCAGCTGGACGGCGAGCACTATCGGCTAATTGCGACCATTGCGGAGCCGGCGCGGGTGCGGGTGCCGCCTTTCGACGCGCTGGAGTTGGATCTCGCATACATCCTGGGGGACTGACTTGTCCTCGCCGATCTGCGCTGAGGTAGAAGCAGCGTTTCATCCAGGAGAGTTGGTAGCTCCCCAGATCGCCGAACCCCGTTCGACCGGAACAGATCGCCGACCCCGAACGTTGTCGCCTACTCTGGGCCTTCATGATCCCTGGGGCGTGGGCGCACCGGACCCGCGCATTTGAGGCAACGAACATGCCACCCCAATTGACTTCGACGTTTCTCTCCGTCGATGACTACCTCGCGGGGGAGTTGGAGAGCCAGGTTCGTCACGAATACGACTTCCGGCAGGTCGAGGTCTTCCGCCGCTCCGACCAGTGGCGTGCCGCCATCCACACCAAGGGTGAGGTGCCCCTTCAGTCGGTCGATCTCACCGTCAGCATCGACGAGATCTACCGCCGCACCGATCGCTAGCCACAAGCACCCACGCCCCAAGGTCTACCGTCGGCGGAAACCCACAGGGCGATCCGCCGCGCCGAGCGCTTTACTGTTTCGGATCATTTTTGCGGTCTTCTGTTGGTCGCTGCCGATCCGTTTGCGCGAGAATGCCGCGGTGGACATGCCTTCCTCCACTGTCGCTCCGTCATCTCGACTCACCGGCCCGCGGGCCGGTCCCTCGGCCCCTGCGCATGGTTAAGGCCACCTACAACCTCCCGGAAGAGGCGACCGACGACGACCAGGCGATTCGTCACTGGCTCGACAACCTGGCGCCGAGCTATGAGCGCGAGTCACTCAAGCTGATCGCGGGCGCCTGTGCGGCGCTGACCCGCTGCCGTGGCGATCGCCGCATCGAGACCGGCGAGACCCATGTGCGCCACGTCCTCTCCACCGCCGACATCCTGGCGCGTCTCGGCATGGACCACGAGACCCTGATCGCCGCCCTGCTCAACGGCTGCATGGATCAGGGAGATCTGAACGAGGCCCAGTTGCGCGATCGCTTTGGTCCGGGCATTGCCCGCATGGTGGGTGACCTGGCCCGCATCGGCCAGATCGCCAATGTGGAGGCGATCATCGCGGCCAAGGATCAGGATGAGCACGAGGAGAATCTGCGCCGCCTGCTGCTGGGTATCGCGGAGGACGTCCGCGTGGTGCTGGTGGTCCTGGCAGAGCGGGTGCACCTGATGCGCGCCATCAAGGACCTGGAGCCCGAGCGGCGGGCCAAGATCTCCCGCGACACCCAGCGCGTCTATGCGCCGCTCGCCAACCGGCTCGGCATGTGGCAGGTCAAGTGGGAGCTTGAAGACCTGGCGCTGCGCTACCTGGAGCCCGATGAATACCTGGCGATCGCCCGCGCCCTGGCCGAGCGGCGCGAGGAACGCGAGCGCTACATCCATGACGTCATCGCCCTGCTGCAGGGCAGCTTCACCGAGGCCGGAATCCAGGCCGAGGTCACCGGCCGACCCAAGCACATCTACAGCATCTGGCGGAAGATGCAGCGCAAGGGCGTCGACATCGAGCAGATCTTCGACCTGCGCGCCGTGCGCGTGCTGGTGGAGTCGGTCGCCGACTGCTACGCGGCGCTGGGCATCGTCCACGGGCTCTGGAAGCACATCCCCAAGGAATTCGACGACTATATCGCCACGCCCAAGGGCAATCTCTACCAGTCGCTGCACACGGCGGTCGTGGGCCCGGGGGGCAAGCCGCTGGAGGTGCAGATCCGCACCCACGAGATGCACCAGCACGCCGAGCTCGGCGTCGCCGCCCATTGGGCCTACAAGGAGGCGAAGGGCCATGACGCGGAGTTCCAACGTCGGGTGATCTGGATGCGCCAGTGGCTGGAGCTCAGGAACGAGGGCGAAGACGCGAGCGAGATCCTGGAGCGCTTCAAGTCCGAGCTCGAGCCGGTACACATCTACGTGCTGACCCCTCACTCCAAGGTGGTCGAGCTGCCCAAGGGGTCCACGCCCCTGGACTTCGCCTATGCGGTCCATTCAGAGGTCGGCAACCGGTGTCGCGGCGCCCGGGTCAACGGTCGCATCGTGCCGCTCAACTACCGGCTCGCGAGTGGCGAGACGGTCGAGATCCTCACCCAGAAGAACGCCACCCCGAGCCGGGACTGGCTCTCACCCCACCAGGGCTATCTCACCACGGCGCGCGCCCGCAACCGGGTGCGCCAGTGGTTCAAGCAGCAGGATCGCGATCAGCACGAGCAGGAGGGGCGCTCCGCCCTGGACAGGGAGCTGACGCGCCTCGGCATCACCGACAAGCCCCAGCTCGATCAGATCGCGCCGAGGTTCCAATTCAAGCGCGGCGAGGATCTGCTGGCCGCCATCGGGCGCGGTGATCTCTCCGCCGGCCTGGTGGCGCGCCAGGTGGGTGAGCCGCGCGCCCAGGAGCCCCAGCCACGCGAGCACGAGCCGCGCCTGCGGACCCCGTCCAAACCCAGGCCGGGCGCCGGTGAGGTCGTGGTTGAGGGGGTCGACGACCTGCTGACGCAGATCGCAAGCTGCTGCAGGCCGGTTCCCTACGACCCCATCGTTGGCTTCGTCACCCGGGGGCGCGGCGTCACCGTGCACCGCCGCGACTGCGCCAACGTCCGGCACCTGCCCCCCGGCGAGGCCGACCGGCTGGTGCGGGTGCGTTGGGCCGCCCAGCCCGCCGGCGCCACCTATCCGGTCGACGTGCTGGTTATCGCCAGCGACCGCAAGGGCTTGCTGCGCGACATCTCATCGGTCTTCGCAGACGATGACGTGGATGTGGTGGGCGTCAACACCCACTCGGACCGCAGCACCGAGACCGCCGCCATGCGCTTCACGGTGGAGGTGCGCGACATCCAGCAACTGGTGCGGGTGCTCGCCAAGCTCCACCAGGTCCCCGACGTGCTGGACGTGCGGCGGTCCTACTGATCCGCGGCGGCCACGGCGCGCCCCCTTGCCCCAGGCTCAGCGCGGCCTGACCCGTGCGAGGAGCTCCGCGGGGTCGACCTGGCCCGAGTAGCGATAGGGCAAGGTCACGAGGCCGCCGGCGAGGGTGGCAGTCCCCGAGACGGTCCAGTCGAGCGGTCCCGCCTTGAGGGCGAGGGCGGGCAATTGGGCGGCCAGCCCGAGCAGGTTGCCCTCCACCTGCACGTCTACCAGGGCCTCGGCGAAGGCGGGGATCTGCCGATCCAGCCTGCTCGCGCCGGTCGCCAGCTCCCTTCCCTCCAGCTCGAGTCGGTAGGTCATGGCCTTGACCGGCAGGGTGCGGTCGTTCGGGTTCCTGACCGCCAGGGTCACCAGGAAGCTCTGTCGGCTGAGCCCCAGCTCCTTGACCTGGAGCCCCCGCAGGGCGACCTCGGGTGCCTGCCAGGGCCTGGTAAGACCGGCACAGCCGCAGGCCAGGACGGCGCCTAGCGCAACGAGCAGCAGCAGACGAGGAAGCGGCCGCTGTCCCATCGGCCGCACAGCGGCGCCAACCCGGCCGCGCGCGGCGCCGATCAACGCAGCCGTCGCCATAGCAGCAGGGGCAGGCGCCACAGGAATTCGAGGAACAGCCGGCTGTGCATCCAGGTGAGCAGCAGATTGTCGCGCCAGTAGTGAAAGTGCGAGACGCCGCCCTGGTCCTTGCTCAGGTAGGTCACCGGGGCGCCGATGTTGATGGCGCAGACCCCGGCCCAGGCGAGACGGACCACCGCCTCCGGATCGAAGTCGAAGCGGCGCATCCAGCGCTGGCGGCGCATCACGGCGAGCAGCGGTGCGACCGGATAGACCCGGAAGCCGAAGAGCGAGTCACCAATACCGACCCCCAGAGTCTCGAGGTGGACCCAGGCGTTGGATACCCGGCGCCCGCGCACCCGCAGCCGGGGGGCGCTCGAATCGAACACGGGCTTGCCGAGGATCATGCAGTCCGGATGCGCCCGCGAGGCGTCCATGAACCGGGGGATGCACTGGGCCGGGTGCTGGCCGTCCGAGTCCATGGTGAGGACATGGGTGACGCCGGCCGAAGCGGCGGCCTCGAGCCCGTGCCGCACGGCCGCCCCCTTGCCTTGGTTGCGCCCCAGCACCAGCACCCTGAGCCCGTCGTCGTCGCGCGCGAGAGCCGACAGGCCCTCGGCCGTGCCATCGGTGCTGCCGTCAACCACCACCCAGACCCTTGGCCAGTAGCGCCGGGCGCCGGCCACTGTCTCATAGACCTTGGGCCCGGGGTTGAAGCTCGGGATCAGCACCACCCGATCTCCGTCGCCGGTCCTGGCATGGATCGGGTTGGTGGTCTGGACGACCGGCTCAGCATCCATGGGTCGCGGGACGCCGGGGCTCGCCAGCGGGCAGCGTCCAGGGGGCACGCGTCAGCTCGGCGGCGAGGTGTGAGCCCAGCTCCCCGGTCAGCTGGTCCGCGACCAGGGGCGGATCGAAGCGGCGTCCCAACCGGACCCGAAAGTGGATCGGCATGGACGGGCAGCGCCACAAGGGCCAACCCTTGGCGAGAAAGGCCGAGTCGGATTCGATGATCAGCGCCTGAACGGGCACCTGGGCGCGGCGCGCGATCAGTCCGACCACGGGCGACACCGGGTTGAGCGGCGGGCGCAACGTGCGGGTCCCTTCCGGGAAGAGCAGCAACTGCTTGCCGTCGCGAAGCTCGCTGCAGGCCGCCTTGACCATGGCGAATGGATGGGCGTTGGGGATGTAGCCGGCCAGCCGTGCCCCGGCACCGAGGAAGAGGTTGCTCATGAGCTCGGCCTTCATCACGCAGGCGAGATCGGGCAGACGCGAGACCACGAGCACCGCGTCCAGTAGCGAGGGGTGATTGGGCGCCAGGATCAGTGGACCCGAATCGCGCAGCCCATCGAGCGCGGAGAGGTCGAGTCGGCAGGCGCCGAGCTCGCTCAGCGACCAGAGGAGGGCGCGAAAGACCGAGTTGATGACGGACCGACCAATCCGGTGCGCCTGCCGGGCCGGCAGTACCGCTTGGAGCAGCAACGCGAAGGGCAGCCAGCCCAAACAGAGCAGACCCAGCAGCGTGAGCCCGATCCAGAGGCAGAAATAGGCGTAGGCCGCCGGCAGGCGCTGGGGAGAGACGGGCGCTGTCGATGCCTTCTGCATCTAATCGGTCACCGGCACCCGGGTGGACGACTCGCCGAGGATCCACGCGATCCCGATCCCGGCCGCCCAGGCATAGTCCTGCCGCACCAGCGGGCTGTCGGCGTAGACCGCGCCGGCGAGGGTGTCGAAGCGCACGAAGCTACCCACCCAGTAGCGCTCGAAGCGCTTGGAGAGGGCGGCAATGAACTTGGTGCCGCCATAGCCGCCGTCCGCGCTGTAGGCCGGGCGTTGCGGGGTGGCGTAGGCCTCGGGCACGTCATAGAAATAGGCGTTTTGTCGGCGGTCGGCGAAGATGGCGCCGGCCAGCAGGCCCAGGTTCCATCCCTGCGCCCCAAAGGGGCTGTCGACGTCGAGATTGAGTAGCGGGGTGAACACCGCTCCGGCGTCTTGAAGGCCGTCACCCACGGCGATGGCCTTGCGCACCGGAAGGCGCAGGTCGACCTGATAGCGCCGGTCAGGTGAGCGCCACAGGTGCAGCTCCAGGGAGGGTCCGATCTCAAAGGTCGGGTCCAGATCGGGCATGCCGCGGCGCGCCTCGTTGCCATCCGAGTCGACCGGCAGTGAGGCGCTGGCGCTCAGGTTGAGCTCGGCGACGTCGGTGTTGAAGAAGATGCCACGTACGCCGTCCCGATCCGCCTTGAAGATCCTTCCCCGGTAGACGAAATAGGGTAGCGGCAGCACATAGGCCCGCTGATCGTCCGAGCCCCAGTAATCGGGAAAGGACAGGGTGGTGACACCCAGCCCCGCCTCCCACAGCGGCTCATCACTCTGAGCCAGGAGCGGCAGCGACACCGGGATGCACAGCAGCGCGACCAGGAGTGATCGCGTCATGGCGGCGAGCCCCCCGCCATCGTCGGGGCGGCCGCACTGGCACTCACACTGGAGCTCGCCTCGATCTCGACCAACAGCTCCCGGCGGCAGATGTCGGCCTCCATGAGGAGCAGCCGCGCGCCGCCGCCCAGCCAGCCGCTCAACTCGGCCGCGACCGGGTGTAGATCCTCACCCGAGCGCAGATAGACCACATAATCCAGGTCCTCGCGCCGGAACAGCGGGCGCCCGAGGGCGCCGTTGGCGGCCTCGATCATGGCCTCCAGATTGACGATGGTCTCGCGCGTCTGGGCCACCACGTCGCCGGGGTGCAGGCTGCGGTGACCGACGATTGCCGCGGTCCCGGAGATGAAGAGGAGGGGCCCGCCCGCCGGCTCCGAGATGACCGCCCGGGCGAAGATGGGGCTGCGAGGACCATAGTCCGGGGGATAGCGAAAGGCGCTGACCTGACGGGGGTTCTCGAGGGAGCGCGGGGGCCGGCGGGCGGCGAGAAAGCCGATCCTCAGGTCTCCGTCCCTGGAACCCAGGGCGCAGGCGGCCGGCAGGGCTCCGGTCAGGCTGCGCCCGGCGGCGACAAAGGCCTCCTGGCGGCCGATGTTGAATTGTCGGTAGCGCTCGAGCCCGTCCTCGATCGCATTGATCCTCGGAAGGTAGTTCCACATCCGCAGGAGATGGGGATAACCGGCCCCTTCGATGCATTCGAAGAGCTCGCGGTAGCCCGCATCGGTCGCCGCCCGCAGGGCGGTTGCCATCCCGCGGCACCGACCCCGGAAGGCGTGCTCGTCGATGGCGAGGGCACCGAAGAGCAGGTCCCGACCTGGCCAGCAGTCGACGGCGCCTCGCCGGATGGGCCCGGCGCCCGCGCTCAGCTTGAGGGCCCCTTCCCATGTCAGCTCCGGGCGCAGGCGGGTGGGCGCCCGCCGACCCCACAGCAAACGCGGAGCCCGGTCACGCTCATCCTCGACCCTGGGATTGGCCCGAGTGAGGCTCATGGGCTGGTCACGCCACCCTCGTCCACCGGCAGGATGTTTTGCCGGCGGGCGCGCGCGGACGCGAGGGTGGTGCGCCAATGGCGCAGCGCCGACAGGTAGTAGATGAGCTTGAACAGATACAGGGAGGGCCAGATCGGCGTCTTGCCATAGATGTCGCCCGCCAGCAGCGAGAGCAATGCCTCCTTCACGCGCAGCACATTGCGCGGGGCCATGAAGAGCCCGCGCATGGTTGGATTGGTCATCCGATAGATGAACCAGGAGAACTCCCGCGGGCCGTGGCGCATCTGGCGGTCGAACCGCTTGAGCGCCGCCCCCGCCCGCGCCGGCTCACGCAGACAGCGCTCCACCGCCTCGGCCCCAAAGAAGGCGCCCTGCATCGCCAGCATCACCCCGGACGAGAACACCGGATCGATGAAGGCGTAGGCATCACCGAGCAGGATATAGCGATCGCCGTGGGTGCGATCGCAGGCATAGGAGAAGTTGCCGGTGGCCTCGACCTGATTGGTCAGCCGTGCCTCCTCCAGGCGCTCCGCCAGCGGCGGGCACAGGGCGACGGTGTCCAGCAGGAAGGTCTCGAGGTTGCGGCCATTGCGCTGCCTCATGTAGTAGGGCCAGGTGACGGCGCCGACACTGGTGGCCCCGTCCGCGAGCGGGATGAACCAAAACCAGCCGTGCTCGAACCAGTAGATGGTGATGTTGCCCTCCGCCTCCCCAGGGTTGCGGTGCGCACCGGTGAAATGGCCGTAGAGCGCTGAGCTGTTGTGATGGGGATTGCGGTGCTTGGCGCGCAACCGGTTGGCCATGAAGGTGTCCCGACCCGAGGCATCGATCAGGAACCGTGCCTGCCAGTGCTCGCGAGTACCGTCCTCGCGCTCGGCCTCGACCCGCACGCCGCCGTCCTCGAGCTCGACCCCCCTGACTCGGCAACCCTCGATCAGGTTGGCACCGCAGGTGGCCGCGTTGCGCGCCAGGATGGCGTCGAACTCGGAGCGCCGCACGTGATAGGCATAGGGGTTGGACTTGTCCCAGGCGTCGGCGAAGAGAAAGCGCTGCCGGTGCTGGTGATGGGGCGAGACGAATTCGGCGGCGTATTTCCGGATGCCGATCTCGCGCACCGCCGGACCGACGCCGAGGCGCTCGATCAATGGCAGGTTGGCCGGCAGCAGCGACTCGCCAATATGGAAACGGGGGTGGCGACCCTTCTCGAGGATGGTCACCGAGAAGCCCTGCCGCGCCAGCAACGCGCCTGCCGTCGCGCCCGCCGGGCCCGAGCCGATGACCAGAACGTCACAGGCGCGGGCGATGGCGTCTTGTCCCTGTTGCATGCGCAGCTCCAAACTCGTTGTAAGCAGGCCCTCGACACCGGCCCTTGACTCAAGCCGCCAATTTAACGCAGAGAGGCGCGGAACGATCAAGGATTGACAGGGCCGGCAGGACCGATCGTTGACGAGCCCCCGGATCTCGGATCAGTCGCGAGACTCTTCCCAGAACGGATAGAAATTGAACCAGTTGTAGGGGGCGTCGCGACAGCAGGTCTCCAGTGCCTCGGCGTAGCGCTGCATGGCCGCCGCAATGGCGACATCCTGCCCGGCTCGGGGGACCTCGTTGAAGTCGGCGATCGGCAGGAATCGAATTGTGTAACGGTTGCCGCCGCGGTACAGCCCGGCCATGAAGATCACCCGCGCCTTCAACATGGCGGCCATCCGGAAGGGCCCGATGGGAAGCGCCGCCGGGCTGCCCAGCACGCAAAGCTGACGGCACTCCTCGTCATGCAGGCTGCGGTCGGCGAGGACGCCGACCATGGCATCGTCGTTCAGCGCGTCGTGGATCCGCAGCATGGCGTCGAGTCTACCCAGGCCGATCACCTCTGGCCGTGCCGCCGGGTTGATGGCCGCGAGTATCGCATTGACCCGCAGCGCGTTCTCCTCGTACATGGCCAGCGCGATGCGCAGTCCGGGTTGGCGGCGCCCGAGTGCGCGCGTCACCTCGAAGCTGCCGAGGTGGGCACCGAACAGCAGAACCCCACGACCCCTGCCCACCTGAGCGGCGATCAATGCCTCGCCATCGACCTCGATGTCGAACAGGTCGAAGCGCCCGTTGAGCAGATAGAGCCGGTCGTGCAAGGCGGCGGCAAAGCTGAAGATGTGGCGATAGCGCTGGCTCCAGGTCGGCTCCCGCCCCAGGACCCGGATCAGATAGTCACGCGAGGCACGCCGGGCCGCGGGCGCAAAGGCCAGGTAGTAGGCCGCGATGCCGTAGAGCACCAGGCGCCCGGCCGACCGCCCCAGACGCAGCGAGATCCAGGTCATGACGCGCAGCATCAGCAGGTTGCTGCGCTCCGGGGTGCGCGTCCAGCTCGCCTGTCGATCAAGCCCCAGGTCGCGACTCATGGGGACAGCTCGATGATCCCCTTCGCCAGGGGCTGTCCCGCGCGCTCGATGCCGAAGCCTAGCTTCGCGCCCGCCAGTGGCTCCCATTCCAGGATGAGTCGGTCACCGGGCAGGGCGGGGCGAAGGAACTTGAGGCTGTCCACCCGCCAGCGTGAATCAACGCCGAGGCCAAGCGCCAGGCCAATGGCGCGGGCCGCCTCGTCGAGCAGCACCACGCCGGGCAGGATGGGCCGCCCCGGAAAGTGGCCGGCGAACGCCGGGTGGTCGGCGGCAATGATGAGCGGACAGCGATGCCTTGGCATTGGAGGCGCTAGACGAGCCGCCGCTGCACGCCTTCCCGGCCCGCGATCGCGGATTCCGGCGCCCTGCCCAACCGCCCATGAAGGTGCGCCAGACTCATGAGCCCACCCGCGTCCCCTGCGTATAGCGCTTAAGCAGCAACTCACAGTCGGCTCGCGGCAGTTTGCCGACGGCGGTGCGCGGCAAGGCATCGACGAAGATCAGCGGGCGCGGCAGGAAGATCGGGTCGAGGCGCTCGCGCAAGGCGGCCATGAGCCGTTCGCTGTCGAGCCCGGGCGCCACCACAAAGGCGGTGAGCCGGGTAACGACCGCGTCCTCGCCCCCATTCGGGCAGTCGGGAAGATAGAAGCCACCGTCCTGGACCCGCGGGATGGACAGCAGCTGTTGGTTGAGCCAGCCGAGCGAGGTGCGCTTGCCGGCAATGTTGATGAGATCGGAGTGGCGGCCCTTGAGCAGGAAGCGGCGCGGGTCCTGCCGCTCGATGACGTCGCCGAGCGGCACCCCGACCTCGACGTGTCCGCCCTCGGCCCAGGTCTGGCCCTCCCGATCAATGAGCTCGACCTCCGGAAACAGGATCCAGGTCTCCTCGCGGCAGGTGCGACGGGTGGCGATCTGTCCGGTTTCGGTGCTGCCATAGATCTCGATCAGGGGCGCGCCGAAGGCGGTCTCGGCGCGCTCGGCCAGTCGGGCGCTCAGGGGCGCCGTTGCGCAGAGCACCAGGGCGATCGGCGGCGGCTGGATCCCGGATTCCAGGATGGCATTGAGATGATAGGGGGTGGTGACCAGCACCGTCGGGGCCGGACTCGCCGCCAGGGTCGCGACGATATCCGCCGGAAAGAAGGGGCGCCCCGCATCGAAGGCGGCCCCGCTCTGCCAGGCGAGCAGCACCGTCGACTCGAACCCGTACATGTGCTGGGGCGGGACCGTTCCGACCAGGGTCGCCGGTCGTTGCGGAGAGAGCCCGAGCACGCGCGCGGCATTGGTGACGTTGCGCTTGATGGCACCCCAATGTTTCGCGTGGGGCTGCGGCGTGCCGGTGGAGCCGGAGGTGAAGACCCAGGCCGCCAGCCGCTCCGACTCGATGAGCGGGACCTCGCACCCATCGGACCCGCGCCCCGGCCCAGGCGCACCGAGCTCGGGGAACTGCATCACCGGGAGCGCCAGCCTGCCGCACGCGCTGTCGCACAGGATCACGGCGTCGGGTGCGAAATCGGCGAGCAGCTCCAGGGTCTTGGCCGCATGGCTGGGGGGCAACAGGCTGACCCGGCCGCTCATCAGGCACGCCGCAAGGCCTAGCGCAAAGCGGTAGCGGTCGCCACACCCATGGATGATGTGCCCGGTATCGGGCAGCGCCGCGGCGAGACGGGCGGCGTCGGCGAGGAAGCGGCGGACGCTGATCTCCTCGCCGTGGCGGCGGGCGACGACCGCGTCCGGATCTGAATGACAGAGTAGCTCGAGCCTGCTCATTCGGAGGGGCGGCGGGACCTCGGATCAGGGGTTCGGCGCGCTGGCGCCACGGGCGCTGTCGATGAAGGCGCGGATCGAATCGAGCAGACCGGTTCGCACCTCCCGCGGCAGCACCAGGAGACGAACCGCGAACTCGATGGCAAACATGAGCCCGACCAGCACCGGGGTGAGCAGATTCACGAACAGTGACCAGGCGGCGAGACTCCGGAAGGCGAACAGGAGGATCGAGGTGGTCGCCATGACGGCGAAAAAGAGGACCCAGGCGAGGGTGACGGCGCGGGTATAGGCCAGCAGCTCAGGCGCCAGATCCACACCGTGCACCAGGCGCGCAAAGCGGGTGATCATCGGCACCTCGCCCGGCGCCAGGGTCCGGGCGAAGGCGATGGCCAGGAGCGAAAACGCGCCCAGGTGCTGTATGAAGTAGAGCCAGGCGAAGCTCGACTCGATCAACGGCCAGGCCAGGAAGAGCGCGACCAGCCCGCCCGCCCACAGCATCAGGGCCACAGCACGCCGGCGCGCCCGCCAGGCCATCGCGAGGGCGATGAGTGTGATCGGCAGGATGGCGAGGATCGCGCCCAGGGTGCTCGGCCCCTCCAGGGCGGTCGTCAGATGGGCGGCGAGCAGATAGAGGCCGGTGGCAAGGGCCAGGAGGACGGGTCGCGCGAGCCGCAGGGTCTTCGCCGTCATTGGGTCCGGTGCGCCACGATGTAGTCGCAGAGGCTGCGCAGCGACCTGAAGATCGCCACATTGTCCTGGTTATCGGCGCGCAGGGCGAAGCCGTAGCGCTTGGAGACCACCAGTGCGACCTCCAGGATGTCGATCGAATCCAGTCCGAGCCCCTCGCCGTAAAGCGGCGCATCCGCATCGATGGCCTGGGGCGGGACCTCGAGATTGAGCGCCGTGACGATCATCTCGGCCACTTCCCGTTGCAGGTCGGCCTCGCCGGCGCGGCTCGACGAATTCAGTTGCGACATGGGTTGAGCTCCTGGGCGATGACGACTTCCTTCAATGGACGCTGACGGGGCGTTCCCGGCCCGGATCGGCTCGTGCTCGGAACGGAGCGACTCCGGGGACAACCCGCGGGTCACTCAAGTGCCTGAAAAAGGAGGGCCATCGATGGTCCCCGGGGGCACACCTCCATCAGCGCACTCGGCTGCCGATTTTAACGTCCCGCGCGGCGCTGCGGCGAGACATTCCTAGACCCGCGCTCAACTTGCGCCAGGGCGCAGGGTCCCGGCCCATGATCGGCACCGAATCGGGATACCATCGCCGTCGCACCCCGTCCCTACCACCAGCATCTGCGCGACGCCCGAAGCATGATGGCACCTCGCACCCAAGTCGGTCTTCGCGGCGCGGCACAAAACGCGCTTCTCCTGTTCTGCTGCGGCCTCGCGACCCTGCAGTCGGCGCCGGCGGCGAGCCTCGACGCCGCGACCCTGATGGGACTGATCGCCGCCCACCCCAAGGGCAGGGTGAGCTTCGTCGAGACCCGTCACCTCGCCCTGCTCGACACCCCGCTGGTGTCGAGCGGCGAGCTGCTCTACACGCCGCCGGATCGTCTGGAGCGCCACAGCCTCGAGCCCCGCGAGGAGACCGCCATCCTCGACGGCGACACCCTCACCCTGATCCGTGACGGGCGTACTCGCACCCTGTCGCTTGCGGATCTTCCGCAGGTCGCCGTCGTGATCGATAGCCTGCGCGCCATCCTCTCCGGCGATCTCGACCGGCTCGAGCGCAGCTATGAGCTTCTGCTCGCGGGGACGCCGCAGGCCTGGATGCTCGATCTGATGCCCAAGGATCCGCGACTGCCCGCCAGCCTGCGCCGCATCCATCTGGTCGGGACCGGTGGACGGGTGCAAGGCATCGATTGGATCCAGACCAACGGCGATCGCTCCAGCATGCAGATCGGCGAGCCCTCGCCTTGACCCGGCGCGGGGCGGGGATCCTCACGATCTGGCTCCTGACCCTGGCGCTGCTGGCGGTCCTGGTCGCCCGCGCCCACTATTCGGCCGACATGTCGGTCTTCCTGCCGCGCTCCCCCACGCCGGAGCAGGCCCTGCTGGTCGACCAGCTGCGCCAGGGTACCCTGTCGCGGCTGATCCTGGTCGGGATCGCGGGGGAAGACGCCACCGGGCCGAGCGCCCTGTCCCGGGCCGTGGCGGCCAGGCTGCGCGATGAGCCGGCGATCGCCTCGGTCCTGAACGGCGACGACCAGCAACTGGCGGCAGACCGGCAGTGGCTCTTCGACCATCGCTATGTCCTCAGTCCAGCGGTCGACGGGGAGCACTTCAGCCGCGCCGGTTTGCACGCCGCCATCCAGGACACCTTGGACTGGCTCGCATCGCCCGCCGGCATGCTGATCGAGCCCCTGGTCCCGCGGGATCCGACCGGCGAGCTGATCCGCCTCCTCGAGTCCCTCGAGACCGGGTCCCGCCCACGCCGGGACGCGGGCGTCTGGCTGAGCCCCGACGGGCAGGAGGCGCTGCTGCTGGTCCTGACCCGCGCCTCGGGCGCCGACATCGATGCCCAGGCCGACGCCATGGGCCTGATCCGGTCCGCCTTCGATGAGGCCGTCGCGGCGCTCCCCGATGGGGGCGAGCCCCGCCTGGAGCTGACCGGCCCGGGGGTCTTCGCCGTCGCCTCCCGCGCCACCATCAAGGGCGAGGTGCGACGCATCGCCCTGCTCGCCACCCTGCTGATCGCGGCCCTGCTGCTGCTCATCTTCCGCTCCCCGACCCTGCTCGTCCTGGGTCTGCTCCCGGTGGCGACCGGCACCCTGGCGGGCATCGCGGCGGTCAGCCTGGGCTTCGGCGTGGTCCACGGGCTCACCATCGGATTCGGGGCCACCCTGATCGGCGAGGCGGTGGACTACGCCATCTATCTGTTCGTCCAGCAGGGGACCGGCGATGAGCCCCCTGGGGCGGCGATGAGCGCGTTCTGGCCGACCATCCGCCTGGGTTTGCTGACCTCGGTGTGCGGCTTCGGGGTGATGCTGGCATCGGACTTCCCGGGCCTGGCGCAGCTCGGCCTCTACTCGACCACCGGCCTGGTCGCGGCGGCCCTGGTGACCCGATTCGTCCTGCCGGTGCTGCTGCCGCGCCGCGCGCGGCACCGCGATTTCACACCCCTGGGCACCTGGCTCGGGGCCGGGTCGCGGCGGCTCGCGCGCCTGCGCTGGCTGGTCCCGGTGCTGTGCCTGGGGGCGGCCGGGGTTATTTGGCAGCAGCGCGATGGCCTCTGGAACGACTCGCTGCTGGCCCTCAGCCCCATAACGCCCGCGGCACAGGCCCTGGACAGCCGGCTGCGCGAGGCCCTGGGCGCCCCCGACGCCGGACCCCTCGTCGTGGTGGACGCGCCAGATCGCGAGGCCGCGCTGCGCCAGACGGAGGCCCTCGCCGAGCCCCTCGAGCGTCTGGTCGCCCGAGGCGTCATCGCCGGTTGGGACAGCCCCGCTCGCTATCTGCCCAGCCAGGCGACCCAGGAGGCCCGACTCGCCAGCCTCCCCGAGCCTGGGCAGCTCGCCGACCGGCTCGAGGAGGCCACGGCGGACCTGCCACTCAGGGCGGAGCGCCTCGGCCCCTTCCTCGCCGACGTCGCGGCCGCCAAGTCGGCCGGACCCCTGACCGCTCGGTCGCTGGCCGGCACCTCGCTCGCCCTCGCCGTCGAGACCATGCTGCGCGAGACCCCGACGGGTTGGCGGGCCCTGCTGCCGCTCAAGGCGAATCCTGGCCCCGACGGTGCCCCCCTCGACGCCGAGCGGGTGGGGCGGGCCCTGGCGGGAGTACCGGTCCCGGCCGGGGTCTCGCTGCACCTCCTCGACGTCAAGCAGGAGTCCGACGCGCTCTACGCGGCCTATCTCGAGGAGGCGATCGCGCTGGCGCTCCTGGGGCTCGCCGCCATCCTGGCCGTGCTCGTCTTGGGGCTGCGCTCGGCCCGGCGGCTGTGGCGGGTGATGCTGCCGCTGATCGCCGCCGTGCTGGTGGTGGTCGCCGGCCTGGCCCTCGCCGGGGAGTCACTGATCCTGCTGCATCTGGTGGGTCTGCTGCTGGTGGTGGCGGTGGGCTCGAACTATGCGCTCTTCTTCGTGCGCGGCGGCGAGGAAGGGGACGGCCCTGCCCCCCCGACCCTGGCCTCCCTCTTGTTCGCGAATCTGACCACCCTGGCCGGGTTCGGGCTGCTCGCCACCTCCCCGGTCCCGGTCCTGCACGCCATCGGGGTGACGGTCGGACCCGGGGCCGTGCTCGCGCTGCTCTTCGCGGCGATGCTGAACGCCCGCTCGAGCACCGCCGGCTTGCCAAGGGCGCACGTCGAGGGCTGAGCCTGCGCGCGATACCCCCGTCCTCTGCCACCCAAAGGGTCGCCCGCAGGACCGAGCGGCTCATCGACAGGGCGGCGCTTCGGCTCCTCCGGGGCGCCGCTTTGCTCGAGGCTCGTGGAGCACTGGCGGCGGTATCTCAGGCCCGGATGTCGACGCAGACATACTTGGTCTCCAGGTACTCCTCGATCCCCTGACGCGCCCCCTCGCGACCGAGGCCGGATTGCTTCATGCCCCCGAAGGGCGCCACCGCGGTCGAGATGATCCCCGTGTTGACCCCGACGATGCCGTACTCCAGCGCCTCACAGACCCGCCAGCTCCGGGCTAGGTCGCGGGTATAGACATAGGCCGCCAGACCGAATTCGGTGGCGTTCGCCAGCGCGATGGCCTCGGCCTCGGCCTCGAAACGGAACAGTGGCGCAACGGGTCCGAAGGTCTCCTCGCCGGCGATGCGCATCCCGGCGGTGACACCAGCCAGCACTGTGGGCTCGAAGAAGGTCCCGCCGAGGGCGTGTCGGCGACCCCCCGTCAGGACCCGTGCGCCGCGCTCGAGGGCGTCGGCGATGTGCTCCTCGACCTTCTCCAGGGCCTGCGCATCGATCAGCGGGCCCTGGGTCACGTCCTCCGCCGTGCCCGGTCCGACCCGCAGATCCGCCACCCGCCGCGCGAGGCGTTCGGCGAAGTCATCGTGGACGCCGGCCTGCACCAGCAGGCGGTTGGCGCACACGCAGGTCTGACCGGTGTTGCGATATTTCGACGCGATGGCGCCGTCGACGGCGGCGTCGAGGTCGGCGTCGTCGAAGACGATGAAGGGTGCGTTGCCGCCGAGCTCCAGGGACACCCGCTTGATGCCCTCTGCGCATTGGCGCATCAGCAGGCGTCCGACCTCTGTTGAGCCGGTGAAGCTCAGCTTGCGCACCGCGGGATTACCGGTCAGCTCGGCACCGATCGCCTCCGGCTCACCCGTGACGACGTTCAAGACGCCCGCCGGGATGCCGGCGCGCTGGGCCAGCTCGGCCAGCGCCAGGGCCGACAGGGGCGTCTGCTCGGCCGGCTTGAGCACCAGGGTGCAGCCGGCGGCCAAGGCGGCGCCCGCCTTGCGGGTGATCATCGCCGCGGGGAAGTTCCACGGCGTGATGGCCGCGCAGACTCCGATGGGTTGGCGCATGACCAGCAGCCGCTTGTCGGCCTGGTGGGGCGGAATCAGCTCCCCATAGACCCGCCGGCCCTCCTCGGCGAACCACTCCAGGAACGAGGCGGCGTAGGCGATCTCGGCCCGCGACTCGGCGAGCGGCTTGCCCTGTTCGGCCGTCATGATGCGCGCCAGATCCTCCTGGTGGGAAAGCATCCCCTCATGCCAGGCCCGCAGCCGGGCGGCGCGCTCCGCGGCGGTGAGGGCCCGCCAACCGGGCCAGGCACGCTCGGCCGCCGCGATGGCGCGACGGGTCTCGACGGCGCCCATGGCCGGGACCTCGGCGATCACACGGCCGTCGCTGGGATCGGTGACCGGCAGACGCGCGCCGTCGTCGGCACCGCACCAGATATCCGCGATCAGCGCCTCTTGGCGCAGCAGCGCCCCATCGGACAGTTGCATCTGAATCCTCCGGATCGAAGCCTCGTCATCAGGACAAGGTGAGGCAGCCGCACGGCTGCCGCAAGCTGGGCCGCCCCGCGCAGCTCGTGATCGGCGAGCCGGCTTTTTCGCGATCCAAGGCGCTCAGGCCTTGTTAGACACGACCACAGCCGCCACCCCACGGGGTTCGCGGCAGGCTGCCGCCATCAGACAAGCGAGGACATCACCATGGACCTTCAACTTCGCCACCGGCGGGCACTGGTCACCGGCTCGACCGCGGGCATCGGCCTTGCCACCGCGGTCGCTTTGGCGCGCGAGGGTGCGGAGGTCATCCTCAACGGACGGACCCAGCGCCGGGTGGACGCGGCCACCGCGGACATCCGCGAGCAAGTCCCCGGCGCCAGGGTGGCTGGGGTCGCGGCGGATCTCTCGGGTGCCGACGGCTGCGCCGCCCTCGTCCAGGCCGTTCCGGAGGTGGACGTTCTGGTCAACAACGTCGGCATCTTCGAGCCCAAGCCGTTCGAGGAGATCGACGACGCGGACTGGCTGCGCTTCTTCGAGACCAACGTCATGAGCGGGGTGCGCCTCTCGCGCCACTATCTCGGCGGCATGCGCAAGCGCGACTGGGGTCGGATCGTCTTCGTCTCCAGCGAGTCCGGCGTCCAGATCCCGGCGGAGATGATCCACTACGGGATGACCAAGACGGCGCAGCTCTCCATCGCCCGGGGCATCGCCGAGACCACCGCGGGGACCGGGATCACGGTCAACAGCGTCCTGCCCGGACCCACAGGCTCCGAAGGTGTGGCCGCCTTCGTGGAACGTATGGCGAAGCAACAGGGCGTCGACTTCGCGACCATGGAACGGGAGTTCTTCAAGACCGCCCGACCCTCGTCGCTCCTACGGCGCTTCGCGACGGTCGACGAGGTCGCGAGCATGATCGTCTACGTGTGCAGCGCCGCGGCCTCGGCCACCAACGGGGCCGCGCTGCGGGTCGACGGGGGCGTGGTGCGGGCGATCCCCTGAAGCAGATCGAGCCAATCATGGAGGCCCGTCATGACGATGGGCCTGTCGGTCTGCCGTCGTAAGCCGCCAAGGCGCGGACGTGGGCCCCGATCCATCCGCGAGATCCGATCACGATCGGCGGCGTGTCGGGATGAAGCCCGACCTAGCGGCCAACCTGGGTCGGGCTTTTACCCGACGGCAACGCCGGAAACGCATTCAGCTCAGCGGAGAGCTCACCGAGGATGAGATTGAGGTCCGGGCGCCGCATGCCCGGATTATGGCCCGCCACCTTGGGCAGGACCCAGCTGCCGGTCCCCGCCGAGGAGATGACCCCTCTCTCGGTGCCTCATCGAGCGCGAACAGGGTGCTGAGGAAACAGGACCAAGCTCGATGCCCGCGGTCGACGGTCAAAACAGCTCCGCCGGGGTATAGAATCGCCCGGATGGCCGCCGAACCCGCCCCTGACTTGAGCCAAGCCGCACCCCTGCACTCACGCGCTGGGCCTTGGCGCCCTTCTCCGCTGATCCGCTCGAGCCTCTGGCTGCACGGCCTGGTCGGCACGGGCGCGCTCCTGCGGCCCGGGCTCTGGCCCTGGTGGCTGGCGCTGATCGTGATCGATCACCTGATCCTGACGGCCGCCGGGCTCTGGCCGCGCTCGGCGCTGCTCGGGCCGAACTGGCGGGGACTGCCCCCCATGGCCCGGCGCACCCCCGCGGTGGCGCTCACCATCGACGACGGGCCGGACCCCGAGGTCACGCCCCGGGTACTGGAGATCCTGGCCCATCAGGGTGTGCGGGCGACCTTCTTTTGCGTCGGCGAGCGTGCCCGCGAGCACCCGGGGCTCATCGCGGCCATGGTCAGGGGCGGCCATGGGGTCGAGAACCACTCCGATCGGCACCGTCACGACTTCTCCCTGCTCGGGCCCCGGCGCATCCACGCCGATCTCACCGCGGCCCAGGAGACCCTGGGCCGGCTCGCGGGCTCGAGGCCGCGCTTCTTCCGTGCCCCCGCGGGGTTGCGCAACCCCTTCCTGGAACCGGCGCTGGCGCGTCTCGGCCTGCAGCTCGTGAGCTGGAGTCGGCGCGCCTTCGACACCCGTCAGGGCGATCCGCAGCGGGTGCTCGCCCGGCTGCTCGGCGGGCTGACGCCTGGCGCCATCCTGCTGCTGCACGACGGCAACGCGGCGCGCACCGCCAAGGGCCGGCCGGTGATCCTGGAGGTGCTGCCGCCCTTGATCGAGCACCTCAGGGCCGCCGGGTTGGAGCCGATCACCCTGCGCGAGGCCCTGGCGGCCCAGGTCCGCCCGTGACGCTCGCGGCCCGCAAGGAACTGGTCGAGTCGGCAGCGGCGCCCTATCGCGCCGCCGGGCGCTACGCCTGGCACTTCGCCCGCGGCAAGCTTGGCGGCGATCCGGTCTTCGCAGCGCTCCTGCGTGAGGGTCTGCTGCCGGCAGAGGCCGACATCCTCGACCTGGGAAGCGGCCAGGGCCTGCTCGCCGCCTGGCTGAGTGCCGCCAGCCGGGCCCACCGGACCGGCGACTGGCCCCCGGACTGGGCCGCGCCGCCGCGGCTGATCGGGTACCGCGGCATCGAGCTCAACAGGAAGGACGTGGCGCGCGCCCAGGCGGCCCTGCCGTCGATCGCCCGGATCGAGCAGGGCGATATCCGCGAGGCCGATTTCGGACGCGCCAATGCGGTCGTCATCCTCGACGTGCTTCACTACCTGACGCCGGCCGACCAAGGGGCCGTCCTGGCACGGGTCAGGGATTGCCTCGACCCCGGCGGGATCCTGCTGCTGCGGGTGGCTGACGCCAGGGCCGGGCTGCGGTTCAGGATCACGCGAGGGGTCGACTCGGTGGTCGCCTGGCTGCGCGGTCAGCGTTGGGGACGAACTCACTGCCGGCCGCTGACCGAGTGGCAAGGGGTCCTGCGGTCCCTGGGCCTGGCGCCGCGCACCCATCCGATGAGCGCGGGCACCCCCTTTGCAAATCATCTGCTCGTCGCCCGCAGCGGGGCACGTGATGGCGCGCGCTGAATCCGCCGGGTCCCGCGCCTGTGACCGCCGCCCACGGCGGGGATCCACCGGGTGAAGCCCCTGACGGTCAGCCGCTTCACCCTGACGACCTGTCTCGGCCAGGGCCTGGATGCGCACCGCGAGGCGCTGACCACCGGGCGCTGCGGCCTGATCCCCTGTGACTTCGAAGACGCCCCGCTCGCCACCTGGATCGGCCGGGTCCAGGGGCTCGATGAGGCGCCCGCGACCCCCGATGGGCAGGCGCACCGCTGTCGCAACAACCGCCTGGCCGACCTGGCCCTGGCCCAGGACGGTTTTCTCGAGGCGGCGCGCGATGCCGTGGCCCGCTACGGTCCGGGCCGGGTCGCCGTGTATCTTGGCACCAGCACCTCCGGGATCCTCGAGACCGAGCGCGCCTACCGCCGGCGGGACCCCGTCAGCGGCGCCCTGCCGCCCTGGTTCTGCTACCGCACCAGTCACAACATCTTCGCCCTGGCCGAGCACGTGCGCGGCCTGATCGGCGCCTCCGGACCCGCCGCCGTGCTCTCGACCGCCTGCTCCTCGAGCGCCAAGGTCTTCGCGAGCGCGGCCCGTCTGATCGCCTGCGGCCTGGTGGACGCCGCGATCGTGGGCGGCGTCGACACCCTGTGCCTGACCACCCTCTATGGATTCAACTCGCTGGAGCTGCTCGCCACCGAGCCCTGCCGGCCTTTCGATGCCGCACGGCACGGCATCTCCATCGGCGAGGGCGCCGCCTTCGCACTCCTCGAGCGCGGCGAGGGGGGCCCGCTGCTGCTTAGCGGGTACGGGGAGTCGAGCGACGCCCACCACATGTCCGCCCCCCACCCCCAGGGGCTGGGCGCGCGCCTGGCCATGACCGCGGCGCTGGAGCGGGCGTCCCTGGCGCCGCCAGAGATCGACTACATCAACCTCCACGGCACCGCCACGGCCACCAATGATGCGGCCGAGGGTCTCGCCGTGGCGGAGCTGTTCGGCCCCGGGACCCCGGCCAGCTCCACCAAGGGGGCGATCGGCCACACCCTGGGAGCGGCGGGCGGCGTCGAGGCGGCCCTGTGCCTGTTGGCGCTCGACGAGGGCCTGATCCCGGGCACCGTCGGCACCCGGGAGCCGGACCCCTCGATCCCCATCCGGATCGAGCTCCAGACCCGGCGCGCGCCCCTGCATCGGGTGCTCAGCAATTCGCTCGGCTTCGGCGGGACCAATTGCAGCCTGGTCTTCTCCCGCGCGGGCCAGGGAGGGCACCCTGATGAATGAAAGGGCCCCGGCGCTCGAGGCGCGCGTCGCCGGCGTGGCCGTCATAGGCCCGGGCATGGACGACTGGGCCGGCGCGCGCGAGCTCCTGATCCACGGCTGCCGATCGCCCTTGCCCCCCTCCCGGATCGGCCCCGCCGAGGGGCTGCCGCCCGCCGAGCGGCGGCGGGTCGGGAGTGTGGTGAGGCTCGCGCTCTCGGTCGGTCTCGCGGGCTGCCGGGCGGCTGGCATGGACCCGGCGGAGCCGGCCACGGTCTTTGCCTCCTCGGGCGGCGACGGTGAGAACTGTCATGCGATCTGCCAGGTCCTGGCTGGAGAGGACCGGCTGATCTCGCCCATCCGCTTCCACAACTCGGTGATGAATGCCGCCTCCGGCTACTGGGGGATCGCCACCGGCTCGCGGACCGGGGCCTGCGTCCTCTCCGCCTACGACGGCAGCTTTGCCGGCGGTCTGATCGAGTCCTTCGCCCTGCTGGCGAGCGAGGAGCGACCCGTGCTGCTCATCGCCTACGATCACCCCTATCCGTCCCCATTGGCCGAGACGCGCCCGCTGGGTCACGCCTTCGCCACGGCCCTGGTTCTCGCGACGCCGGAGACCGGGAACGGGCCGCGGCTGATGTTGGGCGGGATCGGCACGGCAGCGCCCGACACCCTGGACGACGAGGCCCTCGAGACCCTGCGCAGCTCCGTTCCCGCGGCACGCGGCCTGACCCTGCTGCGCCAGCTGGCCCTGGGCCGGTCCGGGCGGGTCGCGCTCGACTATCTGGACGACCTCAGCCTCGAGATGGCGATCGAGCCGTGAGCCCAACGCTGGACCGCGACTGGATCCTCGCCCAGATCCCTCACCAGGGAAGCATGTGCCTCAACGATGCAGTCGAATCCTGGGATCAGGACCGGCTCCGCTGCAGGGCCCGCAGCCACCGTGATCCTGGCAATCCGCTGCGGGCAGAGGGGCGGCTGAGCACCCTGGTCGGGGTCGAATATGCCGCCCAGGCGGTAGCGATCCACGGCGCCCTGCTCGGTGCCGGCCGGACGCCGGGCATGCTGGGGAGCGTACGCGGCCTGGTCTGCGAGCGCGCCCGCCTCGACGACATCGAGGGACCGCTGAGGGTCGAGGTGGAGCGTCTGGGCGGCGATGCGGCGGCGCTGCTCTATCGATTCGAGATCCAAGGCGGGGGACAGCGGCTGCTGAGCGGGCGGCTCACGATCGTCCTGGCCCCGCCCCCTAGCTGACCGCCTGGAGGGCTCGATGGAACAGGACGACTCCCAAGGCCGGCTGGCGCTGGTCACCGGCGGCAGCGGGGAGATCGGTGCCGCCATCTGCCGGCGGCTCGCCGCGGCGGGCCACGAGGTCCTGGTGCACGCCCATCGCCATCCGCAGCGCGCCCAGGCGGTGGTCGACGCCATCCGCGCCGAGGGCGGCAGGGCACGGTTGCTGGTGCTCGATGTCACCGACCCCGATGCCTGCCGCTCGGTGCTCGAGCCCCTGGTGGCCGAACAGCCGGTGCAGATCCTTGTGAACAACGCGGGCATTCACGACGACGCCGTGTTTCCTGGGATGGGCACCGACCAGTGGCGGCGTGTGCTCGATGTCAGCCTCAACGGCTTCTTCAACGTGACCCAGCCCCTGACCCTGCCGATGATCCGGACCCGCTGGGGGCGGATCATCACCCTGACCTCGGTCGCCGCCATCACCGGCAACCGAGGCCAGGTCAACTACTCGGCGGCCAAGGGTGCACTGCACTCGGCCACCCGTTCCCTGTCCCTCGAGCTCGCCAGCCGCGGCATCACCGTCAACGCCATAGCCCCGGGCATCATCGACACGGAGATGAGCCAGCACAGCTTTCCGCCCGAGGCCATCGCCCGGCTGGTGCCCATGAAGCGTGCGGGGCGCCCCGCCGAGGTGGCCGAGGTGGTGGCCTTTCTCGCCTCCCCCGCGGCCTCCTATATCAGCGGACAGATCATCTCGGTCAACGGCGGCATGGCCTGAAGGACCAGAGCGGGCGGCGAGCTTGCGCAATCGCATGGGCCGGGCGGGCCCGGACCGGGAGAATGGCGCCCATGCCGCCAAGTCCAAGCCCCATCCTTGCCCTCCTGATTCCGCTCCTCGTCTGCGGCTGCGACCGGGCCGGGTCCCCGGGGGATGACGGGGAGACGCCGGTCCCGCCCCTGATCTCGGTGGCGGAGCGGGGCGACCTCGGCGCCCTGGAGGCCCTGCTGCGGCGCGACCCCCGCCCGGACGTGCGCGACCACTGCGACTGGACCCCGCTGATGAAGGCCGCCCTGAACGGACATCTGGAGACGGTGGACCGGCTGATCGCCGCGGGCGCGGGCCTGGACGCGGAGGACAAGGGCGGCTACACGGCCCTGATGCTCGCCGCCTCCAACGACCACGCGGCGGTGGTCGAGCGCCTGCTCAACGCCGGGGCCGCGGCGGACCATCAGGAGCGCACCAGGGGCTGGACGGCCCTGATCTGGGCCGCGAAGCAGGGGCACGGCGACACGGTCAGCGTCCTGCTCCGCCACCGGGCGGATCCGACCCTCAAGGACTATTCCGGCAGGACCGCCGCGGATTGGGCCTCGGAATCCGGGCGGGCGGCGCTGGTGGACCTGGTGTCGCGCCGACCCGGGGCCTGATCGGGAGCGGGGTCGCAACAGCGCGCGAGCACCGGCCTCGCCCCCGGCCGGCCGCACGGGCACTGGGTTATCATGGGCCCATGCCCAGCCTGCGCGAGAAGATGGCCCAGAATGGATTCGAGTCCAACGACGACTACGAATTCCAGGTCCGCTGCCTGCTGGAGAGCCCGGTGCAGGCCCTGCGGGCGCTCAACATCGAGGGCGACGGCGGGCGGCGCAAGACCGCCTTCGCCAACGCCCTCGCCCGGGCCCTCGGGTTCCCCCACGTCCTCTATCACGACTTCACGGAGAGCCACCCGCCGCTGCCGGACGTGGTCCTGCCCCCGAGCCAGGACGAGCTGGGCCGCGAGGAGCCGCCGATCGAGCCGCTGGACCTCACCGTGAGCGAGGCCTGCGCCCAGAGCGAGGGCGAGCCCACCATCCTGATCCTGGACCAGCTCCAGGCGGCCGATTTCCGCGAGCACATCCGCATCCACCGGCTGATCGCCGAGTGCTTCTGGGAGGTCCGGGGCGGGCGTTATCACGCGAGCCCGCGCCATCTGCTGCTGTTCCTGATCTCGGAGACGCCCCTCTATCACTCCCTGCAGAAGGAAAGCTTCAGGGTCTGGGTCGGGCGGGTATCGCAGCGGCAGGCGGAGTACGATCCCGCCGAATTCGGGATGGGGGATGAGGCGCGGCCGCTGTTCGATGCACTGACAGGGCTATTTCGCGTCATCGGCACCGGGCCCACCCGCAGCGAGCTCGCCCACATCCTCAACGACCTGCAGCTGCACGTGCGCACCGCCGAGCACCTGCGCCTCAGCCTCTACGGCCGGACGGAGACCATCAACCGCGAGCTGCTGGAGAACCCGGCGCTGGCCGACGCGCTGGGCGCGGTGATCGGGGCGCTGCATCCACTGCTCGCGAGCGAGCACATCGAGCTGGGCGGCGACTGAGGACCTTTGCCCCGGGGCCCTCTTGGCGCCGGTCTGGGCGGACCCCAGTTCCAGGGACCATCCCGACGTCCGAATTCGATCCAAGACAGGTCCCAATCCGACATGAACAGAAAGGCTCGCATTGAGGCCGCGGTGCGCCAGGCGCTCGACCCGCTGCATCTGGAGGTCGTGGACGAGAGCCACATGCACTCGGTGCCCGAGGGGGCGGAGTCGCACTTCAAGGTCCTGGTGGTGAGCGAGCGCTTCGCCGACAAGAACCTGGTCGCACGCCACCGGATGCTCAACCAGCTCCTGCGCGTCGAGCTCGAGGCCGGTCTACACGCCCTGGCATTGCACACCTGGACGCCCGAGGAATGGTTTGAGAAGGGCGGGACCGCCCCGGAATCGCCCCCTTGTCTGGGGGGCTCCAAGGCGGCCGGTTAGAACGGCCGCTCCGAAGTATCCGTAGAGGTGGATCAGGTGCCTGGCACTGCGCCGGGCACTTGTTGAGCGATCCATCGGCGCCGCACCCACCGGCCCGCCCCTTGCGCAGATCCACCCGACGGTATCAGGGAGACCCGCGCGCGAGGTTTTAGCCGCTTTCGGCGCTTGCGACCCGGTCATCGAAGTACTCCCGCGTGACCTTGAAGACCACGGGGCTCAGGAGCAGGAGGGCCACCAGGTTGGGGATCGCCATCAGGGCGTTCAGCGTATCGGCGACCAGCCAGATGAAATCGAGCTGGCCCATGGCCCCGATGGGTATCAGCAGGACCCAGAGGATGCGGAAGGGCAGGATGACCCGCTCACCGAAGAGGTACTCACCGCAGCGCTCGCTGTAGACGCTCCAACCGAGGATGGTGGTGTAGGCGAACAGGATCAGGCCCAGGGCCACGACGAAGGATCCCAGACCGGGAAGCGCCTGCTCGAAGGCGGCGCTGGAGAGGGCGGCGCCGGTCGCCCCCGAGGTCCAGGCGCCCGAGATGATGATCACCAGTCCGGTGATGGTGCACAGCACCAGGGTGTCGATGAAGGTCCCGATCATGGCCACCGTGCCCTGGGCCACCGGATCGTCCGACTGGGCGGCGGCGTGGGCGATCGGCGCACTGCCGAGCCCCGCTTCGTTTGAGAAGATGCCGCGGGCAACGCCGAACTGGATTCCTGCCGCGACGGTGGCCCCGGCAAAGCCGCCGGCCGCCGCGGTGGGTGCGAAGGCGTGCTGGAAGATCATGGCGAAGGCGGGGCCGACCTGATCCAGGTGGGTGGCGATCACGGCCAGACCGCCCAGCACATAGGTGATCGCCATGAAGGGCACCAGCGCCGACGACACCTCGGCAATGCGCTTGATGCCGCCGAGCAGCACCATTCCGGCGAACAGGGCCATGACGACGCCGCTCACCCACAAGGGCAGCCCGAAGGCGCTCTGGGCCGCGTGGGCCACCGAGTTGGCCTGAACCGTGTTACCGATGCCGAAGCCCGCCAGGAAGCCGAAGACGGCGAAGGTGGTGGCCATCCACACCCAGTTCTTTCCCAGACCTAGCTTGATGTAATACATGGGCCCGCCCAGGTGGTTGCCCAGATGGTCGAGCTCCCGATAGCGCATGGCGAGCACCGCCTCCGCATACTTCGTGGCCATGCCGACCAGTGCGGTGCACCACATCCAGAACAGGGCGCCTGGGCCGCCGAGGAAGATGGCGGTCGCAACACCCGCGATGTTGCCGGTGCCCACCGTCGCGGAGAGCACCGTCATCAGGGCGCTGAAGGGGGTGATGTCGCCCTCGCCCTGCCTGACGCGGCCCCGCCACACCATGCGAAAGCCGTAACCGAGCTTCAGCAGCGGCATCAGGCGCAGCCCGATCATCAGAAAGAAGCCGGTGCCCAGTATCAGAACGAGCATGGGCGGACCCCATACCAGGCCGTTCAGCCCCTTGATCAAGGCCGTGATGGTTTCCAAGGCGCTCCCCCAGATTTGATGTGCGACAGGGGCGCCAATATAACCGCCGGCACAGCGCCTTGACAGCTGCCGCAGCTGCAGCTCAACGCCTCGCTTTACCGCGGCCGGACCGACGCCTTATTCTCTCCTCCTTTCGCCGCTCCCTCCCCTAGGGCGCCGACGCCCGTAGACCACGAGGATTCCAGACATGGCCGTTTGCAAAGACATCAAGCAGTTCTCCCGCACCCACGAGCGGATCGCCGACTTCTTCTCCCTGCTCGCGGTGGCGCTCCTGTTTGGCAGCGTCTGGGCCATCCTGACCTATCATCAGCAGGTGCTCGCCTGGATGGGCCAGGACGTGGTCCTGCACACCGCCGCCGTGGTCGCCGCCGCGGTGCTGCTCGTCTTGCTGATCGCCGGCTTTCTCATGGTCGGCTCGGCCCGGTTCAGTGGCGATGACGAGCGCTGCTTCGGCACCTTCGCGGGCCGGCGCAACTTCAAGCCCAAGACCGGCATCTTCGGCTCCTGGATCGGCCATATGGAGAACGTGGGCAAGAAGCATCGCTGAGCGCGCCGCCCCGAAACCCGCGCCCACCCGAGCGCCGACCACTGCCATGGACCCTCATCGGCGCGCCCAGCGACGCCCGGACACTGAATGAAGCTCCTTCTCGACTTCTTTCCCATCCTCCTCTTCTTCGTCGCCTACAAGCTCCAGGGGATCTACGTGGCGACCGGTGTCGCCATCGCCGCCTCAGCGCTCCAGGTTGGGTGGCTGTGGCTTCGGCATCGCCGCATGGAGACCATGCACATCGCCACCCTGGTGCTCCTGGTGGTGTTCGGCGGCCTCACCATCGCCCTGCACGACCCCATCTTCGTCATGTGGAAGCCGACCCTGGTCAACTGGCTCTTCGCCGCCGTCTTTCTCGGCAGCCAGTGGATCGGTGAGCGCACCCTGATAGAGCGCATGATGTCCCACGCCATCGAGGTCCCGGCGCGCACCTGGCAGCGTCTGAACCTGGCCTGGGTCCTCTTCTTCCTGCTCTCCGGGCTTGCCAACCTCTTCGTGGTGTACGTGGGCAGCGGCTTCTACGAGGCGCGCCAGGCACTGATCGCCGCCACCGGACAGGGCGAGATTGATCTTGCCACCTGTGCCGCCCAGTTCTCGGGCGATCTGCTCGAGCTGTGCAGCCACGCCCAGGAGCGCGAGGAGGTCTGGGTCAACTTCAAGCTGTTCGGTATGATGGGCCTCACCATCCTGTTCGTGATCGCCCAGGCCTTTTATCTGGCCCGCCATATCAAGGACGAGCCCCAGACCGTGGAGTCCGACTAGCGTGCTCTATGCCATCATCGCCGCCGACCGGCCCGGCAGTCTCCAGGCGCGGCTGGCGGCCAGACCGGAGCATCTGAAGCGCCTCCAGGCCCTGCAGGACGAGGGGCGCCTGGTCCTGGCCGGCCCCCACCCTGCCATCGACAGCCCGGATCCAGGTCCGGCGGGCTTCACTGGCTCGCTGATCGTCGCCGAGTTCCAGGACCTCGCGGCCGCCCGTTCCTGGGCCGACGCCGACCCCTATGCGGCGGCCGGGGTCTACGAGCAGGTCCAGGTCAAGCCTTTCAAACACGTCCTTCCGGCGTGATCAGCCCCTAGGCTCCGCCACGCCGCCCGGCGCCGACACCGGTCGGGGCATCCCTGTCTCAATCACTCAACATCTTGCAATCACCACCTGACGGAAAACCAAACCATGATCAAGAACCCCCTCTCACTGCTGATCGTTGCCCTGCTGGCCGCCGGTCCCTGCGCCGCTGAGGATGCCGCGCCGGCACCCGCCCCGGCGCCCGCGGAGGCACCGGGCCCCGACACCATCATCGCCACGGTCAACGGCACCCCCTACCCGCTGGACGTCTTCCGCATGTTCTACATCGAGCGCATGCAGGAGACCCAGGGTCAGAACGACCCCGCCTTTCAGCAGCAGGCCTTCAACGAGTTCATGAGCCTGATCGTCGCCTCCCAGGAGGCCGAGAAGCGCAACCTCCAGGACAACCCGGACGTCACGGCCGCGATCGAGCTGCAGCGGCTCAAGGTGATGTCAAACGCCGCCCTCGCCGCCATGGCCCGCGACATCCAGGTCACCGACGACGAGCTCAAGGAGGCCTATGAGCAGGTCAAGAAGCAGGCCACTCGCACCGAGTACAAGGCCCGACACATCCTGGTGAAGGACGAGGCCGAGGCCAAGAAGCTCATCAAGGAGCTCGACAACAAGGCGGACTTTGCCGAGCTGGCCAAGAAGCACTCCCTCGGCCCCACCGGTAAGAACGGCGGTGAGCTCGACTGGTTCGACGCCACCCAGATGGTCAAGCCCTTCGCCGATGCGGTCGCGGCCATGAAGCCTGGAACCCACTCCAAGGAGCCGGTGCAGACCCAGTTCGGCTGGCACGTGATCGAGCTCGAGGACACCCGCACCGCCGAGCCCCCCGCGTTCGAAGACGCCAAGCCGCAGCTCACCGCCCTGGTGCAGCGCCAGAAGCTGGGCAAGCAGCTCAATGAGCTGCGCGACACGGCCATGGTCGAGCTCAACGAGGAGGTGGTGAAGCTCAAGCCCAACGAGGAGGCCGCCAAGACCGAGGAGGGCGCCAGCCCGGCGGAAAGTGCCAAGACCGACGAAGGCGCCAAGGGCGACACCGAAAAGAAATAAGCCAGGGACGCCCCCCGCTCAACGGGGGGCGCCGGCCCCCGAACCCGACCGACACCAACCCCAGCGAGCGCGACCATGAACAGCAGCCTCCCGGCCCGCGTGCGAGCCGGTCGATCCTGGTTTCTACCCCTCTTGTGCACCCTGCTGGCGGGCGGGCCCGCCGCCGCCGGACCGGTGGATCAGGTCCAGGGCCTGACCAAGTCGGCGCTGCTGGTCCAGGAGGGGGACCGGGCCCTGGTCGCCCATAATCCCGATCAGCCGATGATGCCGGCCTCCACCATGAAGGTGCTGACCTCCCTCGCCGCCTTGGAAACCTGGGGACGGGGCCATCGCTTCGAGACCGATTTCTACACCGATGGCGCGGGCTGGCTGTGGGTGAAGGGGCTCGCGGACCCCTATCTGGTCTCCGAGGAGCTGGACCGGATCGCCGAGGCCCTCAAGGCCAAGGGGATACGCGAGCTGGCCGGCATCGGACTGGACGACAGCTATTTCGACCGTGACGTCGAGATCGCCGGGCGCTCCTCCAGCGACAATCCCTACGACGCGCCGGTCACGGCCCTGGCGGCCAACTTCAACACGGTGAGCGTGGTGCGCAGCGGCGCCAACGTGCGCAGCGCCGAGCCCCAGACCCCGTTGACCGCAACTGCCCTGCGCTTCGGCAAGGGTGGGCTGGCCGGCAAGAAGCGGGTGAACCTCGGTCAGCGCGCCGCGGCGGTCGGCTATTTCGGGGAGCTCCTGGCCGCCAAGCTCGAGGCCGCAGGGATCCGGGTCGGCGACGCCCAGCGCAATGCCCCGGTCCCTTCAGGCGCCAAGCGGATTTACCGCCACCAGAACAGCCGCACCCTGGCCGAGATGATCGAGCCGACCCTCAAGTACTCCAACAATTTCGTCGCCAACTCCCTGTTCCTGCGGCTCGCCGACGCCGACGGCAAGGGGCGCGTGAGCATGGCCGCCGCCCAGCGGGCGATGACCGGATTCGCCCGCCACCGCTTCGCCTGGAATGACTTCAAGATCGAGGACGGTGCCGGACTCTCGCGCGGCAACCGGCTCTCTGCCCGCCAATTGGTGGACGTGATGAAGGCCTTCGCGCCCTACCGGGACCTGATGCCGACACAGGAGGGCAACAGCGGGGTCCGCGCCAAGACCGGCACCCTGAGGGGCGTGAGCTGCTATGCGGGCTATGTGCGCCGGGGCAGCGCCTGGGAGCCTTTCGCCCTCCTGATCAACCAACCCGTGGACTACAATCTGAGGCTCAAGGTGGCGAGCGCACTGGTCCGCTAGGCTGCCGCGGGCGGTCGACCGTCCTTCACCCGCACCGCGAACAGGCTGCCTCCCTTGCCGAAAGCCCCCGCCGACCCGCCCCCCCGCCGATTGCTGCCTTCCCTCTGCCTGGCCCTGGCCCCGGCGCTCGCGCTCAGCGGCTGCGCGTGCATGGCGCCCGCCCTCGGCAGCAAGCCGCCGGCTCCGGGACTGGCGTTGTTCCGCAAGGCCGGTGCCGACTATCCGTCACTGGCCCCACTGATGCGGCGCGTCACCCCCGCCGTGGTGAACGTGGCCGTGGAGGCGGTGGTTTCGATCGAGGAGCACCCCTTCCTGCGCGACCCCGATTTTCGCCGCTTCATGGAGCGCTTCGGGATGCCCCTGCCCGAGGCGGGGGACACCGAGCACCGCCAGAGCGTGGGCTCGGGGGTGATCATGGATGCAGGGCGCGGTCTGGTGCTCACCAACCGGCACCTGCTGGAGGGGGCCACGGCCATCGAGGTCACCCTCAAGGACCGGCGCAGCTACAACGCCAGGCTGCTCGGCTCGGATCCGCGCACCGATCTGGCGGTGCTCAAGATCCCCTCGACCAATGTCACCCCACTGCCGTTCGGCGACTCCGATGGCCTGGAGGTGGGGGACTTCGTGCTCGCCATCGGCAACCCCTTCGGGCTCGGCCAGACCGTCACCTCCGGGATCGTCAGCGCCGTGGGCCGCACCGGCATCGGCGACAGTGAGCTGGGGGAGCTGGTGCAGACCGACGCCTCCATCAACCCGGGTAACTCCGGGGGCCCCCTGGTGAACCTGGCGGGCGAGGTGATCGGGATCAACACCGCCTTGATCGGCCCGAGCGGCGGCAACGTCGGAATCGGCTTCGCCATACCCAGCAAGCGCGCCCGCTCCGCCATGGAGCGGGTGTTGAGGCGCAATCCCTGAGTCACTGACGGCGGGGCGCCCAAGACCCGGCGGGTCTAACGGTAATCCTCCGCCGAGACCGTCTCGATGGGGATGAATCTCGGGGCCATGGGCCGGCCCACCCCGTCGAGGACCTCGCGCCCCGCCACATAGTCGCGACTGCGCCGATACTGGATGCCGCCGGCGGCGTCGGCCCGCATGAGCTCATCCCCAACCAGGGCGAAGGCCCGGCGCTCGGCATCCCAGGCAATCGTGAGGCGCACGGACACGAGGCCCGAGTCGTTGCTGAGCCAGCTCAGCTGCAGCCGGCGGTCCGCGATCTCCACATCGAAGGGGACGTCGCCCGGATCCCGCCCGAAGCCGCCCAGGCACTCGACGCAGGGCAGGAGCCGCTCGGCCAGCCCCTCCCGGCGGTAAGTCCCCTCCGGCGTCAGGGTGAAGATCGCGAGCCCGCGGCTGCCGATGGGAAACTCGGGGTCCCCGGGGATGGCGTCGCGGCGGTGCAGTATCACCACCACATCCTCCAGGTCGTCCGGATCCAGGAGCCCGCCGTAGGCCGCCACGGGCTCCCAGAGGCTCGATACCCAGCCGGCGATATCGATGGGCTCTGTCACCTCCGGCTTGCTGGCGCACACCGTCGCCGGGGCCAGGAGCGCCCAGAGGATCGGGAGCCAGCGCCGGGGCATCAGTGTCGGGGCGCCGTATCCGCGCCCACCCCGGCCAACAACAGTCCCAGCCGCTGGCGCGGCCGGGTCAGGTCGAGCCCCTGGGGCTCGAGCCGGGCGATCAGCGCGGCACATTGCTGGCTCAGCTCGGCGAGCTCCCGGGGGTCGAACAGCTCCATCGCGGCGGCGGCCTCCTCGGCCGTGGCGCTCAACAGGGAGGGGGCCAGCTCGTCCGGGGCTATGGGGCTCTGCGGGTGCAGCAGGTCCGCCACCAGCGGCTGCCCCAACAGGCGAAAATGGGCCTCGCGCGCGGTGCGCTCGTCCTCGAGCTCGGCCATCGCCAGTGGATCGGCGCCGGCGGCACGCCGCACCGCCTTCATGATCAGCTCGATGAGCCGGCGCAGCGCCTCGCGCTCGCGCCGGTGATCCTCCGGCACAGACCACGACTGCTCGTAGGCCCGCTCCAGGTCCTGCTTGAGCCCAAGCACGGTGTCACTGTCCGCGTCCGCCGGCAGATGCAGGGCCCGCTGCACCAGGTCACTGAAGGCCTCGCGAAAGGCCTCCAGCTCCTCGTGATCGGCCTTCTGGGCCGCCAGCAGCTCCTCGGGTGAGACCTCCCGGGGCGGCCAGGTGAACAGTGGGTTCTGGTGGCGCCGCCGCAGATGCCGCTCACGACGGCCGGGCTTGTGGGTGAAGGGAAGCTCCATTGGCTGGGCGGCGATCTCAGGTCATTGACTCGTAGAGGGCCGAATAATCCTGGTCGGCGTAGCCCTTGCCCTGGGCACGGATGCAGGCCGCCTCCACGGTGGTGATCAGGGCCGTGTCGAGCCCGATCTGCTCGGCGACGCGGCGAAACAGGCGCACGTCCTTCAACAGGTGCTTGAGCGGGAAGTTCGCGGCGCTGTAGTCGTGACTCAGATAGTTGTCGAGCTTCTTGTCGAAGGTCTTGGCGTAGAGTGCGCTGCCGCGCAGCAGGGTCATGAACTGCCCGACGTCGATCCCCTCGCTGCGCACCAGGCCCAGGCTCAGAGAGAAGCTGGCGGTGAGTCCGGCGATGAGCTGGTTCATGGCGAGCTTCAGGGCCGCCCCCTGACCGACGGGCCCGATGAGGCGCGGCTCCTGCCCCAGCACGGCGAGCACCGGCAGGCACTGATCGAAGAGTGCCGGCTCGCCCCCGCCCATCACGATCAGGCGCCCCTCCCGGACCTCGGGCAGGCTACCCAGGACCGGGGCCTCCAGATAATGGGCCCCCAGCGAAGCGGCCCGCCGGGCAATGGCGCGGCTCTCGCCGGGCGCGATGGTGCCCATCTGAACCAGGATGCGTCCGGGGAGCGCCGCGGCGGCCTCCCGATCGTCGAACAGGGTCTGCTCGATCGCCGCTGCGTCGCTCAGGATCAGGATCACCAGGTCAGCCGCCGCGATGGCCGAGGCCGCCGTGGGGGCGACCGCCAGGCCCCGCTCCCGGGCCGCCGCCGCGCGCTCGGCGCCGCGGTTCCACCCGATCACCTCGAGACCCTGGCGCCGCAGTCGCAGCGCGATCTCCGAGCCCATCAGGCCAAGTCCAACAACGGCGGTCTTCATGGAGCTGCTCCGATGGGGTCAGTTGGATCCGAAGGGCCGACCGCGGCATCGGCGCCGGCCAGCCACCGTCAAACGTCGATCGTCACGGCGGCATGCGGGCCATGCTACCCGAGGCCGCGCAGCATTTCGATGACGGGCGCGCTCGAGGGGCGCAGGCCCCGCCACAGCCAGAAGGACTCGGCCGCCTGCTCCACCAGCATCCCCAGGCCGTCCAGGGCGCGGACCGCCCCCCGCTGATGGCCCCAGCGGCAGAAGGCCGTCGGCCGATCGCCGTAGAGCATGTCGTAGGTCCAGCCGCTCGGGCCCAGACAGCCCGCCGGCAGATCGGGCACCTCCCCGCCGAGTCCGGCGGAGGTGGCATTGACGATGAGATCGAAGCCGCCGTGCCCGCCCACCCCCAGGTCGGCGAGGCCGCAACCGCGAACGGGCCCCAGGTCGGCGGCCGACGCGGCCAGCTCCAGGGCCCGGACGGCGGTGCGGTTGGCGATCACCAGCTCGGCGAGGCCGGTTTCGAGCAGGGGCCGCAGCACACCCCGGGCGGCGCCGCCGGCCCCCAGCAGCAGGACCCGGCTGCCGGCGAAGCGAAAGCCGTGGTTGCCGGCGAGATCCCTCACCAGTCCAACCCCATCGGTGTTGTCGCCGCGCAGGCGCCCGCCGTCGAGCACGATGAGCGTATTGACCGCCCCCGCCGACGCGGCCCTTGGGCTGCGCTCGTCGCACAGCCGCCAGGCCCGCTCCTTGAAGGGCACGGTCACGTTGAGCCCCAGCCCGCCCTCCCCGAAGAAGCGGCGCACCTCGGTCTCGAACCCATCCGGGCTCCCGAGGATGCGGCCGTAGCTCAGATCCTGCCCGGTCTCGCGGGCGAAGGCCCCGTGGATCAGGGGCGACTTGCTGTGGGCCACGGGGTTGCCGATGACGGCGTAGCGGTCGGTCATGGGGAGGCGACGTGCTCTGCAAAGGACGTCCGGGCGAGAGAGGCGATGGGGCTCACGCGTTCATCCAGCGAGCCGCGTCCAGGGCGTAATAGGTGAGGATGCCGTCGGCCCCGGCCCGCTTGATGCCGAGCAGCGACTCCATCACCACCGCGCGCTCGTCGAGCCAGCCGTTCTGGCTCGCGGCCTTGAGCATGGCGTACTCGCCGCTCACCTGATAGACGAAGGTGGGGGCGGCGAACTGGTCCTTGATGCGCCGTACGATGTCCAGGTACGGCATGCCGGGCTTGATCATCACCATGTCGGCGCCCTCGTCCAGGTCCAGGCCGACTTCGTGCAGGGCCTCGTCGGAGTTGGCCGGGTCCATCTGGTAGCTGTACTTGTTGCCCCCGCCGAGGTTGGCGGCGGAGCCCACGGCATCGCGGAAGGGGCCGTAGAAGCTCGATGCATACTTGGCCGAATACGCCAGGATGCGGGTGTGGATATGGCCCTCCGCCTCCAGGGCGGTGCGGATGGCCCCGATGCGCCCGTCCATCATGTCCGATGGGGCCACGACATCGGCCCCGGCCAGCGAATGGGACAGCGCCTGGCGTACCAGCACCTCCACCGTGGGGTCGTTCATCACATAGCCGTGCTCGTCGACGAGCCCGTCCTGGCCGTGGGTGGTGAAGGGATCGAGCGCCACGTCGGTGATGACACCCAGCTCCGGCAGGGCGTCCTTCAGGGCGCGCACCGCGCGCTGGGCCAGGCCGTCGGGGTTGAAGGCCTCCTGCGCATCCTCTGACTTGGCGGAGGCCGGGGTCACCGGGAACAGGGCCAGGGCCGGGATGCCGAGGTGCACGGCCTCGCGCGCCCCCTCCACCAGGAGATCGATGGAGAGCCGCGTCACCCCGGGCATGGAGGCGACCGCCTCGCGCTGCCCGCTCCCCTCCACCACGAACACCGGCCAGATCAGATCGTCCGGCGTCAGGTGCGTCTCGCGCATCAGGCGGCGCGAGAAGGCGTCGCGGCGCATCCGGCGCATTCGGGTCAGGGGGAAATCGGCGCGCAGGGTCTCGGGGTTGTGCATGGGTCGGCGTCTCCGGGAGCGGTTGCCGGATCACAGCCGGCACGGACCCCTACGATATCCCAGACCGTCGCGACGCTCCAACGGGGACGAGGCGACGGGCGGGCCGACCGGCGGGCCGATTTGATACTATCCGCGCGATCTGATCCTGCTGCGGGTGCCCGCCTCCCATGCCCCATTCGTCAAAGAGCGACCCGAACATCTTCGATGTGGACCTCGATGGCTTCCAGTCCCAGGTGATCGAGGCCTCCAGCCAGCACCCCATCCTGGTGGACTTCTGGGCGGACTGGTGCTCACCCTGCCATGCCCTCTCACCCCATCTGGAGCGCCTGATCCGCGAGCTCGGCGGCGAGATCCGGCTCGCCAAGCTGGAGGTGGACGAGGGGGAGAACATGCGCCTGGCGGGCCACTACCGGCTGCGCGGCTTCCCCACCGTCATCCTGTTCCAACAGGGGGAGGAGCGTGGACGCTTCAGCGGGGCCCGCTCGACCCATCAGATCCGCGACTGGCTGCGCGAGCACCTGGCGCCCGCCCCGCCCCAAGCCTCGGCCGGCGCGAGCTGAGCGCCTGCGCGGGGTCTGGCGCTCGCCCGGGGGCCCCGGCTCAGAATCGGTTCAGAAGCGGTGGAGCATGCCCAGTGAGAAGCCGCTCCAGTCCGCCGCCGGATTGTCGTCGGTGAGCGCCGTGTAGAGGGCATAGACCCGGGATCTCGAGCTGAAGTCGTGGTCCACCCCGAGCGCCCAGGTGGACTTGTCGCCCTGCTCGACGAAGGTCCCGAGGTGATCGGCGAAGGTGGCGGCGACGACGCCCGTGTTGCAGGCGTAGCGGAAGCCGAGATCCAGTGGATCGACGCAGGCACCCGAGAGCGCCTGGCCGTACATGGCCTTGAGGCGTGTGGCGCCGAACCGGTAGGCGCCCTGCACCTGCCACAGCTCGACCCCGGCGTTGTCGTCCTGACCCAGGATACCGCTGCGCGACTCGTAGGCGGCGCTGAGGTCGATGCCCCTCCAGTCGAGCAGTCCCAGCCCGAAGCGCCAGCGGGTCTCGTCGCCAGCCAGGGTCCCGTGGGAGGTGTCGTAGAGCCCGTCCTGCCAGCGCCAGAAGGGGCGGGAGAGCCGCTCATAGGCGGCCGCCGCGTAGAAGGGACCCGCGCCATAGGTGGCCGCCAGCGACCAGCCGTCGGCGATGCCGTTCGCCCGGGGGTCATAGACTCCCAGCACGGTGGCCCCGCCCGGCGGGATCAGGGCGCCGCTCAGCTGGACGCCCCAGAGCCGCGGGGAGACATAGAGCAGGGTGTTGTCCGGGCGCAGATCGGAGAAGCCGACCGTGCGGTTGTAGTCCGCCAGGGTGTCGGCGAACAGGTCCAGGGGCGCCGTGGACATCTTGAGCGGGCTGTCGTGGCGACCCACCAGCAGTTGGCCCCAGCCACCCGCGAGTCCGAGAAAGCTGTTACGCATGCGCACCGCCGCCGGGTCCCCGTCGTCGATGTCGCTGTCGCGATTGGCGAGCGGAATCTCCAGCTCGATCTGATACAGGGCCTTGAGCCCGTTGCCCAGATCCTCGCTCCCCTGGACGCCGATCCGTGAGGCCCGATCACTCATGTTCAGGCCCCACCCCTTGAAGGCGCTCCCCGGGGTCAGGTTGCGGTGCAGGGCATCGAGGATTCCCGCCTGGACCTCCGGGGACAGGGTATCGAAGGGGATGGTGCCGAACATGATGTCGGCAATGGCGGTGTTCATCCCCTCGGGCCCCGGAATCCCCACATAGCCCGAGTCGGCCAGCACCTGATTGGCCCCATCGACGAAACCGTGGAAATCGAAGGCGGGTCCGCCGGGTGCCGGGCGAAACCAGGCCGCGTCCGGGTCGGCATCGATGTAATCGACGGAGACATGGGCCTCGCCATAGAGGCGGGCCTCGGCCCGGGCCCCCAGGGGGATGGCGGTGAGCGCGAGCAGCGCCGCGCAGGCAGCTCTCCAGTGGGTCATGGGTACATCCGGTGGCTTGGTCTTTGGGGCCGGATATGCTGACACAAGACGCAGATCGCGCCCAGGCTTCCAAACACAATCTGCTGGATTCCGCACATCCGCCTCATCCTTCCCGCGCGGGGGGAGGCCAGGTAAGGATCGAGCCCATCAGGCAACGCGGGCGTTTGGACCGGGCGCGCGGACGCCGCCACGGCTCGTCAAAGCTCATGCCCTTTCACCGCCGAGGAATACGCCGCGCTCGCGGCGACCCTCACTGTACAGCCGCATCTCCTGCTATGGACGGCCGAGGCGGGCGGGGCGGACCGCGGGCGAGGCGATAGCCCAGCGAACGCGGCGCGGGCCCAGGTCCCCCAACACCACGCCCTAACTCCGTGAGGAGCCACTAAGCCCCATGCGCCATGGCCTGAGAAAACACATCCTCGTCACCGGCGGTGCCGGCTTCCTCGGCTCCCACGGCAGGGCATTTTTCGATAATTTCCAAGATTCTGGCTATTATCTGACCCAATTTCGAGGCGCCTGAGCCGATTTCGAGCCAAGCAACGACCAACCGTCCATGGCAACCTTGGGTTACGCCCATCTGGTAGACCGTTTCCGGCTGCCGGTCGTGCCGCGCGGCCCCGCGGCGCGTGTCTCCCGTGCCGTCAACCGCCGTGTCGATACCGGGACAGAGATCCTGTTCCCGCCCGGCGTGGCGCTGGAAGACAGTGCGCTCGGGCACCTCGAGTTCGCGCTCCGGCATGAGGGTATCGATCTGGCGGTCATCGCGGCCGCGCTCAGCCACATCACCCGTGACGACATCGTCCGCAGGCTGCGGGCCACACCCAACGGTGAGCAGATTCGGCGTATCGCGTTTCTCTGGGAGTGGTTCCACGAATACGCGCTCGACGCCTGCGTGCAGGTGTCCGCCCGCTACGTGGAATTCCTTCCCGCCGATCGCTATGTCACCGCTGTAAATACCCGCCGCCACACCGCCTACCGGGTGATCGACAATGCGCTGGGAGACCGGCGCTTCTGCCCTGTCGTTTCCCGGGCGGCGGACCCCGGCCCCGCCTTCCTGACGTCGCTGATGGCCAGGCTGAATACATTCTCGGCCGACGCGCAGAGCCGGGGACACTACGATCGTGCGGTGCAGTACCTGTATCTGTCGGAGACGCGCGGCAGTTTTGCCATCGAGCACGAGACGCCAAGCGCCAGCAAGGAAGCGCGCTTCGTGCAGATGCTGCACCGAGCGTCGGAGCCCGCAGAGATCGACGAGGAGCGCCTGGTGGCGATGCAGAATGTTGCCGTGCGCGATGTGTTCAGTCAGGAGGCCAGTTACCGCACGCGGCAGAACTGGTTGGAGAGCCGCACCGGTCGCATCAGCTTCTTTCCGCATCCGGCCGAGGGACTGCGCGAAACCATGTCCGGCTGGGAGGCCTTCGTCAATGACCGGAAGCGGGGGATCGACCCGCTGATCAAGGCCGCATGCGCAGCCTTCGGTTTCGTGTACCTGCATCCGTTCATGGACGGCAATGGACGTTTGCACCGCTTCCTGATTCACCACGTGCTGGCGCATTCCGGCTTGATGCCCCCCGATCTCATCGTGCCGGTCTCTGCGGTGATCATGAAGCACATCCCCGAGTACCACGCCGTGCTCGTGGACTTTTCCGAGCCGGTGACGCGGCTTTGGGATTACCGACGCCATGATGATGAGCCCGAGATCCTCCAACATCCTGGCACCGGCCCCTATCGATATTTCTGCGCGGATCGGGAAGTTCGCTTTCTGGCGAAAATGATTCAGATCGCCATCGAGGATGAAATTCCCCGGGAGCTCGCCTACCTGAGTGGGTATGACGACGCAATCCGGCAGATCGATACCGAATTCGATCTCCCGCAGAAAGACATCAGCCGTCTGGTGCGCATGATTCACGGAAATGGTGGGCATCTCTCGCGGAGCAAGCGTTCAGGCTTTGCGGCCTTGCCGGACCACGTCCTGGAGCGCATCGAAACGATCGTGCAGCAGGCATTTGCCGAATGATTACGAAGCGAGGTTTCTGTACTCTACCAGCGGAACCGGGACCGCCAGCGAAGCGCGGGGTCAGGTCTTGCAATCGGGCGGATCTCGTCTGGTAGATCCGCAACGTGGGCGTCTGGACCGGGCGTGCGGACGCCGCCCGCCCGGCCGCCACGGCTCGTCAGAGCTCGATGCCCTTCTGGGCCATGATGCCGGCGTCGAAGGCGTGCTTGACGGGGCGCATCTCGGTCACCGTGTCGGCGATCTCGATCAGGCCCTGGGGGGCGCCCCGACCGGTGATGACCACGTGCTGATGGGCGGGGCGCGACTCGAGGGCGTCGAGCACCGGCCCCAGGGGCACCAGACCCAGCTTGAGCGCGATGTTGAGCTCATCGAGCACCACCAGTTGGAAGGCGGGATCGGCGAGGAAGGCCGCCGCCAGCCCCCAGGCGGCCATGGCGGCGCGCCGGTCCAGGTCCGGATCCTGGGTCTCCCAGGTGAAGCCCTCGCCCATCACGTGATAATCGAGCTCTGGGAAGCGCCGGAAGAAGGCCTCCTCCCCGGTGGCAAAGCTGCCCTTGATGAACTGCACCACCGCCACCCGCATCCCGTGCCCCAGGGCGCGGGCCACCATGCCGAAGGCCGACGACGACTTGCCCTTACCGTTGCCGGTGTTGACCACCAGCACCCCGCGGTCGATCTGGGCGCCGGCCACCCGGGCGTCGACGATCGCCTTCTGGCGCTCCATGCGCCGGCGGTGGCGCTCACGCGCCGCTTGGTCGGAATCCGACGCGGAACCGGGATCCGCTCCCGGATCGCCCCCCGAATCCCCCTCGGCCTCGCTCATCGGGAGATAGGACCAGGACCGACGCCGCCGGCCGCCGTCCGCGACGCCAGCGACAGATGGACGATCGCCGCCATCCCGACATAGGCGAACAGGGCCACCAGGGTCCCCGGCAGATAGCTCACCAGGCTGTAGGCAAAGCCGAGCAGACTCACATCGGCGAAGCGCCCGGAGAACAGATAGAAGCCACCGCTCGCGAACAGCTCGGCACCCAGGCCGCCGGCCAGCAGGGCCGCGCCGAGGGTCGGCAGCGTGGCCGCCGAGTCGCGGTGACGCCCCGCGTACCAGCGCCCCGCCCCCCATACCGCCCCGTAGGCCGGCACCAGCATCCAATAGGCCGGCGTCAGGCAATAGCCGCTCACCCCGCCCCAGCCGATGGCCGCGAGATCGATGGCCGTCCCCAGCGCGAACAGGGCGACGAAGGCCCAGACCCCGCGCAGATAGAAGCCCGCCAGGAAGAAGGCCGCCAGGGAGGCGTCCGGCAGATGCTGCCCGAGCGGCGCGAACTGCTGGCCCCGCGTGGCGGCCATGAGCGCGGCGAGGGCCAGGCCGATCAGAAGTCTGGAGCGCATGTCAGAAGTGGTGGTCATGGGGCTCTCCGATTGCAGGCGTCGATGCGGCGCCTCGACTGCGCCGGGTCCTCTCATTGTAAGGGCATGCCGAGATCCCGTCTCCAGCGCCGAGCGCTCGCGTGCGGGCGCGTCTTCCAGCCAAACCCAACCTGTTCTTCGTCATCGAGGAGGAGAGCGACCCGCCGCGTTTCCCGATCCTGCGCCTGGCCCACCATTGTCTCGACATCGCGGATCTGCTGGGCACGCGCCGGGTCGTGCCCGTGGTGGTGATCCCTCCGTGGGGGTCCCGCGGAACGTGCGCTGGAGCCCGGAGGCGACGCGGCGGTGTATCGTCCAATTCCGTTTCCTCCGTGTCGAGCTGGCCCACCTTCCCTACCGGCGCGATTCGCGACAGCACCAACTTGGTCGCGCGCCTGAACCGTCCGAGCATGGCCTAGGCGCTCACGGTCGGGCTCCAGGGCTCGCCAGCCCACTAACGGCCGCGGCATAGACCTCCACCCCCGCAGGCCCGCACCCACTGCCCCTGCAGTACACCGTGGCAGCGTCCCCGCCTTCCCCTCCAAGGGGAAAGGCCGGGATGGGTGTGAAACCCCGCAGGCCCACCCACTGCGCCCCCCGTCTCAAAACCCACCAATCCCCATTGACGCCCTCCCCGCCCCGTCCTACCGTTCTGGAAAACAGAACGCGCAGACCGCCATGACCACGCTGCTCAGCGGCCTTATCACCTCCAAGACCCGGATCGAGATCCTGATGCGGCTCTTCCTCAACCCCGATCGGCGCGCCCACCTGCGCGAGCTGGCCGGAGAGCTCGCCGTGTCCCCCAGCCAGGTCAAGAGCGAGCTGGAGCACCTCAGCGACAGCGGCCTGGTCACGAGCGCACCCGAGGGCAACCGCATCCAGTTCGGCGCCAACCCCGCCCACCCGCTGTTCCCGGAGCTTCAGGCCATGGTGCGCAAGGCGCTGGGGATGGACAGCATCCTCGAGAGCATCCTCCTTCGCCTCGGCCGACTGGAGCTCGCCCTCCTCGTCGGCGACTACGCCCTGGGTCGCGACAGCGGCTGCATCGACCTGGTGTTGGTCGGCGACATCGACCAGCGCAACCTCACCGACTTGGTCGCCAAGACCGAGCGCCAACTCAGCCGCCAGATCCGCGTCCAGGTGCTGAGCGGCGAGG
>CAVOUZ010000022.1:0-98540 GCA_963699735.1 uncultured Gammaproteobacteria bacterium
GTAACCGGCAACTGAGCGACGTTCTTCCCGGCTCGCGCGAGGTGCGGAGAATGGGTCCCGTCATGCATCACGACGGGAGTCACCCATGGTCACGAGTCCGAGAGCGCGGGTGCGGCGCAGCCGCGCGCAGTGGCGGCGCCTGATCGAGCGCGCCGAGCGCAGCGCGCTCAGTACCGCCGCATTCTGCCGTGCCGAGTCCATCAGCACGGCCAGCTTCCATCTGTGGCGTCGGCGCCTGCGCGAGGATATCGAGGCGGCATCCGCGGCGCCCCCCGCCGCGGCCGCGTTCCTCGATCTTGGGATCCTGGAGAGCAGCGGCGCACCGGCGCCCAGCTGGGACATCGAGCTCGAACTAGGCGCGGGCGTGGTGCTGCGCCTGAGGCGGGACTGATGTTCTTCCCCGAGGCGCGGGTGCGGGTGTTCGTGCACGGTTGTCCCGTGGACATGCGCAAGTCCTTCGATGGCCTGATCGTCCTGACCAAGCGGGCCCTGGGGCAGGATCCCTTGTCCGGGCATCTGTTCGTCTTCGTCAACCGCCGCGGTGACTATCTCAAGGCGCTCTACTGGGACCGCAGCGGCTTCTGCATCTGGGCCAAGCGCCTGGAGCGCGGGCGGTTCGTGAGCGACTGGCGTGGCGGGCGCCACCGCGAGCTCGATGTCACCGGGTTGAAGCTGCTGCTCGAAGGGATCGAGCCGGCGCGCCGGCGCCTGCGCTATCAAAGCGCTGCGACTCCCTCGAACGAGCTGGGGTAAAATCAGCCCATGCCGTCACCGGGTGCCTACCTCGATCCACCGCCCGATTGGGCCGCCGAGCGGGCCCGCTACGAGGCGCGAATCGCCGAGTTGCAACACCAGTTGGAGTGGTTCAAGCGCCAGCTGTTCGGCGAGAAGTCCGAGCGGCGTCTCATCGACACACCGCCCGAGCAGCTGAGTCTGGGGGAAGGCTTCGAGGCACCCGACGGGGCCGATGGGCCCGTCCGTGAGGTCGCCACCCACCAACGGCGCACCCGTGCCCAGACCCCCAGGGAAGACGAGACGCCCTTCTTCGATCCCGCCCAGGTGCCGGTGGAGCGCATCGAGGTGCCCAATCCCGCGCTGCAGGGCCTGGATGCGGACCACTTCGAGGTCATTGGGGAGAAGTCTACCTACCGCCTGGCGCAGCGTCCGGCCAGCTATGTGATCCTCGAGTACGTGCGCCGCACGATCAAGCGCAAGGACTCAGGCGCGATCTCCTGCCCCAGCGCCCCGCCCGCGGTGCTGGAGGGCTCACGCGCCGATGTCAGCTTCCTCGCCGGGCTGATCGTGGAGAAGTTCCAGTACCACCTGCCGTTGTACCGCCAGCATCAGCGTCTCACGGCGGCCGGCATTGATGTCAGCCGGCAATGGCTGACCCAGCTGGTGCTCGCCTGTGCCGCGCTGCTCGCCCCGATCGTCGCCGCCCAGTGGGCGGGGATCCGCGCCGCCCGGGTGCGGGCCATGGACGAGACGCCCATCAAGGCGGGTCGCAAGGGCAAGGGCAAGCTCAAAACTGGCTACTTCTGGCCCATCTGGGGGGATACCGACGACGGCGGCGGGGGCGATCTGGTGTTCCTCTACCGGCCCTCGCGTGCGGCCATTCATGTGCGCGAGGGGCTCGGGGAGAAGGCAGGCGACGACCAGGTGCTGATCAGTGACGGCTACAGTGCCTATGCCCGCTATGCCGAGCAGACCGGCATTACCCATGCCCAATGCTGGGCGCATGCCCGCCGCCACTTCGAGTACGCCAAGGACATCGAGCCCGAGGCGGTCGCCGTGGCCCTGGAGCACATCGGCGCGCTCTACACCTGCGAGAAGCACATCCGTACCGAGGCTCTCAGCGGCCAGGCCAAAGCCGAGTATCGCGCCACCCAGGCCCGTCCGGTGGTCGATGCCTTCTTCGACTGGGCCGAGCAGCAGCTCCAACAGGCCGCACTGCTGCCCAGCAATCCCCTCACCAAGGCACTGAACTATGCCCTGGAGCGGCGTGCGGGCCTGAGGGTCTACCTCGAGGACCCCGCTGTCCCCATCGACACCAACCACCTCGAGCGCGCCCTGCGCCCCATCCCCATGGGTCGGAAGGCCTGGCTGTTTTGCTGGAGCGAGGTCGGCGCCGAGGCGGTGGCCACCTTCCAGAGCCTGATCGTGTCCTGCCGCCTGCACGACATCGATCCCTCCACCTACCTGGTCGATGTCCTGCAGCGCATCGACCGTCATCCGGCAAGCCAGGTCGAGCAGCTCATCCCCAGGCTGTGGAAGCAGCGCTTCGCCGACTCTCCCCTGCGCTCCGACCTGCACAACCTGGGTCCCTGAGCAACTACGTCGCGTAGTTGCCGGTTACGTTTATCGGCTTGAGCAGACGCGAGAGTTTTCACCCAGTAAACCCGAATCTTGGCAAACGTCGGAGACTCCGGGACCAAGAGCCGGGTTTCGGGACTAGGGACATAGCGCCCTCCGCTGCTGTAGATCGGGTGTCCGCTTCTTGTCCCAGCGGCCTGCGGACTCTCACGGGCGTGAGTGACAGCAAAGCGTCCAGACCTGCCGCTGTGGTCTGGGCAGTGAGCGAACGCTGTGGTTCGATTAGTGACCCTGCGAACGCCCTTTGGGCGGTGCCCCTTTGTGGGATAGACAGCCGGTGGCGAGGTGGGCGAATTCTAGAAATTCGTGGCGAAATACTATTGGAAACAACACTTGGCACCGCCATCCTCTCTGCGTCAAGAAAGCATCGCGCTTGCCGCCTTGGAGCTTCTGGTGCACCTGGGTCGCGGCCAGGTCCTCGGGAGCTACCGGCTGTTCACCCTGGGCATCCCCGACGCGTCGGTGCGTCGCCTTGACGCATCCGACCTGCCCTTGGACTGGCGCGCCGATCCGCTCCCGGCGAGCACCGCTCGACTTGGCGATGGCTGGGCCGCCTCCGGGCGATCACTTGCGCTCCTGGTGCCCAGCGTCATCATCCCAAGGGAGCACAACCTGCTGGTCTCTCCCGCCCACCCCAACTTTACCGCCATCGCCGGGGGCGCCGCGAGCGAGCCCTTCGGCTCGGATCCGCGCCTGGCCTAGCGGCCTGTTCGACGGCCTAACTGCAGTCGGCTCAGTCCCAATGGAATCGTGCAAGCGCGAACAGCCAGGTCACGAGCACGAAGGAGGCGGTCAGGGTCGGGATCGCGAAGGGGGTCATGGCGGCGATCATGGCGCCCTGGGCGAGGATCGTGAACACCGCCCCGAGCAGGGCGAAGAGTGTGACCCGCAGGCCCGGTCGATAGAACACGGCGCCCAGTGCGATCGCCGTCAGCACGGGATTGAAGCCGTGCAGGCCGCCGGTGATGAGCTGACTCTCCGCGCCGAGCAGGTGGGCGACCACCACCGATAGCACGGCCGCGGCGAGTGCGAATCCCGCCGCCGCCCAGGAGCTGACGGCGAGACCGGCGAGGATGAGCAGGGCCAGGGGTGCATCGCCCTTGACGAAGACCTGGGAGATGCTGGTGAGGATGCCGGACAGGAAGTCACCGATCCGAAGCGGATCGCTCGCCTCCGGGGCGATGGGCACGATGAGGCTGCTCGCAGGCAGTGCGCCGCCCTCGATACCGGTGAAGGCGTTGACCGAGAGCAGCAAGAGCCAGGTGACGAGCACGAACGGGGCCGTCAACGCCGAAACGCCCCATGTGCTCATCACGTTGGCGGTGGCGCGCATCGCGATCACCGACACGGCCGCGCCGATCACGATATAGACCCAGAGCAGCGGCGAGACGGTCAGGAAGGTTGGCAAGGCGATGCCCACCAGGAAGGCGTTGTAGCCGAAGAGCCCCGATCGTAGCCCCGCCTCCTCGACACGCAGCGACTGGGCGGTCAGCGTCGCGACGACCACGGCGAGCAGACCGCCGATGGCGATCTGAGGGGTGCCGGCCGTGTAGGATCCCCAACCGATCGCAATCAGGAACAGGAGTCCGGAGAGTGGATGATCCTGGAACATCACCTGCCCGATCCCGCGCAGATTGATGTCCACGAAGCGAAGCGCCCCCGAGCGGCCGGTCAGGCCCTCCCACCGATTCAGCATCTGTCCCATCATCGCCTCCGTTCAGCTGTCGAAGAACGTTGCTCAGCGCCGCCCGAGGTGTCCACCGGCGCATCGGATCATCGCCAGAACGCCGGCGGCGCCAGTTGCGTCCCGGTAACCTCCTCGCGCACGACGCCCCAGATTGCGCGTAGACAGGTCTTCACCTGCGCCGTCTCGCGCGCCAGCACCTTGAAGATCAGACCGGCGTCATTCGGCAGCCGACAGCCACCGAAGGCCAGGCCGTCCACGAGGTCGACGCGTGCGTCGACGCGGGCTTCGACGCGGTCCGCAATCGCCGGAGGGGTCAGCAGGACCAGGTTTCCGAGCACGTCGAATGCATCCATAACGCCGGTCTGCCGCAGCGCGTGGCGCGCCGGGTCGATGACGAGCTTCTCGGCAAACAGGAGCCGCCTGTCCGGGCGCGTTGCCGCGGTCGCCAAGGACAACAAGGTCGCCCCAAAGCACTCATCCGGACGGTGGTGCTTGCGTCCCGGCTGGACGATCTCCGAGCACAGCAGGGTCGCCGTCGGCGCCAGAGCGATGCGGGTGTCGCTCAGGTAGCGCGCCCCCCGATGGGGGATCAAGGGCTCCGGCAGAAGCTCCAGATAGGCCTCGTCGGCGAGGGTGATCCGCTGGGTCTGGACCGCGTGGTTGGCGTCCATGGTGTGGATCTTCGTGGCCGACTGGTTGGTCACGTGGGCCCTGGCGCCGGTGGCGAGATCGATGTCGAGCCCGAGCCGGTCCCCCTGGAGCACGCAGCCCGTGGTGGTGATGGTGAAGACCCAGGCCAGGTCAGGCAGAGCCGCCTCGGGATACAGGGCGCGCTGCGCGAGCAAGGGCGTACGGCGCTCGAGCCCCGCCAGGATGGTCCTGGACCCGCGGCGCTCGAAGCCGAGCCGCAGATAGCCGCTCTTGCCGATCGTGCCGCTCGGCATCTGCGCCGGCTCGTCCTGGAACCGAGCCAGCTCCGCTGCCGTCGCGGCGAGCGCGGCGGCGTTCGGCCACTCGGCCGAGGCAGGCCCCAACGGCAACGATACATCGCGCATCAGGCCGACTCGTGGTCGGGGAACTTCAGATCGAACAGCATTCCGTGGCGGATCTGCTCGATGAGCGCAGGGATGCCCTCGCCCGTCTTGCAGTTGGTGAAGAGGAAGGGCTTGTCCGCGCGCATGAGGCGCGAATCCTGCTCCATCACCGCGAGATCGGCACCCACGTGGGGCGCGAGATCGGTCTTGTTGATGACCAGGATGTCCGATTGGGTGATGCCGGGGCCGTTCTTGCGCGGGATCTTGTCGCCGGCCGCCACGTCGATGACATAGATGAAGAAATCCACCAGCGCCGGGGAGAAGGTCAGGGTCAGATTGTCCCCGCCACTCTCGATCAGCACCACGTCGGTCTCGGGAAACTTGGCCTCCATGTCCTCGACCGCCGCGAGGTTCATGCTGGGGTCCTCGCGAACCGCGGTATGGGGACAGGCGCCGGTCTCGACGCCGAGGATGTGCTGCTCCAGCATGATCCCCTTGAGGGTCCGCTGGACGTGTTTGGCATCCTCGGTGGTCACCACATCGTTGGTGATGATGAGCACCTTGATTCCGAGCTCGAGCAGGCGCGGCGTGATGGCCTCGATGATCGCGGTCTTGCCGGATCCCACCGGACCGCCGATGCCGATGCGCGTGATCTTCTTTGACATGGAAAGTCCTGTCAGCTCATGAATAAACGAACGGTCGCCTTGGCGTGAGCGGCCGACATGATCTCCGTGAGGGGCGCGAAGCCCGCCATGTCCGACAGCTGTGTGGATGCGGCGCTCTCGTAGGACGTGTCCAGATCGGCGGTGAGCCCATAGAGGATCCGCTGGGTCTGGATGTGGTCGATGCGCATCAGGCGCAGCGCGGCGCCGAGGATCATCGCCGCCACACCGTACTGATGGACGACGAAGGCGTCGCGCGCGGACAGGCCCTGGACCGCAAGCCCCATCCCGAGCGCAACGGGATAACAACCCTGAGTACTGCCATCCTTGATGCGCTCCAGCCAGCGCCGCGGCAGCGATGCCTCGAGGATCTGGGCGGTGATCTCGGTGAACTTTTTGCCCATGCGGACCGACATGGTGCGTATCTCGCCGGACAGCTTGCGCGCATAGACCATCTGGTCGACGTGCTCGAGCCGGTCGATGTCGTCGGCCTCGGCGGCGCGATGGGCCCAGATCAGACCCACGCAGTCACCGAGGGCCGCCTGCTCCAGGGCGGTGCGGGTGTAGGCGCGGAGGGTCTGCGCGTCGGTCACGACCCGGGTCTGGATGGCCGTTTCGAGCCCGGCCGAGAAGGAGAACCCGCCGACGGGGAAGACCGAGTCGCCGAACTGAAGGGCCCGCACGAGCCGCGAGGCTGACGCGGATGCCTCACCGCGCAGGGCCGCGCTCGGATGGCGGTCCATCAGTCGTGGGTGTGCGTGTGAACCGCGCCCTCGGCGGCGCCGAACAACCGCCGCGACTCGTGCGGTGCCAGGTAGGGGACGACCTCGGAGCCCGGGACGAACTCGTAGCGGATCCCCTCGAACCCGTGGGTCTTCATCACCGACGCCATGACCTTGGGGTCCACGGTCAAGGGCACGTAGACCCGATCGCCCTTGACGAGCGCTGGCCAGTGCTGGTTGCCCAGGGCATGGCCGAGCTCGACACAGGTGCGAAGGGCGATGGTTGGGTCGGACTGCATGAGCGCGTCCAGGTGGATGGTCATCACATCGCGCAGGCGGATGCGTGCCACTACCAGCGAGGCTGTTTGTGCGTCCCACACCAGGACGTCGCCGTCCCGAATGAAGGTGCCCCGATCCAGGGAGATGGCGAGCTCCTCGCCACCCTGGGTGTGCTTGCGTAGCCGACTCTTCTGGGCCTCCCAGTGGTCGAGCTCCAGGGTGTCGACCGCCGCCGAGGCGATCCGGGTCTGCCAATCGGCATCCCCCGCGTTTCCCAGTATCGTTTCAACGAGGATCATGTCCGCCGTCAGCTGAAAAAGTACTTCTGGTTCAGCGAGATGGTGCGCAGCGGCGCGACGGTCGCGTGGACACCGTCAACGGTCACCGCGAAAGTCTCCGGATCGACCTCGATCCTCGGCATGGCTGCATTCCGGACCATGTCGGCCTTGCTGATCTTGCGCGTGTTGCGCACCGCCGCGACCTGCCGCTGCAGCCCCAGTCGTGCCTTGATCCCCGCCTCGTAGGCGGCCCCAGATACGAAGGTGAAACAGGTGTCGGCAACCATTTGGGGATGGGCGCCGAACATGGGCCGGTAGTAGACCGGCTGGGGAGTCGGCAGCGAGGCGTTCGGGTCGCCCATGAGGGACCAGCTGATGACCCCGCTTTTCAGCACCAGCTTTGGCTTGGCGCCGAAGAAGCCCGGCTCCCAGAGCACCAGATCGGCGACCTTTCCCACCTCCACCGACCCCAGGAGGTGCGAGATTCCGTGCGTGATCGCCGGGTTGATCGTGATCTTGGACACGTAGCGCAGCACGCGGAAGTTATCGTTCCCCGAGGCATCCTCCGGCAACTTTCCACGCCCGGTCTTCATGGCATCCGCGGTCTGGATGCAGCGCAACCAGCATTCGCCGATGCGGCCCATGGCCTGGGAGTCGCTCGAGAACATCGAGATCACCCCGAGGTCGTGCAGCACATTCTCGGCGGCGATGGTTTCGGAGCGGATCCGGCTCTCGGTGAATGCCACGTCCGATGGGATATCGGGATTCAGGTGGTGGCAGACCATGATCATGTCATACAACTCGGCCTGAGAGTTGATGCCGTAGGGAAGCGTGGGGTTGGTCGATGAGGGCAGCACATTGGGCAGTCCGGACACCTTGATGATGTCCGGGGCGTGCCCCCCGCCCGAGCCCTCGGTGTGGAAAGAGTGGATGGTGCGCCCCTCGAAGGCGGCGATCGTGTCCTCGACGAAGCCCGACTCGTTCAGGGTGTCGGTGTGCATGCACACCTGGATGTCCATCTCGTCGGCGACCGTCAGGGCGGAGCGCAGCACCGAGGGTGTCGTCCCCCAGTCCTCGTGACACTTGAAGCCAACCGCGCCGGCTTCGATCTGCTCGACCAGCGCGGCCTTGCCGAAGCCGTGACCCTTGGCGAGGATGCCGACATTGATCGGCCAACCCTCGAAGGCGCGCAGCATGTTGCGGATGTTCCCTGGCCCGGGTGTCACCGTGGTCGCGTTGGAGCCGTCCGAGGGCCCGGTGCCGCCGCCGATGAGGGTGGTCGTCCCGTTGGACAATGCCGCCTGGGCCTGCTGCGGCGAGATGAAATGAATGTGCGAATCCACGCCCCCGGCAGTCAGGATCAGGTGCGCGCCGGAGATGGCGTCGGTGGCCAGGCCGCATTCGAGGCCCGGTGTCACCCCGTCCATGACCTTGGGGTTGCCGGCCTTGCCGATGCCGCAGATGCGTCCGTCCTTGATGCCCACATCGGCCTTCACCACGCCGAGCACGCCGTCGATGATCGTGACGTTCGTGATCACCAGGTCCGGGGCGCCGGCGGCGGAGGTCAGCTGGTTGTCCATCCCCATGCCTTCGCGCATGCTCTTGCCGCCTCCGAAGACGATCTCGTCCCCAGAGGGTCCCCGCAGGTCGCGCTCGATTTCGACGAAGAGGCCAGTGTCGCCCAGACGAATACGATCGCCTGTGGTCGGGCCGAAGAGGCCCACATACTCGTTGCGTGAAATCGTTGCCATGTTCCAAAGGTCTCCTGTGGCGACGAGGACGGCGATGGAGGCGGTGGAGGATCGGGTGTTCTGCCGGCGCCCGCTTCCCCGTGCAGCGCTTCTCTAAGGCGTTGTCTTCGTGGGGCTAGCGGCCGAGCGGAATCGGCGCAGGACAGAGGCTTCGAGCGCCCGGGCCTTGTGGATCTCCCCGAGCTCCCCGGCCGTCGGCCCGTCGACCAGGTTGTTGAACCCGTAGACCTCCCGCTTTCCGCAATAGGGCACGAGCTCCACGTCCCGCTCATCGCCCGGCTCGAAACGCAACGCCGTGGATGCGGGCAGGTTGAGATGCAGCCCGAACGACGCTGGTCGATCGAATTCGAGGGCGCGGTTCACCTCGAAGAAATGAAAGTGGGATCCGACCTGGACCGGGCGGTCGCCGGTGTTGCGGACCCTGAGCCTGGTCACCGGCCGCTGCTCGTTGAACGGCACCGGCGCCGCGGCACAGACGTAGCCACCGACCTCCACGTCGGCGGTGGCGGGATCGGTGTCGGGATCCACAACGGGCCCTGCTTTGACTCCAGCCATAGGGTTCTCCCGGCGTTACTGAATGGGCGAATGGATGGTGACCAGACGGCTGCCGTCCGTGAATACGGCCTCGATCTGGACGGAAGGGATGAGATCCGCAACGCCGTCCATGACATCGTCCTTGGTGAGCACGGCACGCGCATCCATGCTCACCTCCTCCATCGTCTTGCCCGCCCGGGCGCCATCCAGCGCGGCGGCCGAGATGAGCGCAACCGCTTCCGGATGATTCAGCTTGATCCCCTTCTCTTTACGCTTCAGCGCCACGTCAGCCATCATGTATACGATTAGCTTGTCGAATTCCCGCGGGGTGAGGTGCATGATTGTCTCCGGGCCGTGAAACCAAGCGCGCCGCTCGCCCCGCGAATCTAGGCAGTAGCTATCGCAAAGTCAACCTGTTGCGATTCGATGGGTCAGATGTTAGCCTCCCACCGCGGCGAAAAGTGTTTCAAAACCCCTACTTAAACAGATGGCGGGCTCGTTGTCTCCGCGTCCTTAGGGCCTGGGGCAGTCATCCGTTCCGGAGATGCACGCCCTTGGACTATTGAGTCTCGTCCGCCATCCGGATCCGGTGGGCGCCCGCCCGTGCTGTTCGTGGCGTCAATTCCCGCGGGGCTGTGCGATCGTCACCCCAGATTCACCAATTGGTCATCTTCATGTCATCAGAAGAGGTCTTAGAGAGCAAAACAGGTCCCGCGCACCATCCAGCACGGGAGGTGCCGGAGAGGATCATCCTGCTCATTATCGCGGGCTATGCCGCGCTATTCGTCGTGTTCGGGTTCCTGGTCTCGAGCCCGCAAGAGATTGCCGAGGGTTTGATCGCGATCACGACGACACGCGATACCTTGCTGACGGATTACTTCGGCATCGGTGGGATCGGTGGGGGGCTCGTGAATGCCGGGCTGCTGACCCTTGCCGCCTGTCTGATCTATGCCGTCGTCGGGGCAAGGATCAACGGTGCGGCAGTGGCCGCACTGATGCTGGTGCTCGGGTTTGGCCTGTTCGGCAAGAATCTGCTCAATGTCTGGCCCATCGTCATCGGCGTGGCGCTGTATTCACGATTCAAGGGTCAAGCATTCGCGACCAACATCAATACGGCCTTCTTTGGCATCGCCCTCTCGCCGATCACCTCGGAGATCCTGTTCAGCTCGGCCTTGCCCATCGAGGTCGCGATACCCCTGGGGATCGGTACCGGGCTGGTGATCGGGTTCATCCTGCCGCCCGCCGCCGCTCAGCTCTTCAAGGCCCATATGGGCTTCGCCCTTTATAACATGGGGTTTACGGCCGGCCTGGTCGGCACCTTGGTCGTGGCCCTGTACAAGTCCTATGGGTTCGTGCCTGACCCGGTATTCGTCTGGACCACCGGGAACAATCTCTTATTGGGGGGCTTCCTCGGGATTGCTTTGACGACCATGCTCGCGATGGGTTTCGCGTTGGATCGCAAGGCGTTCTCAGGGCTGCGGCGGATCATGCGCGAATCGGGCCAGGCGCCAAGCGACTTCATCGCCATCGGCGGGTTCGGCACGACGCTGGTCAACATGGCGCTGACGGGGGCCATCGGGTTGATCTATGTGCTGGCGGTCGGCGGTGAGCTGAATGGCCCGGTGATCGGTGCAATCCTGTCGGTCATGGGATTCGCGGCCTTTGGCAAGCACACGAGAAACATCGTGCCCATCATGCTCGGCGTCTTTCTCGGCTCGCTGGCCAAGCCCTGGGGTGCGGCCGACCCATCGATCCTGCTCGCCGCGCTCTTCGGCACCAACCTGGCCCCCATCGCCGGACACTTCGGTTGGCACTGGGGTGTGGCGGCCGGCTTCATACACGCGTCCGCGGCGCTCAGCGTCGGCGGGGTACATGGCGGCCTGAATCTTTACAACAACGGTTTCGCGGCTGGAATCGTCGCGGCCATTCTGGTTCCGATCATCCTCGCGATACAGTCCGGCAGGACAGGGGCGAAGGCGTCGGTGCAACCGCCACCCGCCGCTTCGCCCCAGCGCATCGATGATGGCAACTGATCGCTCGCGCGTGCGGGACCTCGGCAAGCGCGTTCGATCAGGGCTTCACCGGGTTGCCCGCCCGTCGGCAGTGACGGGCTCAGGGACCGGCAACCAGCCCGAAGCCCAATACGAGCAATACGATCAACAAGGAGGACCCGGCCACCGCCCAGCGGCGCAGGGAGGTGTCCAGCCCCTCGATGGCGCGGCCCAGGGCGGCGGCACCGCGGGCTGGCCAGCCCAGGAGTCCGGGACGCCCTCGGGCGCCCCAGGGCCCGAACAGGAGGACCAGCGCGGCGATCAACGCTACCGGCGCCAGTCCCCAGGTGAGCTTGGTCCAGGCCAAGGCCCCGGCCCAGGCGGCGGCGATCGGTTCGGGCGTCGGGGTGCGGCCCACTGTGATGAGCTCGAAGGTCTCACCCGGCAACAGACCGAGCAGCAGGGATGCCAGGGCCAGGGCCAGGACGACGAGCTGCGGGGCCAGGCCCGGCCGCTTTTTCAGGGCAATTGGGTGCCCCGGACGCGACAGGGCATTGCCCAGGACCCAGGTCAGATAGGCCGCCGTCAGCAGCCCGCCGGTATCGAGGACCAGTCCCCACCACCAGGCCCCGCCCGACTCGACCGACCCTTTCAATAGGGCCTTGACCAGGTAGCCACCGCTCGGCGCGAGCCCGACCAGTGACAGTCCGGCCAGGGCGAAGCCCAGCACGGTGAGCGGCAAGGCGCGCCCGATGCCGGACATGCCGCGGATCTGGTCGTGGCCCAGAGTCTTGGCGATGAGCCCCGCGGCCAGGAACATGGCCCCCTTGGCGAGCGCGTGGGCGGTCACCTGCAGCGCGCCCGCTGCCAGGGCCCAGCTGGCGCCCGCGGGGGCCGCGGCCAGGGGGAAGATCAGGAACAGATAGCCGATCTGGGCGACCGTCGAGTAGGCCACCAGCAGCTTGAGGCGCACCTGACCGAGTGCCACCAGGTTCCCCAGCAGGATGGCCGCGCCGCCCAGGACGCCGAGGATCTGCGCCGCCGGCAGGTCCAACAGCCATGGGGCCAGGTCGAACCAGATCCGCACCGCCACGAAGAACGATCCCTTGACCACCAGGGCCGACAGGATGGCGCTGGCGGCGGGGGGTGCCCCGGCGTGGGCCGGGGGCAGCCACAGATGCAGGGGGACCAGGGCTGTCTTGGCACAGAGCCCCACGGTCATCAGGGCGATGGCGGCAACTACCGGCGCCGGCACCCGCTCCGCGTCCGCCAGATAGCCCGCCAGCAGACCGATATCCAGGGTGGCGTAGCTGCCGTAGAACAACACGGCACCCAGGAGGTACAGGGCCGAGCCAAGGAGCGCGAACAAGAGGTAGCGCAGGGCCGCGGCCAGGGTCTCGGCGCGGCCGTCCAGGGACACCAGGGGGACGGCGGAAAAGGTCAGGAGCTCCAAGGCGACGAAGAGGGTAAAGAGGTCCTGACTCAGGGAGACGGTGTTGAGCCCCCCCCATACTCCGAACAGAAGCATCCAGAAGACCAGAGACCCGCGGGTCTCGGACTCCCCCGCCGGGGGACGAAAATCACGCTGGGCGTAGATCCCAATGGCCAGAATCAGGACGCCGGCCGTCACTAGCATCAGGGCGGAGATCCCGTCCACCTTCAGTGCCACGCCCAGAGGCGGCGGCCAGGCGCCCAGGTGATACTGCAGGGGTTCGCCCGTCTCCAGAATGACAGCGGCGATGGCGAGCGCCGACCCAAGCCCGAGCAGCATCAGTACCAGGGCGAAGCGGCCCAGATAGCGTCCGCCCAGGACCAGGGCCAGCAACAGGCCCGTTACCGGAAGCACCAGCGGGATCACCAGGAGCACCCCGCCCAGGTCGATCAGAGCGGAGAGCCAGGGGCCGAGGATCGATGGGGCTATCATCAGGGGAGCTTCCCGTCGGGGGGCTCGGGAGACCGCGGCCCGGCATCCCCGAGGGTGCTGCGGCCGCTCACCTCGGCGAGCCGCAGCAAGAGCGCGACGGCGATGGCCGTGGCGGCGAACGCGACCACCAGTCCTGTGATGACCAGGGCCTGGGGCACCGGATCGCCGTCGACGCCCTCACCGAGGGCCGACAGCATGCCGCCGCCGCGCCGGGCGATGGCCCCGAAGAGCAGGAAGACACCGCCGCCAAGCAGATTGAAGGCGACGATCTTGCGTAAGGCGCCGGGCTGGCAGATCAGGCCCCAGAGCCCGAGCCCCACCAGGGCGGCACCGCAGAGGCCGAACAGGGTCGCACCGCTCATGGGCGTGCCCGCGACGGCGGCTCACCGGTCGGCGGCCCCGCGAGCAGGAGCCCCAGGGCCAGGGTGACCGAGAGGGTCGAGGCCGCCTCGATGGCGAGGATCAGGGGCTTGGCGTAGCCCTCGGGGTAGGCCAGGAAGGCGTCGGCGATCCAGAGGCCGGCCAGCCCGATGCCGATGAAGAGCAGGGGCCCGAAGACCAGGGCCCAGCGCAGCGGGCGGCTGCTCAGTGCCGGCGCCTCCCGCAACCCAGCCACCATCACCAGGACCCACATGGCGGCCAGGACCGAGGCGCCCTGGAACTTGCCGCCCGGGTCATCGGCGCCGATCCAGACCAGGTGAATCGCGACCAGGATTCCGAATGGGGGCAGGACCTGGGCGAGCAGCCTGAGCGGCGGGCCGGGAAGCGACGGGACATGCAAGCCTGGGCGCCCGGGCCAGGCGGAATCCGAGGCCAGGGACCAGACCGCGATCAGTGCCGGCACCAGGACCACCATCTCCAACAGGGTATCGACGGCACGGTGGGCCATCAGCACGCCGGTGATCGGATTGCCCACCCCGGTCGGGGGCAGGTTCTCAGCCACCAGAGGAGCCAGGGTGGGGGCCGGGTCCGGCAGCAGGAGCACGACGGCCGCCAGTCCGGCGGTGACCGCCGTGCACAATAGTCCGACCAGGAGCCGCACGCCCGGTCCGGGACCCGTGGTCCTCTCCGCGGCTTCATAGGGGGCGAGTCGCGCGGCCGCCCCGAGCAGCAGCAGAGCGCTCAGCCCGGCCCCCAGGGCCGCCTCCGTCAGGGCGACATCCAGGGCGGCGAGCCGCACCCAGACGAGAGAGACCAAAAGTCCGTAGGCCACGAAGCCGACCACCGCCGCGTAGGTGGTGCGGGTGACCGTAATCTTGACCGCCAGGCCCAGGATCAGCAGGACCAGCACGGCGTCGACGGCCGGTCCCATGTTCATGGGGGCGGCCCCACGCCGTCGTCTCCTGCCCCGGAGCGGGACCAGTCGGGCGGTCGCACCGCGCCCGCCAGCAGCTGACCCACGGTGGCCCCGGCAAGCAGGGCGAGCAGCCAGACCGCGATCAGCCCGATCCAGCCCAGCGGCGACGACACCTGGGGCAGCAGGCCCAGCACCACCAGACCCAGGCCCAGGTTGTCCGCCTTGGTCAGCGCGTGCAGGCGACTCAGGGTATCGGGCAGACGCAGCAACCCCAGGGTACCGGCGAAAAAGAAGACGGCCCCGAGGCTCACGGCGACGACGGTAAACCAATCCAGCGCCTGGGTCATGACGGGTCCACCGGCTCGGCGCCATCGCCCTCGAGGGACTGGCGGGGGCCTGCCTCGGCGGCGGGCTTGCTCGCGGCGGCACCGATCACGAAGGCGACCGAGGCGAAGGCGGCGAGCAGGGCCAGCAGCAAGGCCAGATCGGCGGCGGTCGCCTCCCGCATCGCCACCCCGGCAAGCAGAAGCGAGGCCACGCCACCGGTGCCCAGCAGCTGGGCCGCGAGCATGCGGTCCGCCACGGCCGGGCCGCGCAGGACGCGGATCAGCCCCAGGGCCACGGTTGCCAGCACGAAGGCGGCGGCGCCGAGCAGGAACTCAGTCATCATCAATGGTCGTTCCCCCCGCGGATACGGATAAAAAGCGCCTCGTCCCGCGCCAGCCCGTCCGCGATCGGCTGGTCCAGATCCAGACAGTGATAGACCAGGGAGCCGTCGGCCCCCTGCCCCACCGGCAGGCTGCCGGGCATCAGGCTGGTGTAGGCCCCGAAGGCGGCCCGCCCCGGTCCTTCCGGGACCCGCACCGGGAAGTCGATGAACCCGGGCTTGATGGGCAGGCGGGGATCGAATACCCGCCGCGCCACGTCCAGACCGGCGACCAGGGATTGCCAGAGGAAGCGGGTGCCGAGCCTCACCAGGGGCCCGTAACGGATCGGATTGGCCGAGGCCGGCAGGAGCAGCAGGCTGACCCAGACCGCCGCGGCCGTCGACCCGAGACCCACCAGCAGATCGCCGGCGAGCTGGGACCAGGCGTCCACCCCGGCCTCCCGGGCGGCCTGAAAGGCGCGCGGGCCGGCGAGCAGCAGCCAGAAACCGAAGAAGATCAGGCTACGGAAGACTGCCGCGCCGCGCCGGGGCTTGCGGATGCTCAGCGAGCCGCCGGCTCCGGTCGCCTGGTTGGGAACCTCAGCGGTCATTGGCGCTCACGCGGCGCATCCAGGAGGTCGTTCAGGGCGACGCCGATGCCAAAGACGTTCTGCTTCCAGTTGTAATCGATCATGCTCGCCCCGTATCCGGTGAAGGCGGTGACATAGCCGCGCAGGGGACCGAGGAAGCGGGGCGAGGTCCAACTGACGCGCGCGGCCCCCTTGTCGGTGCTCGGGTTGCCGCGACCCATGAGGGTGAAGCTGTTGCCGCGCCACTTGTACACGGCGGTGATGTCGCCGTAGCCGTAGTAATCGGTGATGTCCGTGTTGTCGTCGCCACCGTCGTCGAGCACCACCCAGGGCCGGATCAGCAGGGCGAAGTCGCCCTTTTCGACGCCAAACTCGGCGATCAACCGATCCCAGCTGCGGGAGATGGGGTCGGAGCGACCGTTTGATTGGTGGTTGTAGCCGACGTTTAATAGCCCCCAGCGGAAGCCGCCGAAGGCGAGATCCGGTTTGTAGCTGAGCAGGAGCTCCGGCTGGTAGTTGGTCTCCCGGAAGGGACGCGAGATGTCGCCGTTGTAGACCTGCCACTGGCTCTGCTGGGTATAGGCGCCCCAGATGCCGAGGCGGCGATCCTCGGTCGCCCACAGGCGGGCCTTGAAGCTGAGCTGAAACTCGGCCTCGGTCGACTGAAGCTCTGCGTCGGGGTTGTCCAGGGCGTTGAAGAGTATCTTGAAAGGCTCCTCGTTGGGGCGCGTGGAATAACTGGCGAGGGTCATATAGTTGGGTCGGTACAGGGCAATGGTGTAGCGGCTGGAGTCCGGCTCAAAACCCCAGGCGGAATCGAGCAGGGAGGTCTCGCCCAGGCGCGGCGATGCCGCCGGCTCGGAGGCCGGGGGCGCGCTCAGGGCGGTGCGCTCCGGTGACGGCGCCGATACGGGCGTCGCCTCGACCGTCGACGCCCTTGCCCCGGTCCGTCCGCTCAGGCGGTCGTAACAGGCGAGCCGCTCGAGATCGGCGCTGATGGCGGCGCAGCCGCTGATTGCCGCCGGACTCTTCACGGGACCGGCGGCGGCCAAGCCGCCAGTGCCACTGATTGCCAGCGCCAGCAGGGTGGCCCCCAGGCCGCTCTGCCGGGGGCCAGCTGTGAGCTTGGTCATGCTGCGATTGCCTCGCTCATTCCAATAGGGTCAGCTCAAAATGATCCGAACAGGGTGCCCAGGCCGATGACGGCCGCCAAGGCGATGATGGCCCCGACCACGGCGACCATCACCAGATCCAGATAGCTCTCCTTGTGGGTGGTCCCACAGACGGCGAGCAGGGTCACCACGGCGCCGTTGTGGGGCAGGCTGTCGAGGGTGCCCGCACCGATCACCGCCACCCGGTGCATCAGGGCGGGATCGATGCCGAGTTCCCCCGCCAGCTGCAGATAGGTCGCTCCCAGGGCCTCGAGCGCGATGGTGAGCCCGCCCGAGGCCGAGCCCGTGAGGGCCGCCAGCACGTTGGTGGACAGGGCGAGCGAGACCAGTGGCCCGCCCTCGATCCCCAGCACCCAGTCCCGCACCAGCTCAAAGGCGGGCATGGCGGCGACGACCGAGCCGAAGCCCACCAGGCTCGCCACGCTGACCACCGGCAGGACCGAGGCATTGAGGCCCGCGTCCACGCTCTCGCGCAGCCGGGGCAGACGCCGCCAGTTGAGGGCCAGGAGGACCAGGATGGCGACCAGCAGGGCGACGATCACCGACCAGACCCCACTCACCGCCGAGGCCGAGGTGGGGCCCCAGAAGGCCTCCGCCAGGAAGGCCAGGTCCATCCGCGGCAGCACCAGCAGGGTCATGGTGAGATTCACCGCCACCACCACCACCAGCGGGAGCATCGCCACCGCCACCGGCGGCAACGTGGCGCTGACCTGGCCCTGATGGACCTCGGGCGGGTCGAAGGCCCCGCCAACCGTGGCCCGCTCGCGCACCAGTGGGTCTTGCGCCGCCTGGTCGGGCGTCTGGAGCGGCTCGCCGCCGTAGCCGATTCCGGCCCGCCGGGCGGCGGCCGCACCCCGTCCTAGCCACCACAGACCGAACCCCAGCATGATCAGGGACGCGATGATCCCCAGCCCCGGCGCGGCGAAGGGCGTGGTGCCGAAGAAGGGCATGGGGATGGCGTTCTGCACCGCCGGGGTCCCCGGCAGGGCCGACATGGTGAAGGTGAAGGTGCCGAGCGCGATTGCCGCCGGCATCAGGTGACGGGGGATGTTGGCCTCCCGGAACAGGGCCTGGGCCATGGGGACCAGGACGAAGATGGCGACGAACAGGCTCACCCCGCCGTAGGTCACCATGGCCCCGGCGAGCACCACCGCCAGGATGGCGTGGCTGGCCCCGAGACGCTCGCTCATGAAGCCGGCGATGGCCTGGACCGAGCCGCTGTCCTCCATCAGCTTGCCGAACAGGGCGCCGAGCAGAAAGATGGGAAAGAACTGGGCGATGAAGCCCGCCGCCCCTGCCATGAAGGTCTGGGTCCAGTGGGCGAGCAGCGGCTCACCCGCGGCCAGGGCCGCGATCAGGGCCGCGGCCGGGGTCAGCAAGAGGACGCTCCAGCCCCGGTAGGAGAGCCCGAGCAGCAGCGCCAGTCCGAGCAGGATGCCGATCAGGCCCATGGCTCAGACACCCTCCAGCAGATAATCCAGGTCATAGGTCGCGCGCCGTCCGAGGTCGTCGCCGTGGGACTCCATGAACTCACCGGCGCAGCGCCGCCCCTCGTCTCGCAGCATCTGGAGGAAGGCCCACTCCGCGTTGAGCTTGGATGAGACGCCGAGCTCCACCATCAGGTCGCTCGCGATTCGGTGCATGCGCATCGCGGCCCACAAGGCGCCCTCGCTGTGGCCGGGATCGGCGACCTGGCGCAGCAGGGCGATCATGCGTAGCTCCTTCAGCAGCGGGGAGTTGAAGGCGATCTCGTTCAGCCGGTTCTGAATCTCCTGTGCCGTGCGCGGGGTGCCGGCGCGCTCGACCGGGTTGATCTGGACCAGGATGGTGTCGTGGGCGCTGCACTCGCGCACCAGGGGCGAGATCGTCGGGTTGCCCGAATATCCGCCGTCCCAGTAGGCCTCGCCCTCGATCTCAACGGCCTTGTAGATGGTGGGCAGACAGGCGGACGCCAGCAAGGCGTCGGGGCTCATATCGGCATTGCGAAAGACCCGCGGGCGCCCGGTCCGCACGTTGGTTGCGGTGACGAAGATGGAGATCGGCGATCGTGCCAGCCGCTCGAAGTCGATGGAATCGACGAGGATCTCGCGCAGCGGATTGAAATTCGTCGGGTTCAGATCGTAGGGCGAGAACATGCGCGAGGCCAGGTCCAGCGCCAGGTAGGCTGGGGAGTGATCCAGGGTCCAGCGCCCCAGAAGCACATCCAATGGGCCGCGCTGGAGCGGGCTGAAGCGGGCCGCGTCGGAGACCCGCCGCCAGAAGCCCTCGAGCGCCGCCCGGGCGCCGTCCGCACCGCCCTCGGCGAAGCCGCTGCTCAGGACCGCCGCATTCATGGCCCCCGCCGAGGTGCCGGAGATACCGTCGATCCGCAGCCCGGGCGCATCCAGGAGCCGGTCGAGCACACCCCAGGCGAATGCCCCGTGGGCGCCGCCGCCCTGAAGCGCGAGATCCACGGCGACGGGTTCCCGTTGCACCTGCGCTTCCGGCTCCGGACCTGAGCTCGATAGGGCCATGACGACTCCCGAAGCGGAAAAAAGCACGGAGATCCGGCGCCCAAAGGAGGCCGAAAAAGGCCGCGCAACTCTACCATCGCACCTGTGCCCCATCAAACCGGTGGCGCTGCCACGCCCGGTCGGCCGATGTGCCGCCGGGGGCCACCGGGATCGGCGTCTGCTTCGGGAATGACGTCCGCTCTGGCAGGGGCCCAGGCGCTTGTCGATGGGGTGAGGCCTCGCTAGTATCCCGGGGCCGGCCCTGGCCTGACCGCGGGCGGACCCATGGACGGCAGCCGCCCCAGCATCCGTCGTCGTGCCATCCCGATCGAGTCTCCTCACCATGTCCAATACCGCGTCGACCGCCCTGCCCTGCCCGCGGCAACCGCGCCATTGAGACGCACGGCATGGTCCGGCCGCGGCGCCGCCGCCTCCGGGCGGGATTGATCGGCCTGATCCTGTTGGCGTCGCGCGTCTTCGCCGCCGACCCGCTGCCCTACACCCTGACCCTCGTGCCCACCGGCAATGCCGCCATCGACCAGGCCATCGCCGACGCCTCCCTGCTCGCCCGCCTGCGCGAGGAGGTCCCGGTGGGACCCTTTGCGCTGATCGCCCGGGCCCAGTCCGATTCCGCCCGCTTCGACCTCATCCTGCGCAGCTTCGGCCACTACGACGCCGACATCCAGGTCCGCATCGACGGGCGTGGGATCGATGATCCCGACCTTCTGCCCCTGCTCGATGCGCGTCCCCCTGCCCCGCCGGCGGCGCTGGTGGTCAGCCTGAACCCCGGGCCGCTCTACCGGCTCGGGCTGGTGCGACTGGACGGCCAGGTCCCGGAGGCGGCGCGCCCGGCCTTCACCCTGACACCGGGTGATCCGGCCCGCGCAGCCGATGTCCTGGCGGCCGGCGAATCGGTACTGGAGGCCCTGCGGGAGGATGGCTTTCCCCTGGCCCGGGTGCCAGCTCCCGAGGTGCTGGTGGACCACGACAGCCGAACCATGGATGTGGTCTTCCGGGCGGAACCCGGTCCGCGCCTTCCGATCGGCGAGATCCATGTGATCGGGCTCGAGCGGTTGCGTGAGCCCGCCGCCCTTCGTCGGCTCGGTCTCACCGCCGGGGAGCCCTACAGCCCGAGTCGTCTCGAGCAGGCCCGGCGCGACCTGCTCGCGGGCGGGGTCCTCTCCTGGGCCCGGCTGACTCCGCTGACAGAGCCGGACACCCAGGGTCGCCTGCCCCTGACCCTCGAGGTGGCCGAGCGCCCGCCCCGGGTGATCCGCCTGGCCGGGGCCTTCTCGAGCGATGAAGGTCTGACCCTGTCGTCCTCCTGGACCCATCGCAACCTGTTGGGCGGTGGCGAGCACCTGACCCTGGGGGCGGACATCGGCCGGATCGGCGATGCGGACCCCAACGCCTTGAGCTACCTTGCCAGCGGCAGCCTGCGCCTGCCCGACCTCTGGGCGCGGGATCTGGATCTGCGCTTGGATCTGGGGACCGTGAACGAAAGCCTGGACGCCTATGACCGGGAGGCGATCACCGCCGGGGCCATCCTGGAGCGGCGCTTCACGCGATGGAGCCGACTCCGGGGGCAGCTGCTCCGGGGCAGCGCCGGGATCGCCTTCGAGCGTGCCCGCATCGCCCAGGACGGGCCGGCCCGGGACTACCAGTTGCTGTCGCTGCCGTTGACCATCGGCTACGACAGCAGCGACGCGCCGCTCGACCCCCGACGCGGCCTGCGACTGGCGGCCCAGGTGACACCCGCCCAGGTGCTGGAAGGTGAGGCGTCTGGGTTCTTCCTGGCGCGCGCCGCCGGATTCGGCTATCTGGACCTATCGAGACTGACCCGCGCCGGGCAACGCGACGAAGTGCCTGGGGCGGCCCGCAGCGTGCTGGCGGGGCGGCTGGTGCTCGGGAGCATCATTGGGGCCGCGCCGGAGGAGGTGCCGCCCGACTGGCGCTTCTATGCGGGCGGCGGGGGCTCGGTGCGCGGCTATCCCTATCAATCCATCGGCCCGCGCACCCCGTTCGGATCGCCCGCTGGAGGTGACGGACTGCTCGAGGTCGCTCTGGAGCTGCGCCGGCGCCTGGGGCAACGATGGGGGGCGGTCGCCTTCGCGGATGCCGGCGCCGTCTCCGAGAACGGCATCCCCGGCACCGGCGCCCTGTCCATCGGCGTCGGTCTTGGGCTGCGCTACTTTACCCCCGTCGGTCCGGTGCGCGTGGACATCGCCACCCCCCTCGATCAGAGCGTCGGCGGCTCGCCCATCCAGCTCTACATCGGCATCGGCCAGTCCTTCTGATCATGGGTCTCATACTGCACCGACTGCTGGGCTCCCTCTTGCTGCCGCTCCTGCTGCTGGCCTTGGTGCTGCTCGCCGCCAACACCGGGCCCGGGCGGCGGCTGGTCGCCTGGGGATTGTCGACCGCGAGCGACGGCCAGTGGGTGATTCGGGACCTGGGCGGGACCCTGCCCTTCGCGCCGCGGGCGCAGCGCATCGAGCTGCGCGACGCGACGGGCGCCTGGCTGCGGATCGAGGATGCCGCACTCGCCATCGACGCCCGGCGACTGCTGCACGGGGAGCTGGCCATCAAGTCGCTGGACGCCCGCTCCGTGCTCATCGAGCGCCTCCCGGCGCGCAACCAGGATGACTCCGGACCCATCGCTCTTCCGGTGCCGGTGCTGCTGCGCCATGTCGCCGTGGAGGATCTCAGCGTCGAGCGGGTGCTGCCCGGGGCGCCGCGGCTCAGGATCTCCGGTGACGCCGGGCTGGACGCCCCAGCGGAGGCCCATTTGAGGTTGCTGGTGAGCGCCCCCGGGCGTGACGACCAGTATCGGTTGGAGGGCGGCATCAGGGGCGGGCGCTATCACCTGGTCGTGGCGCTCCGGGAGGAAGCGGGGGGGCTCTCGAGCGCCCTCGCCCAAGGGAGCGGCCTGCCCCTGCAGAGCGGCCTTGGCGCCTGGACCTTCAGTGCCGTCCTCGCGGGGCCGACCGAGGCGATCACGGTCGCCGCGGTGCTCGATGCCGGGCCCCTGAGCGCGGCCGCCGAGGGCCTGGTGGATCTGCAAACCGGATCCGCCGCCCATCTGCGCCTTGCCGCGGGCCTGGGGGCCATGGCGCCCGGTTCAGGGGCGATACCCGCGCTCGCCTGGCGGCGCATCGGCATCGGCGCCGAGCTCAAGGGTCCGCTCGGCTCGCCTCAGGGCTGGGCGCGCCTGGAGGCGGACGGTCTCTCCTACGGCGCCATGGCCCTTGAGCACCTGCTTGCCGACGCGGTGGGAGATGCCCGGCGCCTGCGCCTCGGCGCCGAGCTCCTGGGGCCGCGCGCCCCGCTGAAGCTGTCGGGGCTTGGCGTAGCCGCACCGATTCGGGTCTTCGCGGAGCTGAGACCCGAGGGGCCCGGGCTGCCCTTCAAGATCGGCATCAGTCACCCACTCATCGACCTCGCCGGCGCCGGCACCCTGGGCGACCGGAAGGGCTTTGGGACCCTGAGCCTGCCGAGCCTCGGTGCCCTCGCGCCCCTGGTCGGGACAAGGCTCGCCGGCAGCGCCGACCTCGACTTCCGGGGCTCCGCCGGGGACCAGCCCAGGCTGGAGGCGAGCGGCGATCTGTGGCTCACCCAGGCGCCCGGACCGCTCGCCGAGCTGCTCGGCCCGGCGGCCCGGCTCGCCCTGTCGGCGCGGCGCGAGGGGGGGGCCTGGCGGATCCAGAGCGCTCGTCTGGAGGCGGAACGCATGGAGGCGGCCGCCCAGGGGGAGATCGGGAGCGACAGGCTCAATCTCGGCTGGTCCATGGACCTCACCGATCTCACCGCCATCGGCCCCGGATGGTCCGGGCGCATCGACGCCCGGGGCGGCATCAGCGGACCCCTGCGTGCACCCGATCTGGTCGCCGACCTGACGGCCTCTGCAGGCCCCGATCGCATCGGCGGACGCCTGAGCGCGAGCCTCGCCGAGCCGCGGGCCGCGCTGGAGCTGACCGGTACCTGGGCCGGGGAGCCGGTGGCGGTGGACCTCGCCGCGGGCCGCTCCCCCGCGGGCGCGGTGGAGCTGTCGCTCGGCGACAGCCACTGGGCCAGTGTCGCCGCCTCCGGTGGACTGACCCTTTCGGCGGGGGCGGCCCTGCCCCGGGGCGAGGTTCGCCTGAGCGCCGGGAATCTCGCCGACATCGGCCCTCTGCTCGTCACCCTGTGGCCGACCGGACCGACCGGAGTCGGCGCCGCTGGCGGCCGTCTCAATGCCCACCTGACCCTGAGCGACTCCGGCTCTCTGTCCATCACCGCCGAGGGCGAGGAATTGACCCTGCCCGGGGCCATTGGGGTGCGCGCGATCGCCCTCGACGCCCTGGTGTCGGACCCGCTGACGGGCGCGGACTCGGACGCCATCGTCCAGTTGTCCGGTCTCTCGCTCGAGCGGGTCTCGGGCGATCTGGCCCTCGGCGCCCGGGGCCCGGCCGCCGCCCTGGAGCTGACGGCGGAGACCGCGCTGGCCACGCCGGCCGGTCCGCTCAAGCTCGATGCGGCCGGCCGCCTGGACCTGCCGGCCCGCCGGCTGGAGCTGCGGCGCCTCAAGGGCCAGGTCCGGGGGGAGGGCCTGCGCCTGCTGGAGCCGGCGGTCCTGGGGCTTGCCGACGGTGTCGGCGTCGACCGGCTGCGTCTCGGGTTGGGCGAGGGGATCATCGAGATCGCCGGACGGCTGAGACCCGCTCTCGACCTGGACGCTACCGTCACCAAGCTGCCATTGGATCTGGTCCAACTGGTCGCGCCGGACCTGCCCCTGAGCGGCATGCTCGGCGCCCAGATCCGACTCGCCGGTCCGCTGAATGCGCCGGCCGGCTCCATCCGCGCCCAGGCGAGTGCCCTGCGCCTGACTGAGGGCGCTTGGCGCAGCCTTCCCCCGGCCCGGTTCGAGGTCGCCGCGACCCTAAGGCCGACCGCGATCGAGATCGACGCCCAGGCCGAGATCGGGCCCAGGGCGAGCCTCGACGTACGCGGTCGTGTGGACGGGACCCTTTTGGTACCCGCGGCCCTGGCGCTGCGCACCGACGGGCGTCTCGATCTCGCCCTGCTCGACCCCTTGCTGACGGCGCGGGGCGCCCAGGCCCGCGGTCAGGCCAGGCTCGACGCGGCGATCTCCGGCACCCCGGGCGCACCCCGTCTGGACGGTCGTCTGACGCTGGCCGAGGGGTCTTTTTGGGATCGCAGCCTTGGGCTGGCCCTGAACGACATCGACGGGACCCTGCGGCTCGCCGGCGATAGGGCGCGCGTGGAGCGCGTCACCGCGCGGGCCGGACGCGGCACTCTGGCCCTGGAGGGCAGCATCGGCGCTCTGGTCCCCGGTCTGCCGGTGGATCTGAAACTGGTGGCCCAGGATGCGCGGCCCCTCCAGCTCGACCTGGTGGACGCCGCGGGCGACGCCGAGATCCGACTCCAGGGGCGGGCGGCCGAGGCGCTGAGCGCTACCGGTAGCCTGCGTCTCAGCCGCGTCGAGATCCGGGTGCCGGAGCGCCTTCCCGCCACGGTCGCGACCCTGGAGGTCAGCGAGCGGGGCCGGCGCGATCACCCGCGCCGCGCCCAAGCCACCGCCCGGACGCCGGTCCTGGGTCCGGACCTGGGGCTCGACCTGACAGTCTCGGCCCCGAGGGCGGTGTTCGTGCGCGGACGCGGGATCGACGCCGAGCTCGGCGGCGAGGTGCGCCTGCGCGGAACCCCAAGGGAGCCCCAGCTGAGCGGCGGCTTCAACCTGCTGCGGGGTGAATACGAGCTGGTCGGTCAGACCCTGCGATTTAGCCGCGGCAGGCTGGGGTTCGACGGGGCCGCGGGTCTGGACCCGACCCTGGACCTGGAGGCCCGGGTGACCGCGGCCGGGAGCACCGCCGTTCTCGCCGTGCTCGGCACCGCCAGCGCGCCACGCATCGCGCTGCGCGGCGAGCCCGAGCTGCCCGAGGACGAGGTCCTGTCACGCCTGCTGTTCGGGGTGGCCGGAGGGCGCCTCTCGGGGATACAGGCGGTGCGCCTGGGGATGGCGGCGGCGGCCCTCGCCGGTATCGAGGCGGGTGGCCAGGGGCTGCGGGCGCTCGGTGAGGCCCGCTCGGGACTGGGCCTGGAGCGACTGACGATCGGTACCGACCAGCGCGGCGATATGACCGTTGAGGCCGGGCGCCAGATCCGTGAGCGGGTCTATCTCGGCGCCCGCCAGGGCACCAGGGCCGGTGAGACCCAGGGCGTGCTGCGCATCGAGGTCAGCCCCCGGGTCAGGCTGGAGGCGGACGTGGGGGCCAGCGGCGGCACCCGGGGGGGTGGCGCCTTTGAAACTGAGTATTGAGGAAGGGCCGAGGGCCGAGGTTTGCGGGCCGTTACCCTGGATCCGATTCATCGCTCCCCGGGCGCGGGGGCTGAATCGACGCCGAGTGGTGGTGCGGAGTCCGGCGATGAATTCGGGCGCGGCGCCTCGCGCTCATCCCAGGGGTTGGATCGCGGGCGGGGCCCACGGCCATCGGGGCTGCTGCCCCTTTCCGAGCGCCTGCGGAGCTCGCGCCACCAGTGCACGGCCTGATCGCCCGCGCCGCGCACCCAGACGCCGATCAGCGCAAACAGCTCGCGCCAACCCCCATAGGGTGGGTAGGCGAGGCGCACCCACCAGCCGGCCATCCGCGAGCCGGCATCGGCCCGGAGCCTGGCTCCCTGCTCGAGCCGCACCCAGGCGAGCCTCGCGCGCGAGCCGAGAGCTTCCCCCCGCGCCTGAGCCTTTGCCCGAGACCTTCCCCGCCGGCGAGGGCCTCACCGCCCTCGGGGCCCGTCTTGGGCTCGCTGATCTCCGGGCCGAGCAGGATGGCGATGGGGCGGGTATGGGGGCTCGCGTCCAGCGCCATGATCAATGTGGTGGTCAGCGGCACGGCGAGAAACATGCCCACGGTGCCGAACAGCCAGCCCCACACCAGCAGCGCGATGAAGATCGCCAGGGTGGAAATGCCGAGACCACGGCCCATGACCCTGGGCTCGAGCACATTGCCGATGACGACGTTGATCATGAGGATACCGGCCGCCACTAGCACCGCCGACTGGACTCCCGACTGCACCAGCGCCATCAGCGTCGGCGGCACCGTCATTAGAATATTCCCGACCACCGGCACGAAGTTCAGGAAGAAGGCCAGCACCGCCCACAGAATGGCGAAGTCCACACCGAAGAGCCGTAGCAGGAGCCAGATGCAGAAGGCCGTGCCAAGACTGGTCAGGGTCTTGATCAGCATGTAGCGCTTGATCTTCCCCAACAGCCCCCGCAGCCGCGCCTCCCCGTCCGACGTGAGATTGAAGGCAGTCCGGAGCTTGGCCGGCAAGGCCGGGGCCTCGAGCAGGATGAAGACGACCGCCAACAGCACCAGCAGACCGGTCGCAAAGATGCCGCTGGCGTTCGCCAGGAGTAACGGGACCACGGCGGCGGCCTGGGCCGGGTTCAGGAGGTCGGGGATCGCCTCCCGCGAGCCGCTGACACCGATTCCCTCCAACCAGCCGCCGAACTGCTCGCTCAGGAGTACGAAGCGTTCTTGGTAGGTGGGCAGACTGTCCCTGAATCCCTCCAGGGCGCCAGTGGTGACGAGGGCGATCAGGCTGCCGATGTCCAACAGAACAAAGGTGATGATCAGCAGCGCGCCCCATTTGGGCATGCCGACCCGGCGCATCCAGTGCAACGCCGGGGTGGCGATGATCGCAATGAAGACCGCAAGCAGCAGTGGGGCGATGACGGGTGCCGCGAGCTTCATCAGACCGATCACCAGTGCCAGGGCACCGGCGACGATCAGGCCGCGGGCGGGTGGGCTGAAGAGCAGATCAGGGCGCATCGCCGATAGGGAATAAGGAGTCGCCGGGGGGCGCCGGCGCGGGCGCCGCGACCCGGTTCGGCTAGCCGCCGCTGTTGCGCTGGATCGGCGGAACCGGGACGGCCGGCCGATTGATGATCTCGGGGGCGCGATTCTGGACCGTCGGCCCCGGCTCGTCCTCGTTGCGGATTCGGCTCGGCTCGCGCCGCGATGACGGGGCCTCGCCGGGCCGAACCCTCTGACGACTGGTGTCGCGCTCGGAGGTGGGGCGTTGACCCTCCCGAGCGGTCGAGGCGGAGCGCTGACCCTCTTGTGCGGTTGAGGTGGAGCGCTGATCCTCTTGCGCGGCGGATACGCCAAGACCGAGCAGCGACACGAGGGCCGCCGCGACAGTGGGCACGAGAAGACCAGTGCGGGACAGTTTCATCGCGTTCCCCAGGGTGTGACAGGAAGGGGCCCGAGGATCCCGGGCCAGGGTGTCGCAGACTCTAGTCGCGAAGGCACTGGCCGGCAAGAGCCGCACGGCGACTTCTAGAACCGGATGGCACTTGGGCGACAGAATGGTGCCTGCGGCTCGATGATCCTCTCGACAGGACCGGACCTGGGGTCCGCCGTCGGTCGATTTCCTAAGGAGATGCCGCTCAAATGTCATCCTGGCATTTGAGCCGCTCGCGCTTCGAGAGGCGCGACTCTCGAAGCGGTCCAATTGCATGCCTTATCAGGTATCGAAATGGCGGGGCATCCTGCCTCACGCGGGAAACGCCATACATCAGCGGTTCCCTAAAAGGTCCTGAGAAAGAACGGAATGACCAGGGCATTCACCAGGTCGATAAAAAAGGCCGAGACCAGGGGGACGATGACGAAGGCCTGATGGGAGGGCCCAAAGCGCTGGGTGACCGCGGCCATATTCGCCATGGCGGTGGGGGTCGAGCCGAGGGTCACACCACCGAAGCCAGCCGCCACCACGGCGGCGTCATAGTCGCGTCCCATCAGCGGAAACAGGACGAATAGGGTCACCATGACCGCCAGTGCGAACTGGGCCGCCAGGATGGTCAGGATAGGGGCCGCCAGATCCACCAGGGTCCAGAGCTGCATGCTCATCAGTGACATGGCCAGGAAGGTGCCGAGCGCGATCTCGGCGATCAGCGCCATGGCCGGGGTCCGCGCCGGCCAGTGGGTACCGGTCAGGGAGGGCAGATTCCTCGGCATCAGGTTGGTGATCAGGATGCCCGCGAACAGGCAGGTGACGAACAGCGGCAGCTTGAGCCCCAGTTCGGCGATGGCCCCATTCAGGAAGTAGCCGACGATGATGCAGATGTGGATCGCGAGGACCGCATCCAGAAAATCCAGGTGACCGACGCCCTCTTTTTTCTGCCCAGCGGAGAGACCCACGTCCTGGCTCTCCCCAGACCGCTCTCCCGGGGTGGCCAGGCGGTGCCGGTTGATCAGGAACTTGGCAATGGGCCCGCCCATGATGCTGGCGAGTATCAGGCCGAAGGTGGCGCTGGCGATGCCGATCTCCATCGCATTGGGGATCCCATGGGTCTCACCGATGGTCGGTGCCCAGGCGATCGCGGTCCCGTGACCGCCGATGAGCGAGACGCTGCCCCCGAGCACCCCGACCGCCGATGGCAGTCCGAAGAGACTGGCCACCCCGACCCCGGTGAGATTCTGGGCCAGCATGAAGAGGATGGTGATGGTCAGGAGGATCGCCAGTGGCCGACCGCCCGCGAGCAGGTCCCGCGCGCTGGCGTTGATGCCGATGGTGGTGAAGAAATAGACCAGCAGCACGTCGCGTGCCCGCAGCACGAACTCGATCTCGACGCCGGAGACGGCATACAGGAGCCCGAACAGCACCGAGAACAGCAGGCCACCGGTGACCGGCTCCGGAATGCTGAATTCGCGCAGGAATCCCACCTTCTCATTGAGCCTCTTGCCGGCAAACAACACGAGGATGCCGATGGTGACGGCGAGGAAGGACTCGATGCGCAGGATGTGGTCTTGGTACTCCATGGGATACGGAAACACCTCTATGAGCGGCGCCATGATGTCCGACGGCCAGCGCATTGCGCACCAGATTCGCCAGGGTCAGGGCCAGCAGTCGACGGGACCGCACCCGGTCCAGGGGGCGGCAGTATACCCGACCGATGCCGGCGCGGGCCGGTGATCCCGATGCGCCAGGACCCGCCGAGACCCAAGGGCCGGCTGCCGACTCCAGGGACTTCGGCGTATACTCGCGCCCGCCGCCGGTGCCTGCGCATCCGGTGCAACATCCCATTCACTCAGGACCCATCGAACATGACCTATTGCGTCGGACTCCTGCTCGAGAAAGGCCTGGTCATGGCCTCCGACTCACGCACCAATGCGGGGGTCGACAACATCTCCTCCTACAGCAAGATGCACCTCTTCCAGCCGGCGCCGGACCGCTGCTTCGTGCTGTTGGCGGCGGGCAACCTGGCGACCACCCGCGAGCTGGTGGATCGCATCCGCCGCGACCTGGACCAGGTGGTGAGCAACCGCCACAGCCCCTATCAACAGGCCCCGGTGGCGAATCTGATGAGCGTCGCCTATCTGTTCGAGGCGGCAACCTACATCGGGCAGCTCAGCCTGGCGATCCAGAATGAGCACGGGCCCGCCCTGCGCCAGGTGGGTGCGAGCGCCGAGGCGACCTTCATCCTCGGCGGACAGATCCAGGGCGAGCCACCCGGGCTCTACCTGATCTATCCCCAGGGCAACGCCATCGCGGCCACGCCCGAGACCTGCTATCTGCAGATCGGCGAGAGCAAATTCGGCAAGCCCTCGCTCGACCGTCTCGCCCATCCGGGTCTGTCGCTGGAGGACGGGGCCAGGCTCTGCCTGGTGTCCTTGGAAGGGACCGCCCGGGCGAACCTGAGCGTCGCGCCCCCCTTCGAGCTGGCGCTCTATTCGCGCGACGGCTTCGGGCTCTCCCATCGGCTCAATCTGGACGTCGGCTCACCGGATCTGGGGGCCCTGACCGAGAGCTGGGAGGAGAGCCAGCGGCGGGCCTTCGCGGCCCTGCCGCGCTTCGCCTGGGAAGTCGGCGCGCCCTCGCCTTGAGCCCTTCCGCCCCTCCCGCCCCATGTCGAGTCCGCTGCCCTGCGTCTCCACCGGTCGGCTGCCAGACCCCGAGCGGGTTCGCGCGGCCCTCGCCGAGGCCCATACCCGCTACCGCTCCTGTGACGAGGGGCGCAACGCCGACTATATCCCGGCGCTCGCCCTGGTCCCGAGGGACCTGTTCGGGATCTGTCTGACCGGGGTCTCCGGGACCTTCTACGGGGTCGGCGACACCGAGACCGGCTTCACCATCCAGAGCATCTCCAAGCCCTTCGTGTTCGCCCTGATCTGCCAGGCCATCGGGGAGGAGGAGGCGCGACTTCGCCTCGGGGTCAACAGCACCGGACTGCCCTTCAACTCGGTGGTGGCCGTCGAGCGCACCGGCGACGGACTGACCAACCCCATGGTCAACGCGGGTGCCATCGCGGCCACCAGCCTGGCCCCGGGGGCGACGGCGGAGATCAAGTGGCAGTTCATCCGCGCGGGCCTGTCGCGCTTCGCCGGACACGAGCTCGAGCTCGACGCTGAGGTCTATCGTTCCGAGGCCGCCGCCAATCAGCGCAACGCGGGCATCGCCAGCCTGCTCAAGAGCTACGATCGGATCTATTTCGATCCCACGGAGGCGACCGACGTCTATACGCGCCAGTGCGCCCTGCGGGTGAGCGCGCGGGACCTCTCGGTGATGGCCGCCACCCTGGCCAACGGGGGGGTCAACCCGGTCACCCGCGAGCCGGTCATCGACGCGATCCACTGCGAGCATGTGCTGGCGGTCATGGTGACCGCTGGGCTCTACGAGAGCTCCGGCGACTGGCTCTATGCCACCGGCTTGCCCGGCAAGAGCGCGGTCAGCGGGGGCATGATCACGGTCGCACCGGGCAAGGGGGGACTGGCCAGCTTCGCCCCGCCGCTCGACGGGGCCGGGAACAGCGTCAAGGGTCAGCTGACGGCGCGATTCCTGTCCGAGCAGCTCGGGCTCAACCTGTTCGCCTCAGAGCCGGCGGGTCAGCCCGAGCGGACATAGACGGGCCGGCCGCGGGCGCTCAAGTCGCCGCCCGCGCCTCCCGCCTGGGCATCGCTGCGGCCCTATCCCTCACCGCCGGGCACCGAAGCATCAGCATGCGGAGCACGAAGAAGGCCGCGACGGCCGCCGCCAGGTGCTTGAGGGTGTGACCGCTGACCAGGTGCCCGAGGGCGAACAGGTCACGGTCGAAGGTCTCGAGAAGCTTGGCGAGGAGGTAGCCGGCGAACACCCAGTAGAGATCGCGCCCTCGCGTGTAGCGCGAGGGGTAGAGGACGGTGAGTGCGAGCAGCATCACCACGGCCCAGGCCTGCAACACCCCATAGGGCATCACATTGCCCGCCCCGGCGCGCTCCGTCGCGATCCAATAGGCGACGGAGGCGAATCCCGTGAAGATGAGCGGCAGCAGCAGGGCCAGGCCCAGGCGAAGGTTGATGCGCTCCGCGATCTGGGCGGCGATCAGGGACATGAAGGCGATGGTCATGGGCAGGCGGTCCCAGACCAGACGCTCGTTGTCCGGGAACAGGTGGTAGTACCCGGAGCCGACGGCGGTCAGCAGCACCCCGATGAAGAAAAACAGATAGGGCCAGCGCTCGGCGCGCCGCTCGAATGGCGTACGTCCGCCGAGCAGCAGGGCGAGGCCGCCAACGCCGACGGCGAGGAACCCCGCGTTGGAGACGACATCAAGAAAGTTCGCGATTCCGAACAGTGGGCGCGCATCCGCGAACCGGTGGTAGTCGGCGGGCTGCGGCATCGCCGGCAGCACAAGCGCCGCCGCCAGGCTCAGGACGGTGAGGCCGATGAGGGTCCAGTCGCGGCTCGACAACATGCTCCGCCCACCGAGGATGATTGAATGGCGGCTCGCTCGACGGGGGCTCGCTCAGACCGCGTCCCCCAGGGCCTGCGCCAGCCGATCCCGATCCCGCTCAGACAGCAGGCGGATCGGCACCCGCAGCGCCCCCGCGTAGGCGGGAAAGGCCCGATCGACGAGGCCCTGCCTGCTCAGCGCGACCGGATCGGCCGGCGCCCCATGGAGCGACGGGGATTTTACCAACAGGAGCCCCCGGGCGCCCAATTGGTCGCAGAGCCAGGCCGCCAGCGAGTCCGAGGTCACCTCCCAGCTCCGGTCGATCCGCGGATCGGACAGGACCATGGACGTCGGCATCCAGACCGGCGTCGTGCCGCCGTCCATCAGAGCCCGTATCTCGGCCGGGCTCGCCGCCGGGGCGAGGCCCGGCTGCAGGGCACAGAGCATCCGCCCGAGCTGCTCCATGGCGAGCAGCGCCAGGTGATGGGCGGTGCCGTCGTCGAAACCCCAGCGCGCCTGGGCGGCACGGACCTGATCGGCGAAGGGCCCGCCCCCGGGCACCAGGACCAGATCCGAGCGCCCCGCCAGCGCCTTCAGCCAGGGGCGTAAACGATCCGAAGCGTAAAGGCTGCCCCCAAGCTTAAGGACCCACACGTGCCAGATCCTCGACCCGAAGGCGCTCGAGCAGGTCCAGCAGGGCGGCCGCCTTGTGGTAGGTCTCGCGGTATTCGGATTCGGCATCGGAGTCCGCGACGATGCCCCCGCCCGCCCACAGGCGGGTGATACCGGCGGAGTGGACCAGGGTGCGGATGGCGATGTTGGTGTCCATGGCCCCATCGAATCCCACATAACCGATGGCGCCGCAATAGACGCCACGGCGCTGGGGCTCCAGCTCCTCGATGATCTCCATGGCACGGACCTTGGGGGCGCCCGTGATGGACCCGCCGGGGAAGCAGGCGCGCAGCAGATCCAGCGCGCTTCGCCCCTCGGCCAGGCGACCGCGCACGGTGCTGACTAGATGGTGCACCCGGGCGAAGCGCTCCAGCTCGAAGAGCCGCGGCACCCGCACGCTGCCCGTCTCGCAGACCTTGCCGAGGTCGTTGCGCAGCAGGTCGACGATCATGACGTTCTCGGCCCTGTCCTTGGGGCTGCTGCGCAGGGCGTCGGCGAGCATCAGGTCCTCGATGGGATCACGACCCCGCGGGGCCGTGCCCTTGATCGGCCGGGTCTCCACCTCGCGACCTTGCACCCGCAGGAAGCGCTCCGGTGACGAGCACAGGACCTGGCATCCCGGGTGATCGAGATAGGCACCATAGGGCGCCGGGTTGATCTGTCTCAGGCCCCGATAGGCCTCCCAGGGATCGCCGTCGGCGGGGGCCGAGAAGCGCTGGGCGAGATTGACCTGGTAGCAGTCGCCCTCGTGCAGATAGTGCTGGATGCGCTCGATGGCGGCCACATACTGGGCATGGCTGAGGTTCGAGCGCACCGGCCCCAGCACCCGGAAGGGCGCCCTGTGCCGTTTTGGCCGCTCCCCGGCGAGGGCGGCGCAGACGAGCCTTACGCCCGCCGCGAGTCGCCCGGGGTCTGCCGCCACCACCCGGCTTCGCCCCTCCTGGTGGTCCACCACCAGGGCCCAGTCATAGATGCCGACCGCCATGTCCGGGATGTGCTCGGCGTCCTGGGCCAGGCTCGGCATCCGCTCGATCCGACGGCCCAGGTCGTAGCCGAAATAGCCGATCGCACCGCCGCAGAAGGGCAGGCCCCCGATGCCGTCCCTCAAGGGGCCCAGCGCCTCCTGCAGCAGGGCAAAGGGGTCCGCCAGTGAAAAGCGGCTGCCCGAGGCGCCGCGGATCTCGGTCTTGACCCCCTGGGTGATCAGCACCGCGCGGGGGTTGGCGCTGATGATGTCGTAGCGCCCCTGATCGCAGTAGGGGCGGCCGCTGTCGAGAAAGACCGGCCAGGCGTGATCCGTCAGCGCCTCGAAGAGGGGCGCGCTGTCCGCTCGATAGTCGATCTGTTGGGCGAGTGGCGTCGTCATGAATCCAGTCCGCTCTGTGCCGCGAGGCTTGCGACGGCGGCGGCCGGCGCGCAGTCGCCGATCGGGGGGCCGGTCGGGTCCGCCGGCTCGAAAAACCCCTCGAAGGCGATATAGGGCCTTTGCAGCCGCTCGGCCAGTCGCCTGATGATAAAGGAACCGACTCCCGCCCCCACCAGCGGTGCCTCAACCGAGAGCCCGCCGCGCGAGAGGATCCGCTCGCAGGCATCCGTGATGCCGCGCAACTGCCGCTCCGCCAGGAAGGCCGCCAGGCGGCGCCACACCCACGGATCAGCCGACCCCGCGTCCATCCCGACCATGCGCGCCATCCGGCGGGCGCTCGCGGCGACGCCCTTGTCGCGACCATCCGCGCTGGGGTGCAGATCTGCGTGCCCCGGCAGCTCGCCGGTCAGCCGATAGACGTCCGCCATGGTGGCGAAGTGCTCGGCCATCAGCGGGACCCAGGCCCCGCCGAGGGGGACCAGACGCGCGACGGCCATCAATGGTGTCCTGACCACGCCCGTATAGATCAGCTCCTGCTGCACCAGGCGCTCGCAATCCGTGTAACCGATCGCCTGGACGCGGCCCTGGGCGAAGGGGATCAGGTCCGTGGTCGTGCTCCCTAGATCCAGCAACAACCCTTCCCCGATGCGTGCCGCGGCCAGCTCGGCGGTCGCCATCCAGTTGGCGGAGGCGACCAGCTCCGGGACCCGCATGGCGGCCTCTGGCTCCAGAAGGCCCTCCGCTCCCGCCCAGATCAGCAGGCGATCCCCGGCCAGACGGCGACCTAGGGTGCCAATCAGGGCCCCGACGCCGCTCGCCCTGTCGTCGAACAGATCGGCGAGCTCGCCGGTCATGGTCACCGCGTGCCGGCGACAGCCTCCACCGACCCGGCTCAACACCAGCTCCATCGCCTGCTCGAGCCGGTCGAGGCCCTGCCAGAGTGCACAGGGGACCTGCACCACCCTTGGCCCGTCGCCATTGCCGCTGATGCGCACCGCCTTGACGTGGGCGCCGCCGAGGTCCCAACCCAGCCAGGGATCAGGCGACATCCGCGTAGTCCAGGCAGACGTCGACCGCCTTGGCCGCCCCGACCGGGGCCCGCCAGGCCTCGCCGCCGTGCACCAGGTCGAGCACCAGGGCGGCGGGATTGACGCCGATGGATTCCCTGAGGCCCACATAAGAGGTCGTGAGTCGCGGGTTGACCTCCAGGACCTGGGGGCTTCCCGCGGCGACGATCAGATCCACCCCCAGGAACCCGTGGAGCCCCGGCAGGGCCGCCGCCACATCGCTGGCGAGCCGCCGATAGCCTCCATGGGCCCCGTCGATCCCGCTGACCACGCAGCCCAGCAGGACCAGGGCGTCATCCATCACCGCGATGCGCTGCCGGTTGACGCTGAGCAGGGCCGCCTCGCCCCCCCTGGCCAGCATGCAGAGGCTGGCGGCCACACCGGCGACATAGGGCTGGGCGACGAAGGCATGGGCCTCGGCAAGCCGCTCCCAATGCCGGCGCAGTGAGTCGCGATCCTGGAACAGACGGATGCCCAGGCACCCCACGCCGTCGTCCGGCTTGAGCACCCAACGGCCGGGGAGGCCGGGCAGCCGATCGTCGATTCGATAGGTCGGGACCACCGCGATGCCCCGTCCGGCCAACCGCCGCAGAGGTCTCGATCTTGCTCGCGGCGACCCGTACGGTCCCCGGAGGGCTGCTCAACAGGGTCTTGCCGCGGGCCAGCACCCGCTCGCTGATCCACTCCAGGGTACCCTGATGCTCGGGCGCGATGGGCCAGACCGCATCCACCGAGCCCAGGATCTGGTCCCATTGATCCGCGAATTGATCCGCTCCCTCGATGAAGCGACACTCAGCGGGAGGCCTCAGGGGGCCCAGGCGCGAATCCCGCGTGACGACGACCTCGACCCCGTCGAGCTCACACAGATCGCTCACCAGCGCCCGAACCATCAGGTCGCCTTCACCGGCGAGCGAAGGGGTCAGGACGCACCCGAGCATCCCGCCGCCGGTCACATACTCGAACACGAAGATGCGCATGGCCCACCTGAGATGAAGCTGATCCCGGTCCTCGACCTCAAGGCCGGTGTCGTCGTCGCGGCGCTCAGCGGCAACCGCGGCGATTACCGCCCCCTGGTATCGCCCCTATGCAACTCCAGCCGTCCCGAGGCCGTGGCATCGGCCCTGCTCGCGCTTCACCCCTTCGATGCCCTCTACATCGCCGATCTGGACGCCATCGGCGGCGGCGCCACTCGGCTGCCGGTAATCGAGTCCATCCACCGCGCTCACCCGGCGATCGAGCTCTGGGTCGACAGCGGGTTGCGCGATCTGGATCGCATCGCCCCCATCGCCCGCCCTGTGCTGGGGACCGAGTCCATCGCGGGCGCCGCCCAGCTCGCCGACCTGATCCGCACCCTGCCCGACCCGGTCCTTTCGCTGGACTTTCGCGACGACCGGCCCCTGGGAGCGGCCGCCGTCCACGGGCAGCCCGAGCTCTGGCCCGAAGAGGTCATCGTGATGACGCTCACTCGGGTGGGGACCGGCTCCGGCCCCGATCTCCCGCTCCTGGAGCGCCTGCGCAGGGCCTCGCCGACCACCCGGTTCTACGCGGCGGGCGGGGTGCGCGGCGCGGCCGACCTCCAGAGGCTGCGGGACCTGGGGGTCGCCGGGGCCCTGGTCTCGACCCTGCTGCACCAAGCGTCGGGTGACCACGGCGTCCTCGGGCTCGACAGGCTGTCGGGCTGACGTCCACGGGAGCCGGACCGCCGCTCAGTTCCCGCGCCCGGCGACGAGCGCGAGGGGCCGCGGCGGCCTGATCCCGTCGCGCACGGACGAGCCCCCGAGCTCGCCCTGAAAAAAGCCGAGCACCCGATCGCTGCCCTGACGCTGGACCGACTCCAGGTCCGGACCCCGGTAACGGCACCAGTTCTGCGTGGTCTCGTAGAGCACCAGCTCGGCGAGACCGGGCAGATAATCGATGAGCTGCTCCCAGCAATAGATGCACAGCATCTCGGTGCTGGATCGCCAACCGAGCTCCGGGGCCGCATAGTTCAGGTGATGGTGGTCGAAGCGCTCGATGACGCGTCGGTTGACGACCCGCTTCAGATAGCCGTAGTCGATGACGCAGCCGGTGACAGGATCCACCCGCCCCTCGACCGTCACGTGCAGCCGGTAGCGTCCCCCGTGCAGATTCGAGCACTTGGCCGGGTGATCGGTGATGAAGTGGGCGGAGTCGAACACCAGCTCCTTGGTGACCGCGAGCCTCGGCGTCTCCTGGTGGAACCGCTCCAGGGCGCCCGCCATCTCGCGCAACCGGGGCTCGATCAGCCCGAGCAGCCGGGCGCTGTCGCCCAGGGTCCGGGTGCGCAGCAGCACGGCGCCGGGCAGGTCCGCCGCGTCCAGCTCCACCAGTGTCACGCCGTGGCGCCCGAGCTCCAGTGCGATCGAGCGGGCCTGCACCGCGCTCGGAATCTGCACGAACAGATAGCCGGCCTGAAGCTCCCCGACGTGCGCCACCAGCACCGCCAGACTCAACAGGAAATCCGGCGGCGGTATCGGCGACAGACGCAGGTCCAGTGACTGCTCCAGGTGGCCCTTGGGCGCCTTGAGGCGATTGAGCGCCACCACCCGATGGGCATCGTCCGAATAGCGGTACTCTTGGCGGAATTCGAAACCGTAGTCGCTCAGGGCCTGCCGGTCCCACAGCAGCAGATCCAGCCGCCTGACCTCCCCCGGCACCAGCACGAAGGCGCCCTCCTCGCGCAGCAGACCGCCCCAGGTCAGGCCGCGCAGAACGGCGCGCGCCCGCTCCGACGGATGGCGCAGGGGCCGACCATAGTCGCCGGCGTCATCCGCGCGATTGAGCTCCGATCGATCGACCAGCAGGTCCAGCGGCAAACGATGGCGCAGGGCGTATTCCTGCAGGGTGAGACCACAGCACTCGAGCAGATGCGCGTTGTCGAGCCTGGCGACGGCTCGGTCGCATTCCAGGCAAATCATGCACTCAAACCTCCGGCCGCCCGGTCGCGCGGCCTGGCTGGCCCCGGTCGACAGCCGGGCGCGGCGCCCGGAGGCGCCGCGCCCAGGGCCCGTCACTTGTGGGCGGCGAAGGGGTGCTCGGCGGTACCCTTCTTCGCGACCACCTCCGCGGCCTTCGGCTCACCGGCCACCGCGCGCGCGATCGCCTCCTTGGTGGCCTGATAGTTGTAGTCCTGGATCTTGGCGTCGTCCTCCGCCTCCCAGTGGATGAAGACGCCGACGCAGATGAAGATGTCGTCGGCCTCGTCCGCCGGGATGGTCCCATCCTCCACCGAATCGGCCACCGCCATGGCCACGGCACGCTGCGCCGGACCGAACATCTGGACCGCCTGCTTTGCCCCCTTGATGGTCACCTTGTTGAACAACATGGTGTTGGGCTTGGCCAACAGGTTGGGGGCCACCACCGCGAGGAGGCTGGTGAAGCCGTCCTTGTTGTTGACGAGCCCGTTGCAGAAGGCGGTCTCGGCCGCCGAGCCGCGCGGACCCATGATCAGGTCGACATGAGCGACCTCGTTGCCGTCGCCGACCAGGGATTCGCCGATCAGGGTCTTGTTGATGACTGTCATCTCGTTCTCCTTCCTCTCTTGGCTTACACAGTGAAATCGGTCCCGAGGGCAAGCGCCCGCGGACCATGGGTACGGGGAGACCCCGTGATTGGCTCCAACAGGCGGCACATCGGCGCCAGGCGCCGTATCAGCAGGGCGGCCACGGTGAAATCCGCCGATGTGCCCGGATTGATGCCTCCCTGCTTGAGCTCGCGATCGAGCGCGAGCAACGGCTCGCGCAGGTCCTCGGGATCCTGGCATCGGGCCAGGGCACGGGCGACCGGCGCCGCCCGGCGCCGCACCTCTTCAGCCGCCGCGGCACCCCGCTTCCTGGCGATGTGGGTGTCGGGGACCCGGCCGAGCAGGTCCATATAGAGGGCCGTCGCCGCCCAGGCCTCGTCACCCCAGCGCGCCAGGAAGCGCTCGATCAGGGGGACGTCGTGCCCGAACAGATCCCGGTACCCGTCCCTATAGGTCCGCGCGATGCCGTCCCAGGGTGCCGCATGGGCCATCACCGTCAACAGGGCGGCGTCGGCGGCCCCGCCGACGTCGTGGCGTCCCGATTCACCGAGCCCGGCCGGGCGCGCCAGCCGGATGGCGCTGAACAGCCACTGGGTATCCGTCCGATCTGCCGCGCCCAACACGGAGATCACCCTCTGCCGCAGGTCGCCGCTGGCCTCAGGGTCCAGCAGCGCCTGCACCAGCGGGGCGCACAGGAGCACGATCCCCAGATTGGTATTGCAGCCCACCGCCGCCCGGGTCGCCGCGATGGGGCGAAAGATCCGCTCGCCCAGACCCAGCGACGGATCGCTCAGGGGCAGGGCGCTGACGCTGGCACTGATCGCAAAGTCTGCCAGGCACATCCCGTGCCCGTCGGCGAACTGATGGACGTTTCCTGGCTTGAGGGCGGTCAGCTCCAGCGTACAGGCCTCCCGGTAGGCCTCGTGGATGCGCTCGCGCAGCGGCATTGGCTCGACGGTGGCGCCGCTCATGCGCCCACCGCCTCGACCAGTGAGACCCCGGGGCAGAACCTCAGGAAATCGGCCACCAGTGAATCGGCGATGTCCAGTGCGCAGACCTGCTGCAGCCCCTTCCAGGCGGGGATGCTGTTGACCTCGATGACAGTCGCCAGGCCAGTCGCATCACGCAGGATGTCGACGCCGGCGTAGTGCATCTCCAGGGCGCGCACCGATGACTCGGCGAGCTCTCGAAGATCATTGTCCAGCAGGGCGGGCTGACAGCTCGCCCCCTGGGCCACGTTGGCGATCCACCCCTGGGCGCAGCGGCGCATGGCGGCCACCGCTCGGCCGCCGATCACGAAGACCCGCCAGTCGTGGGCCGACCCACTGCCGGTGGAGATGAATCGTTGCAGGTACCAGACGCCGTTGACCTGCTCGCCCGGCGGCAGGTCCGATGACTCCAGGACCCGCATCACCCCCACCCCCTGGGAGCCGAAGAGGGGTTTCAGCACCAGCCCCTGGCCGGCCCGGAGCTCCTGCTCGACGATGGCGGCGGCCCGACCGGGATCGGTCGTCACCCACACCGGGGGGGTCGGGATACCGGCGGTACGCAGCAGGAAGCTCGTCATGGCCTTGTCCACGCTCCGCTCGATGGCCCCTGCCTCGTTGTAGACGGGCACGCCGAGCCGGCGCAGGGCGTGGAGTATGTCGAGGTAAAGGACCACCTGCTCGAGGCTGCCCCCGGGGACGCCGCGCACGAAGGCCCCGTCGGGCAGGGCATCGAAACCTGTTACCACCAGACCCGGGCCGTCGCCCGTCAGGTCGAGCCCACAGGACTGGAGCGAGACGAAGACGCTCTCGCAGCCGCGGGCCGCGAAGGCCTCGCGCAGCCGCGCCCCGTGCCAGCCCGGATCATCGGTGAAGATGGCGATGCGGCGGCTCATGGTGGCGGGCGTCTCAGGGCGCGATCCCGAAGGAGGTCTCGAGCAGCCCCAGGTCGAGGTCACCCGCGCGAAAGCTCCGCCCGCTGTCCAGGGCGCTGACCAGCACCGAGGCCGGGCTGAACAGCATGGGGTCGATCTGGAAGAAATCGAAACCGTGGGCCTTGAAGACCTCGGCGAAGGGACGCCCATAGTCCCGGGAAGCGCTGCTCGGCAGCTGCTGCGCCAGATCCTCGGCCGCGTCGTCGGCGCCGCTGACATAGAGCTGCACCCGACCGGCGAACAGGATGGCGTCGTTGGTGCGGCCCATGGCGGTCATGAAGTCCGCCGCCGGGGGTGGAAGCGGCGCGCTCCCCATACCGTCGCGGATCGCACCGAGATCGAACCCGAGGGCGTGGGCCTTGTGCAATGCCACCTCCAGCACCCGCGACACGATCTGAACGGTGCCGGCAAGGCTGCGGGTGGGCGTGAGAATCAGCGTGAGGCCATCGGGGCTCACACCGCAGTCCCTGACGATCTTCTCCACCAGCGGCAGCGGCGGCGCCTTGTCCACCTCCAGCACCAGGCAGGTGCGATCGAAGCGGTCGCCGTAGCCCAGCTCCCCGAACAGGGGCTCCTTGAGTGCGAGCGCCCTGCCCGGCCCGGAACCCAGGGCATGGAAGGCGCCCTTGCCCTCGCCATGTGCAAGGCTCCAGCCCGCATATTGACTCCCAAGACACGCCAGGACGGGATCGAGTGTGTGGACCTGAACCGAGACCGGCCACTGGCCGACCGGGCCTGCTGACGTGAACTCGACGCGGCCCAGCCCGCCCAGACAGATCTCGGCGATACGCCGTCCGGCCTCCAGACCGCCGGGCGCGTCGATGCCCGCATCGATGAGCAGACAGCCGTTCTCCAGGCGTTGCACGCCGAGACGCAGGCGCTCGGCGTCCGCCACCAGGGCCTCCACCAGCGGGGCGGTGAGGGCATTGATGCTCGGCCGGCTCACGGGCGCGCCTCCCCCGCGTCAGGGGCGCCGGCCGCCTCCAACAGTTGGAGTATCCGGCGCTCCCGCTCGATCAGGAGCCGCTCGGTCTGGGCGGCGTCGGGCCCGGACGCCGATAGGGTGCACAGGGGCGACCCGGGGGCGATACGGCTGCCCCCGACCGGCCGGTCGTGGCACCAGCTGGGCCAGCTCAGACGCGGCGAAATGGCGAGGGACTCCGGAGCATAGACGACGCGCTGGCCCCGGATGGGCTGCCTCCCCGGGACCCTCCGGTCGCGCAGCGCCCACCGCAGGTCCCCGAGGCTGGCCCGCACGTGCCCACGCATCCAGCCGCGCGGGCACTGGGACTCGTACAGGTCCAGGGTCGCCGAGGGCCGGGGATTGAGCTCGAGCAGCAGCGGCTCACCCAGGTGCAACACGAAATCCAGGTTATTGAGGCCCCGCAGGCCCAGTGCCGGGACCAGAGCCGCGGCCCAGCCCTCGATCCGCGCCCGCTGGGCGGCACCCAAGGGGACCTGAGCGATGGCGCCGCCGTAGTGGAAGGACGGCGGACCGCCGATGGTCGCCGTGCGCGGGCGACTCACCCCGATCACCTCCAGATCCACACCGTCGGCGATGAACACCAGCGACACCAGGGGCCCCTCGATGAAGCGCTGGAAGTAGTGCGGCCGCGCCGGCCTGGGGTCGCCGTGACGCCAGGACCGCACGCCCAGGCCGCCGCTGGTCCCGGCCTCCTTGAGCAGCCATCGCGAACCGTCGCCCGCGGGCGGCGCATCCGGCCGTGTCTCCGGATGGCGGATCCCGAGGCCGTCGAGCAGGCCGAAGAAGCGGGGCGGATCGGCCAGCAGCTCCAGGACCCCGGGGGGGTTCCCGAGCAGGCGAAATCGCTCCGCCATCCAAGCCAGGGTCTCGGGCGCGCCCTCAAGGCCCGAGCCATAGACGAGCCCGGCTCCGGCCTCCTGCCCGTGCAGCCGCCCCGCCTCGAGTCGCACCCGATCGGCATCGAGACCCCGCTCGGTCAGACCCACGCGGATACAGGAGGCGACGGCCCGGGTGTCCGCGTCGCAGAAGCCGTCGAGCACCGTCACCCGATAGTCGCCGCGCGCCGCGGACTGGGCCAGGGCGCGGCCGCTGGTCGAGACGATGAGCAGGGCCGCCGGCTCGCCCTCAGTCCACATGGGGTTCAGTCCACATGGGCGCGCGCCGCCTCCAGTGCCTCGTCGAACCCGAGATACTGGGGCCGATAGTGGGGCTCGCCCGACTCGCGCATCTGGCTCAGCAGCTTGTTCTGGGCGCGGTACTTGACGTTGCCCACCGCCAGGGCGCCGATGCCCACCGCGCCTGAGCGCGATCCGGCGAGCGGCGCGGCGTCGTCCATGGGCCCCACCCCTTCGATGCCGGCGGGCGGGACCGCGTTGACGTCACAGGCCACCTTGAGGCGTCGGGCGGAGGCCACCTGGGCGGCGCTCAGCACCCGGACACCGGCCGCGGCCGCGTTGAGCACCACATCGGCCTCGCCCAGCAAGGTGTCGACGGCCTGCGCGCTGCTGCCATCGCCGGCGGAGAGGCTGACCCCGTAACGCCGGGAGCAGCGTTGCGCCGCCTCCTCGGCGGCCTTCAGGTCGCGATGACTCAGGACGACGGCGTCCGCACCCGCCCGGGCCGCCAGTACGGCCGCCGCCGAGCCCACTGGACCGGTGCCGCCGAACACCAGGGCGCGCAGCCCGGACAGACCTCCGCCCTGCCCCTTGCGCAGCACCTTCTCGACACAGGCGACCATGGCGCCGGCGGTGGTGAAGGCGCCGCTCGGGTCGGCGAAGACCGACACCTCGAAGGGCGGCACCATGGCCGCGCGCGCGGCCTCGAGCATGTCCATCGCCAGGTGGGCATCGCGCCCGCCGAGGAAGATGCCGGTGCGCTTCACCCCCTTCGGCCCGCGGGAAAAGATCGCGTCCTGGACCAGCCCGCGAACCTCCTCCAGCGACACCCCGACATAGGGCGTGCACGCGTCCCAGCCCGCGTCATAGGCCATGTTGACGTCGAAGGGGCTCAGGTTCTTCGCCGTGGTGATCATGTGCAGCAGGTAGGGTCTGTCCATCGTCTTTGCTCAATGCTCTCGACCGATCTGGAGCGGGGCCCGAGCCACCCGCACCGAGGCGCCGCGGTTGCGGGCAGCGACGATGAGATAGCGAAGGGGGGAGAGCTCGCCGAAGCGACGCTTGAGGTCGCGCTCCAGTGCCCGTGCGGCCGGTTCGTCGCCCACCAGCACGAAGCCGGTGGGACCCCAGGAACTCTGACCGGTACCCGCCAGACCCTGCTGCTCGAGCCAGGACAGGGTCTGCGCCACCGCCGGAGAGGCGAAGCGCCCGTTCTGGGCGGGGGCAAAATGGTCACCCACCACCCGCTGTATCTCCCCGAGCCCCTCGGCGACGGGTGGGAGCCGCTGCTCCAGGAGCCCTGGCACGATCTTCATCAGGAGCAGGCGACAGAGCCGTCCGGCGGCCTCCTCTGGAAACTCCGGTAGCCGCGCGAAGGCCTCCGACTCGCGTGCCCCGTGCAGCCCCTGGGTGCGTGCGTCCAGGATCAGCAGCAGCCGCCACTGCGCGGGAAAGGGCAGCCGCATGGCGACCGGCGGAACCGCTGGGCACCCCGGGCCGTCACCGCGCCCGCAATCGACGATGAATCCGCCCTCGTCGAAGGCGGCAATGCCGATCCCGGAGCGTGCGCCGCGCTGCAGGCTCTGGGCAATGGAGCCGGTGCCGCTCTCGCAACCGTAGAGTCGTTCCAGCGCCGTCCCCACCGCCAGCGCGAGCTGGGTCCCGGACCCCAGGCCTGCATGCTCGGGGATCTGCTCCTCGAGGGTGAGATAGGCCCCGCCTTCGATCCCGCGGCGCTTGGCGAAGTCCCGCGCCATGTCGATGGCCCGCTCGGCCCCGGGACCCCGGCCGTCGAATCCGCGGGCCCGCTCCGCCCGAAGGCGGGTGGCCAGGGTGTCGATGGCGAGACCCAGACTGCCGAAGCGCCGGCCCAGGGCTCCGTTGAGATCGAGAAAACCGAGATGCAGACGAGCCGGTGCCTCGATATCGACATGGATGGACGGCAGGCCCGTCATTGCTCTGGCGTCTCCGGTGGTCTGCAAGGAAAGGGCGGCCCGAGAGAGGCCGATGGGGCCTCGGGCGAGGCGGATGATACAAATTTCATGCCCGCCGCCCGCATGTCTTTGCCGCGCGCGGCCCGGCAGCTTCCTGGTGCCCAACATCCAGGCCCCGGGGGATGGGATGGATGGGCGGATGTGTCCTCGCTGAAGCAGTGTGTAACCGTCAAACGGCGGCGCCAGGTACAGTGCTGGGCCAGCGCCGGCCCGGGCTCCAGGGTCCGACCCCGTTGCGGCGCCGGCCCTCCGGGGGAAAAGCGCCGGCCCCGGCGGCGCACGGGCCGTTGGCACGGTTTCTGCCGCCTCGTGCTGCTCGCCGTCAACCGAAGCCCGCCCCGGACCAGGGTCATGTGGAATCATCAAGTCGCCGGCCGCCATGACGCCGTGACCTGCCCCTTCTGCGGGCTCGCCTGCGATGACCTGAGCATCCAGTCCGAGGACGGCGAGCTGCAGGTCCTGAAAAACGGCTGCGCCCTGGCCAAGGCGCGGCTCGCCGAGTCACTCGCCGCCGAGGACGCGCAGCCTCGCATCCGCGGGCGGGTCGTGACCCTGGAGGAGGCGCTCGAGCACGGCGCCGCGCTCTTGAGCCGCGCCACGGCGCCGCTCATCGCCGGCCTGGTCGCCGACGTCAACGGGGTGCGCGCCGCCCTGGCCCTGGCCGATCGCTGCGGCGCGGTGCTCGACCACGCCGATGGCGATGCGCTCTTCCGCAACCTGCTGGTCCTGCAGGACGGGGGCTGGCTCACCACCACTTTTACCGAGGTGCGTAACCGGGCCGATCTGATCCTGGTCCTCGGCACCCAGTGCTTCGAGCGCTTCCCGCGCCTGATCGAGCGGGTGCTCTATCCCGGCGACGCCCTGTTCTCGCCCCCGCAGGCCCGCCAGCTGGTGCTGATCGGGACCTGGGGAGAGGCCGAGCCCCCCGCTGAAATCCGTGCCCTGGAGCCGACCCTGATCCCGTTGCCGCTCTTTGGGCTGGCCGGGCTCGCGGCCATGCTGCGCGCCCTCATCGCCGGCCGCCCGGTTCGTGGCGGGGCGGCCCTGGGGCTGGCGGACGGGGTCCTCGAGGGTCTCGCCGGTCGGTTGCGCGAGGCCCGCTACAGCGTGGTGGCCTGGAGCGCGGCCGAGCTGGACTTCCCCCATGCGGAGCTCACGGTGCAGGCGTGGGTGGAGCTGATCCGCGACCTCAACGAGAGCACCCGCTCCGCGGCCCTGCCCCTGGCCGGGACACGCGGCGACATCACCGCCAATCAGGTCTGCACCTGGCAGACCGGCTACCCGCTGCGCGTCGCGCTCGATCAGGGGCGGCCCAGATACCATCCCCTGCTCTACCGGCACGCCGACCTGCTGGCCCGCGGGGAGGTCGACCTGCTGCTGTGGGTCGGCGCCCTGCCCCAGGCCCCGGCCCCGGCAGCGGAGATGCCGACCATCCTGCTGGGCCAGGGGCGGGTCGAGCAGACCGCGCCGCCCGAGGTGCAGATCCCCGTCGGGGTCCCAGGCATCGACCACCCGGGTCACTGGTTTCGCAGCGATTCAGAGGTTCCACTGCCCCTGGGGCGGCTGCGCTCGAGCGATCTGCCCTCGGTGGCCGAGGTGCTCGGCCGGATCCAGGAGCGGTTGGGGCCGCTCACCTGCTGATGGAGACGCGCGCCCGATGCTGACCAAGCTCTCCGGCGGCACCCTCTACGACCCGGCGAACGGGATCGACGGCGAGGTGCGGGACCTCTTCATCCGCGACGGCCGCATCCTCACCCGGGCGCCGGCCGGTGAGGCCCCAGGCCGCACCTTCGACCTCAGCGGCAAGCGGGTGATGGCCGGCGCCATCGACCTGCACACCCACATCGGCGGGGGCAAGGTCAACATCGCCCGCGCCATGATGCCCGAGGACCAGGCGGCCCACCCACGGGCCCGCACCGCGATCACCCGCTCGGGCGGCGGCCACGCCGCCCCGTCGACGACGGCGACCGGTTACCGCTACGCCGAGATGGGCTACACCACCTGCTTCGAGCCCGCGGTCCTGCCCGCTAACGCGCGTCAGTCCCACATGGAGATGGCCGACACCCCGATGCTCGACACCGGGGGTTACGCCCTGCTCGGAAACGACGATCTGCTGCTCCAGTTGATGTCCGAGGGTGCATCCCAGGAGACCATCAACGACTATGTGGCCTGGACCCTGCGCGCCTCCCAGTGCATCGGCATCAAGGTGGTCAACCCGGGCGGGATCAACGCCTTCAAGTTCAACGCGCGGCGGCTCGACGTCGACGAGCTCCACCCCCACTACCCACTGCGCCCGCGGGACATCCTGCGCACGCTCAGCCGCGCCGTCGCCGAGCTCGGCATACCGCATCCCCTGCACGTGCACGCGAGCAACCTGGGGGTGCCCGGCAACTGGATCTCCACCCTGGCCACCATGGACGCCGCCGAGGGCTTCCCGATCCATCTGACCCACATCCAGTTCCACAGCTACGGCAGTGAGGGCGACCACGGCTTCTCCTCCGCCGCGGCCGAGATCGCAGAGGCCGTGAACCGGAGGCCCAACGTCACCATCGACGTCGGTCAGGTGATGTTCGGACAGACGGTGACCATCTCCGGCGACACCATGCGGCAGCATGCCAACCACCGCCTGGCCCACCCCCACAAGTGGACCTGCATGGACATCGAGTGCGACGCCGGCTGTGGCGTCGTGCCCTTCCGCTACCGGGACAAGGGCCTCGTCAACGCCCTGCAGTGGGCCATCGGGCTCGAGCTGTTCCTGATGGTGCAGGACCCGTGGCGCGTCTTCCTCACCACCGATCACCCCAATGGTGCCCCCTTCACCAGCTATCCGCGGCTGATCCGGCTCTTGATGGACCCGGGTTTCCGAAGGGATCAACTGGCCCAAATCCACCCCGGGGCGGCGCAAATGAGCCGCCTCGCCGGTCTCGACAGGGCCTATTCGCTGTATGAGATCGCCATCATGACCCGGGCGGGACCGGCGCGGATCCTCGGGCTCAGCGACCGCGGCCACCTGGGTGAGGGGGCAGTGGCGGACATCACCGTCTATCACGACCTGGCGGACCCGGAGCAGAGCTTCCAGGCCCCGATGCTGGTGTTCAAGGGGGGCGAGGTCGTGGTGGAGGAGGCGAGGGTCACGCGGGTGGTGACAGGCACCACCCAGGTGGTGCGCCCCGAGTTCGACCGCGGCATCGAGCGGCGCATCGGCGCCTGGTTCGACCGCTATCACGCCACCCGCATGGAGAACTTCCGCATCTCCGACGACGAGATGGCGGAGGGCATTGGCAGCCCCACGAGCGTTCACCCCTGCAGGCCCCGTTCGTGAACATCAACGGCATCGAGATCGAGGACACCTTTGCCGAGGCCTTCGGGATGACGGCGACCCGCATCCTCATCACCGCCCAGAGCGCTCACTGGGCGCGGGTGGCGGCGACCACCATGACCGGATTCGCCACTTCGGTAATCGGCTGCGGCGTGGAGGCCGGCATTGAGTCCGAGCTGGCGCCGGCCGAGTCGCCCGACGGGCGCCCCGGGGTCAGCGTGCTGCTGTTCGCCGTCTCCGGTGACGAGCTGGCGCGACAGCTGGAGCGCCGGGTCGGTCAATGCGTGCTGACCTGCCCGGGCACGGCCGTCTTCGCCGGCATCGAGAGCGAAAAGCCGGTGCCCCTGGGCAAGAACCTGCGCTTCTTCGGCGACGGCCACCAGATCTCCAAGCAGATCGGCGGGCGGCGCTACTGGCGGATCCCCGTGATGGACGGCGAGTTCCTGTGCGAGGAATACACGGCGCGCACCAGCGCCGTCGGCGGCGGCAACTTTCTGGTCCTGGGGCGCGGTCACGAGGAGGTCCTGGCGGCCTGTGAGCAGGCGGTGCGGGCGATCCGACGGCTGCGCAACGTGCTGCTGCCCTTCCCCGGCGGCATCGCGCGCTCTGGGTCCAAGGTCGGCTCCAAGTACCGGTCACTGATGGCGTCCACCAACGACGCCTATTGCCCCACGCTGCGCGGCCAGGTGGCGTCCCGGGTCGGACCCCAAATCGCATCCGTGCTGGAGATTGTCATCAACGGGCTCGGCGAGACGGACGTGCGGGAGGCGACGCGCGTGGGCATCGAGGCGGTCTGTGAGCTCGGCGCCGGTGCGGGCATCGACCGCATCTCCGCCGGCAACTACGGGGGCAAGCTCGGCAAGTTCCACTTCCATCTGCGGGAGCTGCTGGCATGACGCCGCTGACGCTAGAGCTGCGCGGGCCGACCGCCCAGCGGATCGACCTGTCGGCCTTCACCCCGGACGGGCTGGCCGGCAAGGCGCCGGGAGCGATCGGGCGGATCCCCCTGTGGCAGGGAAACCGTCAGGTCGCGGCCGGCGAGCTGTTCCACATCAGCGGCGGGGACGTGGCCGACATCCGGATCCACTGCGAGAGCGACCGGCTTGACGGGATCGGCACCGGCATGACCCGCGGCAGCATCCGGGTCGAGGGCCGGGCGGGCGCCTACCTCGGCCGCGCCATGGGCGGCGGCGAATTGAGGGTGACCGGCGACGCGGGGATCTTGGCGGGCAGCGGCATGTCCGGCGGCTGGCTCCGCATCGAGGGCAGCTGCGGCGACTTCCTGGGGGCGCCCCTACCCGGCGAGCGCCACGGCATGCGGGGCGGCCTGATCGAAGTCCGGGGCGACGCCGGGGACCGGGCCGGCGATCGCCTGCGCCGCGGCACCATCCTGATCGCCGGCCGCGCCGGGGACTTTTGCGCCGCGCGGATGATCGCCGGGACCATCGCCGTCCTCGGGGCCACGGGTCGCAACACCGGGCTCGCCATGCGCCGGGGCACCCTGATCCTCGCCGCGACGCCCGATCTGCCCCCCACCTTCAACGACAACGGCGTCCAGGAGCTGGGTTTCCTGACCCTGCTCGCCGACTCGCTGCGCCACCTGGATCCGCCCTTCTCGGAGCTGGGCCGCCGCGGTTCCCGCGTGCGCCGATGGCTTGGAGATCTAGGCTACGACGGCCGCGGCGAGGTGCTGGTCTGGGTCTGACCCGACCCACCGGCGCGGCACTGGACATGCATCATGGGAACCGATAGGGAGCGACCACGATGTCCGACGAAACGGTCTACACCGAAGACGAGATTCGCCAGCGGCTCCAGTCCGAGCTGCCCCACTGGTATTACGAGGAAGGCTGGATCCGACGCAAGTTCAAGACCAGTGGCTGGAAGGGCACCCTGATGGTCATCAACGCCGTGGGTCACCTGGCGGAGGCGGCGTGGCACCACCCTGATCTGACCGCCTCCTACGCCTTTGTGATCGTCAAGCTGAGCACCCACTCGGCGAAGGGGATCACCGACAAGGACTTCGAGCTCGCCCGCATGATCGAAGAGACGGTGAGCTGGCGGCCTGGCCCGCAGAGCGCGCTGGAGGGCACCCCCGACGAGCCGCGCTTCAAGTACATCAAGTACGACTGAGGCAGACGGCGGCTCACCCGAGAGTCACTGCCGCGGATCACGCGGCCGCTCACTCTGTCCCACTCCTGAGACAGCCCGTCCGCCGCGGGAGCACCGCGCACCGCCCGCCCGTCTCGTGGATAATGGGAACCCCTCGCGAACGTCTGCGGATTCGATAAGCAAGCGCGCGAGCCATACACAGGAGACACCTCATGCAGAGACCGCTTTCGTTCGCCATCGCCGCCCTGTGCGGGGCCTTTGTCGCCGCCCCCGCCGGCGCCCAGCCCCAGGCCGATGCCACGGCCGCGCCGCCGACGTCCCCGGTCGAGGCGCTGATGCAGCAGGACACCGACGGAGACGGCAAGGTCAGCCTCGCCGAGTCCATGGCCCCCGAGACCGCGCGTTTCAAGGAGATGGACGCCAACGCGGACGGGTTCGTGACGGCCGAGGAGGCAAGCGCCGCCTTCAAGGCCCGGGTCCCGCCCGAGGCCCTGGAGAAGATGAAGGAGCGGGGCATGCCTGACTTTGGCGAGATATTCATCAAGCGGCTGGATGCCAACGGAGACGGCAAGGTGGACCTCGAGGAGCATGGGCAGCCGATCGAGGCGTCCTTCAAGGTGGTGGATACCGACGGCGATGGCTTTGCGACCAAGACCGAGATCGAGGCCTTCGTGGCCGAGATGCAGAAGCGCGCAAAGGAGCAGGCCGAGCGCATGCAGCAGCAGCAGCCCACACCGGAGAAGTAGCGGCATCCTTTCGGCTTGGCATCTCCCGGATCGGGTATCCGCGCCCTCGGGGGATGCCCGGGCCGTCGCATCCCGCGGCACCGCGTTTCTTGGCCGCGGCCGGCCCGGTCCCGTCCCTGGTGTCGTGCGCCCCGGGTCACTCTGTGCCACCCGTGAAACAATCGGGCCGCCGGTCGCCGGGTCCGCGGCGGCCCCGTCCAGCCTCTCGGGCCGCGGGGCGAACCATCGAGGCATCGGCGCGCGCTGGCATAGGGTTTGCTGTCCACTTCGACACAGCGCCAAGCTGCGCGGTTGGATCCGGTTCGGCACCGGCCACGGACCCAGAGGACAGGACCGATTTTCACCCCGAAAGCCACTGGAGGCATTTGCGATGATCTGGACAACCCCCGCCTACGAAGACCTGCGTCTCGGCTTCGAGATCAATTTGTACGTCAACAACCGGTAGTCACCCCCGCCCATCCGCAGCCCGGGGCGCTTGCGCCCCCGTGACTGCGTCCCTTCAGGAGTCGAAGGCAGGAGCCCACGCGTGACGCCAACCCTCCCAGGCACTGGCGGCGCATGAGGGTCCGCATCCTAGGATCCGGGGCCGGCGGCGGCTTCCCCCAGTGGAACTGCAACTGCAGGAACTGCTCGGGCCTTCGCGCCGGCAGGCTCGCCGCGCTCCCGCGCACCCAGTCGTCCATCGCCGTCAGTGCGGACGGTGAGTCCTGGGCGCTGTTCAACGCCTCGCCCGACATCCGCGCCCAGATCGAATCCTTCCCCGCGCTCCAGCCCGCCAGGGCGATCCGCGACACCGCGATCCGCGCCATCCTGCTCGTCGATGCCCAGATCGACCATACGACGGGTCTGCTGATGCTCCGAGAGCACATCGAGCCCTGGGACATCTACTGCACGGGGGCCGTGCACGACGATCTCACCACCGGATTTCCGATCTTTCAGGTGCTTTCGCACTTTCGGGGCGTGAGATGGCACGAGATCCGTACCGACGAATCGCCCTTCACCCTGACGGGCGTAGAGGGGCTGGAGCTCACGGCGGTGCCCCTGCGCAGCGAGGCCCCCCCCTACTCCCCCCATCGCCACAACACGGTGCCCGGCGACAACATCGGGGTGCGGGTTCAGGATCGGGGCACGGGCGGGACCCTGTTCTACGCCCCCGGACTGGGCGCAATCGACGACCAGGTGCTCGGTTACATGCAGGAGGCGGATTGCGTGCTGGTGGACGGCACCCTCTGGACCAACGACGAGATGGTTCGCGGCGGTATCAGCGACAAGCTCGGCAGCGACATGGGCCATCTGGCCCAATCGAGCCGCGGCGGCATCCTGGAGCACCTGGAGCGTCTGACCCGCCCGCGCAAGATCCTCATCCACATCAACAACACCAATCCGATCCTTGACGAGGATTCTGCGCAGCGCCGGGCCTTGGAGCGAGCGGGCATCGAGGTCGCGTTCGACGGCATGGACATCCACCTGTGAAGGGTTGCAACTGACGATGGACGGCGAATCGATCACCCCCTGGACCCGCGAGGAGTTCGAGCAGCGGCTGCGCGACAAGGAGCGCTACTACCATATCCATCACGAGTTTAATGTCCTGATGAATTCAGGCCAGCTCGACAAACCGGCCATCCAGGGGTGGGTGGCCAACCGCTTCTACTATCAGACCGCGATCCCCATGAAGGATGCGGCCATCCTCGCCAACTGCCCCGATCGCGAGATCCGCCGGCACTGGGTGCAGCGCATCATCGATCACGACGGGACCCGGGGCGACGAGGGCGGCATCGAGGCCTGGCTCCAGCTCGGGGAGGCCGTGGGCCTGACCCGCGAGGAGCTCGGGTCACACCGCCATCTCCTCCCCGGGGTGCGGTTCGCCGTGGACGCCTATGTCAACTTCGCCCGCCTGCAGCCCTGGGAGGTCGCGGCGAGCTCATCCCTGACCGAGCTCTTCGCCCCCGCCATCCATCAGTCGCGGCTCGACAACTGGCCCCGGCACTACCCCTGGATCGATGAGCGGGGGTATGCCTATTTCCGCAAGCGACTCGCCGAGGCACGCCGCGACGTCGAGTACGGACTGGCCATCACGTTGGACTTCTACCGCACGCGGGCGCAACAGGAGCGCATGCTGGAGGTCCTACAGTTCAAGCTCGACGTGCTCTGGACCATGCTCGATTGTATGTGGATGGCCTACATCGCCAAGAGGCCCCCCTATCACAACGTCCCCCCATCCAACGACAAGGTCGAGCCATGAGCGAGCCCCTCAGCGCCGACGACACGCCGGTCATCGCGCACAACTTCCGGTTTCAGTGGGAGGAGGCCCAGGGGTGCCACGTACTGCTCTACCCTGAGGGCATGGTGAAGCTCAACCCGGCCGCCGGCGAGATCCTCAAACGCTGCGACGGCAGCCGCTCGATCCATGAGATCGTCGCCGACCTGAGCGCCCAGTTTCCGGACGCCGACGGGCTGCGAGACGACGTCTACAGCTTTTTGAAGACCGCCCATGACAACCAATGGATCCGACGCAAGCCTGCCTAAGCCCCTATGGCTGCTGGCCGAGCTGACCTACAAGTGTCCCCTGCAGTGCCCCTACTGCTCCAACCCGCTCGACATCGCCCGCTATAAGGACGAGCTCTCGACGGACGAATGGATCCGCGTGTTCCGCGAGGCGCGCGCCATGGGTGCCGTGCAGCTCGGCTTTTCCGGTGGCGAGGCACTGGTGCGCAAGGACCTCGAAGAGCTGATCGCCGCGGCCCACGATCTGGGCTTCTATACCAACCTGCTCACCTCGGGCGTGGGCATGGACGAACGGCGCATTCAGGCCTTCAAGGCCGCGGGCCTCGACCACATTCAGATCAGCTTCCAGGCCAGCAGCGAGGAGATCAACAACTTCATCGCCGGCAACAACTCCTTCCAGCACAAGCTGGAGATGGCGCGGCTGGTGAAGAAGTACGACTACCCGATGGTGCTGTGCTTCGTCCTGCACCGGCACAATCAGGATCAGGTCGAGCAGATCCTGGAGATGGCCCTGTCGCTGCAGGCCGACTACGTGGAGCTGGCGACCACCCAGTATTACGGCTGGGCCCTGCACAACCGCGACCAGCTGCTGCCGACCCGGGAGCAGGTCGAGCATGCGGAGGCCGTCGCCCATCGCTATCAGGAGAGGCTCAAGGGTCGGATGCGGATCTACTACGTGGTCCCGGACTACTACGAGGAGCGGCCGAAGGCCTGCATGAAGGGCTGGGGATCGATCTTCCTCACCGTGGCCCCGGACGGCACGGCGCTGCCCTGCCATGCCGCCGGCACCCTGCCCGGCCTGAGCTTCCCGAACGTGCGCGACCACGCCATCGAGTGGATCTGGAACGAATCACCGGACTTCAACAAGTTCCGGGGCTACGGCTGGATGAAGGAGCCCTGCCGCAGTTGCGACGAGCGCACCAAGGACTTCGGCGGCTGCCGCTGTCAGGCCTATCTGCTGACCGGCGACGCGGCCAACGCCGACCCGGTGTGCGGCAAGTCGCCCCACCATGCCGAGCTGCAGCAGACCGTCCGGAGGATCAACGACGCGGCGACCGCCGGCGAGGTCCCGCTACAGTTTCGCAACATGCGAAACTCCAAGCGGCTGATCAACCCGGGGACCGAGCCCCGCGGTTGAAGACGACCGGACCGCCCGGACGTCGCGCCCCGGCTCAGTGCAGCAAATCGCGCATCCGGTCGGTCTCGCCGACCAGGGCGTCGATGATGCCCGGCTCGGAATCCAGGTGTCCCGCCTCCGGCACGACGCGTAGACGAGATCGGGCGATCGCTCGATGTAGCGCCCAGGCCCCGTCCAGGGGACAGACGAGGTCGCGACGCCCGTGCACGATGGAGACCGGCACCTCGGGCAGGCGAGTCACCCCCTTCAGGATCTCATCGGGCGCGATGAAGTAGCGGTGGTGCGCGTAATGGATCGCGATTCGCGCCTTGGCGAGGCCCCGGTCCGCGGTCTCGGCCTCCCCGGAATCTTCTTTCCCTGACGCCCGCTCTCCGGGGTCTTCCTGGACAGCCCGGTCCCGGCCGCTCAGCGACCAGGTCGCCACCCGGTCTTCCCAGGCGCACCAGGCCTCTGCCAATGCCTGGGCGCGCACTCGATCGGGGCCCTGAATCTCCCGGTGATAGGCCGAGATCAGCCGATCGCCGGTCGCGTCTCCCAAGTCCCCAGCCACCATCCGCGCGAAGGCCTGCCAGTCCTCCGGAAACACCCGGGCGACGCCGTCCGCCCCGAAGAACCAATCCAGATCCCTTGGTCTGGCCAGAAAGACGCCCCTCAGGAGCAGGCCCGACACCGCCGCCGGGTGGGCCTGGGCATACAGAAGGGCCAGGGTCGCACCCCAGGAGCCGCCGAACAGGAGCCAGCGATCGATCCCGAGCGCGCACCGGATCTGCTCCAAGTCGTCGATCAGGTCCTGGGTCCGATTGAGCAGCAGGGAGCCGCGCGGCTCCGAGTGCCCGCAGCCGCGCTGGTCGAGCAGTACCATCCGGTAGAAGCCGGGGTCGAACAGACGGCGCTGGAGGGGGCGACATCCCGACCCCGGGCCACCGTGCAGCACCACCACGGGCACCCCGACGGGATTACCGCACTCCTCGATCCACAGCAGGTGAGGCGAGCCGACGCCAAGCCGCCGGGTCCCATAGGGCTCGATCTGCGGATACGGCATTCGTCTACTCCACTTTGGTCTGCTCCAGAGCCGCCTGCTCACGTGCTCCGAGCCGGGTCGGCGCCCGCCCCGATCCTCGGTCGGCCCCATCGTTCAGCCCCGGGAGTGTCACGGGTGTGACACAGGGCTGGCACAGCGGCAACACAATGGAACATGACCAGGGTTCCCATCGGCCGGTGAAAACAGGCTGTCTGCAAATCGCGCTCGCGGACGCACACGGCCTCGGGTCGAACCATTTTATTAATTACCAACCTGGCCTTCTTCTTATATTTGATATTCGACCAGGAAACCGACCCAATTCAAGGGTCGCCTTTTCCCCCCGTGCCGATCGCCCGGGCCTTCACTCCATGCGGGCCCATGATTCGGGGCCATCCTTTCGCGGAATCGGAGCAATGGCACGCGGGTTGCGTCCGCAGTCAATGCCGCGCGTCGAGGCGGACAGTCTGAGGCGACCGCCGCCCCCTTCCGAAGGGATCAGTCCGCGACGAGTGCGCAACGGGATGTCTGCCATGACGACCCAATCACTGAAATCCAGCTGCCGAGCAAACACAGACGTTTCATCACCCTGAGTCACCAGAGGTCTAGAGAACGATGGCAACGCTAAAGAAACCGGCGCTCTTATTGAGTGCACTCGCCACTGTCGTATCCGCCGGCCCCGTTTTCGCGAACGCCCAACTGCTGAATCTTCAGCAGAACCCAAACCTATGGGTCATGCCAGCCGGCGATTATGCGAACACCCGCTACAGTGCGCTCGATCAGATCAATGCCAATAACGCCAAGGATCTCAAGGTCGCCTGGACCTTCTCCACCGGCGTGCTGCGCGGACACGAAGGCGGCCCCCTTGTACTGGGGGACGTCATGTATGTCCACACCCCCTTTCCCAACAAGGTCTTCGCCCTCGACCTGAGGAACGAGGGCAAGATCCTATGGCGCTACGAGCCCCGCCAGGATCCGAGCGTCATCCCCGTGATGTGCTGTGACACCGTCAATCGCGGCCTCGCCTACGGCGACGGCAAGATCTTCCTCTATCAAGCGGACACCACCCTGGTGGCGCTCGACGCCATCACCGGCGAGAAGAAGTGGTCGGTGGTCAACGGCGACCCGTCAAAGGGCGGGACCGGCACGGCCGCCCCCATGGTCGTCAACGACAAGGTCTATGTGGGCATCAGCGGCGGCGAGTTCGGGGTCCGCGGCTATCTGACCGCCTACAACATCACCGACGGCAAGATGGTCTGGCGCGGCTACTCCATGGGCCCCGACTCCGACACCCTGATGGACCCGGAGAAGACGACCCACCTGGGCAAGCCCGTCGGCAAGGACTCGGGCACCGCCACCTGGGAGGGTGACCAGTGGAAGATCGGAGGCGGCACCACCTGGGGCTGGTTCTCCTATGACCCGGAGCTGAACCTCATCTACTACGGTTCCGGAAACCCGAGCACCTGGAACCCGGTCCAGCGGCCCGGCGACAACCGCTGGTCCATGACCATCTGGGCCCGTGACCCCGACACCGGCATGGCGAAGTGGGTCTATCAGATGACCCCCCACGACGAGTGGGACTACGACGGCGTCAACGAGATGATCCTGGTCGACAAGGTGATCAACGGCCAGCCGCGCAAGGCACTGGTCCACTTCGACCGCAACGGCTTCGCGTACACCCTGGATCGCGCAACCGGCGAGCTGCTGGTGGCGGAGAAGTACGACCCGGCCGTGAATTGGGCGACCCATGTGGACATGGAGACCGGTCGTCCCCAGGTGGTTCCCGAGTTCTCCACCGCCCATAACGGCGAGGACGTGAACACCACGGGCATCTGCCCCGCGGCCCTCGGCACCAAGGATCAGCAGCCTGCCGCCTATTCGCCGCGCACCGGGCTCTTCTATGTGCCGACCAACCATGTGTGCATGGACTATGAGCCCTTCCAGGTCTCCTACACGGCTGGCCAGCCCTACGTGGGCGCGACCCTGACCATGTATCCGGCCCCCGGCGGCGACCACCTGGGTAACTTCATCGCCTGGGACGCCGACAAGGGCAAGATCGTGTGGTCCATCCCGGAGCAGTTCTCGGTGTGGAGCGGGGCCCTGGCCACGGCGGGCGATGTGGTCTTCTACGGCACCCTGGAGGGTTACCTGAAGGCGATCGATGCCAAGACCGGCAAGCTGCTCTATCGGTTCAAGACCCCCTCAGGGATCATCGGCAACATCAACACCTACACCCACAACGGCAAGCAGTATGTCGCGGTGCTCTCCGGCCTGGGCGGCTGGGCGGGAATCGGCATGGCGGCCGGTCTCACGGAGCCCACCGCCGGTCTGGGTGCGGTCGGCGCCTACGCGGCCCTGAGCGACTACACCCAGCTCGGCGGTCAGCTGACGGTCTTCGAGCTCCCCGACTGATCGAGCCGCTCTCACCGCCGACAACTCCGCCGCCCGCTTCCGCGCGGGCGGCGGATCTCCCAATCTCCCGGCTGGCGAAGGCCCGCCCAATCCGAGATCCCGAATGGCGTCATACAAGACAACCAGGTTCCGTCCGGAGCCTTTCGCACTCTGCGGCCTGCTGGCGCTCGGGTCGGGCCTGGCGACGGGCGAGACCCTGGGGGTACAGCCGGACGGCAGCGTCGCGCGCACCGATTACAGGAGCTTCCACTTCACCCCCGAGACCCCCTACTACGTCGAGAACGGCAAGGTGGACTTCGGGACCTACAACGGCTTTCGCCGCTATCACTCCGAGTGCCACGTCTGCCACGGCCCCGCCGGGTTGGGCAGCTCCTATGCGCCGGCCTTGATGAAGTCATTGCAGGACCTCTCCTACCAGCAATTCATGGACGTGATCATCAAGGGAAGGCAGGGAGCAAATGAGCAGGTGATGCCGTCTTTCGCGACGAATATGAACGTGCTCCCCTACCTGAATGACATCTACGCCTACCTCAAGGCGCGATCGGACGGCGTGATCGGCCCCACCCGACCGGACAGATTCCCCAAGGTCGAGACCCAGCCCTAGGGTGGACCAGGCGCGTGCAACTATTCACCCGAGATCGCTTCGAGCGCCCCCGCGCCGCATCCACCAGAGGCCCCTGGCGGCGGGCACCAATTGCCGCCGTGATGGGAATCCTGCCGGTCCTCGTCGGCAGCAGCATGGCACTGCGTGCCGCCACCGACCATGAGGCCCGCACCGCCGAATTCCTCACGGTGTGCGGCGACCCCAACAACCTTCCCTTCTCCGATGACCAGTACCAGGGCTTTGAGAACCGGATCGCCGCCCTGCTCGCCGATGATCTGGGGCTGCGGCTGCATTACCGCTGGTGGCCCCAGACCGTGGGGTTCGTGCGCAATACCCTGCAGGTGCGACTGTGCGACCTGATCATGGGGATCACGTCGGTCAACGAGCTGGTTCAGAATACCAACCCCTATTACCGCTCCGTCTACACCCTCGTCTACCGGACCGATTCCGGGCTCGACATCAGGTCGCTCCAGGACCCCAGCCTCAGGACACTCAGGCTGGGGGTGGTCGCGGGCACCCCTCCGGCAACTCTGTTGGCCCGCTATCGCCTGATGGACCACACCAGATCCTATCAGCGGACCGTGGATACCCGCTTCTATGCACCGGCCATCGACGCAGTGAGGGACGTCGCCAGGGGGGATCTGGACGTCGCGGTCGTCTGGGGGCCCATCGCAGGCTTTGCAGCCCGGCAGCAGGGCGGCGCACTCACCGTGGTCCCGCTCCCGGCGCGGGAGGACTCGGTGCAACTGGCGTTCAGTGTCTCAATGGGCATACGTCACCGCGAGACCCAGTGGAAGCACGAGCTCAATGAGCTGTTGCAGCGCGACGCCCTACGGATCCAGTCGATCCTGCTCGACTACGGGGTCCCGCTGCTCGATGACCAGGACCAGCCGATCACGCCCTGACGCCGCCCGCATGCGCGCTCTGCTGCACCCATGAACGCGGGCCGACCGGCCACCGCCCTTCTCATCGCGCTAATGCCGGGGCTCATGGCCGCCGGCGCCGCGCCCACCGCCCTGTTCTCCGCCGACGGATACCGAATCGCGGAATTCATGGCGCCGGTACCCGAGTCCCTGCCGGGCGCCCTCACCCTCGAAACGGAAGCGGTGCGCGCCCTGGTCGAGGGTGGAGAGATCGAACGCGGCGAGGCGGTACTGATCGACGTTCTGCCGGCACCGCCCAAGCCCGAGGGGCTGGCACCGACGGCGCTCTGGATGCCGCCCGAGCGGCGCAACATCCCCGGCTCCTACTGGCTGCCCAACGTGGGCTACGGCGCACTCTCGAGCGGGCTCGAGGGCTATTTCAGGTCAAACCTGGAGCGGCTCACCGGTGGCGACAGCGGCAGGACCCTCGTCATCTATTGCCTGGCCGACTGCTGGATGTCGTGGAACGCGGCGAGACGGGCGGTTCAATGGGGCTATACCGCGGTGGGCTGGTATCCAGACGGCACCACCGGCTGGGAGGAGGCCGGTCTGCCGCTGGAGACGGCGACACCGGTGCCGCTCGATCAGTCCAGGTAGGCCGCGAGGGTGCGCGCCAGGAAACCGAGGCGTTGCTCCACCTCGACCGGACGCTGGCACAGGAAGGGCATCGTCTTCTCCCGCTCGTCGAAGATCCGCTGCTCCAGCTCCAGCCGCCGCTTGAGCGCATCGAGCCGTTGCCGCCCGAGCTCGGAGGCGTCCTGCTCCAGACGGACCATCTCATCGAGCTCCGCTCCCAGGGACTCGGCGCGCCGCGCTTGATCACGCGAGTAGCGCTTGATTCCGGAGATCAGGTGCCTGCGATCCTGGTTGAGGGTCGAAAGAACGCCGGCAAAGGCGACGGTGAGCGCCCGATCCTTGTCGGCGGGCACGAGTCCGGAGACGAACGCCTCGACCGCCTGCTGCGCCTGCGCCTCCGTGACCTGGGGCGGCGTGATCCGCTCGACCAGCGCGAGCACCGCCGGGTCGCCGCGCCAGGCCTGGTCGACGGTGTCGATCGGCGGCCCATCCCATACCACCGCCGCCGCGACCTCCGGCACCAGCGCCTGCTCGCAGGGCCAGTCCGGATCCTGACCGGACTCGTCCCCGGCGGCCCCGGCCAGGGGCACAGACGCCAGCCAGAGGGCGGAGGCGCAGATCGAGCACCGCAAGGCATCAGCAACGGTCATCTTTTTTGCTCCGATGGAGTATCTGTCCTCAGATACCTTGTTTGAACCGCATCAGACCACGGCCCGGGTCGTACCCAAACAAGGCCGCTGCAAGAAACAGGACCAGGGCACCAGCGACCCCGGCCAGGGCGAGCCAGCTTATCTCGCCGTAGAGCGAGAAGCGGATCAGCTCGACCGCCCAGGTGAACGGATTGAAGCGGCAGATCTCGTAGAGCACCAGGCTCGAATCCCGGATCCGCCACAGCGGATAGAGGGCGGAGGACGCGAAGAACATCGGAAAGATGACGAAATTCATCACCCCCGCGAAGTTCTCGAGCTGGCGGATCACCGAGGACAGGAAGAGCCCCAGCGCACCCAGCATCAGACCGGCGAGCACCAGGGCTGGAAACACCAGCAGGTAACCGAGCGTCGGCGGCCTCACGTCCCAGAACCAGGCGATGGCGAGAAACAGGTAGACCTGGGTGACCGACACCAGTGAACCGGCGATGAGCTTGCATAGGAGCAGATACCAGCGGGGAAAGGGGCTCACCATCAACAGGCGCATGCTGCCCATCTCCCGGTCGTAGACCATCGACAGCGAGCTCTGCATACCCCCAAACAGCAGGATCATCGCCGCCAGCCCCGGCACGATGTACTCCTCGTAGAGGATGTAGGTCTGGTAGGGCGGGATGATCGAGACGCCGAGGATGGAGCGAAAGCCGGCGGCGAAGATGAAGAGCCAGACCAGCGGACGCACCAGTGCACCGAAGAAGCGCTCGCGCTGGTGGAGGAAGCGCAGCCCTTCCCGGACCAGGATGCCGCGCAGACACCCGAGATACTGGCCTGGACTCATGGGTCGCGCCCGCCCGTGAGGGCGGTAAAGGCCTCCTGAGGACTCGCGCTGCCGGTCGCCTCGGTGATGGAGGCCGCCGTTCCCTGGGCGAGCACCCGGCCCTGGTGGAGCACCACCATCAGGTCCTCGGGCCTCACCTCGTCGATCAGATGGGTCGCCCACAGGGCCCCGATCCCGTCCCGGGCGCAGCTCTCACGCACCTGCTCGATGATCGCCTGCCGGCTGTGGATATCGAGCCCCACCGTGGGCTCGTCCGCGAGCAGCAGGGGCGGGCGGCGAAGCATGGCCCGCAGCAGCTCGAGGCGGCGGCGCTGCCCGCCGCTGAGCTGGCGCGCCTTGTCGCCGGCGCGCTCGAGCAGCCCGGCCCGGCCCAGCGCCTCGTCGATCTGCGGCCGCAGCTCCACCTGAGAAAGTCCCTGCAAGGCACAGTAATAGCGTATGTTCTGGCGCACCGTCAGGTCCAGGTCCAGGGTGGGCTGCTGAAAGACCACGCCGAGGTGCGAGAGGGCCTGGCGGCCGTCGCGGTCGAGATCACGCCCGAAGATCCGGATATTCCCCGAGCGGCAGAGAAACAGTCGGGTGATCAGCGAGAACAGGGTCGTCTTGCCCGCACCGTTGGCGCCCAGGAGGACACAGAAGGCGCCCGCCGGAACCGAGAAGGAGACCCCTTCGAGGGCCCGGCGACCGGGATAGTCGAATCCGACCCCCTCGAGCTCCAGCGCCAGGCCACCGGTGCCGTCGGCGACACCATCGGCACTGGTCATGGTGCGACCACGACCCCCCAGGGCATGCGGCCGACCGGAATGGACTTACGCACGCGCAGGCTGTCCACGTCGATCACCGACATGTCGTTGCTCACCCCGTTGGTGGTGAACATCCGCTTCTGGTCCGGCGAGAAGGCCAGGTTCCACACCCGCTGACCGACCAGCAGGTATTTCTCCACCTCCAGGCTGGGCACGTCGATGACGGCGACGCGGGCGGCCGGGCCCAGGGCCACGAAGGCGCGGCGCCCGTCCGCGCTGATGCGGATACCGACCGGCTGGATCGACTCCCGCTGCAGTCCGGGTATACCGAATCCGATCGTCTTGATGATCTCCTTGCGATCGGCGTCGATCACGCTGACGGTGCCGCCGATCTCGGATGAGACCCACACCTGGCGTCCGTCGGGGGTGAACTGGGCGACCCGAGGTCGCTGACCGACCAGGACGTTCGCCACCACCTCGCGGGTCTCAAGATCGATGAAATGGGCCATGTTGGTGGTCTCGGAGGTGTTCACCAGCCATCGGCCGTCGGGGCTGATCCCCATGCCCTCCGGCTCCACCCCGACCTGGATTTCGGTGACCTTCTTACGCTCGTCCACGTCGATGACGGTGACCATGTTGTCGTCTTCGTTGGCCACATAGAGGAAGCGGCCCTCCGGGCCCAGCGCCAGCAGCTCCGGGTCGGGGCCCGAGGGCAGGGTATGGGTGACCTTCAGGGTGGCGAGATCCAGCACCTCGACGCGGTCCACGTCGCTGGTGCACACATAGAGGGTCCGGTTGTCGTGGCTGAGGGCGATGCCGCGGGGCCGCGCCCCCACCGGAACCGTCTCCCTGATCTCCAGCGACTCACCGTCGATGACGGTGATGGTGTTGTCCTTCTCGCTGGAGACGTAGACGGTGTAGGCGCTGCTCGCGGCGGGGGTCAAAAGGGCGAGCCCGAAGGCGGCGACCCGCCTGCCCAGCGGGCGGGAGATCCAGGCGTTCAATCCCATACCGAGACCTCCATGAAAGCGGGGGAGAGAAGGACCCCAGGCACGCCTCGGCGACGATGGGTCGCGGGTGCGGCGACGCACCGTGGGACGCGGTCCCTAGGGCTGGGCACAGCGGGTCTCCGGGCGGTCGTAGCCCAGGGTGTCCAGGGTGGACACGGGGTGCAGAAAGCCATCCTGGGGCGAGACGGAGACCAGCACACGGGGGGAGCTAATGAGCACCGGCTGGCGCATCTGTCCGTTCCAGTCCCGATAGGTGACCCCCACACCCTTGAACGCCGCCAGCTCGAACTTCGGGCCCAGCAGGTAGTCGCGCAACCTGGCCGCGTCGCCGGACTGGGTGCGGGTGGCCGCTTCCCCGATGCTGCGCACCGCCAGCCAGGCGGCATAGTCGCGCGGCGTCATCCAGCGCCCGGCCTGGTCGCGGAAGCGGCGCTGGAACTGCGTCGCACCCCATTGCTCATGGACGCTGCTCCAGGCCGTCGCGACCAGCCCCTGGGTTCCGCCCACCGGCCTCGGCCTGTAGGTGCGATAGAGCAGGTATTCGCCGAAGGCGTCCTGCTCATCGGCGACCAGCAGGATGTCGTAATCGTCCACCTGGGTGAAGGCGTTCACCTCCTGCTGCTCGGTGAAGTGGCCCGAGTCGGTGCGGGTGGCCCCAGCCTCGAAGGTCCAGTCCTTCTCCACCACGATCTTGCCGCCGAAGCGCTTGGCGGCGCGCCGCAGCGCCTCGGCAAAGGCCTTATCGCCGGGATGCTTGCCGACCACCAGAAACCAGCGGTTCCAGCGCTTCCAGGCGAGGTACTGGGCTAGCGCGTCGGCGAGCATGGCGCGGCTCGGCAGGGTGTGCAGCAGGTTGGCCCGGCACTCGGTCTCGCGCAGCCCGTCGTCCGGGGCCCCGATGTTGAACAGCAGGCTGTCGGCGGCCTGCGGAAGGTCAGCCAATGCCAGCAGGGCGCTCGCCGGCAGATTGACCAGGAAGAGGCGGATACCCTCCGCGTGCAGCCGGCGAAAGACCGCCTCCGGGGCATCGGCCGTCCCAACCGATTCGCTCACCAGTTCGAAGCCCTGGCCGGTGAAACGGCCGGTCGTGTTGTTGTCACTGATGCCCTGCCGTGCCCCTTCGATACCGAGGTCCGAGATCGCCGGCTCCAACGCGGACAGCGGGACATGGGCCTCGTCCGGCTGGGTCAGCAGGGCGATTCGGATCATCAGATCGGCCGCGCTCGACGCGCCTGAAAGGAGCGGGACCAGCAACAGGATAGCGGCGAAGCGGTGGGCTCTGGACATTCTCAGGGGTCGCTGGTCAGGGGCTTTGTGGTCTACGCAGCGGATCGCTCCAGCGGGCTCAGCAAGACACGTACCAGATGCCTGCAATACCCGTGGATCATCGAACCCCCGCCTCGAGGCCCGACCCCGCGCATCCGCTCGCCCCGGGCTGCAACACATCGTTTCAGTTCTGACACGGGAAGAGCCAGCCTCTGGCCCGGCGGCGGCGGGAGAGACCCGGTTTCTCGCCGCTGCGCGCACCTTCGTTCACTACCTGAGCATTGGCGTGGTTGTTGCTGACGTTCCTTGGGGCGATTCCTTGGGGCCAGGGCCGCGAACGCCGGGCGAGCGCGGTGAAGGCTTGGCGCGGGTCACGCGGGGGCTATCGAATGACCCTTCGACGATCGCCTGATCGGCTTCCAACACTTCGAGCCAACAGTCTGAGGGTTCCAATGTGAGCGCTGCAAAGATCCCAGTCCTGCTCGGTCTGCTCGCCCTTTCGCTCCCCTTCCCGACCACGGTGGCGGCCCACGGACCGACCCGCCAGAAGGTGGTCACCGAGCAGCACATCGCCGCAACGCCCGACAAGGTTTGGGAGATCCTCGGGAATTTTCAGGATATGGGCTGGCTGCCGCCAGTCGCGAAGACCGAGGGCGAGGGCGGCAACACGCCGGGTGCAAAGCGCATCCTCACCCTGGACAGCGGCGGCCAGATCTTCGAGCAACTCGAAAAATACGACGGCACAGCCCACTCGATGTTTTACCGGATCGACCAGGTCGACCCCAAGGTCCTTCCCGTCACCAATTACTCCTCCTGGATTATCGTCGCGCCCGCGCCCGACGGCGGCAGCACCGTGACCTGGAAGGGGGCCTTCTATCGCGGCTATCCCAACAACGATCCACCGCCCGAGCTCAACGATGCGGCAGCGGTCGAGGCCGTAACGGGTGTGTACAAGGCGGGGCTGGACAATCTGAAGACCTTGGCCGAGCGGGCCAACCCCTAAACGACGTCCCGTGAAACCCCCGCGCAGACGGCCGATGGTTGGCGCCACCCGGATCCTGCTGCTGTGCCTGTGCGCCGCCTCGGCGGCCAATGCCGCCGGCCCCTTTGCCTTCGTCACCAATCAGGGCGACAGCACCGTCTCGGTGATCGACCTGGACTCGATGAAGGTCGCCGCCACAGTCGCGGTCGGGACCAGTCCGGCCGGGGTCGCGGTCGCTCCGGACGGCAGCCGCGCCTACATTACCAACCCCGAGAGCAAGGATCTCTATGTGCTCGATGGCACAGGGTTTCGCGTGCTGGAGCACCAGCGGGTCGGTGAGGGACCGCTCGGGGTCGCCGTCAGTCCCGACGGGGAGCGCGTCTATGTGGCAGATTGGTATGCGGACCTGGTGTACGTCCTCGAGGCCCGGGGTCTGCGGGAGCTCGCCCGGATCGAGGTCGGAGATTCGCCGTCGGGCGTGGTGGTCAGCCCGGGCGGCGACCGGCTCTATGTATCCGAGCGCGACGACGACCGGGTCGCCATCATCGACACCATGAACCACCGGGTGCTGGCCCGCATCCCCGTGGGCCGCCGGCCCTTCGGGCTGCAGGTGGACCCGGCTGGCAGGCGTCTCTACGTGGCCAACGTGGCGAGCAATGATCTCAGCGTGATCGATCTCGACGCGCTGCGGATGACTGCGACCATCCCGGTTGGCAGCACGCCCTATGGGGTAGCCGTGACGCCGGACGGGCGGCGCGCCTACGTCACCAACCAGCATGCCAACACCGTCTCGGTCATCGACACCGGCACCCAACGGGTGGTCCTGGAACGGGAGGTCGGCGACTTCCCGGAGGGCATCCTCGTCGGGCCTGGCGGCAAAACGGTCTTTGTCGCCAACTGGTTCGACAACGAGATGGTCGCACTCGACGCCGCAAGCCTCGAGATCATCGGCCGGATTCCGACCGGCGAGAGCCCACGGGCCTTCGGCGTCTTCATCGCCGGAGGCACCTGAGCCCGCTCCCTTCCTCATCTGTACCGGTAACCATTAACAAAAGGACCAACCACCATGCACATCCGCAACTATCCCGAGGATTCGGTGCTGCGTCGTCATTTTGACTCGGCCGCCGCGCTCAGACGCGAGGAATGGCTCCGGCAGCCACCGACCGATTCCGTCCTGCGCAGACACTTCGAGCAACTGCGCCTTGCGGCGACCCCCGGCCAACGTGACGACCGTCCCGCGCCCGCGGTCGCGCCTGCTGCATCCACGCCCGGGCCCGCTCAGGCGACAGCCCCCGTGCAGCCTCCACCCGAGATGCCTCGGCCCCAGGCCCCTGACCCGCAGCCAACGACGACTGCGCCTGCACCCGCGCCCCATCCGGAGCCCCCGCTCGCGCCCGCCCGGGCGCAGCCGCACCTGCAGCCGCCACCTGCCGCACCGACCACCCCCTCGACGGCGCCGGGCGCCCAGGAGCCGCCCCGTCGCGGCGGCCTCTTCGGCTGGCTGGGTCGGATCTTTGGCGGTTAGGCGGCGTTCCAGAGGGGGCGCTCCGTCTCCTCCCGAGCGAGCGGAGCATGGAGCGGTGGCCTAGCGGGGAGCCTCCCGGTAGATCTGCTCAATCCAGTCGCGGAACCAGGGCGGACGCGCCAACAGCACGTACGCGAACAGGAGCGCCGCGACGGGGATCGCGAACGCCACCGTGTCCAGGATGACAATGAAAAAGGCCCAGAGCAGACGGTCGGCGAGAGCCATAGCCACCTCACGTTTTCAAACTCAGGAGAGATCCCACGCCTCTGGCTCAACGCGAGGGGTCTTTTCCACGTCGTCGAGCTTCGCGTCCACAGGATCGGGCTCGGCATACGGCCGCCATTCGTCTCGTGGTTGGCCCGCCTGGTCGGGAAAGCCCGCAGCAGCCGCCCGATCGCTTGAACCCCCGCCCTTGTTACCCGCTAAAACTGTGCAGAGAATTCAACCGATCCACAAGCCTGGCCTCTCTCCAAGACAATGCCTACCCAACTCCGCCCTTGCCCGTGGCAGACGACCCTGCGGATCGCCGACCCCCACGCTCAGTCGGGTAACCTGACTTTTCCGGTCCAACTATGCCGAAAATGGATTCTTGCCATCCTCTGCGGTCTTGCCGTCACCGTCGTGCAGGCGCAGGAGATCCCTTTGGCCGGGGATGCGCTTGCCGGTAAGAGGCTGGCCCTACAGGGTGGTGAAACGGCACTTCGCTGCTACTCCTGCCACGGCCTCAACGGCGAGGGCGTCGCCACACGCGACTTCCCGCACCTCGCCGGAGTCAGCGAGCTGTATCTGCGCAAGCAGCTCCTGGACTACCAATCCGGCCGCCGTGTTCATCGCCTGATGCAGCCGATTACGGCGCGAATGTCGCCTCAGCAGATTGCTGACACGGCGGCATATTATGCCTCGCTCACGCCTCCTGCCCCAGCCCAGCCCGACGCGGGGCCGGCCGATTTGATCGAGCGCGGTCAGACGCTTGACGCGCGTGGCGATGAGACGAAGCAACTCCTGGCCTGCGCCACTTGCCATCGCCCCCGCGGAACGGGCCTGTCACTTTTGATACCTGCGCTCGCGGGTCAGCCATCCGCCTATCTCCAGGCCCAGCTTCAAGCCTGGAAGACAGGCTTTCGAAAGAACGACGAAACTGGACTCATGGCCGCCGTCGCGCAGAAGCTCGAGGACGGGGACATTGACGCCGCGGCCCGGTATTATTCTCGTGCGCGGCCGCCGCATATCGCGCCCTAGGGCGGTCGGTGCACCATGCTTTGCCTGTCGTCCGTCCTTATCCCCCGGCTCATTGTGAGTCGCCTATCATATGAGCGTGATGATGAATAACGATGTTCTGGAAATGCTGGCGAATATTGTTGCCGCAATTGGCATCCTCATTTGCGCAGTCGCGGGTATCGGCCGTCTGTTCGGAAGCTATTATGTGCTTGGCTATGAGGCACTGACCCTATTCATTGGCGGCATCTCGCTCATGGTCTTCTCGGGACTGATCAAGCTGCATATCATCAAGGCGATCATCTCGGGCAAGCGCTAACCTCATGAATCGGCTCCCGGTCTGCGCCTTGTGTAGGAAGCAGCGCCGGGCTCGCGTGACCGGAGGGCACCTCGAAGAGCTCGAGATGCCCGTGCGGGGCAGAATGCCCCGCCATCTTTCAAGCACCTGAGCACTTGAACGGCCGCGACCCATCGGCGGGACCGGCTCTGTGGCACGCCCATTGCTGCCCCATCCCATCGACCCTGGCCACCAGGGGTGACAAGGACTCGGGCTGATGCCGCGCCAGCCGGGCCCAGGGAGCCCAGGCGCCGCGGCTCCGAAATCAGGCTGGAGGATTGAGACCGATGGGATCCAGGGTCCGACTGCTCGCGCTCCTCGTCTGCGCCCCACTCGCCATGCCCCCGCTCCACACGGGGAGCGCGGCCGCGCCCGTGGTGGAGGGGCAGCCTCCGGACATCAACGAGGCCCAGCGGCTCGTCTTCATGAACGACGGCCTGCGCGACCTGAGCGCCGGCAGCGTCATCCGCTACGACTTCAACCGCAGGGGCAACGCGGTCGAGGCCTTCTCGGACACCGTCATGCTCCGGGTGACGGCCGTCCAGGACGACGGGCGCCGCGATCTGGAATTCGACTTCCTGACCGGACCCAACCATATCGATTTCCACGGGGCCAAGGGCTACGCGGGAAATCCCGTGATCATCCAGTACCTCGAGCGCGACATCAGGGACATGGCCGAGCGCACCGGCGGCAACATCGGATACTTCAGGAACCGCCTGCGCAGGTCCTTCGTTCATCCGCAGGTGTCGCCCGTGACGGTCGATGTCCACGGGCAGCCGGTCGAGGGTGTCGAGGTGAGGGTCACACCCTTCACCGGCGACCCGAATCTGGAGAGATTCCCGATGTATGGGAACAAGACGTACCGGTTCGTCTTTGCCGACGCGGTCCCCGGCGGACTCTACGAGATCCACGCCCAGGTCCCGGACCCGAGCGGCGGCGACATCCTGATCGACGAGCAGATGACCTTTCGCGATCTTTCCCCGGAAGGCTGAGCAGAAGCGGATCGAACACCCCTCCATCGCCGGAACCGAAAGCGCCTTGATCGGCTTTCCCGGAGCCACAGACTCAACGAGATCGTCACTGAATTTCACCCATGCAATCAAGACATCAGACAGCAGTCCTCGCGTGTTTCGGTCTCACGATGGCGGCCCAGGTGGCGGTCGGGGACCCGGCGGCCGGTGAGCCGTCCAGCTGCTCGCAGACCTATCCGACCGCCGTGGTCGCCGATTACGTGATCGGCTGCATGCTGGCGAACGGCACCACGCCGGAGATGCTGCAGAAGTGCTCGTGCAGCATCGATTTCCTCGCCGCATCCATTCCTTACGAGGAGTACGTGCGGGTGGAGACGTTGCTGCGCCTCCAGCAGGTGGAGGGCGCGGGTCGCAACGCCGTCTACAAGAACAGCGCCTGGACCAAGCAGGCGATCGCCCGACTCAAGGAGGTCCAGGCCGAATCCACCCTGCGCTGCTTCTGATCGACGCCGCCGGACGCGCCGGCGGTGCCCTCAGTCGGCGCCCGCTGAAATGGGCTCGGAAGCGGCCACTTCGAAGCGCTGCTCGAATTCGTGTCCGGTGGAATCGGTGACGCGCACGCTCAGCTCACCGGTTGGGGCGGGGGTCAGGTTGAAGCGCAGGCTCGGGTCCTCGCTGATCGAGATGTCGGAGTCGACGCTGAACAGGGGCTCGCCCTGGTAGCTGACCTCGATGTGCTTGACGAAATCCGCCGGGATGAACTGCCGCGAGACCTGATCGAACTGCAGGCCCGAGCTGTTGGGGTGCTTGATCAGGATCTGGGCGGTGAGCGGGTTGCCGCTGCGCGGCTCATCGGGCAGCAGCAGCTTCATCCGCCCCCGCTGCGCCTGGGCGGCGCCCGGATCCTTCAGTGAAGGCGCCGAGCAGCCCCCGGCCGCCTTCACGTAGTTGGCGGCCATATAGAGGCCCCCGTCGCTGATCTCCGCAATCGCCCGCACATGGGTGTAGGCGTTGACCCGAATCCGGGTGGACAGGGACTCCCAGCCATGAGTACCCGGAAAGTGGAAGACGGCGGCGACCGGCGACGGGTTCATGTCGATCACCAGGTAGAGGTTGCGGATGAAGCGCTCCGGCGTCTGGGCAGCCAGGGACCTGATCTCGACTGGGACCACGGCGGCATCCAGGGCGCGATAGGGCGTCTCCAGCGCGATCACGTCCTGGCCCTCCTGCACCGCCCGCTCGCCAAACAGACTGGACCTGATCTGACCCCACCGGGCCTCGTCCCCCTCCGCCCAGGCTGGCCCGATGAGCGCCGTCGCCGACAGCAGGGTCAGCGCGAGGACCGCGAGCGCCCGCCGCCCCGCAAAACGGTGTGCCGATTTTGAAACAGGTGTCATAACCATCACTCAGGGTTGCAACAGGCAGAGCTGCCTGGGACGGAGGCGCCGCCTGGGCGGCCCTGCCGGGGCCGGCCGCGGCGTCTTCCCCACCGGGACCCGGCGCCCGATCCTTCGTCGTCACCGGCTCCGCATCAACATGAATGCCAAGCGTGCGGCGTGCCCGGAGGCCCGGTCACTCCCATTCGAGCTCGACGAAGGCCGCCGTCACGTTCCGGCCGTTGTAGTCGTCGAACAGGAGCCAGCCCTGCTCCTCCTCGCGGCCGACCGAGCTCACGGCGTCCTCGATGGTCCCCCGCCGCCGGATGACCGCGCGCACCCCGGTCGCCAGCCCGTCTAGATAGCGCCTCTGGTGCGCCAGCGCCGCCCGCCAGTCGGCGGTCACAGGCCCGTGACCGGGAACGACCCGGGCCACGTCGGCCTCCTTCAACCGGTCCATGACGCCCAGCCAACCCAGCAGGCTCCCATCGAGCACCGGTACCCGTTCGACGAACAGCAGATCCGAGAGCCAGAGGGTTCCGGTCTCGGGATCGAGGACGCTGAGATCATTGTTGGTGTGGGCGGTCGGCCAGGCCCGCAGCTCCAGCACCCGCCCACCCAGTTCGATCGACCGGGCCTCCGCGACGCCTGAGGTCGGCATCACCACCCGGGTCCCGGCCGCCGCCTCGCCGAGGGTCTCGCGGGCCCGCTCCGCGTAGAAGTCACCGCGTCGCGCGAGCGCATCGGCGAGACTCGCATGACCGATGATCTCGGGTGCGTCCTGCTCGAAGGCGCCCGCCCCCAGCACGTGATCGGGGTGCACGTGGGTGAGGATCACGTAGGCGATCGGAAGATCGGTCACGCGGCGCACGGCCTCGCGCAGCGCCAGACCGATCGCCAGGCTGCCGCCGGTGTCGATGATCGCGACGCGCTCCGCGCCAACGATGAAGCCAATGTTGGCGATGTCCCCGCCGTTATCGGGTGACGCAACCTGCTGAGCGCCCTGGTGGACGTAGAGCCCTGGCGCCACCTCAACCACCGCCAGCGGCTCGGGGCGGACGGACAGGGGCGCCGCCAGGAGGGCGAGCACCAGTAAGGGCATCGCGCAGGCACGGAGACGGCAAGGATCGCGGATCGACACGGACACTGCTCCAGGGTCGCCAGGCGACCTGGCCTGGCCTGTGTCTTGCTGCGAGATCCGGGCCAGCGGGACCGGCTTCCGACCCGCGACCTCCTGCCCCCTCCCGCCCGGAGCGCCCATGCCCCCGAGCCAGTCCCGCAACGATCGCCCCTGGGTCCGTCGGGCTGCGGCAGCCCTGATGATGCTGCTGCTCGTCACGACGGGCCTGATCAGGCCCCCTCGGCGCGATGGCGGCCGACCCGGTGCGAGTCGCCGTGCTCAAGTTCGGAACGGCCAGCTGGGCGCTCGACGTCATCAGGCGGCACGGGCTCGACCGGCGGGAAGGCTTCACCCTGGAAACACTCGAATACGCCTCGCCCCAGGCGACCCTGGTGGCCCTGCAGGGGGCGGCGGCCGACATCGCGATCAGCGACTGGCTCTGGGTCGCGCGCCAGCGCGAGCAGGGCCGGCCCTTTACCTTCGTCCCCTACTCCAGCGCCGTCGGGGCACTGGTGGTCCCGGCCGGCTCCGGCATCACCGCCCTTGCCGACCTCAAGGGCAAGCGGCTCGGCGTCGCCGGCGGGCCGCTCGACAAGAGCTGGCTGCTGCTGCGCGCCCTGTCCGTGCGCGAGCAGGGCAAGGATCTGGCCGCGGAGGTCGAGCCCGTCTACGGCGCCCCGCCCCTGCTCAACGAGCAGATCAAGGCCGGGCGCATCGACGCCGTCCTCAACTACTGGCACTACGCGGCACGCCTCACGGCGGCGGGGATGTCGAGCCTGCTGACGGTCGATGAGGCCCGCGAGGCCCTCGGCATCGACACCCAGGTCCCGATGGTCGGGTATGTGTTCGACGAGGGGTGGGCCGCACGACACCCCGAGCGCCTGCAGGCGTTCCTGCGCGCCGCCCGCGCCGCCCAGACGCTCCTCCTGGAGTCCGACGCCGAATGGACCCAGGTCCGCCCGCTGATGGGCGCCCCCGATGAGGCCAGCTTCGAGGCCCTGCGCGACGGTTACCGCAGCGGCATCCCCCGCCATTGGGGCGCCGCCGAGCGCTCCGACGCCGCCCGGCTCTTCGATGTGCTGCGCGGGATCGGCGGCAGCGAGCTGGTAGGCGACGCCAGGTCGCTGCCAGATGGGACCTTCTGGTCCGAACCGCCCGACTGAGAGGACGCTTGCACCCGGCCGCCCTGCGCCTGCTCTCCGGGCTCTTCCTGGTCCTCCTGTGGCAGCTCCTGTCCTGGTGGTGGCACAGCAGCCTCTTGCCCTCACCGCTCGCGGTGCTGGAACTGGCCTGGCGCGAGACCCTGTTGGGCGAGCTGCCACGCCATCTGGCCGCCACCCTGCGCCGGGTGGCGATCGCCTTCCTGCTGGCGATGGCCATCGGCACCGTGATCGGCGTCGCGATGGGCCGCTGGCGGCACGCCGACCTGCTGTTCGACCCCTGGCTGATCCTGTTCCTCAACATCCCCGCCCTGGTGACCATCATCCTGTGCTACGTCTGGTTCGGGCTCGGCGAGGCCGCCGCCATCCTCGCCATCACCCTCAACAAGATCCCCAACGTGGTGGTGACCATCCGTGAGGGGGCCCGGGCCCTGGACCGGGACTACCTGGAGATGGCGCGGAGCTTCCGCCTCGGAGGATTCAGAACGCTGACCCGGGTCGTCCTTCCCCAGTTGCTCCCCTTCTTCGCCGTGGCGGCCCGCTCCGGCCTGGCCCTGATCTGGAAGATCGTCCTGGTGGTGGAGCTCCTCGGGCGCAACGATGGGATCGGATTCAAGCTCCACCTCTACTTCCAGTTGTTCGATGTCACCGGCATCCTGGCCTACAGCCTGACCTTCGTCCTGGTCATGCTGGTGATCGAATACGCCGTCCTCCAACCCATGGAAGTCGCCGCCAACCGGTGGCGACGCTGAGGGGCCGGACCATGGCCGAGCACGACCCCCCGGCACCGGCAGCCGACTCGGGCGCCCCGCCCTCCCGCGCCGCCGATGCGCACCGGTCCGAAGCGCCGGAGCCCGGCCCGGCCATCAGTATCCACATCGACGCCAAGCGCTTCGCCGACCCCGGCTCCGGGGTGGAGCGCCTGATCCTCTCCGACCTGCACTTCGACCTGGGACAAGGCGAATTCCTTGCGGTGATCGGCCCCTCGGGCTGCGGCAAGAGCACGCTGCTCCATCTGATCGCCGGGCTCGACCCGGGATTCGAGGGCCGCGTCGATTGGGCGACGGGTCCCTCCGCGGCCGGGCGGCGGCTCGGCTATTGCTTTCAGAACCCCCGCCTGCTGCCCTGGCTCAAGGTGCGTGCGAATGTCGAGATCGGGCTGCGGCGCCCGCGGGCCCACGCGAAGCGGGTCGATGCGCTGCTCGCCGCCATGGACCTCGGCGACTTCGCCCACTTTCACCCGGCCCGGCTGTCGCTGGGCATGCAGCGCCGCGCCGCCCTGGCGCGTGCCTTCGTCATCGAGCCTCAGCTCCTGCTGATGGACGAGCCCTTCGTGTCCCTGGATGTGCCGACCGCGGACCAGCTGCGCCGGCTGCTGTTGCAGGTGTGGGAGCGGGAGCGATCGAGCATCCTCTTCGTCACCCACGACCTGCGCGAGGCGACCCTGCTGGCGGATCGCATTCTCTTCCTGTCTGCCTGCCCGTCCCGGGTCATCGGCGAGGCTCGGGTCGACATCCCGCGCTCGCGGCGCGGTGACGAGACGCTGGTCGCCGCTCGTTATGCCGAGCTGAAGGCGACCTTCGACGCCCTCTATCCGGGCAGCGCCGTCCGGGGCCCCTAGCGCTGGCCCTCAGGGTCGGAACGGCATGACACTTGCTCCGTTCGTTGCTGCCAGCGCAGGCGCCCGAGTGTCCAATCACCCCCCCATCCGACCGCACAAGGAGCCCCCCTTGCCCAACACCCTGTCACGCAGCAGGCCCGCACGCCAGGTCCGGCCCAAGGGCAGACAGGTCGATCCCGACGCGCTTATCGCGGTCAGGCGACTGCTTGGGGACGCCCCGCGCCGACGTGACCTCCTGATCGAGCACCTGCACCGGATCCAGGACAGCCTCGGCCACATCCCGGCGGCCTATCTGGTGGCACTCGCCCGCGAGTTGGGCCTGTCGAGCGTCGAGGTCTACGAGGTCGCCACCTTCTACCACCACTTCGAGGTCGTGAAGGAGGGGGCCGAGGCACCGCCCCCGCTCCGGGTACGCGTCTGCGACTCGATCTCCTGCGCCCTGGCGGGGGCGGAGGAGCTGATCGCCGGTCTGAGCTCGGCCCTGGGCGCCGGGGTGCGGGTGCAGCGTGTGCCCTGCGTGGGCCGTTGCGACCAGGCCCCGGTCGCCGTCGTCGGCCAGAACCCGGTGCCGTCGGCGACCCTCGAGCTGGTGCAGGAGCGCCTCCAGAGCGGGACCCTGGATGCGGCCCTGCCCGAGTGCAAGGACTACCGCCGTTATCGGGCGGAGGGCGGCTACGCCCTGCTGCAACAGGTCCACTGGGGAGAGCTCACGATCGACGGGCGCCCCGTGGAAGCCGCCGAGCACGTGATCGGCGTGCTGGAGGACGGCAGCCTGCGCGGACTGGGTGGCGCCGGCTTCCCCACCGGGCGCAAGTGGCGGATCCTGCGTAACGAGCCGACACCGCGCCTACTGGCCGTCAACATCGACGAGGGCGAGCCCGGCACCTTCAAGGACCGCTGGTTCCTCGAGCGCGACCCGCACCGCTTCATCGAGGGGATGCTCATCGCCGCCCAGGTGGTTGGCACCGCCGAGGTCTACATCTATCTGCGGGACGAATACGCCGGTGTGCGCGCCCTGCTCGCCCGCGAGCTGGCGGCTTTGGCGGCCGACCCGCCCTGCCCTTTGCCGCCGATCCACCTGCGCCGCGGCGCCGGGGCCTACATCTGTGGCGAGGAGTCGGCCATGATCGAGTCGCTGGAGGGCAAGCGCGGCATGCCCCGGCTGCGTCCGCCCTATGTGGCCCAGGTCGGGCTCTTCGGCCGCCCCACGCTCGAGCACAACATGGAGACGCTCTACTGGGTGCGCGACCTGGTCGAGCGGGGACCCCAGTGGTTCGCCGGCCAGGGCCGCAACGGCCGCAAGGGGCTGCGCGCCTTCTCGGTCAGCGGTCGGGTGCGAAAACCGGGTGTCCATCTCGCCCCGGCCGGGATCACCCTGCGCGAGCTGATCGACGAGTACTGCGGCGGCATGGCGGAGGGTCACGAGCTTCACGGCTACTTCCCGGGCGGCGCATCGGGCGGCATCCTGCCGGCGACCCTGGCCGACGTTCCCCTCGACTTCGACACCCTGCAGCCCCACGGCTGCTTCATCGGCTCGGCCGCGATCATCGTGCTCTCCACCCGGGACAGCGCGCGAGCCATGGCGCTCAACGCCATGCGCTTCTTCGCCCACGAGTCCTGCGGTCAGTGCACCCCCTGCCGGGTCGGCACCGCCAAGGCCGCGGAGCTCATGGGCCGGGCCCACTGGGATCTGGAGCTCCTCGATGAGCTGGCGCAGGTGATGGCCGACGCCTCCATCTGCGGCCTCGGCCAGGCCGCCCCCAATCCCCTGCGCTGCGTCATGAGCTATTTCCCCCAGGAGCTGGAATCCGATGACGCACGCTGACGCCGGAATCCTGCACTTCACCCTCGACGGGGAGCTTGTCGCCGCCCGGGAGGGCGAGACCATCCTGCAGGCTGCCCTGCGTCTCGGCCGCGAGATACCCGCACCTCTGTTACAAGGAGGGCCTGAGACCCGACGGCAACTGTCGGGCCTGTATGGTCGAGATCGCCGGCGAGCGGGTGCTGGCCCCGTCCTGCTGCCGCCAGCCGAGCGAGGGCATGGTGGTCGACAGCACCAACGAGCGGGCGCGCCGGGCCCAGCGGATGGTCCTGGAGCTGCTGCAGTCGGACCTGACCCAGACCCCATACACCCGCGAGAGCGAGCTCGACGCCTGGTCGGCGCGGCTCGGCGTCGGCAGGCCGCGCTTCCCCCCACGGGAGCAGCCCAGGGCCGACCTCAGCCACCCGGCGATCGCGGTCAACCTCGACGCCTGCATCCAATGCACCCGCTGCCTGCGGGCCTGCCGCGAGGTCCAGGTCAACAACGTCATCGGCTTCGCCCGCCGCGGCGCCGAGTCCGCGATCGTCTTCGACCTCGACGACCCCCTGGGCGAGAGCACCTGCGTGGCCTGCGGCGAGTGCGTCCAGGCCTGCCCCACCGGTGCGCTGATGCCGGCGGGCGGCGTAGGGCTCGAGGCCCCGGAGCGGTCGGTCGACTCGGTCTGTCCCTATTGCGGGGTCGGCTGTCAGCTCACCTATCACCTGCGCGAGAACCGCATCCTCTACGTGACCGGCCGCGACGGACCGGCCAACAGCGGGCGCCTGTGCGTCAAGGGGCGCTACGGATTCGACTATGTCCACCACCCCCAACGCCTCACCCTTCCCCTGATCCGCCGCCCGGACGCCCCAAAGCGCGCGGAGCTGGGGCTCGACCCCGCGGACCCCTTCCGCGACTTCCGCGAGGCGAGCTGGGAGGAGGCCCTGGATCTGGCCGCCGCCGGATTGGGGCGCATCCGCAACGAGCTCGGGCCCTCGGCTCTGGCCGGCTTCGGCTCCGCCAAGGGCTCCAACGAGGAGGCCTATCTGTTCCAGAAGCTGGTGCGCACCGGGTTCGGCACCAACAACGTGGACCACTGCACCCGCCTCTGCCACGCCTCCTCGGTCGCCGCCCTGCTCGAGATGATCGGCTCCGGCGCCGTGTCCAACCCGGTGCGGGACGCGGCCGAGGCCGAGGTGATCCTGGTCATCGGGTCCCACACCACCGCCAATCACCCGGTGGCCGCCACCTTCCTGAAGAACCAGGCGGCGGCCGGCAAGACCCTGATCGTGATGGACCCCAGGCGCAACCCCATCGCCGAGCACGCCACCTATTTCCTGCAGTTCCGGCCGGATACGGACGTGGCCCTGCTCAACGCCATGATGAACGCCATCATCGAGCAGGGCCTGGTGGACGAGGACTTCGTGGCCCGGCGCACCACCGGATTCGAGGCCCTCAAGGCGCACCTGAGCGGCTTCACCCCCGAGCGCATGGCGCCCTTCTGCGGGATCAGCGCCGGCATCATCCGCGAGGTCGCCCGTCTCTATGCATCCTCGAAGGCCTCCATCTGCTTCTGGGGCATGGGAGTCTCCCAGCACGTGCACGGCACCGACAACGCCCGCGCCCTGATCTCGCTGGTCCTGATGACAGGTCAGATCGGGCGCCCCGGCACCGGCCTGCACCCGCTGCGCGGCCAGAACAATGTACAGGGGGCATCCGACGTGGGGTTGATCCCCATGGTCTTCCCAGACTATCAGCGGGTGGACAACCCCCAGGCGCGGGCGCACTTCGAGGCGCTATGGGGCAAGGAGCTGGACCCCAAGCCGGGCCTGACGGTGGTCGAGATCATGCACGCGGTCACCGAAGGGCGGATTCGCGGCATGTACATCATGGGCGAGAACCCGGCCATGTCGGACCCCAACCTGAACCACGCGCGAAAGGCCCTCGCCAGCCTCGAGCACCTGGTGGTCCAGGAGATCTTCCTGACGGAGACCGCCTGGTACGCGGACGTGATCCTGCCCGCAACGGCCTTTCCGGAGAAGACCGGCAGCTTCACCAACACCGACCGGCGCGTGCAGATCGGACGCCAGGCCCTCCAAGCCCCCGGCCAGGCACGGCAGGACCTGGAGATCATCCAGGAGTTGGCTCGCCGACTCGGCCTCGACTGGGACTATTCGCACCCGAGCGAGGTGTTCGCCGAGATGCGCCAGGCCATGCCCAGCATCGCCGGGATCTCCTGGGAGCGGCTGGAGCGCACCGGCTCCGTCACCTACCCCTGCCTCAGCGAGGACGATCCCGGCCAGCCCATCATCTTCATCGACCGCTTTCCAACCCCCAACGGCCGGGCCGCCTTCGTCCCCGCCCCCTTAACCAATGCCGCCGAGCTGCCCGACACCGACTACCCCTGGGTCCTGATCACAGGACGCCTGCTCGAGCATTGGCACACCGGTGCCATGACTCGTCGCTCCACGACGCTCGACCACATCGAGCCGGACCCCGTGGCCATGCTCAACCCGCGCGACCTGGAGCGCATCGGCGCCCATCCGGGTGATCCCATCCAGCTCAGATCACGCCGCGGGCAGGTGACGGCCTGGGCCGGGGCAGACCCCGGTCTGCAACCCGGCCAGGTGTTCCTGCCCTTCTGCTATCACGAGGCGGCGGCCAATCTGCTCACCAACGAGGCCCTGGACCCGACCGCCAAGATCCCTGAGTTCAAGTTCTGCGCCATCCAGGTCGCCGCGGACGGGGCCTCGACCGGTGGGTCGGGCTTGAGCCCCACAGGACCACCCCGATGACCGGCCGGAGCCCAGGAGACCCGCGGACCAGACTCGCCCGGCCATCGATCCTGTTCGGCCTGGCCCTCTCGGGCTGGCTCACCTGGATCGCCCCTTTACACGCCGAGACGACGATTGCCATACTCGATTTCGAGCTCAACGACCTGACCCTGCTGCCGCAGACCCCGGAGGAGCTGGCCCGAACCGCCTCGATCCGGCCCCAACTGGAAGAGGCCCTGCGCCAGCGCGAGGGGATTACGCTGATCGCGATCGACACGGGGGCCAGCACCCGGGCCAACGCCGGCTTCGGCTATCTGTTTGATCACAGCGAGGCCGCGGCGCGACTGGGCCGCGAGCATGGGGCGGACTGGGTCCTGGTGGGCCGACTGCACAAGCCGAGCTTCCTGTTCGCCTACATGATGGCCAACCTGGTGGACACGAAAAGCGGCACGCTGGCGGCGAACTATGTGGTGGAGGTGAAGGGACCCTCGGAGCAGGTCACGGCGAAGGGCGTCAAGCGGCTCGCTGAGAAGATCGGGCAGACCCTGAGCCCGCCTCCGCGGTAGGTCCTGTTTCAGCCCGGCAAGATCTCGACCCCAACGCCGCTGTCGGGCTCAAGCCCGACCGACACAAAATGATAACGATCCAGAACGCGGGGTCGCGATTGAAGACACCGATGCTCGGCCTGCTCCTGGCCCTTCCCTCCCTTGCAAGCGCCTACGAGGTCAACGACAAGCTCGATCTGACGACGGCGCTCCGGGGCCTGTTCCAATACGGGGACTATTCCAACGCCGTGGATGCCCAGGGCCAGCCCCTGAACAGCACGGCACGCGGCGCCGGCATCCTCGACCTGACGGTCGAGTACCGTCCGACCAGCCGCGACACCCTGTACGCGGCGGTCCGCTTCGCCTCCGGCAACGCGCTGAACGACGTCGGCGGCGTTGCACTGTCGCCCTATGCCGACCCCCTGGAGGAGGAGCTTCGGGACATCAACGGCAGCGGCCGCGACTCCATCCTGGAGGCCTGGTACAGGCACGGCTTTGAGCTGACGGATGACACATCACTCGCCCTGACGGCCGGCATCATCAACGCCGGCGATCAGCTGGGGGAAAACGCCTTCGCCGACGACTCCGACACCCAGTTCATGAACGAGGTGCTGGAGACCAGCAACATCAACATGCTCTCCTACATGCCGGGCGCCATCCTGGAGCTCGAGCACCAGGAATGGTCGCTCAACCTCGTCTATACGCAGTCGGAGAACGAGGCAGGCGCGCGATTCAACTGGGTCTCGAGCCAGCTCTCCTACCGTCTGGAGACCGACCTGGGCGAGGGAAACTATCGGTTTTTCGCCTTCACCAGCGACGGCGCCTTCGCAGACGCCGACGGCACCCGCGATGACGAGCGCTTCCAGGGCCTGGGCCTGTCATTCGACCAGGAGCTCGGCGACATCTTCGGGGCCTTCGTCCGCGTCATCTGGGGCGGCGACAACGCCGTGGTCGATTTCAATCGCCTGGTCTCGGGCGGCGTGAACATCAGCGGACGCGCCTGGGGGCGCGCCCAGGACAACGCCGGCATCGGGTACGCCTATGTGGAGGGCCCGCCCGGATCCGAGCTCCAGCAGGCGAACGTGGCCGAGGCCTATGTGCGCTTCCAGTTGACCCGCCTGGTCGATGTCACCCTGGACCTTCAGTACCAGGACAACAGGGCACGCATCGAGGACAGCGGCGGCGGCGACGCCGACGATAACGATGGGCTCGAGGCGTATCCGGGCGACCCCAGTGCATGGATCGCGGGGCTGCGCGTCAATCTGATCTTTTAGCCTGATCCGGTCGCCGGGGCCTCCGGGGCGGTTGCCGTCGGCTCACACGATCCCTCCCCCCTCCCCGTTCCCAGTCCCAGCCCACCGGACCGCCGCCGCCACATCGGCGGCCTGGCGGTTCTCCGCGACGTCGTGCACCCGGAAGATGGACACACCGGCCGCCACCCCCAGCGCGGTGCAGGCGCAGGTGGCGGCGACCAGATCCTCGGGATTGGAGACGGCGCAGATCGAGCCCATGAAGCGCTTGCGGCTGACGCCGAGCAGCAGCGGATAGCCGAGTGCGCAGAGCCGGGGCAGGGCCTGGATCAGCAGCAGGTTGTGCAAGCGGGTCTTGCCGAAGCCGATGCCCGGATCCAGGATCAGGGCCTCGCTCCGCACCCCCGCATCCACTGCCGCGGCCGCCCGCGCGAGCAGGAAGTGCTCCACCTCCGAGACCACGTCCTGGTAGACGGGATCCTGCTGCATGGTCTCGGGGGTGCCGCGCATGTGCATCAGCACCAGCATCGACCCCGACTCAGCGGCCAACGCGAACATTTCCGGATCATCGCGCCCGGCGGAGACGTCGTTGATGATGGTCGCGCCCCGCGCGATCGCCGCGGCCGCCACCGCGCTCAGGGTCGTGTCGATGCTCAACGCGACGGACTCCGGCAGGCGGCGCCGAAGCTCGCCCATCACCTCGAGCACCCGCCCCTTCTGGGTCTGCGCGTCAACGCGCGCGGCCCCCGGGCGGGTGGATTCGCCCCCGAGGTCCAGGATGTCCGCGCCCTGGCGGGCCATCTCCAGACCGCGCTCCACGGCGCTGGCCGCCGTGTCGTAGCGCCCCCCGTCGGAAAAGCTGTCGGGGGTCAGGTTGAGGATGCCCATGATCGATGGGTTGGCTGGGGGAAGGACGGGGGCCTTAAACAAGTTAGGAATACCTAGTCACACAGTCGTCAATTTGATTTATGCTCGCCGTGCTCGCTGAGCACCTGTAAAGACCATTCCTGCGGCCTCATCTGGTCGTAGATATAAACGAGGCCCCGACGAGGGCCCGACCGCCGAAGGAGGAGAGTTCTGTGGCCGACGCCATTCTTCATGGCCGGGAAAACCATGCGGAGCTGGTGCGCGCCGTGCTCGGCGGCAACCCTGCGGCACGCTCCAGGGTCGACGACCTGACCTTCAGCTCCTGGCGTCGCTGCCAGGACGAGCACGGGCTCGACCCCGGCGCCACCCCCGACCCACTGATCATCCCGCGCGCCGACCTGCGTGAGCGCCAGGAGGGCGTCGGGCACCTGCTCGAGATCGCGCGCCCGGAGATGACCAATCTCTATCAGCAGCTCGCGGGCTCGGGCCACGCCATCATCCTCACCGACCGCGACGGCGTGCTGCTCAATTATATCGGCGATCCCGGCTTCACCCACGCGGCGGCCAATGTCGGGATCCGGACCGGGGCCGTCTGGAGCGAGGCGGTCCAGGGCACCAACGGCATGGGGACCTGCCTGATCGAGAAGAAGCCGCTGGTCATCCACAAGAGCGCGCACTTCTTCAGCAGCAACTCCGCCCTCACGTGCGCCGCGGCCCCCATCTTCGACCCCCATGGCGACGTGCTCGCCATCCTCGATGCCTCCAGCGAGGCCCAGCTTGCCCAGCAGCACACCATGGTGCTGCTCAACATGTCCGCCCAGGTGATCGAGAACCGCGTCTTCTTCTGCGCCATGAAGGAGGCCTATGTCTTCCGGTTCCACAGCCGCGCCGAGTTCATCGATACGCTCGGTGAGGGGCTCATCGCCTTCACGCCGGAGGGGCGGGTGCTGGCGGCCAACCGCAGCGCCATCTTCCAGATCGGGCTCGACTCGTTGCAGCAGCTGGTCGGCAGCTCCATCCACGAGATCTTCACCATCTCGCTGCCGATGCTGATCAAGCGCGCCCATGTCCAGGGCTTCAACGCCTTTCCGATCCGCGAGAGCCGCTCGGAGCGGCGCTTCTATGCCAAGGTGCAGCCCCCGGAAAACGGCCGCTGCCCGTCGCCGGCACCGGTGCTGACGTTCCTCAGCCAGGGGCCGGACCAGGGGCGGGTGATCGAGCGCGATTCGCTGGACGCCGTGCATTTCGGCGACCCGCAGATGCGGCGCAACGTCGAGATCATTCGCAAGGTGTTGGAACGGGACATCCCCTTCATCCTGCTCGGCGAGACCGGCGCGGGCAAGGAGGTCCTGGCCAAGGCCATGCACCAGGCGAGCTCGCGTCGCGACAAGCCGTTCGTGGCCGTCAACTGCGCCTCGCTGCCGGAATCCCTGATCGAGAGCGAGCTGTTCGGCTACAAGCCGGGGGCCTTCACCGGTGCCAGCCGCGAGGGCAACCGCGGCAAGATCCTGCAGGCCGACGGCGGCACCCTGTTCCTCGACGAGATCGGCGACATGCCCCTGCACCTGCAGGCGCGCCTGCTGCGCGTGCTCGAGGAACGCGTCGTGGTGCCGCTCGGGGGCGAGAAGCCGATCCCCGTTAACATTCAGCTCATCAGCGCCACCCACCGGGACCTGAGCGCCCTGATCGCCGATGGACGCTTCCGTGAGGACCTCTATTACCGGGTTCACGGCATCTCGCTCGTCATCCCGCCATTGCGCGAGCGCACCGACAGACGGGAGCTGATCCTCAAGATGGCTCAGGAGCAGGCGGGGATCGGGCCCGAGCTGGAGTGGGACCCGGCCGCCCTGACCCGACTGGTCGACTATCCCTGGCCGGGCAACCTGCGCCAGTTGCGAAACGTGTTGCGGGCGGTGACGGCCCTGTGTGAAGGCAACCGCATCAGGCCTCAGGATCTCCCGGCGGAGCTGCGCCAGACACTGGCTCCGGCCGCGCTGCCCGGTGCGGCCGACGCGGACCTCAACGCCCTTGATTTCGCCGAGCGGGACGCCCTGCTGCGCGTGCTGGAAGAGACCCACTGGAACGTGAGCCGGGTCGCCAAGGACCTGGGCCTCAGTCGGAACACCCTGTACCGGCGCATGAAGCGGTACGGGATCAATCCGTCCCGCTAGCGGCTGACCCCGTCCCCGGGGGTCGGCACCCGCAAGCGGCGACGGCCGGCCCTGTCCCTGCCTCACCCGGATCTGGAGACGTTCTCCCTTGAGTCACAATCAGAGCCTCGCGCTGGGACCCTGCACGGGAAAGCGGCTCGGCGCGGGCCGGACCGGCGATGAGCGAACCGGATAGCCGAAGGCTCGCCTGGGCCCTGACCGGGTCCGGTCACTTCCTGCGTGAATGCCTGGGGCTGATCAGGGAGCGCCCGGACGTGGACCTCTTCCTGAGCCGGGCGGCCTCGGAGGTCCTGGCCATGTACGGACACGACCCCCACCGGCTGCGCGAGCGCATCCGCTGCTACCGCGACACCACGGCCAGCGCCCCGCCGGTGGCCTTCTTCTATCAGCAACGCTACCGCTGCCTGGTGGTCGCGCCCGCGACGTCGAACACGGTCGCCAAGATGGTGTGCGGCATCTCCGACACCCTGGTTACCAACGTCTACGCCCAGGCGGGCAAGTGCCGGATCCCCAGCATCGTGTTCGCCTGCGACACCGAGCCCGCCATGGAGACGGAGGCCCCGGGCGGTCAGGTGATGGTGTACCCAAGGCGGATCGACCTGGAGAACGTGGAGCGGTTGAGCCGCTTCGAGCACACCACCGTGGTCAGGCGCTTCGATGAGCTGGTGGCCGCCCTGGAGCACCCCGGCCGGTGAGCGAGCACATCCTGTTTCTCACCGGACAGCTCGCCGAGCGGCAGCTGATCCGGGTGCTCGAGGAGATGGCGCCGGCCCACTTCACCTGGGAGGTGCGCGAGCTCGGGGTCAAGGTGGCCGCCCTGATGACCGCCGAGATGATCGGGCGCCGGCTGACCGACACCGGGGGCGCCAGCCGCATCCTGGTCCCCGGGCGCTGCCGGGGTGACATGGCCGCCCTCGGCGCCCGGCTCGGCGTCACGGTGGAGCGCGGGCCCGAGGAGCTGATGGACCTCCCCCAGTTCTTCGGCCGGGAGGGCCGGGCGCCGGACCTCAGCCGCCACGCCGTGCGCATCTTCGCCGAGATCGTGGACGCCCCCCGACTCGGTATCGAGGCGATCCTGGAGCGGGCCGCCGCCTACCGCGCCGACGGGGCCGACGTCATCGATCTGGGCGGCCTGCCCGAGACCCCCTTCCCGCACCTGGATGAGGCCGTGCGCGCCCTCAAAGCGGCGGGCCACGGGGTCAGCGTCGACTCCATGCAGCCCGAGGAGCTGCTCACCGGCGGGCGCGCCGGCGCCGACTTCCTGCTCAGCCTCAACGAGTCGAGCCTGTGGGTCGCCGACGAGGTGCAGGCCGTCCCGGTGCTGGTGCCCCAAGATCCCGGCGATCTGGCCTCCCTGGAGCGGGCGATCGACGGCATGACCGGCCGCGACCGGCCCTTCATCGCCGACCCAGTGCTCGACCCCATCCATTTCGGGTTCGCCGACTCCATCGTCCGCTACCACCGGCTGCGCGAGGCGCACCCGGCGGTGGAGATCATGATGGGGACCGGCAATCTCACCGAGCTCACCGAGGCCGACACCACCGGCATCAACGCCCTGCTGATGGGCCTGATCTCGGAGCTTCGCATCACCAACATCCTGACCACCCAGGTGAGCCCCCATTGCCGCACCGTGGTGCGCGAGGCGGACCGGGCGCGTCGCATCATGCACTGGGCACGCGACCAGCAGGGCCTGCCCAAGCAGATCGACGGCGGGCTCAGCGCGCTCCACGAGCTCAAGCCCTTCCCCTACGGCATCGACGCCATTCGCGAGCTCGCCGCCGCAGTGCGCGACCCCAACTTCCGCATCCAGGTGAGCACCGAGGGCATCCACTGCTTCAACCGCGACGGGCTCAAGACCTTCGATGATCCCTTCGATTTTTTCCCCCATCTGGGGGTCGAGGAGGACGGGGGACACGCCTTCTATCTCGGGGTCGAGCTGGCCCGCGCCCAGATCGCCTGGCAACTCGGCAAGCGCTATGTCCAGGACCAGCCCCTGCGCTGGGGCTGCCTGGTCCCAGAGCCGGTGATGGACACCGAGACCTATCAGGCCCCTGGGACCACGCGCGGCCATGGCCCCAGACCAGGCACCCGCAATCGACGGAGACAACCCAAGTGATCCAGGAAGTCATCGTCACCACCCGCAACGCCGCCGGGGCGCCACAGATCGCACCCATGGGCATCAGACGCCGCGGCGAGTTGGTGGTCATCGCCCCCTTCCGCCCCTCGACGACGCTCGACAACCTGCTCCAACGGCGCGCGGCGGTCGTCAACTACACCGATGACGTGCGCGTCTTTGCCGGCTGCCTCACCGGCCGCTATGACTGGCCGCTGCAGGAGGCCGACCGCGTCGACGCGCCGCGTCTTGCAGAATCGTTGGCGCACACCGAGCTGGAGTTGGTGGAGATCGAGCAGGACGCCGAACGCCCCCGAATGATCTGCCGACCCGCGCGCGAGGCCGTTCACGGTCCCTTCCAGGGCTTCAACCGGGCCCAGGCCGCGGTCCTGGAGCTGGCGATCCTCACCAGCCGTCTGGATCGTCTACCCGTCGAGAAGATCGAGCGGGAGATCGAGTACCTCAAGATCGCCATCGACAAGACCGCCGGGCCGCGGGAGCAACAAGCCTGGGGCTGGCTGATGGCACGTATCGCCGATCACCGACAGGCGCGGGACGCCAGGCCATGACCCGACTGCTCGCGAGCGTCACCGATGGTGAGGAGGCGCAGATCGTGCTGGCCGGTGGCGCCGACATCATCGACGTCAAGGACCCGACCCGGGGTGCCCTGGGGGCCCTGCCGATCGATGGGATCCGGGCCATCGTGGAGCGGGTCGCCCGGCGGCGGCCCGTCAGCGCCACCATCGGTGATCTGCCGTCGGATCCGCTGCTGCTCGCGGACGCGATCCGCGCGACGGCGGCGACCGGCGTCGACTATGTCAAGGTCGGCTTCTTTACCACCGAGGACCTCGGCGACTGCCTGCGGGCGATCGCTCGGCTAACCGCGGACAGCGCCGTCGTCGCCGTCCTCTTCGCCGACCGCTCCCCTCCACTCGAGGCGCTGGGCGACCTTGCCGGGGCCGGGTTCGCCGGGGTCATGCTCGACACCGCCGAGAAGACCCGCGGGGGCCTCACCGCACACCTGAGCCCGCAAGAGCTCCGCCGCTTCGTCGATCAGGCCGGCACCCTCGGCCTGCTCTGCGGCCTGGCCGGCGCCCTGCGGCTCGAGGACATCCCGGCGCTCCTGCCGCTGGCGCCGGACTACCTTGGGTTCCGTGGCGCGCTCTGCGCACAGTCCCAGCGGCAGAACGGCATCGACCCGGGCCGTCTAAGCGCGATCCGGCGAGCCATCCCCCAATTCGCCCGCATTGATGATTCCAAATTCCATCGCTCCGACGCAACCTAGCCCCCTTCACTTACCGACTCGAAGATGAATTCACCGCGCTTGCGGCCGAGCCCCGACCCACAACTTGCGAAAACAAATGGTGTCCTTCGAGCAGCGGTCCCTGAAGGTGTCAGCAAACTCGACGCGGAACAGGAGGTCGGGCCTACTCAGATTCCGGAAGGGGCGAAGAAGCCGGCTGGCATCGAGGCGGGAAGCATGGCCACAGCGGAGATGCACGCATCGAGGAAAACCGACGGCCGGGACGCCCAAGAAGACGACTGGCCGGGAGCCGAGGGGGGAGCCTCGAAGGCGACGCCTCCTGTCGAGGCTGCCGGCTCTTGCCGCACTCGGGCCGGGTCATAGCAACTTCTCGTGGGTGGTATTGAGGCAGGTCGCAGACGACGGTTGCCGCCCGAGTCGTAGAGCCCGAGTCCGCCTGCGAAGACGTTCACCAACGCAACGGGTTCGTTCGGCTGGCCGTAGTTGCCCGAGGGACCCTTGTACGCCACGCCGGTGTCAGCCCCTGCTGCCCGCCATTTGAACCATTGGGCTGCTTTGTTGGGGCAGCGCGACAAAGGATCTGAAGTTAGGCCTATTTTTGGTGTGCCTTCATCGTGAGCTCAATGACCGAGTCGCGTGCCACGGGCGCGCAGCGCTCACCGCCCAACCTGGAGCCGGCCATGAACGGCCCGCGACCACGCGCCCTCGCTCCCCTCTCCACGGCGCCAGCGGAAGCCCATTGAGGCCCATGGAATGTAAGGCGCTCCGACTCTGCGCCGCCTGTTCGGCCCGATACATCGCGTTGGGGGCGACAGGGCCGGAGCCCCTTCCCGCCCCCGGGACCCTCAATGACCGGCCAGCATCGCCCGCAGCATCCAGGCGGTCTTCTCATGGACCTGCATGCGCTGGGTGAGCAGATCCGCGCTCGGCTCGTCATGCGCCTCGTCCACGAGGGGGAAGACCTGACGGGCGGTGCGCACCACAGCTTCCTGGTCCTTGGCGAGTTGGGCGATCATCTCCAGAGCCGTTGGCTGCCCGCTGGCATCCTCAACGGTGGCCAGCTCGGCAAACTCCCGGTAGGAGCCTGGGGCTCGGAATCCCAGGGCCCGGATACGCTCTGCGATCTGGTCGACCGCCAGGGCAAGCTCGGTGTACTGGGTCTCGAACATGAGGTGGAGGGTGTTAAACAAGGGACCCTCCACGTTCCAGTGGTAATTGTGGGTTTTGAGGTACAGGGTGTAAGTGTCGGCGAGGAGCCGGTTCAGCCCCCCCGCGATGACCTGACGCTGCTCGTCGGGAATACCGATGTCGATCTGCGTGTAGCTCTTCATCTTCTGCCTCGCTCGATGGCTGGGCGCGACGGCCCCTCACGATGACTGACGCACCCGCGAGGGGCACGTCTGCGTTCTACATTGCGACAGCCCGCCGTACTCACAAGCGGTGCCGGCGCCCGTCTGCCCTCCGACAGGTTGAATCAGCTCTGATCAGGAGGTGGGCGAGCACGTATCGGGGGCGACTGCTGCCGCTAAACCATTGCCGCCTGTGACGCGACTCTGAGAGCGAGCCAATTCGCCTATCATGGGGGTCAGAGAGGTTGGCGCCGTCGCTCCCGGCGAGGCCCGATCCAGACGACTGTTGCGACTGCCCCTGCCGGCGAAAAAAACCTGCCACTTAGCAGCGCCGGCCACACATCTTTTCCAGCGGGTTTCCCGCAGCCTCCCGGTCGGCTCGACTGGCCTTCGCGAGCCCTCGAGGGTCGGGCCATACAAGAACCGATCCTGCGCGTTTCGAAGCAATCCAACGCGTATCGATGTCTTCCCGGTAGACACACCGGCTTAGGGAAACGCGGATCTATTGCGTTTCCCGTCCGGGCCAAGGATGGCCCGGCATTTTCAGTGGCGATAAGCCACTGAAAATGGAGCGCATCGAGAGTCGCACCTCTCGATGCGCGAGCCGATCAAATGCCAGGATGGCATTTGATCGGCATCTCCTTAGCGGACGGCTCCTATCGCTCGCGAGAGTGCCCGCGATGCCTCGCACGCATCCGCATGGCCGCCCTTCGCTGCATCGTGACGATCCAGCTCGATCCGGGCCGCGAGGGTCGGCGCGTCGAGGACCGGGCCGAGCACCGCGCCGGACTCCGTGCCGGACTCCGTATCGACGGCAGTCTTCACCCGCAGGACGCGTCCCTCCTGGACCGTGCCCCAGACCGGGATGTCCTTGATCGTCATCGGGTCCACGTTCAGCGGATTCTCGGCAAGGATGGTGAAATTGGCGAGCTTTCCGGGCACGATGCTTCCCACCTCCTTCTCCATCTGCATCGAGTAGGCCGCGTCCAAGGTGATTGCCTTCAAGGCCCCAAGGCGGCTGACCCGCTGCTCGGGACCGCGGAGGTTGCCGTCGTTGGTGATCCGGTTGACCCCCGTCCACATCAATAGCAGCGGCTGGCTGGGGGCCATCGGCATGTCGGCGTGGTAGGAGAACGAGATCCCTGCCCGCTCGACGTCGCCCATCCGCACCATCGCGTCGGCGCGCTCTGGGCCCAGGCCGTTAACCCGATAATTGTCCGCGAGCGCGACCGGGTAGTAGGGGTTGCCGCTGACGATGGCGCCGAGTCGCGCGATGCGCGCCACCTGCTCCGGCCGGGACACGGCGAAGTGAACGACGACCGTGCGATGGTCATTGCGCGGATGGCGGCGCATGTTCAGCTCCAGCTGATCCAGGACCATGTCCAGACCCGCATCGCCATTGACATGGACATGGATCTGGTAGCCCAGGTCCCAATAGACGCGGAAGCTGCGCGCGAAGAAGTCCGGTTCCATCATCCAGGCCCCGCTGTGTCCGTCCGTGTAGCCCCCGGTCACCTGCATCGCCTGGGAAAAGATGGCGCCGTCGGCGAAGAGCTTCACCTGCTTGGGCAGGTAGGCGGTCATGCCCTGGCCCCAGCCGAGGAGCTTTTCAGTCTCCTCGCCTACTTTGTCGTCCGGGAACGCGGCGGTGATCGACTTGCCGTCGGGGATGAAATAGAAGCGGAATGGCGAGGACGAGTCGCTGAGGACGGCGTTCTCGGCATCCTGCGCCTGCTTCGACAGGATGCCGCCCGGCTCGGCGCCGAGGGTCACACCGTTGGCGTGATAGTAGCGCTTGACGAATTCGAGCCCTGCCCGCAGGCGCTCGGGCGAGGCGACCGCGGCAGCGGTCTTGGGCAAGACCGCGAACCAGCCCTGCTCCCAATAATGGCCGTTCTCGAAGTCTGCCTGCTCCTGTGCGCTCTTCGGCAGTGAATCGAACCATGCCTTGTCGATGCCGTAGGCCTTCTCCGCCGCCGAGTTCAGATAGAACTCGTGGGCCGAGCGGTGCCAGACGATGATGGGCCGCTCGCTGCTGATCGCGTCCAGCTCGGACTTCTTCAGCGGGCCGTGGAAGTATTGATGGTATCCCCAGGTGAGCAGCAGCCGATGGGGGTCCGCGATCCGTGCATTGGCCTCGGCGAGTCGCTGCAGGTACTCCGCGTGGCTCTTCGCCGCCTTGGCCGTGCCCTGGGGGAGGACCCAGTCCTCGATGGCGATGATCGCGCTGGTCATGGTGAGCGCGGCGAGCAGCGGGTGATCGTGCTGGGCGATGAAGCCCGGAACGATGACGTGGTCCGCAAAGGTGGTATCGACCCTGTAGGACTGATTGCCCGCTGCCGCCTTCAGCGCGTCGAGGCTGCCGGTGGCCAGGATACGATCGCCCATCACCGCCACCGCCTCGGCAGTCGGCTTGTCCGGATCCAGCGTCACGACCTCCTTGGCAGGATAGATGACGACTTCGGGCAAGGCCTGCAGGGCCTTCGCAATGTCCTGCAGGCTGGCTTCCTCTGCCGCGGCGACGGCCGCCGAGGCACAGGCGAGCGCGATGAAGGCAAGCGCACGGGGCCGGCTAGTGACGAGAGACATCGGGTATTTCCTCGAACATTCAGACGCTTGCGGAATAGACGACGGCGCCTTCCTTAACGGTCTGCATCACCTGGATGTCCTTGATCTTTCTCGGGTCGACGGCCAATGGATCCTCGGAGAGGATCACCAGATCGGCCAGCTTGCCGGCCTCCAGGGTGCCCTTGCGGTCCTCCTCGCGGTTCTGCCAGGCCGCATCCGCGGTGATCGCGCGCAATGCCTCGAAGGGCGTGATGCGCTCATCCGGACCCAGGACCTTCCCGCTCGTGGTCTCCCGATTGACCGCCGCCCAAGCGACCTTGAGCATCTCGATGCCGGCGATGGGTGCATCGTGGTGCAGGGTGACCTTGAGGTTGCGATTCAGGGCCGAGCGCGCCGGGTCGATCCGCACCGCCCGCTCGGGCCCGAGGAAGAGGTCGCGGTGGCGGTCGCCCCAGAACCACACATGGATGGGGAAGAACGACGGTGTGAGGCCCTGCTCGGCCGCGAAATCGAGCTGGTCGTCGCGCATCGTCTGGGCGTGGATGACGGTGGTGCGCAGCTCCGGTCGGGGCTTGTCCGCCCGGGCCTTTGCCACCGCGGCGATCACCATGTCCGTGGCCGCATCGCCATTGGTGTGGGCCTGAACCTGGACCCCATGGTCGTCGCAACGCTTGATCCAGGCGTCCACCTGCTCCTGGGTCATGCTGGAGTAGCCGCGATTGGGCTGTGCTGGACTCCGGGACGACGTCGGTGTGCGCGGTCTCGTCGTCCGCACTGACGAAGAGGCGGTCTGCCCGCTCGCCATCGCACTTATCCGGAACCGGGCTGCTGTCGGGCGCCTTGAAGTAAGGCTCGGTCAAAAAGGCCGTATAGCCCTGAATCGACCCGTCCACCGTGATCTTCAATCCGCCCAGGCGCAGGCGTCCCCGCTTGCCGCGGTCGGCGACGATGTTCTCGAAGGTGGCATCGTCGACCCCCTTGTACATGGGCCAGGAGATGACGTCGATCGGCAGACGTCCCGCCTGGTCCATGGCGGACAGGAGCTTCCAGGTGCCCTTGAAGGTGGCGCAGTCCTGGGCCGTGGTGATGCCCGCGGCCGCATAGAAGGCCAGGCCGTCCGCGATCATCTTCATCGCCTGCTCCGGGGTCGGCGCGGGCAGCGACTTGGCGACCAGATACATGGCGTTCTCTTCAAGCACGCCATTGGGCTCCGAGCTTCCCGGCTTGCGCTGGATCACGCCGCCGGCGGGGTTCGGTGTGTCCGCGGCGATGCCCGCCTCCGCGAGCATCTTGCTGTTGCCGGTCATCAGGTGGCCGGAGATGTGGATCAGCATGATCGGGTGCTCGGTGGAGACCGCGTCCAGATCGTCCCGATTCGGATGGCGCTGCTCGACGATCCCGGTATCGTCGTAGCCCCAGCCGACGACCCACTTGCCGGGGGGAACCTTCTTCTGCTCGATCCAATCCCGCAGGATGCGCTGGATATCGGCGATGGAGCCCGCCTCGCCGATGGGCTTGGGATCGAGATTGGCCGTGGCGAACTTCGCCGACTGCATCACCATGTGGGAGTGGGGATCGAAGAAACCCGGCATCAGGGCCTGACCGCCCAGGTCGATCATCTTCGTGTCCGTGCCCTTGGTCGCCATGACTTCGGACATGGAGCCGACGGCCAGGATGCGACCGTTTTGCACCGCCAACGCCTCCGCCCGGTCCCCGTCCTTGACCATGGTTAGAATCGGGCCGCCGTGGTAAATGGCATCGGCTTTCCCGTCATCCTGAACGTCTGGCGATTGCGCAAACGCGGCAGAGCCGAGACCGCCTAGGGCGCCGAGGGCGAGCAAGCCCCCAACGCTGCCGGCGCCCTTGATGAGCTCGCGCCGCGACAGCTCCAGGCCGGCGCTCTCGATCATGTCGAGGAATAAGGTTGGCTGACAGCCGCAGCCTGGCGGATGGCGACCGTCGGTATCGTGGGTGCCGCAGTTGGACATGTCTGCCGGACCTCCTTCGAGCTTGTGGTTGGGTACGCTTTTTCGCAGTCGAATGACAAAGCGATTCAAGCGGCCTGCGCGCTGCCCGGCAGGGTCCGGGCGGCGACGCGGGTATGGCGGACGAGTGTCGCGCTGGAGCCGAGCCCGGCGCAGGGTCGGGCTCGACCGCGGCACGACTATCGACGAAGGTCTGTCTCTAGCCGCTTGAGAACCCGTTTGGGCAGGCCACATGCCAAGGATTCGGCGGCGCGGATGTCGAGGCGCGAATCGGGCATGTCCTGGGCTCCGAAGTGGCGGCCTTTGGGAAAGAATGGCGGCCGAGTCTAGCGGCAGTCAGACGCTCGGGTCTAGCGTGCTCGTCTGCCGGCCATGGATCGGTCCGAGAGAATAGAAAGCTCTTGGCTCGGGCCCCGGTTCGCGAGCGTCGGCCTGCGTGCAAGCGCCGGCGAGAGCGATGGTGTGGCTGTGCGGCGCAGTCCTTGGCGCGCGACGCAGAGCGCTCCGGTTCGGTTGCGGCAGCATCGGGGTCATCCGCGGTCACCTAAGTTTGGCGATGAGATCGCGCACCGAAGCCTCCCGGTGGGCAGAGCGCGTGTAACGGGCTGGCAACCGATACGATCTACGTGCGTCCGTTCGTTTTTGACAAGCTGCTCGGGGCATATTGGTGGCTGGACTACTGGCGCAGCAAGTTCAACGCCATTCGTGGCAACGATCGCGTACTCCGCCGTGGGACTTGCGCTGTTGGCGGGCGGCCAACCCTGCGGCGCGATGTGCTCCACCATACGCCCGGCAGGCAGCACCCCCACCACCTTGGAAAGTGCTCCCCGCAGCCTGCCGAGCAGCCACTCGGCGCAGCAGCGGATTCTAGCAATCGACGGAAGGTGGGCGTCACAGGGACCATCCCTCACAGGGACCATCCCATTGTTCGGCCTCGCCGTCGCGCGTGTCTGGGCACGGTTGTCAATCGACCCCCTGCGGGCTACCTTCTTCCGTGTATCCTCGTGGGCCACTTGGGATTACCGATGCACAACGAACCCCTGTCCGCCCGTGCGCGAGCCTATATCGGTGCGCTCGAGCTTCCGCCGGCTCCGCCGCGGACCCGCGAGGCGGATGGGCGCCGGGCGCCGGACCCCGCCGCAGTCCCGGCGCTCGCGGTTGGCCAGAATCTGGTCGAGTTTGGGCCGGGAGCTGAACCGGCGCTGCGCCCGGTCGTCACCGATGCCCTCCTCCTGGCCCAGCTCGCGGCCGACAAGGCGGACGCCAATACTCCCGAGGAGTGGTACGAGGCGCAGCGCTCGGTGCTCTCGAATATCGGCTTTCTCAGCAGCGGGCTGACCCGCACCACCCAGGACTTCTCGACGACGAAAGGCGACCTGCACGAGGCGATCCTGCCCGTCATCACCGCCGCCTTCGCCGGCGCGGCGATCCCCGCGATCATTCTCGAGACCCTGGGCCAGCTCTCCGCCGCCAGCGAGAATCGGCCCTGGATCCAATTGTTCGAGCGCGAGAGCCGTCGCTTCGGGGCGCGGCAGTTCCAGGTCAGCCTGGTGGAGGGCACCCCACAGACGCAGAGCCTGACCATGCTCGGCTTCGCCCTCGAGATCACCCAGTCCGAGACCCAGGTGCTGTTCTTCCGTCACGCCGATGAGACGGCCGCCGTGGAGCGGATCGAGGGCCGCTTCACGGCGGAGAACCGCACCCTGACTGAGATCGCACCGGACCTCGCCGCCAAGCTCACGGAACGCCGCCAGGCCTATCTCAAAGCGCTGGAGATCTGAGGGCATGCCACGCGCACGCCGCCAGCCCCGTCCCTCGACCTCCGGGGTGGGCGATCGGGCGGCGGGCGATCGGGCGCCAGCCGTCGGCGGCATCGCGCGCGATCTGATCGACGTGCGCGACCGCTCCTACGAGCCGACCCTGGCGCCGCTCGCCCCGCGCAAGGACCTGCCGGAGGAGCTGATCAAGGTCCTGCACGACCCAGACAACCCCTGGCTCCTGCCACGGTTGCAAGGGAACGAGGGAACCTGCGGCGGCCAGGCGCTGGCGGCCTTGATCGACCTCGAGCGCATTCACGCCCGGGTTGCGAACCCCTACCCGGCCAGCGCGAGGATGATCTACGAGTGCGCCAAGCTCCGGAGCGACGAAGGGTGCGGCGACGAGGGCGTCTCGCTGCGCAACGTGATCAAGGCCTTCTACAACTACGGTGTCTGCAACGAGGCGCTCTGGCCCTATGAACCGGGCGCGGATCCTGGACAGCTCAGCGTGGAGCGCGCCCGCGACGCGCGCAACCTCTCGCTCGGTGCCTACTACCGGCTGCGGCCAAACCTCAACACCTATCACGCGGCGCTCCACGAGACCGGGGCCCTGCTGGTCTCGGCCGAGCTCCACGACGGCTGGCACCACGAGGCGGTTCGCCGCAACCAGGGTGAGATCGTGCCGCCCCGCCCCGGCCAGTCCCGCGGCGCCCTGGGCGACGAGAGGCATGCCTTCGTCATCGTCGGCTACAACGCCCGCGGCTTCCTGGTGCTGAACTCCTGGGGCCAGGATTGGGGGGGCTGGAAACCCGAGATCCCGCCCGGCTCACGACCCGTGCCCGGCCTCGCGCTCTGGCGCTACGAGGATTGGGCCGACACCATCATGGACGGCTGGGTGCTGCGTCTCGGGGCCTGCGGGGCCGAGTCTTTCGACTACTCGGTCGGCGACCAGGGTCTGGGCTACGGCACCAACGGGGCGGTGCGCGCGACGACCCCGGTGCACGCCATCCTCGGCAACTTTCTCCACCTCGACGACGGCGATTTCGTCCACTCCGGCACCTATGTCTCGACGGAGCACACCCTCGAGGAGACGCTCCGGCTGCTAAAGGAGGATGCGAAGCGCCCCAAGCCCTACCGCGGGGCCTTGTTGACCTTCGCCGGCGGCCTGATCGGGCTCAAGGACGCCGCCGAGCAGGTCGCCCGCTGGAAGCGGCTGGTCCGCGACCAGCGCTGGTATCCACTGACCCTGCTCTGGTGCGTCGACTACGTGGAGCAGGTCCACACCGTGCTCGATGGTGTCTTCCGCGAGGCCGAGGCCCTCGCCGGCCGCCCCGGTCCGCGGCTCGACCGCGTCGTCGAGGAGCGGGCCCACGGTGTCGGCCGCGCGCTCTGGCGCGACATCGGTTGCGCCGCCGAGCGCGCGGCGCGTCCCGACGGGCCTCTGCATCTGCTCGCCCGGGCCGGTGCCGACCTCGCCGGGGCGCGGCCGGACTTTCGCCTGCGGATCATCGCCGAGTCGGAGGGCGCCATCGCGCTGGCTGCCTTCATCCGCGCCATGCGGAGCGAACCCTACGCCGCGCAGGCGCGGGCCTTCTTCACCATGCTCGAGTCGGTCGACCTCATCGCACCGCCGATGACCAGCGAGGAATACATCGCGCTCGCCCACGCCCTGGACCGCGGGTGGGGCGAGGATCGTCCAGGGCGGCGTATGCGCGTGCACCTGCCGACGGCCCGCGACGAGAGGCGGCTCGCGGTGCCGCCCTACGGCCTGTCGTATTTCGAGCTGGTTCGACGGGCCTTCCATCGCCGCGACGGCGCCGCTCTGCCGTTGCCGGACTTCGCCTGCTCCCCGCGCCGCCGCGCCGCGATCGCCGACAAATGGGTCGAGTGGAGCCGGGAGGCGCCGCGCACCGACCTGGTGCCCATCGCCTGGGCCCAAGACGCGCCGCCCACGGCCCAGGGCCCGCTGACACAGAACCAGCTTCTCTACCGCTCGGACGTCGGCGGCCGGCTGAAAGCCATCCTGCGCCGCTGAGCCGCCACCATCCCATAACCGACAAAAGGAGCCTTGCCATGCCGAAAGCCACCACTTCCAGCAAGATCACCGTCGAGGAGCTGAGCCGTAAGCTCTCCGATCTCTCCATCCCGGAGGAAAAGCTCGCGAAGTACCTCGAGCTCGACGAGGAGCGCTCCACCCCGACGCGGCCCCAGCTCAAGCTCAATCCCAAGACCGTCAAGATCCCGCCCGCCTCTGACGCCGAGGGCCGGGCCCGGTCCGCCCAGCTCCTCAACAGCGCCAACTTCCTGTGCAAGCTTCGCCGCGAGGCGCGCTACGAGCAGATGATCACCAGCGGCACCTACCAGGGCCCGCGCATCGCCGCCGAGGGCGACAGTTGGTTTGAATATCCCTTCATCCTCAAGGACGTGATCGACTGGGTGTTCGAGAGCTACGCGGTCCTGTGCCGCTCCGAGGCCGGCGACACCCTCGACAACATGGTGCGCCGGCGCGAGTACCTCGATGCCCTTGAGCGCACCGGGGGGCAGCTCCTGCTGCTCTCGGGCGGCGGCAACGACATGGTGGCGGGCGGAAACATCGCCGAGCATCTGCGCGACTTCGACGAGGACCTGACGCCGGCGCAGTACCTGCGGCCGTCCTTCGGGGGCGTCCTCGATGGGGCCATCGCCAACATCGAGACGATCGTGCGCAGTGTCGGACGCGCCTTCCCGAAGGCCGCGGTGATCTGCCACGGTTACGACTACAGCATTCCCAACGCTGGAAAGTGGCTCGGCAAGCCGATGGCGCGCCGCGGCATCAAGGACCCTGCACTGCAGAAGGCGATCACCGCCGAGATGGTCGATCGTTTCAACTCGCGCCTCCTCAATCTCGCCCACCAGTCGCCGCGCCTCACCTATGTGGACTGCCGGAGGATCGTCGGCGACGGCCGCTGGCACGACGAGCTGCACCCGACCAACGAGGGCTATGCCGACGTCGCCAAGCGCATCGAGGTGCAGATCAAGCGCCTCACCAGCAGCCGCGCCGCGCCCCCCGCCCGCGGCGTTCCCTCCGCCGCCGGGAAGCTCCGCGCGCACCGCCGCGCCCGGGCCGCCACACCGCCCGAGGCGGCGGTGGCCAAGG
>CAVOUZ010000023.1:0-95731 GCA_963699735.1 uncultured Gammaproteobacteria bacterium
GTCAGCCCCTCCAGGCCCACGGGGCCCCGGGCGTGGAACTTGTCCGTGCTGATGCCGATCTCGGCCCCGAGCCCGTACTCGAAACCGTCGGCGAAGCGGGTGCTGGCGTTCACCATCACGGAGCTGGAGTCCACCTCCCGCAGGAAGCGGCGGGCTTTGCCATAATCCTGCGTGACGATGGAGTCCGTGTGAGCCGAGCCGTGCCGGGCGGTGTGGTCGATCGCCGCGTCCAGCCCGTCCACGATCCGGATGGAGAGGATCGGCGCCAGATACTCGGTGTCCCAGTCCGCCTCGGTGGCCGGCAATGAGTCCGGCAGGACGTCGCGCGTGCGGGCGCAGCCCCGCAGTTCCACGCCCTTCTCAACCAGGGCAGCGCCGAGGCGCGGCAGGATGGCCTCGGCCACCGGGGCGTCCACCAGCAGGGTCTCCATGGTGTTGCAGGTGCCGTAACGCTGGGTCTTGGCATTCATCGCGATCCGGAAGGCCTTGTCCAGGTCCGCCGCCGCGTCGATGTAGACGTGGCAGATTCCGTCCAGGTGCTTGATCACCGGCACCCGCGCCTCCCGACTGATGCGCTCGATGAGGCCCTTGCCCCCGCGGGGGATGATGACGTCGATGTGTTCCGGGCTGGCGATCAAGGCCCCCACCGCGGCCCGGTCCGTGGTCGCCACCAACTGGACCCCGTCGTCTGGCAGGCCGGCCTGCGCAAGTCCGCGACGAATGCAGTCCGCGATGGCCTGGTTGGAGGCGAAGGCCTCGGAGCCGCCGCGCAGGATCGTCGCATTGCCCGACTTCAGACACAGACCGGCGGCGTCTGCGGTCACGTTGGGACGCGACTCGTAGATGATGCCGATCACGCCGAGCGGAACCCGCATCCGGCCCACCTGGATACCGGAGGGGCGGTAATTGAGATCGGTGATGGCTCCGACGGGGTCCGGCAGCGCGGCGATCTGATGCAGACCCTCGATTAGGGTATCGATGCGCCCGGGGGTGAGCTCAAGGCGGTCCAGCAGGGCCTCATCGAGCCCCTTGGCGGCGCCCGCCTCGAGGTCTTGCCGGTTGGCGTCTGAAAGGGCCGCCCGGCTCGCGTCGATGGCGCCTGCGATTGCGGTCAGGGCCTGGTTCTTTGCGCTGGTGCTTGCCCGGGCCAAGGCACGGGAGGCGGCGCGGGCGCGCCGGCCCAGGTCGGCCATGTAGTCGTCGATGTCGGTGATTCGGTTGTCGTTCATAATGCGTCGGCTGGGCGGCGAGCGCCGCGGCGGTCGATGGGTCGAAACAAGGTCGTGAGGATAGCAGCTTCAGGCAGGGGCGGGACGCATACCAGACGTTGACGGCTCGGGATCAAGCCCGCATTGGTCTACCGCGACCGGCACGGCCGTCCGCCACGTCTGGGCTCGCCGCGGCACCACTGGCGGGCGCCTCAAAACTGTTCAATACTAGCCCAGCGTCTCGATCAACTATAAGCGGGAGCGGCGGTCCAACCGCCCACGTGTTCCCGCCCCGCCGCGCCGCGAACCCCAGGAGGTTTCATGCAGAAGTCCCTCTACATCGATCCGGTGAAGTGCACCGGCTGCCTGCAGTGCGAGATGGCCTGCTCTTACGTCCACACCGGGTCCATCAACCCGTCCAAGTCGCGCATCAAGGTCTTCGACTTCGAGCACGAGGGGCGCAAGGTGCCCTACACCTGTACCCAGTGCAGCGACGCCTGGTGCATGCACGCCTGTCCGGTGGACGCCATCAAGCTCGACGCCCTGACCGGGGCCAAGGTGGTCCTGGAGGCGACCTGCGTCGGCTGCAAGGTATGCACCATTGCCTGCCCCTTCGGCACCATCAACTACATGGCCGACGTGGGCAAGGTGCAGAAGTGCGACCTGTGCGACGGTGACCCGGCCTGCTCCAAGGCCTGTCCGACGGCCGCCATCACCTATGTGGACGCGGACTGGAGCGGGCTCGCCCGCATGCGTGCCTGGGCCCAACGCGCCAACGCCGCGGCCCTTTGAGGAGACGAGACATCATGTCCTGGAACAGAAAGATCCTTCGCGTCGACCTCAGCGCCGGCACCTGCACCCCCGAGCCGCTGAACATGGAGTGGGCCTTCGATTATCTCGGCTCGCGCGGACTGGCGAGCAAGTACCTGGTGGAGGAGGTGGACCCCAAGGTCGAACCCCTGTCCGCCGACAACAAGCTGATCATGTCCACCGGTCCCCTCACCGGCACCATGGCCTCCACCGGCGGACGCTACACGGTGGTCACCAAGGGACCGCTCACCGGCGCCATCGCCTGCTCCAACTCCGGCGGCTTCTTTGGTGCCGAGATGAAGTTCGCTGGCTGGGACATGATCATCTTCGAGGGCCGTTCGCCCAAGCCCGTTTACCTCTATCTGGAGAACGATCAGGCGGAGCTGCGCGACGCCTCCCATCTCTGGGGCAAGAGCACCTGGGTGACCGAGGAGACCATCAAGGCGGCCCATCAGGACCCCCAGATCCGCGTCTCCTCCATCGGCCAGGCCGGCGAGAACCAGGTCCTCTACGCCTGCGTGGTCAACGATCTGCACCGCGCCGCCGGACGCTCCGGGGTGGGTGCCGTGATGGGCTCCAAGAACCTCAAGGCGGTGGCCATCCGCGGCACCAAGGGCCTCGCCAACATCCGGGACTTCCCGGAATTCCTCAAGGTTACCGCCGAGAAGAAGCAGATCCTGGCGGACAATGCGGTCACCGGTCAGGGCCTGCCGAAATACGGCACCCAGGTGCTGATGAACGTGATCAACGAGATCGGCGCACTGCCGACCCGCAACCACCGCGACGTGCAGTTCGAAGAGGCCGGAAAGATCTCCGCCGAGGCCATGCACGAGCCGCGCGCCACCGACGGCAAGCCGCACCTGGTCACCAACGCCGCCTGCTTCGGCTGCACCATCGCCTGCGGGCGCATCTCAGCCATCGACGAGACCCATTTCTCGGTGGTCAACAAGCCCGAGTACTGGGGCGCCTCCGGCGGCCTCGAGTATGAGGCCGCCTGGGCCCTGGGCGCCGCCAACGGGGTGGGCGACCTTGAGGCCCTGCAGTACGCCAACCTGCTGTGCAACGAGGTCGGCATGGATCCGATCTCCTTCGGCGCCACCGTGGGCGCGGCCATGGAGCTGTACGAAATGGGCGTTCTGACCCAGCAGCAGATCGGCATCGACGCCCCCTTCGGGTCGGCCCAGGCCCTGGTGACCCTGGCGGAGATGACCGCCCAGGGCGAGGGCTTCGGCCGTGAACTGGGCCAGGGCTCCAAGCGACTCTGCGAGAAATACGGGCATCCCGAGCTGTCCATGACCGTCAAGGGTCAGGAGTTCCCGGCCTATGACTCCCGCGGCATCCAGGGTATGGGTCTGGCCTATGCGACGTCGAACCGCGGCGCCTGCCATCTGCGCGGCTATACGGTGGCCTCCGAGGTGCTGGGGATCCCGATCAAGACGGATCCGCTCGTCACCGAGGGCAAGCCGGCGCTGGTGAAGGCATTTCAGGACGCGACCGGCGTCTTCGACGCCGCTGGCCTGTGCATCTTCACCAGCTTCGCCTGGAGCCTTGCGGACATCCAGCCCCAGATCCAGGCCGCCTGCGAGGGTGACTGGTCCCTGGAGCGCCTCGATCTGGTGGGCGAGCGCATCTGGAACATGGAGAAGCAGTTCAACCTGGAGGCGGGCCTGACCCGAAAAGACGACAATCTGCCGCCGCGGCTCACGACCGAGCCGGCCAAGACGGGTCCCGCCAAGGGTCTGGTCAATGGCCTGGAGGTGATGCTGCCGGAGTACTACGCCCTGCGCGGCTGGAATACCGAGGGTGTGCCGAGCACCGAGACCCTGGACCGCCTCGGGCTCTGAGCACGGGTCCGGAACCCGTGCGGGTGGGGCGCCGCCGCGGCGGCGCTCCCACGATCCCTGACCCGACAGCTCGCGAGCCAGCCATGAAACACCTGATCCTGGGCAATGGCCCCGCCGGCGTCGTCGCCGCCGAGACCCTCCGCCGGGCCGACCCCGCGTGCGAGATCCTGCTCGCCGGCAGCGAGGACGCGCCCCCCTATTCCCGCATGGCCATCCCCTATCTGCTCGAGGGCCAGATCGACGAGGCTGGCACTTATCTGCGCAAGGAGCCGGGCCACTTTGAGAGGCTCGGCATCACCGAGCGGCGCGGTCGCGCGGTCGCGCTGGACACCGATACACGCAAGGTCCTGTTCCACGACGGCAGTCACGAGAGCTACGACCGGCTGCTCATCGCCACCGGCTCCCACCCGGTGCGCCCGCCCATCCCCGGCATCGATCTGCCCCAGGTCCTCACCTGCTGGACCCTGGAGGACGCCCGCGCCATCGCCCGCTTCGCGCTGCGGGGCAGCCGGGTGGTGCAGCTCGGGGCAGGATTCATCGGCTGCATCATCATGGAGTCCCTGGCCGCTCGCGGCGTCGACCTGACCGTCGTCGAGATGGGCGACCGCATGGTGCCGCGCATGATGACGCCCGAGGCGGGCAACATGATCCGGCGCTGGGTGGAGACCAAGGGCATCCAGGTGGTGACCAACGCTGGCGTCGACCGCATCGATGCTCAGGGCGGGGAGCCGCCAACGCATCATTCGGGCCTCGGGGCCACGTTCAGAAACCTCCGTGAGCGTTTGGTCGGCCGGCCGGCCTCGGGTGCCTCGGCTGAGGAAGGCCGGTTCGCCCCCTTGCGCGTCCATCTGACCACCGGCGCCGCACTCGACTGCGACCTGCTGATCGTATCCGCCGGAGTCGTCCCCAATCTCGGCTTTCTGGACGCGACCCCGGTGCACGTGGCCAAGGGGGTGCTGGTGAACGATCGGATGGAGACCTCGGTTCCCGGCATCTTCGCCGCGGGTGACGTGGCCGAGGCCCCGGATCTCTTTACCGGGGCCCATCTAGTCTCGGCGATCCAGCCCAACGCGGCCGACCAGGCGCGGGTGGCGGCCCTTAATATGGCCGGCCAGGACGTGCGCCTGCCCGGGGTCCTGGCCATCAATGTGCTCGACACCCTGGGGCTCATCTCATCGTCCTTCGGCCAGTGGTGGGGGACGGATCCGGCCGATGGCGTCGAGCTGGTCGACCCCGACCACTACCGCTATCTCAGCCTCCAGTTCCAGGACGACGTGCTGATCGGCGCCACCGCCATCGGACTCACCCAGCACGTGGGTGTGCTGCGCGGCCTGATCCAGAACAAGACCCCACTGGGGCGGTGGAAGAGCGTCCTCCTGGACTCGCCCCTGCGGTTCGCCGAGGCCTATGTGGCGCGAAGCCTGCAACCCACCGCCATGGCACCCATGCAGCCCCTGCACTGAGGCGGTAGCGTACTGAAGCCATGGCACCAAGACAGACGTAGCGATGCGGATCACCCTGAAGCTCTACGCGACGTTGAGCGATTATTTGCCCCCGGGAACCCGCGACAACCGCCTGGATCTGGACGTGGATGAGTCGCTGACGGTCCAGGAGATCCTGGACCGCCACCGGCTTCCCGAGCGCCTGACCCATCTGGTCCTGGTCAACGGGGTCTTTGTGCCACCCGGTGAAAGGGCCTCCCGCCGACTTGCGCCCGACGACCACCTGGCCGTGTGGCCGCCCATCGCGGGCGGCTGAGCCGCTTGCACCGGTGAACACCGTGCTCGAGCTCCTGGAGCGCGAGATGTCCGCGAGCCCCGCGGAATTCGCCCATGGGCTGCGCAACGCCTTTCCGCGCGGGGTCGAAGGGGGGCCGCTGCGCTTCCAGGTGACCCACGAGGGGGTGCGTCTGGAGATCGAGCTCGTCCCCGGCCCCGATCGGGTCATCGCCCTCCTGAGGCTGCCCACGCTGACGGCGCGGCTGCACTTCACCGCGGGTGACCCGGCGGCGCGGGTGCGGCTGTTGGAGCACATGGACCTCGCCATGCGCCGGGGCGGCGGATGAACGGGTCGGTGCGCTCGCGGTGACTTATCATCCCAACCGGGACTGAGATCGAAAACTGCGCCGGCCCCGCTTTCGGCGTCCGACGGACACTCGCATCCTGTGCCCGCGCCGCGGGCGACCCGTTCGATGGTGCCAAGGCGCGCGAATCGGCCTGAACCCGACCCAACGACGAAGGTGAGCTGAGCTCCATGGGAAAACAAATCGAATGCGGCGGCGACGAGCCCACGCTCAGTGTCGCCGAGGCCCGCAAGATACTGCTCGAGACCCTCCCGCCCGTCACGGGCCGGGAGATGGTGCCGGTGCGGTCCGCGCTCGGGCGGATCCTGGCCCGCGACCTGATCGCCCCCTGCGACGTCCCGGCGCACGACAACTCCGCGATGGACGGCTTCGCCCTGCGTGCGGCGGATCTCAACCAAGCGGAGAATCGACTGCGCCTGATCGGCACCGCCCTGGCCGGCTCGGCCTTCTCCGGACAGGTCGGCCCGGGCCAGGCAGTTCGCATCATGACCGGGGCCGTGCTGCCGCACGGCGCCGACACGGTGATGATCCAGGAGGTGGCCCGGGTGGAAGGGGACTCGGTCGTTCTGCCCGCCGGCGACAAGCCGGGTCATAACGTGCGCCGGGCCGGTGAGGACATCGCGGCCGGTCACCCGGCCCTGCTCGCCGGCCGACGCATCGGCCCGCCCGAGCTCGGCCTGATCGCCTCACTGGGCCTCGCGGAGATCACGGTCTATCGACGGCCCCGCGTCGCCTTCTTTTCCACCGGCGACGAGCTCGCCTCGGTCGGCCGCCCCCTGGCCCCCGGCGAAGTCTACGACAGCAACCGCTACACCCTCTACGGGGCACTGACACGGCTGGCCCTGGAGGTCATGGACCTGGGGGTGGTGCGCGACGACCCCCAGAGCCTGGAGCAGACCTTCGCGGAAGCCGCCACCCAGGCGGACCTGATCATCACCACCGGGGGCGTCTCGGTGGGCGAGGCGGACTATATCCGCTCGATCCTCAGCCGGTTGGGCGACGTGCACTTCTGGCGCATCGACATCAAGCCCGGCCGCCCCATGGCCTTCGGCCGGCTTGGCAAGGCCTGGTTCTTTGGCCTGCCGGGCAACCCCGTGGCGGTGCTGGTGTGCTTCTACCAGATCGTTCAGGACGCCCTCCACCGGCTGCAGGGGCTTGACCCCTTGCCGCCACGCCCGAGCTTCCGCGTCCCCTGCGATACCGCGCTCCGCAAGCGTCCAGGACGCCGCGAGTTCCCGCGCGGCTGGCTCTATCAGGAAGGGAGCCAATGGCGGGTACGGGTCTCCGCCAACCAGGGCTCAGGCGTGCTGAGCTCCATGATCGACGCCAACTGCTTCGTCTGCCTCCCCGAGGAGAGCGGCAGTGTCAATCCCGGCGACCTGGTCGAGGTGCAGCCTTTCGACGGCATCCTCTGAGCCGGGCGTCCTGGGCTCGCTTCGAAAGCGCATTCGCCGCCTGTACGAGCTTCAATGAGGCCCCGGCTGGCCAGCCGCGAGTGAAGGGGTAGCCGTCGTTGGCCGACCCGCATCGCCGCGTTACCATGGTTTCCGAGATGCCTTTGGCCGAGGATGCAATGTCCCCTTCCAGTGCACTGAATCACGATGCCCCCTATACCTGGGCGGACTATTGCTCTTGGTCGAACGACGAGCGGTGGGAGCTCATCGGCGGAGTGGCCTACGCCACGTCGCCGGCGCCATCTATCAGCCACCAGAAGGTGCTGGGGGGGATCTTCGCTCGGCTGGAACTGCAGCTCAGGGGTAAGCCTTGTCAACCCTTTGTTGCCCCCACCGACGTCAAGCTCTCGGAGATCGACGTGGTCCAGCCGGACATCCTGGTGGTGTGCGATCCGGCCAAGGTCACCCCGAGTCACATCGAGGGGGTGCCAGACCTGGTGGTGGAGGTCCTGTCACCCGGCACCGCGGCCAAAGACCTGCGCCAGAAGAAGGCCCTGTACGAGCGTAGCGGAGTGCGGGAATACCTGGTGGTCGATCCGCTGGAGCATTACGCCATCCGCTTCGTGCTGGCCGGCGATAGCTATGACCGGGGCACGGTCGTCGCCTGGGACGAGGTCCTCGCCTTTGCCACCCTCGAAGAGGTCGAGGTGCCGTTGTGGGAGTTGTTCGGGCTGCCCGCGCCGACTCAGGTCGTGCCAGAGGTCGATTGATTCCGCGGAGGCCGTCATGTCCCCTTCCAGTGGGCTGAAGCACGATGCCCGCTATACCTGGGCGGACTATTGCTCTTGGTCGAACGACGAGCGGTGGGAGCTCATCGGCGGAGTGGCTTATGCCATGTCGCCCGCGCCATCGACGAGCCATCAGAGAGTGGCTCGGCGCCTGCTTAGCCGCTTGGAGACCACGCTTGCCGGAAGTGCTTGCGATCCATTCAGTGCCCTTGCCGACGTGAAGCTCTCGGACCGGGATCTGGTCCAGCCAGACATCCTGGCGGCGTGCGATCCGGCCGAGGTCACCCCGAGTCAAATCGAGGGCGCCCCGGACCTGGTGGTGGAGGTCCTGTCCCCGGGCACCGCGGCCAAGGACCTGCGCCAGAAAAAGGCACTGTACGAGCGTAGCGGTGGTCTCCGCTGGAGCATTACGCCATCCGCTTCGTGCTGGTCGACACCATGTACGATCAGGGCACGGTGGTCGCCTGTGATGAGGTCCTGACCTTTGCTACCCGGGCACAGGTCGAGATGCCGCTTTGGGAGTTGTTCGGGCTGCCTGAACCCGCGCAGGCCGAGGGGCCTGTGTCCGGGCCTACTGTTCCCTAGTAAGAGGGGACTGCGGGGCGGATTATCTCCGATCGCGGTTAGTCCAGCGGCGGCGGCAGCCTGAAGCCGCCCGCCGCGAGGGCGTCGGCGATGAGACCGAGGCGGTGTCCGGGGTCGGTGGGTGAGAGGCCCTTAATGGCGAGATCCGCCGCGGCGCACTGGCGCAGCAGTGCGCGGAGCAGCCGGGGCGAGAGGCGCTGCAGGGCGCGACCGACCGACTCCTGGCGGTGCGGTGGGACCCTGTGGGCGCCATAGACGGGGCTCGGGGAGGCCCCGTTCGCCTTGGCGGCGGCCTCGGCGAGCATCCGGATCTCGCGGGCCAGGGCCCACAGCACCAGGGCCTCGGCCGTGCCCTCCGCCCGGAGCACCCCGAGAATGCGCTGGACGCGCGCCCGGTCGCCGGCGAGGGCCGCGTCGGTGAGCGCGAAGAGGTCGAAGCGGGCGCTGTCCGCGAGGTTGCCGAGCAGATCGTCGAGAGCCAGCGGGCCGGGCTCGCGCAGCAGACGCAGCTTTTCGATCTCCTGCGCGGCGGCGAGCAGGTTGCCCTCGGATCGCTCGGCCAGCAGATCCGCCACCCCGGGACGGGGCGTAAACCCAGCGGCGGCGAGACGCTCCTGTAGCCAGCGGATCAGCTCATTGCCCTTGAGCGGCCACACCTGGACGATCGCGCCCACCGAGTCCACGGCCTTGGCCCATTGGGAGGCCAGCTCCTTGCGGTCCAGGGTGGGTGCAACCATGAGGAGCAGGTTGTCCGGACAGGGGCGCTCGCAGTAGGAACGCAAGGCCGCGCCGCCGTCCTTGCCCAGCCTGACGCTGCCGATTCGCAGATCGATCAGCTTGCGGGTGGAGAAGAGCGACATGGCACTCGCGGTCGCCGCGAGAGCGCCCCAGTCGAAGCCGCCGTCCTGCTCCAGCACCTCCCGCTCGTCGAAACCGCGGGCGCGCGCCTGCTCACGAATCAGCCGGGCCGCCTCGCCCAGTTGGTAGGGCTCGTCGCCGCAGACCAGATAGACGGGCGCGGGTCCGCGCTCGAGTTGGGCACGCAGCTGGTTGAAGCGCAGGTGCACGGGCTTGGGTGCCCTAGAGGAGGACGGCGCGCAGCCGCATCAGGATGCGATCCGCCGCGTCGACGGCGAAGTCCTCGTAGATCATCGCCTCCTCGAGCTGCTTGCCCAGCACCTCGACGTCTGGATTGTCGAAGTTGCGCACCAGATCCAGGGTCTGGGGGGGGATCTTTTCCTTTCCATCCGGACCGACCGCGTCGAAGCGCACCCGGTAGTGGAGCTCGAAGGCGAGCGCCTTGCCGCGGGTGTCCACCGCGGCCACCCAGGATGAGCGGTCCTCCGCGAGGATCCTCAGGATCAGCTTCGCCTGAGCGGGGCCTGGTGCCAGCCGGACCGGTCCACCCAAGAGCTGGTCCTCGATGGCGGCCCGTACCGGCGAGCCGGCCGGCGCCTGGATGTACATCGGGTTGAGCTGCGCCGGAATCTCGATGGCGCCGCGCAGGTGAAAGCCGCAGCCGGTGAGCACGGCGGCGGTGGCGAGCAGGAGCCAGGGCAGGGGCCCCTGCACCAGGGCCCGCGAGGGTGCGACGGTCTGCACCTTCTATCCCGCCACCACGTTGACCAGCTTGCCGGGCACCAGGATCACCTTGCGCACCGATTGCCCCTCGGTAAAACGGCGCACCGGCTCGCTTGCCAGGGCCGCTGATTCCACCGCGGCCCGGTCCGCGTCCGCCGGCACCTGGATCTTGCCCCGCACCTTGCCGTTGACCTGGACCACGTACTCGATGGAATCCCGCCTGAGGGCGGACTCATCCACCCGCGGCCAGGGCGCGCTCAGGATGTCATTGCCAAGGCCCAGCTCGCGCCACAGATGGTGGGAGCAATGGGGGGCAATGGGGGCGAGCAGACGCAGCACGATGCCGACGCCCTCGCGCAGAACCGCCGGCGCGCCCGGCGAGTCGCCGAGCCTTAAGAGCGCGTTCACCATCGTCATGCAGGCGGAGACGACGGTGTTGAACTGATGGCGCTCATAGTCGTAGAGGGCCTTCTTGAGCGCGCCGTGGATCTCGCGCCGGGCGTGCGCCGCCTCGGCGTCCAGCTCGGCTGGAAGCTCGGACGGCGCCGGGGCGCTCGCGTCCCCCACCTTCTCCGTGGCCAGGGCCCACAGGCGCTTGAGAAAGCGGTAGGCACCCTCGACCCCCTCGTCGTTCCACTCCAGGGACTGGTCGGGCGGCGAGGTGAACATGGTGTAGAGGCGAACCGTATCGGCGCCGTAGCGCTTGATCAGCGACTCGGGGTCCACTCCGTTGTTCTTGGACTTGGACATCTTCTCGACGCCGCCGAAGGCGACCGGCAGGCCGTCGGACTTGAGGACCGCCCCGACCGGCTTGCCCCGCTCGTCGCGCTGGACCTCCACGTCCGCCGGGTTGAACCAGTCCCTGCGTCCATCCTCGCCCTCCCGATACCAGGTGTCGGCGACCACCATGCCCTGGGTCAGGAGCCGCGTGAAGGGCTCATCGCTGTCGATCAGGCCTTCGTCGCGCATCAGCTTGTGAAAGAAGCGCGCGTAGAGCAGGTGCAGGACCGCGTGCTCGATGCCGCCCACGTATTGGTCCACCGGCAGCCAGTAGCGGGCGCGCTCGTCCAGCATGGCGCTCGCGCAGTCCGGCGAGCAGAAGCGGGCGTAATACCAGCTCGACTCGACGAAGGTATCGAAGGTGTCGGTCTCGCGTGTCTCGCCGCCGGGCAGCGCCGAGAACGACGGCAGCCTTTTCAGGGGCGAGCCGGAGCCGTCCACCACCAGGTCCTCCGGGAGCCGGACCGGCAGCTCGGTCTCCGCGCGGATGCCCCCGTCGGGGGTGTGCACCACCGGGATGGGACAGCCCCAGTAGCGCTGGCGCGAGACCCCCCAGTCGCGGAGCCGGAAGTTGACCCGCTTGTGGCCCCTGCCGCGCTCCTCGAGCCAGGCGGCGATGGCGTCGAAGGCCTGCTCCGAGGTCAGGCCGTCGAAAGGACCCGAGTCCCGCAGGACACCCTTCTCCACATAGGCGGCGGTGTCGATTGCGCAGGGACCCCCATCGCGGGCATAGATCACCTGGCGCTTGGGGATACCGTAGCGTTCGGCAAACTCCCAGTCGCGCTGGTCATGAGCGGGTACCGCCATCACCGCACCGGTGCCGTAGCCCATGAGGACGAAATTCGCGGCAAAGATGGGCACCGGCTCGCCGCTCACCGGGTGAATGGCATCGATCCCGAGCGCCTGGCCGCGCTTTTCCATGGTCTCGATCTCGGCCTCCGAGACCCCGCCGTGGCGGCACTCCTCGATGAAGGCGGCGAGCGCGGGGTCGGTCTCGGCGGCCCGCCGCGCCAGCGGGTGCTCGGCGGCGACGGCCACATAGGTGACCCCCATCAGGGTGTCGGGACGGGTGGTGTAGATGCCGAGACGCTCGTCCGAACCCTGGATCCCGAACTCCATGTAGACGCCCTCCGAGCGCCCGATCCAGTTGCGCTGCATGGTTCGCACCTGCTCCGGCCAGCCATCCAGGGTGTCGATGGCGTCCAGCAGCTCCTGGGCATAGTCGGTGATGCGCACCGACCACTGCTCGATCTCGCGCTTCTCCACCGGGGCCCCGGAGCGCCAGCCACGCCCGTCGATCACCTGTTCGTTGGCAAGCACCGTCTGATCGACCGGATCCCAGTTGACGACGGCGGTGGCGCGATAGGCAATCCCCTTCTCCATCAGCCGGGTGAAGAGCCACTGCTCCCAGCGGTAGTAGCCCGGGTCACAGGTGGCCAGCTCCCGGTCCCAGTCGTAACCGAACCCGAGTCCCTTCAACTGGCCCTTCATGTACTCGATGTTGGAGCGGGTCCAGCGCGAGGGCGGAATGCCGTGCTTGATGGCGGCATTCTCGGCCGGCAGACCGAAGGCGTCCCAACCCATGGGCTGGAGCACGTTCTTGCCCAGCATGCGCTGATACCGGGCGATCACGTCGCCGATGGTGTAGTTGCGCACGTGTCCCATGTGCAGCCGCCCGGACGGATAGGGGAACATGGACAGGCAATAGAACTTCTCGCGGCCCGGGTCCTCGCGCGCCTTGAATGACTGATTGGTTTCCCAATAGGCCTGGGCCGCGGCCTCCACGGCACGCGGGTCATAGTCGTGTTGCATGGATTTGGATCGGTTGGAGTGTCGGCTACTGGACTGGCGGCAACAGGATACCCCAAGGCGCGTCATGGCGACGACGGGACGGCCGCCCGAGGCTCAATCCCCACCCTTGCCGGTAGGGATCAGGTAGCCGGCGCAGGGCAGATGTATGGGTTCGATGGGCTTGTTCCTGCGCAAGCGGATGGCGGTGAGGCTGCCTCCCCACAGGCAGCCGCTGTCGATCCCCCACACGTTGTCCCGGTCCCAATAACCGAGGCTGGACCAATGGCCGAAGATGATCCGCTCACCCCGGGTCAGCCGCCCCGGACACTGGAACCAGGGGATCAACTGCTTGGGCCGGCTCGCCAGGGTCCCCTTTTCCTTTAGGGCTAGAGCCCCGTCGACGGTGCAGTAGCGCAGTCGGGTGAGACAGTTGGTGATGAAGCGCAGCCGGTCGGCTCCCGCGAGGTCCGCCGACCAGCGGTCCGGCTCATTGCCGTACATGGAGAAGAGGAAGTCGCGATAATCCGGCCCCCGCAGGGCGTCCTCCAGCTCCCGGGCGTGTCCCAGCGCCTCGGCGAGCGACCATTGGGGCGGGAGCCCCGCATGGACCAGGGTGAAGCCGCGGCGGGCGTCGTGGTGCATCAGGGGGCGGTGGCGCAGCCAGTGGAGCAGCTCGTCACGATCCGGCGCCGTCAGCACGGCCCCGAGGTTGCTTTTCTTGGCATTGCGGGTGTTGCCTTCGGCGAGGGCGAGCAGGTGCAGGTCGTGGTTTCCGAGCACCACCACGGAGCTGGAATCGAGGGAGCGGATCAGGCGCAGGACCCCGAGCGAGCCCGGACCCCGATTGACCAGGTCACCGGCAAACCACAGCAGGTCGCGGCCCGGATCGAAACGCAGGCGCTCCAGCAATCGACGCAGCTCGTCCTCGCACCCCTGGATGTCACCGATGGCGAAGGTCGCCATGGAGGTCCGTCGTCGCGACGGGCTTGAGGATCAGTGGACCCGGGTCAGCGAGGCCAGGGAGAAGGCCGGGATCTCGGCCTCGAAGCTGGCGCCGTCGTCATCCACCATGCCGTAGCTTCCGTGCATGCTGCCGATGGGGGTCGAAATGACGGTGCCGCTGGTGTATTCGAAGCGCTCTCCGGGCCGCAGATAGGGCTGCTCACCAACCACCCCCTGGCCGCGGACCTCCTGCACACCGCCATCGGCATCGGTGATGATCCAATGGCGATCAAGAAGTCGAGCCGGTTCGCTGCCCTGGTTTTCGATGGTGATGGTGTAGGAAAAGACGAAGCGCCCCTCGGCGGGCGCCGATTGCTCCGGATGGAAGGCGCTCTTCGCCGAGACCTTGATTGCGTGGGCTTTCACCGGTTACCTCGCTCCAGTTTGGGGCCGCCGCCAGCGCTCGCGACATCGGGGATGTATCGCCCTTGCGGGTCATCTCGAGGACCGAAAACGGCGCGAAGGGCGCAGACCGCGGCCTCGTGACGCGAGCTGACCGGTCGCTGGAAAGGCAACCGATCGGCGCCTTCCTAGGGTACCCGATCCTGACCGAGGCGAGAACGGCGACGGCGCGCTCAGGCGAGAGGTTGCGCCCGGTCAATGATGCTCCCGGGGAAAGGCCTCGCAGAGCAGACAATCGATCGCGAACGCGTGATAATGCACAGAATTCGACATTGCATCTGATTATTCTCTCTGGCGTGCCCTTCTGCGCCCCCAATGTTTCAGATCGTTGCATAATCTTGCTGGCCACCAACTCTAAGTGATCGCCGGTCCGCCCATGATCTACAACCGCTGCCGTCGGAAGCCCGATCTGTTCTCCCTGGTGCTGATCGTCGTTGCCCTCGGGATGACCGCGACACTCGCCTATCAGATCAACGTCTACTATGGCGTCGACGCGGTTCCGATCGCCAAGCAGACGCCCGCACCTGGCGGTGTGGGTGGGTGAATCCGAGCCCCTGAGCCCGCTCCGAGGCTCGGCCTCCAAGGCGCCTCCCCCCATCTACTCCGGGGTCTGACCCCCCGGTTCGATCCCCCCCGTTTTTCCCGCCCCGGGTCTCGATTCCATGTCAGACAAGCCGCGTGTCGCCGTCGTTGGCGTGGGTTATCTGGGTCGCTTCCACGCCCTGATCTACTCGCGCATGCCGAACGTGGATCTGGTCGGCGTGGTGGATATGGATGCCGAGCGGGCCGCTCAAGTGGCGGCGGAGGCGGGCTGTCCCGTCTTTTCCTCGCCTCTGGACCTGCTCGGTCGGGTCGATGCGGTCAGCGTGGTGGTGCCGACGACCGCCCACCTGGACGCCGCCGAGCCCTTTCTGCGCAGCGGCGTTGCGGTGCTCCTGGAGAAGCCCATTGCAGCGACACTCGAGGACGGCGTCGCCATCGTGCGGCTCGCCAGCGAGCATGGGGCCATGCTGCAGATCGGACACGTCGAGCGTTTCAATGCCGGGGTCATGGCGCTCGCCGAGCGCATCACGACCCCCCGCTATATCGAAGCCCAGCGCATGGGCGGGTTCGTGGAGCGGGCCACCGACGTGGATGTGGTGTCTGACCTGATGATCCACGACATTGACATCATCCTGTCCCTGGTCGCGGCGGAGATCACGCACATCTCCGCCGTGGGGGCCTCGGTGCTGACCCCGCACGTGGACATCGCGAGCGCGCGGCTCGAGTTCGACAACGGGGCGGTGGCCAATGTGGTCGCGAGCCGGGTGTCGGACAAGAAGACCCGGCGCATTCGCGTATTCCAACCGGGCCGCTATCTGTCACTGGACTTCATCGACCAGACCATCGACATCGCGGAGCTGCGGGAGGCCGCGGGGGCGCCCCGTCCGGAGATCGCCCGCGAGCGGGTCCAGGTGGAGCCGGTCAAGCCGCTGGATCTGGAGCTCGCCGAGTTCGTGCGCTGCGTGCGCGAGGACGGCGAGCCCCTGGTGGGTGGGCGCACCGGGCTCAAGGCGCTCGAGGTGGCCCTGGAGGTCCATCGCCGCATCGGGGATTGAGGGCGGGCGGAGCGGGCGGCACAGGTTGATCGAGCGCTTTTCCCGTCCGGGTGCTGGCAGGCCAGGCGGTCTCCGTCAGGGATGGCTGAGTCAGCGCCTCCTCGACCCAAGCTCAATTCGCCGCCATCGTCAGCGCCGTGGTGATGGCGGCGCGCAGACTTCCCAGATCGGCCCGGTCGGTGCCCGCCAGATCCAGGGCCGTGCCGTGATCGACCGAGGTGCGGATGATGGGGAGCCCCAGGGTGACGTTCACCGCCGCGCCAAAGCCCAGGTGCTTGAGCACCGGAAGCCCCTGGTCGTGGTACATGGCGAGGACCGCGTCGGTGCCCGCCAATCGCTCCGGCAGGAACGCGGTGTCCGCCGGGATTGGCCCTGAAAGGTCCCAGCCCCGCTCGCGCATCCGCATCAGCACCGGCGTGATGACCTCGATCTCCTCCCGGCCCAGGTGTCCGCCCTCCCCGGCGTGGGGGTTGAGCCCGCACACCAGGACGCGCGGCTGCTCCAGCCCGAAGCGAGCCCGTAGATCGGTGCAAAGGATCTCGATGACCCGCTCGAGGGTCCCGGAACGGATGGCGCCACTGACCTGGGCCAGGGGCAGATGGGTGGTCGCGAGCGCGACCCGCAGCCCTGGCGCCGTCAGCATCATCACCACGCGATCGGCCCGGCAGCGCTCGGCGAGCAGCTCGGTGTGGCCGGTAAAAGGGAGGCCCGCCTCGTTGATCACGCCCTTGTGGACCGGGCCCGTGACCAGGGCGGCGAAGGTGCCGGACAGACAGCCGTCGCAAGCGGCCCTTAGGGTCTCCAGAACGTAGGCGGAGTTGCGCCTGTCCAGGATCCCCGGTGTCGCCGCGGCCCGCAGGGGGACGGGCAGCACCGCCAGGGTGCCGGGCTCAGCGGGGGCCGACGGCGCATCAGTATCGAAGGTGACGCAGCGCAATGGCAGCCCCAGCGCCGATGCACGGTCCTGGAGGAGCTCGGGGTCGGCAACCGCCACGAGCTGGGCCGGCTGCTCCTCCTGGGCCAGGCGGACCACCAGATCCGGTCCCACCCCGGCCGGCTCGCCGGGTGTCAAGGCCAGGCGAGGCACGGAACTCATCGCCTGCAAGGCCGCAGGCTCATGGCCGCTCGGTTCCCTCGTCCGTGCGGATCTCCACATAGGCCTCGTCGCGCAACTGGCGCAGCCAGGCCTCGGTGGCCTCTTCGGCCTTTCGCCGCTGAATGGCCTCCCGAGCCTTGAGCCGCAGCAGCTCGTCGGCCGTGTCCTGGGTGCGCCGCTCCTGAACCTGAACGATGTGCCACCCAAAGGGGCTCTTGAAGGGCTCGCTGATCTCGCCGTCGCCCAGTCTGCTCATGGCCTCCTCGAACTCGGGCACGGTATCGCCGGGGCTCACCCACCCAAGATCGCCCCCCTTGAGCGCCGATCCCGTGTCCTCGGAGTGGGCGCGGGCGAGCGTGGAGAAGTCGTCGCCGCCCTGGATTCGCTGACGCAGTTGGGCGAGTCGGGTGCGCGCGTCGGCGTCGGAAACCAGCTCATTGGTGCGCACAAGGATGTGGCGGGCATGGGTCTGGGTGACCGTGGCCGGAACGCCGCCCTTGATGTCCGTGAGCTTGATGATGTTGAACCCGGTGGGGCTGCGCAGGGGCTCGGAGATCTCGCCCTTGGTCATGGTGGTTGCCAGATCGGTGACCAGACTGGGGACGGCCGCCATCGGGAACCAGCCCAGGTCGCCGCCCTGCAGGGCCGTACGCCCGTCGGAGCTCGCCGCGGCCACCGCGGCAAAATCCGCCCCGCCGCGCAGCTTCGCCACCACGGCCTTGGCCTTTTTCTCGGCCTGGGCGACCTCGCCCGGGGTCGGATTGTCCGACAGGGCGATCAGGATGTGGCTGAGCCGCACCTGCTCACGCGGAACCAGGGACTGGGCCTCGCGAGCCAGCAGACGGTCCACCTCCTGGTCGGTCACTTGGATGTTGCGCACCACCTCCTGATTCTGCAGGCGACTGGTGAGGATCTGCATCCGGGTGTCCTCGCGGAAGTCCGCGAAGCGAATGCCCCCTGCCTCCAGGGTCATCTTGAGCTCCTCGAGAGAGATATTGTTGCGCGCCGCAATGTTCGACATGGCCTCCACCAGGGTGGCCTCGTCCACCTCGATGCCAAGCTTGCTCGCGCGTTGTTGCTGCAGACGCTTGGAGATCAGGCGCTCCAGCACCTGTTTGCGCAGCTGCTCGGGCGGCGGGATCGCCGTGCCCTGCTGCTGGAGCTGCGGGACCACCAGATTGGTCTCGTGGTCGACCTCACTCTGAACAATCACATCGTCATTGACCACGGCGACGATGGCATCGAGCTCCTCGGCCGCCGCGGGCCCCGCTGAGGCGATCAGCCAGAGCAGCACCGCGAGGCCTTGCCGCAGCGGGCTCCAGCGCCCGAGATGGGGCCGGGATACGCCCGGCGGGCGCGGTTCAGTCGGGACGATAGCCATAGATGCCCTGCTCAAGGAGTTTGTCGATCGAATTGCCCAAGGCCCCCAGCCCCGCCAGCTCCAGCTGCAGCATGATGCTGGTGCTTCCATTGTCGCTCGCGGAGGTCTTCAGGTGGCGCCCAAGCACCCGCAGGCGCCAGCAGCAGCGGCCGAATTCGATGCCGGCAAAGGCATCGACGGTCTCCTCATTGAGCAGCGAATACAGCCAGCGGCCGACCAGTTGCACCTGCGCCGTCACCGGCAGGCGGAATGACAGATCGGTGTCCTCGTAGCGCTCGGCCTCGATGCGGCCCAGGTTGTAGCGATAGGCGAGGTTGAGTATGCGATTCTTGCCCGGCGCATAGCGCAGCTGCAGCACCTGCTTCTCCCACGGGTCCTGGGTCTGGTGGGGATTCCATTGGAGACTGGCCCGTGCGCTCCAGTCCTCGCTCAGGCTCGCCGCCAGCTCGCCCGCCACCGACGAGCTCGAGTCCTCCTCCAGCGCATCGCCGCTCAACTGCACCTGTCGCCCCTGGAAGTAATAGACCTGGCCGAGGCTCGCACGAAACAGCTCCCGGCCGTCGCTGCTGCCCAGGGTACGCGAGGTCAGACCCACGGTCAGACGGTTTTCATCCCCGATCCGGTCATAGCCGGTGAAGCGGTTGGGCCGAAACAGGCTGGCGAAGCTGAAATCCAGCTCGGTGGTATCGAAGAGCGGCGTGTCGGTCTGGTTTTTGTAGGGGGTGAGCACATAGTAAAGGCGCGGCTCCAGGGTCTGAAGTGCCGAGTTGCCGAACCAGTCCAGCTCCCGCTCAAAGATGAGCTTGCCGTCCACGTCCAGGCTGGGAATCAGGTGCGACTGGCGCGCGGAGACGTCCGGTGCCGTGTCGCTCAGGTCGTAGCCGGTATAGAAGACGCGCCCGCGCGGGACCAGGTAGCCATAGCTTCGGCGCATCGGCAGCCGCACCGAGGGCAGGGCGACCACGCGGTTGCCCTGAACCCTGGAGTCGTTGCTGAAATAGTCATAACGGCCCTCAAACCCATAGTCCAGCAGGCCATCCCCGCGCGGGGGCTGGAGATGAAACTCGACATGGGGAAGCTGGGCGTAGGGGGTGGCCCTCGCCGGGATGGTGGGGTCCACGGTCTGGAAGTCCTGCACCCAGCCCAGGACGCGGTAGCCTCGGCCCTGATAACCGATGTCGCCGCGCTGCGGCAGATTGCGCACGCTGGTGACGTCCAGCCGGTTACCGAAATCCGGCAGATAGCGGTCGTCGGACACCGCATTGTAATCGACCCTCGAGGTCCAGCGTCCCGCTCGGCCCGCCTGCTCCAGGCGCAGCGCCCAGCGGGTTCCGCCCTCCTCATCCTTGGAGTCGTTGGGGAGCAGCTCGCCACCGAGGTTCAGGGTCTGAAAGGTCGAGAGGTGGCGAAACTCGCCGCCCATCATCAGGCCCCGCGAGCTCATGTAGCGGGGGTAGAAGGTCGCGTCCATCTGAGGCGCGATATTCCAGTAATAGGGGATGGTGATGTCGGTCCCGGTGACATTCGAGGAGCCGATGGTTGGGATGAGCAGGCCGCTGCGGCGTCGATCGTCGATCGGGAAGCGCAGGTAAGGGCTGTAGAGGACCGGCACCCCGGCCAATCGAATGCGCGCATTGTAGGCCGTGCCCATGCCGTCTTCGTGATCGAGCATCAGCTCACTGGCGCGCAGGGACCAATCTGAGCGCCCCGGGGGACAGGTGGTGTAGATCACGTCCCGGTAGCGGGTCTTGTCGTCCGCGAGCAGGTCGGCCTGTTCGGCGGTGCCGCGCAGGTTGGCGTTGCCGGCAAGGCGGTAGCTCACCCCCTCCAGGGTCCCCTGCTTGGTGTTGAGGTTATAGCGTCCGGAGTCGGCGGTCAGCCGCGCCCCGGGGTACTCGACGTAGACGTCCCCCACCGCCTCCACCGCGCCGGTGCGCCGCTCGTAGGCGGAGCGATCCGCCGTGAGCCGCTGCTCCCCCTGCACGAACTCGACCCCGCCCCTCAACGTGATCACATCGAGGCGCCGGTCGTAGAGCGCCTGGTCGGCATCCACATCGACCGGCATCCGGGCATCGGTCGAGGGCGCGGCCGCACCGCCGATACCCGTCAACCCCACGCGGGGCCCGCAGTAGTCCCAGGGCAGGCCCTCGTAGAGGCGTGCATCGTCGCCGCGATAGCCCGGCTTGGGCAGCGGCCCCAGAGCGGCGTCTGCTGCCGGGCTGGCGGCCCCGGGAGCGGCAGGGTCCCGGGGCGGCAACACCCAGGGTGACGGGCCGCTGAAATCCTGCTGCCCCGGATTCACCAGCGGGGGCATTACGGGCAGCTCCAGGGTGGATGGCGGCTCCGCGGGCAAGGGTAGCACCGGCGGCTCCGGGACCTCGGCCGGTCCGGCCGCGGGCATCGGCGTCGGCTGAGCCGCGACGGGCGCTTCGGGGGTCGCGGGACCCGGCGCCTGCGACGGCCTCCCAGGGGCCGCGGACTCCAGGGAGTCCAGGCCCGGCGGGAGCGGGGTGGCCAGACTGGGCGGCGGCCGCTCCACGGTCTCCTCGGGGCCTGGCCGCCCCCCGGCAGCGGACTCGGGGGTCGCCGCGGCCTCGGCTTGATCGGAAGTCTGCAACGTCGTCGCCCCGGCCACCGCCGCCAGGAGGGCCGGGCGGAGGGCCGGCACGGCATCCGTCGATGCGGGGCGGCAATCACCGTGCCCGTCCAGACGGGCCCCGCAGTCCCGCCCGAAAGCGGGCGCCGCCGCCTGCGCACAGGTCGCGAATGGTATCGAGCTCAGAATCAGCGCGAGGGTGAGCGAGCGCACTTGGGGTTTCCGTTGATCACGCCCAGCGCTTGCTCGACGCGGGACTTGCGGCTTGAGTTATCGGGGTGATCGGGGGCTTGGTAGACGGGCCTAATGGAAGCTGCAACCATGTCACATTCGGCGCGGAGCGGCAATCGGGGATGACCTCTGGCGCCCCGTCGCAACGAGTCCCCAGGGGGCCTGACCTTGAACGAGCGGCAACGATTGATGATGGAATGGGCCGGCGCGATGCTGGGGACTTCCGATTTCCTGTTGGAGCCCGCATCGTCCGACGCGAGCTTTCGCCGCTATTGGCGCGTGCGCGTCGCCAAGCGCACCCTGATCCTCATGGACGCACCGCCCGAGCACGAGGATTGCGGGCGCTATGCCGATCTCGCCCGACGATTCCGGGCCGTGGGGCTTCACACGCCGGAGATCTATGCCGAGGACCTGGAGCAGGGTTTTCTCGCCATCTCCGACCTGGGGGACCGGGTCTATCTCGGCGAGCTGGACGAGCGGAGCGCGGAGCGGCTATACGGCGACGCACTCTCGGCCCTGGCGGTCATCCAGGCGCGCGGTCCGCTCGAGGGCCTGCCGGACTACGACGGGGCCTTCCTGCGTCGCGAGCTGGAGATCTTCCGCGACTGGTTTCTGGGCCGGCATCTCGGCATCGAGCTGACGGCCGGGGAGCAGCAGGGTTGGGAGCGGACCGCAGCGATCCTCATCGCCAGCGCCCTGGAGCAGCCCCAGGTCTGTGTCCACCGCGACTACCACTCGCGCAACCTGATGGTCACCGGGCCGCCGAGCCCCGGCATCCTGGACTTCCAGGACGCCGTCCGGGGCCCTGTCACCTATGACCTGGTCTCGCTGCTTCGCGACTGCTACATCGCCTGGGAGCCTGAGCGGGTCAGGGACTGGGCCCTGGGCTATCTGGGCCTGGCGGTTCGATACGGGGTCTGTCCCGAGACCGATCCGGGGCGCTTCCTGCGCTGGTTCGATCTCATGGGCGTGCAGCGCCACCTCAAGGCCTGCGGCATCTTCGCGCGGCTCCATCATCGCGACGGCAAGCCGCACTATCTCGCTGACGTGCCGCGCACCCTGGCTTATATCAGGGACGTGTCGGGGGCCCACCCCGAGCTCGCGGACCTGAGCCGGCTGATCGGCGATCGCATCGATACAGGGGCCTAATCAGGCCGCCCGGATGCAATGCACGACGCGCCCATCACCCAGCCGGGTCGCGGCGGGATAGGCGCGGGCGCACTCGGGGATCGCCACCGGGCAGCGCGGGTGAAAGTGGCAGCCGGGGGGCGGCTGGGCCGGAGACGGCATGTCCCCCTCCAGACGGATGACCTGTCTGCGCCGTTCAACCTCCACCACGGGCACCGCGGAGAGCAGGGCGCGGGTGTAGGGATGGCGTGGATCGTCCAGGACCTGATCCACCGGGCCCCGCTCCACCACCCGACCCAGGTACATGACCGCCACCTCGTGGGCCAGGTAGGCCACCACCGAGATGTTGTGGGTGATGAACAGATAGGCGAGCCCGAGGCGGTCCTGCAGGTCCTTCAGAAGGTTCAGGATCTGTGCCTGGACGGAGACATCCAGGGCACTGGTGGGCTCATCGCACACCAGCACCCGGGGCTCCACCGCCAGGGCGCGGGCGATACAGATCCGCTGGCGCTGCCCACCCGAGAACTCGTGGGGATAGAGATCCGCCGCCTCCGGACTCATCCCCACCAGATCCAGCAGCTCCGCCACCCGTGCCAGACGTGCGGTGCGGCTGCGCTCCAGCCCCAGGGCCTGGAGCCCCTCCCCGATCACGTCGCCCACCAGCATGCGCGGGTTCATGGAGGCGAAGGGGTCCTGGAAGATGATCTGAAGGTCCTTGCGGTAGGCCCGCATCCGCCGATGGCCGAGCCCGACGAGCTCCTGACCCAGATAGCGGACCGAGCCACCGGTCGGGGGTATGAGTTGGAGGAGCCCCTTGCCGACGGTGGTCTTGCCGCAACCCGACTCACCCACCAGGGCCAGGGTGCGCCCGGCGGCGAGATCGAGGTCGATCCCGTCGACCGCGCGGACCCAGCCCACCAGGCGGCGAAAGACCCCGCGGTGGATCGGGAAGTGGACCTGGAGCTCGCGGACGCGGAGCAAAGCCGCGCCGTCCGCGGGCGCCGGCGCATCCGGCGTGGCAGCCCCGTCGCCGTCGTGAGGAAGATCGGCGCCGGCCTGGGCCGCGGGGCCGTCTCCTGACCAAAGGTGACAGCGGACCCCGCGCTCAGGGCCCAGCTCCTCCCAGCCGGGGACTCGGGTGGGGCAGCGCTCCATCACGGAGGCGCAGCGGGGGGCGAAGCGGCATCCGGCGAACATCTGGTCGAGCGTGGGCACCCGTCCCGCTATCACCGCCAGGCGGCCACTGCGCTTGGCCGCGTCTGGCAGGCTCTCCATCAATCGGCGGCTGTAGGGATGGGCGGGCGCCGAAAAGAAGTCCCCGACCCTGGCGGTCTCCACGATCTGGCCGGCGTACATCACCGCCAGCCGGTCGGCGGTCTCGGCCACCACCCCTAGATCGTGGGTGATCAGGAGCACCGCCATGCCGGTCGATGCCTGCAGGTCCTTGAGCAGGCGCAGCACCTGGGCCTGGATGGTGACGTCAAGCGCCGTGGTTGGCTCGTCGGCGATCAGGAGCTCGGGATCCCCGGCCAGGGCCATGGCGATCATCACCCGCTGCTTCATGCCCCCGGAGAGCTGGTGCGGGTACTCACCGACGCGGCGCCGCGGATCCGGGATCCCCACGGCGTCGAGCAGCCCCAGGACCCGCGCCGCCACGCCGGCGGCCGGGCGTCCCTCGTGCACCCGCACCGCCTCGCCGACCTGATCGCCGACGGTCAGAACCGGGTTGAGCGAGGTTTGGGGCTCCTGGAAGATCATGGCCATGCGCCCGCCCCTGACCCGGCGCATCTCGGCCTCGGTGAGCCGCATCAGGTCGGTGCCATGCAGACGCGCCGCCCCCGCCGTGACGCGCCCCGCGGGGGGGAGTAGGCGCATCAAGGACAGAGCCGTCATGGACTTGCCGCAGCCCGACTCACCCAGCAGGGCAAAGGTCTCGCCGTGACGGATGCGCAGATCCACGCCGTCTACCGCTCGCACCGGTGCGCGCCCGCCGGAAGCCCGGGCGCCGATCTCGGTGGTGAGGCCTGAGACCTCGAGCAGGATGTCAGACATGGGCGCGGCCTAGGGTTGCGGGTGGCGCGGCCGCTCGTTGGTCGGCAGCCCTAGCACCGCGCGGGCGCTGGCCGTGGTGATGGCCGCGAGCTCCTCCGGGTCGGCCCCGCGAACCTCGGCCAGGGCCGCCACGACATCCGGGAGGTATTCCGGGCTGTTGCGCTCGCCACGATGGGCCGCCACCGTCAGATCCGGTGCATCGGTCTCCAGCACGATGGCCTCGACCGGCAGCTCGGCCGCCAGGCGCCGCAACTTGTTTGAGCGCTCGAAGGTCAGCATGCCGCCGAACCCCAGCCTGAAGCCCAGGTCCAGATAGCGCCGCGCCTCCTCGAGCCCGCCGCTGAAGGCGTGGGCAATGCCCCCGCACACCCGGATGCGCCCCAGCGTGTCCAGTACCTGGGCGTGGGCCTTGCGCACATGCAGGAGCACCGGCAGGTCGGCGGCCCGGGCGATCTCGAGCTGGGCCTCGAAGAGCGCCCGCTGGCGCTCGCGATCGAGCTCGCGCAGGAAGAAGTCGAGCCCGATCTCGCCGATGGCGAGCGGCCGGCGATCGGCCACCGCCCGCTCCAGTGCGGCGAGGTCAACGTCGCGATGCCGCTCCAGATAGACGGGGTGCAGGCCAAGGGCCGGGTGCAGATTGGGCGCGCTGGCGCAGAGGTCCAGCAGCCAGGGCCAGCCCTCACGGTGGATGGCCGGCACCACGATCGCGACCACTCCGGCGGCGCGGGCGCGCGCCAGGACCCTGTCCCGGTCGGGGTCGAACGCGCTGACGTCCAGATGGCAGTGGGTGTCGATGAGCTCCATGCCAGGTCAGCGCCGGCACTCAGTCGGCGCCGGCGGATTCGCGCACGAAGAGCCCTTTGTGGGGGCCGTTGCCGATCTGCCGCTCCTCGAAGGTGAAGAGGCCCGTGGCCTTGAGCAGACCGCTGAGCTTGGCATAGCCGTAGTTGCGGGAATCAAACTCGGGACTGCGCTTGGCAATGGCCGAGCCGACGGTCCCGAGATCCGCCCAGCCGGTGTCATCGGCGGCGCTGTCCACCGCACTGCGGATCAGGTTCAACAGCTTGGCGTCGCGCTTGATCTCCTTGCCGCTCTTGCGGCTGGGGGCGTCGCGCCCCGTGTCCTCGCGCAGGACCTCGGTGAAGACGAACTTGTCGCAGGCGGCGACGAAGGGCTCCGGGGTCTTCTGCTCGCCGAATCCATAGACCGTCATGCCGGACTCGCGCAGGCGCGACGCCAGCCGGGTGAAATCGCTGTCGCTGGAGACGATGCAGAAGCCGTCGTAGTTCCTCGAATAGAGCAGATCCATGGCGTCGATCATCATGGCGCCGTCCGTCGCGTTCTTGCCCTTGGTATAACGGAACTGCTGCATGGGCTGGATGGAGTGCCTGAGCAGGGTCTCCTTCCAGGAGCCCAGGTTGGGCAGGGTCCAGTCGCCGTAGATGCGCTTGGTGTGGGCGGTGCCGTATTTCGAGATCTCGGACAGCAGGCCCTCGACGATGGCGGCCTGGGCATTGTCCGCATCGATCAGGACCGCGAGCTTGCGGTTGTCCGCATCAGACATGGTCGGGGCCTCCGCTGGGATCCACTCGGCCTTGGGCGCCCTCACCACAGCAGGTCATCGGGGACCTGGTAGTCGGCATAGGGATCATCCGTCTGCACCTCGCTCGAGGGCCGGTTCCACACCAGCACCAGGTTGGGGTCGCGCTCGCTCAGGCGCCCGGCGATCTCGGCCGGCACGATCTCATAGAAGGTGTCCTGGCGCACGATGGCGAGGCGCCCGTCGACCAGGCGCCTGTGCTGCTCCTGATCGACATGAAGTCGCTTGAGGGTGCTGCCGTCGGCGAAGTTGTAGGCCACGTCACCCGCCTCGCGGGGCACCCGATGGGCGTGGATCAACTGGCGGACCTCGTTCTGGCGGGCCCGCTCGAGGGCCTCCGCCTGACGCTGCCGGTTGAGCTCCCGATCCTTGCGGGCCTTCTCGGCACGGGCCTCCTCGGCGGCGCGCCGGGCCGGATCCTCCGGGTGGAGGCCGCGCTTGCCGCCCTGCTTGCCGGACTTGCGCTTGTCCGAGCGCGTCTCCTTGATCCGTTGCTCGCTGACGAGACCGGCCTTGAGCAGTTGCTCCTGTATCGAGTTCCCCACCTTCTTTCTCCATCAAGCCGACCGAAGGGCGTTGCTTTCGCCTTGAGACGCCGACGAAGCGCCGCATCCCATGAAGGGGAAAGCATCCGTCAGCGGAGCGGGCAACGCAACCGGCGGATGAGCACGCGTCCCCCGAGCGACTGCTGCGCTGCCCTGACTTCGCTTAGAATCGCGCCCTCTGCAGGACAGTCAGGGACCCTCAACCGACCGAAACCTCCCCATGCGAACCTGCGCCCAACGCGCTCTGTCAAACCCCTCAGGAGCTCCAACCCATGTCAATACGCCGTCTGTCACTGCTGATGCTCTCCCTGGCCGTGCCGCTCGCGGCACCCGCCGCCGACCTCGGCTACGTCGACATGCAACGGGTGCTCGAGGAGAGCGCGGTCGGCAAGGTGGTCCAGGAACAGCTGCGCAAGGATTTCGAGCCCAAGGCCCAGACGCTGGGCAAGGAGGAGCAGGAGATCCGCAAGCTCCAGGAGACCCTGGCGCGCGACTCGGCTCTGATGAGCAAAGATCAGGTGTCCAAGAAGGAAGCGGAGATCAAGAAGCGCATCGAGGCCTACCAGAAGGAGGCCGGAGCGACCCAGCAGCAGCTCCTCAAGGTCCAGCAGGAGAAGGGCCGGGAGATCATAGGGCCGGCGCAGAAGGCGGTGGAGGCGGTGGCCAAGCAGAGAAAGCTGTCCATGGTGGTCGAGCGCAGTCTCACGGGCATCCTGTATCTGGACTCGGGTCTCGACATCACGGGCGACGTGATCAAGTACATGGATGCGAATGGGAAGTGACGCGGTGCCGGAGCCGGACCTGCCCTAGACGTCTCCTGCGCTGCGTCCTCAGGATCGGGTTGTTTCTGAATCCTTCCTCAGGGGCCTGAACGGCTCGGGGCGACCCCGCGGCCCCAAGGCGTTACCGAAGTGTTTCAGGCCCAAGCCACTGAGGTAAACTACCCGTGGCGGACCGGGCCTGTGCCTGCGGGGCCTTACCGGATCCACCGGCACGGGGTCGCAGCGCGCCCCGGCAAGTCACCCGTCACCCAACGCCGCCCCGGCTCGGGTCGGTACGCAAACTGTAGAGGAACGGATCCGATGCTTGGTGAACCCCACGATCTGCTGCACGAGTTTCCGGAGTTGGAGGGCAAGATCGAGGCGATGCGCGCCTCGAACGCCGACTTCGCGCATCTGATGAACGACTATGACTCCCTGGACGCGCGCGTGCGTCAGCTCGAGGAGCTGGGGATCCCGGTGGCGGACGAGACCATCGAAGAGCTAAAGAAAGAGCGCCTCGCCCTCAAGGACCGGCTGTACAGCTTCCTGCGGGGCTGAGATCTTCCCGGGGGCATGGCAGCACCGCCCATGCCCCGGTTACCGAGCAGGGGACAGGACCACCTGGTGTCATCGTCTGGCACCCGAGGCCAGCGTGCAATTTCACATCCTCCCCGTCACCGCCTTTCAGCAGAACTGCACCCTCCTCTGGTGTGAGCACACGCGTCGGGCGGCCATCGTGGACCCCGGCGGCGAGCCGAAGCGCATCCTGGCACAGGTGGAGCGACTCGAACTGACCGCCGAATGCGTCGTCCTCACCCACGGCCATCTGGACCACGTGGGGGCCAGCGGTGACATCGCCCAGCGCCTCGGGGTGCCCATCCTGGGCCCCCACCGCGACGACGCCTTTCTGATCCATGCCCTGCCGGCCCAGTGTCAGATGTTCGGGTTCCCGCCAGTGCGGGAGTTCGAGCCCGACCGATGGCTCGATGACGAGGACCGCGTGCAGGTCGGCGAGGCGTCGCTGTCGGTGCTCCACTGTCCCGGCCACACGCCCGGACACCTGGTGCTCTTCGACCCGCAGGCCCGCCTGGCCCAGGTGGGCGACGTGCTGTTCCAAGGGTCCATCGGACGGACCGATTTTCCGCGGGGCAATCATGCGCAGCTCCTGCGATCCATCAGGCAGCGACTCTTTCCTCTCGGGGATGACGTTCGCTTCATCCCCGGCCACGGGCCCATGTCGACCTTCGGGGCGGAACGCGTTGGAAACCCGTATGTTGGGGATGAAACGGTGACGCAACCGCATATCTAGCGTCTGGCCCGCAACTCGACCCTTGAGTCATGGGCTAGAATCTCAACACGAGAAATCGGGCCTCCCTGCTCGTCGGCCACGCCAGGACAAGAAGATGCGCAAAGCAGCCACCGACAGTGCCATGCCCGCCAAGGAGGCCAGCGGACGCCGCTACTGGGTGCGGGCCGCCGCCGGCGCCGTCAAGGCCGGCGCGGCCGGCGCGGCCGAGGCGGACGGCAAGCGCCCGCTCAAGACGCGCTTCCTGGAGCCCTACCATCTGTCGGTCGAGCATCGCCAGGTCCTGCTCGACGGGCTGGCCAGGGCCCAGGTGGGCGACCCGGAGAGTCGCGACCTCTTCGCCTCCGCCATCGAGTACGACATCGCCAATGCGCGTCAGGCCGCGCTCCACGACGAGCCCCCGCCGGCACCGGCGACCCAGCCCGAGGTCATCGAGCCAGCGGCGGCGCAGTCCCCGGTCCCCGAACAAAGCCCTCAACAGGACCCCCAGCAGGCCGGGCTCGGGGATCTTGCCGCCAGGGCCCGTTCACTCGCCGAGCAGATCGGTGCCCTGGAGGAGGGCGCCCGGACCGCCTTGGGGGCAAAGCTGCGCTCCGCAGACCTCTTCCAGCGCGGCTATGACGGCGCCTATCTGGAGGCCCTGTGCACCGAGCTTCGGCGCATCGCGGGCGCGGCGGCGGCCTTTGTGCCCGCGGCCGCCCCGGCGGCGGTTCTGCCGCCCGCTCCGCCGCCCCCAGCGCCTCTGAGCGCCGCCGCCCGCCGCTTTCTGCGCCGGGTGGCACGGGTCTATGAGGAGGTCCTGGAGTCGAAGGCGAGCCTCCTGCCCGGCGGCCCCTTCTTCGAGGCCCTGCGCCTGATCGCCGAGGAGGCGGGGATCAGGCTCGGCGAAGACCCGGATGCCGTGGCGGCGGTGCTCGAGGAGCGTTGACGCGGGTTGCCGCGGGCGCCGCATCGAGGTCCCCGCCTCCGCTTCACCATCTAGGACAGCGACTGGTCACTCGGCCCGTCGCCCCTCGGTTACAATCCTTGCGCCTGCCGAAGTCAGCTGCCGAGGAAACCAATTCCCATGTTGTTCGACCGACTGCTCAGGAAGCGCCGACCCGCGGTCGCCAAGCACGCGAGCCAGGAGCTTCTCGCCGAGGTGGCGTGCACCCACGCGGACCCCACGGTGCGGCTCGATGCGGTGCGGCGCCTGGCGAGCCTCCCACTGCTCCGCAAGGCCATGGTCAGTGACGGCGACCTGAGCGTGCGCGAGATCGCCCTCGCGCGCTATCGCAACCTGTTGTGCGGGGCTGACGAAGACGGCGTTTCACTCGAGGAGCGGCTGAACGAGATCGCCACGGCCGAGGATCCCCGGGTGCTCGAGCATGTGGCCGCCGATGGCCGCGAGCCCGAGACCCGCAGGGCCGCGATCGAGCGCGTCGACAGCGCCGCGGTGTTGGTCGGTTGCGTGCTTCACGATGCATCGGCCATCAACCGCGGCGCGGCCCTCGCCCGCATCCAGGACCGTGCCTCGCTGGAGCAGATCGCCCGCCGCATCGGCAAGAAGGACAAGGCGGTCTATCGGGAGGCGCGCGAACGACTGCGCCGCCTGTCCGAGCTCGACGAGCTGCCGCGGCGCCTGCGCGCCCAGTGCGCGGATCTCTGCGAGCGCGCCGAGCGCCTGGGGCACCTGGAGCATTGGGGCCAGGACCGGGCCCTGCTCGAGCACCTGGACCGCCAGTGGGCGGAGATCGAGCCCCAGGTCGAGCCGCAGTGGCGTACCCGGTACGCGGCGGCACGTGAGCGCTTTCTCAGCGCCTACGATGCCTATCGGCAGGCCAACGCGGCCGAGGCCGCCGCCGACGAGGCGCGGGCCGCACTGCGGGCCGCGCGGGAGTCGCTGCTCGCGCAGGCGCGGGAGGCCGCCTCCCTGGAGGGCGAGCAGGAGCTGGCGGCCGAGCGGGAGCGCCTCGCCGATGCCTGGGGGGCTCATCCGCGGGATCTGCTCCCGGAGTCGGAACAGCGGGCGCTGGACAAGCGGTTTGCCGGGGCCCTGGAGGCCCTGGATGCGGTGCTGCACCGGCTCACCGAGCAGCGCAAGCGGGGCCTGCGACTCAAGAAGATCCTGTCCAAGATGGACAAGCTCCTGGTCGAGTCCCATCCCCTCGATGCGAGCCGGGTGAGCGACCTCATCGCCCAGGGGCGCGTGCTGGTGGCATCGCTGGCCGATTCCCAGGCCGGCTCCGGATCCGGAGCCGGCACGGACGCGGCCTTCAGCGCGCTGGCGGAGCGTCTCGAGAGCCGCCTCAAGACCCAGCGCAAGCACGCGAAACAGCGCCTGGAACAGATCCCGGAGCGTCTGGACGAGCTTGAGTCCGCGCTCGAGGCGGGGGAGCTCAAGCGCGCCGATCCGCTGCACCAGAGCATCCAGGCGGGCCTGGAGCTGATCCAGGCGAGCGCACTCGCCGACGGCGCGGCCGACCCGATCGCCCGGCGGCTGCGCGGGCTCGCCCCGCGACTGAAGGAGCTGCAGCATTGGCGGCGCTGGGGCGCCGACCAACACCGCCAGGCACTATGCGAGGCCATGGAGACCCTGCGCGAGGAGGATCTCCCGCTGGCGGCGGTGGCGGAGCGGCTGCATGTGCTCCAGGTGGACTGGAAGGAGCTGGACCAGTCCGGGTCGCCCGCCAATCAGGCCCTGTGGGGGCGCTTCCATGCCGCCTCGGAGGCGGTGTACGCGCGCTGCCGGCCGGTCCTCGAGGCCGAGGCAGCGGAACGGGAGGGCAACCGCGCCGCCCGCGAGACGATCTGTCAGCAGCTCGAGTCATTCCTCGAGCGGGTGGACTGGGAGCGCGTGGACTGGAAGCGCGTCATGCACGCCGCCCGCGAGACCCGCCAGGCGTGGTCCGGCATCGGCCCCTGCGAGGCGCGCCATCGTCGCGCCCTGGAGCGGCGTTTCCACGCGGCGCTGCAGAGGCTCGACCAGCGCCTGGAGGCGGAGCGGGGGAGCAACCAGGCGTTCAAGCAAGGGCTGATCGAGCGGGTACGCGCCCTCGCCGGACAGTCCGACCTGGAAGCGGCCATCGACGAGATCAAGACCTTGCAGCGCCAGTGGCACACCACCGTGCCCGCGCGCCAGCGCGACGAAAACCGTCTGTGGGGTGACTTCCGCTCCGCCTGCGACGCAGTATTCGAGCGGCGGGCGGCCGCTCACCAGGCTCAGCGCACCGAGCTGGACGAGAACCTCAAGGCCCGCGAGGCCTTGTGCGACGAGGCCGACGCCTTGGCGGCGTCGGATAACGACGCGCGGGGTCTGGTCGCCGTCCAGCGCGAGCTGGAGCAGCGCTGGCGGGATCTCGAATCCAGGCCGGTGCCGCATCAGTCGGCCGGGCCCTTGAGCCGGCGCTGGAAAGAGGCCCGCGAGCGGCTCGCCGCTCGGTCGCGCGAGCGCCAGGCGGCGGAGCGGCGCGGCGCGCTCGACCTGCTCGCGCGCCAGGCGGGGCTCTGCGAGGAGCTCGAGCGTCAGGTCCTGACCGATGCCGGGGTCGATCTAATGGCGGTCGCGACGCAGGCCCAGGTCGCCTGGTCGGGGCTTCCGGAGCTGTCGGATTCCGGCCTGCAGGAGGCCATGTCCGCGCGGCTGCAGGCGGCCGTCGAGGCCGCGGGGGACGGGCAGCGACGCGAGGCACTGCGCAAGCGGCTCGCGGCCAACGGCGAGCGCCGCCGGCGCCTGGGCCTCGAAATCGAGATCGCCGCCGGGGTCCCCTCTCCCTCGGAGCTGGCCCGTGAGCGCCTCGAGCTCCAGGTCTCGCGACTCGCCGAGCGCATGGCGGAGGGCGAGCAGGACAGCTTAAGGAGCGTCAACGACCTGCTCGCCCTCTGGTTCAGGTGCGGACCCGCGCCTGAGGACCCCGAGCTCGCGGCGCGCGTGGAGCGGGTGCGGGTTCGTCTCGCGGGAGCGGAGCCGGCCGCCCCCGGCGAAACGGTCCAGCCCGGTTGACGGGGCCGGTCATGGCTCAGCATCAGACCCCCGACAGCGCCGAGGCGGCCTTCTATGCCGCCTTCGCCGCCACCGATCTCAGGGCCATGGGCCGGGTCTGGGAGGACGGCGCGGACGTCGCCTGCATCCACCCCGGCGGTCAGTTGCTGCGGGGCAAGCTGGCGGTGATGCAGAGCTGGGCGGACATCCTGTCCGGCGTCAGTCCGCCGCGCATCGACTACCGTGCGCTCAACCGGATCTCGGCCCCCGACCTGGAGGTTCACCTGGTGGAGGAGTCCATCCGCGCGGGCGCCGATCCGGGCGCCGCGCCGAGCCGGGTGATTGCGACCAATGTCTACGCCCGCGGTGCATCGGGCTGGCGTCTGCGGCTTCACCACGCGTCGCTGCCGCTGATGACCCGGCCGGGCTCACCAGGGTCGGCTCAGAAGCTGCACTGAGCCCCGGTCGGCAATCCCGGGTCACATCGCGCCAGCCTGGCGGTCTGCCCCCGGCCCCGCATCGCCCGAGCCCGGCAACGCCAGAACCCCAACGCCAGACTCCCGGAGCCGAGCAAGGCGTCCATGACTCTGATCGGCATCGATACCGGCGGCACCTTCACTGACTTCGTGGTCTGGCGCGACGGCGAGGTGCGCATCCACAAGGTGCTGTCCACGCCCCAGGCGCCGGAGCTGGCGATCCTCCAGGGGATTTCCGACCTGGGGCTCTCGGCGGACTCACTCACCCTGGTGCACGGCAGCACCGTCGCCACCAACGCGGTGCTGGAGGGTAAGGGGGCCCGCACCCTCTACCTGTGCGATCGCGGCCTGGAGGATCTGCTCGCGATCGCGCGCCAGGCACGCCCCGATCTCTACGACCTGCAGCCGCCACGGCGGGACCCGCCGGTGCCGGCGTCGCTCTGTCTGGGTACCGGTGGGCGGCTCGCGGCCGACGGCACCCAGGTGGAGCCCCTGACGCCCGCAGACCTGGCGGCAGTGAGCGCGGCGGCGGCCCGGACCGCCCCGGAGGCGGTGGCGATCAACCTCCTATTTTCTTACATCGACGACAGGGCCGAGCGGGCGATCGCCGCCAGCCTGCCCCCCGGGCTCTTCGTCTCCCGCTCCTCCGAGGTCCTGCCGGTCACCGGCGAGTACGAGCGCGGCGTTGCCACCTGGCTCAACGCCCGGGTCGGGCCCCTGGTGGCCCGTTATCTGGGGCGGCTCGTCCATGGGCTTCCAGGCGCACAGATCTCCGTCATGCAGAGCAGCGGGGAGGCCATGTCGGCGGGGCAGACCGCGCGCCACGCCGCGCGGCTGCTGCTCTCGGGCCCGGCCGGGGGTCTGGCCGGTGCGGCCTTCGCGGCGGCGGCCGGTGGGGCGCGGCGTCTGCTGAGCTTCGACATGGGCGGCACCTCCACCGACGTGGCCGCCATCGACGGCGCGCCCCGCCTGACCACGGCCGGGAGGATCGCCGGCTACCCCGTGGCCCTGCCGATGGTAGACATGCACACCATCGGCGCCGGCGGCGGGTCGATCGCCCGGGTGGACGCGGGTGGCCTGCTGCTGGTGGGACCGGAATCCGCCGGCGCCGAGCCCGGGCCCGCCTGCTATGGGCGGGGCGGCACCCTGGCGACCGTGACCGACGCCGACCTGGTGCTGGGTCGACTCGACCCCGAGGGTTTCCTGGGCGGGCGCATGCACCTCGACCTGGCGGCCGCGCGGGCCGCGGTGGGGCGGGTGGCCCGCCCGCTCGGACTTTCGGTGGAGGCCGCCGCACTCGGCATCGTGCGGGTGGCAGACGAGCACATGGCGCGCGCCCTGCGCGTCATTTCGGTGGAGCGGGGTCTGGACCCGCGGGACTTCACCCTGACCTCCTTCGGCGGCGCCGGGGGCCTGCACGTATGCGCCCTCGCCGCCGCCCTGGGGATGGACCGCGCCCTGGTGCCGGTGCACGCCGGGGTGCTCTCCGCCCTCGGAATGCTGGCATCCCCGGCAGGCCGGACCCTCACCCGCACCCTCCTCGCGCCCCTTGCGGGGCTGACGGACGGGCAGCTCGAGGGGGCGCTCGACGCCCTCGCCAAGGAGGGTGAGGTGGAGCTGCGCCAAGAGGGCTCGGCAGGGGCGCTGCGCGTCGAGCGCTCGCTGGACCTGCGCTATCAGGGCCAGTCATGGACACTGAACGTCAGCTGGGAAGGAGGAGGCGACACGGCGGAGACCTTTCATCGACGCCATCAACAGACCTATGGACACCGCCTCGGCCTGCCGGTGGAGCTCGTCAATCTTCGGGTCAGGGTGCTCGCCCCCGCACCGGCGATGCGGCTGCCTCGGCTCGCCGTGCCCCCCGGTGTGCGAGCCGTGGCGAAGCGGACGCTGAGGGCCCACGGCTGCGCCGCACCTGTGCCGGTCTATGATCGCGGCGCCCTCGCCGGCTCCGCCCCCCTGGCGGGTCCCGCCGTTGTCGCCGATGCGGTGGCGACCCTTTGGGTGGCCCCGGGCTGGCAGGCGCGGCTGGACCCGGTCGCCAACCTGTGGCTCGATCGGATCGATTCCATAGGGTTCACCGGGGCCGCCGGCGGCACTGGAGCGTGGGAGTCGAACCCGGTATAGTCTGGGCGAGCCGCCGGGCCTGGCCCGCGATGGACGATCCTCGATCGGCGTGCTGCCCCCCGATCCGCCCGCATACCCGCAGTCATCCGCCAAGCGGCCTTCGGCCAAGGGTGCGGGCTTGACACATCGGTGCCGTTCCAGACCTGGCGCCTTCTCTCGATTCGACGGAGATTTCATGACGTTACACGGCATCCTCGATGTCAGCCTGTGGCAAGCGGTGCTGATCACCCTGGCCCTGACCCACATCACCATCGCCTCGGTGACCATCTTTCTGCATCGCGCCCAGGCCCATCGGGCGCTCGACCTGCATCCCGCGGCCGCCCACTTCTTCCGCTTCTGGCTGTGGCTCACGACCGGGATGGTCACCCGGGAGTGGGTCTCGGTGCATCGTCGCCATCATGCCAAATGCGAGACCCCGGACGATCCCCACAGCCCCCAGATACTGGGGCTACGCAAGGTCCTCACCGAGGGGGCCGAGCTCTACGGAGCGGCCGCCGAAAACCCGGAGACGGTCGCGCGCTACGGTCACGGTACCCCGGATGATTGGCTGGAGCGCCACATCTACAGCCGCTACCACTGGCAGGGCGTGGGCCTGATGCTGATCCTGAACCTGCTGCTGTTTGGCCTCTATGGCCCCGTGATTTGGGCGGTGCAGATGTTGTGGATCCCGTTCTGGGCGGCGGGCGTGATCAACGGCGTCGGGCACTACTGGGGTTACCGCAACTACGAGTCGCCGGATGCCTCCACCAATGTCGCTCCCTGGGGCATCGTGATCGGCGGCGAGGAGCTGCACAACAACCACCACGCCTTCCCGAGCTCCGCCAAGTTCTCGTCCAAGCCCTGGGAGCTCGACGTCGGCTGGCTCTATATCCGGATCCTGAGCGCCCTGGGGCTCGCCCGGGTCAAAAAGGTGGCGCCCGAGCTACGGGTGGTGAAGGACAAGAAGCTGGTGGACATGGACACCCTGCGCGCTGTGGTGGTGAGCCGGATGCACGTCTTCGCCCGCTATACCCAGGAGGTGTTGGCCCCGGTCATCCGGGCGGAGCTCTGCCGCGATGCCGTTCAGTGCCGGCGGGCCGTGCGCAACACCCAGCGGCTGCTGGCTCGCGAGGGAAAGCGCCTGGACTTGGGGGCGCGGCTGCGCCTTCAACAGATTCTGGACGAGAGCCAGACGCTCGCGACCGTCTACCAGTTCCGGGAACGGCTCCAGGAGATCTGGGAGCGCAGCACCCCCAGCCAGGACGCACTGCTGGGCTCGCTCCAGGAGTGGTGCCGTCAGGCCGAGGCGACTGGAATCCAGGCCCTGGAGCGCTTCTCGCAGAACCTCAGGGGCTTCACCCTGCAGGCGGCCCCGGCGCCCTGATCGGAGGCCCGAGAATCGGGCGGGGCTTCGACACACCGGGGTTATGCCCGGCCGAGGCCACGCCGAGGACCCAAAAAAAAGCCCGCGAGAGCGGGCTTTTTAGTCTGCTGTGCCGGAAGGCGGGTTACTTGATCTTGCCTTCCTTATACAGGACGTGCTGACGCACGACGGGATCGAACTTCTTGATCTCCATCTTGCCCGGCTGATTGCGCTTGTTCTTGGTCGTGGTATAGAAGTGACCGGTTCCGGCACTGGAATTGAGACGGATCTTCTCGCGTGCTGCCTTTGCCATAGCTGTTTCCCCTTAAAGACTGAATGGGCCGCGAGGCCTCAGACCTGCTCGCCGCGCGCCCGGATCTCCTGAAGCACCGCGTCGATCCCCTTCTTGTCGATCAGGCGCATCCCGCTGCAGGACAGACGCAGCCGCACCCAGCGCTTCTCACTCTCGACCCAGTACCTATGGTAATGCAGGTTGGGCAGAAAGCGCCGCTTGGTCTTGTTGTTGGCGTGGGAGACGTTGTGGCCGCTGATGGGCCGCTTACCGGTGACCTGACAAACCCGAGACATGGCGGAGATATCCTTAGGCGGTTGGCGCGAAATCGCAAGGATGCGCGACTAAAGGGCGGGAAGGCTATCATGGGCCGATGCCCACGGCAAGCCGGATGCCAGGCCGGCGGACGGAATGCCAAAGTCGCGCCCGACCCTTCCTCTCCGGAGCCGATCAACCGCCGGGGGTGGCGGTTGCCTCATCTCCCTAGAGCAATCCGCGCTCGGCGAGCGAAGTCCCCGGGCCCTCACCGACGATCAGGTGATCGAGCACGCGCACCTCGACGAGCGCCAGGGCATCCTTGAGTCGCTGGGTGATGCGCAGGTCGGCCTGGCTGGGCTCCGCAACCCCGGACGGGTGGTTGTGGGCGAAGATAACCGCCGCGGCGTTGGTCTCCATCGCCTTGCGGACCACCTCCCGCGGGTGGACGCTGGCCCCGTCGATGGTACCGCGGAAGAGCTCTTCATAGCGCAGTACCCGGTGACGGTTGTCCAGGAAGAGGCAGGCGAAGACCTCATAGGGCAGCCGGTAGAGCTTGAGCTTGAGATAGTCCCGGGTCGCGTCGGGGCTGGTGAGGACGTCCTGGCCGGTCAGCCGCGTCTCCAGGTAACGGCGGCTGAGCTCCAGCACCGCCATGAGCTGGGCGTATTTGGCCCGCCCGAGACCCTTGATCTCGCAGAATTGCCGCTCGTTCGATGCCATCAGGCCAGTGAGCCCCCCAAAGCCCACGAGCAGCTCCCGCGCCAGATCCACGGCGCTCTTGCCCCTCACGCCGGTGCGCAGGAAGATCGCCAGGAGCTCGGAATCGCTCAGTGACGTTGGCCCCCGTTCCAGCAGCTTCTCCCGCGGACGCTCCCCCTCCGGCCATTCAATGATCGTCGTCATCACGCCTGCCTTTGCTGCCGTCGACGTCCTGCGCGGGCGGCCAATGAGCCGCGAGCGATGATCAGTTACACTTCGGCCCTATTCGAGTCAAGGCCTATTCCAATCCTGGCCCATTCACGTCAAGGGCGGCGCTGCATGAATCCTGATCCCGTTGCCCGCGTGCTGCTCTGCGTCGGAGGGGGCATCGCCGCCTATAAGTCGGCCGAGCTGGTGCGGCGGCTGCGCGAGCGCGGCTGTGAGGTTCGGGTGGCCTTGACCCAGGCAGCAGGCGCCTTCGTGGCTCCGCTTACCTTTCAGGCCCTGTCTGGCCACCCGGTGCGCTCGGACCTGCTGGATCCGGCGGCCGAGGCGGGCATGGATCATATCGAGCTGGCGCGCTGGGCCGATCGTCTCCTGGTGGCGCCGGCCACGGCGGACCTGATGGCGCGACTGCGCGCCGGCCTGGCGGACGATCTCGTCACCACCCTGGCCCTCGCCTGCCGTGCGCCGCTCTATCTGGCTCCAGCGATGAACCAGGCGATGTGGCGTCATCCGGCCACCCAGGAGAACGTCGAGGCCCTGTGCGCGCGCGGCGCCCGGATCCTGGGTCCGGCCGAGGGGAGTCAGGCGTGCGGGGAATCGGGGCCGGGGCGCATGCTGGAGCCCGGTGCCATCGCTGACCTGGTGGCGCGTCCGCCGGTCGAGCCGCGGGAGGCCGTGCTGGCGGGGGCGCGGGTGCTGATCACCGCCGGACCGACGCGGGAGCCCCTGGACCCGGTGCGTTACCTGGGCAACCGCAGCTCCGGGAGAATGGGCTATGCCCTGGCCGAGGCCCTCCTGGGACTGGGTGCGCGAGTGGTCCTGGTGAGCGGCCCCAGCGCCCTCTCCGCGCCCCCCGGCATGGAGCGGGTACGGGTCGAGACCGCTCTGGAGATGCACGCGGCCGTGATGGCCCGGGTCGCCGACTGTGACCTGTTCGTCGCGACCGCCGCCGTGGCGGACTACCGGCCCGCCCAGCCGGCTCCCACCAAGATCAAGAAGTCGGCTGATGCGCTCACGGTGCACCTGGTGCCCAACCCGGATATCCTCGCCGAGGTCGCGGCCCGGCCGCGACCGCCATACACGGTCGGGTTCGCCGCCGAGACCGACAGCGACCGGCTGGAGGACTATGCCCGCGGTAAGCTCAGTGCCAAGGGCCTGGACCTGATCGCCGCCAACCGGGTGGGCGGCGAGCAGGGCGGATTTGAGCGCGAGGAGAATGCCCTGTTGGTCCTGTGGCCCGGCGGGCGGCGGGAGTTTCCCATGATGCCCAAGCCCCGGCTGGCCCGAGTCTTGGCCGAGCTGATCGCTGAGCGCTATGTTGCATCGACTTGAGGTCAAGATCCTGGACACCCGCCTCGGGGACACCTATCCCCTGCCACACTATGCGACCGAGGGTGCCGCCGGGCTCGATCTGCGAGCCATGCTCGAGGAACCCCTGGAGCTTGGTGCCGGGACCAGCGAGCTGATACCCACCGGAATGGCGGTGCACATCGCCGACCCGGGCGTCGCTGGACTCGTCCTTCCCCGCTCAGGTCTGGGGCACCGCCACGGCATCGTCTTGGGCAACCTGGTCGGGTTGATCGACTCGGACTATCAGGGGCAGCTCCTGGTGTCCTGTTGGAACCGCGGTCAGGCAACCTTTCGCATCGAGGTCGGTGAGCGCATCGCCCAGCTGATCTTGGTCCCCGTGCTGCGCGCCGAGCTCGCCCTGGTCCCGGATTTCGAGGAGTCCAGGCGCGGCCACGGCGGCTTCGGTCACACGGGCAAGCACTGAGCACGCTGCCAGGAGCCGCAGGCAATAACGATGATCGCATGGCGGGAATAGGAGGCGCAGAAGCATGGCATTGCCGCGGACGGATCAGGCGAAGCACAAACCGGCGCCCCCGACGCCAGCCCCGAGCCTCAGAGGCTACTGGGTCAGCAGCTTTCTCCGGATCGCCCTGGTGCTGCTGCTGGCGTCGGCCCTGGCGATCTATCTGTGGTGGACCCGCGACCAGGCCCAGCAGAGGCGTTTGCTGGAGCGTGGAACCGACATCCTGGTCCAGGCCATCACCGCCGACCTGGCCCCGGTCCGTCGGACGCTCGAGGGTCTGCGCTCCGACCCTGGGCTGCAGGCCGCCTTCGCGAGCCGGGACCCGCTGCGCTTACAGGCAGCGGCGCAGGCGTTGAGCGCCCGTATGCCCGGCGCACTCGAGGTCCATCTCTTCACCCCCGAGCAGATGGCCTCGGGACAGGGGATTCCGACGGTCAGCTACGCGGGCCTGGATCTGGCGCGCCAGGCCGCCAGGGACGGGTCGGCGACCCGGGTCGAGGTCCACAAGGTGGGGCAGCCGGGCATGCATCTGGCGCTGGCGGCGCCAGTGCTCGATCCCAAGGGGGAAGGCACGATCGGCGTGGCTCATGTGACCCTTCCCCTGTCGCTGCTCCCCCAGCCCGGCAGCGTGGTGGGCGAGGGCGGGGCCATCTTTTTTCAGCAGGTGGTCGGCCCGGACGTCGCGACCCTGCCGGGGGACCAGGCCCTGCCGGGCGGGGCGCCGGACTACGAGGCGCCGATCGGCGGGACCCGGCTGCGCGTCGCCGGCTGGATCAACGACAGGGACCTGCTCGATCCCTGGCTCGCCGCCCAGCTCGCCCTCGCCTATCTGGTGGTCCTGGGATTGGTGGGCGCTGCCCTCTGGCCTGGATACCGGGCGGCGCGGCGTCACCTGATCGAGGACACCGAAGGTCTCGCCGCCATGGTGGACGATGCGCTGCACCGCCGCCCCCTGCGCAAGAACAAATCCGGGCTCGCCGAGACCCAGGTGGCCCGCGAGGCGCTGAGCGCCGCACTGCGGCGCCTTCAGCCGCGCATCGCGAAAACCGGGGGGGCGGGCTCCCTCGACGACGAGTCGGACAACGACCTGCTGGGTCCCTCCTTCTTCCCCGGGGGGGCCGGTGCCGAGGAAGACGAGCTGGCTATGCTGGAATCCGAGGACGCCGACGGTACCGGGAGGGCCCAGGCCCCCGGCGGCCGGCAACGCAGCCCGGCCGAGGACTTCGATGCCCTCAAGGCCCTCTACGACGAGTTGCCCGCGGGCGAGTCCTTCGCGGATGCGGTACCGGCCTCGATCTTCCGCGCCTATGACATCCGCGGGCTCGTGGACAGCGAGCTCACCACCGACACCATGAACGCCATCGGACGGGCCCTTGGCAGCGAGGCGCTGGCCCGCGGTGACGATACCCTGATGATCGGGCGCGACCTGCGCGCGAGCAGCCCCGGCCTGGCCGCGGCGCTCTCCGAGGGTATCCGCGCCGCCGGACCGGACGTGGTCGACCTGGGGGTGGTACCCGCGCCCCTGGTGTACTTCGCCTGTTGCCACCCGGCCCTGCACTCGGGCGCCGTGGTGACCGCCAGTCACAATCCCCCCGAGTACAACGGCGTAAAGCCCGTCCTCCTGGGTGAGAGCGCCAGCGCCGAGACACTTCAGATGCTGCGTGGGCGCATCGAGCAGGGTCAGTTCTCCGAAGGCAACGGCGGTTACCGGCGTGAGGACTTGAGCGCCCAGTATCGCGGCTCTATCGCGCAGGACGTGGCGCTGGCGAGACATCTCGACCTGGTGATCGACGCCGGCAACGCCACCGCCTCGACCCTGGCGCCCCAGCTGTTCCGCGACCTGGGCTGCGATGTGGTCGAGCTCAACTGCGACATGGAGGCGGGGATGGGCGAGCGGGTGCCCGATCCCTCGGTTCCCGAGCAGCTGCGCGATTTGGGTAACCTGGTGCGCGCCAAGGGTGCCGACCTCGGGCTGGCCTTCGACGGCGACGCGGACCGCCTCGGCGTGGTCGACTCGGCGGGCCGCTTCATCGCGGCAGACCGGGTCCTGATGCTGTTTGCCGCCGACGTGCTGGCCCGCCATCCGGGTAGCGACGTGGTGTTCGACGTCAAGTGCAGCCGCCACCTCGCCGATGAGATCCGGCGCGCCGGCGGCCGCCCGTTGATGTGGAAGTCCGGCCACACCCCGCTCAAGGCCAAGCTGCGCGAGAGCGGGGCCCTGATCGCCGGCGAGCTGAGCGGCCACTTCATCTTCAAAGATCGCTGGTTCGGGTTCGACGACGCCCTCTACGCGGGGGCCCGGCTGCTCGAGATCCTGTCCCTGGATCCGCGGCCCTCCGAGGAGATCTTTGCCGCCCTGCCGGGGGGCATCGCCACCCCCGAGCTCTTCCTCCCGCTGGAGGAGGGGGAGTCTGAGCGCATCATGGACGCGGTGCTCCGCCTGGCCGAACGCTCCTATGGCGCCAATCTGATCCTGATTGACGGGCTGAGAGCCGAGATCGACGGGGGCTGGGGACTGGTGCGTGCCTCCAACACCCAGCCCAAGCTCAGCTTCCGTTTCGAGGGCGACGACCAGGAGTCACTGGACAAGGTCCAGGCGCTGTTTCGCCAGCTGATGAATTCCGCGGCACCGGGTCTGACCCTGCCGTTCTAGACCCCGCCTGCGCCCGCGCCGGGGCAGGTCCGGGCAATCCCCAACCCAACGAGGGACTCCCCGAAGATGTCACTCCCAAGCGAACGAGCCCAAACCACAGCCCGCGTCCTGATCGAGGCCCTGCCGTACATCCGCCGCTTCAGAGGCAAGACGGTGGTCATCAAATACGGCGGAAACGCCATGGTGGATCAGGGTCTCAAGCAGGGCTTCGCCCGCGACGTGGTCCTGATGAAGCTGGTGGGGATCAATCCGGTGGTGGTCCACGGCGGCGGGCCCCAGATCGGCTCACTGCTCAAGCGTCTGGGCAAGGGCAGCGAGTTCGTTCAGGGGATGCGGGTGACCGACTCCGAGACCATGGACGTGGTGGAGATGGTCCTGGGCGGCCTGGTGAACAAGGAGATTGTGAACCTCATCAACCGCCACGGCGGCTCGGCGGTGGGGCTTACAGGTAAGGACGGGGATCTGATCCACGCCCGCAAGCTCCTGCTGCGTCGCGACGCACCGGAGCTCAACGAGCCGGAGATCATCGACATCGGCCATGTGGGTGAGGTGGAGAGCATCGATGTCTCGGTAGTCGACCTGCTGGTCCATGGGGACTTCATCCCCGTGATCGCCCCGATCGGCGTGGGTGATGACGGACACTCCTACAACATCAACGCGGATCTGGTGGCCGGTAAGGTGGCCGAGGTGCTGAAGGCAGAGAAGCTGCTGCTGCTGACCAACACCCCCGGGCTCCTGGGCGCCGACGGGGACTTGATCGCGGAGCTCGACGTGGGGCGGGTCCAGGAGCTCATCCGCGAGGGGGTCATAGCGGGCGGAATGCGCCCCAAGGTCCAGTGCGCGGTCGAGGCCGTGCAGGCCGGCGTGAAGAGCGCCCACATCATCGATGGCCGGGTGGAGCATGCGGTGATGCTCGACCTCTTCACCGACGAGGGCATCGGCACCCTCATCCGCAGCCGCTGATCCCGTGGAGCGGGGGTCCGCTTCTGCTCAGTCCTTTCCCGCGGCTGGTGGGTCCGCCACCGCGTCGCGGAAGCCCTCGAGGATCTCGAGCGAGCGCTGATCCTTGCAGCCGTTCTCCACCGGGCCCTGAGCCTTGCACTGCAGGTCCAGGAACAGGGACGCCGACTCCAGGCCCGTATCCCGGATCAGGGACAGGGTGAGGCTGACGTCCTCGGGCCTCTGCGGCGAGGCGGTGATCAGGATGTTCGGACCCAGGGTCTGAATCGGCGTGGTGGCATGGGTCTTGACGTAGCTCAGGGCCCGCTGCCACAGGCGCGCGCATTCCTCCTCGTCCTTGCAGGGGACCAGATTCCCGAGGTCGGGCGCGCCGTCCTCCGCCGACGCGCTCCCGTGCTCCGGAAGCTTCCTGAGCTGGCGGAAGCGCTTGATCTCGCGATCGAAATCGAGCCGGATCCGATCCTTCTGCTGCTCGCGCTCCACGATCGAGGCATAGATGTCCTGGATCTCGCGCTCGGACTTGGCGATGGTTTCGGCCAGGTGCTGGGGCACGGCCTTGCCCGCACGTTCCAGATTCGCGGCCTCGGCCTGCAGGCCCTCCAGCCGCTCCTGTTGACGGTGGGCCTTGGTGCGCGCCACCCCAATCACCACGTCGATGGCGGCGACCTTGCCGTCCCGGGCCATGACCAGATCGTCGATCGAGCGGTAGGTACGAAGCAGGGCGCGATCCGCCGCGTTCTGCTGCTCCACCAGCCGTTCCTGCTGGGCACGCAGACGCTCGAGCGCCCGCTCCCGTTGGATCTCCTCGACGGATTTGGCCGGGGGCACCGTATCGACCCTAAGCCCACGATCATTGAGCTCGGTGTGGCCCTTCTCCACCTGGCTTGGGGGCACCTGATCGGTGTAGTGGACGGCACCGGACTCGTCCACCCAGCGGTAGAGCCGCGCCTCGGCCGGGCCGCCGCCCAACGCCAGGGCAAGCACCCCGGGAGCCGCGAGCAGGAGGCTCAGCCGATTCCAGGGCCGCGGCGGTGGCTGCATGCGCGCCGCCCCGCGACGCCCCCCGTGTATGAAGTCAAATGCCATAGTCTGCACGATAGCTCCTCAACTTCCCGACCAGTTCAGCCCCATCGCCCGCCTGCTCCATGGTTTCGATGACGTCGTCCAGGGTGAGGACGCTCAGAACCGGGCATGCGAAGCGCTCGCTCACCTCAGCGACGGCCGAGCGGCCGTCGCTGCCGCGCTCCTGCCGGTCCAGGGCGATGACCACGCCGGCGGGCTCGGCACCGGCGCGGCGAATGATGTCCATCGATTCGCGCACCGAGGTACCGGCCGTGATGACGTCGTCGATGATCAGGACCCGGCCCGCCAGTGGACGCCCGACGATCACCCCGCCCTCTCCGTGATCCTTGGCCTCTTTGCGGTTGAAGGCAAAGGGCACATCGCGCCCGTGCTCGGTGCTCAGGGCGATGGTGGTGGCGGCGGCCAGGGGAATGCCCTTGTAGGCGGGGCCATAGAGGATGTCGAACTGGAGCCCGGAATCCAGGATCCGCCGGGCATAGGCACTGGCCAACCGCGCCAGCTTGGCGCCGGTGTCGAAGAGGCCGGTATTGAAGAAATAGGGGCTGCGCCTCCCCGACTTGAGGGTGAAATCACCGAATCGGAGCACGCCGGCGGCGGCGCAAAAAGCCAGGAATTCCTGTTGGTAGGGTTGCATGCGAAGCACCTGGAAGGACCTGATACCAGGCAGTGACTTGGTATGATACACCCCCCGCGCGGGCAAACCGGGACCCCGTCCCCGCCCTGGGAGACCTGTACGGCGAGGTGCCACATAACTGGGCCCAGCCGCTGCGCCAACGATCCCGGGGCCTTGTCACTGCCACCCGGAGCCCCCGCTTGAGTCCTCCTGGCGCCTATCTCACCGCCTTCCTCGTCGGCCTGCTGGGCGGCGTGCATTGCCTGGCCATGTGCGGGGGTCTGGTCGGCACCCTGACGCTGGGGCTCGATGCTCGGGTTCGCCGCGACCCGCTGCGCATGCTGCCCTTTCAGCTCGGCTACAACATCGGACGCATCGGCGGTTACGCGTTCGCCGGGGCGATCTTCGGCGGCATGGGTGCGCTCCTGCTCCAGATCGATGCCCTGCAGATCGCCCAACGGGGCCTGTATGGCCTCGCCGGCCTGGTCATGATCCTGCTTGGGCTCTACCTCGCAGGCTGGTGGCGGGCCCTGGGGGCGGTCGAGCGGCTCGGCCTGAAGTTGTGGCGTCGACTGGAGCCACTGGCGCGCGGTCTGCTGCCGGTGCGTCGCTTGACCCACGCCGTTGCGCTCGGTTTCCTGTGGGCCTGGATTCCGTGTGGACTCGTCTACAGCGTGCTGATCTCGGCCGCGGCCACGGGCAGCCCCGGGGACGGGGCCCTGATGATGCTCGCCTTCGGTGCGGGAACCCTCCCCAATCTGCTCGGCATCGGGCTGCTCGCGGGGGCCGCCGCCCGCGTGGCCGAGCGCCCCCTGGTGCGTCAGGTGGCCGGGCTGATCGTCATCGCCTTCGGCCTCCACGCCTTGTGGCAGCTGGCCGGAGGGGTCTGAGCCGGAGCGGCCCCGCGCCGACGGGCGCCGCTGCGGCCCACTCACCCGATCATTCGGTGAAGAACTGCTGGCTCATCTCCACGGTGGTGGCCTTGGCGGCACCCTCGGGCTTGGCCTCGATCTCGAACTTGATGGTCTGCGCGTTGTACACGGGGAACTCCCCGAGGTAGTAGTACGCGTCCTTGTCCTTGAGCTCGCGCATCGGGATGCGGCTCTTCTGTCCGGTGATGTTGACGATGTTGACGTCGACGCTCGCCGGGAAGGACTTGCCGGTGGTCCCGGGCTCCTCCTTCACCACGCTGACGTTGATCAGTCCCCGGAACTTGCTGCGCTGGAACCCATAGGCCTGGGCCACCTCGGGGCTCAGGGTATCGGCGGTGAAGGCGTTGTAATGGATGGTGTAATCACCGGCACGGGTGCTGTTCTCCGCGACCGCCTGCTGGCAGGACAGGGCGGCGGCGACCAGGCCGATAAGGGCTAGACGCTTGATCATGGGGTTGCTCCTGAGCTCGTCGTGATGGGATGCGGTTTATTTGATGGTTCTGCGGCTCTGCCCCGGGCGGTGCCGCGTGGTGCGCCGCCCGCGGATGACCCGTTGGCTGCCGTTGAGGCTCCGCAAGGGCAAGCCTAGAGGATCGGGGCAGGCAGTGAAATAGAAAAGATGGACCCGGCATCCGAGCCGCGCTGGGGACCCCGGCCCGCCTCTAGTCTGGAGGGGCCGTCTTGCCCGCGCGGGCGGAGACCAATCGCAGTCTCGACGGCGTCTCGTGCTCGGCCAGGGGGTCGTGCTGCAGGGCGTTGTGGATGTTGCGCAGTGCCGTCAGCTCCCGGGCGAAGCCGACGTACTGACCCTGGACGGACTCGATGCGCTGGTGGAGGGCGGCGTCGGAGCTGCCGATGCGCTGCAGGTTCTCCAGGCGTGTCTCCATCATCGCCTTGTGCCTCTGGATCTCCTCGGCCAGGGGCTCCAGCGATTCCCGGATCCAGCCGTCGAAGGCCTCCCGCAGCTGATCGAAGAGCACCCGGGCCCGGCTGACCATCTGCTCGTGAAAGCGCCGGATCACGGCGCCCCGATAGGCGAGAAAGGTCCCGGGGCTGCGCCGAAACACCTCCACCTCCTGGAAGAGAAGCTCGATCTCCACCCGATAGTTCATGAGGGCGAAGACCTTGGGCATGGGTGCCTCGAGCTGGAAGTCGTCGCGGAAGCTCTGGTAGGTCTCGCGCACCAGCTTGCGGATGCGCTCGCTGTCGGTCGCAACCGTCTGGATGACCCGACGCAGCTCGTCGAACAGGTGGTTCATGGCGCGGGTCAGGCCCAGGCTGGTCCAGCTGTGCAAGAGCTCCTGATGCGCACCCTCGATCAGGGCATCGATCGCCTCGCGCTCCAGGTTACGGCGGGCCTCGCTGGTCTCCGCGACCAGCTCCTCGCGGCTGCGCTGGTACTTCTGCACGCCCTTGAGATAGCGCTCCTGCTCGCCGCGGGTCTTCTCCAACAGCCGGGCGATCACGTCCTTGCTCTGGTCACGCAGCCGCTCCAGCTCCTCCAGCTCGCTCTTCACACGGGCCATGTGTGAGGCGACCCGATTGCGGTTGCGGTCCAGCACCGGACCGATGGCGGCGTTGACCACCTCGATCAGATGGCTTTGCTTGGTCGCCAGCATGCGCGCGGCCAGGTGCCGCTCGAGCAACGGGAGGCCGCTGCGCCGAAGCAGGGCCTCGTCCTTGCGAAGCTTGGCGACCAGGCCCTTTTGCGCCGACACGGGGAACACCGAGTCCAGGTCGAGCCCCAGCACCTCGGCCGTCTTGCGGCGCTGCGACGCCGCCAGGGCGTCGTTGGCGGCGCGCTCCCGCCGCTCGTCCCAGAGCACATCCATCTTGTTCAGGACCACCAACATGGCCCGCTGGCGATTACTCTGGAAACCCTTCAGGTGGTGCTGCCAGATCTCCAGGTCACCGCGCGTCACGCCCGTATCCGCGGCGATCACGAACAACACCGCCTGCACTGCCGGCAGCAGGCCGGTGGTGAGCTCCGGTTCCGCATCCAGGGCGTCGCTCCCTGGGGCGTCGAGCAGCACCAGTCCCTGCCGAAGCAGGGGATGGGGGAGGCTGATGATGGCGTGCCGCCACTTCGGGATCTCCACGTCGCCGGCGGCGGGTTGCCCATCCGGGCCCAGCCCTGCGCTGGAGAGGCCCAGGCGTGTGGCCTCGGCCATGGAGACCGTCTTGGTCTGAAGGATCTCCTTCAGGGTGCCCGCCATCTGCTCGGGGACCTCGACGCTCAACGGATAGTGGACCCAGTGCCTCGGGTCGGACTTGAGGTCGACGATGGAGGTCTCCTCGGCACGGGTCTCCACCGGGAGGAGCCGCAGATAGGCCTCGTTGCACCCGCCGTCCCAGAGGATCTCGGTCGGACACCGGGTCGTGCGCCCCGCCGCGGCGGGCAGGAGCCGACCGGCGAAGTCCGGGAAGAAGATGGCGTTGATCAGCTCGCTGCTTCCACGGGAGCGCTCCCCGACGAAGGCAAGAGTGAGCCGATCGTGCTGGATCGCATCGAGCGCGGCCTGGATCTGCTCGCGTGCCCAGGGGGTGGCGCGCCGATGCTCGTTGAGCCACTGCTCGAGCTCGGAAACCGCGCGTGCGAGGCGCGTCTTCCACTGCTGGTAGACGCTCAGACGCTGGGCAAGGGCCGGTGTTTTCATCTCCAGTGCCTGATCTTGCGCCCCGTCGGATGGATTTGGTCGACAGGACGCGGACGAGTCGGCTCAGTATATCCATGCGAGCGGGACATTAGCGGGGGCCGCCGACACATTTTCACCCTCTGGCGAGGCCGTTCAGGGACGCTGGATGGGAAGGGGGAACCGACGCGGGGCCCGGATCAGGAGACGCTTCATGCGCGCGGACTCACCCCCGGTCAGCTCCACCTGGGAGGTGGCGACGCCGAAGGCATCCGCAAGAAAACGGCGCAGGGCCGCATTCGCCTTGCCGTCCACCGGGGGCGCCTTGATCCTGACTCGGTAGTGGTCCGGCCCCGGCTCCAGGAACTCGTCCCTGGGGGCGCGCGGCTGCACCCGCAGGCGCAGCTCGAGATCCTCACCCACCCAGCGGTACCAAGCCGGCGGGGGCATCCGCCAGGATCAGAAGGGGCTGCCGGTCAGCGCCTTGAGCGGGGGCAGCAGCAGCATCTGAAGCAGCACCAGACCTACCATCACCAGCATGGGCGAGAGATCGATGCCGCCGATGGTCGGCAGCAGGCGCTGGGCGGGGCCGAGGATAGGGTCGGTGAGACGCGCCAGTAGTGACACCGCCGGGTTGTAGGGGTCGGGGTTGACCCAGCTCAGGACCACCCGGATCAGCACCGCAAACAGCAAGACGTCGATCGCCAGCTCGATCAGGGCGGGCAGCGCCCAGGCCAGGGCTCCGAGCAAGGGGCCGACATAGCCGAGCAGCCCCGCGATCAGCGCCAGCTCTACCGCCTTCAGCGCCCAGGCAAGCACCAGTGAAGCGAGGTCCATGCCGCCGTAACCCGGGATGATCTGGCGCAGCGGCCGCAGCAGCGGGGCCGTGACGCGCACGACGAACTGTGAGATGGGGTTGTAGAAGTCGGCCCTGGCCCATTGCAGCAGGAAGCGGATCAGCACCACCGCGATATAGAGCCCAAACAGGGTGCGAATCAAAAAGACCAGGGGATCGGTGAGGTAGGAACCGCTCATGGTTGCTCCAGCAGGCTGCGCGAGATCTCCGCCGCCCGGTCGCGGGCGGCCCGTGCGGCCCGTCCCACCAGCTCGCGCAGTCCGGCCTCGTCAAACACCCGCAGGGCGCGCTCCGTGGTGCCGCCGGGGGAGGTGACCTGCTCACGCAGCCGCGCGGGCGGGGCCTCGCTCTCCACCGCCATACGGGCGGCCCCAAGGGCCGTCTGGATGGTCAGCAGACGCGCCGTCTCGGGATCCAGGCCGAGATCGATCCCGGCCTGCTCCAGGGACTCCATGAGCAGGAAGAAATAGGCCGGGCCGCTGCCGGAGATCGCGGTGACCGCGTCGATCTGGGTCTCCTCGGCTACCCAGCGGGCGAGACCGGCCGAGCGCAGGATGGTCTCGGCCCGGTTGCGCCCATCCTCGCTGACCTCCGGGCTGGCGTGCAGGCCGATGGCCCCGGTCTGGACCATGGCCGGGGTGTTGGGCATGGCGCGCACCACGGGCAGTGGCACCCCCAGCCATCGCTGGATGCCCGCCTCCGTGACCCCGGCCATCACGGAGATCACCAGGAGCCCCAGCCCGCCGGCCAGATCACCGATCTCACGGCACACGCCGGGCGCGAGCTGGGGCTTGATGCAGAGAACCAGCGTCTCCGCATGGGCCAGGGCGTCACGATTGTCGGCCACCACCTGCACTGCATAGCGCTCGCGCAGGATCTCCCGCCGGTTGGCGTCGGGCTCGGCGACGCACAGGGCGGCGGGCGCATAGCCGTCCGCGATCAGTCCCGCGATCAGGCTGGTCGCCATGTTTCCGCCGCCGATGAAGGCGATGCCGGGTCTTTTCATAGGACACCCAGAGAAGTGTTGCGCGTGATGCTTCGGGGGTCGGTACCGCCACCCGGGCCTCAATCCGGCCCTTGTCCAGGCGCCGAGCCCGTATTATAGGAGCGCGGACCGAACACCGCCGTTCCGATGCGGACCAGGGTGGCACCCTCGGCCACCGCGGCCTCCAGATCGTCCGACATCCCCATGGAGAGACAGCTCAGAGGCCGGCGCGCCGTCGCGAGGCGGTCCCGCAGCTCGCGCAGGACCCGGAAGGGCCGGCACTGGGATTCCCAGTCGGCGGCCGGCGCCGGAAGGGTCATGAGCCCGGCCACCGTGATTCCCGGCAGGTCCGCGCAGGCATCGAGCAGGTCCGGCAGTCCCGCCGGGTCGACGCCGACCTTGCTCGGCTCGCCGCTCAGATCGACCTGGATGCAGGCCTGCAGCGGCCGGGTCCCGGTCGGCCGCTGGCTGCTCAGGCGGCGCGCGTGGCCGGCATCGCAGAGGCCGTGGACCCAGTCGAAGTGCGCGGCGATGGCGCGGGTCTTGTTCGTCTGGATGCGGCCGATGAAGTGCCACTCGATGGCGAGGTCTGCCAGCCTGGCCTGTTTGTCCAGGGCCTCCTGGACGTAGCTTTCACCGAAGGCGCGCTGACCCGCCCCGAAGGCGGCGCGGATGGCCGCGGCCTCCTGGCGCTTGCTGACGGCGATCAGACGCACGGACTCGGGCTGGCGCCCGGCGCGCATCGCCGCGTCCCAGATGCGGGCCCGCACCTGGCCGAGGCGGGTCTCAATCCCGGTGGCGTCGGTCATGGCAGCGGTCGCGGCAGGCCAGGCGGGGTCTGGCTCAGTCGGGGCCCGCCCCCTGCAGCAGGCGGCGTAGCTGGCGCAGGGCCTGACTGCGGTGACTGAGCGCGTTCTTCACCGCGGGATCAAGCTCGGCGGCACTGCGCCCCTCGGCGGGGACGTAGAAGACGGGGTCGTAGCCGAATCCGTTCTCTCCCTGGGGGGCGGGCAGCACCAGCCCGTCCCAGGTTCCCTGACAGATCAGCGGGGTGGGGTCGGCGGCGTGGCGCAGGTAGACGATCACGCATTGGAAGCGGGCGCTGCGCTGCGCTTCGGGCACCGATTCCAGGGCGTGCAGGAGTTTGGCGACGTTTTCGGCGTCGCCGGCGCCGGGCCCGGCATAGCGCGCCGAATAGATGCCGGGGGCGCCGTGGAGGGCGTCCACCTCCAGACCCGAATCATCGGCGATGGCCGGCAGACCGCTGTGCTGAGCGGCATTGCGGGCCTTGAGGATGGCGTTCTCGACGAACGTCAGGCCGGTCTCCTCCGCCTCCGGCACCCCGAGGTCGCCCTGAGGGACCACCCGGATCCGCGCATCCGCAAGCAGCTCCACCAGCTCACGCATCTTGCCGGCGTTGTTGCTGGCCAGCACGATGGATTCACCGGCATGGCTTCTTGGCTCGGTCATGGTCGGCTACTCCCGGGTCTGGTCGAGCGGGTGATCACAGGCCCAGCGCCCGGCGCTGCTCGGTCTGGATGCGGCCGATGCCGGCGGCACCGAGATCCAGCAGGGCATCGAGCTCGCTGCGGCTGAACGGAAGGCCCTCGGCGGTACCCTGGACCTCGATGAAGCGCCCCTCGCCGTCCATCACCAGGTTCATATCGGTGTGGGCACCGCTGTCCTCCGCATAGTCCAGGTCGAGGACGGGCACGCCCTGGTAGATGCCGACCGAGACCGCCGCGATCTGGGTGCGCAAGGGGGTGGTGTCGAGGGTGCCGGCGACCTTGAGACCGGACAGGGCATCATGGAGGGCCACCCAGGCGCCGGTAATGGAGGCGGTGCGGGTCCCGCCGTCCGCCTGGAGCACGTCGCAGTCCAGCGTGATGGTGCGCTCCCCGAGCCGGTCCAGATCCATGGCCCCCCGCAGGGAGCGGCCGATCAGGCGCTGAATCTCGAGGGTCCGGCCGCCCTGTTTGCCGCGCGCCGCCTCCCGAGGGCTGCGCTCGCCGGTGGCACGCGGCAGCATCCCGTATTCCGCCGTGACCCAGCCCCGGCCCTGGCCCTTGAGGAAGGGTGGCACCCGCTCCTCGACGCTGGCGGTGCACAGCACCCGGGTATCTCCGAATTCCACCAGCACCGAGCCCTCGGCATGGCGGGTGTAGCCGCGGCTGAATCGGATCGGTCGCAGCTCGTCGGGCTGGCGCTTGGAAGGTCTCATGATCCTCGCCGTCTCCTCGGGGTGTTTGGCACGCCCATTCTACGCGGTCACCGACACCACCGGCGGGCCCGGGCCCTCAATCGGCGTGATTGGGCGTGCGCTCTTGGAGCGGGCCGCGCACGGGCTCGGACGTCAGCTCGGAGAAGCGCGAGTGGGGCAGGTCGCCGACGGCGCCGTTGAGCGCGGCCAACAGCTCGCCGGCGTCCTGAGGTCTGCTGGTCGGATCCATGGCCATGGACCAATCCACCGCGTCCAACAGGAACATGGGGTAGCGGCTCTTGAGCTCCACCGCGGCCGGGATCAGCACGTCCTTCTTGTGGCGCTCGACGGAGGGCGGTGGAGTGCGGCCCTCCATGCAGGTGCGCATGCTGGCCCCGACCGCGTAGACATCGGTCCAGGGGCCGACGTGGCCGTAGCGATAGTACTGCTCCACCGGGGAGTAGCCGGCGGTGATCACCTGACCGCCCCGTGAGCGGCCGCGACTCAGGGGATGCACGGCGCCCAGATCGAGCAGCAACGGCTGATTGCCGTGGCGCAGGTGGATGTTGCCGGGCTTGACGTCCAGGTGGAGCATGGCGCGGCGGTGCAGCATCGCCAGGGCGTCCAGGACCGGCAGGAAGACGTCCATGATAAAGGTGGTGCTCAAGCCCCCGCGACGCTCCTGGATGTAGGTCGCCAGATTGCGGCCCCGCTCGTTCGGCATCACCAGGTAGCTGGTGTCGTTGGCAAGGAAGAAGTCGAGTACCCTGACGATGTTTGGGTGCTTGAGGGAGGCGAGGGCCTTGACCTCCTGGAAGAAGAGCTTGCGCCCGCGATGGAGGCTCTCGGTGGACTGGCGCTGCATGGGCATGACCCGGCCTTTGGCGTCGCGTCGGGAGATCTTCTTGGGCATGAACTCCTTGATCACCACCTCATCGCCCGTATCCTCGACCTGGGCCAGATAGATGATGCTGAAGCCCCCCTTGCCGATGACGCCGAGCAGGCGATAGGCCCCGAGCAGGGTGCCGGGTGGGAGACTTTCGCGGGCGGAGCCAGAGGCCATCACCGTGTCGTTTTGGGCGTTGGGGCGGCGGGGATGCAACTGCGGCTATGATAGCCCCAACCCGTTGAGCCGGCCGATATGAGACCCTCATGATCAAGAGCATGACCGCCTTCGCCCGCGCCTCCAGCAGCGCCGACTTCGGAGAGCTGGCGTGGGAGCTTCGCTCCGTCAACCACCGCTATCTTGAGCCCCACATCCGCCTGCCAGAGGAGCTTCGGGCCCTCGAACCCGCGGTGCGTGAGCGACTTGCGCTGCGCCTGCAGCGGGGCAAGCTGGATTGCTCTCTGCGCTATGTCCCCTCGCCCGGGGCCGCCGGTGAGCTGCGGATCGATCGCCGCTTCGTCGAGCAGCTCCTGGCCGCGGCCCGCCAGATGGGGGAGTTGGTCGGACGAGCGGCAGATCCCGATCCGCTGGAGCTTCTGCGCTGGCCCGGCGTCCTGGTCGAGCAGGAACGCGACATGGATCGCGTCAGCACCGGCGCCCTGGCGCTGCTGGATCAGGCGATCGACACCCTGCTCGCCACCCGCGAGCGCGAGGGGGAGCGGCTCGCGGCCCTGCTGCGGGAGCGCTGCGAGCGCCTGCGCGAGTCGGTGGCGCGGGTGCGCGAGCGCATGCCGGCGATCATCGAGGGCGTGCGCCGGCGCCTTGCGGACCGCCTGGCAGAGGTCCAGGGCGAGCTCGATGCGGGCCGTTTGGAGCAGGAAATGGCCCTCATGGCGTCGCGGCTCGACGTGGACGAGGAGATGGACCGGCTCAGCGCCCATGTAGCCGAGGTGCAGGACGTCCTCGCCCGCGACGAGCCGGTGGGCCGCCGCCTGGACTTCCTGATGCAGGAGCTCAACCGCGAGGCAAACACCCTGGGCTCCAAATCCGCCGACGTGGAGACCACCCGGGAGGCGGTGGAGATGAAGGTCCTCATCGAGCAGATGCGCGAGCAGGTGCAGAACTTGGAATGAGATTTCAGGACGTCTCAGGCCGTCGATTCGTCAAATAAGCCGCGAACTTGGTGGTTTTTCTCATATGGGTTCGGACCGCGGGGTCCTCGGGACATGCCGGGCGTGTCACTGGAGGGCCCGACCCCGATCCCGACCTGGACCCAGCGCAGGGTGTCCCTCCCAGTGCCGGGTTACCCCCGAGCCACGTCAGACCTCCGTGCGGCACGGGGTAAGTCACTGGCTCCTTGAAGAATCCTCACTTGCCACTGGATAAGCGCAATTCTCTGGCACATATAAGCTCCCGTAGCCTTACTACCCCGGAGTCCCGACCCATGCCCCACCGATCGCACCCGCGTCCAACCCGCTGGCCCCTCGCCCTAATCACCTGCCTCGGCCTCACGTTCGCCCTGCCCGCCGGTGCGGGACGCGGTCCGGACCTGCCCGACTATCCAGCCGACGAGGTCGCCCCCGGGCTGCACGTGATCCACGGCCCCGTGGACTACCCGAACCCCGAGAACCAGGGCTTCATGAACAACCCGGCCTTCCTGGTCACGGAAGAGGGGGTGATCGTGATCGACCCGGGGTCCAGCGTTCAGACCGGCGAGATGGTCCTGCGCCAGATCCGCAAGGTCAGCGACAAGCCGCTCATCGCGGTGCTCAACACCCATGTCCACGGCGACCACTGGCTCGGCAATCAGGCCATGCTGGAGGCGGCCCCTGGGGTGCCGATCTACGGCCATCCAAAGATGCTGGAGCAGATCGCCCAAGGGGCCGGGGAGGAATGGGTCCAGCGCATGATGAGCGCCACCGAGGGGGCCACCGACGGGACCCTGGCCAAGGGACCGAACCGCGCACTGGATGGGGGCGAGACCCTCGTCCTCGGGGGCGTCACCTTCAAGACGCACTATTTCCCTCATGTGCACACCACCACGGACCTGATGTTCGAGATCCCACAGCTGGATGTCCTGTTCCTGGGTGACAACGCCTGCAACGGGCGCATCGTGCGCATGGACGACGGCTCCTTCCGCGGCAGCCTGGCGGCGCTCGACGGGGTCAAGGGCGCGGTGGAGGCGCAGATCCTGGTCCCGGGGCACGGCCGCACCGGCGGCTGGGAGATCGTGGACGACTACCGCACCTATCTCGCCGGCGTCTACGACGGGGTCGCCGAGCTCTACGAGGAAGGGGTCAGCGACTTCGACATGAAACCGCGGATCGTCGAGTCACTCGAGCGGTTCAAGGATTGGCCGGGCTTCGAAGAGGAGCTGGGCAAGCACGTCTCCCTCGCCTATCTCGAGGTGGAGGCGGAGGCGTTCTGAACAGCCCGCTCTGAGCCCCCGGTTCAGGTTGCGGTCGCCCCTCACCGGGTGCGATTCAGGGCCGGCCCGCGCCGAGGACACCGACTGTAGCCTGTAGCAGGGAGCGGGCCCGGAACCGGCCACGGGGGGAGCTGACCCTCCACCAGCTCTGCCAATGGGCACGCAGGCCCGCCTAACCCGCCGAAGACGTGTTACCAAGGCGTGCGCCAATTCAAAATGCACAGCGAAGTGTGTTCTGTGATTCAATGCTGGGATAGGAATAGAGATGCAGGTGCACGTAATGCAGTCATCCGGCCTCGATCGGGGCATCCTGTTCGTCGTCTCGGCACCCTCCGGGGCCGGCAAGACCAGCCTCCTCAAGGCCCTGCTCGAGCGGGATCGGGGGCTTGCCCTGTCGGTGTCCTGTACGACGCGCCCCCCGCGCAGCGGGGAGCTCGAAGGGGTCCACTATCACTTTCTCGACCGCGCCGGGTTCGAGGGCGCCGTGGCCGCCGGCCGCTTCGTCGAGCACGCCGAGGTCTTCGGCAACCTCTATGGCACCCGCGAGCAGGATCTGCGCGCCCACTTGGATTCCGGACTCGATCTGATCCTCGAGATCGACTGGCAGGGCGCCCGCCAGGTACGCCGCCGCTTCCCTGACGTGGTCGGCGTCTTCATCGTCCCGCCTTCCCTACCGGAGCTCGAGCGGCGTCTGCGCGGCCGGGGCACCGATGGGGATGAGGTGATCGCCCGTCGTCTCGCCCAGGCCATCGAGGACATGGGCCACTTTGCCGAGTACGACTATCTGGTCGTCAACGGCCGCTTCGAGACCGCGCTCGAGGGGCTATCGGCCATCGTCACCGCCGAGCGGCTGCGCTCTTCACGCGGAGCGGAGCGGGTGGAGTCGCTGCTGGCCCAGCCGATCAGTTGAGGTCGAGCTGCCCGTCGAGCGCTTGCAGCCTGGCCCTGGCGTCGCAATGTCTTGGGCAGGCGGCGGGTGATCATGGTCACGGAAGGCCGGGTGTTGAGCCGAGACGCCGCGACGGTCCAGCGCGCAGCGGCGCTTGTGGTAGCCTATGGGGTCGCGCCAGCATCGGCGCCCCTCGCGCAGCGGGCGGGGGCCTCTCCTGCGCCCGCTGTCCGGCCCCCGAGCCGCGTGATCGTTTCAACCCATCCCTGAGGAGCCGCTACGCCTATGGCCCGCATTACCGTCGAGGATTGCCTGAACCACGTCGACAACCGGTTTGATCTGGTCCTGCTCGCCACGAAGCGGGCCCGCCAGCTCGCCAACGGAGTGGAGCCCGTCCTGCCCTGGGAGAACGACAAGCCGACGGTGATGGCGCTGCGCGAGATCGCCGAGGGCAGGATCTCCATTGAGATCGTCCAGGCCGCCCAGAGGGAGATGGACGAGACCGCGGCCGCCCTGGAGCAGCGTCTCGCCGTGGAGCTGGCAATGGAGCTCCCCGAGCCCGACACCGATCGCGAGTGAGCCTGATGAGCCGAATCAAGCACCCCTCGATCTACCACCGCGCGCGCGGTGCTCAGCCCCGATCGGGATCCCTGTGGTGACCTGAGCCATGGCAACGGCCACCCTGCCCGTTAACGAGACCCGTTCGCCGGCGCCCGACGAGGACCCCCGTTATCTGGTCAGTGACCTCTGCCACTACCTCGACAGTTATCTGCCCGCGGAGCAGGTGAGTGCCGTCTATCGTGCCTACCTGTTCGGCGCCGAGGCCCATGAGGGCCAGAAGCGCAAATCGGGCGAGCCCTACATCTATCACCCGGTGGCGGTGGCGCGCATCCTCGCCGAGATGCGCATGGACTACCAGTGCCTGATCGCGGCCATACTCCACGACGTCATCGAAGACACGGCGGTCGCCAAGGATCAGCTCGCCGCCGCCTTCGATCAGGAGGTGGCGGAGCTGGTGGACGGGGTCAGCAAGCTCTCCAAGATCGACTTCGAGTCTCGCGCGGAGGCCCAGGCGGCCAGCCTGCAGAAGATGCTCCTGGCCATGACTCGCGACATCCGGGTGATCCTGATCAAGCTGGCGGACCGGCTGCACAACATGCGCACCCTGGGCGCCATGCGCCCCGAGAGCCGGCGCCGCATCTCGGGCGAGACCCTCGACATCTTCGCGCCCATCGCCTATCGCCTCGGCATCGACCGGATTCGCCTGGAGCTCGAGGAGCTCGGTTTCGCCCACCATTGGCCCTGGCGCCGTCTGATCCTGGAGCGCGCGGTGCAGCGCGCCACCGCCGGGCGCTCGGAGCTGCTCGGTACCGTAGAGACGGCACTCAAGCGCCGTCTGTTTCAGGAGGGCATCGAGGGCATGGTGGAGGGGCGGCGCAAGAACCTCTACAGCATCTACCGCAAGATGCGCGAGAAGCGCCGGTCCTTCAACGACCTGGTGGACATGTTCGGATTCCGGATCACGGTGGACCGGGTCGACACCTGCTATCGGGTTCTGGGGCAGGTGCACAATCTGTATAAGCCCGTCCCCGGACGCTTCAAGGACTACATCGCCATCCCCAAGGCCAACGGCTACCAGTCCCTGCACACGGTCCTGTTCGGACCCCAGGGCGTCCCGCTCGAGATCCAGATCCGCACCGAGCAGATGCAGCGCAATGCCGAGTCCGGCATCGCCGCCCACTGGATGTACAAGACCGGCGACCAGTCACTGGCCGCCCCGCCCAAGCTCGCCACCGAGTGGCTTCAGAACCTCCTGGAGATGCAGCGCGGGGCCGGCAACTCGGTGGAGTTCCTAGAGCACGTCAAGGTCGACCTCTTCCCCGACGAGGTCTACGTTTTCACGCCCAAGGGACGCATCCTCACCCTCAAGCGGGGCGCGACGGTTGTCGACTTCGCCTACGCCATCCATTCTGACGTGGGCAATTCCTGTGTGGCGGCGCGTATCGACCGGCGCCTCGCCCCGCTCAGCACGGTGCTGCGCAGCGGCCAGACCGTGGAGATCATCACCGCCCCCGGCACCAAGCCCAACCCCGCCTGGCTCTCGTTCGTCGTCAGCGGCAAGGCGCGCGCCAGCATCCGCGGCTTCCTCAAGAACCTCAAGCAACTGGAGGCGGAGGTGCTGGGTCGGCGGCTGCTCAATGCCGAGCTGGCGAGCGCCTCCACCGATTGGGAGCAGGTGGACCCGCTCCGTGTCGCCGCCTATCTCGACGACGCCGGACTCGAGACGACCGAGGCGCTGCTCGCCGACATCGGGCTGGGCAACCGACTGCCGGCCCTGGTGGCACGCCGTCTCACCGCGGCGGAGGGGGATCTGCCGTCGCCGGAGAGCGGATCGGCCGCCCCCGACGCGACGGACATCCATCCCCACCGGCTGGCGATCCGCGGAACCGAGGGCATGGTCGTCAACTTCGCCCGCTGCTGCCGGCCCATCCCGGGCGACGGCATCGCCGCCCTGTTCAGCCCCGGGCGCGGCATCGTTGTGCACTGCAATGACTGCCGCAATCTGGGCAGCCTGGAGAGCAAGCGCGACAAGCGCATCGACGTGGAATGGGCGGACGATCTCGACAGCGAGTTCCCGGTGGAGATACAGGTCCAGATCGGAAACCGCCGCGGCGCCCTGGCGGTGGTGGCCAACGCCATCGCCGAGCAGGGCTCCAATATCGAGAACGTCCAGTCGCGGGAGAAGGACGGCATGACCTCCGCCCTGGATTTCGTGATCGCGGTGCGCGGACGCAAGCACCTCGCCCGCATCATGCGGCGTCTGCGCCAGATCCCGCTGGTGATGCGCATCGTGCGCATCAGTCACTGAGCGACCCCTTCCCGTTCGAGCCCGCCGCGACACTGTGCCAACGGCGGTCTCGGCGAGCCTCAGCAGTCGGTCCCCAGGCGATCGATCCCCGCCTCGGCCAGGGCGACGGCGTGAAAGACGGCGCGGCCCTTGTTCATGGTCTCTTTCCACTCCAGCTCCGGGACCGAATCCGCCACCACGCCGGCCCCCGCCTGGATATGCAGCCTCCGGTCCTTGATGACGGCGGTGCGGATGGCGATGGCCGTGTCCATGTTTCCGTTCCAGGAGAGATAGCCGACTGCGCCGGAGTAGACGCCGCGTTTCACGGGCTCGAGCTCGTCGATAATCTCCATGGCGCGGATTTTGGGCGCGCCCGAGACGGTCCCGGCCGGAAAGGTGGCGCGCAGCACGTCGATGGCGCTCATGCCCTCACGCAGCTCCCCGACCACGTTGGAGACGATGTGCATGACGTGCGAGTACCGCTCCACGATCATGCGGTCGGTGACCCGCACCGTGCCGACCCGGGCGACCCGACCGGCGTCGTTGCGCCCGAGGTCGATGAGCATCAGGTGCTCGGCGAGCTCCTTGGGGTCGGCCAGCAGCTCCACCTCCAGCGCCAGGTCCTCCGGCTCCGTGTAACCGCGACGTCGGGTGCCGGCGATCGGGCGCACCGTCACGATGCCGTCCTCCAGCCGGGTCAGGATCTCCGGCGAGGAGCCGACGATGTGGAAGTCGCCCAGGTTCAGAAAGTACATGTAGGGGGACGGGTTGAGACCCCGCAGGGCGCGGTAGAGGTCGAGCGGGGGGGCCTCGAAGGGGATCGAAAGCCGCTGGGACAGCACGACCTGCATGCAGTCGCCCGCCAGGATGTACTCCTTGATGCGACGCACCGCTGTCTCGAAGCCGTCCTGGGTGAAGCCGGAGACGAAGTCGCCCTCGTGGACCAGGCGCGACCCCTCGGTGCTGCCGCGCGTTGATCCGCACTTCATCCGAGCGATGAGCTCGCGCATGCGGGCGCGACCGGACTCCAGGGTGTCACCGGCCCCCGGGTCGAGATGCAGGATGATGTAGATGCGCCCGCTGAGGTTGTCGAACACCACCACTTCATCCGAGACCATGAGCAGGATGTCGGGGGTGCCGAGCTCGTCCGGGTTGGGACAGCTGCCCAGACGCGGCTCGATGTAGCGGATGCTGTCGTAACCGAAGTAGCCCACCAAGCCGCCGGTGAAGCGCGGCATCCCGGTGTGCGCCGCGACCTTGAAGCGTGCCTGGTACTCCTCAATCCAGGCCAGCGGGTCGGCGCTCTCCGCGCTCTCGATGAGGCTGCCGTCGCGCTCCACGGTGATGGTCCGGCCGCGGACCTTCAGGATGCTGCGGCAGGGTAGACCGATGATGGAGTAACGGCCCCACTTCTCTCCGCCCTGCACGGACTCGAAGAGATAGGAGTAAGGCCCCTCGGCGAGTTTGAGATAGACGCTGAGCGGGGTGTCGAGGTCGGCGAGGACCTCACAGACGAGCGGGATGCGGTTGTGGCCCTGGTCTTCGAGGGCAGCGAACGAGTCGGGAGTCATGGGAGCCTCCGGGCGATGGATCGATGGGCGGATTAGGGCGTCGACTCAGCGTCGCCATCGCCAACCCATCGCTGCCCGTTCGCTCCGTTCTGTCATGGCGGCTCTCAGTCGGCGGAGACGATCAGGCCCTCGAGCTCCGCCATGCTGTCGATCACGGCATCCGGGCCGGCCTCCCGGATGTCGCGGCCGTGGTTGTAACCGTAGCTCATACAAATGATCCGGAATCCGGCCGCCCGCGCCGCGGTCACGTCGCTCACGGAGTCGCCGATCATCAGGGCGTCCCGGGGGGCGACGCCGAAATGCCTCGCCGCGTGCAGCAGCGGCATGGGGTGCGGCTTTTTTTCCGGCAGGCTATCGCCGCTGACGACGATACCGAAGGCATCGAGCACACCCAGGTCCCGAAGCAGCGGCAGCGTGAATCGAGCCGCTTTGTTGGTCACACAGCCGAGTGCGTAGCCGTTGGCCATCAGGTAGTCGAGGCCCTGCCTCACCCCCGGGTAGAGGACGGAGCGTTTTGAGGTGTTTTCGGCATAGAGGTCGAGAAAGATCGGATAGGCCCGCTCGAAATCCGCCTCGTCGGGCTCAGCGTCCAGCTCGCCGCTCAGTGCGCGGCGCACCAGGCGCTCCACGCCGTTGCCGACCCAGTCGCGCACCGCGGTCTCGCCGCGGGGCGGGCGCCCCAGACGCGCCATCATCTCGTCGACGCAATAGGCCAGATCCGGGACACTGTCCACCAGGGTCCCGTCCACATCGATCAGAATCATCAGAGGCCGCAGCATGCGATTACAGCTCCTGCCGGGGTCGTGCGCGGTCCGCTCAGCGCCTGACCGCTGCCATTGCCTCTCGCATCTGGCGGATGATGGTGTCGTAGCGGTGTGGATCGCCCGCCTGAGCCTTGCCGAAGATGCCCGATCCGGAGACGAAGGTGTCCGCACCCGCCGCCTTGATCTCGGCGATGTTGTCGGCCTTTACCCCCCCATCGATCTCCAGGCGGATATCGAGACCCGAGTCGTCGATCATCTTGCGCACCTGGCGTAGCTTGTCCATGGCCGATGGAATGAAGCTCTGGCCGCCAAATCCCGGGTTGACGGACATCAGCAGGATCATGTCGACCTTGTCGAGCACGTAGTCGAGATAGGACAGGGGCGTCGCCGGGTTGAACACCAGACCGCACTTGCAGCCCTCGTTGCGGATCAACTGCAGGGTGCGGTCGACGTGCTCGCTCGCCTCCGGGTGGAAGGTGATGTAGGTGGCACCGGCGGCGGCGAAGTCGGGAATGATGCGGTCCACCGGCTTGACCATCAGGTGCACGTCGATGGGGGCGGTGACGCCATGCTTGCGCAGGGCCTCGCAGACCAGGGGACCGATGGTCAGGTTGGGCACATAGTGATTGTCCATCACATCGAAATGAACGATGTCCGCCCCGGCCGCGAGGACGTTGTCGACCTCCTCACCGAGCTTGGCGAAGTCGGCGGACAGGATGGAAGGTGCGATGAAATCAGTCGCCATTGGGTGTCCTCCGGGGTTTCGCTGACCGACCTGAAGACCGTCGGCCAAAATGGGTTTCCGAACGCTGCACTTTACCCCAAGCGGTAGGGATTTTCACTTCGCCGGACCGGCCCCGACCGCCCCCGGAGGCGCCGGCTGGCGACTCCCTCAGGCCGCCCGCGCGCGCGAGACCGTCTCGTAGGCGCGGCGGATCTCGTGGGTCTTCTGGGCGGCGAGCTTGAGCGCCTCCTCGGGCATGCCGCGGGCGACCAGCTTGTCCGGGTGATGGACATTCATCAGCCGGCGGTAGGCGCGCTTCACCTCGGCGTCGCTCGCGTGCGGCTCCACCCCGAGGGTGGCATAGGCTCCGGCCAATGGCCCCGGGCCGGCCGTACCCGGGGCGCGCGGACCGCTGCGCCCTGCCCCTGGCTTGGCACCCAGCCCGCCAAGGATCCGCTGCTGAATCTGGACCAGTCGCTCGATGCGCCGGTAGGTGGAGAGCGGCATCCGCAGGGCGCCGCGGATGCGCTCCAGGATCTGACGCTGGCCCTGAGTCGGCTCCGTCTCCGCGTAGACCGCGCCCAACTGGATCTCAAGAAAGATCTGCAGCAGGGGGCCGCGCTCGAGTCCGGCCCGGCGCAGCTCGGCGAGGGCGCCCATCAGGTCGAAGGCGGGGGCCTTGCCTTCATTGAAAAAGAGGATGGCCGCACGCCGCATGGCGGCGCTCAGGGCCATGCGGTCCATCACCGATTCCGCATAGGCGATCTCGGCGGTGCTCACGCGCCCGTCGGCCTTCGCCAGGTGACCCATGACCGCAAAGGTGGTCTCGAAGAAGTGTTCCTTGAGCCGGGCCCTGTCCTCAGGCGTGGCGCCCCCGAATAGGGGCTCGCCAGCCGCCCCGCGATCGATCCCCCGGCCGATGACGGCCCCGACCAGGGCCCCGAGCGGCCCGCCGATCGCCAGGCCGACGGCGCCACCAAAGGCCGTGCCCCACCACGCCATCGCCTCGCCCCGCTACTTGCCGTGGAGATACTGCTCGTCGCTGAACGAGTAGACCCATTGGGGCTTGCACGCCACCAGAGTGGCGAGCAGCCAGCCGTTGAGGATCGCCTCGGGCAGAAACATCAGGGGAAAGAAGGGCAAGACCGTCTGCCCCAGCTCAGAGAAGGTATAGGCGCCGGAGGATACCAGGAGTGCCGCGGCGAGGTAGCCTGAGACGATCCCGACGAAGCCGGCGGTAAAAAAGCCGTTGACCAGGACATAGACGAAGAACTGCTTGGGCAGGTACCAGCGGATCAGGATCAGCAGGATCTGGGTCAGGGTGATGGGCACGACGCCGCAGATCAGGGCATTGAGGGCATAGCTGTCCCAGCCGCCATTGCCGTTGAGGGTCAGGGCGAGCATCGCCAGGGCGGCGGCGATCACCGCCAGTGACCAGCCGAACATCAGGGTGATGGCCGTCACCCCGAGCAGGTGGAAGGACAGGCCGGGCTGGACCTTGGCCTCCACATGCCACAGCACCAGAAGCGCCACCACGGCCCCGAGGAAGACATGGAGCTGCTCGGAGTCGCGGAACTTGCGCCACGGCGCCAGCCGCAGGGCGGCGAAGAAGGCGCAGGCGAACAGGGCATTGAGCACCCAGAGGGCCGCCGGGGTGAAGAGGGCGCCATCGATCGTCATATCAGTCTCGCACAGAAGGGGCCGCGCAAAGCGCCGGGAACCGAGAGAAGGCCCGTTCAGCCATTACATATCGTCCGCTGGAATCTTCGCAACACCGGAGGCAACCGTGATTTACAGACCCTTGGGACGAACCGGCATCGAGGTCAGCGCCCTGTGCCTGGGGACCATGACCTTCGGCGAGCAGAACAGCGAGGCCCAGGCCCATGCCCAACTCGACCGGGCGGTGGCGGCGGGTATCAACTTCATCGACACCGCCGAAATGTACCCGGTTCCGCCGCGCGCGCAGACCCAGGGGCGGACCGAGTCCTATATCGGAAGCTGGCTCGCCGCGCGCGGGGGCCGCGATCGGGTGGTGCTCGCGACCAAGGTATCGGGTGCCGCGGACTGGATCACCTGGCTGCGTGGCGGCGGACACCGGCTCGACCGGCGCAACATCGAGGCGGCCCTGGAGGACAGCCTGCGCCGTCTGCGCACCGACTACGTGGATCTCTATCAGCTCCACTGGCCGGACCGCGAGACCAACTTCTTCGGCAAGCTCGGCTACGCGCCGCCGAAGGAGGATCACGGCGTCCCGCTGGAGGAGACCCTGGAGGTGCTCTCAGACCTGGTGCGGGCGGGCAAGGTCCGCGCCATCGGAGTCTCCAATGAGACCCCCTGGGGCCTGATGCGCTTCCTGGCGCTCTCGCAGCAGCGCGGTTTGCCACGAATGGCGACCATCCAGAACCCCTACAGCCTGCTCAACCGCAGCTTTGAGATCGGGCTGGCGGAGGTCTCCATCCGCGAGGAGTGCGGCCTGCTGGCGTACTCGCCGCTGGCGTTCGGGGTACTCTCAGGAAAATACCTGGACGGCCGGCGTCCCCCCGGGGCCCGCCTGACGCTATACGAGCGCTTCAACCGCTATTCGAACCCGGAGTCGGAGCGGGCGACCACCGAGTACGTGGCCCTGGCCCGGCGTCACGGGCTGGATCCGGCCCAGATGGCGCTGGCCTGGGTCAGCAGCCGGCCCTTCACCACCTCCACCATCATAGGCGCGACCAGCCTGGAGCAGCTGGAGTCCAATATCGGCAGCACCGCGGTCTGTCTGAACGATGACCTGGTTGTCGAGATCGAGGCCATTCATCAACGACAGCCCAATCCGGCGCCTTGAAGGGTAGGGCCGAGGGAGGAGGAGAACTTCTGCGTGTCAGGGGTATCCCTGTGCGCGAGCGGCGGCTGCCAGACCGTCGAGGCCGACCCGGGCGCACTTGATCCCCGCCAGGCGCACTGCGGCGGTGAGCGCCGCCTCGGGGGCCAGGCCGCGGATCAAGGCATCGATCAGGCCGGCGTTCAGCACGTCGCCCGCGCCCAGGGTGTCCACCACGCGAGCGGGCGCCGCGGCGGGAACGAAGCGGGGCTGGCCCCCGCGCACGAGCAGCCAGGCGCCCTCGGCACCCCAGCCAAGCACCAGCAGGCCCGCCCCGGTGCGCTCGATCAGCGCGCCGAGAAACCCGGCCGGCGAGGTGTCGCCGCCCGACTGGGCCAGCGCAAAGGAGCGGCCGATCAGGAGCAGGTCGGGGTGGGCGAGCAGGCGCTCGATCCCGGGCCGCGGCTTCTCCAGCTCAACGGAGATGCGCATCCCGGGCGCCTCGCGGCGCACACGCTCGAGCATCCCCGAGGTCTCCGGCGGATTGCGCCCCTCGAAATGGGCCCAGTCGAGACCCGCGAGCGGCACCGTGGCAAACTGCACGGCGGTGAGCTCGGGCAGGTCCCGGTGGTGCACGATGGTGCGGCTGGCGCTGGCTCGGCTGAGGGCGATGTAGGAGGTGGGGGTGGAGGTGGAGGCGATTCCCACCGCCCGATCGGTGTCGATGCCCCGCTCCGCCAGGTCGGCACGGATCAGCCCGGCGGCGGCGTCGTCCGCCAGGGTGCCCACCCAGGCGCAGCGGTGACCGAGCTGGGCGAGCACCGCCAGGGTATTTGCCGCATTGCCGCCACGGGCCCGGCGCTGGGCCAGGGCCCGAACCTCCGTGTCCTCCGCCGGATAGGCGGCGACCTCGTTGATCAGGTCGAGGGTGGCGACCCCGACACCCAGCACAGCGCCTGACCTTGTCACCCTCTAGGGGTCGCGCGCGACGCGAAAGCCGAGGTTGTTGAGCCGGGTGTCCAGGGGGAAGCTCGATCGCGTCCAGGTGCGCATGGACGACGCTGGCTTGTTGAAGGCGCCGCCCCGGGCCACCCGGTAGGAGCAGTCACCATCCACATGGGGCCCGCCGTCGACGCTGGCGCTGTCGTATCCCGGGGTGTAGCAATCGGACACCCATTCCAGCACGTTGCCCGCGGTATCGAAGAGCCCGTAGGGGCTCGCCGGGAAGCTGCCGACCGGTGCCGTCGAGCGGTTGTCCCACTGGGTTCCACAATCGAAACAGACGGCGCGCCCCGGCTCCATGCCGAAGCCCCACCAGTAGGAGCCATCGCTTCCGCCCCGGGCGGCGAGCTCCCATTCCGCCTCGCTCGGCAGGCGGTAGTGCCTGCCGGTCTGGCGCGACAACCACTCCGCGTAGGCCTCGGCGTCGGACCAGGAGACCCCGACGACGGGGCGGGTTGCGCGCCCCCAGCCGCCGTCGTCGGGAAGGCGTCGACCGGTGGCCCGCGCGAACTGGTCATATTGCTGGAAGGTCACCTCGTAGGTGCCGATCAGGAAGGGCAGCACCTGGACCTCGTGCTCCGGGCCGCTGTCGCCTCCGGTGAGGCTGTTGTGGCCCATGCGGAAGAGTCCCCCATCGAGGACGGCCATGGTGGGACCCGAGCCGCCCTGGCGCAGCCGGTCCCGCAGGGTTGGCGGCGGCTTCGTGGGTGGCGAAACCGGCACCGCGGCCGCCGCGGCAGGCGACTGCGCGGGTGCCGCGTCCTCGGAGTCGGCGGCCATTGGGGCCCCCTCGTCGGGGGGCGAGGACTGGGACGATGCCTGGGTGGAGGGGCTCAGGTCGAGCCTGCCCCAGATGGCGGCGGCGACCGCCAGGACCATCAGCCCCGACATCAGGCCGGCGGAGAAGCTCCTCAGGTTCCAGGAGAAAGCGGGGGCCGGATCGGGTGTCACCGGGGGCAGCGGTAACCCGAACCCCGCCGGCACCGGGTCCGCCCCCATGCTCTGGGTGACATCGAGGGACTGCTCCTGAATCTCGGTGAGCTGGCGCTGAAGCCGCGTGAGCTCGTCGCGTGCCGCCTTGAGTGAGCTCTCCTTGTACTCGACCTCCTGCCTCAGATCGTCGAAGGCCAGGTGCTGGTCCTCGAGCTCATCCTCGAGGCGGCGGCATTCGCGGGTGATCTGATCGAGTGTCTTCTCTTTCTCGCCCAGGGCGTGCTGCAGGACGGACAACTCCTGCATCATCGACTGGCGCTCGGTCGCGGTGGCCGCCGAGCGCTCGGCGGCGAGCTCGCGCTCCGCGAGGCGGCGGTTGAGGCGGGTGATCTCCAGCTCCGCCTGCTTGCGCATCTGCTCCAGGGCAGAGCGCAGATCAGAGGCGAGCGGTGAGGGTTCGGAAGCGACCGAATGCTCGGACATGGTTGCGCGATGGCTCTTGATCTGGTTCGGTACGGCGGGCCCGACGGCGGACTCGCCTGTGCGCTGATGGTCCAGCCGCCAAAGGTTAACCGAGACCGCCGCCAGCGAGGCCCTGAACCGAGCGATCTCCCGACAATCCGTTGTCAGCCGCCGCTGCCCGGTCCCTCTGAAGGGCTTGGGCCGAATCAGGCGTCAGACGGCATGAGCGGATCGCCTCAGGCGACCCTGGCATCAGGCCCACTGGGTCCTGGGTGACTGGACCAGTCACCGGTCAAGGGATACTCCTTTTCGGGCGCCTTCACCGTGAAGATGCTCGCGAAAGGGGCGTGCGAGCCGGCGCCCGGGCGGCATCGCTGACCTCAGCCGCCGGTGACCGGGGGAAAGAGCGCCACCTCGTCACCCGCCTGCACCGGGGTATCGGGGCGGGCCATCTCCTGGTTGACGGCGATCATCAGGGTCTCGCCCTCGGCAAATACCTCCGCCCAGACGCCGCCGCGCCCGCCCAGGTGGGAGATCAGGTCCGCCGCGGTGGTCACCCCCTGCGGCAGCGGGATCTGCTCACGGCCAGTGCCAAGGCGCTCGCGCAGCCGCGCAAAATACAGGATGTCGATCATGGAGCCTGACCCTTGTCGCTCGTCTGGGGCTATCGGCTGGGACCAGGGCGGATGGCGGAAGGTCCGTCGCGCCTAGCCTGCATGTCTGGTGCAACCCCTTGGCCCTCAGTGCAGGAGGGCGTCGAAGGGGATGAAATCCACCGGGTCTCCACGCCTCAGGATCCGACCCTCCGGGATCTCCACGAAGCCGTCGGCCCAGGCCACGGAAGAGAGCACCCCGGAGGAGCGCGACGGATAGACCACCGCCTCGGTCTCTCCGTCGGGGCCCTCCCGGAGCCGGGCGCGCTGCAGCTCCCGGCGATGGTCCGGTCGGGGCCAGTCGAATCCGGCACGGACCTTGAGCGTGCGCGGCGTCAGATCCCCCGCCACCCCCTGCAGACGCAGGATGAAGGGCCGCACAAAGAGACAGAAGGTCGCGAACAGGGACACCGGGTTGCCTGGATTGCCGAGAAAGGGCGTGGCGCCGATGTGGCCGAAGGCCAGGGGCTTGCCCGGGCGGATCGCGATCTTCCACAGGACCAGGGCGCCGAGGCGCTCCACCGCCGGCTTCACGTGGTCTTCCTCGCCCACCGAGACCCCGCCGCTCGCGACCACCAGGTCCGCGGCACGCGCGCCCCGCTCCAGGGCATCGGCCGTGGCCTGGAGGGTGTCAGGAACCTGACCCAGGTCCAGCACCTCGCAGCCCAGACCCTGGAGGAGCCCGAGGAGGGTGAAGCGGTTCGAGTTGTAGATCTGACCGGGCCCCAGCGGCTCCCCTGGCATGACCAGCTCGTCGCCGCTGGAAAAGATCGCCACCCGCAGGCGTCGAAAGACCTGGAGCCGGGGGGTCCCGATCGAGGCGGCGAGTCCTAGGTGCTGGGGTCCGAGCCGGGTGCCTGGGGCGATGGCCTCGGCGCCGGCGCGGATGTCCTCCCCGGCGCGGCGAATGTTGAGCCCCGGGTCTATCCCTTGGGCGGGCAGCCGCACCCAGTCGCCCTCGCGCCTGCAGGCCTCCTGGACCACCACCGCATCGGCCCCCGGCGGGATCGGGGCCCCGGTGAAGATGCGTGCGGCCGTGCCCGGCTCGAGCCGCCGGCCCACCGCCCCAGCGGGGATGCGCTGCGCGACCAGGAGCCTGGGCTCGGGCTCGGCGAGGTCGGCGGCGCGCACCGCATAGCCATCCATCGCGCTGTTGTCCCACGCGGGCACGTCGATGGCGCTGGTCACGGATTGCGCGAGCACCCGGCTCAAGCCCTCCTCGGTGGCGATGGTCTCGGTCTCGGTGAGGGGGGGGGCGGCCGAGATCAACAGATCGAGCGCCTCCTGCTTGGTGAGCAGGGGGCGCTCCGCACTCTGGGGGCAGCAGTGGGTCTCGGGTTCCATGGGAGGCTCAGCGCTCCAGCAGCCGTGGCAGGAGCTGGGCGAAGTTGCACGGGCGCGTGCGGCTGTCGAGCTGAGGCAGCAGGATCTGGTCCCAGGCGGTGCGGCAGGCCCCGGTGGAACCGGGCAGACAGAAGATGAATGTGCCGTTGGCAAGACCGGCGAAGGCGCGCGACTGGACCGTCGAGGCACCGATCTCGGCAAAGGACACCTGCCGGAACAGCTCGCCGAAGCCCTCAACCTGCTTGTCGAGCAGCGGTGCCACCGCCTCGGGGGTGCTGTCGCGGCCGGTGACGCCGGTGCCGCCGGTACTCAGGATCACCTGGATCTGCGGGTCGGCAATCCACCGGGAATAGACCGCCCGCAACTGATAGACGTCATCGCGCACGATCTCACGGGCGCACACCCGGTGCCCGGCCGCCTCGGCCTTGTCCCGCAGCAGCCGGCCGGAACCGTCGTCGGCCTCGGTCCGTGAATCGGACACGGTCAGGACGGCGATGTTGAGCGGAACGAAGCCCTGATCGGTGAAGTGTTCAGTCATGGTTGGGGCGTCTCGGGTCGGGAAAGGGGTACCGCTGTGGGTGGCGGAAGGATTCTGGGTGCCAGCGGCGGCGCGACCTTGATCTGGCTCAATCGCAACTGACTCTCGCCGATGTGCTCCATGCCCGGAACGGTGCTCAGACCCATTTCGGGATCAGGATCAGCCCCCAGGTGAGCCAGGTGAGCGCCATGCTCATGAAGACCGCGGCGGAGGCGATGTCCTTGGCGCGGCCGGAAAGGGCATGGTGCTCCGTACTGATGCGATCCACATTGGCCTCGATGGCCGAGTTCAGCAGTTCGACGATGAGCACGATCAGCAGGCAGCCGAGGAGCAGCGCCCGCTCCATCGGCGTCTCGCCCAGCCACAAGGCCAGTGGCCCGAGGAAGATCAGCAGGAACAGCTCCTGCCGAAAGGCCTCCTCGGCCGCGAAACAGGCCCTCAGTCCCTGCATCGAGTAGCCAAAGGCGTAGAAGACGCGCTTCCAGCCGCGGACGTTGTGGTTAGCCAATGGGCCCCTCGGGCGACCAGGCCAGGTCGAGCAGTCGCGCGGCCCGCACGTCGTCGAGCCGGCGCACCGGCAGGCTGTGGGGGGCGCCCCGGACCAGCTCGGGCCTGGTGCGGGCCTCCTCGCGGATCGCCACCAGCGCCGCGACGAAGCCGTCGAGCTCCTCCTTGGTCTCGGTCTCGGTGGGCTCGATCAGCAGACACTCGGCCACCAGCAGCGGGAAATAGGTGGTGGGGGCGTGGTAGCCGTAGTCGAGCAGACGCTTGGCGAAGTCCATCGCCGTGACGCCGAGCTCCCTCGCCTCGTTCTTCAGGGTGATGATGAACTCGTGGCTGGCGCGCCGCCGCGGATACGCGGCCTCGAATCCGGCCTCGGTAAGCCGCTTCATCAGGTAATTGGCGTTCAGGGTGGCGAACTCCGAGACCCGCTTCATGCCCTCGCGCCCCAGCATGCGGGCATAGACGTAGGCCCGCAGCAGTATGCCCATGTTGCCGCCGAAGGCGGTCAGGCGGCCGATGGAGTGGGGGCGCGACCGCTCGGTGAGCCAGCGGTAATCGGTGCCGTCACGGGCCACCAGGGGCACCGGCAGGAAGGGCTCCAGCCGTGCAGAGACGCCCACGGGCCCGGCACCCGGACCGCCGCCGCCGTGAGGCGTGGAGAAGGTCTTGTGCAGGTTCATGTGGATGACGTCGAAGCCCATGTCGCCGGGGCGGACCTTGCCCAGGATGGCGTTCAGGTTGGCCCCGTCGTAGTAGAGCAGCCCGCCGGCGGCGTGGACGGTCTCGGCAATGATCTGGATGTTGCGGTCGAAGACGCCCACGGTGCTCGGGTTGGTGAGCATGATGCCGGCGGTCTGGGGGCCCAGGGCCGCACGCAGCGCGGCCACCTCCACGTCGCCGTTGTCCCCCGTCGGGATCTCCCGCACCTTGAAGCCGCACATGACGGCGGAGGCCGGATTGGTGCCGTGGGCGGCATCGGGCACCAGGATCTCGGTCCGCCCGAAATCACCTTGTGCGACGTGATAGGCGCGGATCATGGCGACGCCGGCGAACTCGCCCTGGGCGCCGGCGGAGGGGGCCAGGGACACCGCATGCATCCCCGTGACCTCCTTGAGCATCTCCTGGAGCTCAAAGAGGCAGGCGAGTAGCCCCTGACCGTGTGTCTCCGGGGCATCCGGGTGGCGCGCCAGGAACCCCGGCAACGAGGCGAGGCTGTTGCAGGCCCTGGGGTTGTACTTCATCGTACAGGAGCCCAGGGGGTAGAAATGGGTGTCGATGGAGAAGTTCTTCTGGGACAACCGGGTATAGTGGCGAACCGCCTGAAGCTCCGACACCTCGGGCAGGAGCGGCGGACGGGCGCGGCGCAGGTGCACCGGGATGTCGGGCGTCTCCGGCTTGACCAGGGGCGCCTGTGCCTTGGCCCGGCGTCCGGGTCGGGATTGCTCGTGGATCAGCATGGGCGGTGGGTCCAAAGGCGGGCGGCTCCAGGCCGCCCGTGGCTTCACAGGGATCAGAGCGCCGCCAGGGCCCCGTCGTAGTCCGGCTCCTGGGTGATCTCCGGGACCAGCTCGGTGTAGACCACCTTGTCACTGGCGTCGAGCACCACCACCGCGCGAGCGGTGATGCCCGCCAGCGGCCCATCCTCGATCAGTACGCCATAGTCCTTGGCGAAGTTGCGCGAGCGCATCATCGAGAGGCCCACGACGTTGTCGATGCCCTCCGCGTCGCAGAAGCGCCCCATGGCGAAGGGCAGGTCCGCGGAGATGACCAGGGCCACGGCGTCAGACTTGCCGGCCATGGCGGCGTTGAACTTCTTGGTCGAGGTGGCGCAGACGCCGGTATCCAGGCTCGGGACGATGTTGAGGAGCTTCTTCTTGCCGGCGAAGTCCGACAGGGTCTTGTCGCTCAGGTCCTTGGTGACCAGCTTGAAGTCGGGGGCCTGGCTGCCGACGGCGGGAAGGTCGCCGCTCAGTTTGACGGGGTTGCCTTGCAGGGCGGTTTGGGCCATGGGGGGTCTCCAGTGGTTTTCAGGGTTGGACGATCGGAATCTCAAGGTGGATCAAGGGGCGGCGGCCGTTGGCTCACGGGAGGCCGGATCGGCTCCGCGCCGCCCCTATTGGAGTTTCGGCTCCACCGGACGCCCGGCCTGGGTCCGGGTGGCGATGGCAGGGGCGAGCCTGGCCGCATAGGCCTGCATCTCCTCCTCGCTGCGCAGCTCGGTCGCGCACACCAGGAGCGCCGGGTCCAGCTCGGGATAGTCCAGACCCAGGTCCAGACCGCCCAGGATGTTGTGGGCCGCCAGGGAGCGCAGCAGGTCGGCGGTGGGGGCCGGCAGACGCAGCGCCCGCTCATGGAAGACCGGGCGGTCGAAGCAGGACTCCACGCCGGGGATGGCGGTGAGCAACTCGGTGAGCCGGGCGGTGTTGGCATGGCAGGTCGCGGCCACCCGCTCTAGCCCCTCGGCCCCCAGGATCGCGAGGTGGATGGTGGCGGCCGTCACCAGCAGACCCTGGTTGGTGCAGATGTTCGAGGTCGCCTTACCCCGGCGGATGTGCTGCTCCCGGGCCTGGAGGGTCAGGGTATAGCCGGGCTTGCCATCCAAATCGAGCGTGCGGCCGACGATACGCCCGGGCATCTGGCGCACCAGCGCCTTCTTGCAGCACAGGAAGCCGGCATAGGGCCCACCCGAGGCGAGCGGGATGCCGAGTGGCTGGGCCTCGCCACAGGCGATGTCGGCGCCGCCGCCCGAGCCCCAGTCCCCAGGCGCCTTGAGCAGGGCGAGCGCGACCGGATTGACCGCCGCGATGGCCAGGGCCCCGCGGGCCTGGGCCCAATCCGTGACCGCATCCACCTCCTCCAGCACCCCGAAGAAATTGGGCTGGGCGATCACCACGGCGGCGACCTCCTCGCCGGCGGCCGCGCCCTCGAGTGCCTCGACTGGGGTATGGCCGCCGGCACGATCGAAGGCCGCCTCCAGGATGCAGATGCCCTGGGGCTCGGCGATGGCCTTGAGGGCCCGCCGGTAGCCGGGGTGCAGGCCCCGTGGGACCAGGACGCGCGCCGACTTGACCTTGCGGTTTGCCCGCACCGCCATGAGCACCGCCTCTGCCAGCGCAGAGCCGCCGTCGTAGAGCGAGGCGTTGGAGACGTCAAGCCCCGTCAACGCCGTCATCATGGACTGGAACTCGTAGAGGAGCTGCAGGGTGCCCTGACTCGCCTCGGCCTGATAGGGGGTATAGGCGCTGTAGAACTCGCCCCGAGTCGCGATCTGCCACACGGCGGCCGGGATGTGATGGTCATAGGCCCCGGCGCCGATGAAGCACAGGGGCTGGCCGTCGTCCCGGGCACGGGACTGCATCAGCCGGGCGATCTCCATCTCGGCCATGGCGGTGGGGACGGCCGCCAACTCGCCGATGCGAAGCTCGGGCGGTATCTCATCGAACAGGTCGTCGATGGACGGGACGCCGATCGCCTCCAGCATGGCGTGGATGTCTTCGTCGGTATGGGGTATGAACGGCATGGTGGGGATCCGCGGGCGCCCGGCCTGGGTGGTTGCAATCGCCGGTCGCCTGGTGGGCAGGCGGTTCAGGCCTCCTCGTCGAGCACCGACTGATAGCCGTCGGCATCGAGCAGGGCGCCCAGGGCGGACCCGTCGTCCAGGCGCAGGGCGAAGAGCCACCCCTCGTCATAGGGGCTCTGGTTGATGGCGTCCGGGGTGTCGGCCAGGGTCTCGTTGAAGGCGACGATCTCGCCCGCCAGGGGGGCATAGATGTCGGATGCGGCCTTCACCGACTCGACCACGGCGCAGGCCTCGTCGGCGTCAACCTGGCGCCCGACATCCGGGGTCTCGACGAAGACGATGTCGCCCAGCGCCTCCTGGGCATGGTCCGTGATCCCGACGGTGACGGTGCCGTCGCCGTTGTCCTTCACCCATTCGTGACTCTTGGTGTACTTGAGGTCGGCAGGGACGTCGCTCATGGTTGTCTCCACTGGTTGACCGGCGGGGCCGGCCGATCGCTGAAAAATGCCCGGGCCGGGCGCGGCTCAGAGGTCGATACAAGCCATGCCGTTGCGCACGAAGACAGTCTTGACCACCCGCGCCGGCACCGACTTGCCGCGGATCTCCACCTCGCAGGTCGCGGCCCCGCCCAGCACCTCGGGCGCGATCCGCGCGAAGGCGATGGAACGCCCAAGGGTTGGCGAGAAGCCTCCGGAAGTGATCTCCCCCAAGGGGCGTCCGCCGGCGCTGACCGGCTGATGGGCGCGCAGCACCCCGGGCCCCTCGAGCAGCAGACCCACGAAGTCGCGGCGTCGCGGGTCCGCGCGCAGGGCGCTCAGCGCGTCGCGGCCGATGAAGTCGCGCTCCGCGGGCTCCCAGGCGATCGTCCAGCCCAGACCCGACTCGAGCGGACCGACCCTCTCGTCCATGTCCTGGCCGTAGAGGTTCATCCCCGCCTCGAGCCGCAGGGTGTCACGGGCACCCAGTCCGCAGGGCCGCACACCGGCGCCCAGCAGCCCCTGCCACAGGTCCACCGCGTCCGCCGACGGGACCATCAGCTCGTATCCGTCCTCACCCGTGTAGCCGGTGCGCCCGATGAGCCAGTGCCCGCACTCCGTGGCGAAGAAGGGCCTGAGCGCGGAGGCGGCATCCCGGCATTCCGCCGGCAGCAGCGTCAGGGTGAGATCGGCGGCGCGCGGTCCCTGGACCGCGATCATCGCGAGATCGTCGCGGCGCTTGACACCGACGTCGAAACCCCGGGCCTGGGACTGCATCCAGGCGAAGTCCTTGTCCGCGGTGGCGGCGTTCACGACGGCCCGATACCGATCGGGCCCGAGATAGTAGACGATCAGGTCGTCCACCACGCCGCCCCCCTCGTTGAGCATGCAACCGTAGAGCGCCTTGCCCGGGGTCTTGAGCTTGGCCACATCGTTGGCGATGAGCCGGCGCAGGGAGGCCTGGGCGTCGGGCCCGGTGATGTCGACCGGGCGCATGTGGGAGACGTCGAACATCCCGGCGCCGCGGCGCACCGCATGGTGCTCCTCGACCTGAGAACCGTAGTGCAGCGGCATGTCCCACCCGCCGAAGGGGACCATGCGGGCACCGAGGCGCTCGTGCTCCTGGTAAAGGGGTGTACGCAGTCCCATCGGACGCTCCTTGATCGTCGCGGGCCGTAAGTCTCTGCCGACCGCCCGGCGAGGCGAATCGCGACTATACGGGCGGGAACTGAGGATTTCTAGACGAAGGAAGGGCCGAGGGCCGAGGACAACCAAGGACCAACGACCAACGACCAACGGACCAAGGACCAAGGACCAAGGACCAAGGACCAAGGACCAAGGACCAAGGACCAAGGACCAAGGACCAAGGACCAAGGACCAAGGACCAAGGACCAAGGACCAAGGACCAAGGACCAAGGACCAAGGACCAAGGACCAAGGCCAAGGCCAAGGCCAAGGCCAAGGCCAAGGCGATGTTGCGGTCCTATCGGGCCACGCGCGCGCCGGGCCAGTCCTTCCTGCCCTTGGTCATCGGCCCTGATGAAACTCAAGTCCTGTTGGCCTTCCCCTGGTCGTCGCTCTGCTCCTTGCGGCGAAACGAGGTGTTTCCGCAGTCGGCGCAGGCCGGGATGCGGCCAGCCTGGACAAAGTGGGTCTCGGCCCCGCACTTGTCGCACACCAGGGTGCCGGGACCCGTGACCTCGCCCGCCTGGTAGAGGCTCATCTGGCGCGCGTTCTCCGCCCACTGGGCGAGCTGCAGGCTGGTCTGGTCCGCCACCTTGGCGAACATGTCCATCATCCGCTGCTCCACCAGCTCCAGGTCGAAGCGCCACCAGTCTCGCATCTCCTGGCCGGTCTCGGCGATGTAGCTCGCGGCGTCCTCAACGTCCCGGCGCAGGTAGCCCGAGACCTTGTTGGCCTCCTCTCGGGTCAGCTCACCGAGCTCCACCAGGTTGTCGCGGGCCTTCTCCAGCAGCTCGCGAAAGCGCGGCACCGACTCCTGCTGCGCCGTCTCCAGGTTCTCCTGGGTGCGCCTCAGGAGCTCCTCGTAGGCCGCCACCATCCTGTCGACGGGTTCCTTCCCGGGCTCGCCCTGGGGCTTGGTCTCGTCTGAATCGGTCATGATCGTCTCCTGCGCCGATGGGTTGCGGCTCAAGTGTGCGCTATTGGGGCGATTTGGCAACGGGGGGGTCTCTGCCTCGCAGAACGCCGGCGCCCTTGACGCTCAGCGGCCGAGCAGGATGTGGCGGATCGCCTCGACCTCCGCCGGTCCATAGTCCCGAGTCGTTGTCAGATGGCCCCAGACGGGCAGAGGCCAGCAGGGATCGCTAGGGGCGCGGCCGACGACGTGGACGTGAAGCTGCGCAACCACATTACCGATCCAGGCGACGTTGACCCTGGGGCAGGCCCAGTGCCCGCGCAGGTGCTCGGCGATCCGCTTGCAGTCGGTGAGCACGGCGTCGCGCTGATCCTCGGGCAGATCGAGCAGGTCGGCGCGGCGGGTCTCCGGCACCAGGATGAACCAGGGGACGGCCGCGTTTCTGTGCAGCAGCAGGTGGGTGGCGGACAGCCGCCCGAGGCGATGGCAATCGGCGAGCAGCCGGGGGTGGAGGCGAAAGCCTTCCATGCTTTCAGATCACGACCATCGGCTCAGGCCTCCGGGGCCATCGCTGCGCCCGCGCCTGCCAGCATATCGAACATCCAATGGTTCGACCGACAGTTCGACCGCGAGCGCGGATCGATCGTCCGCGAAGTCCAGTCCGTGCTTATCGAGACTGGCCTGGCGCTTGGCCTCGTCCCAAACCAGGCGTTGAGTCATGACGGCTTTGAACGTAGTAACGGAAAAAAGGGAAGTCAAACACGAGCAGCCGCGGAGCGTCCGGGCCCGCGACGACTGCCAATGAGGTGCTCGGACGCGTGACGCTTTTCCTTCAGGCCGCCAGGGCCAGGAGCTTGACGCCGCCGAAGTCGGTCTTGCCGCTGCCCAGCTTGGGGATGGCGTCCACCCGCAGCACCTGCGAAGGGATGCTCAGCGGGTTGACTCCCGCGCCCAGCAGGGCCCGGCGCAGGCCCTCCGGGTCGATCTCCTCGGCAGTCAGGAGGACGATGCGCTCGCCCTTGCGCTCGTCCGGCAGGTTCACCGCGGCCAGCTCCAGATCCGCCCGGCCGAGAACCCGGCGCACCTGCTCCTCCACCGCCCCCAGGCTGATCATCTCCCCGCCGAGCTTGGCGAAGCGGGAATAGCGGTCGACGATGGTGAGGAAGCCGTCCGCATCCAGATGACCCTTATCGCCGGTCTTGTACCAGCGCATCCCGTCGAGCTCCACCACGGACTCCGCGGTCTTGTCGGGCGCATTGAGATAGCCCTTCATCACCTGGACGCCGCCGATCAGGATGAGCCCGTCCTCGCCCGTGGGCAGGGTCTGCAGGGAGACCGGGTCCACCACCCGGAAGCTGGTCCCTGGCAGCGGCAGGCCCACGCTCCCTGGCCTGGAGCCCGACTGGATCTTCCAGCTCTCGGGGTCCAGGGTGTCGGGCACGTTCACGCTCGCCACCGGCGTGGTCTCGGTGGCGCCGTAGCCCTCATAGATCGGCTTGCCGAACCGCAGCATGAAGGCCTCGCGCACGTCCGGGGCCAGCCGCTCGGCGCCGGCCACCACCACCCGAAGTGAATCGAGCATCAGCGGGTGGATCTTGCGGTTGCGGGTGTAGAGCCGCAGGAAGGTGGCAGTGCTGCAGAGCACGGTGGCGCGGTAGCGGGCGATCGCCTTGGCCGTGCCCACCGCGTCCGTGGGGTCCGGGTGGCAGACCATGGGGACGCCCTCGATCAGGGGCAGAAAGGTGGTGACCGTGAGACCGAAGGCGTGGAAGGGCGGCAGATTGGCCATCACCACGTCACCGGCCTCGGTATTGAGCACGTCCGAGATCTGGCGGACATTGGCCAAGATGTTGCGGTGGGTGAGCTCGATCCCCTTGGGGCTGCCCTCGCTGCCGCTCGAGAAGAGGATCGCCGCGGTGTCGTCCGGCCGGCCCCGGTGACCGAAGATCGCCAGGAGCCAGCTCGCCGGCAGCAGCATCCCCAGGGCCAGCGCGGCCAGGGACTCGAGCTTGCCGATCCCCGACCGGAGCGACTCCAGCGGGTGGATGGTGCACTGCGCCAGTGCCGTGCCCAGATCGATCCCGCGCCCCTCGAGCTTGCGCAGGAAACGCTCGGCGCTGATCACGTGGCGGATGCCGGCGCTGGCGATCCCCGCGCTGAGGGCCTCGGGGCTCGTCGTGTAATTGAGGTTCACCACCGACTTGCCGGCCAGGAGCCCCGCCAGGTTGGTGATCGCCGCGGCGCTGCTGGCCGGCAGCAGGATGCCGATCGATGACTCCGGGGCGAGCTTGCGCACGCGCCGCGTGAACAGCAGCACGGCGGCAATCAGCCGGCGGTTGGTGAGACTGGTGCCGGCCGAGTCGATGACGGCCAACTGCCCCAGATTGCGCTTGGCGCTCTCCATCCAGGCCTGGTGAAGGGTGCTCAGACCAGCCGCGTAGGTCTGCCAGGAGCTGACCGAAAGCTCGAAGACCGCCTGCTTGACCCGGTCCGCGCCAGACTCGCGCGGCAGGGGCGTGCCGAAGGCGACGATCACGTCGCGGGTGCGACCTTCCCGGCGGCGCTCCTTGAGCTTGGCGCTGGCGTAGGAGAAGCGGCTGCCCCAGAGCCCGCGCATGTAGAAGGGGACGATGACGCCGGTGCCGGCGGCCCGGGCGGCCAGCTCGAAGCCCCGTTTGAACTCCGAGAGCTGGCCGTTCTTGCTGATGGTGCCCTCGGGGAAGATGCAGACCACCTCGCCGGCATCCAGGAGCTCGGACACCGCCTGGATGGCGCGACGGCTGCTTCCCCGCGAGATCGGCACCACCCCGAAGAAGTCGAGGAACTGCTTAAGGTACCAGCGCTCGTAGATCTCCCGCTCCATCACGAAGCGCACCGGCCGCGGGCTCGCCATCTGCACCATGGCCCAGTCAACCCAGCTGATGTGATTGCCGAGCAGCAGCACGCCGCCCTGGGCGGGCAGGTTCTTGAGCCCGATCACCCGGAGCCGGTAACGGGTCGCCATGATGCGCGCGATCACGAAGCGGACCATGGACTGGGGAAGCTGATACAGGGTGTAGATGGCGCCGATCAGGGCGATCAGGGCCAAGGCGACCATCAGGGTCAGGCCGCCGAGTCGGGCGAAGGCGGCGGCCACCGTCAGGCCCAGGAACGCGAGCATCCAGATGTTCTGGATGAAATTGCTGGCCGCCAGCACCCGGCCCAGGCCGTGCTCCCCGGCGTGGAACTGGATGAGCGCGTTCAGGGGCACCAGGAAGAGGCCGCCGAGGAAACCCAGGGCCAGGAAGTTGACGCCGTGCATCCACACCACGCTCAGTCCGGGCAGCAGGAACAGGGCGGTGGCGATCCCCAGGGCCCCGATCGGGATCAGGGCGGTCTCGATGTGGTCGCGGGAGAAACGGCCGGCGATGATGGAGCCGAGGATGATGCCGATTCCGGAGCAGGCGAGCATGCCCTGGATGACGACGGTGTTGGTCTCCCCCAGGGTCTCCTTGGCATAGGCGGGGAAGACGGCCAGGATCACCTGGGAGATCGACCAGAAGACGGCGAGCCCGATGATGGAGAGCCAGATCACCCGGTTGTTCCAGGCGGCGCCCAGATTGGTCCTGAGATAGCTCCCGCTGCGGTACTGGGCCCAATCGAAGGTCATGGAAGCGCCCGCCTGCCTCTGGGGCAACCGATAGGCGAGCAGGACCTCGACCAGGGAGCCGAGCACCAGGACCCAGCCCAGGGGGGCGATCAGGTGCATGACCTCGCCCGGGTCCGCGTAGTCGGCGCCCGTGAGACGCCACTCGAAGAGCACGGAAAAGAAGAAGATCCCGGCGAGGATGGCCGTGGTGGTGGTGGCCTGCACCCAGCCGTTGGCCGCCGCGAGCGACTCCTTACCCACCAGCTCCTTGATGTAGCCATACTTCGACGGCGAGTAGATGGCGCTCTGCACCGCCAGCAGGAAGGTCATGGCGAAGGCGGGCCAGAACCAGCCGAGGTGATAGCAGAGGGTGATGCCGATCGTGATGGCCACCGCCGCCCAGGCGCAGGCGCGCATCACCCGCGTCTTGGGAAAGCGGTCGGCGAGGAAGCCCGAAGGGGTGAACAGCAGGACGAAGGGCAGCAGGATCAGGGCATTGACGATCGCCGTGAGCAGGATCTGGGCATCGCCGTCATAGGTTTTGAAGAGCGTGTTCTGGATGACGATCTTATGGCCCAGGTCCACGAAGGCGTTGAGGAACATCATCGCCACGAAGGACAGGAAGCCCGCGATGCGAAACAGTTGGCCCATGGATTCGGCTCCTCGCTCAGTCCTGGCGGCAAGTGGAGACGGCACGCTCTCCCCGCGCGGGGGAGCGGCCGTACCGCCGCCGGATGATGCCTGCCGAGCCAAGTGGCGTCGAGCCGGACGGTTGCGCCTCGCAAACCGCATCACGCCCGGAGGGCGATCTGCCGGTCCTTGGTCGGGGGCTCGAGGCAGGGCCGAACTGGCTGCGCAAGCCGTTGTCCCGGCCAGGGTCTTGACGCCCAGGCCATCGAGCCAGCCCGGTCGGCGCACGCAGGGACGGTTCGGGGCCATAATGGGACGGCGCTGGATGGCCGGCGGTGCGCTCGCAGCGCGCTCAACCTGTGTCGAGGAGCCCCATGACGGAACTGCTCTCCTGGCGTACCGACTGGAACACCGGAATCGACTGGGTGGACGCGGACCACCGCGAGATGGTGAGGCGTCTCAACCGCCTGGCTGAGGCCTGCCGTTGTGGGCCGGACGAGCCGCCGGGCGCTGCACGGACGCCCTGCAAGGAGCTGGTGCTGGAGCGCCTCGATGACCTGATCGAGCACAATCGGCGTCACTTTCAATCAGAGGAGCAGTTCCTGCGCGAGATCACCTATCCGCGCTATGAGGAGCACCGCCGGGAGCACGTGATGCAAATGGCCGAGTTCCTGGATCTGCGCCGCGCCCTGGACCGCGACTTGGCGCAAAGCCTGAGCCGCGAGACCCTGCAAGAGTTCAAACGCTGGTTCTTCAACCACGTCATTGCCGAAGACCGCCTCTACGCGGATTATTTCCAGTCCAGGGCCGGCCGCCAGGACCCCCATGACCGCTGACAGTGATACAGGACGAGGCGTCGAGGCCGGCTGGTCGAGTGGGGCTCTTTGGTTGAGCGGGGGCGCGCCCGGTGAGCGCCCCTCGACCATGAAGATGCGGCTCCCTTCCTATTCGAGCCGTTGGGCCTATGGGGCCTTTCTCTTCTATCTGCTCGTGGTCGCGGCGGGCGCGATCATCTCGTTCCACAAGGATAAGGGCGTGTTGATGGAGGCCGTCGATCGGGAGCTGATGATCGGGGCTTCCAGCATCCGCTACATCCTGCCGGACGACTTCCACGATCGCGCCCTGGACGCTCATTCCATCTCCACCGACGAGGATGAGCGCAACATCGGCGCACTCTCGCGCTTCATCGAGGGGGCGCGCTTCGCCTTCGTCTACACCATGATCGAGTCCGGGGGCGGCATCTATGTCACTTCGAGCAGCGCCTCCAAGGAGGAGCTCGAGAGCGGCACCGAGGTCCGTTACTTCGCCCCCTATGAGGAGGCGCGCCCCTACTTCAAGGACAGCGAGCCGCTCTTCACCACCTATACCGATCGCTGGGGACACTTCAGGGCGGCACTGATACCCCAGAAGAGCCCGGACGGGCGGACCTACATCGCCGCGGCGGAGTTCGATATCGGCTACGTAGACGCCCTGCTCCGGCGCAGGCTGGTCGATATCCTGTTTTTCTCGCTCGCCCTGCTCCTGGCCGCGGTCCCGCTCTTCGTCGCGCTCGACAAGGAGCTCCTGAACGCGAATGTCCGGTTGGAGAAGGGCATCGAGCAGCGGACCCGGGAGCTGAAGCGCCTGGTAACCATCGACGATCTCACTGGCCAGCTCAACCGCAAGGAGCTTTACCGGCTCCTGGGGCAGGAGCTCGAGCGCCACGCCGCTCAGGGGACCTGCTGCTGCCTCGCCGTTCTGGATCTGGACCATTTCAAATCCATCAATGACGCCTGGGGTCATCCGGCGGGCGACGCGGTCCTGAGGGCGACCGCCACCACCATCGCCGCTGTGCTGCGCGGCACCGACATCCTGGGTCGGATCGGGGGCGAGGAGTTCGCCGTGATCCTGGGTGACACCGAGCTGGACCAGGCGTTGGACATGGCGGAGCGCATTCGCTCGCGGGTGCAGGGCTCCCGAGTCAACCTGACCGGGGGTCAGGCCGTCGGCCTGACCATCAGCATCGGTGTCGCGTCGATCAGGGAGGCGAACGGCGACCTGGCGACCCTGGTGAAGCTGGCCGACCAGCGGCTCTATCGGGCCAAAGAGCACGGGCGCAATCGGGTAGTCTGAGCCCCCGGGCCGTCCCGCCTTCAACGTTCTTAAAGCACCCGTTCCGCCGCCGCGCGCGCCCGCTCCCGATCGGCGCGCGCCTGCTCCAGCAGGCGATAGGCCACGTAGTATTTGAAGATGTTGGCCACATAGGTGACCGTCTCGGCGCCCACCTTGCGCGCGGCCAGGCGCTCGACGTTGCCGAACCAGCGGTTGGGGTCGAGGCCCTGCTCCTCGGTGAGCCGTCTCAATCGACGCATTCGCCCAGGCCCGGCGTTGTAGGCGGCGAAGGCGAACAGTGTGCGGTTGAGCTCATTGATGGCCGGGTCGTCGAACTCCTGGTCGATGAGCTGGCGGATGTACTTGATCCCGCCCTCGATGTTGGGCCCTACCTGGTGGATGTCCCCGACCCCTAGTGTCTCACCCGTGGCCGGCATGATCTGCATGATCCCGACGGCCCCGGCCGCACTGCGCGCCTGGTGGTCGAGCCGCGACTCCTGATAACCCTGGGCCATCATCAGCAGGTGATCCAACTCGTAGCGCTCGCCATAGGTGCGAAACAGATCGACCACCTCCTCGTACCTGGCAAGCTCCGCCTCGGAGGTTGCGGGCTCGATGAAGCGGGTGCTGCCCAGGTAACGCTTGATCAACGTGTTGCCGATCAGCGTGCCCTGGCGGTGGGTCTTGACGAAGGCGTCGATCGCCTCCTTGAGCTTCGGGCTGTCGTCGCGGAACATCCATCCCAGGTCGCCACCCGCGTTGAGCACCAGGTCCGGGCGCGGACGGATCTGCGGAAACACCTGGGCCCACAGCTCCGCCTTGTAGTCGTCGATTATCAGCAGCTCCACCAGGCCGGCGTTTGCCATCTCCCTCAGGTCCTCGTCCTCGAGCTCGCCGGGGGCGGCCAGCAGGGCGACCGGCGCCTTGCCCACGGCCGCCAGCCGCTCGTTCAGCGCCTCCAGATGGGTCCAGTAGCTCGAGGACGGGCGCACGAAAACCCGCTGTCCCGCCAGATCGTCGAGTGATCCGAGCTCGGGTGCGCCGGGGCCGGTGACCAGGATCTCGTTGATGCCGTGAAATAACGGGGCCGAGAAGTCCACCAGCGCGTCGCGCTCCTCGGTGATGGTGAGGGCGCCGGCGGCGATGCCGCCTCGACCCTCCAGCGGCACGAAGGTCACCCGGGTCCTCAGATGCCTGTGCTCGGGCGGGTGACGCTTGTTGAGCTTGTCCTCGAACCGGGTGAAGAGCTCATAGGCGACGCCGTACTGCCGGCCCAGATCCTCGAAGTAGAGGGTGCGGGAGGGCGGCACCAGCACCCGGACATAGCGCCGCTCGAGCATGCCGTCCAGGTCGCCCGTCCAGGGCCTGCGGATGACCGCCAGCATCGGGTCATCGTCTGGCACCTCCTCGCCGTCGCCGCTGCCAGGCGGCACCGGATCGGGTGGCGGAGCGGCCGGGTCCGGGTCGGCCGCCGTCAGCGGCAGGGCCGCGATCAGGAGCATGGCGGTGATCGCGCCGAACCGGCTCAATGGGAACCGCTTCATCACGAAGCCGCCGGGCGCACGGGCGCGCGTCGCGTCACCCACTCCGCATCGGACGACGGTTTGAGACGAGAGCATGCATCGGCGCCGCGCCATCGGCAATCACACCGCGCGCGGGGCGCCGGTCCGGGTGGGTCTGCTATCTTGGCACTTCCTTATGAAAAGCCCGAGGTCCTGCCCCATGACCCCACTGGAGCGCGTCGAGGTCTTCTACCAGGAACTGGTCGCCCACTACCACGAGGCGGAGGACGCGGAGCTGCGCGCAGCCGCCAAGCTGCTGCTGGTCGCTATCGCGGAGCTCAAGCGCCACGGCGGCCCGCACTGGGGTCGGCTCCTGGACGAATACGTCGACATCGCCAAGAAGGACCCGTCCCGCTTCGACCGTATGGTCCGAGGCAACCGGACCAACGCCTCGACCATCCTGGGTGAGGACGAGATGCTGTGCTGACTGTAACCAGGGGCGCCCGGGCGGCGCCGGGGAAAGGGTGAGCCATAAAACCGCTTGAAATCATAATAAAATACATTAATATAAGCGGTAACTAATATTTAACGGGTGACTCCCATGCGTTCTTTCAACCTGTCCGCGGGCCTTGCCGCCCTTCTGGCTTTCAATGTCGCGGCCGCTCCGCCTAAGCCAGGCGTCGAGGCCGGCCCCGGCCAAACCGCCCAACTGGCCACCGCCCTCGCCCAATCCAGGGTCCTGCCGCGCGAGTATCGTCTCGACGGCGTGGTGGAGGCGGTCAACCGAACCACCGTCTCGGCCCAGACCCAGGGTCAGGTGGAGGAGATCCTCTACGACGTGGACGACTTCGTGGAAAAGGACGCGGTCCTGGCGCGCCTGCGCGACACCGAGCACCGCGCGCGGGTGGCCCAGGCCGGGGCCGACATGAAATCCGCGGCCGCCCAGCTCGAACAGGCCCGGGAGGAGCATCAAAGGGTTCAGGGGCTCTATGCCAAGAAGAACGTCTCCGACTCCGCCATGGACAAGGCCACGGCGGATCTTGCCAGCGCCCAGGCGGCCCTGGAGGCGGCCACCGCCGGGGTCCAGCAGGCCCAGGAGCAACTGGAGTACACCCAGATTCGCGCGCCCTATTCGGGCATCGTCACCCACCGTCATGTGGAGCTGGGTGAGCTGGTCAGCCCCGGTTCGCCGGTGATGAGCGGCGTCTCGCTCGAGGAGTTGCGCGTGATCGTGGACGTGCCCCAGAGCGTCATCCCCTCGGTGCGCCAGGGCGGTACGGCGCGAGTCTATATGCCCGACGGCGGCGTGATCGAGACCCAGGCAATCACCGTCTTCCCCTTCGCCGACATGGAGTCCAACACCTTCAAGGTAAGGGTCGACCTGCCGCGGGCCAGTCGTGCGCTCTTTCCCGGTATGTACGTCAAGACCGGCTTCGTGGTAGGCGAGAAGTCCGAGCTGGCCATCCCCAAGGCCGCGGTGGTCTATCGCTCCGAGGTCACCGCCGTCTATGTGGTGGGCGAGGGCGGGCACGTCCACTTCCGCCAGGTGCGCCTGGGGCGTGCCCTAGAGGACGGCTTCGTGGTGCTGGCCGGGCTGAGCGAGGGAGAGCGGGTCGCGCTCGACCCCATCGCGGCGGGGGTGCTGCTCAAGAGCCAGCCACCCGTTCGCCACGTCGCGGAGGCCGACCATGGCTGAGCGGCTGGGCCTGTCGGGCCGCATCGCCCAGCGTTTCCAGAATACCGAGATCACCCCGCTGCTGGCCCTGGTGGGCCTGCTGCTGGGGCTGTTCGCGATCCTGGTGACCCCGCGTGAGGAAGAGCCCCAGATCAACGTCACCTTCGCCGACGTCTTCATCCCCTTCCCCGGGGCCTCGGCGAGCGAGATCGAGCACCTGGTCGCGGGGCCCGCCGAGCAGGTGCTTTCCGAGATCAAGGGGATCGAGCACGTCTTCTCGGTCTCGCGCCCTGGCATGGCGGTGGTGACCGTGCAGTACAAGGTGGGTGAGGACAACACCGACGCCGTGGTGCGCCTGTTCAGCAAGGTGCTCTCCAATGAGGACTGGCTTCCGCCCAACCTGGGGGTCGGTACCCCGATCGTGAAGCCCAAGGGGATCGACGACGTGCCCATCATCACCGCCACCCTGTGGTCGAAGGACCCTCAGGTTGGCGCCTTCGAGCTCGGCAAGGTGGCCCACGCCATCGAGCAGGAGATCAAGCGCGTCGAGGGCACCCGCGACGTCTATACGGTCGGCATGCCCGATCAGGTGGTACGGGTCCTGCTGCATCCCCAGGCGCTGGCGGGTTACGGGATCGATCTGGGCGACCTGCGCCGCTCCCTGCAGGCGGGCAACCGGATCGCCGACAACCTGACGGTGACGGCGGACAACCAGGAGGTCCTGGTCCAGGCCGGCACCTTCCTGACCAGTCCGGAGCAGATTGGAGATCTGGTCGTGGGCCTGCATGCCGGGCGCCCGGTCTACCTGCGCGACGTAGCCGCGATCGAGCGCGGCCCCCAGCAGCCCAAGAGCTATGTATGGATGGGCGCCGGACCCGGCGCCCATCACGAGCGGATCGAGCTCCAGGGGACCACGCCGGCGGTGACCATCGCGGTCGCCAAGCAGGAGGGGGTCAATGCGGTGGAGGTGGCCCAGCGGGTCATAGACCGGCTCGAGCAGCTCCACGGCACCTTCATCCCCGAGGGCATCGAGGTCAGCATCACCCGCAATTACGGGGCGACGGCGGATTACAAGGCCAAGAAGCTCATCACCAAGCTCAGCTTCGCGACCGTCTCGGTGGTGGTGCTGGTGGCGCTGGCCATCGGCTGGCGCGAGGCCATCATCGTGGGCGCCGCCGTGATCGTGACCCTGGCGCTGACCCTCTTCGCCTCCTGGGCCTGGGGCTTCACCCTCAACCGGGTCTCGCTGTTTGCCCTGATCTTTTCGATTGGCATCCTGGTGGACGATGCCATCGTGGTGGTCGAGAACATCCACCGGCACATGGCCCTGTCGCGCTCGCCCCTGCTCCAGCTCATGCCCAGGGCGGTGGACGAGGTAGGCGGACCCACCATCCTGGCGACCTTTACGGTCATCGCCGCCCTGCTGCCCATGGCCTTCGTCACCGGGCTCATGGGCCCCTACATGTCGCCGATCCCGATCAATGCCTCCACCGGCATGTTGATCTCACTGGTGGTGGCCTTCGTGTTCACGCCCTGGATGACCAACTTCATGTTGGGCAAGCGCCACGACCGGGCCCAAGGGGAGGCCGGGGACCACCAGTCTCACGAGGGCAGCACAGGGATGTCGCGCTTCTTCGGCACCCTCATTGGGCCCTTTCTGGCCGGCCGCCAGGGCATCCTGAACCGCTGGTTACTCCTCGGCGGCATCCTGTTGCTAATCGCGGGCTCCGTGCTGTTGGTGGTCAACAGAACCGTCATCCTCAAGATGCTGCCCTTCGACAACAAGAGCGAGTTCCAGGTGGTGCTCGACATGCCCGAGGGGACCAGCCTGGAGCAGACCGCTCGGGTGCTCTCGGAGATGGGTGAGTACCTGTCCACGGTCGAGGAGGTGACCGACTATCAGACCTATGCCGGCACCGCCGCCCCCATTAACTTCAACGGCCTGGTGCGCCAGTACTACCTGCGCGAGGGCTCCCACCTGGGCGATATCCAGGTCAACCTGGTGGACAAGCACCACCGCGAAGACCAGAGCCATGCGATCGCGCTGCGCCTGCGCCCGCCGCTCAACGAGATCGCCCTGCGCCACGGCGGCAACGTCAAGATCGTCGAGATACCGCCCGGGCCGCCGGTCCTCTCGCCCCTGGTCGCCGAGGTCTATGGGCTCGATTACCCGGGACAGATCGAGGTGGCCAAGCAGGTGCGCGAGGCCTTCAAGTCCACCCCGGACATCGTCGACGTGGACGACTCGGTGGAGTTTCCGTCCAGGAAGCTCATCGTCGAGATCGACCGCGCCAAGGCCGCACGTCTGGGCGTTGCGCAGGGCGACGTGGCCCAGGCCCTGGCCACGGTGCTAAGCGGTGAGGCCATGAGCTATCTGCACGGGGCCAACGTCAAGTATGCGGTGCCCATCCGGGTGGAGTACGCGGAGGCGGACAAGGCGGACCTGGAGCAGGTGCTGGCCCTGAGGGTGCGCTCCATGGGCGGGGCCCTGGTCCCGCTCTCCGAGATCGTCTCGGTGGTGCCCACCAACCGCAGCTACAGCATCTATCACAAGGACCTGCTGCCGGTGGTCTATGTCACCGGCGACATGGCCGGCGAGACCGATAGCCCGCTCTATGGTCTCTTCGAGATCTCCGGGAAGCTCAGCGACTCCCCGGGGCTCGAGCAGTGGTTCACGCAACCTCCGGGCAACCCCTATGAGTACAGCCTCAAGTGGGACGGCGAGTGGCAGGTGACCTACGAGACCTTCCGCGACATGGGTATCGCCTACGGGGTGGGCCTGGTCCTGATCTATCTCCTGGTGGTCGCTCAGTTCCGCAGCTACCTGGTGCCCCTGGTGATCATGGCGCCCATCCCGCTGACCATCATCGGCATCATGCCCGGTCACGCCATCCTGGGGGCCAAGTTCACCGCCACCTCCATGATCGGCATGATCGCGCTGGCCGGCATCATCGTGCGCAACTCCATCCTGCTGGTGGACTTCATCAACCAGCAGGTGCGCGAGGGCGCCCCGTTCGAGCATGCGGTCATCAACTCCGCGGTGGTGCGGGCCAAGCCCATTGCCCTCACCGCCATCGCCGCCATGGCCGGCGCGCTCTTCATCCTCGACGACCCGATCTTCTCGGGGCTCGCCGTTTCGCTGCTGTTCGGACTCTTCGTCTCTACCGTCCTGACCCTGGTGGTGGTCCCGGTGGTCTATTACGGGGTGATGCGCACGCGCGTGGAGTGGATTCGCACCGCGACGGGATGAGCCCGTTGCCGGGCGCCGCGTCGCCCGGCGAAGTGCGCGAGGGGCTGGGGGACTTTGGTATTTTTCACTCGATGCCGGGCTCGCGGTGTTGATTCGGCGCCGGCGTCCAATATAGAGTGCCGCGGCCCGGCAATGCCGCCGCTGTCTCGACGCAGCGCTTGCTTCCCCGGGGGTTCCCTAAGCGAGCGGCGGTGCCGCCGGTGCTCGGGGTTTGTCGCGAGCTGAGAGTTGAAGAGGGGACCATGGCCAAGCGTTATTTTCTGACAGCCGGGGTGATCGCCATCGCCTTGTCCGGCTGCTCGCTGAACGACCTGATCAAGCCGAACCCGGTCGAGACCGCGCCCGCCGCGGGTCAGGCAGGCAAAGGAGCGACCGGCTCGTCCGTATCGAAGGAGAAGGTCACCAGGAAGGCGGCGGCCGCGGTAGGCGCCGACGTGGTGGCGAGCAAGGGTCAGTACCTGCTGTGCAACCTCGTCGACCGCTACAAGGAGCGAACCACGACCTATTACCTCTGCCGGGAAAAGGCGTGCGCGGGCGAGGAGTCGCCGGTGAAGGGCGCGGGGCCCAAGACCAAGTCCCAGTGCCTCAGCGCCTGTCGAAAGCTCGAGAAGACGAGTGGCGGCAAGGACGCCAACAAGAGCTACTGCGTCAGCTAGCCTCGCTCCAATGGGTCGTCCCTAGGGAATCGTGGTCCCGGTATGATTCGCGTCCCCATCCACAGCCCGGTTTGCGAGCCGTCCCATGAAAGCCAGTGAGATCAAGAGGGGGAGCGTCATCGAGGTGGACGGCGCCGTCGTCTACATCAACGAGCTCCAGGTGCAGACGGCCTCCTCGCGCAGCGGCAACACGCTCTACAAGGTGCGCGGCCGCAATGTGCTGACGCGCCAGAAGTTCCAGGCGAGCTTCAAGGGCGACGAGCAGGTCCAGACCGCGGAGCTGGAGCGTCGTCCCGTGCAGTTCCTCTATCGCGACACCGAGGGCTGCACCTTCATGGACCGTGAGACCTACGAGCAGCACGCCTTCGACCTGGACGCCCTGGAGGCCGAGCTGCCCTATCTCACCGAAGGGCTGGACGGGATCTTCGCCCTGGTGGTGGATGGCACCGCGGTCGGGATCGAGCTCCCCCCCACCGTGGTTCTGGAAGTGGTGGAGTGCGCACCGGCCATGAAGGGCGCCTCGGCCTCCGCCCGTAACAAGCCCGCGACCCTGACGACGGGGCTGGTGGTGCAGGTGCCCGAGTACCTGGCCGAGGGCGAGCGCATCAAGATCAACACCGTCACCGGCGACTTCATGGCACGAGCCTAGGTCGATCGGGACCCGAGGTCCGCAGGGGGTGCGCGTCCGCGAGCGGCGCGGCGCGCACCCTGCATCCCTCTTTCTGAGGCATCAGTCGTCCCAGCGCCCGAGGCCCGGGATTCGCACCTGGTCCTCGTTGAAGCGGCCCTGCTCGGCGCCCTGGTGACAGGTCTCGCAGCGGCTGAAGCTACCCACCCCGGGGTTATCCCGCACCAGAGAGTCCGGGATCTCCGAATGCTGCGTCTGGAAGTAGCGGGTTTCGGTGATCCGCGGCGGCTGGCCCGGCGGCAGGGGCGCCACGGCGAAGGCGCGGGAGCGCAGCCGGGTGCTGCCATCCGCCCCATTGGCGCTGAGATAGGCCAGGATCTCGTCGGCAGTCCCGCCATCCAGTGAGGCGTCGTCTCCGTAATGATTCCCGAGGGCCGCCATCACCTGCCGCCAGGCGGCCGCGGGAAGCAGTCCCGGGGGATAGGCCAGGTGGCAGCCCCCGCACTCGGTCTTGTAGACGGCGTTGGCGACCGGATCGACATCCTGGCCCCCTGGCCACCAGCCGCGACCCTCCCCCTGCTCTTCCCGCTCGTCGTCGTCGCGGTCGTGGTCGCTGACGGCGATGCCGGCTGCCCCAAGGGTGAGGGCGGCGGCTGTAACCGCGATGATGAGCTTGTGATTCACGATGATCTCTCCTCTTGCGTGTCGACGGATCTCAACAGGGTCAACGGGCCTGGATGAGGCTCACGAAGTCGCCCTTCTCCTGGGCCGTGCACTCCCGTCCCAAGGTCCAGCGGCAGTTGCGGCCGAGCCAGCGCTCGACCTTTACGGGGTCCGAGAGACGCCCCGGGTTGACCGAGACGGCCATCGGCTCGATAGTCTTTCCGGTGGTCGCGTGACGTCCCGGCCGGGTCAGGTCGGTGCCATGACAGGTGGCGCAGCTGCGCGGCTCCGAGGCCCCCGGTGGCTGGTGCTCAAGGGCCCAGGCGCGGGCACCAGCAGCGGCATCGAAGGGGCCCGCCCCGGCCTGTTGGTAGGCGGCGACCAGGTTCGCCCCGAGCCCCAGAGAGGGGCCGGCCGCCACTAGGGCGCCGAGGATCCAGGCCGGGACCTGGGTGGTGTTCGCTTGACTCATGGACGCTCCTCCCGCTTGTAGCCGTCGATCATGGCGCGCACCAGGTTCTCCCTGTGCTGCAGGCTGGCGAAGGCCACGCCGAGCAGATGCAGGGGGATCAGCAGCAGGGTCAGGTTGGCGATCCACTCGTGGACCTCCTCGAGGTCGTGAGCGGCCGCGGGCGAGAGCCCTTGGAGCCAGGGCGCCAATGGACCGGCCATCTCCGAGGCACCGAGCACCGCCATGCCGCTGATCCCGGTCGCGACGAGGCCGATGAGCAGGGCGAGGACCATGACCGCACCCGCCGGGTTGTGCCCCAGGTAGCGTGCGGCGCGGCCGTGTATGGCTTCCCTGAGATAGGCGAGCGTGATGCGTGGGCCGCGCACGAAGTCGGAGAACCGGGCATGCGGGGTGCCGATCAGGCCCCACGCGAGCCGAGCGGCGATCAGGCCCAGAACCGTGTAGCCGGCCCAGGTGTGCAAACCGAGCATGTCATCCTCGGTCAGGAAGGCGATCAGCACCGCGCTCACGAGTCCCCAATGGAAGAGCCGGACGAAGGGGTCCCAGACGCGCGTGCGGGGCGGAAGGCTTGTAGTCTCGATCTCGGCCACTGAGCCGAGTGCGGATGTATTCGTTGGGGTCATATCGAGTGTCTCCCGGTTTGACTGGTGACGATTTCAGGCACCGGGGATGCGCACGGAGTTGGTGCCTGGTGGTTACTCTACGACGGGTCTGCTGAACGCAGGCCAACGGGGGCTGTCAGCGAACTGTCAGGCCGCGATGGACCATAATCGGGCCATGTATCCCTCACGCGCGCACCTGATCCTCGCCCTGGGCTGCGCCCTCGTCGCGGCGCACCCCGCGCCCGGCGACGAGTACCCAGTCGAGCACGGGGGATCCCCCGAAGGATCCGTCCAGTGGGCGGACGATGAGGACGATCACGATCGGGCCCGCGAGGCGAGGGAGCGGGGCGAGATACTCTCGCTCGCGGAGGTGTCCGAGCGCGCACGCGCCCGTTTTCCCGGCCGGATCCTGGAGGCGGAGCTCGAGCGCGAGGGCGGACGCTGGGTCTACGAGCTCAAGATCCTGGACCCGGCCGGGCGGCTACGCGAGGTCTATGTGGACGCCCAGAACGGCTCCCTGCTCGATCATGAGGAGGATCATTGATGCGCATCCTGGTGGTCGAGGACGATGCCCGTACCGCTGAGCTCCTGACCCGCACTCTGTTGCAGGCCGGTTATCTGGTGGATCACACCGGCGAGGGCGAGGATGCCTGGTTCCGTGGCGATACCGAGCCCTATGCCGCCGCCATCCTGGATCTGGGCCTGTCGGGCATGGACGGGCTCAGCGTGCTCAAGCGGTGGCGCTCGGCCGGGCGTGACCTGCCGGTGCTGATCCTCACCGCCCGCGGCGACTGGAGCGAGCGGGTGGAGGGCATCGACGCCGGGGCCGACGACTATCTACCCAAGCCCTTCCGGGTGGAGGAGCTGCTGGCGCGGCTACGTGCCATCCTGCGCCGCTCGGCGGGACAGGGCTCGCCGGTGCTGCGCGCCGGCGCCCTCGCCATGGACACGCGCCAGATGCGGGTGAGCCTGGACGGCGTTCCGGTTCATCTCTCGCCCCAGGAGTACCGGCTGCTCAGTGTGCTGTTGCACCGCAAGGGCAGCGTCGTCTCCCAGGGCGAGCTCGCGGACCAGATCTACGGCGACGGCATCGAGCGCGACACCAATGGGGTCGAGGTTCTGGTCGGGCGGCTCCGGCGAAAGATCGGGACGGGGCTGATCGAGACCCGGCGGGGCTTCGGCTATCAGATCGGCGACCCCGACGCGCCCCCGACGGCCACATGACCCGGCGCTCGCTGCGCTTTCGCCTGCTGCTGGCGGCGGCGGTGTCGATCAGCCTGGCGCTGGCGGCGGCCGGGCTCGGCCTTACGACGCTCTTCGAACGGCATGTCACCCGCTATCTGGAGTCACGGCTCGATCGTGACCTGGACCAGATCCTCGGAAATCTCGATACCGGTCCGGACGGGCGGCTTCGACTGGTGCGCTCGCCCGCCGATCCCCGCTTCGAGACGCCCCTGAGCGGGCTCTACTGGCAGGTGCAGGAGGGTCAGGGGGCCGTCCTTCTGCGCTCACGCTCGCTGTGGGACACGGACCTGGCGCTGCCCGGGGACCTGCTCCCGGACGGGGTCCTGCATCGCCACCGCCTGCCGGGGCCGGACGGGCAGAGGCTCCTCGCGGTGGAGCGGCGGGTGCTGTTTCGCCCTGACGCGGATGCGCGCCCACTGCGCGTGGCCGTGGCCCTGGATCGGCGCGACCTTGACCAGGCACGTGGCGACTTCGCCGCCGATATCCTGCCGTACCTGGCCGTGATGGGGCTCGCGTTGATCCTCGCCTCCTGGTTGCAGGTGCGGATCGGACTGGCCCCGCTGAACGGATTGCGCCTGGGGGTGCGGGCGGTCCGTTCCGGAACGGCCAGACGCCTGTCCGGCGGGCATCCGGACGAGGTCATGCCGGTCGTGGACGAAGTCAATGCACTCCTCGATGCCCAGGACGAGGCCATCGAGCGGGCGCGCGCTTGGACCGCCGACCTCGCCCACGGGCTCAAGACCCCCTTGGTCGCGCTGGCGGCAGACGCCGAGCGCCTGCGGGCGCTGGGTCAGCCGGTGCTGGCGGACGACCTGGAGCAACTCGCCCAGTCGATGCGCCGGCGGGTGGACCGTGAGCTCATCCGCGGCCGGGTCAGGGCGAGGGCGGCCCAGCGATCGGGCGTCGCGGGGGCGACCGCCGCCGGCGCGACCGAGGCTGGCCTGGGCGACACCCTGGACGCGGTGCTGCGCACCCTCGCCCGCACGCCCGGCGGCGCCGCCGTCGACTGGGACCTGGAGTGCGCGCCAGACCTGCGGGTGGCCATGGCCGCCGAGGATCTGACGGAGCTCCTGGGTAACCTGCTGGAGAATGCGGCCCAATGGGCGCGGGCGCGGGTCCGTATCCGGGCGGCCGTGCCGCACGCCGGGCTCGTCGAGTTGCGGGTCGAAGACGACGGCCCGGGTGTGCCGCCGGAGTCACTGGCGGCGCTCGGCCAGCGGGGCCTGCGGCTCGATGAGCGGACCCGCGGCTCCGGCCTCGGCCTGGCCATCGCCCAGGACATCTGCGAGGCCTACGGGGGCACACTGAGCTTCGCAAGCAGCGCTTCGCTCGGTGGTCTCGCCATCCGCCTGCACCTGCGGGGGGCGGCACCGGAAGGTTAGAACGGTTCAGAGACAACCAAGAAAAGCGCGCGGACGACAGGAAACTCCGAAGTACGGAAAGTCGCGAAAAAATCAGCAACTGCTCTTCTGCATTGTTCGCGAATCGTTGCTTGGCATTTCCGTCGCCGATTTCCCGAGCGGGCGTCGTCGGACCCGTGCAGTCGAGTCCAGGCATGAGGTCGGTCTGCTGGTGCG
>CAVOUZ010000024.1:0-44970 GCA_963699735.1 uncultured Gammaproteobacteria bacterium
TAACCGCGATCGGAGATAATCCGCCCCGCAGTCCCCTCTTACTAGGGAACAGTAGGCCCGGACACAGGCCCCTCGGCCTGCGCGGGTTCAGGCAGCCCGAACAACTCCCAAAGCGGCATCTCGACCTGTGCCCGGGTAGCAAAGGTCAGGACCTCATCACAGGCGACCACCGTGCCCTGATCGTACATGGTGTCGACCAGCACGAAGCGGATGGCGTAATGCTCCAGCGGAGACCACCGCTACGCTCGTACAGTGCCTTTTTCTGGCGCAGGTCCTTGGCCGCGGTGCCCGGGGACAGGACCTCCACCACCAGGTCCGGGGCGCCCTCGATTTGACTCGGGGTGACCTCGGCCGGATCGCACGCCGCCAGGATGTCTGGCTGGACCAGATCCCGGTCCGAGAGCTTCACGTCGGCAAGGGCACTGAATGGATCGCAAGCACTTCCGGCAAGCGTGGTCTCCAAGCGGCTAAGCAGGCGCCGAGCCACTCTCTGATGGCTCGTCGATGGCGCGGGCGACATGGCATAAGCCACTCCGCCGATGAGCTCCCACCGCTCGTCGTTCGACCAAGAGCAATAGTCCGCCCAGGTATAGCGGGCATCGTGCTTCAGCCCACTGGAAGGGGACATGACGGCCTCCGCGGAATCAATCGACCTCTGGCACGACCTGAGTCGGCGCGGGCAGCCCGAACAACTCCCACAACGGCACCTCGACCTCTTCGAGGGTGGCAAACGCGAGGACCTCGTCCCAGGCGACGACCGTGCCCCGGTCATAGCTATCGCCGGCCAGCACGAAGCGGATGGCGTAATGCTCCAGCGGATCGACCACCAGGTATTCCCGCACCCCGCTACGCTCGTACAGGGCCTTCTTCTGGCGCAGGTCTTTGGCCGCGGTGCCGGGTGACAGGACCTCCACCACCAGGTCTGGCACCCCCTCGATGTGACTCGGGGTGACCTTGGCCGGATCGCACACCACCAGGATGTCCGGCTGGACCACGTCGATCTCCGAGAGCTTGACGTCGGTGGGGGCAACAAAGGGTTGACAAGGCTTACCCCTGAGCTGCAGTTCCAGCCGAGCGAAGATCCCCCCCAGCACCTTCTGGTGGCTGATAGATGGCGCCGGCGACGTGGCGTAGGCCACTCCGCCGATGAGCTCCCACCGCTCGTCGTTCGACCAAGAGCAATAGTCCGCCCAGGTATAGGGGGCATCGTGATTCAGTGCACTGGAAGGGGACATTGCATCCTCGGCCAAAGGCATCTCGGAAACCATGGTAACGCGGCGATGCGGGTCGGCCAACGACGGCTACCCCTTCACTCGCGGCTGGCCAGCCGGGGCCTCATTGAAGCTCGTACAGGCGGCGAATGCGCTTTCGAAGCGAGCCCAGGACGCCCGGCTCAGAGGATGCCGTCGAAAGGCTGCACCTCGACCAGGTCGCCGGGATTGACACTGCCGCTCTCCTCGGGGAGGCAGACGAAGCAGTTGGCGTCGATCATGGAGCTCAGCACGCCTGAGCCCTGGTTGGCGGAGACCCGTACCCGCCATTGGCTCCCTTCCTGATAGAGCCAGCCGCGCGGGAACTCGCGGCGTCCTGGACGCTTGCGGAGCGCGGTATCGCAGGGGACGCGGAAGCTCGGGCGTGGCGGCAAGGGGTCAAGCCCCTGCAGCCGGTGGAGGGCGTCCTGAACGATCTGGTAGAAGCACACCAGCACCGCCACGGGGTTGCCCGGCAGGCCAAAGAACCAGGCCTTGCCAAGCCGGCCGAAGGCCATGGGGCGGCCGGGCTTGATGTCGATGCGCCAGAAGTGCACGTCGCCCAACCGGCTGAGGATCGAGCGGATATAGTCCGCCTCGCCCACCGAGACGCCCCCGGTGGTGATGATCAGGTCCGCCTGGGTGGCGGCTTCCGCGAAGGTCTGCTCCAGGCTCTGGGGGTCGTCGCGCACCACCCCCAGGTCCATGACCTCCAGGGCCAGCCGTGTCAGTGCCCCGTAGAGGGTGTAGCGGTTGCTGTCGTAGACTTCGCCGGGGGCCAGGGGGCGGCCGACCGAGGCGAGCTCGTCGCCGGTGGAAAAGAAGGCGACGCGGGGCCGTCGATAGACCGTGATCTCCGCGAGGCCCAGTGAGGCGATCAGGCCGAGCTCGGGCGGGCCGATGCGTCGGCCGGCGAGCAGGGCCGGGTGACCGGCCGCGATGTCCTCACCGGCCCGGCGCACGTTATGACCCGGCTTGTCGCCGGCGGGCAGAACGACCGAGTCCCCTTCCACCCGGGCCACCTCCTGGATCATCACCGTGTCGGCGCCGTGCGGCAGCACGGCCCCGGTCATGATGCGAACTGCCTGGCCCGGGCCGACCTGTCCGGAGAAGGCCGAGCCGGCCAGGGCGGTGCCGATCAGGCGCAGTCGATTCTCCGCTTGGTTGAGATCCGCCGCACGCAGGGCGAAGCCGTCCATCGCGGAGTTGTCGTGCGCCGGGACGTCGCAGGGGGCGATCAGGTCGCGGGCCAGGATCCGCCCGAGCGCGGACCGCACCGGCACCATCTCCCGGCCCGTGACGGGCGGGAGGGTCTCGAGCAGTATCTTGCGGGCCTCGGCGACACTGAGCGTGGGCTCGTCGCCGCCGCATTCGATTTGTTTTCCCATGGAGCTCAGCTCACCTTCGTCGTTGGGTCGGGTTCAGGCCGATTCGCGCGCCTTGGCACCATCGAACGGGTCGCCCGCGGCGCGGGCACAGGATGCGAGTGTCCGTCGGACGCCGAAAGCGGGGCCGGCGCAGTTTTCGATCTCAGTCCCGGTTGGGATGATAAGTCACCGCGAGCGCACCGACCCGTTCATCCGCCGCCCCGGCGCATGGCGAGGTCCATGTGCTCCAACAGCCGCACCCGCGCCGCCGGGTCACCCGCGGTGAAGTGCAGCCGCGCCGTCAGCGTGGGCAGCCTCAGGAGGGCGATGACCCGATCGGGGCCGGGGACGAGCTCGATCTCCAGACGCACCCCCTCGTGGGTCACCTGGAAGCGCAGCGGCCCCCCTTCGACCCCGCGCGGAAAGGCGTTGCGCAGCCCATGGGCGAATTCCGCGGGGCTCGCGGACATCTCGCGCTCCAGGAGCTCGAGCACGGTGTTCACCGGTGCAAGCGGCTCAGCCGCCCGCGATGGGCGGCCACACGGCCAGGTGGTCGTCGGGCGCAAGTCGGCGGGAGGCCCTTTCACCGGGTGGCACAAAGACCCCGTTGACCAGGACCAGATGGGTCAGGCGCTCGGGAAGCCGGTGGCGGTCCAGGATCTCCTGGACCGTCAGCGACTCATCCACGTCCAGATCCAGGCGGTTGTCGCGGGTTCCCGGGGGCAAATAATCGCTCAACGTCGCGTAGAGCTTCAGGGTGATCCGCATCGCTACGTCTGTCTTGGTGCCATGGCTTCAGTACGCTACCGCCTCAGTGCAGGGGCTGCATGGGTGCCATGGCGGTGGGTTGCAGGCTTCGCGCCACATAGGCCTCGGCGAACCGCAGGGGCGAGTCCAGGAGGACGCTCTTCCACCGCCCCAGTGGGGTCTTGTTCTGGATCAGGCCGCGCAGCACACCCACGTGCTGGGTGAGTCCGATGGCGGTGGCGCCGATCAGCACGTCGTCCTGGAACTGGAGGCTGAGATAGCGGTAGTGGTCGGGGTCGACCAGCTCGACGCCATCGGCCGGATCCGTCCCCCACCACTGGCCGAAGGACGATGAGATGAGCCCCAGGGTGTCGAGCACATTGATGGCCAGGACCCCGGGCAGGCGCACGTCCTGGCCGGCCATATTAAGGGCCGCCACCCGCGCCTGGTCGGCCGCGTTGGGCTGGATCGCCGAGACTAGATGGGCCCCGGTAAAGAGATCCGGGGCCTCGGCCACGTCACCCGCGGCGAAGATGCCGGGAACCGAGGTCTCCATCCGATCGTTCACCAGCACCCCCTTGGCCACGTGCACCGGGGTCGCGTCCAGAAAGCCGAGATTGGGGACGACTCCGGCGGATACGATCAGCAGGTCGCAGTCGAGTGCGGCGCCGGTGGTCAGATGGACGCGCAAGGGGGCGAACCGGCCTTCCTCAGCCGAGGCACCCGAGGCCGGCCGGCCGACCAAACGCTCACGGAGGTTTCTGAACGTGGCCCCGAGGCCCGAATGATGCGTTGGCGGCTCCCCGCCCTGAGCATCGATGCGGTCGACGCCAGCGTTGGTCACCACCTGGATGCCCTTGGTCTCCACCCAGCGCCGGATCATGTTGCCCGCCTCGGGCGTCATCATGCGCGGCACCATGCGGTCGCCCATCTCGACGACGGTCAGGTCGACGCCGCGAGCGGCCAGGGACTCCATGATGATGCAGCCGATGAATCCTGCCCCGAGCTGCACCACCCGGCTGCCCCGCAGCGCGAAGCGGGCGATGGCGCGGGCGTCCTCCAGGGTCCAGCAGGTGAGGACCTGGGGCAGATCGATGCCGGGGATGGGCGGGCGCACCGGGTGGGAGCCGGTGGCGATGAGCAGCCGGTCGTAGCTCTCGTGACTGCCGTCGTGGAACAGGACCTTGCGTGTATCGGTGTCCAGCGCGACCGCGCGACCGCGCCGCTCGGTGATGCCGAGCCTCTCAAAGTGGCCCGGCTCCTTGCGCAGATAAGTGCCAGCCTCGTCGATCTGGCCCTCGAGCAGATAGGGGATGGCCATGCGGGAATAGGGGGGCGCGTCCTCGCTGCCGGCGAGCAGGATCTCGCACGCGGGGTCGGCCCGGCGGAGGGTCTCGGCGGCGACGACGCCGGCGGGGCCATTGCCCAGGATCAGGTGTTTCATGGCTGGCTCGCGAGCTGTCGGGTCAGGGATCGTGGGAGCGCCGCCGCGGCGGCGCCCCACCCGCACGGGTTCCGGACCCGTGCTCAGAGCCCGAGGCGCTCCAGGGTCTCGGTGCTCGGCACACCCTCGGTATTCCAGCCGCGCAGGGCGTAGTACTCTGGCAGCATCACCTCCAGGCCATTGACCAGACCCTTGGCGGGACCCGTCTTGGCCGGCTCGGTCGTGAGCCGCGGCGGCAGATTGTCGTCTTTTCGGGTCAGGCCCGCCTCCAGGTTGAACTGCTTCTCCATGTTCCAGATGCGCTCGCCCACCAGATCGAGGCGCTCCAGGGACCAGTCACCCTCGCAGGCGGCCTGGATCTGGGGCTGGATGTCCGCAAGGCTCCAGGCGAAGCTGGTGAAGATGCACAGGCCAGCGGCGTCGAAGACGCCGGTCGCGTCCTGAAATGCCTTCACCAGCGCCGGCTTGCCCTCGGTGACGAGCGGATCCGTCTTGATCGGGATCCCCAGCACCTCGGAGGCCACCGTATAGCCGCGCAGATGGCAGGCGCCGCGGTTCGACGTCGCATAGGCCAGACCCATACCCTGGATGCCGCGGGAGTCATAGGCCGGGAACTCCTGACCCTTGACGGTCATGGACAGCTCGGGATGCCCGTATTTCTCGCAGAGTCGCTTGGAGCCCTGGCCCAGTTCACGGCCGAAGCCCTCGCCCTGGGCGGTCATCTCCGCCAGGGTCACCAGGGCCTGGGCCGACCCGAAGGGGGCGTCGATGCCGATCTGCTGCTGGGTCAGAACGCCCATTTCGTACAGCTCCATGGCCGCGCCCACGGTGGCGCCGAAGGAGATCGGATCCATGCCGACCTCGTTGCACAGCAGGTTGGCGTACTGCAGGGCCTCAAGGTCGCCCACCCCGTTGGCGGCGCCCAGGGCCCAGGCGGCCTCATACTCGAGGCCGCCGGAGGCGCCCCAGTACTCGGGCTTGTTGACCACCGAGAAATGGGTCTCGTCGATGGCTGAGATGCGCCCGCAGGCGATGGTGCAGCCGAAGCAGGCGGCGTTGGTGACCAGGTGCGGCTTGCCGTCGGTGGCGCGCGGCTCGTGCATGGCCTCGGCGGAGATCTTTCCGGCCTCTTCGAACTGCACGTCGCGGTGGTTGCGGGTCGGCAGTGCGCCGATCTCGTTGATCACGTTCATCAGCACCTGGGTGCCGTATTTCGGCAGGCCCTGACCGGTGACCGCATTGTCCGCCAGGATCTGCTTCTTCTCGGCGGTAACCTTTAGGAATTCCGGGAAGTCCCGGATGTTGGCGAGGCCCTTGGTGCCGCGGATGGCCACCGCCTTGAGGTTCTTGAAACCCATCACGGCACCCACCCCGGAGCGTCCGGCGGCGCGGTGCAGATCGTTGACCACGCAGGCGTAGAGGACCTGGTTCTCGCCGGCCTGGCCGATGGAGGAGACGCGGATCTGGGGGTCCTGATGGGCCGCCTTGATGGTCTCCTCGGTCACCCAGGTGCTCTTGCCCCAGAGATGGGAGGCGTCGCGCAGCTCCGCCTGATCGTTCTCCAGATAGAGGTAAACGGGCTTGGGCGAACGGCCCTCGAAGATGATCATGTCCCAGCCAGCGAACTTCATCTCGGCGCCAAAGAAGCCGCCGGAGTTGGAGCAGGCGATGGCGCCGGTGAGCGGTCCCTTGGTGACCACGGTGTAGCGCCCGCCGGTGGAGGCCATGGTGCCGGTGAGGGGACCGGTGGACATGATCAGCTTGTTGTCGGCGGACAGGGGTTCGACCTTGGGGTCCACCTCCTCCACCAGGTACTTGCTCGCCAGCCCGCGCGAGCCGAGATAATCGAAGGCCCACTGCATGTTCAGGGGCTCGGGGGTGCAGGTGCCGGCGCTGAGGTCGACGCGAAGGATCTTTCTGTTCCAGGACATGATGTCTTGTCTCCTCAAAGGGCCGCGGCGTTGGCGCGTTGGGCCCAGGCACGCATGCGGGCGAGCCCGCTCCAGTCCGCATCCACATAGGTGATGGCGGCCGTCGGACAGGCCTTTGAGCAGGCGGGGTCACCGTCGCACAGGTCGCACTTCTGCACCTTCCCCACGTCCGCCATGTAGTTGATGGTGCCGAAGGGGCAGGCAATGGTGCATACCTTGCAGCCGACGCAGGTCGCCTCCAGGACCACCTTGGCCCCGGTCAGGGCGTCGAGCTTGATGGCGTCCACCGGGCAGGCGTGCATGCACCAGGCGTCGCTGCACTGGGTACAGGTGTAGGGAACCTTGCGCCCCTCGTGCTCGAAGTCGAAGACCTTGATGCGCGATTTGGACGGGTTGATGGACCCGGTGTGGACGTAAGAGCAGGCCATCTCGCACTGCAGGCAGCCGGTGCACTTCACCGGATCGATGTAGAGGGACTTCTGCATGAAACCTCCTGGGGTTCGCGGCGCGGCGGGGCGGGAACACGTGGGCGGTTGGACCGCCGCTCCCGCTTATAGTTGATCGAGACGCTGGGCTAGTATTGAACAGTTTTGAGGCGCCCGCCAGTGGTGCCGCGGCGAGCCCGACTGGCGGACGGCCGTGCTTCGTCGACGGTGACCAATAAGCGGGCTTGATCCCGAGCTTACAAACGGCTGGGCGTCCTCGCCCCTGCGGGAAACTGATATCCTCCAGCCCTCGTTTCGATGACCTTAGAGACCCAGGGCTCAGCAGCCTCCAGCCAACGCTATGAACGACATCCAAACCACCGACATCGACAGCTATATGGCCGACCTGGGCCGGCGCGCCCGCATCGCCTCCCGCGCCCTGGCGCGTGCCAGCACCGGCGCCAAGAATCGGGCACTCTGCGCCATCGCCGACGCCATCGATGGCAGCCGGGAGGCGATCGCCGGAGCGAACCGCCAGGATCTGGATGCCGGTGCCGCCAAGGGTCTGGACGCCGCCCTGCTGGACCGGCTCGAGCTCACCCCGGGTCGCGTCGACTCCATGATCGACGGTCTGCGTCAGATCGCGGCCCTCCCGGACCCCATCGGATCCATCACCGACCTCAACTATCGGCCTTCTGGGATCCAAGTCGGGCGCATGCGGGTGCCCCTGGGCGTCATCGGCATCATCTACGAGTCGCGCCCCAATGTGACCGCGGACGCCGCCGGACTCTGCCTGAAGTCGGGTAACGGGACCATACTGCGCGGCGGCTCCGAGGCCTTCGCCTCGAATCAGGCCATCGCGGACTGCATCCGCCGCGGGCTCGCCGAGGCGGGTCTGCCCGAGGACGGGGTGCAGGTGGTGGCCACCACGGACCGCGCCGCCGTCGGTGCCATGATCTCGAGCGCGGAGTACATCGACGTCATCATCCCTCGTGGCGGCAAGGGCCTGATCGAGCGCATCAGTCGCGACGCGAGGGTCCCGGTGATTAAGCACCTGGACGGAATCTGCCATGTCTACATCGACTCGGCGGCGGATCTGGACAAGGCCTTCTCCATCGCCATGAATGCAAAGACCCAGCGCTACGGGACCTGCAACACCATGGAGACCCTGCTGGTGGATGCACCCGTTGCGCCCGCCATCCTGCCCCGACTGGCCGCGGCCTACCGGAAGAAGGGCGTGGAGCTGCGCGGCTGCGCCCGCACCCGAGATATCCTGCCGGACGCCCTCCCCGCCACCGAGGCGGACTGGGATACGGAATATCTGGCCCCGATCCTCGCGATTCGAGTCCTCGACGGCCTGGAGGCGGCCATGGACCACATCGCCCGCCACGGCTCGGCCCACACCGACGCCATTGTCACCGAGGACTACAGCCGTGCCCGCCGCTTTCTGCGGGAGGTGGATTCCAGCTCGGTCATGGTAAACGCCAGCACCCGGTTCGCCGACGGATTCGAATACGGCCTCGGCGCCGAGATCGGGATCAGCACCGACAAGTTTCACGCTCGGGGGCCGGTCGGCCTGGAGGGTCTGACCTCGGTGAAGTTCGTTGTCCTGGGGGACGGCGAGATTCGCGCCTGAGGGACAAGTGCGAGCGATTCTGCTAACGTTTTGTCCATGCGGGCGGAGCAACCGCCGTCCCCGGATCTCAAGAGGTAGCTTGCAGACCTTGCCCCAGGCACGGAGCAACAACGACCAGCCGGCGCCCCCCTACCGGACCTGCCCCTCGGCGTCGGCAGCCGGCCGGGCGCGTTGCGCACCCCCGCTCCGGTTTATCCGCGCGGTCGCGACGAGGCATGCGGCGTCGCGTTAACGCCGCCCGGGCGCCTCGCCCGCGGTCCGGCCGCCGGCCGGCTGGGAAGGCGGCCGCGACGGCGTTTCGATCGGTATGATCGGCGTCTTCGGCGGCACCTTCGATCCCATTCACTTCGGCCACCTGCGCCCCGCCCTGGACTGCTTCCAGGCCTTGCGGCTCCAGGAGCTGCGCCTGGTGCCGCTGAACGTGGCGGTCCATCGGCCCCAGCCGCTGGCGTCTGCCGGGCTGCGGCTCGCCATGCTGGAGGCCGCAATCGCCGGACAGCCGGGGTTCGTGTCGGACCCCTTGGAGCTCATGCGTCCCGGCGGCTCCTACTCCCACGATACCCTGGTCTCGCTGCGGGCCCGGGTGGGGAACTCGCCGCCCCTTTGTCTGCTGGTGGGCGGCGATGCCTTCACCGGCTTTCTCGACTGGTACCGGCCGGCAGAGATCCTGGAGCTGGCCCACCTGGTGGTCATGCGCCGACCGGGTTCCGCGTCGACGGCCGGTCTCGACCCGGGCCTGCTCCGGCTCTACGGGGAGCGCGGCTGCGATGGACCCGATGCCCTGGCGGCCTCACCGGCCGGGCGCATCCTGATGCAGGACGTGACCCAGATCGATATCTCCTCCACCCGGGTGCGGCAGCTGATCAGACGGGGGTTGAGCCCCCGCTATCTGCTGCCCGACGACGTGCTCGCCATCATCGAGCGCGAGGGGCTCTATCGATCCGACGCGATCGCGCGGGATGAACCGGTCTGCCGTGGGCCACTGTGATTGACCTTTTAATTCGGGCTCCCCTGGGACGGGGGACCCGAGCCCCGCCGGCCAGGCCGGCGGGGTGCTGCGCGGGAGGGCGACGCTTGCACCGTCGCCGTTCCGCCGACCCAGGGATGGCGGCGCCGCCTTGGCGGCCCAACCTTGATACCTGACTCACAAGCAGAGGAGATCGCATGCAGCTCGAGCAACTTCGGCAACTGGTGGTGGATACCCTGGGCGACATGAAGGCCCGGGACATCGAGGTGTTGGACGTGCGCGGCAAGACCGCCGTGACGGACTACATGATCGTGGCATCCGGGACCTCGGACCGGCACGTTAAGGCCATTGCGGAGACCCTGGCCTTCCGCGCCAAGGAGGCGGGCGAGGCGCCCCTGGGCACCGAGGGGGTCAACGAGGGCGAATGGGCCCTGGTCGACCTCAACGGCGTCGTGGTCCACGTGATGCTTCCCAAGGTGCGCGACTACTACAACCTGGAACGGCTGTGGTCGGCACCGGCACCGGTACCGAAGGCGGCCGCCGCTACCCTCTGATCCCAGCGCCGAGCCTCAGCACCGCGTGGCCCCCTGATGGATCGGTTTGACCGCATCTTCGAGCTCAACCGCATCCTTCAGGGGGCGCGCCGCCCGGTCTCCCGCCGGCGCCTGGAAGAGGAGCTGCAGTGCTCGCGCGCGACCGTGAAGCGCATCATCGAGGACATGCGGCTCTATCTGAACGCGCCCATTGTCTTCGACCGGGAGCTGGGCGGTTATCACTACGACCAGTCAGAGGGGGCCATGTACGAGCTCCCCGGACTCTGGTTCAACGCCTCGGAGCTGCATGCCCTGCTGACCGTCCAGCAACTCCTGGGCGGCGTCCAGCCCGGGCTCCTCGACCAGCACCTGAGGCCGCTGCAAAAGCGCATCGACGCCCTGCTGGAGCTGCAGCGCCCTGGCTCCGACGGGTTGGCGGACCGGGTGCGCATCCTGCAGATGGCGTCGCGCCGGGCGGGCGATCACTTCCTCACCGTCGCCGGGGCACTGGCCCAGCGCCAGCGTCTGGAGATCCGCTATTTCACCCGCGCTGCCGATTCCCACAGCGAGCGTGTCGTCTCACCCCAACGGCTCAGCTACTACCGCGACAACTGGTATCTGGACGCCTGGTGCCATCTGCGCGAGGGGCTGCGCACCTTTGCGCTCGACGCCATCGAGGGAGCGAGAGCGCTCGATATCCCGCCGGTCGAGGTCGCGGAGGCCGAGCTGGACCGGCACTTCGCCTCCTCGTACGGCATCTTCGCGGGGGTGCCCGACCAGGTGGCCGTGCTGCGCTTCAGCCCCGAGCGGGCGCGCTGGGTCTCCAAGGAGCAGTGGCACCGGGACCAGGAGGGCCGCTTCCTGGACGACGGGCGCTACGAGCTCAAGGTGCCCTACAGCAGTCAGCTCGAGCTGACGATGGACGTGCTCAAGTATGGGCCCGACGTGGAGGTGGTCGCCCCAGAAGGGCTGCGGGAGGAGGTGGGGCAGCGCCTGCGCGCGGCCCTGGAGCAATATGCAGCGCCGCCGGCGGTAGAAGGTTGATGACGACCAAGCCGAGCCGCCCGATCCTGTCCCTGGTCGCCGCCGTGGCGGACAACGGCATCATCGGCCGGGGCAAGGCCCTGCCGTGGCACCAGCCGGCCGATCTCGCCCGGTTCAAGCGGATCACCCTGGACAAGCCCATCGTCATGGGTCGGCGCACCTGGGAGTCGCTGCCCGGGCTCCTGCCCCGGCGTCGCCATATCGTACTCACCCGCGACAGCGAGTACCGCGCGGACGGCTGTACCCTGGTAGCTTCATTGGACGCCGCCATCGCCGCGGCGGGCGCGGTGCCCGAGTTGATGATCGTGGGCGGCGCCAGCCTCTACGCCGAGGCCCTGCCGAGGGCCGAACGGCTGTACCTGACCCTCGTCCACGCCATCATCCAGGGCGACGTCCGGTTCCCGCCCTGGGACCCGACCGAGTGGCAAGAGATTGACCGCACCGAGCATCCGGCAGATGAGCGCAACCCCATCCCCATGACCTTCCTGAGCCTGCAGCGGTCGATGTCGGTATCCCTGCGGCGAGGACCTGTCCGCTAGCCCCCCGGCATCAGGCGCCAACTAGGTCATATTGCGGATAACAGGCCGCGAAGAAGTCTTTGAGCGGACCTGAATGCTGCGGCAGCAATGGCCTCAGCCACACGAAATAACGCTTCAGGAAGGCCTCCTCCGGGATCGAGAGACACGCCCGCATCCGGGCCACCTTCAGTTCTTCTTCGGATTTGCTCGAGAAATACTTGTAGAAGGTCCTCTCAACCTTTCCATCCGGCTTGGACCCTTCCCCGTGTTCCCAACGGATCACCCTTCGCTGCAGTTCGAGGTCCAGCCTTAGCAGGACCGCCGGCGCGCCACCAACGCCATCGAGCCGCTTTTCCTTCCCGATGCGCTCGAACAGCAACACCCGCTCGTAGAACTTCGCGTGCGAGGGGTTCACCGTGATCACCAGATCCGTGGCTTTACGGATGCGGCGTGAGTACAGCGAGAGAATGTCGAACATCGAGGTGAGCACGCTGCGCTCGTTCATGTGCTCCTTGGCGATTGTCAGACGACCGACTTCCACCGGGCGCCGGCCCTGCCAGCGTAGCTTGTCCACCTCAATCTTGTAATGGTCATCGGCTGGGAGACCCAGCGGCGAATCGGGAAAGACACTGACGGTACCGACCGCCTGGCCTTGGCTCTCGACCAGGAAGGTCCCCATGTCCGGCAGCGCATCATGCAGGCTATATCGATATTCCAGCTCTTTTCTGTCTGTATACCCGAGCGCGAGATACTCCTTATAGACCAAGTGCCAGCACTTCAGGCGGTCTTTTTCGCACGCGGCCACGCGCAGCGCGAATTCCCGCGCCTTGCCGAAGCGACACATCTCGGTCGAAGGGATTGGCCTCGCGCCATCGATCCTGGGCACGGGGGCCGGCTCGGCGCGCCTTAAGAAGCTTGAGTAGGTTGTGCGGCTGACGCGGGATTGGCGCCCCGCCGCTTGACCGGATCTCAGCTGGGCCTGTCCATTCCTGACGCTTGTTTCCGGCACGAATTCCTGCATCTGATTCTCCCGCCCCCACGGGGCTTCGCAAGGGAATTTTCGGCTTAGGTCAGTCGTCCCATGCACGGCATGTCGCCGCTGGCGCGCAGCAATGGAAGCTCGCTCACGCGGGGGAATACGGAAGGTGTTACAAACAGAGCTTCCCCCCAGAAGCCCCCCTCGGGCTAACCGCGAGTCGGCCGAGCGGGCTCGGCCCGGTTAACATGGCGGCTTCGGTGCGACAGAACCACCTCCGCCACCCCTCGATTTATACAGCTAGCCCGGCTAGCCGCTTAATGATATCTCGAAACTTAGTCGGGTTACGCGCCTTTTCTCATTAATTACTTAAAGTTCACCTTTTGGGCTCTCGGCGTGAATTCGTTTTGGTTTGGAATCGGGCTATGCGCACCTGCAAGGAGCCGCTAGAGCGTTGAAAAAGGCGGAGCCTGGTGCCGACGAGCCACGGCCAAACCTTCGAGATCGCAAGGCAGCAGCCAGCCGACGAGAAGACTCTAATTTCCGACAGGGGGCATGTTATGGCAAAGCGGATGTCGGGTAAACCCTAGGTTTCAGTCGGACTAAAGGATTTGTGACTTTCCTCCGGTCCGGGCGCCAGGAGAGGTTGAGCGGCGGCAGGACCAAAGGCTGGGGACGTCCGCGGCTTTACGCCAACATACCGGCACCCCGGAACTTCAGCTCCGTGGCTGTCGATGAGGGGCGAAACTGGAACCAACTTCACGCCCCCTGGGTCCCGTCTCCGTTCCAATTGCAGATGGCTGAGACCCGTCGGGTCGCGATGAGCGTTTTGCCCTGCAGGACGCCGACCAGGGAACACGGGGGCGTACCCACCTCGCCTGCGGCAAGCCGAGCGACCCGGAGCATCTGCCCGGAGTCATCGAGCCACGGCTTTTCCTGCTCCTGCGGGAGCGAATTCTCGCATCGCCATCGCTCGAATGCATCGCGACGCCGCAACACAACGGGAGCTCCGATGGCCGATCCAACACACACGATCGCCAAAAACTTCGAGAGATATTTTCGCGTCGCCATCGCAACGGACCCACAGCAGCTCGACCAGATCCACCACGTACGTTATCGGGTGTACTGCGAGGAATTCGGTTTTGAGCCGATCGAGCGGTGTCCAAATGCGCGTGAAAGCGACGCCTTCGACGCCCAGTCCACCCACTGCCTGATCACCCACGTTCCTTCCGGAAGTCCGGCCGGCTGCGTGCGCATGGTGCCGACCCCGAGCGGTCACCCCGAACAACCGCTTCCGTTCGAGAGAAACTGCCGAAACAGCATGGATCGGGCGGTACTTCGACGAATGGCGTGCGATCGCACCACCATCTGTGAGATTTCCCGGCTCGCCGTGGATCGCGATTTTCGGCGCCGACCCGGGGAACATGAAACCCGTTTCGGGACACCAAAGCATCTGCTGGCTTTCAGTCCAGAGGAGAAGCGCACCCTGCCCTTCATCGCCGTTTCCGCCTATCTTGCCGCGACGGCCATCACCGCGCACACCGGGAAAACGAATGTTTTCGCGATGATGGAGCCTTTCCTGCCGCGGCTGCTCGCCCGCACGGGCATTCGGTTCACCCGCGTCGGCGACGATATCGACTACCACGGCATTAGGGCACCCTACTTTATTAGGACGCAGACCGCGCTGAACGGCATGAATCGAGAGCTTTTGGAGCTCTACACCGTCATCGAACGTCAGTTGTACGGTCAGCAGGTGCGGCGGTTGGTCTCAAGTCTGGGTGGGGTCCGCTCGTTCTAAAGCGTCCCGCTCCTCGGGCGAAACCTCCGCCCGCACCAGATACTGAACGATGTCGTTGAAGAAGCGGGCGGCCGGTGCCCCATTGGTCAGTTCCCGATTCCAGGCCAGGGACAGGAAGAAGGATGGGCGTGCTTGCACCAGACCGTCGACCACCATGGCGCGTTCCTTAACCTCACCGAAGGTGAAGGACAGGGGCCAGGGCCACTTCACGAAAACGCTATCCACACCGTACTTTCCCACCGTGGTCAGCGCAAATGACCCACCACGGTGTTTCAGCCATTGTCCGGGGGACCAGCGTGGGGCGGAGAGCAGGCCCCGCGCGAATGGGCCCGGCAACTTGCGCACCAGGTTCATGAATAACTTCAGGCGGGGATCGTCTTGTTCTTCGAGCTCCGAGGTCCGGCGCAGCTCCTCGCTCAGCGTCCAGATCGGCTTGTTGTCCGTATTGCGCAGTATCTGCGCATAGACCGTGTCTTCGCCGTCCCGCACGCGCTCAACCGCCACCACGGCGTGAACCTCGTCGAGCTGAACCGGCCTGTGCCGTAAGGCGCCCCCCAGCAGCAACCGGTTCAGATCCGGATGCCTGCTCAAGGCGACGGAGATCGACTTGACCACGAGCGCGGTCCAGGAAGGCTTGGCGTATCCCCGCTCGGCGCATCGGGCCCTGAGCCCCTTCAGCTCGGCCGCATCAACCAGTGACGTGAAGACCACCACGTCGGCTGAGACGATCTCCTTGATGAAACCGTAGGTCGCAGCGCGCCAGCGGTCCTTGGGCAATATCCGGTGGGTCCTCTCATCCCCAACCTGCATATCCAGTACCTCTTAAGATGCGCGGGTCAGACCCCGAAACCATGATGCGGTCGTAAAGCTGAATCGACACTATCGAACAACGGTCCAATCGGCCACGACGAAACAATGAATGCCGTTGCAATCGAGAGCGATCAGTCCTGGCGAATGGACGCGAGTGCCGCGTCGGCTGCAGCCCGAAGATCATCGGCCAGATCCTGGCGGTCCACCAGCTTAGTAAGCACGGCCCTGGCCTCGGACGGGTTGTTGTTGCCCAATAGCGCCTGCGCATAGTGGTACTGAATCACCGGGTTGGTGGGCTCGATCAGAGCGGCTTGACTCAACAGCTCTGCCGCCTTCACGGAGTCGCCGGCGTTCAGTTTCAGTGTCCCCAGGGTGTCGAGGACCTGGGCGGACTTCGGGTACAGCGTTGCGGCTCGCTCGGCGAACGCCAGCGCCTCCTGAGGCGCCCGATCGCGCAACAGCCACGCGAGGTTATTGAGCCCCAACTCATGATCCGGTGAGATACGAACGACCTCGCGAAACGCCGCCTCGGCCTCATCGTTCTTGCCGCGCAGCAGTAATGTGTTGGCTAGAAAAAGCTGAACCTGGAGGTCATCCGGGTGATCCCGGAGCCAAGTTCTCAATGACGCGAGGCCATTATCGATCTCGTTCAACTGAAACAGAGCAGTCGCGGCGTAGATCAGGTCCTGGCTCGTCGGCCTCAGCTCCAACGCGCGCTGAAAGGATTCATGGGCCAATTTCGCGTCGCCCCGGCGCAGATCGAGCAGCCCCTGAGCCGAGAGCACATCAGCCGACCGTGGGAAGCGCTCCCGCATCGTCTTGAGAACCGCTTCTGCTTGATCGTAGGCGCCGTTGGAGGCATACATGCGGGCCAATACGAGCTGAGCGCCAAAATGCCCTGGATCGATCCTTAAGGCCTCGCGAAGGTTTTGAACGGCGGCGTCGCCCTCGCCGAGCTGAGCGGATGCCTGGGCCAGCAAATAGTGAGCCTCGGCCGATTGTGCTTGCAGTTGGACGAGCCGGGACAGCGTTGCTTTGGCCGACTGCACCTCACCCATTGCGAGTGCCACCTTCCCCTGGATCTCCAGCAGCGCCGGGTCGTCCGCCCCTACTCCCTGGATCTCGTCAATGATCCGCTTCGCCGCCGCCGGTTGGTCTTTCGTCAGGTAGTAGGTTGCGAGTGTCGCGCGCACATCAATCGAGTTTGGAGCCAGCTTCAGCGCCTGCTCAACCAGCGATTTCGATTGTTCCACCTCGCCGAGGGTCAGCTCGAGCCGCGCAAGGCGCATGATGGTCGGCACATCCAGTGGGTTCTGCGCCATCGCGTCGCGATAGAGCGCGCGAGCACGCTCGACCGCCCCGTCTCTCAGCACGAGTCTCGCGAGGTTGTCGCTAAGCTCCGGGTTTCCGGGAAACGACTTCAGTCCATCTTCCAGGGTTTGCCTAGCGGCGTCTCCTTGTCCGAGGCCGAGCTCCGCCGCTGCCTGCAGGTTGACCGGCTCGGGACGACCCGGCCACTGCTCCTGGAGCTTCCTGGCGTATTCGGCTGCCTCGGCATACTGTTTTTGCGCCAGGTAGGTCAGCAGCCGCTGGCGGTCCACTTCGAACTGTCGCGCATCGTCTTGAGCTCCTATCGTCGGTGGTGGCGGTTGCATTGCCTCCGACCGCACCGCCACCAGGCTCACCTGTCGGGGCCCCGGGGCCCCGGCCGGCGTCCCGACCCCACGCGCAATCCGTTCGCGCACCTGTTGCGCCACCTCCGGGGCCTGGCCCTCTTCCTGTACCATCAGTCGAAGCAGTTCGATGTCCTGTGGATCTGTGGTGATCAATTGCTTTTCAAAGATTTCCCGGGCCTTCGGGTAGTCGCCCCTCTTTGCGTAGAGTGCACCCAGATAGGTATTGGCAACCAGTGAATCGGGATTCCACGCGAGATATCCGTCGAGAAGCGTCTCTGCCTGCTCGGGGTCATTGGCAAAGAAGTGGCTGATCGCAAGATACAGGGCGGCCGGCGTGTAATTCTTATTCCAGTTGAGCACCGCACGGAACGATTCGATGGCGTCCCCATGGCGCCGCTCGAAGAGCGCGATCAGACCGGAGGCGTAATCCGCGTAAGGAAAGCTCTGGCCCCCGCTGGTGGCCAGCGCAATGTCGCGCTTGGCTTCGTCCAAACGCCGCAGCGCCAGGTACACCAGGGCCCGGGACACCAGGTCAGTCCGCTTATTGGCTTCTGAATCGATCAGCGTCGAATAGGTTTGCCGGGCCGCCTCGTAGTCGCCGGCCTGCTGCTCCATGGCCCCAAGCTGGCGGAGCGCCGGCGCGAACAGGGGGCTCTTCTCGAGCACCTGGTCGAGAATGGCGCGTGCCTGCGCGGGCTGGCGCTGGGCGAGTGCGAGTGCGGCCTGGCCGGTCTGGGCGCCCGGGTGTCCCGGGACGCGCTGCAGGGCCCTCTCGAAGCTGGACCGCGCCGCCTCGGCATCGCCGAGTCGGAGATAAGCGTTTCCGGTGACGGCAAGCAGTCCCGCTGCCTGGTCCGCGGGCAAGGCGTCGGGGCCCGGATCCATGGTCACGACTTCCTGGAACTTGTCCTGCGCAAGGTAGGCCCGCGCCAGAGGGAGCGCCAGGGATGCGGGTGGGATGCCGAGCGCCCCGGCGCGCCTGAGCTCCTTTTCGGCCGATGGGCCGTCATCCAGCTCCAGGTGGGCCTCGGCGAGAAGCAGACGGGTCTCCCCGTCATCGGGATTCGCCGCCGCAAGGGTCTTGAGGTCGATCAGGGCCGCCGGGTAGTCACCCTCGGACAAGGCCTGCTTGGCGCGGGCGAGCTGCGCCTCCCCACCCTGTTGGGCAGAGCAGCTCAGAATCGCGCCCGACAACAGCGCGACGGCGATCAGCCCCCGCCGGTCGATGAGTGCCCACAGTCGCCGACATCGCCTTTGCATCTCCGCGCCTCCACTGGCCGAGTCTCCACTGATTGGTAATCGCGGCCATGCCTCACCATCGACCGCCGCGCCCGCCGATTTTATCCGCAGCGCACCTCCTTGGGTAACGCGCGTCTGCGCGCGCCGGAAAGACCGGCACAAAAAAACAGCGATGGCCTCACGGCCATCGCTGTTTTTTCTTGGGGTGTTACCCCTTCGAGGCAAGCGGCTAGGCGGCCGCGCGCCCCTTTCTGACGCGACGGGCGCTCGCGCCGAGCCCGAGGACGCCCAGACCCAGCAGGGCGAGGGTCGTCGGCTCAGGTATCGACGCCTGGACCCGCGCGGTGCTCGTGGCAACCAGGGATACCTTGTACACACCGGCCGCTAGATCGTCGCTGACGGCAAAGAAGCTGCCGGTGCGCGTGGCGGACAACACATCCTGGGTATTGGTCGCGAGATTAGAGAATGAGAAACCATTGGAGTAGACGGTGCCTCCCAGGGGAGCGCCACCCGCGTTCCAGGTAAACACGATGTTGCCCGCCGCGTCCGTGATGGTCACCGTGGTGGTGGCGGAGGCGACCGACTGGATGCCGGTGCTCGGATCCACGATCGCCGAATCCAGCTGCAGGATGGCGTCGAAGTCGAACCGGATCCTGCCGCCATCACCCGCAACCGTAACGAAGGTCGTGAACTCGCTCTGGGACGAGGTGGAGCTGTTCGCCACCCCGAGCGTCTCATCGGTCGTGTTCGCCTCGGCCACCTGACGCACGTCGATTGCGCTGGTGATGTTCGGGGTGCCGTCAGGATTGACAGGATTGGTCGGATCCAACACCTGCTGGCTGATGATCTGCGAATCACCCCAGGCGTACTTCACCGTGTTGGAGGGCCCTTCAGGGGTCCAGGCGTTGTTGACAGGGGTCGAGCCGTCGGGGAACACGGAGCCGGTGCCCAGGGCGACCGGCGCGTCGACGACATTCGAGGTCGCCGTACCCGTACCACCGAGGCTCGCGTCCGCGGCCGAGGTGGTGGTAGGGGTGGCGCTCACGTTGGCGCAACCGACCGCGGCGCAGGCGCCGAAGTCGGTGAGCTCTGTGGAGCCCACCGGCAGAACCGTCAAGGTCCCGTTAAAAACGTTGAGGTCAGCGAAGGCGTACGAATAAGCGAGGGCACCGGTGTTGACGCCCATGCCAAGCGTCAGACCCAGGGCCGCCACTGGAAAGAGTCTTTTAAAAGTCATTTCGTTCCACTCTGTTCGGGCAGGCTTAGCTGCAGTAGATGCCAGTATCGGGCGGCCGTCCTGCGGGACAGGCGACCTGTCGGCATTTCAGCAAGTCTTGGGCCAACTCTCGAAAGCTTCCAGAAAGAAATTGGCATTCAATCGCACCATCAAGGCCTTATGGCTTCATGCCGGACGAGGCTCAAGTGCTCGCGATCGCCCTGGCCTACGCCGGACGGCGTCGACTGTAAAGAAACCTGACAGGCCGGACCCGCCCCCGAAGCGGTTTCGCAATGGATGCGCTCAGATGTTGCGCATTTGCATCATCCGACTCTGGAGAAACCTGACGGGCCACCAAGGTCAGAGATCCGCGCCTCACCAGGGGACGGTGCGGTCGTCCATGAAGCGAGTAAACCGGGAGGCGAAGGGACACGCGTCGATCTGGTCCCTTAGCTTCAGGGCGCGCTCACGGAAAAGTGGATCCTCGAGCACCCGGAGCACCGCGGCCTGCACCGCCGCGCGGCTGAGCTTACCTGGCCGCAGCAGTAGGCCGGCCCCGAACCGGGCGACCGCGTTCATGTTCAGGAACTGGTCGAGGTTGCTCGGTACCCCGATGACCGGGACCCCTTGGGCGATCGCCTGCATGGTGGTCGGGCTGCCGCCATTACAGATCACCAGGTTGGCACGTGCCGCGGCCTGGTCACCCGGCAGAAACCGGGCGCTGACGATGTTCGGCGCGGCGCTCGCGGCGTTTTGATCCCCCACGCTGGCGACCATCACCGTGACCTCCAGCGCCGCGAGCGCCTCCAGCAGTGTTCCAAGGACGGCTCCGGCGCCGGATGAGCCCAGGGTGAGAAAGATGACCGGGCGCGCCGGGTCGAGTCGGTTGCTCCACCATGCGGGAAGGGCAACCTGGGGCGACCAGGCGACTGGGCCGATGTAGCGGTGGTTGCCAGGAAGGGCCGCGGTCTCGATCAGCCCGGGAGGATCGCAGTACAGAGTCCAGTCGGCATCGGTATAGAGGGTCCGCAGGTCGGGCCCGAGGGACGGAAGGCCGAAGCGGCGACGCAGCCGGTTCATGGGCCGAGCGTGGAGGGCGAAGGCAAGGGGTCGCACGGCGCTGAACAACGCCTGAGCCATAGGCACTCCGAGCACCCGAACCAGCGGGAGCTCGGGAACCGGGTAGCTTTGCCGTGCGAAGGGACTCCAATAGACGTTACTCAGCCCCACATAGGGCAGGCCCCTGAGCCTGGCGCTGACTGACAGCGACAGGCGAAAGTCGCCGACCACGAGGTCCGGACGCAGGCTGTCCATGAGACGCAGATCGTCGGCCACATACCGCTCGAGCGTATCCTCTCGATAGACGGGCGAGCCCCGCGCCAGGGCCTCCAGAAACCGGCCCGTGCTGATGGTGTCCAGGGGAACACGTTCCAGCCCGTCGGGCCGCATCAGATGGTCGTAACGGGTATCCGCGGCCAGGGTGACCCGATAGCGCTCGGGGTCGAGCGTGCCGGCAAGGGCGACCGGCCGGGCGACATGGGCCAGGGTGACGGCCTCGCCAAAAAACAGGACGTGCAGCTTGCGCATCAGCCGATCCCGACCGGCGGGACGGGTTTCCTGACCTCAGCCCCACGCTCGGCGCCGTCACGGGCACCAGAGGCGTCGCCACCGGCGCCTGGACCACGTGGGTCTTCGGTGGAGATACGCGTCGAGCGACCCACGTCCTACCCCGGCGGCCGGCGATCAGCGGCGTCGAGGGCACGCTGCATCCGCTCCAGCCGGTCCAGGCGCGGGTCATGGGGGTCGATGGACCGCGCCCGCTCCAGGTAGCGCCTCGAACGGGCCATGTATCCCGCGTCCCACCCGTTCTCCTGCATCCAACCCAGACAGGACTGGACTGTCAGCAGATTCACATCGAGCACCCAACGATGCCGATCGGCCAACGCCTGGAAGCAACGGATTGCGGCCTCGAAGTCGCGCTCGCCCAAAGCCCGGGCGCCCTCCGCATAGAGCGCCTCGTCTTCCATGCGCTCGAAACGGGGGACCGAAACGGGCGACCGGAATCCCAGGCGCCTCGCCAGGGCGCTCGACAGCGATGCCAACGGGTTGGCGGATCGGGTCTGCTCCAGCCCACCCAAGGGGTCCGGCGGGGGTTGGCGGCGGAACAGGTAGAGGGTCAGCATCGGCACCAGAAACAGGGTCAGCAGGGTCGAGAAGCCCAGACCCCAAACGATGGCGGTCGCCATCGGCCCCCACATCAGCGAGTGACCTCCCCAGCCCGCCGCCAGGGAAAGCAGTCCGGCGATCGTCGTGACAGAGGTGATGACGATGGGCATCACCCGCCGCCTGGCGGCGTAGACAACGGCCTGGAAAGGGGTCCAGCCGCGGGCCAACCGGCGATTGGCGGCCGAGACCATCACGATTGCGTCGTTCACCGCGATCCCACCGAGGGCGATGACGCCGTAGAGGGTGTAGAGACTGAGCGGCTCGCGGCTCACCAAGAGCCCGATCAGCACGCCGAAGAAGGCCATGGGAATGGCCGAAAGGACCAGAAATGGCTGTATATAGCTGCGGAACTGGGTACCCAGGATCAAATAGACCAGCCCGAGCCCGACGGCGAATAGACCGGCGAGTGATCGCAGGCTCTCCTGCACGTCGTCCAGCTCACCGGAAAAGTCGAGCGATACGCCGGGGAAGGCCGATGCACTGCGTACCCATTGCTCTTGGAGCCAGCGGTTAACCGCCAGGCTGTTGGTCTGGCCGCTGTCGATGTCCGCCTCGACGGTGATGGCGCGCTGCAGATTGTGATGGCGTATGTCGCTCGTGCCCTGCTCCAAGTGGGCATGAGTCAGCGCACGCAACGGCACCTCGGTGCCCTCCGCCAGGGCCATGGTGTTGTCGAGAAAGGCGTCGACGTCGTGCCACGACTGTTCAGCGCTGCGCACCCGCACATCGATGCGCTCGCCCTCCTCACGGAGACTCGCGACCACCTCGCCATCCGCAAAGAGCCGGATGGCCCTCGCCACATCGGCGGGGTTGAGACCGGCCCGGACGACCCCGTCCGGATTCAGGCGCAGGGAGAAGACGGATCCTCCGGCCGCGTCGTCGTCCGAGACGTCGCGTATGACCGGGTTGCTCGCCAGTAGCCCTTTGACCAGACCCGCCGCGGCCCGAACCGACCCGACATCGTCGCCCTTGACCCGCAGGCTCACCGCCCGTGCCGTAGGGGGCCCGAACTTCTTGACCAGAAAGGAGACGTGCTGGGGCCCCGGCACGGAGTCCACGATTGGACGCAGCCCGTCCACGACGTCGCGCACCTCGCGCGACCCCGTCGTCATCGGCCGCAGCGACACCAGGATCTGCGCCTGCTCGGTTCCCATGAGCCCTTCGCGCTCGGTGATGCGCAGGCCCGCATAGCTGGTGATGCTGCGGACCTCGGCCGGATCGAGGTTTTCGCGCACCCGCTCTTCCACGGCACGGAGCGCCCGTGCGCTCGCCTCCAGCGAGGTTCCAGCGGGCATCTGAACGTCGATATAAAAGAATCGGTAGGCGTCTCCGGCAAAGAAATCGATCCGGATGGCGCCGAGGGCAAGCGCCGCCAGACTCCCCGTCATCACCGCCGCAATGATCCCAGCGGTGATCCGGGGGTGGGTCAAGGTGCGCGTCAGCAACCGCGCGTATCCGCGGCGGAACCGCGCCATCAGGCGGTCACGAAGGCTGCGGCGCGCGCCACGACCGGGCGGCACCGGGTTGAGCCCGGCGACGTGAGCCGGCAGCATCCAGAACGCCTCCACCAGGCTGAAGACGAGCGCCAGAGTCACCACCAGCGGGACGACCTTCATATAGTCGCCGAGGATCCCCGGCATCAAGGTAAGGGGCAGGAAGGCGGCGATCGTCGTCAGCACCGCACTGGTGACGGGAGCCGCGGTCTCCTGGATGCCGGCGATGGCGGCATCGATCGCATCGAGGCCGCGGCGAAGGTGAAAATCAATCGATTCGACCACGACAATGGCATCGTCGACCAGCATGCCGAGACTGATGACGACCGCGAGCAGCACCGCCGAGTTGAGCGTCTGGCCGAACAGCGCGAGCACCAGGAAGACACCGGCGAGGGCGAACGGGATGCCCAGGGCGGTGGCAACGGAAACGCGAAAACCGAGAAACAGCCAGACCGTGCAGAGGACCAGACCCAACCCCAGAAAGATGTTGTTCTCCATGACCGCAACCGCATTCTTGGTCGCGGCCGTCTGGTCGTTGGCGAGCGCGATCTGCACACCCGTCGCGCTGAGCGATTGGTTCTTTTCCTTCGCATAGGCCTCGATCTTGTTCACCAGATCCAGGTTGTTTGCACCACTCCTCTTGTAGACCGACAGCATCACCGCCGGGTGGCCGGCAAAGAACACCTGACCGTACGGCTTCTGTCGGCCGTTAACCACGTCGGCCACACTGCGCAGCGGAATCTCGCCGCTCGGGGTGACCAGGGGCAGGTTCCCGAGGAAGGCGGGATCATTGCTGGTGCCGCTCAGCCGCATCAGCCACTGGCGGTCACCGACCACCAGACTGCCCGCGGCAAGATCACGAAAATAGGCCTTGACCGAGTCCGCGATCGCGACCGGCGAGACCCCGAGCCCGGCCATCCTGGCGAGGGAGAACTCGACCTGGATCTCGCGCTCCCGATCGCCGAAATCGTCGACGCGCTCCACCTCCGCGATGCGCTCGATGTGGCGCTTGGCGGCCAAGGCATGGCGGCGCAGATTGTCATCATCCGAAAGCCCATAGACCATCACCGTCGCCGTGGGCAGCATGTTGGAGCTGTTCACCTCGACGATACCGGGGGTCTCCACATCCGGGGGGAGCACCGGCAGCTTGTTCTGCACCTCGCGGCGCAGATCCGCCACCCGCTCCGCGAGCTCGGTCTTGCTGACCTGGTTGAATCGCACGGTGATGGCCGAGAGGTTCTCGCGACTGCTGCTGGAGATGAACTTGATGTCCTGGACCTTCTCGAGCCCCTCCTCCAGAGGGTCCGTCACCCGCTTCTCGACGTCCGTCGCGGACGCCCCGGGCCACAGGGTCACGATCACCACCCAGTTGAAGTTGACCGCGGGCTCCTGCTCGCGGGGGAGGAGCAAATAGGACAAGGCGCCCAGGACCAGGACCAGGACGAAGGTCAGGTTGGTGAGAACGTGATTGCGCAGGAGCAGCTTGAGCATCAGTGGTGGCTCGTGCCCGCCGCCCCGGAGATCCCCGGCTGTCCGGCTACAGTGCCTGGACCGATACCCAACATCACCGCTTCAGGCGCTCGATGCGACCGCCATCCTCAAGCGCGTAGCGGCCGTCGACGATCACTTCGCTGTCCGGAGGCAGATCGACCTGGGCCGGCTGGCCCTCGCGGGCACCCGCCACGACCTGGAAGCGGGCGCGGTCGCCGTCGGCGACGAAGACACCCAGTTGGTCGCCCCGACGCACCAGCAGATGGGATGGCAAGCGCCCGACCCCGTCGGTCCAGCTCAGACGCCCGGCCGCACCGGGCGGCGGCGCAAGGTCCCCGTCGCGGAACAGGAGGCGTGCCTCATAGCTGCGGGTGACGCTCTGCAGCAGGGGTATGACGACGCGGCGAACCAGCGGATAGCGGTGGCCCAGCGCGATGAAGGTGAGATCCGCCGCCGACTGAAGGCTCTCCAGATCCTGCTCCTGGATCTTGGCGCTGACCTCGACGTTCTCCTGATCCAGCAGGCGCACGAGCGGCGTGCCAACCACGGCATAATCGCCGACATTCGCCAGGCGCTCGACCACCACGCCAGTGAAGGGCGCCCTGAGCGTGCACTTGGCCACGGCCCTTTCGGCGGTCGAGCGCTCCGCGCCCGTGCGCTCGACCTCCGCCTGGGAGGTCTTCGCATCCAGCGTGCGCTGGTCGAGCTCCTCGGTTGCAATGCTGCGGTTTTTCGCCAGCCGCTCGGCGTTGTCCAGCCGCGCATCGGCGTATTCCTGTTTCGCGACGGTGGCCAGATGCACCGCCTCGGCGCGCGCCAAGGCGCCTTGATGGTCCTCACAGTCGAGTTCGGCCACCAGGGCACCGGCCTGCACCCGATCGCCGACGCGTACCGGGATGGAGAGCACGCGCCCAGGAATCTCCGCGCTCAGGCGCGCATCGTTCAGCGCCATCGCCGTGGCTGGCGCCTCCCAGGTCGGCGCGATGAGCAGCCCGGAGAGGGGGGCCGTCGTCACGGGAGTCGCCGCGGCAGCCTCAACGGCCTGCACCGCGGAAGCCAGGATGAGTGCCGCGACACACAGCAGCGAGGTGCCACGAATGATCGCCAGTGGGCCGCAGCGCGAGCGCATGGGTATCAAGAGGTCTCGGAGACGGACGACGGACTGGCCCGGCGGATCAATAGCCGGGACAGCGGGAGCCGCAAGGATCGCGCCGTTGGGGCCCTTCCATAGCCGAGTCGTCCGGCGAAGACGGTTCGACTGGCGGCCTCACCGACGATGTCCTCGAGTTCCCGACGCAGCGACGCGGCCTCGCGCAGGGCCGATTCCACCTGGGTAAAACGAATTCCCTCCCGCACATAACCGGCAAAGATCACCGGCGTCATCTCGGGCTGGAACTGGAGACCGGCGCTCGCGGCGCCCAACCATAACCGCTGCACGGCGCGACCGGCGGCGAAATAATCATCGACCGTGGTCGGCGCGCGCTCGGCGACCAGCGCAAAGTGGGCGGCGCATCGGAGGGCGGGCAGGTAGTCCAGTTGCAGGCGCGGCATCAGGGTACCTCCAAGGTACCGGTTCAGGAACGCCACCCGTTCCCAGCTTTTCATGGCCCAGCGCATCAGGTGCAGGGTGAGCGGATCAAGCCCGACCGCCGCGTCCGGTATACGGTCCTGGCTATATTGCGCCCCCCACTCGATGACCTCCCGATGCACCCGGTACGCCTCGGGTATGGTGAGGCGTATGCCGGCATTGCGAAACAGAAGGCGCGCCATGCGCCGTTTTTCGGATGGCCCCTCGATCCAGACGACGGCGTATCCGGGCGGGAGCCCATCCTCAAGTTGCCGCTTGGCACCGGCAGTCAAGGGTCGACGGGATAATGGGCGCCGCTGGGTCGCTCGCTTGGGGATCTGCTCGCGCAACGGGTCCGCCGCCAGATCCGCCCGCGCCCTCAGCTCGACATCTACCACCGGCGCCGACTCGGGCGAGTCCCCGCGGCGGGTGAATTGAGCCGCGAATCCCTCGCCAGAGGCCGCCAGTGCGATGGTTTCGAGCAGCGCGCCGACCGCCAGCTGACTGGCACGGCCCTGAAGATCGTAGACGCACCAGTCACGGGTATCGGTCGCATGAATGGCGAAGGATCGAGCGTCCGTCAACTGGAAACGCCAGGGCTGGGTGTTGTCTCCACTGGGGGCCCAGCGCGCCAGCTCGAGGATCCGCTCGATCGGAGACTCGCCGTCCCTGTTCGGGGATTGCGCGCTCATCGCCGGCCGGCCACCTGGGCGCCGAGACGGCGCCGCGCGACGGCGAGACCCAGTCTTTGCAGCGGATTTCGATTGCCGCCCGGGCGCCAGGTCCTGGTCATGCGGTTGCGGAAGGCGTCGAACTGCAGACCCCAGGGGGCTGCCAGCAAGGGACCGCGGCCCACCAGGATCTTGAATACCTGCGACACCGCAATGCCCGCGCAGAGCTCGCAGGCCATGGCGGTGGAGGGTCCCGTGTGGGCCTTGAGGTCGACGCGCGTTGGGTCGACCAGGTAGGGCATCTGCAGCATTGCCGGCGAAAGACCGAGCAGAAAGCGAATCAGCTGTTCGTCCTCGGTCTGTCCTTCGAGGCGGAAGTACTGCTCAAAGGTCATGCCTCCGGGCAGGAAATTGAGCAGCGCCGCCCCCATGCCGAGCGGCGCCGCGGTGACCGCCGGAACGCCGCGCTCGGCGCAGCCGGCAAAGACGAGGCGCCGTGCTTCCACGGCGAAGAAATCGAGCCCGTCCAGATAGACGTCCGCACCGTCGAGAAAACGCTCGATATTGCTGGCGCTCACACCCTCGGGAATCGCGATGAGGTCGAGTGCGGGATTGATGTCCAGGGCCAGCTCGGCTAGAACCTCGATCTTCGATCGCCCGACGTGGCGCAGGCTGGCCCCGGTCTGGCGATTGAAGTTGACCAGCTCGAAGTCATCCGGATCGGAGATCGTGAACCGAGTGATGCCGAGCCTCACCGCCGTCAACAGGTGACTGCCGCCGACGCCCCCGAGCCCCGCAATCGCCACCCGCTTTCCGGCCAGCGCCGACTGCTCCGCCTCCGTCAACCAGCCGAGGTTGCGAGAGAAGGCGGTGTTGTAGTCGAAAGCGTCAGATCTCATCCTCCCCCCTGGTTGGCGCCGGTGCAACGGGTCCCGGATAAAGCGTCAGCAGATTACACCATGCCCGGTGCTGTCGGAGGGCGTCAAAGGGGACAGGGCCTCGACGGGAACCGGTTGTTTCGGATGCTCGATCCAAGCGATGGACCTAGCGGTGTCTGCACCCGGGTAAAGGGGTCGAATCCGCCTCTTCACGAAGATCCCCCCAGAGGGCCTGGATCACCGCGATGGCCGCCAAGGGGGCGGTCTCGGTGCGCAGGATCCGCGGGCCGAGCCGAACGGGTCTCAGGCCGCGCGATGCGGCCATGCGGCGCTCCACCGGACCGAGCCCCCCTTCGGGGCCCACCAGCAGCGTGATCTCTCCCCGCGGCGGCGGCAGTGCGGTCAGGGACTGGGGCGCCCCGGGGTCCAGCAGCAGGCCAGCGGGCTGGTCCTGGGCAACCCAGGCGCCGAAGGTCGTCGCCGGCTCCAGCCGGGGCAGGCGCCGGCGCCCCGACTGCTCACAGGCGGAGATGATGACCCCCTGCCAGTGTTCCATGCGACGCGCCAGCCGCCCGCCCTCGAGCTGTACCACGGAGCGCTCTGTAAACAGCGGCACCAGAGCAAACACCCCGAGCTCCACCGACTTCTGAATGGCGAAGTCCATGCGCTCACCCTTGGAGATTCCGAGTGCCAGGGTGATGGCGAGCGGCGGGGCAGGCTCCTCGTCGCCCGCGGACTCGACCGCGATGGTGGGTACATTCCCCTCCTTGCCGATCACCCGGGCGGCATAATCCCGCCCGTCGCCATTGAAGACCAGCAGGCGCGCGTCGGGCCCTGCCCGCAAGGCCTGGATGACGTGGCGCGCCGGGCCAGCGGGCAGGGCAAGGGTCTCACCGGGGATCAGCGGCAGATCGACATAGAGCCGTGGCGCTCGCATCGCCTGGTCAAGACTCCCGGGGGCTGGACGCGGCCTTGGCGGCGAGCCTCATTCGGGGGCGCCCGGAGTCTCGGGCGCGCCCTCAAGCAGGGCGTGCACATCGGCGGCCACCTCCCGCACCTCGGGGTTCTCGTCGTCGCGCAAGCGGATCACCGTCGGCAAGGCCGCCGGGGCACCGGCGAGACCGAGAAAATAGCAGGCGTCGGCACGGATCTGGGGTGACTCGCTGAGGGCCAGGCTCTCGATCTCCGGGACGGCGCGGCGCAGGACGTCGGTTCCCGCCAGGCTCTCCATGACCGCGCTGATGCCGATGCGCACCGACATGGCCGTGTCGGCGGCCGCGAACAGGTTCAGCAGATCGATCATCCTGCCGGGCGAGACCTGGATGCGCTCGACCACCTGGGGAAGGCGCTGACCCTCGATCAGATGGGCGAAGTAACGCCCCCAGCCCTCGCCCAGGGCCGCGGTCTGGGCCCATTCGGCGAGGTCGGCCGCCGAGATGGCGCCGCTGAGCTCGAAGGGACCGATCCGGGTCCAGGGAACCGATCGGATCCCGCGCGCCTCCGGGGCCTCCGGGCTGGCGTTGACGTTGATCACGCTGAGGCGGGCGATGCTGCCCTCCTTCACCAGCCGGGCGAGTCCATCCAGAACCGCCTGACAGTAGGGGCAGTGGCTGCCGAGGAGCAGCAGCGCATCGACCGGGTGTGGAGTTGAAGGAGTGGGCATCGGGTGGGCAGGATCATCCATACGCCGCCAGGACACGTCGCCCGCCGCAGGGGCGATCGCCGGCGGGGCTTGGGCGGGTGATAGCGCACATCGAGGTCTAAGGCATCAGAATCATCTAATAAAGTGATTTTATCAAAACGACCGCAAATACTGTTTTGACAGTTGCACACCCGCGTCTCTACTCTGCCGCCCTCCCCGGGGCCGGCCTCCTTCTCGCTAACTACAGCAAGGCGAGGGCCAGGCGCAAGCCGACCCGCCGATTTGCGGAACCTCAAGCCGGTCGTGACATGGCCGCCAGAGCCAGCCAAAATTCTTGGTGGACTCCGTCCCCGGAAATCGACAGACCGCCCGACCGCCCCTCGTAACGCCCCTTGTCGGCAGCCAATCACTGCAGTGAAACGTTAAGGAGGTCAAGCATCATGCCAACTTTCGTGCGTACCGATAAGTGCGATGGCTGCAGGGGCCAGGACAAGACCGCTTGCGTGTACATCTGCCCGCATGACCTCATGAAGCTCGATCAGGACGGCTCTGAGACCGGCCACGCCATGAAGGCCTATAACCAGGAGCCCGAGCAGTGCTGGGAGTGCTACGCCTGCGTGAAGATCTGCCCGCAGCAGGCCATCGAGGTCCGCCACTACGCCGACGTGGTCCCCATGGGCGCCTCCGTGCAGCCCCTGCGCGAGGCCGGCTCCATCCTGTGGAGCATCAAGTTCCGCAACGGGACCACTAAGCGCTTCAAGTTCCCGATCCGCACCACCCCCGAGGGCTCGATCGATCCCTACGGAGGGAAGCCAACCGCCGACATCGCCAAGATCGACATCCCCGGCTTCTTCACCACCAACGGGCTCGATGGCCTGCACCCGGCCGACGCGAGCCAGCTGATCCGCAAATAGGCGCCGGACACCCCCGGGAACATCGAGGTATCTAGAGAATGGCTGGTGAGCTCGGGAATCCTGGGGTCATTGAGGAAGAGGTCGACATCCTCATTATCGGCGGTGGCATGGCCGCCTGTGGAGCGGCCTACGAAATCGGCCCGTGGCTGGACCAGGCCAAGGCCCAAGGCGTGGACATCAAGGTGCAGCTGGTCGACAAGGCCGCCCTGGATCGCTCCGGCGCCGTGGCCCAGGGCCTGTCGGCCATCAACACCTACTTGGGCGAGAACGACCCGGCCGACTACGCCCGCATGGTCTCCAACGATTTGATGGGTATCACCCGCGACGACCTGACCTACGACCTCGGCCGTCACGTCGACGATTCAGTGCATCTCTTTGAGGAGTGGGGTCTGCCGATCTGGAAGCAGCCGGGTGACGAGGACAAGGCCCTGGTCGACGGTGGCAAGCCGGTGCGCTCGGGCAAGTGGCAGATCATGATCAACGGCGAGTCCTACAAGCGGATCGTCGCGGAGGCCGCGAAGAAGGCGTTGGGAACGGAGCACATCCGGGAGCACGTCTTCATCGTCAAGCTGGTCAACGACAGGAATGATCCCAACCGGGTCGCCGGCGCGGTCGGCTTCTCGGTGCGCGAGCACACGATCTATGTCTACAGGCTCAAGGCCTGCCTGCTGGTGGCCGGCGGCTGCGTGAACATCTTCCGTCCGCGCTCGGTCGGTGAGGGTCTGGGCCGCGCCTGGTACCCGGTGTGGAACGCCGGCTCCACCTATGCGATGGCCGCCGAGGTCGGCGCCGAGCTGACCATGATGGAGAACCGTTTCGTACCCGCCCGATTCAAGGACGGTTACGGCCCGGTCGGGGCCTGGTTCCTGCTGTTCAAGTCCAAGGCCATCAATGCCTACGGCGAGGAGTATCTCGCCAAACCCGAGACCCAGGCCCTGCTGCAGCCCTACGGCCCCTACAACCGCGCCTACGTGACGCCCTCGTGTCTGCGTATCCACGTCATGCTCAACGAGATGTTGGAAGGCCGCGGTCCCATCTACATGGACACCGTGACCGCCCTGAACAGGCTCGCCGAGACCATGACCCCTAGGGAGATCAAGCACCTCGAGGCCGAGGCCTGGGGAGACTTCCTGGACATGTGCATCGCACAGGCCGGCGTCTGGGCGGGTGAGAACATCGAGCCGGAAAAGAAGAGCTCCGAGCTGATTCCCACCGAGCCCTATCTGCTCGGCTCCCACTCCGGCTGCTGCGGCATCTGGGTCTCAGGTCCCACCGACCTGGGCGCCCCGACCTCCGAGGATCATGCCGAGGCCGATAAGATCCCGGATCACCTCCCCTCCGGCTGGAACTGGGGCTATCGCTCCATGACGACCGTCAAGGGGCTCTTCACGGCCGCTGACGGTGTGGGCGCCTCCGGCCACAAGTTCTCCTCCGGCTCCCACGCCGAAGGTCGCCTGTGCGCCAAGGCGATGGTCAAGTTCGTCATGGACAACAAGGACCACAAGCCGGAGCTCGACACCCCCGTCGAGGAGCTGATCGATGAGATCTACCGCCCGGTGCGCAACTTCTTGGAGCACAAGGACGACACCACCGCGATCGATGTGAACCCCCATTACATCACGCCGAAGATGCTGCAGTTCCGCCTGCAGAAGATCATGGATGAATACGTGGCCGGTGTGGCGACCTACTACCGCACCAATGCCAAGATGATGGACGTGGCCGAGGCCAAGCTGGAGATGCTGAAAGAGGACGCGCTCATGATGCGCGCCAAGGATCTCCACGAGCTGCTGCGCGCCTGGGAGAACTACCACCGTATCCTGGCCGCCGAAGCCCACATGAAGCACATCCAGTTCCGCGAGGAGTCCCGCTACCCGGGCTTCTACTACCGGATGGACTTCAACAAGGTGGACGACGAGAACTGGAAGTGCTTCGTCAACTCCATCTATGACCGCAAGAACAAGACCTGGACCCTGTTCAAGCGCAAGCACGTGGACCTGGTCGACAAGGGGATGTCCTACAAGTGAGCAGGACCGCTTGCGACCTGCTTTCGGGGAGGGACTGACGAGAAGGACCGGCACCGCATGGTGCTTGGGCCTTTTTCGTTCTCGGACCGCCCGCATGTCGAAACGGCCCACATCCAGCAAGACCCGCAAAGCTGCGGCGGAGAGCCTGTAATTAGAGGACGCGGGTCACTCTGGGGACGGTTCTTGCCGTCTTGCCGAGGGCGCCGACGTTGACGAGATCCTCGCGGATTTTCCCACCTTGAGCACAGACGACCTCCGCGCAGTGATCGGCTTGGCGGCCGCTTCCGCTGAGGACCTGCCGATGCCGGCCCCTACCAAAGGTCGCATGAGGATCAAGCTCGACGAGAATCTGCCCGGCGCGCTCGCCCCGTCGCCGTGAGCTCACTCTTCGCGTCGGCCTCGACTCAATTGCCGCACTCCTTCTCTTCATCGGTCGCATCGCGAACCAATTGGATCTTCACCTGATAGATGACCTCCCTGCCACAGAGCGGGTTGTTACCGTCAAAGGTGATCGTGTCGCCTTCCATCTTGGTTACCAGGAAGCTTTTCATCTGACCCAGATTGTTCTCCATCAAGATCTGGCTGCCGACCTGGCGATATTCGCGCGGCACGGTAGCAACCTTTTCGGTGATGACGAGTGACTCGTCTCTCGGGCCGTACAGCGCGTTGCAGTCGACAAGAAGGTCGACCCGCTCACCCTGCCTTTTGCCTTCGAGCTCCCGGGTGATCGTCGGAGCCAATATCTCATTCAACCCGTGAACGTAGTTGAGGGGGCGGGAGATCTCGGTCAAGACGTCGCCGGTCTTGCTGTCCCGCACGAGGTAGGTGAGCTCGACGTACTTGCCGTCGGTAATGGTGTCTGAGCTGGTCTCGGTCACGAAGGTCTCCGAAAACGTTTAGGTTCAATAGAGAAGGTTCTTGCGCGTCCGCCGGTACAGGGCGGACAGGTCGGGATCGAGTCCTGCTGCTGGGGCGTGCCGGCTTTCACAGCGGTCATCAGCAGGGACGGAGGCTTTTGACCGACCCCGCGCCCCGGGTTTCTCGTCTCTCGGCCTGGTTGAAAGACCGCCGAATCATCGCAACTTCATGGCGCCAGCCGGCCATGTTCGCGCTCCAACGGGCCTGCGGAGACTCAAATCTCAGCCCGATTTTGCCAGCAGGTAATCCCTCATGTCGACGAATCCTCTCGTGATCGAAATCGATGCGATTGCTGACCTCGCCTTGGAAGTCATGCAGGCGGTGCTCGCAAGGAACGAGGAGGCGCAGTCGATCATGGAGGACCAATCCGGTCCAATCGCCCTGGCGCGGGCCTTGTCGGACTTCTTTCAGATCGCGGGGGCCCTGGAGTGTGGAGCGGCCCGGCTGGAGCAGGAGGATCTCGATGAATTCTGCGCCTACGGGTTGGACTTGCTCGATCGTCTCGCCTTCCTGGTGCGCAAGGTGGAGATTATGGAGAAAAGAGACCGGGTCGCGCGCATGTTTGCCTCCATGGGAGCCTGGGTTGCTCGCCGCAGCGCCACCATCGACAACCTCGAGGGTGCCGCCGACGGCTTCGGCATGATCGTGAATGCCACGAGCGCGCCCGATGATCTCCGCGCCCTGTGCGAGCTCATGGAGGAGGTCATTGAGGCGGCATCGGAGAGGCTGCAACTGGACCGGGACCGCGCTGACGCCTGGCGCCCTTGGCGCGTCATCAACCTCAACAGCGGCATTGCCGCGACCCGGTCCCTCGACCCGGAGCTCATGGAGCGGACGTTCGAAAGGATGGGCCGACGGCTGCCGTACGACATGCCGGAGTTCCTTTCCGACGGCACGCGGCAAGCGGCGTTTCAGAACGTGCCGGACGCGGTAAGGGACGTGATGCGCAGGCACATGGAGAAGTGGCCGACCAAGGCGCCCCATTAGCAACATGCTGGCCGGCCCGTCGGAAGAATGCTCGTCGTTGGATGCGGCGCGGATGGACCGCTCGGCAAGCTACCGGCGCGGTGCCGCCCGCCTTATCGACCCAACGGATGTTGGGAGCAACTGCACGGCCGCGGCAAGAGGCTCCGTCCGCCGCCCGGTTGTTTTTCCTCATCTTTTGTACGGTGCAAATGCCGGGGCGATCGCGTAGCCTTGGAGGCGATGGTCGGGAGCACGGCCCCATCATCTCTTGTGCGCGCGACACAGACCGGCTCTTCTTTACCGACAAGTCATTCACCACGATCAGGGCAGATGATAAGAGCACACTCTCAACGGCTCTTGCAGCCGTACTCGGCTCAGGTGCAAATCGCTCAATCCGACAATGCACGCGCGCTTTCGATGGATGGCGATATGTGGGAGTTTCAGTTCATCTACGCGAACGGGCGCAGCGGCGAAGCGGGCTCAGGGCCGCAGCAAGGCCGCTTCATCAGGGCGGCACACATCCGGCATTGCGACCTCGGACGGGTCATCGAGAGCCCTGTCGCGGACGATGGAGCGGTGGACGAGCGCATCTTTGAGCTCGCGACATTCCTGCTCGAGGCCCCGCTACCGTTCCAAGCCGCCGACAGGTACGAGTACTGGCTGCTTGATCCCAGAGACAATTCGCCCCTCGCCCTGATCTTCTCCTGTATCGAAGCGTCGGAGATGACGTCGTTCCCGAAATTGACTGACTGGACCGCACTCCCGGCAGCGGTCATGCCGATTGAAATCAAGGAGGAGGAGCGCAGCAGATCCTATGGACCCGTGAACTACCGGTTGGAACGGTGCGTCGCCGAGCGCGCCGGCACCAAGCCGAAGGCGCGATGGTTTACCCGACGGTCCAATGAGAGCGAGGATTTTCCACCCTTTCTGGTTCGCGAGGACTGGGAAAGCGAAGAGCATCGGGATCTTTGCCAACGCTATCTTCATCGCCAAGCTCCCCGCCTGTTGATGCTGCATGGAATAGGCTCAGAAGAGAGGCGGCGCATGGAGCTGGCGGCAAAGGCGAATGCGCTCGACGTGGCGCGCTTCTATCCGCTCTATCCGGAGATTGCCGACAAGTGCGTCATGGATGAGATCCGGATCGAAGCTCGGCTGCGGATGGCGGCAGGGGAGACGGGATACGCAATGGGTCGCCGGGATGGCGTTTTATACCAATGATGTCCTTCCCCCATAGCTCTCGTCGCCTCGCTGTCCAGCGCCCAAGATTCTGCGACGGGGTGCAGACATGACCGAAGCCGATCACAGCATCACGGCTGGGAGCATCGATGAATCGATCGCGATGCTCGAGCGATATGGCGTTGCTGAGGACCTCGGTCCATTGCTCAACGTCCTGCGCGAGCTTGCGAAGGCCCCGAATGACGCCAGGTTGTTGGCCCGCCTCGCCGAGGTTGTAGACGATCTGGGAACCCTGCAGGGTGCCGTTCTGACCTACGCCCCAGTCGTAGCGGGTTTTCTCTCCGACGATCCCTTCCGCGACGACTAGGGGCGGCGTTCGCCGGTTGTCCCATGCAGGGTCTCGCGAAGTCGGCTCTGAGAAGGCGCGGCCCGGACCATTGGCCGGCGGAGTTGACCGGGTACGCCAACCACCGGCGGTCCGCGCCCCAGGGGGCGGGGCCACTTCCGAGCGCCGCACGCCGCGCCGCTGTATGGGTCCTTGCGGTAGGGGCGTCGGGTGGCAAATCCGTGATGTCTCGATCCGTGCCGCGGCGAGGCCCGACTCGGTCTTCAGGTCAACGGATAGACGCAGGTGCCTTCAGGCGCGGGCGCGGTTGGGCTCGCGCACCCAAGGCAACCGGGGCTGAGGCGTCGCGGGGGAACCCGCGGGCTGCGCAGACGGGGTGGGACGTTCGCGCGGGTCCTGCGCCGGGGGCTCCCGCGAAAATTTATTTCGGTCGCGAGCGCCCGCCTCGGGATACGAAAAAACAATCGGTTACCTGTTTATCTCGGTCCTTGGGGCCGCTTCATTAACACAGATAATGGCGCCCGAAAAAGTATGAGTCGCGGCGCATATACTGCAATGCTTATACTGCACTACCGCCGAAGACGGGAGACGCCGCGACGCGGCCTTTCTCCTCGTACAGCGGTCGGGTATCCGCTTCTTCGACCAAGCCGTCGCCTCCCTGTCCGGGCGGATCGCGTCACTTCTCTCGAGGTAAACGGGCTCACCATAGCAATCGGAGTCACCAGCTAATGTTCACAAGCAACCCTTTCGCGGCCCTGTCCGCGAACCTTTCGCTTGACCCTGGGGTCATGCAAGCCTACGTCGTACTCATGGTATTTCTGGTCATCGGCGGCACCTTGCTCGACGTTGTCCACAAGAAGAGTGCCAAGTACTTTTTCGAGAAGGGACAGTCTCTGAAGAAGATCGCCAAGCGCGAGGTCAGTGGCGGGGAGAAGCTCGGCCTCGCCGTGAGCACGCTCACGAGTGAGGTGTTGACCTCGAGCGAGTTCGAGAATCCTGCGCGTCGGGTCTCGCACCTGTTCACGATGTACGGCTTCATCTTCTTCGTGGTGACCACGGCCATCATGATCTTTGGCCTGCCGAGCACGGGGGGTGAAGGTTCGCAGCTGGTCCCCTTGCTCTGGCACCTGGGTGCGCTCGCAATGTGCATCGGGGGATACTGGTTCTGGTTCAAGATCCGGGCCGATGTGCGTTCCGAGGGTAATGCGTGGTACGACGTGCACCAGTCCGACCTGTTCATCGTGTCGCTCTTGCTCATGGCCACCTTCGCGCTGATCTGGTCCGTGCTGCAGGCGTCCGCTGGCGGGACCTCGGTGTTGAGCCTCATCGCGTTCGTCATCTTCATCGTCGCTGCCACCACCCTGTTCAGCACCATTCTGTGGTCGAAGTTCGCACACATGTTCTTCAAGCCCGCGGCTGCGTTCCAGAAGAAGGTCGCCGTGGCCGACGGTTCGCGCGACAAGCTGCCCGAGATCCCCGATCTGTCCAGCGCTGAATGCAAGGAGCGTTTCCCGGATATCCCCGAGTACATGGGCGACAACCCCGCGTACATGGGCCTGGGTATCAAGCGCGAAGCACCGTCCCACTACTGATTGTGATTCGCTGACCGAGTCACAAAAGAGGAACCGAATATGCCAACTTTCGTCTATATGACCCGCTGCGACGGCTGTGGCCAGTGCGTTGATATCTGCCCGTCGGACATCATGCACATCGATCCCAAGGTCCGCCGCGCCTACAACATCGAACCCAACATGTGCTGGGAGTGCTACTCCTGCGTCAAGGCGTGTCCGCACAACGCCATCGACGTCCGTGGATATGCCGATTTCGCCCCGCTCGGCCACTCGGTTCGGGTGCGCCGTGATGAGGAGAAAGGCGTCATCGCCTGGCGGATCATCTTCCGCAACGGCGAGAAGGACATGAACCTGCTGGCGCCGATCACCACCAAGCCGTGGGGCAAGTACATCCCGCAGCTCAAAGATGTCCCGGCTCCCAGCAAGGAGATGCGCGAAAGCCAGCTGTTGTTTAACGAGCCGAAATACATTCGCTTCGACGATGGCGGTCTGAACACGCTCGAGTCGAATGGTCTGAAGATGCTAGCCGGGGTGGAGGGTTACTAATGTCGTACAAGACAATCGTTGAAGATGGCATCGACATCCTCGTCTGCGGTGCAGGCCTGGGCGGTACTGGTGCCGCTTTCGAGGCCCGTTACTGGGGCAAGGACAAGAAGATCGTCATCGCCGAGAAGGCAAACATCGACCGCTCCGGCGCTGTCGCCCAGGGCCTGTACGCAATCAACTGCTACATGGGCACCCGTTTCGGCGAGAACAATCCCGAGGATCATGTCCGCTATGCGCGCATCGACCTCATGGGTATGGTCCGTGAGGACCTCCTGTTCGACATGGCGCGCCACGTCGACTCGGCTGTTCATCAGTTCGAAGAGTGGGGCCTGCCGCTGATGCGCAACCCGAAGACGGGTGCTTATCAGCGCGAGGGTCGCTGGCAGATCATGATCCACGGCGAATCCTACAAGCCGATCGTGGCCGAGGCCGCCAAGAAGTCCGCCGACAAGGTCTTCAACCGCGTCTGCGTGACCCATCTGCTGATGGACGAGTCCAAGGAGAACCGCGTTGCTGGTGCAGTTGGATTCAACGTGCGTACCGGCAACTATCACGTGTTCAAGTCTAAGACCGTGGTTGTCGCTGCCGGTGGCGCCTCCAACATCTTCAAGCCGCGCTCGGTTGGTGAGGGCGCCGGTCGCGTCTGGTACGCGCCCTGGTCCTCCGGCTCCGCCTATGGCTTGATGATCGGCGCCGGCGCCAAGATGACCCAGATGGAGAACCGGATCGTTCTCGCCCGATTCAAGGACGGTTATGGCCCGGTCGGCGCCTATTTCCTGCATCTCAAGACCTACACCCAGAACGGCCTGGGCGAAGAGTACGAGTCCAAGTGGTTCCCCGCACTGGAGGAGATGGTTGGCAAGCGGTACCTGGATGTGGAGGCCTCCCATCGCACCCATCGCCCGATCCCGACCTGCCTGCGCAACCACGCATTCATCAACGAGGTGAATGCCGGCCGCGGTCCGATCCACATGGTCACCATGGAGGCCTTCCAGGACCCCCATCTCGAGGAGATCGGCTGGCACAACTTCCTGGGCATGACCGTTGGCCAGGCCGTGCTTTGGGCAGCGACCGACGTCAATCCGAAGTACGAGAATCCCGAGCTGACGACCTCCGAGCCGTACGTCATGGGTTCTCACGCGACCGGTTGCGGCGCCTGGTGCTCGGGTCCGGAAGACCTGTCCCCGCCCGAGTACTTCTGGGGCTATAACCGGATGACCACCGTCGAGGGTCTGTTTGGTGCCGGCGATGCCGTTGGCGGCACCCCGCACGCCTTCTCGTCCGGTTCCTTCACCGAGGGTCGTCTTGCAGCCAAGGCCGCATGCCAGTACATCGATGACGGCAAGGCCGAGGGTATCCGGGTCTCTGAAGAGCAGATCAACCGCCGCAAGGAAGAGATCTACAAGCCGATGGAGCATTACAAGATCTATCGGAACGAGATCACGGCCGGATCGGTCAACCCGAACTACATCAACCCGCGCCAGGGGCTGGATCGCCTGCAGAAGCTGATGGACGAGTACTGTGGCGGTGTCACGGTCAACTACATGACCAACGAGAAGCTGCTGCACATCGGTCTCAAGAAGCTCAAGCTCCTGGAAGAGGACCTCGAGAAGATTGCGGCGGAGAACATCCACGAGCTGCTGCGTGCATGGGAGCTGAAGCACCGTCACCTCACCTCCGAATCGGTGATGCACCACACCCTGTTCCGCAAGGAGACGCGCTGGCCGGGTTATTACTATCGGGGCGATGCGATGAAGGTGGATGACGAGAACTGGCACGTGCTGACCGTGTCCCACCGTGATCCCAAGACCGGCGAGTACACCATGGAGAAGGCGCCTTGCTACCATCTGATCGATGACAAGCCCGAGGCTGCCGCTGCGTAAGCGGTAAGTCTCTCCCGGAGCCGGGGCCCCGCGGAACTGGGGCCCCGCTCTTTTATCCTGGTGAAGCTACGCCTGGGAGTCAGGGGCTCAGCGGAGCGCAATGGGCGATTACACGATTGACATCGAATGTCGCGACGGTTTCATTGCTTCACATTCGCCGGATTGAGCAAAAGTCCGCTACTGGAATCTCAAACGCCTGAAGATGGCGATGTGAAATGAACATCATCGAAAAATCAGACGAAGAAATACTCGAGATCGCCCATCCGATGTGGGACGAGCTCATCAAGTACTCGAATAAAGGCCAGTACGGAAAATTTATTAGAAAATTCTCGTATGAACTGCTGCTCGGCTTGAACGAGGTTGAGCTGGGCAAGCAGTTTGCTCACAGCGAGCTCTCCCGGAACCTGGTCGAAGAGCGGGATTTCCTCGGTCTCATCAGGCGCGGTGAGCATGTGACCGTTCTCTATCGCGTGCGGAGCACGAACAAGGAAGGGGAGTGGCTGGGAAGAATGGTCCTCGGCTATGAGAAGGGGGAAGTACGTATCTTCGCCGCATCGATTTTCTAGAGCTATGACAGAAACGATCCGACAGAATAAGTACGTCGAGCTCAAGTACAGAGTGGTCGACGCAAAGACCGGTAGCGTCCTGACCGCCGTGGAGTTCCCCTTGGGCTATGTCCATGGCGTCAACGATGTACTTTCGCCTCAAGTGATGGCGGAACTGGAGGGCAAGGCGACCGGTGACAGGATTTCGGTCGAGCTGGATTGCAACAAGTTGTTTGGTCCCAGGGACGAGTCTCTCGTCATTACGGACTATATCGAGAATGTTCCGGAAGAATACCGAGAGGTCGGAACCACCATCGTCATGGAAAGCGAGCAGGGTACGACGAAAACGTTCCTGGTCACGAGGATAGACGAGAAGACCCTGACGATCGATGGAAATAATCCCTTGTGTGGTCGACAGGTGGTTTTTGAGCTCGAGATACTAACCGTTCGGGACGCAACGGAAGCGGAGATCGCAGCCGGTGGCGGGATCGAGCCGCGACCCAAGCTCGCGGGCGTGAGGCCTGTCCCGCTCTAGCGACGGATCCACTGATGCGCGAGCCAGAGCTTCCGCAAAAGGTAATAGAGAATGCACCTGAACCTCGATCCGTCACTATTTGAAGAACAACAGGCCATTTTCGTTCGCGCGCTGGTTCAGAGCATCAGGGTCAAGCTGCGGGAGGCCGGCTTGAATGGTAACGATCTGGAAGATGCTACGGCGAGCATTGCGTTCAGTGTTGTCAGCGCGATCGACGACACCTCGGCGATTGAAGTCGACGGCACGGAGGTGCACCCGTATTTGACGTTTCGTACGTCGGATGATGAGTTGACCCACTGCGGCGAGAATTCATACGCCCATGAGTTTGTATACGACGCTTTGCAGGAGATGCAAGGAGCCTGAGCCGACGTACCGCGCCGGTTTCTGTTTTCGTTATGCTTAAAGCCCTTGGCGCGCCTCTTGCGGCGCCCGGCGGAGTAACCCGGTTGTGGCTTCGAGTCGTGAAGCCTTGAACCCTAGCGGGACGCCCGATGCGTAGTTGGCGCGTTCCATTCATTCCACGATGGCATGTTCGGAGAAGGTGACTTATGAGCGAGCAATCCAAGAGCAGACCAAAGGTGCCGGAAGGCCAGGCACGCTTTTACAAGACCAAGCAGATGGAGCCCAACGAGAAGGGTTTCATTGGATATCAGACGATCTGGGACAGTCTCCAGAAAGAGGTCGCGTACAAGACCCCGAAGCGGCCCTGAGCTTTAAGCGGTCGCAGGCTTGTTGGTTCCTGCGACCTCGAAGCCTGGGATGCGCAAGGACGACGCGCTGAAGATGCCTGCCAAGGACCTCCACGAGCTGCTGCGGAGCTGCGAGAACGTCCATCGCATCCCGCCGCCGCGGCCCTTGATCCGCACCGATTGAACCCTCGTCCAGGGATGGACCGGCGAGAAGGCCCGGGCGCCGCAAGGTGTCCGGGCTTTTGTCGTTCTTCTTTGCATGGCTTTTCTCGGCGGCACCTGATCGCGGTCAGGCCCGAATGAACGCGCCCGCCAGGCGCCATGACCGGAATCTGTCATGACCGATACCAGATCCGACCTCCCGTTCAAGAACCCCAAGGTTCCAGCCGCCCTGAGCGCCGACGATCGCATCCGATTCCGTTGCTACAAGGGGATCTCCTGCTTCAATGACTGCTGTCAGCAGGCAGACGTGACGCTTGCCCCCTACGACATCCTCCGGCTCAAACGACGGCTTGGCATGACGTCCAGCGACTTCATGCGTGACTACACGGTTCCTTTCCAGATGGACGGCGACGGTCTTCCCGGTATCAAGCTCAAGACCCATGGCAACGGCACCTGCCTCCAGCTGGATGGCGACGCGGGCTGCGGTGTCTACGAGGATCGCCCGACCCTGTGCCGTCACTACCCACTGGGCTTGCTTTCACTGCGTGAGAAGGACGCATCCCAGGCGCAGGAGCGCTATTCACTGGTTAAGGAGGAGCACTGCAGGGGTCATGACGAGGATCGATCGATCAGCGTGGCGGACTATCGCGCCGAGCAGGGCTGCGAGCAGTACGACCAGCGCAACCGCGAGTGGTATCAGCTCGTGCTCAAGAAGAGATCGGCCGGTCCGACGGTGGGCAAGCCACCCCGGGCGAGCCTGCAGCTGTTCTTCATGGCATCCTACGACGTCGACACCTTCCGCAGGTTCGTGTCGAGCGACAGCTTCCGAAGCACCTACGTGCTGCCGGATGGCCGCTATCAGGAGCTCGACGCCGACGACGACGCACTGCTCGCCTTCGGCTTCCAGTTCCTGCGTCAGGTCCTGTTCGGCGAGCGCACCATCGAGGAGGTCGCCAATGCCTGGGACCTGCGGGTCGAGCGGCGCCGGGCGCTGTGGGGGGAGCGCAAGCGAGCGGAGATCGAGCGCCGCGCGTCCATCGAGGACAAGAACGATCAAAACGGCGGCGATACCGATTGCGGCGACGATTAGGCCCCTGGGGCCGCAGCGAGGGAACTTGTGACCATGAGCCAGCCCACTGACTTGGCCGATTTGCTCACCAGGCGGCTCAGCGATGTCGCCGCGCTGTTGGAACGGGTGCGCTCTGATACCGCATTGCTTGGCGAGACCCGGCGGGCGGCAGAGATGACCGCGGCCGCCATCCAGGCGGGCGGCACCCTCTTCATCTGCGGAAACGGGGGCAGCGCCGCGGAGGCCACCCACCTGAGCGGCGAGCTGATCGGCCCCTTTCTGGACAAGAGGCGCCGCCCCCTCCCCGCCATCGCGCTGGGCTTCGACACCAGCGCCGCCACCGCCGTGGCCAACGACTTCTCCTTCGCCGAGGTCTTCGCCCGCCAGCTCGAGGCACTGGCCCGACCCGGAGACTGCCTCTGGGCGCTTTCAACCAGCGGACGCTCCCCCAACGTCGCGATGGCCCTGGAGGTCGCCAGGATGCGGGGCCTGACCCGCGTCCTCATCACCGGCGAAAACGGCAGGGAGCTGACCGACCGCGCCGAGATCGTCCTTGCCGTCCCGTCGAGCGAGACCCCGCGCATCCAGGAGATCCATCTGATGCTGGGGCACTTTCTCTGCGAGGCGGTGGAGGCGATCGCTTCCAGATGACCGGCCCAGCCCGTTTCCGCCTCGCGCGTCGGTAGCCGCGGCCGGCGGGGCAGGCATTGCGCCCGAGGCGGCCGCAGCCGCCTGACGGACGAGGGACGCCGCAGTCTGCGGCAATCTTCTTTCCACAATAAGCCGTTAACCTTGAGGGTTAGATTCGATGCGCTCCACTTGCCCGCCGTCTGTTCTGTTGCTCTCTATCGTCGCGCTCGGCCCGTGTTCGGCGATCGCCGATCCGATACCGACAACGATTGAGTGTCCCCGTGGATGGGTCCCGGCACAACTGTCGCTTACGGCGACCGCCCGGACCTCCGTGGACGAGGCCGACCAGCCCACCTGTCCGTTGCTCGAGGACCGGAACCTGGCCGATCTGGTTGGCAGGTTTGGAGTCGGGACGACATTCGCCTATCCCGCTATTCCATTCACCTGCATGACCGGAACGGTACTATCCGGAACGCTTACCTTCGGACGTCGGCGGCAGATCGCCATCTCAGCAACGGAAAGCTATTCAGAATCCGCGCAGCGGCTTCTTCCTGTACCAACGGGGCAGGGATACCCGCTCGGCCTAGGCACTGATCTGTTCGCCGTGTCCATCGATGGACCGCCTGCCTCTCTCCAGGCGGGAGCGGCCATGACGGCTTTCCACCTGGAGGCGGAGTCCGGCTCACAGCCGGACATCAACTTGGATCTGTTGCTGGACGATCATTTCTTTCTGGGTCCAACCGGAGAGGATGTGGAGGACTTCAATGTCGTTGGATCGCGGGGTGAGTTCGAGGTCAGCGGCCGTTTGGCCGGCGTCGGGCAGATTCTCAAGCAGCAGCCGCTATTCGTGGAATATGAGGTTTCAGGTTCCCTCTGCCTAAAGAGAAGACGCATTCAGGGTTGGAATTAGCGAGCCACGCGACCAGTAAACCAACCGCTCGGTTTCATGTGGGTTTACGCGGCGCCTCGACCATCGTCTTGCGTTTGGTGGTTCGGGTTGAAGGTCATTCCATCCCGGACTTGGTCGGTTCGGGTAAGAGGCCGCGGGCACCGAGCCTTCGCTCAAGATGGTACTGCGCCTTCATGGTCTGCAACTGGCCGCCGTGGACAAGGGACGGGAGCAGCGCCAGCACCTTGTAGCCGTGGTCGGGATCGATCCGGGTGCCTGGTCCCGCGGCCCATGCGGGCGCAGTTGGCGTCCATGTAGGTCCTGCGGTGGTCCACGAGAGCTGAGACTTCCGGTGCGCACGCTTCGACACCGGCCCGGGGATGTGCTCTGGGCGCTTGCCACCAGCGGGCGCTCCCCCAAGGTCGCGATGGCCCTGGAGGTCGCCAGGATGCGGGGCCTGACCCGCGTCCTCATCACCGGCGAAAACGGCGGGGAGCTCACCGACCGCGCCGAGATCGTCCTTGCCGTCCCGTCGAGCGAGACCCCGCGCATCCAGGAGATC
>CAVOUZ010000025.1:0-89248 GCA_963699735.1 uncultured Gammaproteobacteria bacterium
CCCGGCGCCCTTCCCGGAGGCGGGCACCGCCAGGGGCCCCCGCATAGAGCCAGTTTGCCCCGTCAATCCAAATGGTCGATACAAATGGATGGTCATCGGCTTGATTCTTCGGTCCAGCTTTGGGAGGGAGGCATCTGCCTTGCGGCCCCTTCCCCGTTGGACTAGGCTGACCGCAGTGCTGGGTTTTTTGCTCGGTGGCGTTTACTCAACGTCATAGCCACTACGGAAAGGGGGACGTGCGATGGCTGGCATTCGCTGGGGGGGGGTCGGATCCATTCTTCTCTGTGCCTGCATCGGGTTGGCGGCTTGCACGAAGCAGCCGCAGCCCGGGCAAGTGCTGGACGAGGCCAAGCAGGCCGGGCGGGACGTCGCCTCGTTCCCGCCGCCGACGGAGGACTATTTCCACGACATGGACCGCGGCTAGACCCCGCTCAGCGAAGCGCCGTCAAGGGCCGCAACATCTGGCTGGTATGGACCGGGGGCAACGACCGCTTCTGGGACTTCATGGCCAACAACACCTTCGGCGCCTTCGATCTGCTGAAGACCCTCACGTCCCATCCCAGCCAGGACTACGGCCGGCACAACCGCTGGGTACTACTGGGTCTGGTCAACGAGCCCTGCTTCGAGAAGGCCACCAGCCCCGATCCAGACCACTGGGGCCTGTGGCTCGACAGGTGCGGCCGGACTGTCCGCCCGACCCCTTCGCCAACGAAGCGAAATACCCCGGGGTCAAGGTCGGCTCCCGCGGCACGGTGATCGACGGCACCACGCTGCCGGTCGGCTCCTATTACGGTGAGCCCAGGGCATCGTCGGACTGCGGCTGTTCCCCAATCCGGACTTCGACGCGCAGGCCGCCAAGCGTGGGACCCGAAGCGGTACTACGAGGACCCGAGCTACTACAAGCACAAGGATCTGGTGCGGCCCTATCGGGTGGGAATGTCCTGCGCCTTCTGCCACGTCGGCCCGAGCCCGGTGAACCCGCCGGCGGACTTCGAGAACCCGAAATGGGCCAACCTCAACTCCAACCCCGGTGCCCAATATTACTGGGTAGACCGCATCTTCGTCTGGGACACCAAGATGCGCAAGAACCGTGATGAGCCGGCACCCAACGAGCACAACTTTATCTACCAGCTGTTCCACACCAACCCGCCCGGGACGCTGGATACCTCCCTGGTCTCCACCGACTACATCAACAACCCGCGCACCATGAACGCGGTCTACAGCATCGGCGCGCGGCTAGCCCTCGCCTGCGGCTGGGCCAAGGAAAAGCTGGAGGGGGACGAGCTGGACAATGCGCAGTTCCAGGACTTCCCCCAGACCCAGCAACTGAAAGACTTCTGGGAGCCGGAGACCGGATGACGGTTCACACCGCCCGGGTGCTCAAGGACGGGGCCGACTCGGTCGGCGTGCTGGGGGCCCTGAACCGGGTCTACCTGAACATCGGCCTGTTCAGCGAGGAGTGGCTGCTGCACTTCAACGCGGTGGTCGGAGGCAAGACCATCAGCCCCATCCCCATCGCCACAGCGCAGAAGAACTCCGTGTATTGGCAGGCCACGGAGGTCGGCAATGTCAACACCGCCCTGTTCTTCCTTAAGGCGGCGCAGCCCGACCGGCTGAAGGATGCCCCCGGTGGCGCCACGTACCTCACCGCGGATGCCGCAACCCTGGACCGCGGCAAGAATGTTTTTGCCGATACCTGTGCGCGGTGTCATTCCAGCAAGGCACCGCCGCTCCCGCCAGAGCTCGATCCCCGTCAATGTTCGGGTGCGGCCTACCTGGACTGCTTCAGACGCTACTGGACCTGGACCCAGAGCGACGACTACAAGGCCCAGATGCGCAAGATCGTGCGTGCACCCGATTTCCTCGAGGGCAACTATCTCTCGACGGATGCACGCATCCCGGTGACCCTGCTGCGCACCAATATCTGCAGTCCGCTGGCGACAAACGCCCTGGAAGACAACATCTGGGACAACTTCTCGTCCCAGTCCTACAAGGAGCTGCCGTCGGTGGGCACCGTGACCCTCTACGACCCTTTCACGGGTGAGCCCATGCCTTATGAGATGCCAGCCGGTGGGCGTGGCTACACCCGGGTGCCCTCGCTGATCAGCCTGTGGTCCCAAGGGCCCTTCTTGTTGAACAACACCGTCGGACCCTTCGACATCGACCCCTCGGTCGAGGCCCGGATGCGGGTCTTCGATGCCTCCATCGAAGAGATGCTCTGGCCAGAAAGGCGCGAGCGTGATGCGGTATTGGGCACCAAGGTACCCGGCACCATCGATCGCACGACCGAACGCAGCACCTTGAACATCCCGGTGGGTTACCTACCCGAGACCCTCCAGCCGCTGAAGGGAACCCTGCAACGCTGGGCGCCCTGGATCCTTGGGTCGGGCGGGGACGTAGTTTTGGGCCCCATTCCCAAGGGCACTCCGGTTGGACTGCTGGCGAACCTCCGCCTGCGCGCGGAGACGCGCGACGTTTCGGATCGGGCCGCTCACGTAAAGGCCATGGGCGAGCTTGCGATCAAGCTTAAGCGGGGGCTCAAGAGCGCCCCGCCGAACGCCAGCGACGAAGAGCTGCGCCAACAGTTCGCGAACCTGAGGGAGCCCATGCTGCGTCTGAGCAAGTGCCCGGATCTGGTCGTCAATCGTGGCCATTACTTCGGGACCACCGAATTCAACAAACAAGCGGGCTTGAGTGCAGACGAGCAGACCTTCGGACAGGAGCCTGAGTTGACCGACGAGGATCGAGAGGCCCTCATCGCCTTCCTCAAGACCTTCTGATCCAGGCCCCGATGGTATCCATGGCGGGCCCCGAGAGACGCGAATGGGACTATGTCATCGTCGGCTCTGGAGCGGGCGGCGGTACCCTGGCGGCACGCCTGGTGGAATCGGGTATGCGGGTCTTCCTGCTGGAGGCAGGCGGTGACCCGGTCACCGAAACGGCCGAGCGAATGCCCGACGACTACGCGGTGCCCGGCTTCCATGCCTTCGCGTGCGAGAACCCGGTGATGGGCTGGGGCTTCAAGGTCCGCCACTACGCCGATGAGACAAGACAGGGGCGCGACCCAAAGTACGAGGCGGGCCAGGGCGTGCTCTACCCCCGGGCGGCCGCGCTTGGCGGCTGCACTGCGCACAACGCGATGATCTACATGCTGCCCCACGAGTCCGACTGGAATCGGATCGCCGATCTGACGGGCGACTGTTCCTGGTCGGCACCCCGGATGCGGCTCTATGCACGTCGACTCGAAGCCTGTCACTACCGACCCTTGTGGCGCGCCCTGCGTCGCATAGGGATCGATCCGAGTGGGCATGGGTGGGACGGCTGGCTCGACACGGAACGCGCCATCCCTGAGGAGGCCCTGGCCGACGACGTCCTGCTCGATACCGTCATCGGCACTGCACGGGCCTTCACGCGCAGCCTGTCGCGGCCGATCACGAGCCTGTTGAGCTGGCTTCGCCGCCGCGGAGACCCAAACGCCCGCACCTGGCTGCGCCACAGCTTCGAGGGCCTCTGCTACACACCCCTGTCGACCCGTAACCACGCTCGGGTCGGGTCCCGCGAGCGGCTGCTGAAGGCGGCCTCCGAGCACCCGGAGCGACTGCATATTGAGCTCGAGGCCCTCGCCACGCGGGTCGTCCTGGATGATCAAGGTACCGCCAAGGGGGTCGAATATCTCAAGGGGGAGAGGCTCTATCGCGCCCATGGGTTGCCAAGCCATTCCTCCGGCGAGCCCCGCCAAGTCAATGCCCGGCGCGAGGTGATTCTGTGCGGCGGTGCATTCAACAGCCCTCAACTGCTGATGCTCTCGGGGATAGGTCCGGCCGAGCAGCTCCAGGCGCACGACATTCCCTTGAAGGTCGACCTCCCAGGCGTGGGGCGCAATCTCCAGGACCGTTACGAGGTCGCCATCACCCACCGCATGCGCCAACCCTGGGAGGTGCTCCGGGGTGCGCGCTTCGAGCCCGGTGATCCCCTGTGGCGCCGCTGGCACGACTCGCGGGAAGGCATGTACACCTCCAACGGCGCCGCCGTGGGGCTGGTGCGCCGATCCGATTCGGGCTGCCCCGAGCCGGATGTTTTCTGCATGGCCTTGTTGGCCCGCTTCGAGGGCTACTTCCCGGGGTTCTCCAAGCTGATCCGGGACCACGACGATTACCTGACCTGGGCCGTGCTCAAGGCCCATACGGCGAACCGCTCCGGCACCGTGACCCTTCGCTCGGCCGACCCCCGCGACACGCCGCTCGTGAATTTCCATTACTTCGAAGAGGGCGATGACAGGGAGGGCCGAGACCTAGGGGCCATGGTCGACGCCATTCGCTTTGTGCGCCGCATGACGGCACCCCTGATCGCTCGCGCGCTGATCGCGGAAGAGGAGGCCCCGGGCGCCTCGGTGGAAACTGACGAGGACCTGGCGGACTATGTGCGCGATACCGCCTGGGGGCACCATGCCTCCTGCTCCTGCCCCATTGGTCCGTCCGGCGCCGGGGGCGTGCTCGACAGCGCGTTTCGGGTGCACGGCACCCGCAACTTGCGCGTGGTCGATGCCTCCGTCTTCCCGTATATCCCAGGCTTTTTCATTGTCAGCGCGGTCTACATGATCGCCGAGAAGGCGGCGGACGCGATCCTCGCGGATGCGCCGTCAGCGCGCTGAGCAGCGGAGCGAGCCCAGAGATTGCGCCGAAGGCCCATTTCAAGATGAAGACCCCCGAGGGGAGGTGACCATGGCCTACGATGTTCATACCCTGTTGAATATGACCCAAGAGCAGCTGGATGAGCTGTTCAAGGCAAGCCCGGCGGGGGATATCCCCAGTGGAGAGGCCGAAGGCACGGCCATCATCGCCCCCGGCACCCATTTCTCGCAGCCTATCGCCAAGATCATCAATTTCTTCGGCTGGCAGGGGAAGGTCTTCGACGCGGAGAAGGGCCTGCTGAAGAATCGGATCTCGGTGTTTGGCTTCAATGCCATCGTCGCCCGGGTGTACAAGGGACCGAGCTGGCTCGACGGCAATGAGTGCATCGTCCTCGACTACTCGGACACCTCGATCGTCGCCCAATGGATCCGCGACGAGATCCGGCAGATCGGCCCTGGCCTCTATCTGGGAAAGGTGTACTGGGGCAAGGAGCGCCTGATCGACTTCTGTCTCCAGTTCTGACGCCGTGACGCCGCAGTCGCCGTTCCTGCTGATCGCACCCATCGCGGAGGGCCGCGAGGGCGCACTGCGGGCCCTGCTCGACACCATGAACAGGGCCCCGGGGCAAGCCGACCCGGAAAACGCCCTGTTGCCCTTCGGCCGCTTCGAGGAATTGCACTTCGCCCGGTTGGTGGTGCTCGACGATGCCCACATGGCCAGCCTCAGGCACTACGGGGTGGTTCCACCCCGGCTCGCGCCCCGCCTCGCCTTCCTGGGTGACTGCGATGGGTCCTCCGAGGCGTTTCTGGCGGACCTGTCCGCCAAGGCGGGGGACGGGCTGCGCCAGCTCTTCGCGCATTGCGAGGGCTTCGATCCGACGGGTGATCTGTTGGCCTGGATGCGCCGGCATAGCCTGGGCGCATCCGCCAATTACGTGAACTGGGTAGGCCGCACGGTGCGCCAGATACGGGAGGAGAGCGCCCTCCAGCGGCTGCTGTCGGAGAGGGTGGCCCTGGCGTCGGCCGGCGATGCCCAGCGCCTTCGCCGCGAGCTCGTCGAGCTGGTCGGCGCCGAGGTGCGCGCCGGCCGCCTCGCGCTCACCCCGCCGGAACCGACGCCATTGCCCTGGGCGCTGACCAATCTCGGCCACGCCCTTGGCCTCCCCCTCGCCGGGCTCTTGGCGCTGCCGCTCTTGCTCGCCACTCTGCCCCTGTGGATCTACCAGCTGCGCCGGCATGAGCGGAGCGACCCGGAACTCTGCCCGCCCCCCAGTCCCCTGGCCTTGGCGGAGTTGCGGCGGCTGGAGGACCATGACCTCACCAACCAGTTCACCGCCATCGGGCCAGTTAAGCCGGGGCTGTTTCGACGCTCCCTGGTAAGGGTCCTGTTGGTCCTCATCGATTACGGCTGCCGGCACATCTTCACCCGGGGCTACCTGGCACGGGTGCAGACTATCCATTTCGCCCGCTGGGTCGTGCTCGACCGTGGCACCCGGGTCCTGTTCATCAGCAACTACGACGGCAGTCACGAGGCCTACATGGACGACTTCATCAACAAGGTCGCCTGGGGGTTGAACCTGATCTTCAGCAACGGCGTGGGTTGGCCGCGCACCGACTGGCTAATCAAGGGTGGAGCCCGCCGCGAGCCTTGCTTCAAGAAATACCAGCGCGGCCACCAGATTCCAACCCAGGTCTGGTACAAGGCGTATCCCGGACTTACCCTGGCCGACCTCGCGCGCAACCGGCGCATTCGCGAGGGCCTGGAGCGGGCCGAGATGACCGATCCCCAGGCGCTGGCCTGGCTGAGGCTGCTATGAGCCCCTCGGGGCCCGCACCGACGGCGGTGGAACTGGACGACGTCCAGGGCATAGTCCGCTTCGGCTACAAGCACCACCGGGAGGCGTGCTTCCTTCTGCTCCGTATCAAGGACGCCGAGGCCGCGCGGGCCTGGCTGGCCCGGGCCCCGGTGACGAGCGCGGTCACCGCCAATCCGCCCCCGCGGACCGCGCTGCAGATCGCGCTCACCGCCGACGGGCTCCGGGCCCTGGGGGGTCCGCCCGACGTGATCGGCAAATTTGCCGAGGAGTTTCTCGGCGGCATGGCGGGCGACGAGGACCGCATCCGCCGGCTGGGCGACCTCGGCCCCAGTCACCCAAGCGATTGGGCCTGGGGGTTGGGCGAGCACATGCCCCAGGTGCTACTCCTCCTCTACGCGCTGCCCGGTCTGCTCGCTGGATGGCGGCGGGCCATGGAGGCCGAATGCGAGCCGGGCTTCGAGCAGCTGGCTTGCCTCAGCACCGCCGATTTGGACGGCATCGAGCCCTTCGGGTTCGTGGACGGCATCTCCCAGCCCGAGATCGACTGGCGGCGCACCTGTCCCGTCGAGGACCGGGAGCGGCTCGACTACGGAAACCTGACATGCATCGGCGAATTCCTGCTCGGCTACCCCAACGAATACGGACTCTACACGGACCGCCCCCTGATCGACCCCGATCGCGACCCTGGTAGCCTGCTGCCGCGGGCCGAGGAGGAGCCCGGCAAGGCGGACCTCGGACGCAACGGCAGCTACCTGGTCATGCGCCAGCTCCACCAGGACGTGAGCGGGTTCTGGCGCTACCTACGAGACCAGGCGGGGGGCGATCTGGGCCTGGCCCAGCGTTGGGCCGAGGCGATGGTGGGGCGTGCGATGGACGGTACGCCGCTGGTCGGGACGGGGCGCGGCGCGAACGATTTCACCTATGAATCGGACACCCAAGGTCTACGCTGTCCCCTCGGGGCTCACATCCGCCGGGCCAATCCGCGTACCGCCGACCTGCCGCCCGGCGGACCCGGACTCCTGGCACGTCTCAAGCGCACCCTGGGGTTCGATGCCCAGGCCCGCGCCCTTGATCTGGTCGCCTCCACCCGCTTCCACCGGCTCCTGCGGCGGGGCCGCGAGTATGGTCCACAACTAACCCTGGAGCAGGCACTTGCCGGTGCGCCGGTCCCCGGGGAGTCGGGGCTGCACTTCATCTGCCTGACTGCCAACATCGGTCGCCAGTTCGAGTTCGTCCAGAACGCCTGGATCGTGGGGACCAAGTTTGCCGGTCTGCGCAGCGAGGGCGACCCGCTGCTCGGGCACCGGGAGCCGGGTCCGGACGGGGTGCCGACGGACCGCTTCTCGATACCGCGTCCGGACCGGCCAGACCTTCAACTTTCTGGGCTGCCCCACTTCGTCACCGTGCGCGGGGGGGCCTACTTCTTCCTGCCGGGCATCCGGGCCCTGCGCTATCTGGCGAGCGCGCACTGAAGGAGGCCGACCATGGACTCAAACACCAGCCGCCCGGTCCCGCCCGCCGAGACCGGCAATGTCGTCCTGGACTGGATCGCCGATGCCCTGCTCAAGGCGATCCAGCTGGAGCGTCGCATCGACCCCTTCATCCGTCCGGCCTTCGATGCCACCCTGCGCGATCCGATCGCCCGCCTGACCACCTTCCTCATCAACCTGCAACGCCGGGACGAGGGTCTGGCCTTGGCCGAGGAGCGGCCACTCCCGGACGAGGAGGTGTATCTCCAGTCCATCATCGACACCTTCATTGCGCAGATGCGTGGGCTCTGGAAGCCGGGCGGCTTTGAGCGCGGCGGCAATACCAAGACCCAGGGCATGGTGCGCGCCGAATTCATCGTCCACGACGGGTTGGCGCCGGAGCTTCGCTACGGCATTTTCGCCGAGCCGCACAGGTACCGCGCCTGGGTGCGCTTCTCAGGGCCAGGTCCCTATGTCACCCCGGACATCGACGACGTCGGCTTCATGAGCATCAGCATCAAGCTGATGGACGTCCCTGGACCCAAGCTGATGGCTGAGGAGCGCTTCACCCAGGACCTGTTCGGCGTCTCGACCCCGACCTTCGTGACCCCGGACACCAAGGCCAACGCCCACCTACAGAAGTGGAGCTTGAAGAACGCGGCGGTCTTTCATTTTCTGAACCTGCGCGACCCGCACGTCCTCGACAGCATCATGCAGGGCCTCTGGACCAAGACCCAGTCGAGCCCCTTCGAGGCCCCTTACTTCAGCTGTGTCCCCTACCTCCTGGGTGAGGGCCAGGCCATGCAGTACTCGGTCTGGCCCAGGTCGAGCCGTAAGACCCCCATACCCCGGCTGCCCCGGCGTCCGCCGGACGACTACCTGCGGCAGGCGATGATCGCGGCCCTCGATGCGGGGGACGTGGAGCTGGACTTCCGCATCCAGATCCAGACCGATCCCCACCTGATGCCGATCGAGAATGCGGCCGTCCTCTGGCCGGAACGGCTATCTCCACGGGTCTCGGTCGCCACCCTAAGGATCCCCCGACAGAGGTTCGATTCCCCGGCCCAGATGGCCTTCGCCAGACGCCTCTCCTACAACCCCTGGCACTGCATCCCCGAGCATCGCCCCCTAGGCAATCAGAGCCGCGCCAGGCGGCGCATGTACCGGGAGCTCTCGAAGCTGCGGCACGACATGAACAAGGTGCCGCGGTACGAGCCCAACGGCGACGAGGTCTTCGACGAGGACGCCGCCCCCTAGGTGCATGGCCCCGTCCCTCCGCGGCATCGAATGTGATCAGGAACCGGCGTGCGGACTGCCATCAGGGCCAGCGTCGAAGAAACCGACGCACGGACAGACCGAATTCAAGTCAGCAGCCAGGCCTCCGCCAACGTCGATCAGGGTGATTAGCTCGATTCCTCAGCTAGCGGGCTCACGGCCTGAGCCTGCGCCAGGCGCACACTGGTCGGCAAGTCCACCAGCGGAGTGCCAGCGATGCCCCAAAACAGAATCCAGTTTCAACACGGTATGTCGTTAAGCGAGTTGATCGAGCGCTACGGAACCGAAGCGCAGTGCGAGAAGGCGTTGGAGCAGTCTCGCTGGCCGGACGGATTTGTCTGTCCCGAGTGCGGCGGGCGCGAGCACTCGCGTTTCCTCGCCGACGCGGCGCCGGTACTGGCAGTGCTCGACGTGCCGCAGCCAGAGCAGCGTCTGCTCCGGCACCCTGTTTCACGCCTCGAAACTCCCGCTGACCAAGTGGTTCCAGGCGATCTACCTGGTCACCCAGAACAAGAACAACATCTCCGCCCTCTCCCTGAAGCGCCATCTCGGCGTCTCCTACACCACGGCCTGGCGGGTCAAGCACAAGTTGCTCGAAGCGATGCGTCGGCGCGAGTCCCGCCGCTTGCTCCACGGGGTGGTGTTCGCCGACGATGCCGTGCTCGGCGGGGTGCACCCGGGCAAACCGGGTCGTGGCTCGCAGAACAAAGCGCCCTTCATGGCGGCAGTCGAGCTCGACGACAACGGCTACCCAGGGCACGTGCGCTTCGACCCGATCGACGACTACAAGGGGACCACCTTCTCGGCCTGGGCGAAGTCGGCACTTCACCCCAAGGCACATCTGGTCACCGATGGCTGTGCCAGTTTCAACGCCGCCGGCGCCGCGGTCGCTGCCCACGGCGCGATCATCGTCGGCAACCACAAATCCAGCGCGTTGGAGCCGTTCCGCTGGGTCAACACTTTCATCTCCAACGCCAAGAGCGCCATTACCGGCACCTACCATCATTTCGACTTCGACAAGTACCGCCACCGCTATCTTGCCGAGGTGCAGTTCCGCGTCAACCGCCGCTTCGATCTGGCCTCATTGGTCGGGCGGCTCGCACACACTTGCGTACGCACCGCGCCTTGCCCGGAGCGCTCGTTGCGGCGCGCGGAGGTTCCGGCCAGCTGAGCCATCGAGCTAATCACCTCGATCAGCATGCAAACCGGGGCGTCTATACAAAACGCTGACTTAAAGCGTTTTCGGTCCGGGGCCATGGAGGGCTCGACATTTTTGATGGCTGTAATCCATGGGAAATGGAGCGCCTCGAGAGTCGCGCCTCTCGAAACGCGAGCCAATCAAACGTCAGGACGGCATTTGATCAGCGCTCCCTAGAAGCGGCTTCGGCGTGCCCTGGTGCGTTTCCGGGATACGCCTTTAGAAGGGCGCCCTGATCAAGATTGCCTCGCGGCACCCCGACCCGGCCTATTTTCCGGCGCCGCGGCTCCCCACGAACTCGGGGTAGGCCTCGAGACCGCACTCGCCGATATCCACGCCCTCGTACTCCTCCTCCTCGCTAACGCGGATGCCCATCACCAGCTTGATGATCAGCCAGACGGTGAAGGAGGTGACGAAGACCCAGCCCAGGATGGCACCCAGTCCGATCGCCTGGGCCGGAAGGCTGGCCTCCCCATTGGTGATGGGCACGGCGAGCAGACCCCAGATGCCGACCACCCCGTGGACCGAGATGGCGCCCACCGGGTCGTCGATGCGCAGCTTGTCCAGGGTGATGATGGCAAAGACCACCAGGAGGCCCCCGAAGGCACCGATCAGGGTCGCCTCAATCGGTGAGGGGGTGAGCGGCTCGGCGGTGATGGCCACGAGACCGGCCAGGGCCCCGTTCAGTGCCATGGTGAGGTCCGCCTTGCCGAACAGCAGGCGGGCCGTGATCAGACCTAGCAGGGTACCGCCGGCGGCGGCCATGTTGGTATTGACGAACACGGCCGCCACCGAATTGGCCTCCCCCAGGTCAGAGATCCTGAGCTCGGAGCCGCCGTTGAATCCGAACCAGCCAAACCAGAGGATGAAGGTGCCGAGGGTCGCAAGCGGCAGATTGGCGCCGGGGATGGCGTTGATGGAGCCGTCCTTGCCGTACTTGCCCTTGCGCGCACCCAAAAGGAGCACCCCCGCCAGCGCCGCAGAGGCACCGCAAAGGTGCACCACCCCGGATCCGGCGAAGTCATTGAAGCCGAGCTGATCGAGCCAGCCCCCGCCCCATTTCCAGTAGCCCTGGACCGGATAGATGAACGAGGTCATGACCACCGCGAAGAGCAGGAAGGACCAGAGCTTCATGCGCTCGGCCACGGCTCCGGAAACGATGGACATGGCGGTGGCGACGAACACCACCTGAAAGAAGAAATCCGACATCTTGGCGAAATGAGGGGCGTCGTCGCCGCCCTTCATCACATCGTCGAAGGTGTGATCCCCGCCGAACATGAAGCCCCAGTCGATCCTGGGAATGAAGCCGTTGCCCCCGGCCGGGTACATGATTCCGTAGCCGATCAGCATGAACATGACGCAAGCGACGGCATAGAGCACGATGTTCTTGGTCAGGATCTCGGCGGTGTTCTTGGCCCGAACCAAGCCGGCCTCGAGCATGGCGAAGCCTGCCGCCATCCACATGACCAGCGCGCCCGAGATCAGTAGATAGAAGGTGTCCAGCGCGTAGCTGAGTTGGGTGATTGCTTCCATGAGAAATCAACTCCGGTTGGTTGCGGCGCACCAGGCCGAGCCCGACGAAGCGCCCCATGGAATCCAAGGAGGCGATCGGGAGTCTCGGATGGCCCGGCAAGCGCAGGAGTTTGAAAGGGAGGGGCGGCCGGAACCGGCCGCCCCCGGCGGACGGTCAGAGGATGTAGCCGCGCTCGTCGTGCAGCGCCAGATCGAGACCTTCGGTCTCTTGCTCCTCGGTGACCCGCAGGCCGATGACCAGGTCTACGACCTTGAGGATGATGAAGCTCAGCACCGCCGTGTAGACGATGGTGAAGAGCACACCCTTGGACTGCACCCACAACTGGGACGCGATGGTCATGCCCTCGGCGAGACCCGCGCCGCCCAGGCTGGCGTCCGCGAACAGCCCGGTGAGGATGGCGCCCACGATGCCGCCGACCGCATGGACACCGAAGACGTCCAGTGAGTCATCGTAACCTAGGGCACGCTTGAGCTTGGTGGACGTGATGAAGCAGACGATACCCGCCGCGGCGCCGATGGCGAGTGCACCTAAGGGCCCCGCCGTACCGGAGGCCGGGGTGATCGCAACCAGGCCGGCCACGGCGCCGGTGGCGATACCCAGCACGCTCGGCTTGCCGTGGGACATCCATTCCATAAGCATCCACCCGAGGGCCGCGGTCGCGGTCGCGATCTGGGTTACCAGCATGGCCATGCCGGCACTCTCGTTGGCGGCGACCGCGCTGCCCGCGTTGAAGCCAAACCAACCAACCCACAGCATGGATGCACCGATCACCGTATAGCCCAAGTTATTTGGAGGCATAGCAGTGGTCGGATAACCCCGGCGCTTACCGAGCACCAAGGCCGCCACCAGGCCGGCGACGCCGGCGTTGATGTGGACCACCGTACCGCCCGCAAAGTCCAGCACGCCCCAGTCCCACATCAGGCCCCCGTCGCCGCTCCAGACCATGTGGGCGATCGGTGCATAGACGATGGTGAACCAGAGCCCCATGAACCACAGCAGCGCGGAGAACTTCATGCGCTCCGCGAAGGCGCCGACGATGAGCGCAGGGGTGATGATGGCAAAGGTCATCTGGAAGGTTGCGAACACCGATTCCGGAATGGCGGCAGTCAGACTCTCACGCGTCATGCCGGCGAACAGCACCCGATCCAGGCCGCCCACGAAGGTGTTGAGGTTGATGGCCTCGGTGGTCATCCCAGCAGTCGAGAAGGCCAGGCTGTAGCCGTAAAGGGTCCACAAAACCGTCACCAGCGCGGTGATGGCAAAGCACTGCATCAGCACCGAGAGCACATTCTTGGAGCGCACCAATCCGCCATAGAACAGGGCCAGGCCAGGGATGGTCATGAACAGCACCAGGGCGGTGGCGGTGAGCATCCAGGCGGTGTCGCCAGCGCTCAGCGTCGGGGTCTCTTCGGCGAATGCGGCGAGCGGCAGCAGGGCCAGGAGTCCGGTCAGGGCGGCGCGCCCGACCGGTAGTTTCGAAAAAGGGAGTTTCACTTTACTTGTCTCCTCTTGCGTGCGTCAGAGTGCGTCCGAGCCGGTCTCGCCGGTACGAATGCGGATGACCTGCTGCAGGTCAAATACGAAGATCTTGCCGTCACCGATCTTGCCGGTGCGCGCGGCATTGGTGATCGCCTCTATGACCTTGTCGACCAGGTCGTCATCGACCGCGATCTCCACCTTGATCTTGGGCAGAAAATCGACCACGTATTCGGCCCCGCGGTAGAGCTCGGTGTGGCCCTTCTGACGGCCGAATCCCTTGACCTCGATCACGGTGATGCCGGAGACGCCGATGTCGCCCAAGGCCTCACGCACGTCGTCCAGCTTGAACGGCTTGATAATGGCTGCAACCAGTTTCATGACTCATGGCTCCCGAAAAAGGCCGGGGCCCTCCCCGGCCGGGATGGATGATGGAGAGTGAAAGGCCGCGGTCAGAACGTCTTCTTCCAGCCCACCCACACCTTGGGGTCGGTGTCGTAGACGTCGTCGTTGCCCAGGTTCTGATCGAGGGTCAGGCTGACGGTGCCGTAGTCACCGATGGCGCGGCTGACGGTGGTGCCCCAGTTGCCGTAGCTGTCCCCGTTGCTGTTGCGGAAGTCGTAATAGCCGCCATGGAAATTGAGGGCGAACTCATAGGGCAGGCCGAAGTCGAGGGCGCCGTAGTAGTACATGTCGCCGTCGTCGAAGAGACCGCCGTCGTTCTCGCCGTAGACGGTGTAGGCCAGGCCGGCGGTGATCCACTTCCATGTCATGCTGCCGCCGATCTCGGCGAAGTCGGAGTCGCGCCCGTCCGGGTAGGCGTAATAGATGGCGCTCAGGTTGTACTTCAGGTCGTCGGTGATGTTGTTGCCAAAACCCAGATAACCGTCCAGCTCGTAGGTGGGGGAGGACGAGTTGGAGGAGCCGGAGGTCTGGTAGATGGGATAGCCGTTGGCGTCAAGGACGGCGTTGCCCTGCGGGTCCATGATGACGGTCGAGATCTGCGGCGCGCCCTCGTCGTTCCAATCGACGTTCGATGCCCACAGGCCCGCGTAGAAACCGCTGGGGTGGGCGTAGTCCAGACCGCCCTGAACGGCCGGACCGTCCTGGGTCTGCGTCACCCCGCGCCAGATGTAATTGCTGACCACGCCGATATTGGCGCTGACGGGACTGGCGTCCTCGGCGACGGCCGGCAGGGTCAGGGCCGCCATCAGGGTCCCCAGGGAGGCGGCGGCCAGGGCCGTGGCGATGCGGGGTGCGTTCATTGTCGGTACCTCTTGGTATACACGGAATGCTAAGGCTCTATTGATGACGAGAGCCAGGGATCGGCGGGGCCGCCCAGCAATGGCGGCTGGGGCCACGTCGGAGTGCAACGTCACCGAGCTTCAGCAGAAGTCGTGCCATCGCGCTCTGTAACGAAAACACAACGGCTGGAGGGGGAGAGTTGCGTCGCAACAACAGGCGATTGCACCGGGTCGGATCATTTTCGACCCGGAGGCTCCACCGAATCGCACTGTATTGGTGCGTTTCAGACCGATCTCTTCGCGGACCGGCGCGAGAGACGGCGCCGCAACGCATCCCTATAATGGCCAGCGAGCGCCTTCTATCCTGGTCCCGGGGGACCTTCGCCGGCAGCGGGCCGGACTCGATGTGTGGGAGGAATGACTGCCATGTTGGACCCCAAACAGCTCGACGATCTTGCCCAGCGCCTCGCGATCGGCCTACCCAAGGGTCTGCAGACCCTGAGGGACGACGTCAGCCGTAACCTGCGGGCCTCGCTGGAATCGGGCCTGGCGCGCCTGGATCTCGTCAGCCGCGAGGAATTCGACGTTCAGACCGCGGTCCTCGCGCGTTCCCGCGAGAAGCTCGCCCGCCTGGAGGCTCAGGTCGCGGAGCTCGAACGCAGGCTCGGCGCGACGATGACGAAGGAGACCGATTGAGCCGCGGGCCAGGGATCGGCCGCCGCGATTGCTGATGGGGCTCTGCATCATTCACAGCCGCGCCCGGGAGGGCGTCGAGTCGCCGCCGGTCACCGTCGAGGTGCACCTCGCGGGCGGCCTCCCGGCCCTCTCGATCGTCGGACTGCCGGAGCTGGCGGTGAAGGAGAGCAAGGACCGGGTGCGCGGGGCCCTGCTCAACGGGCGCTTCCAGTTTCCCCTGGGCCGCATCACCATCAATCTGGCCCCGGCGGACCTGCCGAAGGAGGGCGGCCGGTTCGATCTCCCCATCGCCCTCGGGATTTTGGGCGCGTCCGGTCAGGTGCCGGTCACGGGGATGGAGGGGCAGGAGTTTCTCGGTGAGCTGGCGCTGTCCGGCGAGCTCAGGCCAGTGAGCGGGGTGCTGCCGGCAGCGCTGGCCGCCCGCAGGGCGGGACGGGAGCTGATCCTGCCCGCGGACAACGCCGGCGAGGCGGCCCTGGTGGGCGGCCTGACTCTGAGGCCGGCGCGCCACCTGCTCGAGGTCTGCGAGCACCTCACTGGCACCCGCTCGCTGGCCCCCCATGTGCCGGACGCCGTGACCACGCCCGGCCCCGACTACCCCGATCTCGGCGAGGTGCGTGGTCAGGAGCACGCCAAACGGGCGCTGGAGATCGCCGCCGCGGGATTTCACAGCCTGTTGATGATCGGGCCGCCGGGCACCGGCAAGTCCATGCTCGCCAACCGTCTCCCCGGGCTTCTGCCGCCCATGAGCGAGGAGGAGGCGCTGGAGACGGCCGCGATCCGCTCGGTCAGCGATCGCGACCCATTCGACCCCGCCACCTGGCGGGTACGACCCTTTCGCTCGCCCCATCACACCGCGTCCGGGGTCGCACTGGTGGGTGGAGGCAGCAACCCCCGGCCGGGTGAGATCTCGCTCGCGCACCTCGGGGTGCTCTTCCTCGATGAGCTGCCGGAGTTCGACCGCCGGGTGCTCGAGGTGCTGCGCGAGCCGCTGGAGAGCGGACGTATTCACATCTCGCGGGCGGCGCGCCAGGCCGAATTCCCGGCCCGTTTCCAACTGGTGGCGGCCATGAACCCCTGCCCCTGCGGCTACCTCGGCGATCCCAGCGGACGCTGTCGCTGCAGCGCCGAGCAGGTGGCGCGCTACCGTGGCCGCATCTCGGGCCCCTTGCTCGACCGTATCGACATCCACGTGGAGGTGCCCCGCCTCGACCCCGCCCGGCTTGGCGCCGGGCCGCCGGGCATCCCCGGCGCCAGTGATTCGAGCGCCGCGGCCAGGTCGCGGGTCTGCTCCGCCCGCGAGCTGCAGCTGGCGCGCGCCGGCAAGACCAACAGCGCCCTGGGTCCGGCCGAGATCGAGCGCCACTGCGCCCTGGACGACGCCGGGCGCCGCCTGATGCAGCAGGCCATGAGCCGTCTCGCCCTGTCGGCGCGGGCCTATCACCGCATCCTCAAGGTGGCGCGCACCATCGCCGACCTCGCGGGAGGAGGCCCCATCGGCGCGAGCCAGATCGGCGAGGCGGTTGGCTATCGCCGCCTGGACAGGGGCGCCGCTTGAGGACCTTCGGCGACGAGTCCGGCCTCGGGACGGTGGTGTAATGCGCGCGGGCAACTCTCCGGCAGACCGCCGCCCGTGCGGCGGCGCGCCCCCAAACGTCCGCCAAAGGCTGTAACCCTGGGGCGCCCTGTGGCTAAATCCCCCGTTCGGGCGCTGACGATGCACTGGACATGCTGCAACTGACCAACCTCTCACTTCGCCGCGGGCCGCGCCTGCTGATCGCGGGCGCCTCGGTGACGATCTACCCCAGCCAGAGGGTCGGTCTGGTCGGCGCCAACGGCTGCGGCAAGTCGAGCCTGTTCGCCCTGCTGCTGGGGGAGCTGCACGCCGACGGCGGCGATGTCAGCCTCCCCGCGGGCTGGGAGCTGGCGCACGTGGCGCAGCACACGCCCGACAGCGACGGGCCCGCCATCGAGTTCGTCCTGGATGGCGACCAGGAGCTGCGCCGCATCCAGGCGCGGCTCGCCGAGGCCGACGCGGCCGGCGACGGGTTGCTCCACGGCGAGCTCGCGGGCCGGCTCGAGGCCATCGACGGTTACGGTGCGGAGAGTCGGGCGGCGCGCCTGCTGCACGGCCTGGGGTTCGCACCCGGCGACGAGGGCCGCCCCGTGAACAGCTACTCCGGTGGCTGGCGCATGCGGCTCGCCCTGGCCCGCACCCTGATGTGCCGCTCCGACCTGCTGTTGCTGGACGAGCCCACCAACCACCTGGACCTGGACGCCGTGATCTGGCTCGAGGGTTGGCTCAGGGCCTACCGCGGCACACTGCTGCTGATCTCCCATGACCGGGATTTCCTGGATGCGGTGGTGGGCCAGATCCTGCACCTGGAACAGGCGCGCCTCATCCTCTACACGGGCAACTACTCGGGCTTCGAGCACCAGCGCGCGGAGCGCCTCGCCCAGCAGCAGTCGCTCTATGAGCGCCAGCAGCGCGAGGTGGCCCACATGCGCCAGTTCGTGGACCGCTTCCGCGCCAAGGCGACCAAGGCCCGCCAGGCCCAGAGCCGACTCAAGGCCCTGGAACGTATGGAGCTGATCGCGCCGGCCCACGTGGACTCCCCCTTCCGATTCGCCTTCGAGCCCGCACCCCAGCTGCCCCATCCGCTGATCCGCCTGGAAGGACTGGCCGCCGGCTACCCGGGGCGTCCCATCCTCGCCGGGGTGGACCTGACCCTGAACCCCGGCGACCGGATCGGGCTGCTCGGACGCAACGGCGCCGGCAAGTCCACCCTGGTCAAGGTGCTTGCCGGAGAGCTCGCCCCGACGGGGGGCCTAAGGGAGACCGCCCAGACATTGCGCGTGGGCTATTTCGCCCAACACCAGCTCGATCAGTTGCGCGGCGACGAGAGCCCGCTCAGTCACCTGCAACGCCTGGACCCGCGGGCCACCGAGCAGGCCCTGAGGGACTATCTGGGCGGCTTCGGCTTCGATGGGGACCGCGCTCTGGGGACGGTGGCGCCGCTCTCCGGCGGCGAAAAGGCGCGCCTGGTCCTGGCCCTGTTGATCCGACTGAGGCCCAATCTGCTGCTGCTCGACGAGCCCACCAACCACTTGGACCTGGAGATGCGCCAGGCCCTTGCCGAGGCCCTCCAGGAGTTCGAGGGGGCGCTGGTACTGGTCTCACACGACCGCCACCTGCTGCGGGTGACCGCCGATACGCTGCTGCTGGTGGACGGCGGACGGGTCGATGCATTCCCCGGCGATCTGGATGACTATCCCGCGTGGCTCGCGGCGCGGGACCCGGACGCGGCCGGGGGCGGCCCCGCGGCGCCCCGCGACGGTGCAGACCGCAGGCAGCAGCGCCGTGAGCGGGCGGATGTGCGCAAGGCCCTGGCGCCACTGCGCACCCGACTGCAGCAACTCGAGCGGCGGCTGGAAGTCCTGGAGTCGCAGCGCCACACCCTCAACGAGGACCTCACAGCGCCCGGGCTCTACGAGCCCGGGTCCAAGCCGCGTCTGCTCGCGCTGCTCGAGCAGCAGCGGCAGACAGAGGCCGAGCTGGCAGCGATCGAGCAGGAATGGCTCACCCTGGGCGAAGAGCTCGAGCGCCGCCAGGCGGAGCTCGCGTGAAACCCATGGCGGCCCTCGCCACAGCGCGGGCTTCGGGGCTGGGCGAGGGCCGAAAGCGGCGTCTCCTGGGGCTGGCCCTGTTGCTGGCGGCCTACATCCTCTGGCCCTACCTGACCCTGTGGCGGATCGACCGCGCCCTCATCGCCGAGGACCGCGAGACCCTGGCGGCCCTGGTGGACCTGGGAGCCGTGCGCGCCGAGATCCTGGCGGACCTGAACAAGGAGTCGGAGCGCCCTGTCCGGCCCATGTCGGACGCCTTCATCGACTGGCTCGAGCAGGCCATCCGACACGATGGAACGGACGCGCTGGAGCGTCAGGTGACCCTGGATTGGGTGCGAGAGCGCCTGCTCGCACACTCGCCCCCGGGCACCGGTCTGCGCCCGGCGCTGAGCCGCGCCTTTTTCGATGACCCGCTGCATTTCTCGATGCGGCTGGGAGCCCTGGATGACACTCCCGTGCTCGTGCGCCTGAGCTTTACGGGCACCGGCTGGCGGATCACGGCACTCGATTTCTGAGTCCGGCCGAACGATTGGTTGAAGGCTCGATAGTTGCTTGTAAAATGCCTCCAGCATCAGAAACCATCTGGATGATCCGCCCGCTTGCGCCGGCCCTGAGGCAGGAAGCCCGGACATCCCCCCAGGAACGCACCCAAGGCTCGTCATGTCCCCTTTCAACAATCTGATCCACAGCCAGCCCAACGCGCAGTTTTTCGAGGTGCCCCCGCTCGCCATGGACGCGGAGGGGATAGCCATCGACTTCCAGCGCTATTTTGCGCACACCCTGGGACGTGACCGGGATTGCCGCTCCGCCTATTACCCGTATAAGGCGCTCGCCATCACCCTGCGCGACCGGCTCATGGAGCGCTGGAAGCGCACCCGCCACGCCCATGACGCGGCGGACTGCAGGCGCACCTATTACCTGTCGCTGGAATTCCTCATGGGGCGGGCCCTGTGCAACGCCATGTTGAACCTCGGCGTGGGCAACGCGGCCGAACAGGGCCTCTTCGAGATGGGCCTGGTGCTCGAGGAGATCTCCTCCAGCGAGCCCGATGCAGGACTGGGAAATGGCGGCCTGGGCCGGCTCGCGGCCTGTTTCCTCGACTCCTGCGCCACCCTGCAGCTCCCCGTGAAGGGCTACGGGCTGCGCTATGAGTTCGGTATGTTCCGCCAGTTGATCGAGAACGGCCGCCAGCTGGAGGAGCCGGACCACTGGCTGCGCGACGGCAATCCCTGGGAGCTGGAGCGCCCGGAATACACCCAGCGCATCCAGTTCGGCGGGCACACCGAGTTCTACAAGGACCACTCGGGCCGCGAGGCGCTGCGCTGGGTCGACACCCACGACGTGCTGGCGGTCCCTTACGACATCCCCATCCCCGGCTACCGCAACGACACCATCAACACCTTGCGCCTGTGGAAGGCCGCGGCGACCGACGAGTTCGACCTCGACGAGTTCAACGCCGGCAGCTATCCGGAGTCGGTCGCCGCCAAGAACGACGCCGAGCACATCACCATGGTGCTCTATCCCAACGATGCGAGCGAGAGCGGTAAGGAGCTGCGCCTGCGCCAGCAATACTTCCTTGCCAGCGCCAGCCTCAAGGACGTGCTGCGCGAGTGGATCCGCATCAAGGGGCGCGACTTCAGCACCTTCGCCGACAAGAACTGCTTTCAGCTCAACGACACCCATCCAGCCATCTCGGTGGCCGAACTGATGCGCCAGTTGATGGACGAGCAGCATCTGGAATGGGATCCGGCCTGGGAGATCGTCCGACGCACCATGGCCTACACCAATCACACCCTGCTCCCCGAGGCCCTGGAACGCTGGCCGGTGCGGATGTTCGAGCAGCTCCTGCCCAGGCTGCTGCAGATCATCTACGAGATCAACGCCCGCTTCCTTGCGGAGGTGGCCAACCGCTGGCCCGGCGACATCGATCGTCAGCGCCGCATGTCGCTCATCGAAGAGGGTCAGGTGCCCCAGGTGCGGATGGCCTATCTGGCCATCGTCGGCAGCTTCTCGGTCAACGGCGTCGCGGCCCTGCACTCCCAGCTCCTGGTCGAGGGTCTGTTCAAGGACTTCTACGAGCTCTGGCCCCATAAGTTCAACAACAAGACCAACGGCGTCACCCCGCGGCGCTGGCTCGCCATGTGCAATCCGGGACTGCGCGAGCTCCTCAATGAGACCATCGGCAGCCAGTGGGTGCGCGACCTGGACCAGCTCGAGCGGATCGCGCCGCTTGCCGAGGATGCCGCCTTTCGAGAGCGCTGGCACGCCATCAAGCAGGACAACAAGCGCCGGCTGGCAGACACCGTCTCGCGCCTCTGCCACGTGGACTTTCCGCTGGATGCCCTGTTCGACGTCCAGGTCAAGCGCATCCACGAGTACAAGCGCCAGCTCCTCAACATCCTGCACGTGATCCATCTCTACAACCGCATCAAGCGCGGCGATGTCAGGGACTGGACACCGCGCTGTGTCCTGATCGGCGGCAAGGCGGCGCCCGGCTATGCGATGGCCAAGCAGATCATCAAGCTGATCAACAACGTCGCCCGGGTGGTGAACCATGACCCCCAGACCGAGGGATTGCTGCGGGTCGCCTTTCTGCCCGACTACCGGGTCTCGCTGATGGAGGTGATCTCGCCCGGCACCGATCTGTCGGAGCAGATCTCCACCGCCGGCAAAGAGGCCTCGGGCACCGGCAACATGAAGTTCATGATGAACGGGGCCGTCACCATCGGCACGCTGGACGGCGCCAACATCGAAATCCGCGATCAGGTTGGAGACGAGAACTTCTTCCTGTTCGGGCTCACCGCCGCGGAGGTCGAGCAGCGTCGGGGCCACTATGACCCCAATGCCATCATCGGCAGCGAGTCCGCCCTGCTCGAAGTCATGAGCCTGCTCGAGTCCGGCCATTTCAACCAGTTCGAGCCGGGCGTCTTCGACTCGGTCATCTTCTCGATCCGCAATGCCCACGATCCCTGGATGACGGCGGCGGATTTCCGAGGTTACGTCGACGCCCAGGAGCGGGCGGCGGCGGCCTACCGGGACCGCGAGCGCTGGGTGCGCATGAGTATCTTGAACAGCGCCCACAGCGGGCATTTCTCCTCCGACCGCACCATCAGCGAATACAACGCCGACATCTGGCACATGCAGGCGGTCGAGCCGTTGCCCTGGTGATTGCGCGCTCTGGCACCAGGCTCGGGGGGCATCCATGAGCCAGACACCCGAGGACGCGGGGTCCCAGGGCGGCCAGGCACCCTCTCCAGGCGAGCTCGATCCCGTGCGGGTGATCGACGAGCAGTTCCGCCGCGCCCGTGCCCACCTCGACCACATAACGCCCGGGCTGGTGGACTTTCTGCGCCTGCCCCGGCGCACCATCAGCGTCAACCTGCCGGTCGAGATGGACGACGGCAGTGTGCGGAGCTTCACGGGCTACCGGGTGCTGCACAGTCGCCTGCTCGGGCCGGGCAAGGGAGGCATCCGCTATCACCCCCAGATCGACCTGGACGAGGTCACCTCCCTTGCGGCGCTCATGAGCTGGAAGTGCGCCTTGCTGCGACTGCCCTTCGGTGGTGCCAAGGGCGGCGTGACCTGCGACCCCAAGGGACTCAGCGAGCGCGAGCTGCGGCACATCACGCGGCGCTTCATCGCCGAGCTGGGGGACGCCATCGGTCCCTACACCGACGTCCCGGCCCCCGACATGTACACCGACGCCCAGACCATGGCCTGGGTCTACGACACCTACGATCGGATGCACCCTGGGGAGAACAATCTGCCCGCGGTCACCGGCAAGCCGCTCGAGCTGGGCGGCTCCGAGGGTCGCAACGAGGCCACCGGCAGGGGCTGCGTCCTGTGCACCGAGCGTTTCCTGGCACTGGGCGGTTTGCCCGGACGCGGCGAGCTCACCGGTGCGCGGGTGGCCGTGCAGGGATTCGGCGAGGTGGGCCGGGTGGCGGCACGGCTGTTTCAGGAAAAGGGGGCGCACGTCATCGCCCTCAGCGATACCCAGGGCGGCATCCTGGCGGAGAATGGGGACAATCTGGATCTGGCTGCGGTGGCCGCCCAGCGCGACCGGGCCGGCACCGTGGTTGGCTTGCGCGGCAGCCGCAGCATCACCAACGCGGACCTGCTGGCGCTGCCCTGCGACATCCTGGTCCCCGCCGCCCTGGGCGGACAGATTCACAGCGGCAACGCCGATCGGGTGCAGGCAAGGCTGGTGGTCGAGGGCGCCAACCGGCCCGTCACCCCCGAGGGCGACGACATCCTCGCCCGGCGGGGCGTGCTGGTGCTGCCCGACATCCTGGCCAACGCCGGGGGCGTCACCGTGAGCTACTACGAGTGGGTGCAGAACATCGAGCACCATAGCTGGCCGCTGGAGGAGATCAACGCACGACTGCGCGCGCGGCTCTTTGATGCGACGGACCGCGTGGTGTCGCGCTGGCGGGCCCTGCCGGCGAGCGACCCCGAGGGCGGCCTGAGCACGGATTTGCGCACCGCCGCCATGGCGGAGTCTCTCGACCGGCTCGCCAGAGTCACACTGCAGCGCGGGATCTGGCCTTAGGCGGCCCTGCCGACGAACGACTCAGGTCGCCTGGTAGCTGCGGAGCGCGAAGTACTCGGTGATCAGGATGACCGGTCGCCGCGCGATGACGATGCGGTAGGTGCGGAAGACCGCCTCCTCGCCGGACTCCTGAGCCTCCATGCCGACGTCCAGGACCTCGCGATAGCTCTCCAGGCCGCTGTCGCGGATCAGCGCACCGATTCCGATCTCACGGTCGATCAGGCGTCGCCTGAAATCCGGCGGTATGAGCTCGGTGCGGATCAGGGAGAAGGCCTCGGCATAGCTGCGCCCGCTGTGCATCCCTCGCAGCCGCGCATCGCGGATCAGGCAGCGGTCCCCGGCAACCAGCTCGATCCAGGGTACGGGTGCGGCGGCCGATTCGAAGCGCTGCTCCAGGGTATCCACGACCACCGGCTCCCAGAAGTAGGCCTCGAGGATCTTCGTGACGGTGCCGTCAGTGACCAATAGGGTGCGAAGAAAGGGCGGCAGATCGGCGAGCCGGGTCGCCCGTCCCTGGGCGTCACGAATGACCCCATCCGCCATATAGCCGTCACAGCGAAAGGGCCCGTCCGCTGCGCTTGCCGATCCGCCGAGAGGTGCTCGACCGTAGTAACGATGCATACCGATGCGCTTGGGCTCGCTGCAGGTGGTGATCCGGTGCGTCTGGATAGGCGTCGCGGCGGCGATACCCGGCTCAATGGCGTCCGCCAGGACCCGACAGGGCAGGGGCGCCTCATCCTGAATGCGTGTTTTTTTTTCGCGGACTCCCGTCCGGGCTTGAGTTACGGAGCGGTTTGTCGCAATCTTCTCCGCCGGGTCCGACTCTTTAGGTCAATCCAGACCCTTTCGCATCCGTGCCCTGCTCATGCCCGGGCGTGCCAGAACCGCAGGCCGCGTGGCGCGCGTGAGGGGAGTTCGGAAAAACCCCAGCAGTGTGTTATAAAAAAGGAGCCTAACGGCTCAACCTACGGAGATTTTTCTATGACCAAGATCGTCAAGCTCGCTTCCCTGTCCGCCGCTGCCCTGCTGAGCCTTTCCATGCTCGGCGGCTGCACCACCGACCAGACCGCCCGTGACATGGCCCAGCAGGCCCTGGACTCCGCCAAGGGTGCCCAGGCCTGCTGCGACGCCAACACCGAGCGTCTGGACCGCATGTATCAGAAGATCATGTCCAAGTGAAGCCTCTCGGCTGAGCTTCGCCGGCTTCCCACGAGTTGTGGGAGGCCGGTGTTCTCCGACACCGCCCGCTCCACCGCCTTCCAGTCGATCGTCAGTCCCTCCGCGCTCGCCACCGACTCCGGTATCACGGAGCGCCCGCTCTCCGGCTTCTTCTCCCTGTCGACGTGCACCTCAAGATAGAGCTCGTCCCCCAGCCAGCCGAGCTTGTACGGCTGATCGACGATGGTGACCGGCGTGCCCTCGCTCACACGACCGAACAGATCCGCGACCCCCTCCGGGTACATGCGGATACAACCATGGCTGACCTGCATCCCGAGCCCCCAGGGCTTGTTGGTCCCATGGATCAGGTAGCCCGGAATGCTCAGCCGCATGGCATGCTGACCTAAGGGATTGTCCGGCCCCGCCGGCACCACGTCCGGAAGGATGTCGCCCTGGGCGGCATGCTCGGCCCGCACCGAGGCGGGCGGCGTCCAGGTCGGGTCCTTGATCTTCTGGGTGATCGAGAAGTTCCCCAGGGGGGTGTTCCAGCCCTCGCGACCGATGCTGATGGCATAGGTCTCGACTTCGTTCGGATTGTCCGGCGGGTAGTAATAGAGCCGCTTCTCGGCGCGGTTGAGCACCAGGCCATTGCGCGGCGCGTTCGGCAGCACCCAGAAGGTGGGGATCAGCACCTCGCTGCCGTCCCCTGGGACCCACATATCCACCTTGGGGTTGGCGTGATCCATATCGTCGTAGCCCTGGCCATTCTGGCGCGCGAAGTCCAGCAGGGTGTCCTTGTGCCGGGTCTTTACATAGAAGGGCGTGCCGATCACGCTATCGCCTGGATGGGCGAGCTGATAGGTATCCGCCCAGACCCCCGCCGGGGCACCCAGAGCCAGGCCAGCCCCAAGCGTCGCCGCCAGGGCAAGTCCGCCCATCGGCGTACGGTGTCCAGCCCTATTGCCCATACCTTTTTGTCTGTTACCCATCTTTCGTTTCGCCTTCAAGCACGATGAAAAAACCGTCGCGATTGTCGCACGTCCGCAATATCGGGGTCGCCGCCCACGTCGACGCGGGCAAGACCACGCTGACCGAGCGGATCCTGTTCTACACCGGGGCCTCCTACAAGATCGGGGAAGTCCACGACGGCGCCGCGCACATGGACTATCTGGCCGAAGAGCAGCGTCATGGCATCACCATCACCTCGGCGGTCACCAAGGCCCCCTGGAGGGACCACATCATCCAGCTCGTCGACACCCCCGGACACGTGGACTTCACCATTGAGGTGGAGCGCGCCATGCGGGTGCAGGACGGCTGCATCCTGGTGCTCGACGCCGTGCGGGGGGTCGAGCCCCAGACCGAGACCGTGTGGCGCCAGCGGGCGCGATTCAAGCTCCCGGCACTCTTCTTCGTCAACAAGATGGACCGTCCGGGGGCGGACTTTCGTCGCAGCCTTGCCGCCATCCGTCAGCGGCTGCACGCCGAGCCGGTTCCGATCACTGTCCCCGTGGCCGAGGATCGCGCCCTCGTCCACCTGATCGACCGCACCCTGCTTCGCTTCACCGGCGAACAAGGAGAGCGCATCGAGGCCGCGCCCTGCCCCGCGCCCCTCTGGGAGCGCTGTGCCGAGGACCGGGAGGCCTTGTACCTGGCGGCGGCCGAATGGGACGAAGGCCTGGCGGACCAGGTCCTGGCCGGCGAGGATCCCGAGCCCGGTACGCTGCGTGCGGCCATCCGCGGGGGCACCCTGGCGGGCCGACTCTTTCCCTGTTACGGCGGCAGCGCACTGCGCAACTTCGGCGTCCAGCCCCTGCTCGACGGTGTGGTGGATTTTCTTCCCGCCCCCCTGGACCGTCCACCCGCCGTCGGCCGGCACCGGGACGGCAGCACCGAGGAGGTCAGGCTCGGTGACGAGGGGCCGCTGGTCGCGCTGGCGTTCAAGGTCCAGCTTTGGGAGGGCAGGCGCCACGTTTTCGCCCGCATCTACCGCGGTACCCTGAAGCCCGGCGATCCGGTCGAGTTCATCGGTCCCGATGGTGAGATCCGGCGCGAGCCGGCCGCCCGTCTGTTCGACGTGGATGCGGGCAAGAAGACCAAGCTCGAGCGGGCCGAGGCGGGCCAGATCGTCCTGCTCGCGGGGCTGCGCCACGCCACCACCGGCGACACCCTGTGCGCGCCCGGCCACCTGATCGGACTCGAGCGGATCGAGGCCCGGGCCCCCGTGCTTGGGCTGGCGATCGAGCCCGCCGCCGGCACCGAAGAGGACAAGCTCGTCGAGGTCCTCGACAAGGTCGCCCAGGAGGATCCGACCCTAAGGGTCGAGGACGACCCGGAGACCGGCCAGCGGCTCCTCAAGGGGATGGGGGAGCTGCATCTGCAGATGGTCATAGAGCGGCTCGAGCGCGAGTTCGGGATCGGGGTGCGCAGCGGACGACCCGCGGTGGCAAGCCGTGAAACCATCCGCCGCCCCGCCGGCTTCGATGCCCTGTTCGCCCCGCCCCCGCTGCCGGACGGCAAACACCCGGACCTGATGGCGCGGGTCGCCCTGAGGGTCGAGCCCCTGCCCCGGGGAGGGGGGCTGCTGGTGGAGACGCGCCCGCGGGTGGTCCCCGAGGGCGCGGAGCTCTCCGAGGAGCAACGCCGCGCCCTCGAGTCGGGCCTGCGCTCCGGACTCGAGTCCGGCCCCCTGCAGGGGGCGGCCCTGCAGGACCTGGCGGTGCAGGTGCAGGAGGTCGAGCTGTTCGGCCCCGGCTCCACCCCGGAGGCGCTCGCCGCCGCGGCCGGCCGGGCGCTGCGCCGGGCCATTGACGCGGCCTCACCCGCCCTGATGCAGCCCGTGATGGCGCTCGAGGTGGTGGTTCCCGAGATCAATCTCGGCGCCGTCCTTGGCGACCTGCAGTCGCGAGCCGCGCTCATCACCGACACGGGCAGCCACGGCGGAGACGCCGAGATCCGCGCCGAGGCCCCGCTCGCCGCCCTGTTGGGCTATACGACCGCCCTGCGCAGTCTGACCCAGGGTCGGGGACAATTCAGCATGGAGTTCCTGCGCTTCGACCTCGCCTGATGGCGAGAGTTGGCGGAGCGCCGGGCCGCCCCGCCTCCGCCTCGATGCCCGCGCCGGATTCTGTTGCGATTGAGGCGCAGGTTTCGCAGGATGTACAGGGTTCCGGGGCCTCTCCCGATGTCCCCGGGATTCCCAGCGACCGAGTTCGCAGCCGCACCAACCAACTACCGAGACCCGTCCATGTCCCCGCTTTCCGAGCTTCCCCTGGGTTCGCGTGGCCGCATCGCGGAGATCCGCGGCGGCAGGCAGCTCACCCACCGCTTGAGGGGGCTCGGCCTGCGCGTGGGCAGCGAGGTGGAGATGCTGCATCGGCGGGGCAACGGGGTGGTGCTGTCGGTCGGCGAGACCCGGGTGGCGCTAGGCGGAGGGGTGGCGGACAAGCTCCTGGTGGAGCCCCTGGCCGCCCCGGGCCCGACCGGGCCGCCACTGTCATCGGGGGTCGACCCCAGTGGGAGCCGCTGATTGAGCCCATCCCGGGTCTCCAGGCGGCTCGCGTCCCGGGAGGCGTATTGCTCTAAGGGGCCGCGAACCTTGAGAAAGGTCGCGGCGACTCCACCTTCAGCGGGATAGCGCCCATCGCACCGACCCCACCCATGCCCCTCACCCTCGCCCTGGCCGGCAATCCGAACTGCGGCAAGTCCGCCCTGTTCAACTCTTTGACCGGCATCCGCCAGCAGACCGGCAACTGGCCCGGCGTGACGGTGGAGCGCAAGGAGGGCAGTCTGGAGCTCGACGGGCGATCGGTGCGGATCATCGACCTGCCCGGCATCTACTCCCTGGACGCCAGCTCACTGGACGAGGTGGTGACGCGGGACTACCTCCTGAGCCGCGATGCGGACCTGATCGTCAACGTGCTCGATGCGGCCAACCTGGAGCGCAACCTCTACCTCACGGTGCAGCTCCTGGAGATGGGGGTTCCCATCGTGGTGGCGCTCAACATGATGGACGTGGCCCGCAAGCGGGGGATCCGCATCGACGTCGACGAGCTGGCGCGCAAGCTTGGCTGTCCGGTCGTGCCCGTGGTGGCGGTGACCAAGGAGGGGCTGACGGAGCTACAGGCGCGGGTGCTGGCGGTGGCCGCCGGCCGGGAGCCTTCCGGGACGCCGCTCGGCCACGGCGACTGCGTCGAGCAGGCGGTCACCGAGATGGGTCCGCGGCTCGCAAGCCACGACCAGGACGGCAACGCCCGCTGGCTGGCCCTGAAATTGCTCGAATCCGATCACACCGCGGAGCAGTCTGCGAGCCCGGATCTGCTGACCCTGGCGGCCCATTGGCGGGAACAGATCGCGCGGCGCTCGGGACAGGATGCGGATCTGCATATCGCCGACACCCGCTTCGGCCATGCCCACGCGGTGGCCGCTCAGGTGGTGCGGGAGCACGGGCGCGCGGGGCGAACCCTCTCGGACCGCATCGACCGGGTGGTGCTGAGCCGCGCCTTCGGCATCCCGCTCTTCCTGCTCGCCATCTATCTGATGTTCATGTTCACCATGAACATCGGCGGGGCCTTCATCGACTTCTTTGATCTCACCGCCCAGGCCTTGTTCGTGGACGGCTTCGCCCACCTGCTGTCAGGCCTCGGGGCACCCGACTGGCTGCCGGCGGTGCTGGCCAACGGGATCGGCGGCGGTTTGCAGGTGGTGGCTACCTTCATCCCTGTGATCGGCAGTCTGTACATCGTCCTCTCCGCCCTGGAGGACAGCGGCTATATGGCCAGGGCCGCCTTCGTGATGGACCGCTTCATGCGCTCGATCGGCCTGCCCGGCAAGGCCTTCGTCCCGCTGATCGTGGGCTTCGGCTGCAATGTCCCGGCGGTGATGGCGACCCGTACCCTGGAGAGCGAGCGCGAGCGCAAGCTCACCATCCTGATGAATCCCTTCATGTCCTGCGGGGCCCGCCTGCCGGTCTATGCCCTGTTCGCGGCGGCCTTCTTCCCCCATTCGGGACAGAACCTGGTGTTTGCCCTCTATCTCACCGGGATCGCCGTGGCCATCCTTACCGGGCTCGCCATGAAGCACACCCTGCTGCCCGGGGAGAGCTCGGGCCTCCTGATGGAGCTGCCGCCCTATCACCTGCCGACACTGCGCGGGGTGCTGCTGCGCACCTGGGATCGGGTGCGGCTCTTTCTGCGCGAGGCGGGACAGGTGATCGTGCTCATGGTGCTGGCCCTGAATCTGCTGGGGAGCATCGGCACCGACGGGCACTTCGCTCAACAGAACAGTGATCAGTCCATTCTGGCCGCCGCGAGCCGCGGGGCGACCCCCATCTTTGCGCCCCTGGGTATACAGGAGGACAACTGGCCGGCCGTGCTCGGGGTCTTCTCCGGCGTGCTAGCCAAGGAGGTCATCGTCGGCACCCTGGACTCGCTCTATGGCCGGCTCGCCCAGGAGGCGGAGGGTCCGGCAGCGCCCGAGCCCTTCGATCTCTGGCGCGATCTGGGGCTCGCCCTGGCCTCGATCGGCGATCACCTGGGGGAGCTCGGGGAGCGTCTCACCGATCCACTGGGGCTGCGCGTGGGAGACCTCTCGGATCAGACCGCGGCGGCGGCCGATCAGGGGGTGCGGACCGGGACCTTCGGGGCCATGGCCGCCCGCTTCGACGGGCGCGCCGGGGCCTTTGCCTATCTGCTCTTCGTGCTGCTCTATTTTCCGTGCGTGGCCACTATGGGGGCCATCATGCGAGAGGCGGGCGCGTCCTGGGCCGGTTTCGTGGGCCTCTGGACCACCGGGGTGGCCTATCTCACCGCGACCCTTTTCTATCAGACGGCGACCTTCACGCGTCACCCGACGAGCGCCGGGCTCTGGATCGCCGGCTGCCTGGCCCTGTTCGCCGCCGTGCTCGCCGGTCTGCGGCTCTGGGCGCGCAACGGCCGCTCGGATGCCAGTCTCGCCCAGCCGGGCTGACGCCCTGCCCGGGGGCGCGCCCCGAGACCGGGTCTGAGCGCCCGTGCAACCGGTGGGCGATCACGGCTCGGCGGAGAGGTAGGCAATCCAGCCCGCGTCTGGCTCGCCCGTCTGCACCGGGACGAAAATGCCGTCGGCATTGCCGTACTGGTCCCACCCCTGCCAGTACACCTGGACCCGGGAGAATCCCGCCTCTGCGAGCAGCTCGCGGATCTCGGGCAGGCTCCATAGACGCCAGTCGTAGCTGTAGGCGCGGTCGATGCGCGAGCCGTCCGGGAAGGCGAAATGGATGTGGCAGAGTAGCCGGCCGCTCACCGGCTCGTAGGCCGCCTGCTCCCAGATGTAGGTGAAGGGACCCAGCCGCGGGTGCTGCACCCGGCGTTCCTCCGTGATGACCCGGTAGGCGTCGTATCCGCCATAGGCGTCCAGCAGGAAGACCCCGTCCCTGCCGAGGGCGGAGCGAACGCGCTGGAAATAGGACTTGAGCGATTCACGGCCGCGCAGCAGCCAGTAGCTGAAATTCATCGCCAGCACGATGTCTGGGGGGCGCGTCTCGACAGCCAGCACGTCCTGCTCCAGGAGCTCAACCCGGGCACGCTGGTCGCACGAGAGCCCCGCGAGATTGACGCGCCGTCCCCAGTCGAGGACCTCCCGGTCCAGGTCCACGCCGATGGCCCTGTTGGTCTTGCGCCGGCGCACCCACTCGCAGCACACGGCAGCAGTGCCGCAGAAGTCCTCGCGCAGCCACCGGGCGTTGCGCCCGCGCAGCTGCCGGTAGATGCGGTCCGCCAGGCCCACCTCGGCCTTCGGATTCTGCACCGAAAGCTCGTAGAGCCGATGGGGGTCCGCCAGCTCCGCGAGTCCGGGGACAGAATGTGATGCCGGGTCAGTCATGCCGGGTCATTGGATCCGCAGATCGAGAGGTGGGAGCGGCCGGCCGCGGGGTGATCGACCAGTGTTTGAATGAGCCCCCGGCTTCCTGTATCTTTGCCGGCTCGCGAGCGCCAGGAAGTCCCCGGGTTTCAGCCCCGGGCAGGTGCCCGCCCACACCCCGGAGAGGTGTCCGAGTGGCTTAAGGAGCACGCCTGGAAAGTGTGTATAGGTTAACAGCCTATCGAGGGTTCGAATCCCTCCCTCTCCGCCAATCACCCCCGCCTGGCTCAGCACCAGGCGATTCGCCCGCTCTCAGTGGGCCTGCCGCTTACCCAGCTCCTGCAGGATGTCGAGCACCAGCTGTGACGTCTGGGTGTCCATGCCCCGACACAGCCGGTCCGGGTCGCGCTCGCCATTGACCAGTGGGCGGATCACCGCCGCCAGCCGCCCCATGCTGCCCCCCACGCCGCTCATCTGATCCGCCATGTTGCCGAGCAGCGCCAACGCCTGGGGATCGGTACGGGCGGCGTGGATCATGTGCGCCAGACCCGGCGCCGCCATGGCGGGATCCTGGGCGCGGGTGTGGCTGGGCAGGCTGGCGGGGTCCTGGAGCCCGCGCAGCACCGACTCCCCGATGACCCTGTCCTCCTCGTCCAGCCCCTGAAGCAGCGCCGTCGAGCGCTCCCCCGCGGCGATGCGCCGCAGCACCCGACCCAGATCCGTCCAGCCCTGCTGCTCGGCGAAAAGGATCAGCCGCTCGAAGTCCGCTCGCCGCTCCGGGCCCTGACAGGTCTCGACCACCTGACGGATGAAGCCGGCATGGACCCGGCGGATCTGCTCCTCGCGATCGGGAAGTGCGGTCATGGTGGATTGTCGATCTGCATCCTGTCCGGTTATGGGAGTCGAGCACGGATACGGTGCAGGCGGCTCAGCGCTCCCACACCAGGCGCCCGCCCAGCACGGTCCACCGCACCCGGCCCTGCATGGGGAGTCCGAGGAAGGGCGAGTTATCACCCTGGCTCAGGAGGCTCTCACGACTGGGCACCCAGGACTCCCCGGGGTCGAAGACACAGACATCGGCCGGTCGACCGGGACGGATGCAGCCGAGATCCCTGCCCCGCGGATGACCGAGTATCTCGGCCGGCCCCGTGGTGAGCCGGGCGATGATGGTCGGCAGATCGAGCACCCCCTCGCTCACCAGGCGCAGGGCGAGGGGCAGCAGGGTCTCGAGCGAGGAGATCCCGGGGGCGGTCTCGGGGAAGGGAGCCTCCTTGGCGTCGGCATCGTGGGGCTGATGGTCGGAGCAGACGGCCTGGATGGCGCCCCCTGCGAGGGCCGCCCGCAGGGCGTCGCGATCGGCCAGGGTGCGCAGCGGCGGTATCACATGACAGTTGGCGTCGAACCCGTCGAGTTGGTCCTCGGTGAGAAAGAGCTGGTGCATGGCCACATCGGCGCTGGCACAGATGCCGCGTCCACGCCCATCGGCCAACATCTGGGCGCCGCGCGCCGTGGAGAGGCCGCGAAAATGAATGCGCGCCCCGGTCTGCTCGGCGAGCACCAGGGCGCGGGCCACGGCGACCGTCTCTGCCGCCTCGGGGATACCGGGCAGCCCCAGACGGGTGGCGACCCGGCCCTCGTGGGCGCAGCCGCCATCGGACAGGTCGCCGTCCAGGGGCTGGAGGAACAGGGTGAGGCCGAAGGTGGCCGAGTATTCCAGCGCCCGGCGCAGGACCAGGGTGTTGCGGATGGGCCGGTCCGCCTCACTGAGCACCGGGCATCCGGCCTGCTTGAGTGCGGCCATCTCCGTGATCTGTCGGCCCTCCAACCCCTGGGTGATGGCACCTGCGGGGAGCACGCGGGCAAATCCATGGCGCTCCGCAATCTGGTGGACCAGCTGGGCGACCGCCGGGGTGTCGATGATGGGCGCGGTGTCCGGGGGGCAGCACAGGGTGGTGATGCCAGCGCTCGCGGCGGCGCGGGACTCGCTCGCGATGGTCGCCTTCTGCTCGTGGCCGGGCTCGCGCAACCGTGCCGAAAGGTCCACGAAACCGGGGCAGACCACCAGTCCCCTGGCGTCCAGGGTGCGGTCGGGCTGGAAACCGGCCGGGGCGGCGCCGACGGCGAGCACCCGTCCGTCGGCAAGGTGCAGATCCGCCTCCCGGTCGGTGTCGCTCGCCGGGTCGATGAGGCGGCCATTGCGGATGCTGATCTTGGGCCCTCTAGCCATCGAGGTCTCCCGGACCGCTCACCCGCCGCGTCTGACCGCTCAGGTTCTGGGTGCCAATGCACATGGACATGACCGCCATACGCACGGCGATGCCGTTGCTGACCTGCTCGAGGATCACCGAGCGGCCGCCGTCGGCCACGGCCGAGTCCATCTCCACGCCCCGGTTGATGGGCCCCGGGTGCATGACGATGGCGTCCGGCTTGGCCGTGGAGAGCCGCTCCTCGGTCAGACCGAAGAGCTGGTAGTACTCGTGGGGGCTCGGCAGCAGGGCGCCGGACATGCGTTCGCGCTGGAGTCGCAGCATGATCACCACGTCGGCGTCGCGCACCCCTTCGCGCAGATCCTGACAGACGCGCACGCCCAGCGTCTCCGCCTCTGCCGGGACCAGGGTGCGCGGCGCTATCACCCGCACCTCGGCGGCACCCAGGGTCTTGAGTGCCGCGATCTGGGAGCGTGCCACCCGCGAATGCAGCACGTCTCCGACGATGGCCACGCAGAGGTTGGCAAAGTCCCCCTTGTGCCGGCGGATGGTGAACATGTCGAGCATGCCCTGGGTGGGATGGGAATGGCGACCATCCCCTGCGTTGATCACGCTCACGTGCGGGTCGGCGTGGTCCGCGATGAAGTGAGCCGCCCCGCTGGAGCCGTGACGCACCACGAACATGTCCACGTGCATGGCCTCGAGGTTGCGCAGGGTATCGAGCAGGGTCTCGCCCTTGGTGGTCGCGGAGGTGGCGATGTTGAGATTGAGCACGTCGGCGGAGAGCCGCTTGGCGGCCAGCTCGAAGGTGGTACGGGTCCGGGTGCTGGTCTCGAAAAAGAGGTTGGCGATCACCTTGCCCCGGCACAGGGGCACCTTCTTCACCGCCTGCCGGGCGACCCCGACGAAGCCCTCCGCCTGGTCCAGGATCTCGGTGAGCAGCCCTCGGCTCAGACCCTCGATGGTGAGGAAATGCTTGAGGTTTCCCTCACCGTCGAGCTGGGGGTCGGGCGCGCTCATGGGGCCTTGTCTCCGGACTCAGCATCACCCCGGGCGCCGCTTCGCGCCCTGTCCTTGGCGGGGGCACGGCCGCGCACCAGCCGCAGGGGCTCGGGCCCAGCGAGCTTGATCTGCTCCCCGGGGTCCAGGCGCGCGTGCAGACCCACCACATTGGGCTCGATCGGCAGCTGGCGGCCGTCGCGCTCGGCGAGCGCGGCCAGGATCACCGACTTGGGACGACCGTAGTCGAACAGGACATTGAGCGCGGCGCGGATGGTGCGCCCGGTCTGAAGCACGTCGTCCACCAGGATCAGGTGTCGGTCGTCCACCGCGACCGGCAGTTGGGATGGCCGCACCTGGGGGTGCATCCCGATGCGGGTGAAATCGTCCCGGTAGAACGAGATATCCAGGAGCCCCAGGGGCTCGCTCAGGCCCAGCCGGGCGTGCAGGCGCTCGGCCACCCAGACGCCGCCGGTGTGGATGCCGATCATCAGCGGCGCGGCGATGGTGCGCTGCCCCAACAAGACGCGCAGTCCCTCGGCCATATGGGCGATGGCCCCGTCGATCTCCTGGGCGTCCGCCCAGGGGAGGCTCTCAGCGGGCCTGGCTTGGTGGTTCATGGACTTGCTCACTGAGCCAGGTCTCCAGGATCAGGGCCGCGGCCAGGGCGTCCTCCAACCGGTGGTCGTAGGGCCTGCGGCCGTGGTCTGCCTTGAGCAGGCGGCGCGCCTCCATGGAGGTGAGGCGCTCATCGATCAGGTGCACCGGCAACCCGAATCGCCCGTGGATCTGCCGCGCAAAACGGTGGATCCGCTCCGCCCAATCCACCTCGCTGTCATCGTCCATGTTGTGGGGCAGTCCGACGACCGCCGCGCTCGGGCGCCATTCGCGAACCAACGCCTCGATGGCCGGCCAATCCGGCTTGTCGCCGCGGCTCCTCAAAGTGACGAGGGGCGTTGCCGATCCGGTCAGGGTCTGGCCGACCGCAACACCGATCTTGCGCGGTCCGAAGTCAAAACCGAACAGGACCGGCATGGGCGCTGCCCCGAACCCCTTGGGTCTCAGGCGTGACCCGCCTCGCCGCTCAGGAGGTTAAGGTCCACCCCGAGCAGTCGGGCGGCGGCCAGCCAGCGTCCGTCCACGTCGAGCCGGAAGATGATGTCGCTGTCGGCCGGGCCACTGAGCCAGGCGTTGGCGCTCATTTCCTGCTCCAATTGCCCCCCGCCCCATCCCGCATAGCCGAGCGCGATCAGGCTGCGCTCGGGGCCTTCGCCCCCGGCGATCGCCTCGAGCACGTCGCGTGAGGTGGTGACGCTGATGTCTGGGGTGATGCTCAGCGTCGAGTCAAATGCGGGGCCGGCGCTGTGCAGAACGAATCCCCGATCCGTCTGAACGGGACCGCCCTGGTACACCGGGGTATCGCGCACCCAGTCGAGGCGGGTGGGGATCTCAAGCTGCGCCAGCAGCTCGCCCAACGTCACCTCGGTGGGTCGATTGATGACGATCCCCATGGCCCCCTGATCCGTGTGCTCGCAGACATAGGTGACCGTGCGCGAGAAATTGGGGTCCCGCAGACCCGGCATCGCGATCAGGAAGTGATTGGTCAGTGAGGTGCTGAAACTCATGGTCCTAGTATCCGGGTCGCCGGAAGGGGTGGCAAGTGGGGCCAGCCACCATAGACCGCGCCAGGGCGAACCCGCTCCCGATTGCCCGGTTAATTCTCCCAGCCCAGGCGTCCACCGCGCAGAAACTGCCAGGTTCGGATGATGTCGAGGACATCGGTCTCGGCGGCGATGTCCGGCGGAAAGGGGGAATAGGGTGCGGCCAGCTCGACGATCTTCACGGCGGCCTGGTCCAACACGTCGTACCCGGAGCTGCGGACCACCCGGATGCTCTCCACGCTGCCGTCCTTGAGCACCGCCACATGCAGGATCAGGTTGCCGTGGAGGCGTTGCTCCCTGGCGGCCTCGGGATAGTTAAGATTTCCGATGCGCTCCACCTTGCGCGCCCAGGCGGCCAGGTAGCTGGCGTAGCGGTATTCCCGGGTGCTCGCGCTCACCGAGCGGCGGCGAACGCGGCTCGCATAGGCGGCGCTCTGCTCCTGCAGGCTGGCGGTGAGCCGGGCGATCTCCTGGTTACGGCTGCCGAGGATCTGGGCCGCATCCAGGCTCTGATGCGGCGGCTCCACCAGGGCGTCCGGCGTCGGCGGAGCCTCGGCGGTGAGGACATCGGAGCGCGTCGGCGCGACCTCGGCCTGGGGCGCGGGCGGCGGCTGCGGCTCGACCTGAGGCATCGGCTCGACCGGATCCTCGGCCGGGACCTCGTCGAGCGCCGGCGCGGGCTCCTCAGCGACCTCCGGGTCGGGGGTCGTGACGACCACATTGCCGTCGGGGGACTCACCGGCGCGGGAGCGCTGGGAGAGGGCGGCATCGGGCGCGGGCTGCTCGGTGGGTGTCCCGGCCTCCTTCAGGATCAGGATCTCCAGTGCCTGCTCCGGCAGCTCTCGGGCATCGGGCTTGGGCATCTCGATCGAGACGGCGAGGATCAGGAACAGATGGACCAGGCCGGCGCTGAGCAGCGCCAGCGTAAAGACCAGCGGCGATCCCTGCGGCACCGGGGCCGCCAGTGCGCGGGGAAGCGCCGGCACTCTGCCGGACTGGATCTCGCTCAAGGGTCGCCCGCTCCACCCGCTGGAGCGGGGGCCGAATCGGCCGCCGGCGGGCTCAGGGGCGGGCTGATCACCGAATCGCCCGCCCCGTCCATCAGCTCGATGCGGTCTCGCATCTCCGGGTTCATGTGCAGCGTCCCCCGGCTATCGACCAGTAGCACGTAGCGGATGCCCATGGATCGGGCGACCTCGAGCCAGTGGTCCGGCCCCGCGACGAACAGCGCGGCCGCCGCCGCCGCCGCGGTGGCCGCCTCACGGTGGGCCACGGTCACCGCCAGGGTGTCCGTGGACGGCCAGCCCGTGCGCGGGTCCAGCAGATTGTGATAGGTGACGCCGCCGTAGATGAAGTTGCGGTCGGCGGCGGATGCGGTGGCGATGCTCTCATCCCCGCGCACCATGAGGATGCCGAGCACGCCCGAGCCGCTGGGCCGACGCACCGGCACCCGCCAGGGCTGACCACTGCGCTCGCCGATAGCGCGCACATCGTTGCCGATCTGCACCATGGCATCCCGCACCCCGCGCTCGCGCAACAGATCGATGGCCAGGTCGATGGCGTAACCCTTGACGAGATCGCCGAAGTCGAGCCTCACAGCGGGGTTGCTGCCCTGCAGTTCCAGACCCTCAACCCGGACATCCGACATCTGCGGGTTCGCCTGCACCAGGCGCGCGATGGAGCGCTCGCTCGGGGGCGGACGACACTCGACGATGTCGCTGTGGAAACCCCAGAGGTCGAGCAGATTGCCGATCGCCGGATTGAAGAGCCCGCCACTCTGTTCCCAGTAGGTCTGGCTGAGACGCACCAGCGGCAACACGGAGGGCGGCGCGACGAAGGGCTCCCCCTTGGTCAGGAGCAGGTTGACGCGCCCCATGGGGCCGGGCTCCCAGGGGTGCCAGGCCTGGGTCATGAGCCCGAAGTCGCTCTTGATGGCCGCGGCCACCTGTTCCGCCGCCCTGGGATTGACCCCCACCAGGCTCAGATCGACCTGGGTCCCGAAGGCGCTGAAGCGGCTGGTGATCGCGGGGGTCTGATCGCGGCAGCCAGAGAGGGCAAGCCCGAACAGAGCGGCGACCATGACGGCCACCAGCGCAGCCGCGCGGCGACCGGTCGTCGGGCACAAGGGGGTCGACATTGGCTGGTCCGGCGGCGCCTGGGGCGCGGCAGAGGGCGGGGCCGGCATCAGGCGGCGGCCAGTCGTGCGGCAATGACGTCCATCAGCGCACCTCCGATGTCCAGTCCGAACTGGGCGTCGAGCTCGCGGATGCAGGTGGGGCTGGTGACATTGACCTCGGTCAGGTAATCGCCGATGACGTCGAGTCCGGCGAACAGGATACCCCGGGCCTTGAGCTCTGGCCCGACCTGGGCGGCGATCCAGCGATCACGCTCAGTCAGGGGCCGGCCCTCCGAGGAGGCGCCCGCCGCCAGATTGCCCCGGGTCTCGCCGGGTGCGGGGATGCGCGCCAGGCAATAAGGGACCGGCTCCCCGTCGATCATCAGCACCCGTTTGTCGCCGTCGCTGATCTGCGGTATGAAGCGCTGGGCCATGCAGTAGCGATGGCCGCGCTCGGTCAGGGACTCGACGATCACGCTGAGATTCGGGTCGTCCGGACGCACCCGAAACACCGAGGCCCCGCCCATGCTGTCCAGTGGCTTCAGGATGATGTCCCCATGGGCGGCCTGGAAGCTCCGGATATCGGCCAGGCGGCGGGTGATCAGGGTCGCGGGGGTGCAGCGCGGGAAGGCCAGGGTAAAGACCTTTTCGTTGGCATCGCGCAGGCTGCGCGGGTCGTTGATGACCCAGGTCCCGGCGCGTTGGGCCTGCTCGAGCAGATAGGTCGCGACGATGTACTCCATGTCGAACGGCGGATCCTTGCGCATCAGCACCGCGTCCAGGGTATCGAGCGCTCGCGTCTCCTCCCCGACGAAGCGATACCAGCCGGTCGGATCGTCCACGACCTCAAGTGCACGCATGCGGGCCTGCGTACGATTGCCCAGCACGAATAGGTCCGAGAGCTCCATGTACCAGAGCCGCCAGCCACGGCGCTGGGCCGCCAGCATCATGGCGAAGGTGCTGTCCTTCTTGATGGTGATGGACCCGATCGGGTCCATGACGACGCCAAGGTCAATGCTCATGGGAGCCAGTGTAACCCCCGGGCGCTGCCGATTGAATCCGTCCGCGGTCTGCCCTTGCTCCCGCGATTGCCGCCGCTCGGTCCAGGCCCTGGGGGGCCGCGAATCGCAATCGAGCGCCTGCCTTGGTCGACGGGTTCGGGTACGGATTACGTTAGGGTGACGCCGTTCTCAACGAGCCCCATACCCCTCTGTGGTACAACAAAGACAGAAATTTGGCGCCGTTGGGGCGGCCCTTCAGCCGCTGACCACAGTTCCCGCTGCAAAGAGGCGATCAGGGCAGGCCGAGCGCAGGTCCCGATCGGAGGGCAGGGCGCAGCGAGAGGATAGGAAGGACGAAACTCTGGGACCTCACCTTGTGACCGGGATCGGCAATCTTTCAATAATCGCTGGGCCTGCGATCGGCCTCCCCGGGAGAGCCGTGCTGGCGCGGCGGCCCGAGGTCGCCGAGCCGGGTCCCATCGGGTCCGCACTCCAATGAACGCATCGGCGCAGGGAGACGACTCGCGCCCAGTGCGGGTGCTGGTGATCGACGACAGCAAGACCATACGGCGGACGGCCGAGAATCTGCTGTCCAAGGCGGGCTATGAGGTCGAGACCGCAGGGGACGGGTTCGAGGCCCTGGGCAAGATCATGGAGTTCCGCCCGAACCTGGTCTTCGTGGACATCATGATGCCCCGGCTCGACGGCTATCACACCTGCGCCCTGATCAAGGGCAACCCGTCACTGCGGGATATCCCGGTGGTGATGCTCTCGAGCAAGGACGGACTCTTTGACCGCGCCAAGGGACGCCTGGTCGGCGCGGAGCTCTACCTGTCGAAGCCCTTTACCGGTGACGACCTGTTGGACGCGGTGAAGCGTCATCTGGGTCTCGATCCAGGGCACGCGGACTAGGGACGGCGTCCCCTGTCCATTCAGCCGACCCCAGGGTCCACAACGAGAACGGCGCCAGTCGCCACGCGCGCGGATGAAACATGAGACGCTTCTTTCGTAAGAACGACACGGTGGATGCGGCCTCCACGGATGAGGGGACGACCAGCGCAACGGTGCTGGTGATCGACGACTCCCCCACCGAGACCCGGATCTTCGTCAATACCCTGGTCAAGGCAGGTTACCGCGTCGAAACGGCGGCGGACGGCGAACAGGGGGTGGAAATGGCGCGCCGGCTGCTTCCCGACGTAATCCTGATGGACGTCATCATGCCGGTGCTCAATGGCTTTCAGGCCACTCGCATTCTGCACCGTGACGAGGCGACCGCCCATATCCCGATCATCATGGTGACGACCAAGGATCAGCCGACCGATCGCACCTGGGGCCTGCGCCAAGGGGCCCTGGACTACCTAGTCAAACCGGTGGACCCTACCGAGCTGCTCGAGCGCGTGCGTGAGATCGTGGGCCGCTGAGCCATGGAAACAGGCACCGCACCCGAGACCCAGGCTCCCAGCTCGGATGCCAGCGAGCTTTTCGGCCTCATCGCCGATCTCGATGCCCGTTTTCGCGCGCTCGACACCCGCCTGCCCGACGAGGCCCCGCCGGTCGAGGTCTGGGCCGGGGTGCTGTTTCGTCTGCGCGAGCGCACCTTCCTGGCCCCCCTGTCGCAAATCGCCGAGGTGCTCGAACCGTCCGTCGATCTCACCGCGATACCCGGAACCAGGCCATGGGTACTTGGGGTGGCCAACAACCGCGGCACCCTGCTGCCGATCTTCGATCTCGCGGCCCTGGTCTACGGCGGCTCCAGCGAGCGGCGCGCCACGGACCGGGTCCTGGCGGTGCGCCAGGACGAGCTTCCCTGTGGGCTGCTGGTGAGCGAGGCGATCGGCATCCGGCACTTCGAGTCGGCGCTGCGCACACGCGAGCTGCCCCCTGGTCTGGACGTACTGGCGCCCTTCGCCGATTCGGCCTTTCCCATGGACGGAGCCAGGGTAGCGGTGCTGGCGCTCGATCGGCTACTGGCCGATCCGCTCCTTAATGCCGGCGGGAGCTGAGGACGCCGGAAAGACAGAGAGCGGCGGTCGTCGCCAATGACTGGGCCACCCCTCGGATTCACGGATGGTTCCCAGTTTTGGGCGCCCAAGTGCCTCAAGATGGAGCGCCTCGAAGGTCGCGCCTCTTGGGTCGCGAGCTGATCAAGGCCCCAGGATGGCCTTGAGCGGCGTCTCTTCAGAGAACGCGCTGATGAATGCCTTGCTGGCATTGATCGGCCGGTGCTCCGGGGCAGGGTTCCCGGGGCGATTCAAGCGCTGACCAACGGCGTTTGGCCAACCAGGCAATTCAACGGGTCCGGGAGTCGGTACGAGATGGCGAAGCGAACCACGATCAAGACGGCAAGGGGCAGCGCGGGGGGCTCGCGGGGCCTAACAACGGGATTGACGCTTCTGGCGGTCGCCTTCGCGGCCCTGGCGCTCCTTTCCTACATCCTGACCAGGAACCTGGACGACCGCAACACCCGGCTCGCGTTGGCCACCACCGCGCAGAAGGCACTGGCCGCGCGCATGGTGGGCTCGGCAGGTGAGGCGGTTCAGGGCGACGCCGGCGCATTCGAGCGCCTGCGCGGCGAGCGCGACCGCTTCCAGGCCGGCATGGATGCCATTCAGGGCACCGCCCCTGCCGAGGGAATGGCCGCCTCCCCGTCTCAGGTGGATCCGCAGTTGAGCGCCGTGCAAACGGCCTGGACGGCCTACCGACAGGACGCAGACCGAATCATCGCGTCCAAGGGCGACATCCTGGGCATGCTCCAGCTCGCCCAGGCCACGGGGGCACTGCTTCCGCAGATCAGCGAGTCCATGTCGAAGGCGTCGACACTCCTGGCCTCGGAGACCGTCCCGCCCGCACAGGCCCTGGAGGCCGGTCGCCAGCTCGCCCGGCTCGAGGCCATGCAATCGAGCCTCAGCCGCCTGACGGCCGGCAGCGGGGATGCGACCGCCGCCATCGACGCCGGCAACGCCGCGGCGGATGCCTTCGCCGCCAGCTTGAAGGACTTGACCGCAGAGGCCAACGGACGCGACAAGTCGCCCGCCCTGCCCCTGCTGAAGGAGACCGAGGCGGGCTTCGCGGCCATGCGCGCCGACGCCAACAAGATGGTCGACCTGGTACCCGCCGCGCTGCCCGCCATGGGCGTGCTCCCGGCCATGGGAGCCGCGGGCGCCAAGCTGGATGGCGCACTGGACTCCCTGGCGGAGGCCTTCCGGCAGGGCACCGGTGAGTTCCAGCTGGGCCCCTTCACCCTGGGTCCCTGGGCGGTTCCGCTGTTCAGCGCCCTGACGGTGCTGACCCTGTTGGCCCTGGGCCTGCTCGCGATTCGTGAGGCCCAGCGGCGGGAGGCGGCCCTGCGCGCCCAGACCGAAACCGACGAGCAGGCCATCCTGCGGCTCCTCGATGAGATGGGCAACCTCGCCGACGGCGACCTGACGGTGGAGGCCACGGTGACGGAGGACAAGACGGGCGCCATCGCCGACTCCATCAACTATGCGGTGGAGGCCCTGCGCGGGCTGGTCACCACCATCAACGACACCTCCGAGCACGTCTCCGCCTCGGCCCAGGAGAGCCGCTCCATCGCCTTGCGGCTGGCCGAGGGCAGCTCGGTGCAGTCGGCCCAGATCAATCTGGCCTCCGGTGCCGTTCAGTCGCTCACCGAGCAGATCGATGAGGTGGCGAAGAACGCCGGGGAGTCCGCCGAGGTGGCGTCGCGCTCGGTGGAGGTGGCCGGACGCGGTGCCCAGACGGTGCGCGACACCATCCAGGGCATGGACGCGATCCGCGAGCAGATTCAGGAGACCTCCAAGCGCATCAAGCGATTGGGCGAGTCCTCCCAGGAGATCGGCGAGATCGTGGAGCTGATCGACGACATCGCCGACCAGACCAATATCCTGGCACTCAATGCCGCCATGCAGGCGGCCATGGCCGGCGAGGCCGGGCGCGGATTCGCGGTCGTTGCCGACGAGGTGCAGCGCCTGGCCGAGCGCTCACGCAACGCGACCAAACAGATCGAGGTGCTGGTGCGCACCATCCAGGCCGACACCAACGAGGCGGTGAGCTCCATGGAGGCGAGCACCACCGGCGTGGTGGAGGGTGCCAATCTCGCGGAAAACGCGGGCGATGCCCTGCGCGAGATCGAGAACGTCTCCGCCTACATCGCCGATATCACCAAGCGTATTGCCGACTCCTCCCAGCGCCAGTCCCGCCAGTCCGCCGAGATCAATGACACGGTGCAGGCGATCCGCGCCATCACCGAGGAGAACGCGAACGGGACCCAGCGTGCCGCCGCCTCGGTGGAGCGACTGGTCGATCTCGCCACCGAGCTGCAGCGCTCGGTCGCCGGCTTCCGTCTTCCCTGACGGAACGCGTGCGCCTCGCCACCTAACTGGCCCCTCACGAGCATTGGTCTGATGGCAGAGAAGGTTGTCGGTGGTCTGAAATGGGTCAAGGGCGAGATTGCCACGACCCTGCGCCGGGTCCGGGATCTGGTTGAGACCTATGGGGCCAGTGGTGATCCGGCCGTTCTGAAGGATGCCGTCGAGTCCCTGTTCGAGATTCGCGGCGTACTGCTGGCACTGCAGCTGCACCTCCCGGCCCGCCTCGCGGAGGAGATGCAGCGGCTCGCCGATGCCATGGTGAGCGGCACGGTGCGCAACCCCAAGGAGGCCGCCGAGGCCATGATGCTGGCCCTGATCCAGCTCCCCGATCATTTGGACCGGCTGGACGCGGGGGTGGCCCTGCCGCCCCTGAACCTGTGGCCCACCATCAATGACCTAAGGGCGTCGCGCGGGACCGCCCCCTTGAGCCAGGCCGAGCTCCTGGTACCCGCCTCGGTCCTCGCCGAGGACAGCGCCGACTATCCGCCGTCGGAGGCCCTGGACGCGCTCGCCACGGACATCCGCAAGGTCCGCCCCCACTTCCATCGCCACCTCTTGGAATGGTATCGCCCGGCCACCTCGGCCGAGGGACTGGTCAAGCTCGGCGGCCTCTTCCATCAGCTTCACCGTTATCTGCTCGAGGGCATCCTCGCCGACCTGTTCCGCCTGGCCGGTGCCTACGTCGACGCCCTGCAGGGCGGGCAGGTGAGCCCAGGCACCGCGCCCCAGGCCCTGATCGGCCATCTGGACCGGGTCTTCAAGCCGCTCATTCAGATCCCCCCGGCCTGGCCGGAGGCCGAAGCCTTCGGGCTCGTCGACGACTTCCTGACCGCCCTGGCGAACGCCGAGGTCCAGAGCCCGGTGGTCACCGAGCTTCAGGCGACCTATGGCCAGACCTCCGCCCCCGGCGCATCGGGCGAGGCACTGGCTGGTCTGGCCCAGGCGATGCTCGTGGAGCTCAGCGCGATCAAGGAGCAACTCGATCTCTTCGTGCGTGGCGGGCGCGGCGACCGCGCCCCGCTGGGCGAAATGCAATCGACCCTAGTGCGGCTGGGGCGCACCCTGGACGTCGCCACGACCGGTCGCCTACCCGACCGTCTGCGCGAACTGGCAGGCAAATTCGGCGAGCTCGTGGGCTCAGACCCCCAAAAGGATCCGCCGCGCGTCGAGGCGCTGGCGGCCGAACTCCTGGCCATCGAAGCGGAGCTGCAGGCATACGCGGAGCATCGTCGCCCCGGTGGGGCCGGCGGGACCTCTGCGGGCCTATTCTCGGCCGAGCTGGTCGCCGCCACCCTGCGCGAGGCCCAGGCGGAGCTCGCTCATATTAAGGAAGCCGTTCAGGCCTGCCAGGTCCCGGAGGCGCGCCCCACGGCCTTTACCCAGGTCCCCGACCGGCTCGCGAACATCTCCGGGGCCCTTCAGATCCTGGGGCACGACTCCGCCGCGAATCTCGCCGAGGACATCGCCGCCCTGGTGCAGCGCCACTATCTGCAACCCGGGCGCTGGCCGCAGGCCCCTGAGCTGGCCTCCCTGGCGGACGCCATCGCGGCCCTGGAGCTCTACATCGAGCGGCTGGAGGAGGGCGAACCACCGGACGCCGGCCTGCTCAGCGGGGCCGGCGACACCCTGATCGCCCTCAACAATCGGCTCGGCGAGACCGCCCCCGCCGAGATCGGAATAGGCGCCTCGACGCCCCCGCCCGCGACCGGCACTTATGCCGGCGCGGACCTGCCACGAGCTCCAGCCTCGGACGCGGCGCCCGACCCCGCCGGTATCACGCCGGAATTCCTGGATATCTTCCTGGAAGAGGCCCAGGACGAGACCGAGTCCGTCAGGGTCCAGCTCGCCCAGTGGCGGGCCGATCCAGCGGACGAGGAGGCCCTGGCGACGCTCCGGCGCAGCTTCCACACCCTCAAGGGCAGCGGCCGCCTGGTGGGCGCCGAGCGCGTCGGCGATCTGGCCCAATCGATCGAGGCCGTGCTCAACCGCGTCATCGAGCGATCCCTGATCCCAGGACCTGAGCTCATGACCCTGGTCGCGGACGCGGCGGGCCGCCTGCCCGACCTGGTTGCCGCCGAGGCCGAGGGCCGCCCGCTCTCGGTCGGGGACCTGGTCCAGAGGGCGGGTCAGTTGACCGGCTCGATCGCGACCCGGTCGCCCGCCGTCGTGTCCGCGGGCGCCGGGGCGCCCCATCAGGCTGAGATCATCCCCTGGCCGGGCCGCGAGCCGCCGAGCGCGCCCGCCGCGCCGGTCGCCGAACCGGCGGCCCCCGAGCCGGCTCAGGCCAGCGAGGCCGATGCGATCAATCTCGACCATGCGAGTCTCTTCAGGGAGGACGACGAGCTGCTCGACATCTTCCGCGTGGAGACGCGCGAGCACCTCGAGGATGTCCGCGCCTTCCTCGAGCGGGCAGCGGGCGGCGATCCCATGCCCGACGAGACCACGGTGCGCGCCCTGCACACCCTCACCGGCAGCGCGAGGATGTCGGGGGTCGACTCCATCGCGGTCGTCACCAAGGCATTGGAGCTGCGGCTGCGCCAGTTCCTGACCCAGTCGAACGCGGTCCCCGAGGACCTGATCGGCCTGATCGCCCAGGCAGCGGATGGCATCGAGGCACGGATCGCGGAGATTCCGGCCGTGGGTCCCGGCGCCGTCGCCCTCGCCTCCCTGGCCGGCGCACTGGCCACGACCCCAGCCGAGGCGGGCATCGCGCCGCCGGCCGCCGACGAACCGGCGCCCTTGGTGGATATGAGCGCGGATCTCGGCTTGCCCGAGCCAGAGCCAGAGCTGGAGGCCACGGCGCAGGACCTCGAGGATTACGTGGCGATCACCGAGCTCGAGGACCAGTTTCTCGACCAAGCGACCGACGAGGCCCCCGTCCTGGACGAGAAGCCCGGCGTCTCGACCCCGGAGGATGCCCAGAGCGAGGTCGATCTGGAGGCCGAGGCGCAGCCCGGGCGCGAGGATTCGCGGCTCGTCGCCGAGCTGGAGCAGGCCTCCGGCGATCTGACACCAGAACCGGCCGCGGAGTCCGCGGACGAGCCTGAGGTTGGGATCGCTCTCGAAGAGTCTGCCCCATTGGCCGACCTGGAGCCAGCGGGCGCGGAGGAGCCGCAGCAGATCGTCTTGGAGGGCGAGCCGGAGGTCGGGCCCCTGGACGAGCCGGTGGAGGTCCTCCCCGAACCCGAGCTGGAGCCCGCGGCAGGCCCCGCCCCGGAAGGGGAGCCGGAGCTGCCTCAAGCCCCCGAGCCCGAGCCTGGGCCTCACCCCCCCCTCGAGGGCGTCGCCGGCGACGAAGCGGCGCCAACACAGGCCGAATCGGCGGTGGCGTCGGCTGCGGAGGCCGATCAGCCGGTCCATCCCACTGAGATTCCCGCGCCCGAGCAAGCCGCGGCGACCGCCGCGCCAGCGCTCGACGATGACCTCCAGTCGCCCCCGGGCGATCCGGAGCTCACGACCCTGTTCATGGAAGACGCCCGCGACCTGCTCGACGGGATCGACGCCCGCATCCGCGAGTGGCAGCTCGCCCCTCAGGAGCTGGGGTTCCTGGATGGCATCAACCGCCTGCTCCACACGCTCAAGGGCAGTGCCCGCCTGACCGGTCTCACGGCCATCGGCGATCTCAGCCACGCCCTGGAGACCCGCCTGATCGCGGTCGCCAAGTCCAGTGGCGTGGTCGACGACACCACCCTGGAGCTGACCCAGAAGGCGGCGGACACCCTGTCGCTGCAGATCGACGCCCTGGAGCAGGGCGCGCCCCTGCCACGCGCGCGCGCCCTGGTCGAGGCCCTCAGCGGCGCCCCCGAGCCGGCACCCGCGGCGGGCGCGGAGGAACCGGCCACGGTCATCATGCGACCCGCCGAGCCGGCCCGCCCGGGGACGGCCCCCTCACCCGCCCCGGCGGCGGGCGAGCGGGAAGGGACGACGGCGGCTGCCGGCGTACCCCAGATCCGGGTGCGCTCGGATCTCCTGGACCGGCTGGTCGACAACTCGGGAGAGATCAGCCTCTATCGCGCCCGTCTGGCCCAGCGCAACGGGCTCATGGGATTCGGACTCGGCGAGCTGGATCAGACGGTCGCGCGGCTCCGCGAACAATTACGCCTGCTCGAGATCGAGACCGAGGCGCAGATCCTGCACCGCGTCGAGCGGGAGGGGCTGAGCAGCCAGGACGGGGCCATCTTCGATCCACTCGAGCTTGACCGTTTCTCGAACCTGCAGCAGCTCTCGCGCGCCCTGTCGGAGACGGTCAACGACCTGGTGAGCCTCAAGGACCTGCTGGGCGGCTACCAGCGCGAATCCTCCGACCTGCTCACCCAGCAGGCGCGGATCGCCGACGACCTCCAGGACGGTCTGCTGCGCACCCGCATGGTGCCCTTCGTCCAGGTGGTCCCGCGCCTGCACCGCCTGGTGCGGCAGACCGCGGACAGCCTCGGAAAGTCCGCTCGCCTCGAGGTCATAGGGCCGGAGGTGGAGCTCGACCGCACCATCCTGGATCGGCTGGTGGCCCCCCTGGAGCACCTGTTGCGCAACGCGGTCGGTCACGGCCTGGAGTCCCCCGAGGACCGCGCCAAGGCGGGCAAGCCGAAGTTGGGGCTGGTCACCCTGGCGTTGAGCCGCGAGGGCAACGACGTGGTCATGGACCTGCGCGACGACGGCCGCGGTCTGAACCTCACCGCCATCCGCTCCCAGGCCATCGCCAGGGGGCTCCTGGCACCCAAGACGCCGCTCGATGATGCGGCGCTCATGCAGTTCGTCTTCGAGCCCGGCTTCACCACTGCTGGGCGGGTCACCCAGATCTCGGGCCGCGGCGTCGGACTCGACGTGGTCGCCTCCGAGATCAAGGCCGCCAACGGAAGCATCGCGCTCGAATCCAAGGCAGGACAGGGCACCCGCTTCACCGTGCGGCTGCCCCTGACCCTGGCCATCATCGAGGCCTTCCTGGTCAGCGTGGGCGACAACATCTATGCGGTTCCTCACGCCACCGTCGAGGGCGCCGCGCGCATCGGGCGTGACGACCTCGAGGCGGTCTATCGCGGCGGCCCCCAAGACTTCGACTATCACGGGCACAGCTATCGGATCGCCTACCTGGGCGGGATACTGGATGCCCATCAGAAGCCGGAGCTGGGCGAGCGGCGCTGGCTGCCCCTGCTGCTCGCCCGTGTGGGCGATCTGCGGGTGGCCCTACAGGTCGACAATCTGATCGAGAGCGGGCGCATCGTGGTCAAGCCGCTCGGGCCCCAGCTTGCCGGCGTGCGCTGGCTCTCCGGCGGCACCATACTGCCGGACGGCCGGGTGGCGCTGATCCTCGACGCCCTGGCGCTGCTGCGCTCGGGCGCCATCCAGGACTACCGGCCCGCGGGCCTGCCGAGCGCAACCGCGTTGGCGCCCGTGTGCGTCATGGTGGTCGACGATTCATTGACGGTGCGCCGGGTCACCAGCCGCCTGCTGCGGCGCCAGAACATGGAGGTGCTCACCGCCAAGGACGGGGTGGAGGCGTTGACGCTGCTCGATGAGCGCCGTCCAGACGTCTTGCTGCTCGATATCGAGATGCCGCGCATGGACGGCTACGAGCTCACACGACACGTGCGCCGCTCCCCACGCCTGCGGGATCTGCCGATCATCATGATCACCTCCCGCACCGGGGAGAAACACCGTGAGCACGCCCGGTCGCTCGGGGTGAACCGCTACCTGGGCAAGCCCTACCAGGAATCGGAGCTGCTCGGTGAGATCAGCTCGGTCCTGAAAGAGCAGCAGCCATGAGCGCGGCGCCCTCTGACCTGCGGGTCCTGCTGCTGCCCACCCGCGAAGGCAGCCTGCTGCTGCCGGTCGCGGCGGTGATGGAGATCCTGAGGCCCGAAGGGATGCTGCCGCCGTCCCCCGGTGCGCCCGGCTGGCTGATCGGGAGCCTGGAATGGCGCGGGCGCGAGATCCCCCTGGTGCGGGTGGTCGAGCGCGCGGGGCCGGTCCGACCCTATGCCGTGGTCTGTTGCGCGCCGGGCGGCGGCACCGAGCTGCCCTTCCTGGCACTCGAGAGCGCCGGTCTGCCGCGACTGGAGCGGGTCAGGTTGGCAGATCTGGGCCCCGAGCTCGGCGCGGGGGCCCCACCGCCCCTGTTCACGGCCCGCGCCTTCAGCCTGTCGGGCAAACCCACCTGGCTCCTGGACCTCGGGACCCTGGAGCAGGCCCTGACCGCCTGAATCCACCGCTCCGGCGCACCCGCGTCCCTCGGGGGGCTCCACTCTGGGGGATCCCAGGGCGGGGATCATCGAGGCGACGCTGCCCTCGCCCGACGTGGCGTCGAGCACCAGGTCTCACTCAGATCCGCGGATGGCCCCGATGATGCGACTGGTGGAGTGCCCGGGCAGGAAGGGCAGCACCCGCACCTCGCCGCCGGCCGCACGCACGCAATCGGCGCCGGCGATCTGCTCGGGACGGTAATCCCCTCCCTTCACCAGGACGTCCGGCCGGACCCGGCAGATGAGCGACTCCGGCGTGTCTTCCGAGAATGGACAGACCCAGTCCACGCAGGCCAGCCCGGCCAGCACGGCCATGCGGCTCCCGACCCCGTTCACGGGGCGCCCCTCGCCCTTGAGCCGCCGCACCGAATCATCGTCGTTGACCGCGACGGCGAGGCGGTCACCAAGCAGGCGCGCCTGCTGAAGATAGGCCACGTGCCCCTCGTGCAGCAGGTCGAAGCACCCGTTGGTGAGCACCACGCGCTCGCCCTGGGTGCGGGCGGCGGTGACGGCGGCGATCAGGGCCCCCTGGTCGAGGATCGTGTGCCATTCGCTACCCAGCCGTGCCAGCCTGAGCTCCACCGCGCTGACGGTTGCGGTGCCGAGCTTGCCGACCGCGAGTCCGGCCGCGCAGTTGGCCAGGGTGCAGGCCTCGGCGAGTTCCGCGCCCGCCGCCAGCGCGGCCCCCAGGGTGGCGATGACCGTATCGCCGGCCCCGGTCACGTCAAACACCTCCCGCGCTCGGGTGGGCAGGTGCAGGGCCTCGCGCCCCGCCCCCAGCAGGAGCATGCCCCGCTCGCCGAGAGTGACGAGCAGGGCGTCCAGACCCAGATCCGAGCGCAGGCGCTCGCCCCGCTCGATCAGATCCGCATCGTCCCGCCAGGGCCCGACCACCGCCTCCAGCTCGCTCCGGTTGGGGGTGAGAAGGGTGGCGCCGCGGTAGCGCTCGAAGTCCTGTCCCTTGGGGTCCACCAGCACCGGCTTGCCCTGGGCACGGGCCGCCCCGATCAGTGACTGCGGGCTTGCCAGGGTGCCCTTGGCGTAGTCGGAGAGGAGCAGCAGGTCGGCCCCCTCGAGCAGCTCTCGAGCCAGCCCCGGCAGTGGATCCTCGCCCCGAGGGGCCAGTGACTCCTCGAAGTCGAGCCGGATCAGCTGTTGATGGTGGCTCAGGACCCGCAGCTTGGTGACCGTGGGCAGGCCACGGCGGCGGTGCAGCCGCACCGAGACCCCCGCGTCGGCGAGACGGATGGCCAGGATGTCCGCCGCCTCGTCGTCGCCGGTGACGCCGGTGACCAGGGTCCGGCAGCCGAGTGCGGCCAGGTTGAGGGCGACGTTGGCGGCCCCCCCCGGGCGATCCTCCATGGTCCCGACGTGCACCACGGGCACCGGTGCCTCGGGCGAGATGCGCCGGGTGGCGCCGCTCCAATAACGGTCGAGCATCAGGTCACCCGCCACCAGCACGCGGGCACGTGAGAAGTCGGGAAAGCTCGGCTCCGGGCTCACTGCGGCGGGATCATGGGCGCGGCGGGGCTAGAGCCCCTTGGGTCTGGTGATGGAGATCATCTGGGCACAGCCACCCTCCAGCTCAGACCAGTCGTCCGGCATCTCCACCCGGGCGAGGGTGGCGGTCGGCAAGAGCTTGGTGTCCTGAGCGAGCTCCAGGTCGTCGCCCACCAAATAACGGAGTAGCGTTTCGAGCCCCGGGTTGTGGCCGACCAGCAACACGGTGCGCGCGTCGCTCGGGCAGTCGCGCAGCACCGCGAGCAGCGCCGGGAGGTCGGCCTCGTAGATCGAGGGTTCCCACAGGATCCGCTTCTTGCTGAGCTCCATGCCCTTGCACACCTTGACGGCGGTCTGGCGGGCGCGCTCGGCCGGGGAGCTGACCACGTGGTCGGGGACCAGCCCTTCCCGATAGAGCCAGGCACCCACGCGGGGGGCGTCACTCTTGCCGCGCCGGCTGAGCGGACGCTCGAAATCGGATGCGGGGCCGGAGTCCCAGTCCGACTTGGCGTGACGAAGGATCAGAAGTTCCCGTGGCATATGGAAGAATGGGTCGGCGTAGCTCAATCGAAAGGGGTGGAAGTCAGCCCATGGAGGGCGCCTTTTAACATAACTGTCATCTTCGATGTCACCTTGGGGACCGACCGTCGGGCGGGGCGGCGGCCGGGATCGATGACTCGAGGGCGATTGCGCGAGCCAGGTCCGGCTCGCGGACCCGGCTCGCCCGGGGTGCCGCTACCCCAGCTCGGCCAGCAGGCGCCCGATCATGGACCTCGCCTGCCCCAGATAGCCCGACCCGAAGAGGTTGAGGTGATTGAGGACGTGGTAGAGGTTGTAGAGACCCTTGCGGACCCCGTAACCGGGGTCGATGGGCCAGGTCTCGCGGTAGGCGGCATAGAAGTCCTGCCCGAAGCCGCCGAACAACTCGGTCATGGCGAGATCCGCCTCCCGGTCACCGAGATAGACCGCGGGGTCGAAGATCACCGGGGTCCCGTCGCCCAGATACGCCAGGTTGCCGGCCCACAGGTCCCCGTGCAGGAGCGAGGGGACCGGGCGGTGGGCGAGTAAGGCGTCGAGCCCGGCGAGCAGCCGGTCCCCCTGTGGCTGGAGGTCACGACCGTAACCATTGCGCGCGGCAAGCTCGAACTGGTGACCGAGCCGATGCTCGCGCCAGAACGCGGTCCAGTCCGCGGTCTGGGTGTTGGGCTGAGGCGTGGAGCCAATATAGTTGTCGCGGTGCCAGCCGAACCCCGGACCCCCTGCGCGGTGCAGCCCCGCCAGTGCGCGGCCGGCCTCCCGCCCCCTGCCCGGACCGCCCGCCAGATCGAGTCGCTCGAGCACCAAATAGCTCGCCGCCCCGGCGCATCCCCAACAAAGCGGTTCCGGCACCCGGATGGCGCCGGCGGCGCCCAGGGCGGATAGCCCGTCCGCCTCGGCCTCGAAGAGGTCCAGGCGCGAGGCGTGGTTCGACTTGACGAAGTAGGAGCGAGCGCCATCGGTCAGCAGGGCGGCGGCATTGATGCAGCCACCACCGATCGATTGCCGCTCGCGCGGCTCGAACGCCGCTCCGGTGACGTCCCCGATGTGGCGGGCGATGGCGCCCCAGTCGATCACGCCGTGGCCTTATGTCCGCCTCGCCCGTGCAGCGGACTGGTGCGCGGGAAGTGGGCGCGCAGGAACTCCATCTGGTCGGCCAGCACGCTGCGGCCCATCAGATAGACGTACTCCGCATGGGTCGGCGTGAAGGGAACGGCGATCAGCTCCATGCCGGCGTCCTCGGGGCTGCGTCCAGCCTTGAAGTTGTTGCAGCGCACGCAGGCGCTGACCACGTTGTTCCAGGTGTCGGCGCCGCCCCTGCTGGAGGGCCGAACATGATCGCGGGACAGATGTCGGCTGGAGAAGCGTTGGCCGCAATAGAGGCAGAGGTGGTCGTCCCGTTGGAAGAGGGTGCGGTTGGAGAGTGGCGGAACATAGTCGTCCTGAAGCTTGTTCAGGGCGTGGTGCATACCGTAGGTGGCGATGATGGAGTGGATCTTGAGCTGGCTCTGGCGCCGCGTCATCGCATTGACGCCGCCGCGCAACCGGAACAGGGCCTCGCCGCAGGCGTAGGCGACCTGCCCCAGGGAGTAGAGCCGGGCGGCCGCCCGGTAGTCCACCCACTCGAGCGGCATCCCGGCCAAATCCGTTCGCAATACCTGTTGGCTCAGTGGCAACATGAAAGGCTACGGCTCTGAATTTGCGCCGAATGATACACACTTGACCCTACCGCGCAAGCAGGCGGCGAGCCCGCGGCTGGCGGCTCGCACGCCCCCGTCAGCCCAGCGGAGGGCGCCCTCTGGCAGCGGCAATTGACCGGGCGGGATCGTTCAAGATCCGTCGCACGCGCCGACCTCGGCGATTCGATCGCCTCCTTGTTTCAGCGGCTTGGGGAGGCTTGTTTCAGCGACTCGGGGAGGTCTCCCTGACACGGCATCCGATCGGAACGATCAACAACCCCCGCCGGCGCCTGCGCCCCGCCGTGTCGTGGGAGCCGGAGGGCAAATCAGAACTCGCTGAATCTCTGTTACTTCAATAAAAACAATTCGTTGCGAAAGTGGGCAAAGTTTTTCCAATCCAACAAAATGGTAATGATGACGCCATCTGGCGGACGTTCTGCAGCACTGATCCCCAGAGTTATCCACAGATTTTGTGGACGACCGGCTTTCTTCGAGCCTTTCGCCGCACAGGACAATCGGTTGTAACGTCTTATTGAAGGATTCCGAAGAAAAATTGGGTAAATTCAAACTTGTCGATGAGATGGGGCCAGATGGATCCTACCCCCCTTCCACCGGCCCATCCTCCCGAGGGGACGCCGCCGATCCGCCGGACCAGACGCCGATCCTGCGCGTGGCCGTGGCAGGGCCATTGGCCGGACTATTCGACTACCTACCGCCCCAAGGGGTGGGGGCGTCGCTGGCGCCAGGGGCGCGGGTCCTCGTTCCCTTCGGGCGCCGCCAGCGGGTTGGTCTCCTTGTGGAGACCGCACAGGGCTCTGACCAGGAGCCGGATCGACTCAAGGCCGTCATCCGGGTGCTCGATCCCCATCCACTCCTGGGGGCGGGCGACCTCGCGCTTATCCGGTGGGCGTCGGATTACTACCAGCACCCGCTGGGAGAGGCCCTCTTCAGCGCCCTCCCGGCCCGACTGCGCCGCCCCGGGGCCACCCTGGACGATCGGTCTCCGGGGATGCGGGCCACCGCGGCCGGGTTGGCGCTCGATCTGGATACCCTGGCGCGGGCCCAGGTCCAGCGGCGCATCCTCGCCGTGCTGCGCGAGGCCCCCCACGGCATAGAACTGGCCCATCTGCGTAGCCGGCTCGGGGCCTGCGCCGGACCCCTGCGGGAACTGCGCGCCAAGGGGCTGATCGAGCCCTGCGCGCTGGAGGGCCGGTCTTGCGTCGCTGTCGAGGCCCCACCCGAGCTGGACGGACCCGACCCAAACCCCGACCAGGCGCGGGCCCTGGAGACGGTCCGCGCCGCCCTGGGTGGATTTGCGCCCTTCCTGCTCGAAGGGGTGACGGGCAGCGGCAAGACCGAGGTCTATATCCGACTGATACAGAGCGTCATCGATGCCGGGCGGCAGGCGTTGGTGCTGGTGCCCGAGATCGGCCTCACGCCCCAGCTCCTGGAGCGGCTGCGCAGCCGCCTGCCCGGCCCCCACGCCCTGCTCCATTCGGCCCTGGAGGACGGTGAGCGGGAGCGCGCCTGGCACCGGGCCGCCAGTGGCCGCGCGTCCCTGGTGCTGGGCACGCGCTCCGCCTGTTTCGTTCCCCTCCCCAGGCTCGGCCTGGTGCTGGTGGACGAGGAGCATGACTCCTCCCTGAAGCAGCAGGAAGGCTTTCGGTATTCGGCCAGGGACCTGGCGGTGCGCCGGGCCCAGCTCGCCGGTTGCCCGGTGGTGCTCGGCTCCGCCACGCCGTCCCTGGAGACGCTGCAGAATGCCCGCTCCGGGCGCTACCGCCGACTGCGCCTGCCGCGTCGCGCCGGGGGCGCCAGCGAGCCCGCGATCTCGCTCATCGACATCCGCGGTCAGCCGCTGAGCGCCGGCCTGTCGCCCTTGCTGCGCGAGCACGTCAGGGCCCATACCGCCGTCGGCGATCAGGTACTCCTTTTCCTCAACCGGCGCGGCTTCGCGCCCGTGCAGACCTGCCACGATTGCGGCTGGGTCGGCGCCTGCCCCCATTGCGACGCCCGGCTGACCCTGCATCTGAGGCCTGCCCGGCTGTGGTGCCACCATTGCGGCTGGTTCCGGCCCGCCCCCAATGCCTGTCCGGAATGCAAGGGACTCGACCTGCGCTCCCTGGGGCTGGGCACCGAGCGCCTGGAGGAGGAGCTGAGGACGCTGTTCCCGGAGGCGCCCCTGGCCCGGATCGACAGGGACAGCACGCGCCGCAAGGGCGAGCTCGACCGGCTGCTCGCCGCGGTGCGCAGCCGCGAGATCCTGATCCTTCTCGGCACCCAGATGCTCGCCAAGGGGCACGACTTCCCCGGGGTCACCCTGGTGGGCATCCTGGATCTCGACCAGTCCCTCTACGCGGCGGACTTCCGCGCCCCCGAGCGCACCGCCCAGCTCATCGTTCAGGTTGCCGGTCGGGCCGGCCGAGCCGAGCGGCCGGGACGGGTGGTGCTGCAGACCCGCCACCCCGAGCACCCGCTGCTCCAGTCCCTGTTGCGCGAGGGCTATCCCGGTTTCGCCGAGGCGGCCCTCCTGGAGCGGGCGGCGGCACGTCTCCCCCCCTTCAGCCATCTCGCCCTGCTGCGCGCCGAGGCGCCCGCCAAAGAGGTGCCCATGGAGTTCATGCGCCTTGCACGCGCCCTGGCCCAGGGACTCGATAGGGCCGGACCCGGGATCCAGCTCATGGGACCGGTCCCCGCACCCATGGAACGACGCGCCGGCCGCTATCGTACCCAGCTCCTGGTCGAATGCGTGAAGCGTGGCGCGCTGCACCGCTTCCTCGGCCCCTGGACCGCCGCCCTGAGGGCCCTGCCGCGAACCGGCCGCCTGCGCTGGTCCCTGGACGTGGACCCCCAGGACATGCTCTGAGACGGGCCGCGCGACCGGCGCGCCAGGGGGTTCCGGGCCCTGACCACCGGCGCCGATTCAGGTATCCTTCGCGCCTTCGCCCCCGGGGTCATCCTGACCGAGCGGGCGTGTCTCCCCCCAACCGCGACGCCACATGAAGCAACAGATCACGGACCTCTTGCGCAGCGCCCTCGCGCGACTCAGCGGCGACGGGGCCCTGGCCCCGAGCGCCCCGACAGAACCAGGGACAGACCCCACCGCCCTGCCGCTGGAGATCAAGGTGGAGCGCGCCAGGGACGGCATACACGGGGACTATGCCAGCAACCTGGCCCTGATCCTGGCCAAGCCGCTGGGCGCCCGGCCGCGTGACCTGGCCGAACGGCTGGTCGCCTGCCTGCCCGACTCCCCCCTGGTCGAGCGTGTCGAGATCGCCGGACCTGGATTCATCAACTTTTTCCTCAGTGACGGCGCCTACCGCGCCCTGGTGCCCGAGATCCTGGCCGCGGGACATGGCTACGGCCGCTCGCGCCGGGGGGCGGGCCGGCGGGTGCAGGTAGAGTTCGTGTCAGCCAACCCCACCGGACCCCTGCACGTGGGTCACGGACGCGGGGCCGCCTATGGCGCCGTCGTCGCCGATCTGCTCGCCGCGATGGGCTATGGCGTCCATCGCGAGTATTACGTCAACGATGCCGGGCGCCAGATGGACATCCTGGCCGTCTCGGTGTGGCTGCGCTATCTGGAGCTGTGTGGCGAGGCGCTCGACTTCCCGAGCAACGGCTACAAGGGCGACTACGTGTGGGACATCGCCGCTACCCTGCATCGCGAGCACGGTGACGGCTATCGGGTAGAGGCCGCCGAGGTCTTCGCCGGGGCCCCTCCGGACGCCGGCGAGGGCGAGGCGGACGGGGACAAGGAGGCGCACATCGATGCCGTCATCGCCGCCGCCAAACGGCTGCTCGGTGACAATCGTTACCGCTACTGCTTCGAGCTGGCCCTGAACACCATACTGGACGACATCCGCGACGATCTCCAACAGTTCGGGATCCAGTATCAGGAGTGGTATTCGGAGCGCTCACTGGCCGAGCGCGGCGCCGTAATGAAGGCCATCGAGCGCCTGCGCGACTCTGGCCACGCTTACGAGCAGGCGGGGGCCCTGTGGTTTCACTCCAGCCGCTTCGGCGACACCAAGGACCGGGTGCTGGTGCGCGAGAACGGCCAGACCACCTATTTCGCCTCGGACATCGCCTACCACATGGACAAGCTGGAGCGCGGGTTCGAGCGTGTGATCGACATCTGGGGCGCCGACCACCACGGCTACGTCCCGCGGGTGAAGGGGGCACTCACCGCGCTGGGCGACGACGCCAGTCGCCTGGACGTCCTGCTGGTCCAGTTTGCGATCCTCTATCGGGGCGGGGAGCGGGTGCAGATGTCCACCCGCTCGGGGGACTTCGTGACCCTGCGCCAACTGCGCAAGGAGGTTGGCCGCGATGCGGCACGCTTCTTCTACGTCATGCGCCGCTGTGAGCAGCACCTGGACTTCGACCTCGATCTGGCAAAGTCCCAGTCAGCGGACAACCCGGTCTATTACGTCCAGTACGCCCATGCCCGTGTCTGCAGCGTGCTGCGCCAGGCCGCGGACAAGGGCATGGCGATCGAGCCCAGTGCGGGTGCCGACAATCTGGAGCGACTGACCGAGATCCATGAGCAGGCCCTGCTGCGCCGCCTTTCCGGCTATCCGGAGGTGATCGAGACGGCGGCCGAGAATCACGAGCCCCACCTGCTGACGAACTATCTCCGGGAGCTGGCAAACGACCTGCACACCTACTACAACGCCCATCAGTTCCTGGTCGCCGACCCCGCCCTTCGCGACGCGCGAATCAAGTTGATCCTGGCCGTGCGCCAGGTGCTGCGCAATGGCCTCGGACTCCTGGGGGTCTCTGCGCCGGAGAGCATGTAGATGGCAAGGGATTCACGCCGCAACGGCAACTCGAGATCCACGCCCAGGCGCAACCAGACGCGCTCCTGCGTCTGGTGGTTCCTGCTCGGGGCCCTGGTGGGGAGCTTCGGGGTTGGGCTCTACTGGATGATGGAGGCACCGCAGCAGGTGCCAGCGCCGGTAGCCGCCATCCCCAAGGCGGAGCGCCCGGCGCCACCCCGGCCGAGCTTCGAGTTCCCCAACCTCCTGCGCGACACCGAGGTGGAGATCGGCCGGGGCAGCCCGCCGCCCCCGCCCGCCCCGCGCCCCGAGCCCATCCTGCCGGATGAGCCGGCGGCGCCGGCCGCCCGGACCGAGACGGCGCCGGCCGCGCCCCCCGGGACCTACGTGCTCCAAGTCGCCTCCTTCCGGAGCGCCAAGGACGCCGAGAGCATGAAGGCGCAGCTCGCCATGCTGGGGGTCTCCACCCGGGTGCAGACCGTGACCATTAAGAACGGCGAGACCTGGCACCGGGTCATGACCGGCCCACTGGAGTCGAAGAAGGCGATGGAGGAGACCCGTTCCACCCTCAAGCGTCATGGCAGGGACGCGATGCCGATCAAGGTGAAGTAAGGGGCCCTGCCGGGAACCCTCCTCGCCCTTCAGCCCGCTGACACCGCCCGACGCCCGGCGAACCGCTTCTTGATCGCCTCGCAGCGGCGCGCGTCCTTGACCATGTACTCCTCGCCCGCATGGTCGAAGCCGTGCCGCTGGTAGAAGCGTTTGACCCGGGCCACCTCGTCAGGGCTCGACGCCCGGGCATGGTCGTCGCGCAGGGGCAGTGCCTTGAGTGCGATCAGGCAGCGTTCCAGATCGATGGTGGATCCCAACCGCCGCAGCAGCTCGCCGCCGAGTCCGCGGCCCCGATAGGGGGGCTCGACCCACAGCTCGGCCACATACACCAGGCCGTCGCAGTCCTCCGGGGCCAGGGATTCGGCCTCGAGCTCCGGGAGCAGACACCGCCCGTCGCCCAGGACCACGTCGGCAAACTCAGCGATCTCCGGGGTCAGGCATTCCAACAGCTCCTGCTGGCCCAGGCCGTCGTGGAGGGCCGAGATCAGATCGATGCGATGGCCCCGGATAGTACCCGCCCGACGCTCCTCCCCGGCCGCGTCGTCCCACACCCGGGCCTGACCCTCGAAACCCACCACATAGCGTCCGAGCGACTCATCCGGATCGGGCCTGAGGGTAAACTCCAGCTCGAGCTCCAGATCCTTCAGTTCGGCGGAGGCCATCAGAGGTCGCCGCCCGCCCCTGCCTCCATGATCTCCGCAATGGTGTCGCGCACCTTTTTTGCGTTCTCCAGGAGCTCGGGCGACAGATCGGCGATCTGGATGACCCGATCCAGGTTCATGGTGACCAGCCACCCCTGGCCGTTCTTGTCCTCGATCAGGGTGATACGGCAAGGCAGATAGGCCGCGAAGTCGAGGCTCTCGGAGATCATGGTGTGGGCGATGCGGGCATCGCAGAACTGGAAGATCTCGACCCGCCTGCTCTCGACCCCCATGGCCTGCAGCTCCTTGTACAGGGGCTGATGGGCGACCAGCTTGAAGTTGAGCGCGTTGGCGCGAAGTTTCATGGAATCCACGGCGTCATCCATCGAAACGCCATCCTCTAGCGGCAGCTTGACGACGGTATCCGCGATGGTCATCCCCTCTGCATTGGCCCCCGGGGCGGGTAGCAACAGGGCGGGAAGGAGCGCGAGCAGTGTCAGCAGGGGGCTCTTTCGCAACATGGTCTTTCCTCTTCATCGATGGGTTCTGCGAGGGCGAGGAGCCGCCGCTGGGTCCGCGCCGCAAGGGCCAGGGGCCGGTTCCTGGCTTCGGATTCTGAACGCTTTAAGTCCCCTCTGCCAATTGGGAATCCCGTCCTCTGGCACTATGGTTGACGCCAACGGATCCAATCGCGCCCTCGCCGGCGCGGACGATCAACCCATACCGGCGTCCCGATCCGGGGAGAAGCATCGCGATGGAAGACCCTTCCTATCAGCGCCTGGTGGAGCGACTCACCGCGATCGGGCCGGCGGCAGTCGCCTATTCGGGCGGCGCCGACAGCGGTCTGCTGCTCGCCGCGGCTCGCGAGGCCTGCGGCGGGCGGGTCGTCGCGCTCACGGCGGTCGCGCCCTACATGGTGCGCCAAGAGATCTCCGACGCCGTCGCCTTCGCGGCCGGTCTGGGGGTGCGCCATGAGCTTATCGAGCTCTCCATGCCCGAGTCCATGGAGGCCAACCCGCCGGATCGCTGTTATCTCTGCAAGCGATCCCTGTACGGGCGCCTGACCGAGGCCGCCCTTGCGCTCGGGTTCTTCGCCGTGCTCGACGGGACCAATGTCGATGACCTCAAGGATTACCGGCCCGGGTTGCGCGCCCTGCGGGAGCTTGGGATCGAGATGCCCCTCCTCGAATGCGCCATCGCCAAGGCCGATGTGCGCCGCATCGCCCTGGCACTGGGTCTGCCGAACTGGCGCAAGCCGACGAATGCCTGCCTGCTCACCCGCCTGCCGTTCGGGCAGCGCGTCACCATGCCGACCCTGCAGCGGGTCGAGGAGGCGGAGCGGCTGCTCCTGGAGCGCGGCTTCGACTGGGTGCGGGTGCGGGTCCACGGGCGCCTCGCGCGCATCGAGGTCGCACGCGATCAGCGTGCCCGCCTGCTCGAGCAGTCCGATGGCCTGGTGGCGGCCCTCAAGTCACTGGGCTTTCAGCACATCGCCCTGGACCTGGAGGGGTACCGCCTGGGCAGCATGAATGGGCCTTTGGGATGAACGGGTCACGCCGGGGCCGCTGCCGGCGCGCCCTGGCCCCTCAATCGAGTCGGTAGTGCTTCTCCACCGCATCCAGGACCTCCCAGGTGCAATCGAGGCCGGCCGGAAACCGGATCAGGTCGCCGCGCTTGAAGGTCTGGGGCTCACCGCCCTTGGGCGTCACGGTGAAACGCCCGCGCAGGACATAACAGGTCTCGGTCCTGGCGTAGGACCAGGGAAAGGTCCCGGGCTCACGGCGCCACAGCGGCCAGCCCTCTACCCCCAACACATCCAGCTTGGCGGGTGAGGGCTTGTGCTCCACCAGGATGTCCAGATCGGTCACGTTCGCGGTCTCCAGATGCTGTCGCGAGGCGCGCAGCGCGCCGGTCGATCTCCAGGAGGTGCGGGTTGGCCATCGATTTTCCACCCGACGCGCGGTGACTGGGCTGTCGATTTTGAGGCTAAGATTGCGGCCATGTCCGAATCCCTCGATCCCCTCTCCGCCCGGCTCGGGGCCGCACTGCTGCGCCGTGGCCTGATGCTGACCAGCGCCGAATCCTGCACTGGCGGTTGGATCAGCAAGGTGGTGACCGACATCGCCGGCAGCAGCGCCTGGTTCGACCGGGGCTTCGTCACCTACAGCAATCAGGCCAAGCAGGACCTGCTGGGGGTGGCGGCTGAAACCCTCGCCGCCCACGGCGCCGTCAGCGAGGCCGTGGTCCTGGAGATGGCCGCCGGGGCGCTGGCACGCAGCCGGGCTCAGGTGGCCGTCGCCGTCAGCGGGATCGCCGGCCCCGGCGGCGGCACCCCCGACAAGCCCGTGGGTACCGTCTGGTTCGCCTGGATCCGACCCGATGCCCCGCCGGAGACCCGGCGACTGCAATTTGCCGGCGACCGCACCGAGGTGCGCCATCAGTGCGTGCGTCTGGTCCTCGAGCGACTGCTGGAGATCTTCGACTGAGCACGGTCTCCGAGCCGCCCAGGGGCCCGCGCTGGTTTTTCGCCTTGTGGCCGGACGCCGCGGCGCGCGACTCCATCGTGCGGTCCGCCGCCCCCCTGATCCCGAACGGTGCGCGCGCCACCCATCCGTTGGACGTGCACCTGACGCTCCGCTTTCTCGGCCCACTGACCGATGACGACCTGGCGGCCGCCGAGCGGGCGGCAGACACCCTCAACGCCGAGCCCGTAACGGTTCGAATCGACCGGATCGGTCATTTCGCCCGCGCCCGCGTGCTGTGGTGCGGGCCCGCCGCCCCGGGACCCGGGCTGATAGAGCTGGCCGGGCGCCTTGAGAAGGCCTTGGGGCACCAGGGCTTCGCCCCCGATACGCGGCCCTTCAGGCCCCACATTACCCTGGCGCGCAAGGTCCCGCCAGGGCCGCACCTGGCCGGCATCCGCTGGGGCGAGCCGATCGACTGGACCGCCGGCGAGCTGGTCCTGGCCGCAGGCCTGGAGAGAGAGCCGCCCCGCTATGGCGCGCGGCGTCGCTGGCCCCTGCAACGACTCGGGCGCCGCCCCGGGGATGCCGCCTGAGGCACGTCCTGGCGCGGGCCGCGGCGTTGGCCCACGTATGACTGCCTGGCGACCTGTGCAATAATTCCGCACTTTCCGACGCCCCGGGGTCGAGGCGCCAAGCTCGCCGCCACCTCGGCAATCCAGGATCCCATGGAGACCCGATGGACGAGAACCGCAAGAAGGCCCTGGCCGCCGCACTGACCCAGATCGAGAAGCAATTCGGCAAGGGGTCGGTCATGCGCATGGGCGACGCGGGCGCCGTGCGCGACGTGGACGTCATCTCCACCGGCTCCTTAGGGCTCGACCTGGCGCTCGGGATCGGCGGCGTACCGCGCGGCCGCGTAATCGAGGTCTATGGCCCCGAGTCCTCGGGCAAGACCACACTGACCCTGCACATCGTGGCCGAGGCCCAGAAGGCTGGCGGCACGGCCGCGTTCGTGGACGCGGAGCACGCCCTCGACCCGGGTTACGCGAGCAAGCTCGGGGTCAACATGGACGAGCTCCTGGTGTCCCAGCCCGATACGGGCGAGCAGGCACTGGAGATCACCGACATGCTGGTGCGCTCCGGGGCCGTCGACATCGTGGTGGTGGATTCGGTCGCGGCGCTGACCCCGAAGGCGGAGATCGAGGGCGAGATGGGCGACTCCCACGTGGGGTTGCAGGCGCGCCTCATGTCCCAGGCCCTGCGCAAGCTCACCGGCAACATCAAGCGCTCCAACGCGGTGGTCATCTTCATCAACCAGATCCGCATGAAGATCGGCGTGATGTTCGGCTCTCCGGAAACGACGACCGGAGGCAACGCCCTGAAATTTTATGCCTCGGTGCGCCTGGACATCCGCCGCACCGGCAGCATCAAGAAGGGCGACGAGGTCATCGGCAACGAGACCCGGGTCAAGGTGGTCAAGAACAAGATGGCGCCGCCCTTCCGCCAGGCCGAGTTCGACATCCTCTACGGGGAGGGGATCTCCCGCGAGGGCGAGATCGTGGACCTGGGGGTGAAGGCGGATGTGATCGAGAAGTCCGGCGCCTGGTACAGCTACGACGGCAATCGGATCGGTCAGGGAAAGGACAATGTGCGGGTCTTCTTGAGGGAAAACGCCGACCTGGCCGCAGCGATCGAGAAGCGCATCCGCGAGCAGCTGCTGCCACGCCCCGCTGAAGGCGCGGCCGAGGGCGCGGCGCCCGCCCGGGCGGCCGAGGTCGAGCCCTGAGCACCACGGGCGTGAGTGCGCGGGACCCCGGCGGGGAAGGACCCGGGGCGGCGGGCGACCGGGACTCCCAGCTCGAGGGCCTCGCCCTCAGGCTGCTCGCCAGCCGTGAGCATTCCCGTCTCGAGCTGGGGCGCAAGCTCCGGGCCCGCGGATTCACGCCGGATCAGGTGGATGTGCTGCTCACCCGCCTCTGCGCCAGTGGCACGCTCGACGAGTCGCGCCTCGTCGAGGTCTATGTGGCGGAGCGTCAGCGCAAAGGGTTCGGCCCCCTGCGCATCCGCGCCGAGCTCGCGGAGAAGGGCCTACCGGACGCTCTCATCGCGCCCCATCTATCGGACGATGCAGCGGACTGGCTCGAGCTTCTGGCCGCCGCCCACGATCGACGCTTCGGCGCCGATGCGCCGGCGGATCGCGCCGACTTTGCCCGTCGCGGCCGCTTCCTGGAGCAGCGCGGTTTCCCCGTGGAGATGATCCGCCGATACCTTCGTTGGAACGACTGACCGATCCGTTTTCCGGTCCATCCGAGAGCCCCCATGACCTCCAGTGCCGAGCTTCGCGAGAGCTTCCTCGACTATTTCGCCGAACGGGATCACCAGCGGGTGCCCTCGAGCCCCCTCATCCCGGTCAATGACCCGACCCTGCTCTTCACCAACGCGGGGATGGTGCAGTTCAAGGAGGTCTTCCTCGGGCGCGAGCGCCGCCCCTACAGCCGCGCCGTCAGCTCGCAGCGCTGCGTGCGCGCTGGGGGCAAGCACAACGACCTGGAGAACGTGGGCTACACGGCCCGCCATCACACCTTTTTCGAGATGCTGGGTAATTTCAGCTTCGGCGATTACTTCAAGCGCGAGGCCATCGAATACGCCTGGGACTACCTGACGCGCACGCTGGGCCTGCCGCCCGGGCGCCTCTGGGTCACCGTCTTCACCGACGACGACGAGGCCGCGGAGATCTGGCTCGATGAGATCGGCGTCGATCCCGCCCGCTTCTCCCGCTGCGGCGCCAAGGACAACTTCTGGTCCATGGGCGAAACCGGTCCCTGCGGACCCTGCTCCGAGATCTTCTACGACCACGGCCCTGAGATCGCCGGCGGACCTCCGGGGTCTCCCGACGAGGACGGTGACCGCTACGTGGAGATCTGGAACCTCGTCTTCATGCAGTACAACCGGGCGGCGGACGGCGGTCTGAGCCCGCTGCCCCATCCGTCGGTGGACACCGGCATGGGCCTGGAGCGGCTGGCCGCGGTGCTGCAGGGTGTGCACAGCAACTACGACATCGACCTCTTCGTCAACCTGATCGCCGCCGCCGCCGAGGCCACCGGCTGCACCGATCGCCGCGACAAGTCACTGCGGGTCATCGCCGATCACATCCGTGCCTCGGCCTTCCTCATCACCGACGGCGTGACCCCGGGCAACGAGGGCCGCGGCTACGTGTTGCGCCGCATCATGCGGCGCGCCATCCGCCACGGCTACCGCCTGGGACAGACGGCGCCCTTCTTCCATCGCCTGGTCGCCCCCCTGGTGACCGAAATGGGGGCCGCTTACCCGGAGCTCAGGGCCGCCCAGTCCCAGGTGGAGCGGGTCATGCGGCTGGAGGAGGAGCGTTTCGCCGAGACCCTGACCAATGGCATGGGCATCCTCGAGGAGGCCATCGCCCGGCTTGGCGGCGCCCATACCATCCCCGGCGAAACGGTTTTCAAGCTCTACGACACCTACGGCTTCCCCACCGACCTGACGGCGGACATCGCCCGCGAGCGCGGGCTCAAACTCGATCTCGAGGGCTTTGACCGCGCCATGGGGCGCCAGCGGGAGCGCGCCCGCGCGGCCAGCCAGTTCGGCATGGGGCAGGACATCACCCTCGATGTCCAGGGCGAGACCGAGTTCTGCGGCTACGACTATCTCGCAGAGCGCGCCACTGTCGTCGCGCTCTACCAGGACGGCCGCTCCAGGGACAGCCTCCAGGAGGGCGAGGAGGGGCTGGTGATCCTGGATCTCACGCCCTTCTACGGCGAATCGGGCGGCCAGATCGGGGACCGCGGATGGCTGCTCGGCGAATCCGGCCGCTTCGAGGTCTCCGACACCCAGAAGAAGGGCGACGGAATCATCTGCCACTTAGGACGCGTCACCCGGGGCCGGATCGACACCGGCGACTGGGTCGACGCCCAGGTCAACGCCGAGCGGCGCCGTGCCACCGCGCTCAATCACTCCGCGACCCACCTGTTGCACGCGGCGTTGCGGCAGGTCCTGGGTGATCACGTCCAGCAGAAGGGCTCACTGGTGGGCCCCGAGCGGCTGCGCTTCGACTTCTCGCACTTCGAGCCGGTCCGCCGCGAGCAGCAACTCGCCATCGAGCGCCTGGTGAACCGGGAGATCCGCGAGAACCACATGGTCGAGACCCGGATCATGAGCCTGGAGGACGCCAAGGCCTCGGGCGCCGTCGCCCTCTTCGGGGAAAAGTACGGCGATCAGGTGCGGGTGCTGCGCATGGGGGAGTTTTCCACAGAGCTCTGCGGCGGCACCCACGTGAAGTCATCGGGAGACATCGGGCTCTTCAAGATCGTCTCCGAGGGTGGTATCGCCGCGGGTGTGCGCCGCATCGAGGCGATGACCGGTGCCGGCGCCCTCGACTGGGTCGAGGCCGACGAGGATCGAGTCCTGCGCCTCGCGGGGCTGCTCAAGGGTGGCCGTGACGACCTGGACGACCGGGTCGCGGGACTCCTGGAGCGCAGCCGCGGCCTGGAAAAGGAGCTGGAGCAGATCAAGTCCCGCATGGCCAGCAGCGCCGGCAAGGACCTCGCCGCCCAGGCCATCGAGGTCGCGGGGATCAAGGTCCTGGCCGCTCGCCTCGACGGCGTGGACCCCAAGTCACTGCGCGACACCCTCGACCAGCTCAAGGACAAGCTCGGCTCGGCCGTGATCGTCCTGGCCGCGGAGTCCGAGGGCAAGGTCAGCCTGGCCGCCGGAGTCACCAAGGACCTGACCGACCGGCTCAAGGCGGGCGACCTGATCCGCGAGGTGGCCGCCCGAGTCGGCGGCAAGGGCGGGGGACGCGCGGACATGGCCCAGGCCGGGGGCAACGACCCGGCCGCCATTCCCGCCGCCCTCGCCCTGGTGCGCGGCTGGGTGAGCGAGCGCCTCGGCGCCACGGCCTGAGGGAATCGACAAGCGACTCCCACGTACCGCGGCGCCGGCACGCGGGGGACTTTCGGGTCGATCGATCGATCGACTGGCACAACAACCAACAGCAAACGGCGACCTGGCGCTGGCGGATCAGGCCGCCTGCGCCACCCGAGCCCGCCTTCATCGAGCACAAGACTCCAGACCAACCGAACGAACATGGCCCTGATCGTACAAAAATACGGCGGAACCTCCGTCGGCAGCCCCGAGCGTATCCAAGCGGTGGCCGAGCGCGTCAAGCGCTGGCGCGACCAAGGCAATCAGATCGTGGTCGTGGTCTCGGCCATGTCCGGCGAGACCGACCGCCTGATCGGCCTGGCCAAATCCATCCAGGCCCGACCGCTCCCACGGGAGCTCGACGTCCTGCTGTCCACCGGCGAGCAGGTCACCATCGCCCTGCTCAGCATGGCCCTGGATGCCATCGGCTGCGCCGCCCGCTCCTACACAGGGGCCCAGGTGCACATCCTCACCGACAGCGCCCATAACAAGGCGCGCATCCGCGACATCGATGCGGCCCGGGTGCGCGCCGATCTCGATGCCGGGCGGGTGGTGGTGATCGCGGGCTTCCAGGGCATCGACGCGACGGGCAACATCACCACCCTGGGGCGCGGCGGCTCCGACACCTCGGCCGTCGCCGTGGCCGCGGCCATCAAGGCCGACGAGTGCCAGATCTACACCGACGTCGACGGCGTCTACACCACCGACCCGCGGGTCGAGCCCAAGGCCCGCAAGCTCGCGCGCATCACCTTCGAGGAGATGCTCGAGATGGCGAGCCTGGGCTCCAAGGTGCTGCAGATCCGCTCGGTTGAATTCGCAGGCAAGTACAAGGTCCCATTGCGGGTGCTGTCCAGCTTCGTCGAGGGCGAAGGCACCCTGATCACGTTCGAGGAGGAATCCGTGGAAGACGCCCAGATCGCCGGAATCGCCTTCAGCCGCGACGAGGCCAAGCTCACCATACTCGGGGTGCCGGACCAACCCGGCGTCGCCCACAAGATCCTGGGCCCGGTCGCCGACGCCAACATCGAGATCGACATGATCATCCAGAACGTGGCGCCGGATGAGACGACCACCGACTTCACCTTCACGGTGCACCGCAACGACTACGAGCGTGCCCTGGAGATACTCAAGGGCACGGCGGCGGAGCTGTCAGCGCGTCAGGTCCTCGGCGACGCCCAGATCGTCAAGATCTCCCTGGTCGGGGTCGGCATGCGCAACCACGCGGGTATCGCCAGCCGGATGTTCGGCACGCTGGCGCGGGAGGGGATCAACATCCGCATGATCTCGACCTCCGAGATCAAGATCTCGGTGGTTGTCGACGAGAAGTATCTGGAGCTGGGCGTGCGCGCCCTGCACGACGCCTTCGAGCTCGATCGGGCCTAGGCGGCGACCGTGACGGGCAAACGGCTCCCGAAGCCCGTCAGCCAAACTTCTGAAATTCCGCCGGGAACTTATTTTTTTGACGAAAGACAAATTTCACCCTGTAAGGGCTGTTGCTACAATCCATCCGGGAGATGCCTGCCTCTCGCTTGGTTAGGTGTGGTCCCGCGACGTGACGGGGCGAGGGATTTCGCCCGGGGCCGTCGTATCGGACCATGTGATCGGAAAATGAAAGGATGAAAGGGAAAAGCCAATGTTGATACTAACGCGCCGGGTCGGTGAGACCCTAATGATCGGTGACGAGGTCACAGTAACGGTTCTGGGAGTCAAGGGAAACCAGGTCCGCATCGGAGTGAATGCCCCGCGCGACGTCGCCGTGCATCGCGAAGAGATCTACGAGCGCATCAAAAGAGAGCAAGCGGAGGCCGCCCACGGCTCGGGCGGCAACGGACAAGACTTGCACGCAGAGTAACTGGCACCCCCGAGCTAACCGCGCTAAAATGCCGGGCCAATCAGCGGCGTGCCCGGCTTTTTTTCGAGAAGAATCCGCGCGCCTTGCTCAAAGAGGCCTTGGGGTGTCGGCCCACGTCGGGCCACCATCCGAGCGTTCTTACCGGAGAGATGGCCGAGCGGCTGAAGGCGCTCCCCTGCTAAGGGAGTATGGGTCAAAAGCCCATCGAGGGTTCGAATCCCTCTCTCTCCGCCAATTTCCCCGCCTTCCTCGATAGCCCCGGATTCGCTCCATGGGGCGACCTCCGCGCCCCCGGAATTCCGACTCGGCCGCCACTCAAGACGCTCGCGCACCTCCGGTCGCCTTGTGGCCGACGGGTGATCTCCCTAAACTCACGCGGGCCACGCCTGGCGTGGACACATTGATCACCCACGCTTTTGACAGGCTCGACGGAAACCGAGATGACCTTCAGCTCCTTCAGCCCGCCGCCGCGCACGCTCATGGGGCCTGGCCCAGCCGACGTCCACCCGCGGGTGCTCGGCGCCCTGGCGCGCCCCACCATCGGCCACCTGGACCCGCGCTTCGTCGCCCTCATGGACGAGCTGAAGGGGCTCCTTCGCTATGTCTTCCGCACCGGCAACGCCCTGACCATGCCGATCTCGGCCCCGGGCTCGGCGGGCATGGAGACCTGTTTCGTCAACCTGATGGAGCCGGGCGTCGAGGTCGCGGTCTGCATCAACGGCGTCTTCGGCGGGCGCATGCGGGAGAACGTCGAGCGTCTGGGCGGCGTGGCCATTCCGGTCGAGGGCACCTGGGGCCGGGCCGTGGATCCCGATCAGGTCGAGGACACCCTGCGCCGCCACCCGGGGGCGCGCATCCTCGCCTTCGTGCATGCGGAGACCAGCACCGGGGCGCGCTCCGACGCTCGGCTGCTCGCCGAGATCGCACGCCGCCACGATTGCCTGACCATCGTCGACGCGGTCACGTCGCTCGGCGGCTGTGAGCTGGAGGTCGACGCCTGGGGTCTGGACGCCGTGTATTCCGGCTCCCAGAAGTGCCTCTCCTGCACCCCCGGCCTGTCTCCAGTGACCCTGAGCGAACGGGCCCTGGAGACGCTGCGGGGCCGCGTCACCCGGGTGCCGAGCTGGTTCCTGGACCTGAACCTGGTCCTCGGCTACTGGGGCAGCGAACAGAAGCGCACCTATCACCATACGGCGCCGGTCAACGCCCTCTATGCCCTGCACGAGGCGGTGCTCATGCTTCATGAGGAGGGGATCGAGAATGCATGGGCACGCCACGCCCGCAATCACCAGGCGCTGCGCGCCGGTCTGGAGGCCATGGGCCTCGAGCTCCTGGTGCCGGAGGCGGAGCGCCTGCCGCAACTGAACGCGGTGACGGTGCCGGGCGATGTGGATGAGGCGGTCCTTCGTGGTCGTCTGCTCGAGCGCTACGGCCTGGAGATCGGGGCCGGCCTCGGCGCTTTGGCCGGAAAGGTCTGGCGCATCGGACTCATGGGCTACAGCAGCCGGGCGGAGAACATCATGCTGTGTCTCGGCGCCCTCGGCACCGAGCTCAATCGACTGGGCCACCGGGTGGACACGGGCGCGGCCCTGACGGCGGCGGAGTCGGAGCTCGACGCCTGAGTCGTCCGTCCCATCCGCGCCGCCATGTTTCTGCGCAATCGCCACAACTGGTGGGTCCGACTCGCCGTGATGCTGGCCGCGGCGGGCCTGTTCCTGTTTGGCTACCAATGGGGCAACCACTACCAGCGCAGGCACGCCAAGCCCCCCGCCATCAGCGGCATACTGGTACGCCCCCCGGCGACCCTGCCCGAGTTCCGACTCGAGGATCCGAGCGGGCGCGTCTTCGACCAGCAGGGGCTGGCCGCCGGCTGGACCCTGCTCAGCTTCGGCGACCTCTCGGGTGCCCAGGGTCAGCTCGCCATCCAGCGGTTGATCGACGTCTACAACCGGGTGGCGGGCTCGCCCGAGCTGCAGCGGGGGCTGCGCCTGGTCCTGGTCACCACCTCGGATGCGCCTGATCTGGCCAGGGACTTTGCCCGGCTGTCGCCGGCGCTCTACGTGCTCACCGGCGACGCCGCAGAGGTGAGTCGACTGCGCCAGGCCCTCGGATCGGGCGATGACGACGAGGCGCCACTGTTCGTCTTCGCACCGGGCGGGTTCCTGATCGCGCTGCTCACGGGCGACGAGGAGAGGGCCCTCATGGCCGCCGATCTCGAGGCCCTCTACCAGGGCGTTGATCTGCTCCTTCCGGAGCCGTCGTGATGGATCGGCGGCCCAGTCTGCTCGCGCGCCTCTTCGTCGCCCTGCAGCGCGCGCTTCCCCAGCATTTCCTTTCGCGCCTGATGTACGGGTTTGCCCGCATCGAGTGGGCGCCCCTGCGGGTGCCCTCGATCTGGCTCTTCGTGCGTCTCGTCGGCATCCGCATGGAGGAGGCGGCGCAGCCGGACCCCATGCAGTACCCGCACCTGAATGCGCTCTTCACCCGGGCGCTGAAACCCGGCGCGCGCCCGCTGGACCCGGAACGGGATTCCGTGCTCTCGCCGGTGGACGGGGTCCTCAGCCAGATCGGGGTCATCGAGGGCGGCAACCTGATCCAGGCCAAGGGGCATTTCTATTCGCTTCGCGACCTGCTCGGGGTGGAGGCCAGTGCCCATTCCCCATTCGACGGCGGCGCCTTCGCGACCCTCTACCTGTCGCCGCAGGACTATCACCGAATCCACATGCCACTGGCGGGCGACCTGACGCAGATGAGCCACCATGCCGGGCGACTATTCAGCGTCAATGCCGTCACCACCGCCCTGGTGCCCGGACTCTTCGCCCGCAACGAGCGGGTTGTCTGCCTGTTCGAGACTGGGGCCGGCCCTATGGCCCTGGTGCTGGTCGGCGCCATGCTGGTCGGCGGCATCGATACCGTCTGGACGGGCAAGGTCATACCGTCGCTGGACCAGGGCCAGCGACGCTGGCTCTATCTGTCGGACGCCGAGCGGGTGAGCCTCGAGAAGGGCGCGGAGATGGGTCGATTCAACATGGGATCCACCGTGATCCTGCTCTTTCCGCCCGGGGCGCTGACTTGGGACCCGGGGCTCGGGCCCGGCAGCGTCGTACAGGTCGGGCAGCGGCTCGGTCGCTGCCGCCCGGTCTCGAGCTGAGCCACCAGACCCAAGCCCAGCCGCCGCACGACCGCCCCGCCCGTCGGCACCACCGCTCGTCGGGTCCTGATCGTTTACACTTTGGCTGTAATCACCCCTTGAAGGTCCGGTGGACTTCGATCCTGCACTCTCATGGCGACCGCTGAATTTGAACCAGACGCGCCCCGGCCTGGGCCGGCCCGCGCCGATCCGCCACGCCGGGCGGCGCCGGGGGCATCGCTCCAGCGCGGTTTCTCGCTGGTGGAGGTCCTGGTGGCGGCCCTGGTACTGAGCGTGGGGATGCTGGGCCTGGCCGGGCTTCAGATCACCGGCCTGCGGGTCAATGACAGCGCGCGCCTGCGCACGGATGTGGTGATCGCGGCCACGGACCTGGCCGACCGACTGCGTGCGGAGCCGGGCTCCTTCTTCGCCGCAGGACAGGGCTCGGCCGGGATCCAGGCCGTCGGACCGACGGATTGCCCGATCGAGAGCCCGCGGGGGGGCCTGGAGCGCTGGAAGGAGGCCTTTTGTGACCTTGGTCTGCCGCCGCCGAGCAGCGGCGACCCGGCTGCGGTGGACTGCGGGGGAGACAACGCCTGCGGCAGCGGCAACTGCGCCATCGTGATCCGCTGGAACGACGCCCGGGCAGTGTCTGCCCCCGGTGCGGACTCCCAGGTCGGCGCTGCCCAGGCGGGAGAGCCGGACGGCGCCGCCCAGGGGCCGGACACGGGGGACAAGGAGCTCCGTTTCTGCACCCGGATCGCGACGGCCCTCTGAGCCTTCTCCCATGTACTCTGCCCCGCCCAGATCGAGCTGCCCTCCCGCAAGCGTCCTTCCGGGGCGCGCACGGCGGCCGGTGATCCGGGGTGTGGCCGCCGTCGAGCTCTTGATCGCACTCGCCGTCGGTGTCTTTCTGCTGGGCGGCATCATTCAGATGCTGGTCTCCAGCAAGGCTTCCTACCGTCTGTCGGAGGCCCAGAGCCGGGTCCAGGAGACCGGCCGCTACGCCGCCCACACGTTAACTCGAGAGCTGCGCGGCACGCGCAGCGCCGGGTGTCGCAGCGCGCTCATGGAAGGCGGCTTTGAGTCTCTCAACCTGCTCGCCTGCGACCTCTTCGACAGCGACGGCCAACCGGCTTGCTCGGGGGGATCCGCCATCGGCGCCTCCACCCCGCTGGGCTATGACGCCTCCCAGAGCGGGACCGGCGCCTGGCTCGCCCAGCTTCCCGGTGACAGCGCAACCGGCGCCCAGGCCGCGGTGGCGGACGCCTGGCTGCGCGGGGATGTCCTGATCTCCTGGGGGACCTCTGGGGTCGGCTCCCTGGTGGAAGCGGGCGGATCCGTGACAGACGACCGCCTGGGTCCGCTGGACCTGGTGGGCCCCGGCAAGCTCAAGCTCGGCGACCTGGCCCTGGTCACCGATTGTGCGGGGACCGATATCTTCCGGGTCGCCGACGGCGCCAAGAGCTCCAGCACGGTCCTCGATTCCCTGCCCCACAGCCGCCTCGACAAGGATGGCGCACCGGCCAATCGCGATCCGCCGGCCTTCTCCCGGGCCTATGGTCTCGCCGACAAGAATACGGAGACGGGACTGTTGGAGGCGCGCGCCACGGACTACCGCCCCCGGGTCTATCCCTTCAATTACGACGTCTTTTTTATCTGCTGCTTTGACACGCGCGACGGCGAGCGGGAGAGCGGAAAGACGGTGCAGAACTGCGTCAAAGACCCGGAGCGCTACCGCCCGGCACTATGCCGCTGGAGTGCCGGCGGCAATGTTCAGGCGCTGATCCAGGACGTGGCGGATATGCGCGTCACCTTCGACGGCAGGCTCGACGCCAGTGCCGAGGCAGCGGAGGACTCGCACTTCGACGGCGCGAGCAAGCGGCGCTTTGAGGATCTAGATACCGTCACCGACGCCGCCTGGGTCAGCTCGAAGGGCTACTGGGACCGGGTGGACAGCGCTCGCATCCGGCTCCTGGTCACGGCCGGAGAGGCCGTTCGCACCGAGCCGTCGGCGCCCAACCCGGACGCCAAGGACGCCAATGACCTCGGCTTCGGCCTCCCCGCCGACCGACGGCTCTATGACAGCTATGGGGTCAGCGTCTCGATCCGAGCGAGCTCACCCTGGTTCGTCAGCCAATGAAGACGAGGACCGAGATGGCGGGGGCGTTGGCGGCGAGGCGGACGGGCCCATTCCGGGCCCATAGGGGCGTGGTCCTGGTCACCAGCCTCATCATCCTCACCATCATGACGGTGATCGGCCTCAACGCCATGCGCTCGGTGGTGCTGGAGGAGCGAATGGCCGGCAATCTCAAGGAGCAGACCCGCGCCTTCCAGGCCGCGGAGGCCGGCGTCCAGGCGGCACTGACGGCCATCGAACGCGCCGCCCGGCCGCCCCAGACCAACGCCTGGGGGGCCGCAAGCCTGGTGGATGCCTGCACGCTCCTGGACCCGGATACCGACAGCTCCTGCACCCTCTTGGAAGACACCTTGGCCGACTGGAAGGGCGCCGAGGCGCCGGCGCTGGGTGTTCCCCTCTCGAGCTTCGGCGACACCGGCCTCAAGGACCTGTCGGCCGACGCTCAGCCCCGCGTGGTGGTGGAGTCGCGCTATGTGGGGCTCGGGGAGGAGGAGAATTTCGAAGTGGCGGTGCAGCGCCGGGGGGTGCACCTCTACACGGTCACCGCCCTGGGTACGGGTCCCGCGGGTCAATCGGAGGTCATACTCCAGACGACTATCCCTAAGGTCTACGACTGGTGACCCGAGCGGAGGGGGCGCAATGACGAGGCAAGCGAACAACCGCGGGCTTGGGCGGCAATCGAGCGCCCTGCCACTGGCGTTGATCCTGTCCTTCCCGGTGGCGGTCCTGAGCGGTCAGGCCATTGGGCAGGCCCTGGACGGCATCCCCATCGACCATGCCCCGGTCTTTCTGCTCGCCGGGGCCTCGCCCAATCTCGTCATCACCCTGGACAGCTCCGGGAGCATGTCCGCCGCCCACGGCGATGCCAACGACTCCGCATCTCCCGCTTATGACGGACGCGACAGCTCGGCGCTGACCAACCCCCTCTACTACGATCCCGGCATCGTCTATCTGCCCCCGGTGGATGCGGACGGCAGGCCGTTCGATCAGGCCGAGTTCACCGCGGCGCCCCGGGACTTCTTCCGCAACATCGCGACACCAAACAGCGATGTCGATTGCACCCTGGACCTCAGCCTGCATTACACACCGCTCTGGGATGAAAACCACCCACCCTGCGCGGAATTGCCGGACAACCAGATCGGCCAGACGGTCACCGGCAACCTGTATTCGGTCGACCCGGAGAACCCCGGCTTTACCAACTACTACCTGGCAACCGTCGACCCCGAGGCGGGGTGGATGATCGGTGCGAAGGGCCAGAAGATCGCGCCGGCCCCGACTCTGGATCAGGCGCGGGACTGGGCCCGCTATTGCCTGCACGGGGTCCCGCTGCCCGGCGTCGATGGCGCCGCCGCCGGCTCATGCCCCGCCTTCTATTACGCCTGGGACCCCAAGCTCACCTACGGCGACCTGGACCTCGGCTGCGGGACACTGGATCCGCATGACCTCTCGGCCGACCAGAGCGCGGCGGCGCTGCCGGCCTGTCTGAGCCGCGTCCTGGTGGGCTCGGACGACGAGGTCGAGCAGACCGAGTCCCTGGGCCAGGGCGTCCATGCGGCCCGCGCCGCTCTGCTTGCGACGCCGGACGAGGCCGGCCTGGCGCTCGACACCGCTTACAAGAAGACGCTCGCCAGGCGCAACTTCGCCAACTGGTACAGCTATTACCGCAACCGCTGGCGCAGCGTCCAAACCGCGGTCAGCCGCGTGACCGCAACGCTGGCCCCCTCCATCCGCGTGGCCTACCAGAACGCGGATGACGACGACCTCAAGTCCTTGAGTTCCCGCTTCGCGCCCTTCGACGCAGACCGCCGGCAGCTGTTCCAGTCCTGGTCGTTCGGCATTGAGCCCCCGACCACCGACGCGAGCCGCCTCATCGGCGCGGCCCTGAACGTGGAGGAATTCTGCACGAGCGACCTCGCGTATCTTCAGGATTCCGCGCTGGAGCCGGGCGAGGCGAACCCGGTGCTCGCCTGCCGCAACAACTTCCACCTGATCTTCAGCGACGGCGTCTGGCAGGACGACGTGAGCGAGCTCAGCGGCCGGTCGCCCTGGCTGGGCAACAACGACGGCAGTCGCCAGGACCTCCCCGCGGACCGGGCCTTCGCGCGCACCCTGTCCCCGGCGCCGGCCGCCTATGAACCCACGGATGGCGCGACCCGCATCTTCGCCGACAGCAATACGGCGGGGCTCGCGGATGCGGTCTTCCACGCCTGGGTGACGGACCTTCGCCCGGAGGATCAGGGCGCGGACTCCCGGGTGGCGACCCTCATCTGGGACCCAGCCATTCCAAAGGGCGGCGACGAGTCGAACATCTTCTGGAATCCCGCCAACGACCCGGCCGACTGGCAACACCTGACCACCTTCGCCGTGGGGACCGGGGTGCGCGGAGAGGTCCGTTTTCCACTCGGCTCCTACGGAGACGCCGGCGCCACCATCGCCACCGATGGCTTCCCTGGCGGCTGGAGCACCTTGTCAGGCGCAGCCGAGCCCAACCGGAAACAACGCGTGGATGATCTGTGGCACGCCGGGATCAACGGCCGTGGGGGCTACAGCCTCGCCAACCGACCGGATGGTCTGATCGAGTCACTGCAGCAGGTGATGGACAGGGTCTCCGGGGCAGCAAGGGACAGTGCCGCGACCTCCGCCCCCATCCTCACCTGGGGCAGCGCCGACGACCCCACCCCGCTGGTCATACAGGCGCGGCTCCAGAGCGCGGATTGGACCGGGGATGTGCGGGCCTATGCCATCTCCACCGGGCCCGATAGCGGCCCCTGCCCGGACGCCGACAAGGCGCAAGGCGAGATCTGCGACAACAGCGAGACCGGCTACACCTGGTCCGCCGCCGATCACCTGGACGGCAATGCCGCCAAGGGGATCGCCGCCACGCCCTGGGACGAGCGCCAACTGGTCACCGGGACCCGTCGGTCGACAGACGGCGGTGGCGTCTCTCACGAGGGGCTCGCCTTCAGCAGCGACGCCCTCTCGGGTCTGTCCGTTACCGACGCTGCCGCCCTGCTCAACTCGGTGGGCGACGACGTGGACAAGGCGTCCGCCGTCGTGGACTACATCGCCGGCAGGCGCGACCTCGAATCGCTGCGCCGCGCCCCCGACGCCCCCTATGCCTTTCGCGACCGCAAGAGCCTGCTGGGAGACATCATCAACGGCGGCCCCTTGTCGGTCGGCGCGCCCCGTCGATTCTTCAACGACGAGGCCTACGTGAGCTACGCAGGCTCAGAGGCCGGCCGCGCCGAGATCGTCTACGCGGGTGCCAACGACGGCCTGCTCCACGGCTTCGACGCCAGCAGCGGCAGGGAGCTGTTCGCCTATGTGCCGCGGCCGCTGCTGGGCAAGCTGGCCATACTCACGGACCCCGCCTATGGTGGGGCCATACAGCACGGCAACTTCGTCGATGGCCCCATCGCCGAAGGCGATGCCTATTTCAGCACCGCCGGGCGCTGGAACCCGGTGCTGGTGGGTGCGCTGGGCCTCGGCGCTCAGGGGGTCTACGCCATCCGCTCGCCCACGCTCGCCGCGGACTCGGAGGTGGACCCGAGCAAGGTTCATCTGTGGGACTTCACCGACGAGGACGACCCGGACATGGGCTATGTCCTCGGCAAGCCGGCCATCGTGCGGGTTCGGATGTCCGACGGCTCGATCAAGTGGGTGGCCGTCTTCGGCAACGGCTACAACAGCTCCGAGCCCGACGGGCGCCGCGCCGCCGGTTGCGAGCCGGATCACGACAACCAGGCGGCCACTTGTGGGCGCGCCGTCCTCTACGTGGTCGACATCGAGAGCGGCCGCCTGGTGGCCAAGCTCGATACCGGGAAGGGTCGCGACGCCGATCCCCGCCACGACGGAGTGGACCAGGAGCCCAACGGCCTCGGCCAGCCCACCGTGATCGGGCGGGTGCTCGCGGATTCAGGGGGCAGGCAGATCGGGGGCGGCGACCCCATCGCCACCGTTGCCTACGCCGGCGATCTGTTCGGCAACCTGTGGCGATTCAATCTCCGTGACCTGGATACCGCCACCGTTACCGCGCCCACCCTGGTGTTCAGGGCGCGGGGCCCCGACGGCTTGGCCCAGCCCATCACGGGCCCGATCGTTGCGGCACCCCATCCGAGCGGCGTCGGGACCCTGGTCCTCTTTGGCACCGGTCGATACCTGGCGCTGACGGACGTCACGGACCAGTCGGTGCAGACCTTCTACGGCATCTGGGACCTCGGCGAGACCGGCAGTGCGGATACGGCCCTCGTCGCGCGCGACCAGCTGCTCGGCCAGCAACTGGAGGATAGCGTCTTCAAACGGAGCGACGGGGGCTCCGCTGTCCTTAGCGAGGGGCGGACCAGCAGCCGCAACGCCCTGGACTGGAGCAGTTACCAGGGATGGCTCCTCGATTTAGTCGAGACCGGCGGCGATCGCCAGGGTGAACGGTTGGTACAGGCCCCACAGGTGCGGGGGGACCGGGTGATCTTCGTGACCCTGGTCCCGAACGCCAATCCGTGCAAGGGCGGCGGCGAGAGCTGGATCAACGCGCTCGCCTACGCCACCGGAAGCGCCCTCGATGAGACCCCCTTCGACTTTGACCGCAACGGCGTCTTCGACAGCGGTGACCTGCTTACCGTGGCGGGGAGCCCAGCGCCGGTGCCGGGAACCAGCTTCCGGCTGACCGGCAGCGGCATCTATACGGGGACCAGCACCCTGCCCCTGCCCGGAGGCGAGACTCAGGCCCTGATCTCCACCTCAGAGGGCGAGATCATCGAGCTGCGCGAGTCCTCGGCGCTGCGCTGGCGGGTGTGGCAACAGATTCAGTGACCGACGTCCCCTTATCGCGCCCACCGGCACCGAGCGGCTTCCCTCCCCTTTAGCGGGGGGCTAGGATCGGTCAATGACCTCCTCGCCCCCCGACCCAAGAGCATCCATGTCCTGGCTTCAGATCACCGTCGCTGTCGAGCGCGCGAAAGCGCCTTTGGTGGAGGCGGCCATGGAGACGGCAGGGGCCCTCGCGGTCACCCTGCGCGATGCGGGTGACGACGCCCAGCTCGAGCCGCCGCCCGGGGCGGCGCCACTGTGGCAGGGCGTGCGCGTCACCGCCCTGTTCGGAAGCGATCCGGACTCGCGTGCGAGAGTCGAGGCACTCGCCGCCGCCCTGGACCCGCAAAGCGAGACGGGGGCGGGCATCGAGACCGTCGAGGACCGCCCCTGGGAGCGGGTCTGGCTCGACGAGTTCAGGCCCAGCCGCTTCGGCCACCGGCTCTGGGTCTGCCCCCAGGGCCAGCCGGCCCCGGACCCCGATGGGGTGGTCGTGGACCTGGACCCGGGGCTCGCCTTCGGAACCGGGCACCACCCCACGACGGCCCTCTGCCTGGAATGGCTGGACGGGGCCGATCTGGGCGGACGCACCCTCCTGGACTTCGGCTGCGGCTCGGGCATTCTGGCGATCGCGGCGCTGAAGCTCGGTGCGGCCCGGGCCATCGCCCTGGATCACGATCCTCAGGCAATCGAGGCCACTCTCGCGAACGCCGCCGCCAACGGCGTCGCGGGTCGGCTGAGCGCCGGTCTTCCCGAGGATCTGACCACCCTGGCCGAGGGGCTGCCGGCGGACCTGGTGGTCGCCAATATTCTGGCCGGCCCGCTGGTGGAGCTGGCGCCCACCCTGCTCGGTCTGCTGCGCCCGGGGGGCGTTCTGGCCCTTTCCGGGGTGCTCGCGGATCAGGTACCAATGGTGCGCGCCGCGTACGCGGACGCGCTGACGCTCGAGCCCGTGCGGATCAGGGAGGACTGGGCCCTGATCTCCGGCACCAAGGGTCCGTGGCCCGGGCAAGCGGCACCGGGCGAGCCGACTCCATGCCACTGACCAGCCGTTGCGGGCGCTGCGGCCGCCTGTTTCCCGTCTACGCCCAGGACCTCAAGAGGCGCCGGGGCCGGGTGAGCTGTCCACAGTGCGGTAACCGCTTCGACGGAGTCGCGGCACTGCTCGACGAGCCAATGGGTGGCCTGGAGGCATCGAGTGGCCGCGCACGCCTCGGCATGGGCCAGCGCGGCCCCGCCAACGGCAAGCGTGCGTCGTCAGGGGGACCCGGGGCCCAGAGAGCGGCGGCACCCGCGAGCCCCGCCCGCCCTCCGTATCGCGCCAGGGTGCCTATCCAGTCGGCAGGCGATGAGAACCGTGTCTTGTGGGGTCTGGTGATCCTGGCCCTGACCCTGGCCCTGGTCGCCCAGGCGGCCTGGTGGCAGCGGACCGATCTCTTGCGTGACCCCCAGGCCCGCCACTGGCTCGACCTCCTGTGCGCGGGGCTGGGCTGCCAGGTACCGGCCCCGCGCCTGCCCGGAACCCTGGAGATGCTGGAACCCACCCTGACGCCGGATCCGAGCTCGGGGGCCCTGGTGCTGCGACTGAGCGTGCGAAACGGCTCGACCCTGGATCAGCCGCCCCCGCTGATCGATCTGGAGCTCTTCGATGAGCAGGGCGACCTGGCCGCCGCGCGCCGCTTCCTATCGGCGGACTACGCGCCCAACGGCCAGCCGCTGATGGCGCCGGGTGAGACCCGCGACCTCAGTCTGGCCATCGCCAGGCCGCAGACCGAGACATCCGGTTTCAAGGTGCGGTTGCTGTGAGCCCACCGCCGGCCCCTGGCGGGGGCAGCGCGCCGGGCCCAGCGATGAGACCGGCGATGAGCGCAGGCCCAAACTCACCTGAGGCAGGCGCCGACCAGCAGGTGCCCCAGCGGCCCTTCTCGATAGGTCCCTACCGCGTCGAAAACAACCTGATCCTGGCCCCCATGGCCGGCGTCAGCGATCGGCCGTTCCGGGCCCTGTGTCGGCGTTTCGGTGCCGGGCTCGCCGTCTCCGAAATGGTGTCCTCCGACACCAGCCTGTGGGGCACCCCCAAGTCGGTGCGGAGGCTCGATTTCGCGGGCGAGCACGGTCCGGTCTCGGTACAGATCCTGGGCACAGACCCGGCGGCCATGGCGGAGGCGGCGCGGGCCAACGTGGGTCTGGGCGCCCAGATCATCGACATCAACATGGGTTGCCCGGCGAAGAAGGTGTGTCGGGTTGCGGCGGGCTCGGCACTGCTGCGCGACGAGCCGCTCGTGGGCCGCATCCTCTCGGCGGTGGTGGAGGCCGTGAACGTTCCGGTGACGCTGAAGATTCGCACCGGTTGGTCACCCGAGACCCGCAACGCCGTCACCATCGCCCGCATCGCCCGGGAGTGCGGAATTGCGGGGCTGGCGCTGCATGGCCGCACCCGCGCCTGCGGCTACGGCACCCCCGCCGAGTATCAGACGCTGCGTACAGTTCACGAGAGCATCGACATTCCGTTGATCGCGAACGGCGACATCGACTCCCCTGAAAGGGCCCGGCGCGTGCTGGATTACACGGGCGCCGGTGCTATCATGCTCGGGCGCGCGGCCCAGGGTCGGCCCTGGATCTTCCGCGACATGGCTGCCTATCTGGCCGCTGGCGCCATGCCCATCGAACCCCCGGTCGCTTGGGTGAGGGACCTGCTCCTCGAGCACCTTGAGGGTCTTTACGGCTTCTATGGCGCCTATGCCGGTGTGCGGATCGCCCGCAAGCATATCGCCTGGTACTGCCGGGGCATCGCCGGCGCCGCCGATTTCAGACAGCGAATCAATCGGGCAGAGAACCCGTTGGACCAGACCCAAGCGGTCCTTTCGTTTTTCAACGAGGCCCCCAGAGGGAGGACGAAGCGGCATGAAGACTGCTATCGCGGCGGAGGTCATTTTCCATCAGGACCTGACCGATGAGCCCCCTGACCAGGCCCCGGTGCTCCTCCAGGTCGTGCAGGCCGATCGCGGCGACCCGCTGAGCAAGTGCGTCGAGGACGCGCTGCGTATCTATCTGCGCACCACCGATGGGCACGAGGTCGGCGATCTGCACCGGCTGGTGATCCGGGAGGTGGAGCGACCGCTGTTCGAGACGGTGATGCGCCACGTCGAGGGCAACCTGAGCAACGCCGCCAGGATCCTGGGGTTGACCCGCAACACGCTGCGCAAGCGGCTGACCGACTATGGAATCGATCGGCGAGGCTGAAACGGCGTCGTTCAGGCACCCACAGCCCACTGGTCCCTCCCGCACCGGGCGCCTCCGCCGCGGTCAGCCGCCGGATCCGAATCCCGGACAACAGGCAACTTAAGCCCGTCAGGGCATTGGGACTCCCAAGATGCATGTGATTCGCCGCGCCCTGATCAGTGTCTCGGATAAGACCGGTGTCGTGGAGCTCGCCCGCGGCCTCGCCTCGCGCGGGGTCGAAATCCTCTCGACCGGCGGAACCGCCCGGCTGCTCACCGAGCACAATGTGCCGGTCACCGAGGTTTCGGACTACACCGGCTTCCCCGAAATGATGGGCGGGCGGGTCAAGACCCTCCACCCGCGCATCCACGGAGGCATTCTGGGTCGGCGTGGCGTGGACGACGCCGTCATGCGCGAGAACGAGATCAAGCCCATCGACCTGGTCGCGGTGAACCTGTATCCATTCGAGGAGACGGTCGCCAAACCGGGCTGCGACCTCGCCACCGCCATCGAGAATATCGACATCGGGGGCCCCACCCTGCTGCGGGCGGCGGCCAAAAACCATTCGGCCGTGACCGTCCTGGTGGACGCGGCCGACTATCCGCGGGTGCTGGCCGAGATCGCCGAGACCGGCAGGGTCGCCCCCGGCACCCGGCTGGACCTGGCGGTCAAGGCCTTCGAGCATACCGCGGGTTACGACGGCGCCATCGCCAATTACCTGGGGGCCGTCATCGAGCACCCGGAGCACCAGGCGGAGGGCTTCCCGCGCACCTTCAGCCTCCAGCTCCACAAGCGTCAGTCCATGCGCTACGGCGAGAACCCCCACCAGGGGGCGGCCTTCTACGTGGAGCGGGACCTGATCGAGGCGTCGGTGGCGACCGCCCGTCAGCTCCAGGGCAAAGAGCTCTCCTACAACAACATCGCCGACACGGACGCGGCCATCGAGTGCGTCAAGCAGTTCGACGAGTCGCCGGCCTGCGTCATCGTCAAGCACGCCAACCCCTGCGGTGTGGCGCTCGGCGCCAACCTGCTCGAGGCCTACGAGCGCGCCTACAGCACCGACCCGGAGTCGGCCTTCGGAGGCATCATCGCCTTCAATCGGGAGCTCGACGGGGAGACGGCGCGCACCATCGTGGAGCGCCAGTTCGTGGAGGTCATCGTCGCGCCGCGGGTTTCCGAGGCGGCCTCCCAGGCGGTGGCGGCGAAGAAGAACGTGCGCCTCCTGGAATGCGGCGACTGGGCCGCCGAGCTCGCACACCGGCTCGACTTCAAGCGGGTCAATGGCGGGCTCCTGGTACAGGACGCGGACCTGCGCCTCACCGACGTCGTGCGCCCGGTGACCGAGCGCGAGCCCGGCCCCCAGGAGATCCTGGACCTGATGTTCACCTGGCGCGTGGCGAAGTTCGTCAAGTCCAACGCCATCGTCTATGGCCGCGACGGCATGACCATCGGAGTCGGCGCGGGCCAGATGAGCCGCATCAACTCGGCGCGCATCGCGGTGATCAAGGCCGAGCAGGCGGGCCTTCAGGTCGCTGGATCCGTGATGGCCTCGGACGCCTTCTTCCCCTTCCGCGACGGCATCGACCAGGCCGCCGCAGCGGGCATCACCGCGGTCATCCAGCCCGGCGGCTCCCTGCGCGATGAGGAGGTGATCGCCGCGGCGAATGAGCACGGCATGGCCATGGTCTTCACCGGAATGCGCCATTTCCGCCACTAATGCGCATCCACCCCTCGGCCATCATCGAGGATGGCGCCCGGCTCCACGAGACCGTCGCGGTCGGCCCCTACTCGATCATCGAGTCCGGGGCCGTGATCGGCGAGGGCTGCCGCATCGAGAGCTGCGTGCGCATCTTCTCCCCCACCCGCATGGGGGCCTTCAACCGAGTCTGCCACGGCGCCACCCTCGGCTCCGAGGCCCAGGATCTGGGCTTCGACCCGAGCCGGGCCCGGCCGCTGGTCATCGGTGACCACAATCTATTCAAGGAAGGGGTGAACATCAGCTGCGGGACCAAGACCGAGGAGGGCACCCGCATCGGCAGCCACAACTATTGGATGGCCTACACCCACGCCGGCCACGACTGCGCGGTAGGGGATTACAACATCTTCGCCAACACCGCGACCCTGGCGGGCCACGTGGAGGTCGGTGACCGCTGCTTCCTCTCGGGGCAGGTGGCGGTGCACCAGTTCTGCCGCATCGGCTCCTACGCCATGGTCGCCGGCGTCACCGGCGTCCCCCAGGATGTGCCGCCCTATGCCCTCGCAGACGGTCACCGGGCCCGCTTCGTCGGACTCAACGTGGTCGGGCTGCGCCGAGGCGGCTTCACCCAGGAGCAGCGCAACCGAATCAAGGCGGTCTACCGGCTGGTGTTCCGCTCCCAGCTGCGCCTCGCGGAGGCCTTGGTGCAGGCGGAGAGCCAGTACCCGGGGCCCGAGACCACCGAGATCGTCCAATTCGTCCAATCCAGCCGGCGCGGGCTCATCTCCTTCGCCTGAGTGCCCTTCGATCCGGGTGCCAAGGAGCTCAGAACCATGAAGATTCTCGTCATCGGGGGCGGCGGGCGCGAGCACGCGCTCGCGTGGAAGGCGGCCCGCTCGCCGCTCGTCGATCGCGTCTATGTGGCCCCCGGCAACGGGGGGACGGCGTTCGAGCCCGGCATTGAGAACGTCCCGATCGACGCCGATGACATCGACTCCCTGGTGCGGTTCGCCGCAACCGAGACCGTCGGGCTCACCATTGTCGGACCCGAGGCGCCGCTGGTCGCCGGCGTGGTGGACGCCTTCGCGACCGCGGGCCTGCCCTGCTTCGGGCCCGGCCGCGCCGCGGCCCAGCTGGAAGGCTCCAAGGCGTTCGCCAAGGCCTTCCTCGCGCGCCACCGGATTCCGACCGCCGCCTACGGCGCCTTCACTGAGATCGAGCCGGCACTGGCCTACCTGGAGCGAGTGGGCGCGCCCATCGTCGTCAAGGCGGACGGCCTGGCCGCCGGCAAGGGCGTCATCCTGGCCCAGGATCTGGACACGGCCAGGTCGGCCGTGAGGGATATGCTGGGCGAGGGCCGCTTCGGCGTCGCCGGGGCCCGGGTGATCATCGAAGAGCTCCTGACCGGGGAGGAGGCGAGCTTCATCGTCATGGCGGACGGGAGCCATGTGCTGGCCATGGCCAGCTCCCAGGACCACAAGGCCAGGGACGACGGCGACCGCGGCCCCAACACGGGCGGCATGGGCGCCTATTCCCCCGCCCCGGTGGTCACGCCCGAGATCCACGCCCGGGTCATGGAGCAGGTGATCCTGCCCACGATCGAGGGCCTCGCCGCCGAGGACATGCCCTACACCGGCTTCCTCTACGCAGGGCTCATGATCGCCCCGGACGGAACCCCCAAGGTGCTCGAATACAACTGCCGATTCGGCGACCCGGAGACCCAGCCGATCCTGATGCGCCTCGAATCCGACCTGGTGGAGCTCTGCCTCGCGGCGCTCGACGGGCGCCTGGATCAGGTCTCGGCCCAATGGGACCCACGGGTGGCACTGGGCGTGGTCATGGCCGCCGGCGGCTACCCCGACGCCTACGCCAAAGGTCAACCCATTACCGGACTCGCCGGCCTCGACGCCCCCGACCTCAAGGTCTTCCACGCCGGTACCCGCGCTGACGGCGACGCCACCCTCACCGCCGGCGGCCGGGTGCTCTGCGTCACCGCCCTGGGCGAGACGGTCCGCGCCGCCCAGGCCCGGGCCTACTCCGCCGTCCACCGGATCCGCTGGAAGGACGCCTACTACCGCACCGACATCGGCCACCGCGCCATCGCCCGCGAATAGTCGGACGAGTCGCCAACCCGCGGCGACCACGCGGCAGACGCCGGGGGGCGGCACCTGTTGCACAGCAGCGCATCATGCTGCCTGTCGCCCTCGGGCAGGTGCAACCGCGCCTCGGGAGATTTCGACGTCGGCGGATCTACGCTCTCTCGAACCCGTGACTGGTGAACTTCAGGGTGCGGCAGTTCTCGGTCACCGTGCGCACCACCTGGTCTGAGGCCCCGTCGGGGACCTGCGCCTCCACCTCGATGGTCACCGTCACCTTCGATCCGACGAGGCCGGCGAGATGGGCGATCACCTCCTCGGCGATTCGGCTCGCGTCGCGGCCGACGCGGGTCGGGTCGAGTTCGGCCGTACCGTGGAAGCGCTTGGGCTTGAGGGACGCGGCTGGCGGCTCAACGGTCGGCGGGACCACGGGCGGAATGGGATCGGTGCCGCCGCCGCCCGGCAGAGGCACCGGCGAAACAACCGGAGGAGGCACCCGCTCGACGTCCATCTGCCTAACGGCCACCTCGGGCTTCACCGGTATCCCCGGCGCATGGGCGTCGAGAAGCGTCACCATCTTGTTGCCGGCCCCCACGCCAGGGGTGGTGGAGCGGACCTGGACCTTTGGCAGATACTTGAAGGCGACCTTTGCGGTATCCGCATCGCCCATGGCGAGCAGGGCCATGCCCACCTGGAAGAAGTCCCGTACCCACACGGCGCGGTAGCCGGTGGCGAAGTCATCCGCCGACACCGACTCGCCCCAGGGCACGCACAGGCAGGCGATCAGAGCGCCGGCGTGGGTCTTGTCTTCCATGGATTTCAACATCAGGGCGCTGCTGTGCAGCAGGCGCCCGTTGTCTCCGGTGGCCGGGATCAAGGAGCCGAGCTGGGACAGACCGGCCAGGTAGTCCTCCCAGCCGGTGACGGCGCCGACGCCGTTGAAGCGGTCCAGCAGGACCTGGTAGCCGTCACCCAGGGAGCCCTGGGCGTTCGCATCGGCCTCGTTGAGGCTGTCGCCGAATCCGATCACGATGTCGAAAGTCACGGTCGCGGTATTGACGCCGGCCAACTGCCCCGTTAGGGCCACGTTGCCTCTTCCCTGGGGGGGATGTCCCTCGGTGAAGTCGAACTCGAAGTCCATGGCCCGGTCGGCATGCAGGTCGCTCCAACCGTCGTTCACCCCAACGTAGCCGGCCGAGGTCTTGACGAAGCCGCTGCTGCTGCGGACCACCAGGTAGCGGTTGTCCGCCACGTTTCTGGCGCCCAGGAAGTCGCCGCCGGTAAAGCCCACATCCTGGTTGCCCGTGTTGGCCACGTGGGGGTTCACCAGCAGATAGGGCGTGATGCCGTTCTCGAAGGCCTGAAAGCTGACCCGCATGAACAGGCTCTGCCGACCCGGATCGGTGAATACATCCTTGGTGATGCGGTAGCGGTTCTCGACATCGGTGTTCACGATCCGATAGGCCGGAGACAGGGGGCGTCCCGCCGCGTCGGTGTGCAGATAGGACACCGAGTGATTGGTGTGCAGTCGCTCCTCGTCGAACCAGCCCCCGCCGGAGGTGCCGGTGATCAAAAAGCCCATGTCCTTCAGCTGGGCCTCGTGGATCAAGCCGTAGGCGGTTTCCGTGACGATGCCTTCGGCCAGCGAGAACCAGACCCTGGACACGGTGCCGGTGTCGGCATGCCCGAACACGCTCAAGGCCGGGTCGTATTTTTCATACGAGGTGCCGATCCCCTGCTTCATCGAGCTGGCCCACACCGATGGGGCGCCATATTGGTTGCCTCCCGCGCCCGGGGGCGCTGCTCCGCCGCCCGCGGCGGTGGCGTTGATCGAAGCGGCGGTCGCAACCGCTGCCAGCAATCGTCCTGCGAATATCAGCCGATGGGTGTTCATGAATGCTCCTTACGATTCCGGGTCCGTGAAATGCCCAAGCCGTCAGGACTGACGACAGCGCACTGGAGATTATTCCGGAACTCTATTTCGAAAGGCTTCGTCCCTTCCGGTTGAACGGGCAGAAGGTCAGCCCATCGCTTTGCCGTAGCCCCCGCCCCCGGGCGTCTCTAGGGTGAGAGGGTCTCCCGGCCCCAGTTCCAGGACCACCTTTCCCGCCGCCGGCTCGCCGTTGAGCAGGTTGCGGCCCGACTGGCCGCTCCCGCCGCCCGAAACCCCCAGGGAGCATGCAGACGGCGCTCGGTGAGCAGGGAGGCCTGGGCCGGTGCCAGAAACTGGTACTCACGGATCAGGCCGTCGTCGCCGCTCCGCAAAATCCGGCGCCTGCGGAGCCGCGCCGCAAAGCGTAGCGGGTGACACGCAGAGGATACTGGGTCTCCAGCACTTCGATGGGGGTGTTCAGAGTGTTGGTCATGTGGGTCTGAACGCCGGAATGGCCGCCGCCCCGGGCTCCCGCCCCCATGCCGCCACCGATGCTCTTGTAGTAGTCCCAACGGAAGGACATCCAAGCAGCCCTGTGAGTCTAGGACGATCTGATTTAAGAGGCTAACGAGGGAACGTCGGCAACACGCAACGAGGATGCTTGCGGAGCGATCGAGAGGCCTAAGCGCCAGTTTCGGTGCATGTGTTGGGAGATGTCGCGGCGCAACGGGCAGAGCGGAGATACAGGGCAGGTGCGCCACCGATCGTCGATGATGGCGGTTACCAAGAGATGCGCTGGTCAAACTCGAAATCGGGCTCGGACTAACCGCGGAGGTCGCAGTCCGACACTAGCACGGGCGCGACCCCCAGGCGGGCAGCCTCGGGCAGGGGTAACCATGAGCGGCCGTGACGGGTCACTGGTGCGCGCCAGGTTATTCGAGCGCCAAGCCCGCGTCTCGCCGACAATGGCATGACGCCATAAACGCCCGCTGTGGATCGCTGAGCAACCTCCCTCGCTCTTCTCGCCAGCGGGAGCCTTGGGTCAAGACTTGCCTATCAGGCCATCGCCGCGGGCTGCCTGCAACCAAGTGTGCTTCCGGCCCGACGCGAGTTCGCGCGAGCGGCCGCTTCTCAACGGGACCCGCCCTGCCCGGAAGCG
>CAVOUZ010000026.1:0-46648 GCA_963699735.1 uncultured Gammaproteobacteria bacterium
CATGTTTTGGTCTGCAGGCAGCGGAAGGTCTTGCGCTCGACTGACTTCCATGCGCTCGGTTACGCCTTTCTCGCCAGTCGAACCCTGCGCACCGCGATCGAGCGCATCGTGCGCTACAACGCCGTTGTCGACCCGATCCTGTTCTTCGAGGACTCGCTGGACGACACCCAGCTCCGTCTCACCTCCCGGACCGACCGACTGGACCTCCCGGACATCCCGGCGCTGCAGGATGCCCGCTGGGCGGTGGTGCTCGGGCTGTGCCGTGGGGCCTATGGATCGGGGTGCGGGCCCTTGTAGGCGGCCCTCACCCACGATCCCGGCGTGACAAGCGGAGTATTTCGCCTTTTTCCGCTGCCCCGGTGCGCTTCAACGCCCCCATCACCCAGCCAGTGGAAGCTCGGTTTCACGGATCGGCGGCACAAGACTCGCCGCGCGACAGTGGAGGCGCGAAAACTGAGGCCACGCCGTTGGTAATGCCCCGACTCAACGATGGGATTGGTGGGATTGGTTCTGGCAGTCAGACCCTTGTGGCGGGAGCGCGCGTCGAGTACTTCTCCTGCAACTGCTCGTAAAGCTCCAGCAAAAGCTCGTCTTTTTCGGTTCTAGGCAGCCTCTGCTCAAAGATTCGTGCGTAATGGTCATCAAAGCTCCGTGCCGGCGGTGCTTTTTGATCTCGCGATTCCCGAATCTTCATTCTGTCGTCTCCGAGCGCAAGTCTTGGAACTGATAACTATCGACTGTTTTGGTCAAGAATCTGTGACGCCTTTAACAGTTCTTTGGTACTGAACTCAGTTCAGCCGGCGGTTCCGCGCGGTTGCTGATCCGTCGCGGACCTCGGTGTCGCGCTGGTTGTAGCGTGGGCGGGCAACGAACCGAGCGCCAACACGGGGCCCCACTACCACCCACGTTCCAGCAGCGGCCTCAGAAAGCGTCCTGGATGGGAGCGGGGGTCCGCGGCGATCTGCTCGGGGGCGCCGACGGCGACGATCTCGCCGCCCTTGTCGCCGCCCTCGGGTCCAAGGTCGATGACCCAGTCGGCGGTCTTGATGACGTCGACGTTGAGCCCGCCGACCAGGACATGGCGGGCCGCCTCGTTGAGCCGGGTGCCGCAGGCGGGGCAGGGCTGGTGTGAGATGTAGCGGGCCAGCTCCTCGCGCACCGTGTTGGAGTCGGTCTCGCGGTAGCGGCGCTCCATGTCGCGCACGATGCCCTCGAAGCCGCGGCTTGCCGCCGCCGTGCTCGTGGGGCAGCTTGAGCTTGAGCTTCTCCTTGCCGGAGCCGAAGAGGACCACCTCGCGCACCGGCTCGGGCAGCTCCGACCGCGGCTCGAGCTCCGGGATGCTGTAGCCGCAGACCGGACAGGCGAAGGAGGCGGAGAAGGTGATCTCCGGGCGTGCCGCCCCCTCGGCGTGCGGGTCCATCGGCGCTGCCCCCGGAGAGCGCCAGGGCGGTCTCGAAGGACTCGGCCAGGCGCAGCTGCAGGTCCGGGCGCACCCGGAAGCGGTCGATCACCGCGTCGATGTCGTGCTTCTTCTTGAGGTCCAGGTCGGGCGGGTCATCCAGCTCGCAGCTCCCCATCGATGCGTGCCCGCACGAACCCCTGGGCGTGCAGCTCGGCGCAGGCGGCTGGTTCCCGCTCACGATTGTCGCGCTTCTCTTCACCCTCATGAGCACCTGGAGACTGCGCAACGCCAGCAGCCGCAGCGACTATTTCGGCCTGCCGCCCAATCGGGTCGTGGAGCTTGGGGTGCAGCTGAGTCTCTGAGCATATGCCCTACATTCAGCCAGACGGGTCATGGTCCGCGTGCAAACACCGCAGGTCCAGCGTCTGTGGTAGGGTGGCATCCGAGTCAATAGGGAGGTCCCGTTCCCGTGGTCGCCTGCCGCTTCCGCCTGATTTGGCCCCTCGGGTTGTCGCTCCTTGGGATCCTGCTGCTCGGCGGCTGCTCGCCGGAGCAGGACGGGGCCGCTGCGGGGGGGCCGGGACCCCAGGTTTCAGCCGCCGCGGGGGAAGGGGCGGATCCACTCGAGGGGGTGCGGCTGGTCGCCCGCGGCAGACTCACCGTCTGCTCGGACATCCCCTACGCGCCCTTCGAGTTCATCGACAAAGGCGACGGGAAGGGATTGACCGGCTTCGACGTGGAGCTGGTACGGGCCCTGGCCGAGCGGCTGGGGCTGACCGCCGAATTCAAGACCACGCCCTTCGACGCCATCATCCCCTCCCTCGCGGCGGGCAATTGCGATCTGGTCGCCTCGGCGACCACCATCACCGAGGAGCGGCGGAGGAAGGTGACCTTCACCGACCCCTATTTCGACGCCGACCAGTCGCTGCTGCTCCGCGCCGCTGACCGGGACCGCTACAGGCGCCTGGCCGACCTCAGGGGCGGACGCATCGGGGTACAGTCCGGAACCACGGGCGAGCGCTATGCCAAGGCCAAGGCCCCGGAGGGTGCGGTCGTGAAGGCCTTTCCCGGGGCCGAGGACCTCTTCAGCGCCCTGGTCTCCGGGGACATCGACGCCGTGCTGCAGGATTTCCCGGTCAACCAGTACCGGGCCCTTCGCGCGGGCGGCCGGTTCGAGGTCACCGAGACCTTCAAGACCGGGGAGCAATACGGATTCGCGGTGGCCAAGGACAACGGTGGCCTCGTCGCCGCCCTCGATCGCGCCCTGGCCGAGGTCCGCGAGTCCGGCCGTTACCAGTCCCTGTACCAAGACTGGTTCGGCGGACCCTGACCCGTCAACCCCGGGTCAGCGGCAGGGGCAGTGCGTCCAGGGCGTTCTGAGGGGGTCCCACAAGAACAATGCCGTCGCGCCGTCAACGCGCCCGCCTGATCCGCTACGGGGTCTACGGGGCCACCCTGGCCCTGCTCGCCTGGCTGGCGATGACCGCCGACTGGCAGCGGCTGCAGGCCAACTTCTTCGACCTCAGCGTCTTCCGGGGTCTCTTTCCGGAGATCCTGACCCGGGCGGCCCGCAACACCCTCATCTTCACGGCCTTCGGGTTCGCCGGCGGACTCGCCATCGGGCTGGTGCTGGCCCTGATGCGGCTCTCGCCGGTCGCGCCCTATCGCTGGGCGGCGGTCTGCTACATCGAGGTGTTCCGGGGCCTGCCCGCCCTCATCACCATCGTGCTGATCGGCTTCGTGCTGCCGATCGCGCTGCAGGTGCGGGTACCCGGCACCTATGGGCCCGGGAGCCTGGCGCTCGCGATCGTCACCGGGGCCTATCTCGCTGAGACCATCCGCGCGGGGATCGAGGCGGTCCCCAAGGGTCAGATGGAGGCGGCACGCTCGCTGGGGATGAGCCAGGGCCGGGCCATGACCTCCATCATCATCCCCCAGGCCTTTCGCATCATCCTGCCACCCCTCACCAACGAGCTGGTCCTGCTGCTCAAGGACACCTCCCTGCTGTTCGTCCTCGGGACCACCGATCAGACCATCGAGCTCGCGAAGTTCGGCCGCGACGCGGTGGCCGAAACCTTCAACGGCACACCCCTGGTCGCGGTGGCCCTGGTCTATCTGGCCATCACCCTACCGCTCACCCGGGCGGTGGCCTGGCTGGAGCGGCGCCAGAAGCGGGCGGAGCGCCATGACTGATCCCTGTTCGGATCCCATGTCGGATCCCCGGTGGGATCCAGGAGTCGCGCCGTGAGCGCTGGCGGGATCCCGGCCATCGAGATGGCGGCGCTCGAGAAGCGCTTCGGTGGCCTGTGGGTACTCCGGGGCATCGACCTCGCCGTAACGGCCGGGGAGGTCGTCTGTCTCATCGGGCCATCAGGCTCGGGCAAGTCCACCCTGCTGCGCTGCGTCAACCGGCTGGAGGAGCCGAGCGCGGGTCGCGTCTTGATCGACGGGGAGGATATCGGCGGACCCGACTGCGATCTCGATCGGGTGCGCACCCGCATCGGCATGGTGTTCCAGCACTTCAATCTCTTTCCGCACCTCACCGTGCTCGGCAACCTCACCATCGCACAGCGCACCGTGCTCAAGCGGTCACGGTCCCTGGCCGAGGAGAAGGCCCGCCTGGTGCTGGGACGGGTGGGCCTCGCGGAGAAGATCCACGACTATCCGTCGCGTCTCTCGGGCGGCCAGCAGCAGCGGGTGGCCATCGCCCGGGCCCTGGCCATGGATCCGGAGATGATGCTCTTCGACGAGGCCACCTCGGCCCTCGACCCCGAGCTGGTGGGGGAGGTGCTCGGGGTCATGCGGGGCCTGGCGTCGGACGGGATGACCATGCTCGTGGTCACCCACGAGATGGGCTTTGCGCGGGACGTCGCCGACCGAGTCGTGTTCATGGACGCGGGTCTGATCGTCGAGCAGGGTCCCCCCCAGCGGGTTCTCGGGGAGCCGCGCGAGGAGCGGACACGCCGCTTCCTCCAGCGGGTCTCCCATCGCTGACCCGCCGTCCGGAACCCCCGCCCATTTTTCGTACCCAGCTCAGGTTCCTGGGGGGTCATAGGTTCTCTTCCATCCGAAAGGAACCGGTCGATCGGAGATGGGACCTGCAAGTGACGAGGAAAGACACGGGGTCAAAAGGGAGCTCCCCCGTCAGGCGCCGAGTAATCCGAGCCGAATCCTTTCGCCACGGGCTATAGCCGGGCACAAGGGGGTGGCCGGGATTTCCCACCTGCTCGATCTGGCGGGTGAGGCGTTTCCCGGCCATTTTCGCTTCAGTCTCTGAAGTGAATCGCCCATGCAAGCGTCCCTGGTCTGGATCTGGCAGCAACCGGACTGGCCCCGGTTCCGCTGGGACGACGGTCGTCTGGCCCCGCGGCTGTCTGCGCCCCACCGGCAAAGGGGGCCGCAGCAGCGGCTACGGGGTGTTGTGGTAACCCCTGGTATCTCTCTCGAGACGAAGCGAGCGCCAATGCACCGCGCCTCTACCACCCGCGTTCCAGCAGCGGCCTCAGAAAGCGTCCTGTATGGGAGCGGGGGTCGGCGGCGATCTGCTCGGGGGTGCCGACGGCGATGATCTCGCCGCCCTTGTCGCCGCCCTCGGGTCCCAGGTCGATGACCCAGTCGGCGGTCTTGATGACGTCGAGGTTGTGCTCGATGACGACGACGGTGTTGCCGTGGTCACGAAAGCGGTGCAGCACGTCGAGGAGCTGCTTGACGTCGTGAAAGTGCAGGCCGGTGGTGGGCTCATCCAGCAGGTAGAGGGTGCGCCCGGTGTCGCGCTTGCTGAGCTCGCGGCTGAGCTTGACCCGCTGGGCCTCGCCGCCGGAGAGGGTGGTGGCGCTCTGGCCGAGGCGCACATAGGAGAGCCCCACGTCCATCAGGGTCTGGAGCTTGCGGTGGATCACCTGCACCGGGGCGAAGAAGGGCAGGGCGTCCTCGATGGTCAGGTTCAGGACCTCGTCGATGGTCTTTCCCTTGTAGCGGATCTCCAGGGTCTCGCGGTTGTAGCGCCGGCCCTTGCAGGTGTCGCACTGCACGTAGATGTCCGGCAGGAAGTGCATCTCCACCCGGATCAGACCGTCGCCTTTGCACGCCTCGCAGCGTCCGCCCTTGACGTTGAAGCTGAAGCGTCCGGGTCCGTAGCCGCGCGAGCGGGCCTCCGGCACCGAGGCGAACAGGTCGCGCACCATGTTGAACAGCCCCGTATAGGTGGCCGGGTTGGAGCGCGGGGTGCGTCCGATCGGGCTCTGGTCGATGTCGACGATCTTGTCGAAGTGATCCAGGCCCTCGACGGCGCCATGGGGTGCCGGAGTCAGGCTCGCCCCGTTGAAGTAGCGGGCGGCGACGGGGTAGAGGGTGTCGTTGATGAGGGTGGACTTGCCTGAGCCCGAGACCCCGGTGACGCAGCAGAAGGTGCCCACCGGGATGGCCGCGTCCACCGACTTCAGGTTGTTGCCGGTGGCACCCAGGATGCGCAGCTGGCGCCCGGGGTCGGGCGGCGTTCGCCGCTCCGGGATGACGATGCGCAGGTCCCCCGAGAGATAGCGACCGGTCAGCGAGGCCGGATTGGCCGCGATCGCCTCGGCGCTGCCCTGGGCGACGACCTCTCCGCCGTGGACCCCGGCGCCCGGCCCCAGGTCCACCACCAGGTCGGCGGCACGGATGGCCTCCTCGTCGTGCTCGACCACGATGACCGTGTTGCCGATGTCGCGCAGGTGCACCAGGGTGCGCAGCAGGCGCGCATTGTCGCGTTGGTGCAGCCCGATGGAGGGCTCGTCCAGGATATACATCACCCCCACCAGGCCGGCGCCGATCTGGCTGGCGAGGCGGATGCGCTGGGCCTCCCCGCCCGAGAGGGTCTCGGCGCTGCGCTCCAGGGTGAGATAGTCGAGCCCCACGTCCGCCAGGAAGCGCAGGCGCATGGCCACCTCGTGGATGACCTTGGCGCCGATCTCGCCGCGCTGGCCTGGAAGGCGCAGTCGCTCGAAGAACCCCAGTGCCTCGCCCACCGGCATCGCCGAGATCGCGGGCAGGTTGCGCCCCTCCACCAGGACATGGCGCGCCGCCTCGTTGAGCCGGGTGCCGCCGCAGGCGGGGCAGGGCTGGTGTGAGATGTAGCGGGCCAGCTCCTCGCGCACCGTGTTGGAGTCGGTCTCGCGGTAGCGGCGCTCCATGTTGCGCACGATGCCCTCGAAGACCCGCAGCTTGCCGCTGCCGTGCTCGTGGGGCAGCTTGAGCTTGAGCTTCTCCTTGCCGGAGCCGAAGAGGACCACCTCGCGCACCGGCTCGGGCAGCTCCGACCAGGGGGTCTCGATGTCGAACCCATAGTGGGCGCCGAGTGAGCGGATCATCTGGAAGTAGTAGGCATTGCGCCGGTCCCAGCCGCGCACCGCGCCGCCCGCCAGGCTGAGCTCGGGGTGCACCACCACCTTGGCGGGGTCGAAGAACTGCTCCACGCCCAGGCCGTCGCAGCTCGGGCAGGCCCCGGCCGGGTTGTTGAAGGAGAAGATCCGCGGCTCGAGCTCCGGGATGCTGTAGCCGCAGACCGGACAGGCGAAGGAGGCGGAGAAGGTGACCTCCGGGCGTGCCGCCCCGTCGGCGTCCGGGTCCATCGGCGCCACCCGGGCGATGCCCCCGGAGAGCGCCAGGGCGGTCTCGAAGGACTCGGCCAGGCGCAGCTGCAGGTCCGGGCGCACCCGGAAGCGGTCGATCACCACGTCGATGTCGTGCTTCTTCTTGAGGTCCAGGTCGGGCGGGTCATCCAGCTCGAACAGCTCCCCATCGATGCGTGCCCGCACGAACCCCTGGGCGTGCAGCTCGGCGATCAGCCGGTGGTATTCCCCCTTGCGGGCCGAGACCACCGGGGCCAGCAGCATCAGACGCTCGCCCTCGGGCAGGGCCAGCACCTGGTCCACCATCTGGGAGACGGTCTGGGCCTCCAGCGGCTCGCCGTGGCGCGGACAGCGCGGCGTGCCGACGCGGGCGAACAGCAGCCGCAGGTAGTCGTGGATCTCGGTGATGGTCCCGACGGTGGAGCGCGGGTTGTGGGAGGTGGTCTTCTGCTCGATGGAGATGGCGGGTGAGAGCCCCTCGATGTGGTCCAGGTCCGGCTTGTCCATCACCGAGAGGAACTGGCGGGCGTAGGCCGAGAGCGACTCCACGTAGCGGCGCTGGCCCTCCGCATAGATGGTGTCGAAGGCCAGGGACGACTTGCCCGAGCCCGATAGACCGGTGAGCACGATCAGTCGGTCACGCGGCAGATCCAGGTCGAGGTTCTTGAGATTGTGGGTGCGGGCGCCGCGGATGCGGATGCTGTCCATGATGCTGCCTGGCTGCTCGGGCAGCGGTGCTGTGGTCAAGGCGAAGCTGTTATTATGCGAAGCCTCGCCGTACCCACGCAAAGCGCGTCGATCGTGAGCAGCCGAAAGCCTTCCATCACCCCCTTGACCCCCACCGAGCGACGGGCCGCGATCGGCCTCGCCGGCATCTATGGGCTGCGCATGATGGGGCTCTTTCTCATCCTGCCGGTGTTCGCCCTCTATGCCCACGATCTCACGGGGGCCACGCCCCTGCTGATCGGGCTCGCCATCGGCGCCTATGGGCTCACCCAGGCCTTTCTGCAGATCCCGTTCGGGATGCTCTCCGATCGGATCGGGCGCAAGCCGGTCATCTTCGGCGGCCTCGCCGTCTTCGTCCTGGGGAGCGTGATCGCCGCGCTTGCCACCAGCATCGAGGGCGTGATCCTGGGACGCGTCATCCAGGGGGCGGGGGCCGTTTCCGCCGCGGTCACCGCCCTGGCCGCCGATCTGACCCGGGAGGAGGTGCGCACCCGGGCCATGGCGGGCGTGGGCGCGAGCATCGGGCTGGCGTTCGGCCTGGCCCTGGTGCTCGGACCCGTCCTGGCGCGGGCCTGGGGGCTTTCCGGGGTCTTCTGGGCGACCGCCCTGCTGGCGTTCAGCGGCATGTTGATCCTATGGCTGGTGGTGCCTGACCCCGACCGCCAGTCCATCCACCGCGACGCCGAGCCGGTCGCCAATCAATTGCTCGGGGTGCTGCGCGACGGCCAGTTGCTGCGCCTCGACCTCGGGATCCTCTCACTGCACGTCATGATGACGGGCATGTTCCTCGTGATCCCGCCGGCCATCGTCGCGGCGGGCGTGGACGTGGACCACCATTGGATCGTCTATCTGCCGGTACTCCTGGGATCGCTGGCGCTCATGGTGCCCTTCATCATCCAGGCGGAGCGGCATGGGCGCATCAAGCCGATCTTTCTCGGGGCCATCGGGACCCTGGGACTGGCCGCCGCCGGCTTCGCATCCGCCGGCAGCCGGCTGATACCCCTGCTGATCCTGCTGGTGGTCTTCTTCACCGCGGTCAACCTGCTGGAGTCCCTGCTGCCGTCCATGGTCTCGAAGATCTCCCGCGCCGGCGCCAAGGGCACGGCCATGGGGGTCTATTCCACCTCCCAGTTCTTCGGCGCCTTCCTGGGCGGGAGCCTGGGCGGGGCCGTGCACCAGGCCTTCGGGTCGCCCGCGGTGTTCCTGTTCGCCGCCCTGGTGGCCCTGGTCTGGCTGGCCGCCGCGAGCACCATGACGCCCCCCGAGCGGGTGAGCAGCCAGGTGATCGCGCTGAGCCCGAGCCTGGGTGCCATCGAGGGTCCGGATGTCCTGGGAATACAGCGCCGGCTCCTGGCCATCCCCGGGGTGCGCGACGCCGTGGTGGTGCCCGAGGAGGGGGTCGCCTATCTGAAGGTGGACAGTCGAGAGCTCGATTCGGCAAGATTGACGGCCTTTTCCGGATAGGATGCGGGCGAGCCGCCACCCACCACCACCATGCTGACCCGCCAGAGCGGGTGTGAGGGAGACCATGTCGAGTCGGGGCGTGAATAAAGTCATTTTGATCGGCAATCTCGGCAACGAGCCGGATGTGCGCTACATGCCAAGCGGCGACGCGATGGCAACCATCAGCATCGCCACCAGCGAAGCCTGGCGGGACAAGAACACCGGAGAGACCCAGGAGCGTACGGAATGGCACCGGGTGGTGTTCTTCGGGAAGCTGGCCGAGATCGTCAAGCAGTATCTCCACAAGGGCTCGAAGGTCTATGTGGAGGGTCAGCTGCGAACCCGGAAATGGCAGGATAAGGACGGCCAGGACCGATACACGACCGAGGTCTATGTCGGCATGAACGGCACCATGCAGATGCTGGATGGACGTCCGGGCGGGGGCTCCTCGGTGCCCTTCGATGACGCGCCCCGCGCCCAACCATCCCAGGGTCGCGGTGCACCCCCAGCCCCTCCCGCTGCGCCCGACACCGCGCCGGACTTCGACGACGACATCCCCTTCTAGCCCCGCGCCCTGCAGGTCCGTGTAGGTCGTGTCGGTTGGACTTCAGTCCGACAACGACCTCTCAGGCTGCATCTGATATCGCAGTCGGGCTGAAGCCCGACCTACAGGGGATGCAGTGTAGGCTGAAGCCCGACCTAAAGGGACAAACCCGCACTTCGGCCCGGACTTGGAGACTCGACTATGCGCACCTTGCTGGTTACCGGCGGAGCGGGATTCATCGGCGGCAACTTCGTCCATTTTCTGATGGATGAGCACGACTGCCGCGTGGTCAACCTGGACAAGCTCACCTACGCGGGAAACCTCGACACCCTGGCGGCACTGGCCGGAAATCCCCGCCATATCTTCGTTCAGGGCGATATCGGCGACCGCGCACTGGTCGCGCGTCTGCTGGCGGACTACGAGGTGGATACGGTGGTGAACTTCGCCGCCGAGAGCCACGTGGACCGCTCCATCGACGGCCCCGCGGCGTTCGTGACCACCAATGTGATGGGCACCTTCAACCTGCTCGATTGTGCGCGGAGCTACTGGTCCGGCCTGGGGCGCGATCCGAAGACGGCCTTCCGCTTCCTGCACGTCTCCACGGACGAGGTCTACGGGTCGCTGGGTCCCACCGGTCTGTTCACCGAGACCACCCCCTATGCCCCCAACTCGCCCTATTCAGCCTCCAAGGCGGCCTCGGATCACCTGGTGCGGGCCTGGTTCCATACCTATGGGTTGCCGGTGCTGACCACCAACTGCTCCAACAACTACGGCCCCTACCAGTTTCCGGAGAAGCTGATCCCGCTGATGATCCTCAAGGCCCAGCGGGGCGAGTCACTGCCCATCTACGGCGACGGTGGCAACATCCGCGACTGGCTCTTCGTCACCGACCATTGCCGGGCCATCTTGCGGGTGCTGGAGGCCGGGACCCCCGGCGAGGTCTACAACGTGGGCGGCAACAGCGAGCGCACCAACCTGCAGGTGGTCGACACCCTGTGCACCCTGCTCGACGAGCTGCTGCCCGACTCGCCGCACCGCCCCCACGTGGGGCTCAAGAGCTTCGTCAAGGACCGCCCTGGTCACGACCGCCGCTATGCCATCGACGCCACCAAGCTCAAGCGCGAGTTGGGCTGGGAACCGGCGGAGACCTTCGAGTCGGGCATGCGCCGAACCGTCGACTGGTACCTGGCGAACCCCGACTGGTGCCGCCGGGTCACCGACGGCAGCTATCTGGGCCAACGCCTCGGCACCGGCGACTGAGGGAGAAGGATCGGCATGAATCGCAAAGGCATCATCCTGGCGGGCGGCTCGGGAACCCGTCTCTACCCCTTGACCCGGGCGGTGAGCAAGCAGCTGCTGCCGGTCTACGACAAGCCGATGATCTACTACCCCCTGTCCACGCTGATGCTGGCGGGGGTGCGTGAGATCCTGATCATCTCGACCCCGCGCGACCTGCCCATGTTCGAGGCCCTGCTGGGGGACGGCTCTCAATGGGGTCTGCGCCTCGACTATGCCGAGCAGCCGGAGCCCGGGGGCCTCGCCCAGGCCTTCCTGATCGGCAAGGCATTCATCGCCGGTGACCCTTCCTGTCTCATCCTGGGCGACAACATCTTCTATGGTCACGGGTTGGTGACCCAGCTCAAGGCCGCGAGCGAGCGCGAGAGCGGGGCCAGCGTCTTTGGCTACTGGGTGTCCGACCCCCAACGCTACGGTGTCGCCGAGTTCGATGGCGATGGAAGGGTGGTGAGCCTGGTGGAAAAGCCGACCGAGCCCAAGTCCAACTGGGCGGTGACCGGGCTCTATTTCTACGACGGCAAGGTGTGCGAGCTGGCGGAGACCCTGGAGCCCTCGAAACGCGGCGAGCTCGAGATCACGGATCTCAACAATCTGTACCGGGAGCGCGGTGAGCTGCGCCTGGAGCGCATGGGGCGCGGCACCGCCTGGCTCGACACCGGCACCCACGAGTCCCTGATGCAGGCCGGCGCCTTCATCGAGACCATCGAGAAGCGCCAGGGGCTCAAGATCTGTTGCCCGGAGGAGGTGGCCTTCAGCAACCGCTGGATCGACGAGGAACGGCTGCGCGCCATCGCCGAGGACCTGCGCAAGAGCGGCTACGGCGACTATCTGCTCGGTCTGCTGAGCCGGGGTTGGCGCATATGAAGGTCATCGAGACCCGGGTCCCGGGGGCCCTCATCATCGAGCCTCAGGTGTGGGGGGACGAACGGGGCTATTTTCTGGAGAGCTACCGCAGCAACCGCTATGCGGAGCTCGGGATACCGGAGCGGCTGGTCCAGGACAACCAATCGTTCTCCCGCCGGGGCGTGCTGCGCGGCCTGCACATCCAGCACCCCTTCGCCCAGGGGAAGCTCGTCCAGGTGTACACGGGCGAGGTATTCGACGTAGCCGTTGACCTGCGCCGGGGCTCCCCCAGCTTCGGACACTGGGCCGGGGTGATGCTCTCGGGTGAGAACAAGCGCCAGTTCTGGGTCCCGCCGGGCTTTGGCCACGGATTCCTGGTTATCAGCGAAACCGCCCTGTTCGCCTACAAGTGCTCGGATTACTATCACCCCGAGACCGAGCTCAGCGTGCGCTGGGACGATCCCGCCATCGGCATCGAGTGGCCGCTCGACGGGGCGCCGGAGCTCTCCAATAAAGACAAAGAGGCCGCGACCCTGGCGGAGATCCCGGCCGATCGACTTCCAGCTATCGAGGACTATCCATGACCGAGCAGACCCGGAACGCCGAGCGGCCGCGAATCCTGTTGATCGGCGCCAACGGCCAGGTAGGCTGGGAGCTGCGCCGCACCCTGGCGGGGTTGGGCGAGGTCATAGCGGCCTCGATCGAGGGCGGCTATGGCCCCATCGTCGATCTGTTGGACAAGGGGCTCCTGGCCCAGTTGGTGGAGGAGTCCAGGGCCGACGCCGTGGTCAACGCCGCCGCCTACACCGCCGTGGACAAGGCCGAGACCGAGCGCAACATCGCCCAGCGGATCAATGCCGATGCGGTAGGCGAGCTCGGCTCACTGCTCGCCGCCCGGGGCACGCCCATCATCCACTACTCCACCGACTTCGTCTTTTCGGGTGAAGCCGGGCGCCCCTACACCGAGGCAGACGCCCCGGCGCCACTCAACGTCTACGGCGAGACCAAGCTCGGCGGCGAGAGGGCCCTGCTCGAATCCGGCGCCCCGGCGCTGATCTTCCGCACCAGCTGGGTCTACGGGGCCCGCGGCGCCAACTTCCTGCTCACCATGCTGCGGTTGTTCAAGGAGAAGGACGAGCTGCGGATCGTCGACGATCAGATCGGCTCCCCCACCTGGAGCCGGATGCTGGCGGAGATGACCGCCCTGGTCCTCTACCGGGTGTTTCGGGGGGACCTGGACCTGAAGGAGGTCGGCGGCCTCTACCACCTCACCGGCTCGGGTCACGTGAGCTGGTACGGCTTTGCCGCCGCCATCCTGGAGCACGCCGGCCTCGACTGCCGGCTCATCCCCATTCCCTCCACGGACTATCCGGCCCCCGCCAAGCGGCCGACCTACTCGGTTCTGGACAACACCAAGTTCCAGGAGACCTTCGGCCTCGCCATGCCCCATTGGCGCCATTCCCTTGACCAGTGTCTGGAATTCATTCCCTGCTAGCGGATTTCAGGTCCTCGGCGAGATATCCGGACCCTGTGGCGCGGTGTTCGCGCCGCGCCCTGTAGGTCGGGCTTCAGCCCGACAACGACCTCGCAGGCGCCATAAACGTCGCTGTCGGGCTCAAGTCCGACCCAACGGGTCGCAGGCGGGTGCGTCCCTGTCCTGGTCCGTTTCAGGTGTGGACTCGATCTTGTGATGCCGCAACCTTTGTACCCGCTCTCGCAGCTCGGCTAAGCCCTCATTCAAGGCTGCCGCCTCCAAGGCACGGACGGCCGCCTCCAAGTCGCGGCGCTCGAAGAAGCCGCACAGGCCCTTCAGACCGTGGGCCAGCTCGCGGATCGCTTCGCGGTCATCGCTGCTTATGGCGACTTCGAGGCGGTCGCACAAGGCGTCGGTTTCCCGCTGAAGTCGCTCACCCCAGCCAGCCGGCAAGATCCCGATGCTGGGGAAGGCGGTCGCCGGCCCATTCTGGGGTGGAAAGGGTTCAGGTCGGCCTCCTGGCTCGAGGACGCGGCGGATCGCATCATCCAGTGCAGGTTCGGAGATGGGTTTCAGCAGGAACCCGTCGAATTCGCGCTGCTGCGACGTGGCCGGGTCTTGGGCAAACACGTCTGCGCTCAGGGCAAGGATGGGTGGGCAGGGTTCGGCGCCGGCCTGAGCGCGGATGCGCCGTGCGGTCTCGAATCCATCCATGCCCGGCATGTGGATGTCCATGAGAATGAGGTCGTAACCGTCACCGCGGGCAGCCGCGATGGCCTCCGGGCCGTCGCACGCCTCGGTGGCCTCAATCCCCCGCCGCTCGAGGAGTCTCCGCAGGAGCAGGCGGTTGAAGGCGTTATCCTCGACCACCAGGACCCTCCGCCCGGCGAGGTCCGTAGGGGCGGCCTGTGGCTGTTCTGGCCTGTCGAGGTGGCCGCCGACCCGTCCAACAAGACGGCACAGGCAGCGGTGGAGTAGGGATCGGCGTAGGGGCTTGGCCGCCCAATCCACCTCGCCGAGTCCCCACGCCGACTCGGGCAGGTCCCAATGCTCGGTCCCAACGAGCACCAGCAACCGGCCCGCGAAGAACGGGCCGATCTCGGCCATCAACCTATCGAAGCTGTTCCTGTTGCTCTCGTCCGGGCCGAGGCCGAGGATCAGGAGGTCGAAGGGTTCGCCGCGGACCGCGGCGTTGTTGAGCATCACAGGGATCTGTTCTCGGTGCATGGTGTTGAAGACCTGCATCGACCAGCCGAGGAGTGCGGTGCGCAGCGCCCGCAGCTGGACCTGCTGCTTGTCGTAGACCAGGATCTTGAGTCCGGCCAGGGGACTGGAGGCCGGCGCGCGGACGCCCTGTGGGGCCACTCCACACGGAAGGGTGAAGTAGAACCGGCTCCCCTTGCCCGGCTCGCTTTCCAGGCCCATGCTTCCGCCCATGAGCTCGACCAGACGCTTGGAGATGACGAGGCCCAATCCGGTTCCCCCGAAGCGGCGGGTGACCGAGCTGTCGGCCTGGGTGAATGGCTGGAAGAGGCGCTTGCGCTCCTGCGCCGAGAGTCCGACCCCGGTATCGGTTACGTCAATCCGAACCCTGTCGTCTACATAGCTGGCCTCGACCAAGACGTGGCCTTCGGCCGTGAATTTGACGGCGTTGTCCAGGAGGTTCACCAGCACTTCGGCGATGCGGTTAGGGTCGCCGGTCAGGGTCTCCGGGATGTCCTGGTGCATCACCAGGGCGAGTTCCAGGCCCTTTGCATGGGCGGTTGGGCTCAGCATGGCGACCACGTCTTCCAAACAGGCGCGAAGGTCGAAGACGAGATGCTCGAGCTCCAGGCTGCCGGCCTCGAGCTTGGTGAAGTTGAGCACGCCGTCGATCACGGTGAGCAGCTGGTTGGCGGCCCAGTCGATGGTCCTGGTGTATTCCAGGACTCCCTCCGGGGACGCCTCGCTGCTCAGCAGCAACCGGCTGAATCCGATCACCGCGTTGAGCGGGGTTCGGATCTCGTGACTCATGCGGGCGAGGAACTCGTGTTTTTCCTTTCCGGCTCTCACCGCCTCCTCGCGCGCTTCCTCGAGCTCGATGTTCTTGGCGGAGAGGGCCTCGATGGTCCGTTGCAACTCGGCGGTGGCGGCGCTTACCTGTTCGCGCAGCCCGGACTGGGAACGTTCCAGTTCCTGCGCCATGCGGTTGAAGTCGCGCGCAAGCTCGCCGATCTCGCCCCCCGCGGCGGTCGCGATTCGCACGGCGTGCTCACCCTCGCGGTAGCGCGACATGGCCCGGCTCAGATCCACCAGGGGTCGAGAGATCCCGGCGCCGATTCGCCAGGCGGCGAGCAGGCTGATCAGCAGGCCGCCGCCGATGATGAGCAGGCTGGTCATCTGAATCTGGCGCTGACGGGCAAGGGTCCCGGCCAGGGAGAGCTCGACCTCGGCCCAGCCGAGAGGTTGCGGCGGGTCATCCTCCGCATCGCCCCGAAAGTCTTCGACTGGGACCCCGGTCATTCCGATGGCTGCCCGGTATGCGTTTCGGGCGTCCTCGGCCGTCGCGACGCTGCGGACGGTTTGAGCCAGCCGGGTTCCGGTGGAGTCGCGAACCCCGGCCCAGACGACGTCCGGCTGCTGCAGGGTCGCCTGGCAGAGCCTCTGCAACCGATCCAGGTTGCGCGTCAGCAGCGCCAGCTCCGCGGCCATGGCGAGGTTCGCAGCGATGATGCCGCCACGCTCGTCCAGGCCCTGGCGGGCGTCCGCAAGGCGAACATGCACGGTGTAGCCACCGATGACGAGTGCGATGGCGAGCAGCGGGATCACCGCCAGCAGCAGTATCCGTGCCCGTATGCCAGAGGTCCACTCGAGCTTGGGCCGCTTCATGGGGCCTGCCTGTCGAGGCGCTCGACCCGTCGGGTCAGCTCCGAGTCGGGAGGGGAGGCAAGTCCCAGGGTCCTCGCCACGGCGCGATTCACCGCGACATCAAAATAACGGGGGTAGGAGCTGGGCGCCAGCCGTTTCCTACCGCGCTCAGCGGAATACAGGATAGCCTCGGCGGTTTGTCTTCCAATCTGTTCCGGTGAGCTGTAGACGGCGGCCACGGCGCCCGCGTCCAGGTAGTTGCGGGAGAAACCCAGCACCGGTAGGTCCTTCTGATAGGCAAGATGGAGCAGCCATTTAGCGGTGGACGGGGTGAGCACCTTGGAATCGTAGGCGGCGAGGATCAGGTCATTGCGCGAGACCAGGCGCTGGATGCCCAGGACCGCCTCTCGCTCATCGTCCGCGGGCTGCAGGTCAGCCTGGAAGCCAGCGGCCTGGGCCTTGCGGTGGATTTCGTCGGCCTCTCGCTGCAGGTCGGGGCCGGTCAGCAGACCGACACGCCGCGCGTCGGGCAACAGGGCCCGCGCCAGGGCGAATTGTCTCGCGATCGGCTGGTCGAGATAGATCGCAGAGATCCTCCGCCCTGGGTTTCGGCGCTCCAGACGCTCGAATCCAGCCCGGGGAACCAGCGAGCACAAAACGGGCATGGAGGATCCGTCCCCTAACAGGGACTCGCAGGCCTTCATGCCAACGCCGACACTCAGATCCGCATCCTCCGCGATTCGACTGTCGCCCGCCTGCATCCGGGTTAGGTGCAGGTCAGCCGCGCCGGGGCTCGCGGACAGGCGTGCTTCCAAGCTGTCCGCGAGGCTGGTGTAGGGCTCCGCGCCGCCGCTCAAGACCAGATTGACCTGGCCACTGAAGGCGAGCACGGGGAGGCCGAGCAGCACTAGGGAAAACAGGGTTCGTCCTATGGCCAAGACGCGGTCGGCGAGATCCGGGCGGCGCTGCTCCATCGGGGCGGCCGAGGCCCTTGTCGGATTGGAGCCCATGATGGCCCGGCGGCTCATCCTGGCCTGGCGGCGGTGCCGGGGTGGACGGAGAGAGCGGCGGAATGGGTGTCTGGTGATGACTCTGGTCCGGCGACGATGGGCGCAGCGCTTGACGCCCTGGGCCACGCGTCAGCCATGGGCCGGCGAATGCTCGGGGCGGATATCAAGGGCCGCTGAGATCGAATCCCCGTTCCCTCGCCAGCGTGACGGCCTGCGTGCGGTTGGCCGCCCCCAGGGCACGCAGGACAGCGGCCACGTGGATCTTGACCGTGTTCTGGGACAGGTCCAGATCCCGTGCGATCTGCTTGTTGGAACGCCCTTGGGCGATGAGCCGCAGCACCTGCTGCTGCCTCGCGGTCAGGGTCGTGCCCACCTCGTCCGATCCCAGGGGTAGCGGGCCATCGTACTCTGGCGGCGCTGGCGCGTGCAGCAGATCAGGCGGCACATAGATGCCCCCGGCGAGGACCAACCCCAGCGCCGAGAGCATGACCTCGCGGGCGGCCGACTTCGGGATGAATCCCGCCGCACCGCAATCCAGTGCCTTGCGCATGTGCGACGCATCGTCACTGGCCGAGAGTACCACCACGGGCGCGCCGGAGGTCGCGGCGCAGACGCGGCTGAGTAGCTCGAACCCGTTCGCGCCGGGCATGAAGAGGTCGAGCAGGATCAGTTCCAGGTCCGGGTGCGCCCCCAGTATCTCCATCACCTGCTCCGCATCCGAGGCCTCGTAAACGGTCGGCGCGGGATGAAGCAGCGACAGGGCCTCGATGAGACCCGTGCGCAGCAGAGCGTGGTCGTCGGCGACAAGCATCTTCAAGACCGGTTACTCCCCGAGGGAAACGCCCGCGGGCGATGGCGATCCCCTGTCCAACGCCGAGCGCCGCCCGCTCCGTCAGGCCTTAGAAGTATATCGCGGCACCCGGACGGGTTTATTGCCCGAAAAGACGAGCCGGACTAGCCCGGTCGGACTAGTGCTTCGTCGCTATGGCAGGATGAATGGTCGGCATCGATAATTTTGATCGTGGAATCCTCAAGGACGAGAACCTGCCTGCGACACAGGGATGTGTCCCACGACTCCTTTTGCCATGACGGCCGCCGCTTGGTGGTGTTCCGGCGATCGACGCCCGGGATCACCGTATGTCAGGTCGGCAATAGACGGGCCACTGTGGCGTGCAATGACCAACCGATCAGCCCGGACGGGCGTAGGGAGGGAGATGATGAAGTCAGGTATCGGTCTGAGAATGGTCCCCTTAGTGCTCCTGTGGTCCGCGGCCGTCCCGACGATGGCGGCAGAGCTCCGTGACATCGAGCTGCGCCGCCTGTTCCAGCCGACGCCCGCAGAGATTCGCGCCGAAGGATCGGGGCGCATCTACATCTACGAGGGGCTGCGGGACGTCGACGTCGCGCGCGCGATGCAGGACGAATTCGATCGTATTGAATCCATGATGTTCATCCGCGTGAAGGTCACCGACGAGCAGGGAGAGGTCAAGAAGACGCCGGAGACAGGGTCGCCGGTCTACCAGGACGACGGTTGTTGAGGGCCGTCCGCGAGCCTGCAACCGGAATTCGCGACAGGGCGGGTCCGCGGGTTTCGGGGGCGCGCGATGCTCGTCGAGAGCTCGCCGGCATGACCGTGACGGGGCGAGATGGGGGGGCAAGCCCGATCTGAGCGAGGCGACGGGTGGTCTTGCTCGGCGTTTGTTGACGGAGTCGAATTGGCAAGCGATACGAAGGCGCTGATCATCCTGACCACCAGAAGGGAGGACGGTGGAAGGCGAGCGATCCTGGACTTCTTGGCGGCCTGTTGTTCTGCGGCCATAGGCTCGCGAGCCGGTGTCTTTCTGGTTGGCGAAGGAGCGTCACCCCGAGCGGCAGGCGCGGCGTGTGCGCGGGATCCGGCGGGGGGCCAGCCAAGCAGGACGGAGTGAACGGACCCATGTGTCTCTTGCCCCCGATGTGCCTGTTCTGCCGGCACTACCAGCCGGAATCCGCGGAGCATGAGCCCGACTGCTCGGCCTTCGCGGAGATTCCCGACATCATCTTTCGTGGCGACTTCGATCACCGGCAGCCCTTTCCTGGGGATCGGGGTGTGCGCTTCGAGCTCCTGCCCGAGCACGCGTCCGACTTCGCGGAGGTCATGGAGATCCGCGCGCAGCTCGTCAATGGGAGCTGATCCCGACCCCCTCGGAGCCTCACGAAAACGGTTTGACATTGGCCATGAGGGCGGTTCGTCGCGGCGGTCACCGACGGGGAATTCGCGGCGATTGCCGAGTGGCTGGCGCGGACATGCCGACGGGGCCGCCCCGGGGCCCCTCATCTGAAGAGCTGAGGAAGGCTCGCGCTCAGCTGGAGAAAGAACCTCCGATCGAAGACGTTCCCAGGCTTCGCATAGGCGTAGTCCGGGCGAAACTCATAATACGCGTCGTTGGTGAGATTCTGCGCGATGAGCGCAAGCTCCACTTCTGTATCGCCCCTTTTGATCGACTTGGAGACCTTGGCGTCGAGCCGCGTATAGGCATCGACCTTGCCGCCCTCTCCGAGCCAGCGCATATCGCTCACGTGAAAGAGTGCCAAGGTGCCTTGCCAGCCGGGGTCAAACTTGCGGCTGGCCTGGAGCGCGAAGGTATGGAGGGGTGTCGTATCATCGAACGATTGCCACTCGATTGGCTGTCCTTCGTCGTCGATTCGAGTGAATTCCGACCCCTGGGTCTTCGCGTAGGAATAGGAGGCGAAGAGCAGTGTCTCGCGGTCTGGCGCGAATCGAAGCTGTGCCTCCGCTCCGTTGGTGTTCCAGTGTCCGTTCTCGCCGGACCAGACGGTCGCTCGGCTCGGGTCGCGCGCACCAGACCCACCGTTACGAAATTCCTCATGGAAAAGGGTGAGATCGAATTGCAGGGAAGGCCCCTCTGCGAGGTAGCCGATCTCATAGCTGGTCAGCTCTTCTGGCGGCAGATCCGGCCCAGTGGACCGGAACAAGTGACGCAGATAGGTGCCGTCTGACAAGACCAGCGGATAATCCGCAAGCTGGTCACCCGGGCTGAATAACCTGTAGTTGCGGCTCACACTGGCCCGCAGTGCCTGTGCCTTCGAGAAGCGCCAATTCACCCCGAGTCGCGGCGACGTATAGGTGTCCGCGATCTCGCTGAATTCAGTCAATGCGTTGACGCTTAATAGGAGGCTCTTGATCGGACGCCACTCCGCGGCGCCGAGCAGACGGCCAGTCCAAGCGGATACCTCACCGTCGTTACGCGCGAGATAGAGGTCGGATTGAATGGTGTCGTAACGTGCGCCCGCACCCCACAGAAACCGCCAGTCTCGACCGGGGGCAAGCGCGTGCTCGAATTCCAGGTCGAACCGCTCCGTGTCGCTGTCAAAGAAGCCCAAGGGCAGGTAGACGCTCGGGGTGATGAAGTACCGATAGCTGTCGTCCTGCGTGGTTGTGCGATGGGTGAAGGCCAACCGGTAGCCCTGTCCGCTCGGCTGGGTGTTGCGCCAGGTCAGCGCCTGATAGCTGTCCTTCAGCTTGCGGTCGCGAAATGGCTCCGACTCCGTACCCACGCCGTCCGCACCGATCTCGCCATCCGAGTAGCCGATCTCGATGTCGAGGGTGCTGGTCGCCGTCAGATCCAGACCTCCCTGCATGCGCAGGTTGTTGATCCGCTTGTGATCGTCGATGTTGTCGAAGCCATCGTCCTGGGTGTATTGGAAGGTGGCGACGGCGTCCATCGACCCCAGCTTTCCGCCGACGCGGGCGACGCCGATTGCAGTGTCCAGGGATCCCCCGGTCGCCCGCAGATGCGCGCCCGACAACTCGAAGGGCTTGCGGGTGATGATGTTGATGCTGCCGAACATGGCATTGCTGCCGAGCGCCGGCGCATTTGGGCTGCGCACCACCTCGATCCGATCGATGTCCTCGAGCGCGACCCCGACGAGATTCCACTCCACCGCCGCGTTTGTCGGCAGATAAACGGAGTTTCCGTTGACCAGCACCTCCAGGCGCCGCTCCAGTTGATCGCTGACCCCGTGGCGGGTCGCCGTGTATTGGGCCCCGGTTGCATGGGCAACCTGAAAGCCTGGTACCAGCCGCAACAGATCCGGGATATTGATGGCCGTGGATGCCTCGATGATCTCGCGGTCGAGAACGGTCACCGATGCGGGCGTGTCGAGCACCGCCCCCGGCATTCGGGTGGCCATCGAGACGGTCGGGAGCGGCTGGAAGAAGTCCAGCTCGCTTGGAGGATCGGCGGCAACAGCGGACGAGAACGTGAGCAACGGCAGCAGTACCGACGTGGAGCGGCAACGGCTGCGAAGATCTGCGCTTGGGCTGGCATCGGGGCGTGGGCGGGCGGCACGCCGCGTTTCCGGTGCGTAAAGCCGCATTTTTCGTCGTCTAGTGAGTGGCTGCATGGTTAATGATTGCCATCTCGCCGGAGTAGGCTCCCGCAGGTGCAACTTATTGGATTTGACCAGGATGGTCAAACCTCCGGCGGCTCGGCGCTGGAACCAACATAGACATCGAGGCCGGTCATCGCTCCGTCTTGCCCTGAAGCGCCGCCTACCCGGCTCAGGCGCACCAGGCCAACGGCGAGAAGTCCAGTTCCAGCACCCCCGGCTGACGAAGCCGTCGCCGAGCGGGCCGGCGATGCGAAAACCAAACCGGCGCTCAAGCGCGAATCCCGCCATGAGCATGCCGTGGACATCCTGCTGGAAGGTCCCGGCGGCCCGGACCTCCTGGAAGCGCGGGGTGGGCGTCCAGTGTACTTGTCACACCATAGCCGGTGCCCCGCGCGGCCAGTGCCACGTCCACCTCGGCGAGTCGGGCGGTGGATAAAGGCAGGGTGATCGCGGTGCTGGACATACCGGTATCGAGAAACAGCAGGGTGTCGAGCCGGTCGTTGAGGCGCTCCTCCACCAGCGGATACTGCTCACCGGCAAGATGCAGGGGCTCGCCACCATCGAGTCCGACCCCGTAGGTAAGGCGCAGGGTGCGGTCGGGGTAATCCAGGGTACTGTGCACCCGGCCGAAGAGCCCGGTGCCGATCACCCCGTCGACCGGGAAGGGCAGCAGCTCTGCGAAGGCGGAGCGGGTCTCGTGCATCTGAATCGGCACCGCCCCGATGCCAAGTTCACCCAGCTCGAGCGACTCCAGGATTCCGTGCTCCACGGTGCCGGCCGGACCGGAGGGGAAGTGGATCCGCTCGGCGCCTCGTGCCGTGACCGATGCGGCGCCGAAGCGCGCTGTCGATCAGGGTTTCGCCGACCCCAGTGTCCAGGATCAGGTGGCCTCGTACCCGTTGACCCGGGCAGGAATCGCCGGCAGGGCGGACCCATCGAGCCAAGGGATCTCCGCCCTTTCGCGGGAGAGCCACGCCGGGCGCCAGCGCCCTGAGCTTGTCGGCCATGCCGGTGCGCCCGAGGGACCGATAGATCTCCGCGGCCTCCCCGAGCCGGTGGCCAAGCAGCGCCCCCGGCGGCGGCCGGCGGCGGCGAAACGGCCATTGGCGAAGAACTCCGCCGCGGTCCTGCGCCGGCGGTCAGGGGCGCCCATGGCCGCGTGGCCGCGCTAGGCCTTGAACAGCAAGGGCACCACGTCCTCGAAGCGCGAGACGAAGTGGATCTTGAGCCCCTTGCGGATGTGCTCCGGCACCTCCTCGTACTCACCCCGGTTGTCCTCGGGGAGCAGGATCTCCTTGATGCCGGCACGGCGCGCCGCGATCAGCTTCTCGCGCACGCCACCGATGGGGAAGACCTCCCCGGTGAGTGTGATCTCGCCGGTCATGGCGATCCGGCGCACCGGCTGGTTGCGGGCCAGCGAGAGCAGCGCCGAGGCAATGGTGATGCCGGCCGAGGGACCGTCCTTGGGGGTGGCCCCGGCGGGGACATGGAGATGGATGAACGCCTTGTCGAAATAGGCCGGGTCGGCGCCAAACTTGCGGGCGTGTCCGGCGACATAGCTGTAGGCGATCTCGGCGGACTCCTTCATGACGTCGCCGAGCTGGCCGGTGAGCTTGAAGCCCCGGTTCTGCTCGTGGGCGCGCGCCGCCTCGATCGACAGGGTCGCGCCTCCCATGGCGGTCCAGGCCAGGCCGGTGACCACCCCAGGCCCCCCGAGCTTGCGCTCGTCGCGAAAGACGGGGCTCCCCAGCAGGCCCTTGAGGTCCGCACCGGTGATGGTGACGGGCGGCTCCTGACCCTCGAGCAGGCGCACCGCGACCTTGCGCACGATCCGCGCGAGCTGCTTCTCCAGGCGCCGCACGCCGGCGTCGCGGGCATAGCCCTCGATCAGGTCGCGCAGGGTCTTGCTGTCGATCTTGACCGCCCCCTTGGACAGCCCGGCCCGCTCGATCTGGCGCGGCAGCAGATAGCGCTTGGCGATCTGCAGCTTCTCCTCCGCGATGTAGCCCGAGAGCTGGATCACCTCCATGCGGTCGAGCAGGGGACCCGGGATGCTGTCGGTCTGGTTGGCGGTGCAGACGAAGAGCACCTTCGACAGGTCGAAGCGAAGGTCCAGGTAGTGATCCAGGAAGTCGTTGTTCTGCTCGGGGTCCAGCACCTCCAGCAGGGCGGAGGCGGGATCGCCGTGGTAGCTGGCGCCGATCTTGTCGATCTCGTCGAGCATGATCACCGGATTGGCGGTGCCGGCGTCCTTCATGGACTGGATGAACTTGCCCGGCATGGCGCCGATATAGGTGCGCCGGTGACCCTTGATCTCGGCCTCGTCGCGGATGCCGCCGACCGAGAAGCGGTAGAAGCGCCGGCCCAGGGCGTCGGCGATGGAACGCCCGATCGAGGTCTTGCCGACCCCGGGTGGGCCGACCAGCAGGATGATGGAGCCGGCGATCTCGCCCTTGTGGATGCCGACGGCCAGGAACTCCAGGATGCGCTGCTTGACATCGTCGAGCCCGTAATGGTCGCGATCCAGGACGCGGCGGGCGCGCTTCAGATCCAGCTTGTCCTTGGAGTGCTTGCCCCAGGGCAGGAGCGTGATCCAGTCCAGATAGTTGCGCGTGACCGAGTACTCGGGCGACCCGGTCTCCAGGATCGCCATCTTCTCCATCTCCTCCTCGACCCGCTTTTGGGCCTGCGCGCTCAGGGTGAGCTTGGCGATGCGCTCCTTGAACTTGTCGAGCTCAGCGGTGCGGTCATCCTTGGCCAGCCCCAGCTCCTTCTGGATGACCTTGAGCTGCTCCTTGAGCAGGAACTCCCGCTGCTGCTTCTGCATCCGCTCCTCGACGGAGCGCTTGATCTTCTGCTGCGCCTTGGCCAGCTCGCGCTCGTTGTTGAGCAGCACCAGCACCTTTTCCATGCGCGGCAGCAGCGGGACCGCCTCCAGCACCTCCTGGAGCTGCTCCTTGCTGGAGGTGGTGAGGCTGGCCGCGAAGTCCGCCAGATGGGAAGGGTCCTCGGGGCCGAACCGATCGAGGAACATGCGCAGCTCCTCCACGTAGAGCGGATTGAGCGGCAGCAGCTCCTTGATGGTGTTGATCACCGCCATGGCATAGGCGCGCACCTGCTCGTCGGGCGGGCCCGCCGGTTCCGGCAGATAGGCGACACGGGCGTTGAAGGGGGCCTTGCCGTGCACGAAGCCCTCGATGCGGAAGCGCTGCAGGCACTCGATCAGGACCTGCAGATGTCCGTCCTGGCTGTGCACCCGATGGACCCGGCAGGCGGTCCCGATGCCGTAGAAGTCGGCGGGTTCCGCCTCCTCGGAGGTCTCGCTGCGCACCAGCACCACGCCGATGATCTTGTGCTGGGTCTCGCCGACCGCCTTGATGGTGGGGGCCCAATGCTCCCCGTCCATCATCAGGGGAACCGCCTGGCCGGGGAAGAAGGGCCTGGCGGCGACCGGCAGCAGGTGGATCTGGGCGGGCAGCATGTCGTTGGCGCGGGCCAGCGTCACCGCACCCATGGATTCAACGGCACCCTCGGCGCCTTCCGGCGCGCTCTGACCCTCGTGCTCCAGAAACTCTGCCTCTGCCATGGCGGCCTCCTTCGGTTCAATTACCCTGTGGTCGAAGGGTCCATTTCTGGGCGCCCTGGTGGAATTCCAATCGTCCCGTCCGGTCGCTGCCGGGCGGCGGCATTGGCGATACGCGCAAATCCCCCGACGTCCACCGCCTCGGCCCGCAGCCCGGGGTCGATTCCTACCCCCGCGAGCAGGTCCGGGCCGACCAGCGCGCCCAGGCTGTTGCGCAGGGTCTTGCGCCGCTGGGAGAAGGCCGCCGCCACGATACGTCCGTGCAGGGCGGCATCATCGAGCGGGAACATCAGGGGGCGGTGGGGTCGCAGCCGCAGGAAGGCCGATTCCACCTTGGGCGCCGGGGTGAAGGCACCGGGGCCGATGCGGAACAGGCACTCGGCGGCGCACCAGGTCTGCACCATCACCGAGAGGCGCCCGTAGGTCTTGCCGCCGGGCTTGGCCGCGATCCGCTCCACCACCTCGCGCTGCAGCATCAGGTGCAGGTCGCGGATGCAGTGGGCCTGCTCCAGAAAGCGGAACAGGAGCGGGGTGGAGATGTTGTAGGGCAGGTTGCCGACCAGTCTGAGGGCGGCGGGTCCGGGAGCCAGCGCGCACAGGTCGAAGTGGAGCGCGTCGGCGCTGTGGATGCGCAGGTCGCCGAGGTGGCCGAGCCGGGTGCGCAGGGGCTCGATCAGGTCTCGGTCCAGCTCCACCACGTCCAGGGCGCCCGCGGCGCTCAGCAGCCCCTCGGTGATGGCGCCGTGTCCCGGGCCGATCTCCACCAGGTGCTCGCCCGGGCGGGCGGCGATGGCGCGGTGGATGCGCTGGATGGTCCCGGCGTCATGCAGGAAGTTCTGACCGAAGCGCTTGCGCGCGACCGGAGGGCTTTGAGTCATGGGTGTGCGTCGATGAGAGTGGCGGGAGGACCTGGGGCGAGGACTCCCAGAGGAATCCGCATAACCGATCGGTCGGCTTCTGGTCGCTCAATAGACCCAGGGGACGAGCTTGCGTACCCGGCGGGCGTAGTCGCGATACTGAGGGTGCCGCTCGGTGAGCCAGCGCTCCTCCTTGCCGGCCTTGTAGTCGAAGAACAGAAAGCCCGCGATCGTCAGGGCCAGATGGGTCAGGCTCAGGGTGTAACAGGTCCACCCGAGGGCGGCGAAGAGCTGGCTGCTGTAGAGCGGATGGCGCACCACGCCGTAGACACCCCGGGTCACCAGGCGATTGTGGTCCACCGGGTAGGGGAGTGGGGTGAGATAGCGGCGGACGTGCAGCACCCCGAGCCCGCCCAACAGCACGGCCGCCCCGCCGAACAGCACCAGGAGTGCCAAGCGCATCGCCTCAAGCCAATCCGCCGGCGCCGGCGGCGACCAGGGATTCCAGCGCGGCGCCAGGATGAAGGCGAAGAAGAGCACGAACTGTATGACCACCAGCCACTCGCCGCGGGGGCCATGCCAGGCGGGTTCGGGTTCGGGTCCGCGCACCGGGGCCGGATTGGGATCGTCTGCCATGGTCGAGACTCGCTGAACGCTCGCGCAGGATATGCGGGCCCGTGCCCCGCAGGCAAGTGCCGGTCAGTGGGGCGATTCGGCAGTGTACGTGGTCAGCGGGTCCCTTGGCAGCTCGGGGGATGACGACTGGGAAGGATCCGGAAATCTCGGCGTCGTGATGCCGATGAAATCACACTGGGATCGTGGCCGAACTGCCGTGACGCTGGGCGACCTGCGCGGCCGAGCTCCGTTGGGTGAATCAGGCGCGCAGCACCGCGCCGGGGGATTGCTGAGCGGTCCATTCGCGCCGCATCCACCGGCGTGCCTTCGGTGGATGCGCTTTCGCTTATCCACCCTCCGTTGTTGGGCAGGACTGCGTGCGCCTTGTCAGCCGTCAGAGCGAAGGATCAAAACACGGTGGCCTACCGGCAGGGGCCAGCTCAGGGCAGGATCTCCACCGGGGTGCCGATCTCCGCATAGGACCAGATCTCGTCGATGGCCATGTTGGAGACGGCGATGCATCCGAAGGTCCAGTCGCCGGACCTGGAGTCGCTGCGGCGGCTCGGCTGGCCGTGGATCATGATCATTCCCCCCGGGTCCTTGCCGTCGCGCAGGGCCCGAAGACGGTCCTGGGTGTTCGGGTAAGAGAGATGCAGGGCCTTGCGGTAGCCGCTCCTGTCGGTGCGCCAGTCCAGGTAATAGATGCCCTCTGGGGTGCGGCCATCGCCCTGATACCGCTTGTGCCCGTTGGGCTGGTAACCCAGGGCGATCTGATAGGTCCGAAAGGGCTCGTCCTTGTGCATGAGATAGAGCCGTCGCTCGCCCTTCTTGACCAGGATACGGTCGACTCGCTGCGGGCTTTCCCGGCGCTCGGCGGGGGCTGGCGCCTGGACACTGGCCTTGACCGGCTCCGGCGCCTTCGATGACCAGGGGAAGCGGAAGGCGTAGGCGTTGGGGCTCAGGACGAGCAGAACGAGCAGGGAGAGGAAGCCGGCACGGTACGGCATCTGGACTGCGCCTCGAAACAGCTTGGACGGCGCCGTGGATTTTACCCGGTGCGCGGTTCTCCCGTCACCGAGTGAGCGCTCGCCGCGAGGGGCGGGAGGGCAGAACTGTGAAGGCACGCGCGCGACCGGGGGGCATCCGGGTCGGCCTGCGGCGATCAGGAAAGATCCGCGGCGTGGCGCTTGAGGTCCGCCAGGCTCACCGCCTCGAGGGCGCGCTCGTGGGTCGCGCGCAGTGCCACCCGAGGCGCCGCACCGGCCTCCAGGGCCTCCTGCCAGCGTGCGGCGCACAGACACCAGCGGTCGCCCGGCTTGAGTCCGGGGAAACCATGCTCCGGGGCCGGCGTGGTGAGGTCGTTGCCGTGATCGCGGCTAAATTCCAGGAACTCCCGTGTGACCTGGGCGCAGACGGTGTGTGAGCCCAGGTCCTCTGGGCCGGTCTCGCAACTGCCGCTGCGGGTGAAGCCGGTGCGCGGGGAGAGCGAGCAGGGCTCCAGGGCCTCGCCGAGCACATTCTTGGGGCTGTCCATGGGGTCTGTCTCCTGATGATGGGGAGGGACGCTTGGGTCCATCGGCTAGGCGCGGTTGAGGCCGATCAGGCCCTGACACCCCAGACCGCATAGACGGGGTCCGACGTGGCAAGCCGGTCGGCGTACTTGTCATCCGCCGGGCGCGGCAGGCCGCGCAGGGACCAGGTCTTCAGGTCCCGGAAGAGACCGGACTCCAGGAAATACTCCAGCACCAGTCCGGGTCGCTCGAATTCATGGATCACCTCCCAGAGCCGTATGGCCTTGGGCGGAAACCAGCGGTTCGAGAAGCTGACGATAAAGGGACCGCCGGGCCTGAGCACCCGGGCGACCTCGCGGAAGACGGCAAACGGATCGGTCAGATACTCCACCGACACGGTGCAGACCACGGCGTCGAACGCGCCCTCGTCGAATGGCAGCCGCGGATGCGCATTGAGGTCCTGGACCCGCCGCTCATCGAGCACCGGGTTGGCGTCCAGCTCCGCCTGATTGAGCCCCAGCCCGACGACGGGGCCGCCGGCGAGGGCATCGGGCAGGTGGGAGTGCCAGCTCGACATCAGGTCGAGGATTCGGGCACCGGCGGGCACCAGGCGGCCGTAGAGGGCGCTGATCTGGGCGATGGCGGTCCGATCGATGTGATCGACGAGCCGCGGCGTGCGGTAGAACTCGGGGTCCGGCGCGGCGTCGCGGCGCTGGAACGGCTGGTCGGACCAGAAATCCGTTGGCAGCTCCCGCCAGCGGGCCTGCATGCCGGGACCCCCGGTGGTGACCAGCGTGGCGATCTCATTGCAGCGACCGTCAGGCTCCTCCCCGTTGGACCAGATGTCCTCGATGGTCACGGCGAGCTCGAGCGGCCGCTCCGCCAGGGGATGATTGAAATCGACCCGCAGGTGCTCGCCCCCGACCTCGGTGATGCGGCCCGGGTGGCGGTCCGGCAAGAAGACCCCCTCGAGGTCACGAAAGATCGCCTGCGGATAGAAGCGCCCGAAGCGCGGCTCTACAGAGACCCGCCTGGTATAGCCCCGGTTGAACTGGCCATCGCGGATGCGGGCGTGCAGCCCCCCGCGCCAGGGCGGGACCAGCTCGCCCGGCCCGAATGCGTGGTTCGCCAAATGGCCGCGGGGCCGCTCCAGTAGGTCGGCTTCGAGCTCGGGCGGAAACCGGTCCCGCCGCAGATCGAGCCTGGTCGCGACGACGCAGTCGCGATGACGGGCGATCCCGCTCTCCCAGGCGAGCTCCAGGCGCATGCGTGCGCTGGCCCGGCGGCTGGTGCGCTCCAGGCGCGCCGGCGGATCCTTATCGGAGTCGGCGCTATCGGTCAGCCTGTTCAGGCTGAGGACGGGGGAATCCATGAGGGGCGGCGCTCGCGGGGCGGTTCTCGACTGAACCCGAGGTTGGTGCGACCCGGCGGTGGATCAAGCCAGGCTCAGGAGCGCCCGGCTCGATGCGGAAGGCGCGATCCTTGGCCCGCCGGCGGCTGGGGCGGCCGGCATCTCGAGCGCCGCGGCGCCGATCTCAGGAGGCGGACTCGCCGGAGTGCCGGTAGATGCGGATCAGGTCCCCGGTCTTCAGATCGTTGGCGGCGATCTCGTTCCAGCGCTTGATCTGCACGATGGTCACGCCATAGCGTCGGGCGATCGCGGCCAGGGAATCGCCCTTGCGGACGCGGTGAGTGACCAGGCTCGCACCAGAGCCGCCCGGAAGGCGCAGGCTCTGACCCGGAAGCAGGGGCTCGCGGACCTCGATGCCGTTGAAGTCAGCCAGCTCCTGGGCATCGATCCCCTGGGCCTTGGCGATGGATCTCAGGCTTTCTCCGCCCTTGACGATATGGACTTTGCCCTCGCCATAGGCCACTGATGCCGGCGCGGGCGATGGGCCGGCCTGACGCGCGACCAGTGCGGGCCGAGCCGCGGACCCGGCGTGCGCGGCGGCCGGCAACACCCGCACCGAGGCCAGGCTGGCGCTGACCTGCCGGCCCGTGCCGGCAGGCACCAGGAGATTGGTGGGTACCCCCGGCACGGTCTGGCCGCGCTTGAGCCCGGGGTTCAGCCGCTGGAGCTCCGTGAGTCCGAGGCCGCTCGCCTGCGCCACGCGGGCGAGATCCACCGGACGCTCGCTGCGCACGAGCTCCAGCTGGGGTGCATTGGGGAGCGCGGGCAGGCGCATGCCGTATTTCGCCGGCTCCGACACCAGACGCGCCGCCGCCAGGATCTGGGGCACATAGTTCTCGGTCTCGCTCGGCAGATCCAGTGACCAGAAGTCGGTGGGCCTGCCGAGCCGGCGGTTGGCGGCCTGTGCCGACTCGATCCGTCCGGGACCGCAGTTGTAGGCGGCCATGGCGAGCTCCCAGTTGCCCCCCAGGCGCCGGTTGAGCTGCTCGAGATAGTCCAGGGCCGCCCGGGTGGAGGCCAGCACGTCGCGCCGTTCGTCGTACCAGTGGTCCTGGCGCAGGCCCATGATGCGGCCGGTCGAGGGGATGAATTGCCACATGCCCGCGGCGGCCTTCGGGGAGGTGGCGGCCGGGTTGTAGCCGCTCTCGACCTGGGGCAGCAGGGCGATCTCGGTGGGCAGACCGCGGCGCTCGATCTCACCGAGGATCACGTGCAGATAGGGGCGGGCCCGTTGGGAGAGCTTGGCGAGGTACTGGGGATCGCGGCGGAAGGCATTGACCTTGCCGTCGATCCGCGGGTTGGCGTGCTGATCGAGCTTCATGCCGGCGCGCACGCGCTGCCACAGATCTCCGCCCGCCGCCGCCCGGGCGCCGGCGCCCGAGCCGAGGATGGCGACGTCCGCGGCGGGGCGCACATAGCCGTAGCTGCGCGCCGACACGGTGCCGTCGTAGTCGTCGAAATCCGCGATCTGGCCCTTGTGGGTGGCGCAGCCCGAGCTGAGAAGGAGGCCGAGGGTGCCGGCTAGGACGAGCAGGAACGGCGCGCCGCGATGGCACGCGAGGCGGACATGAGCAGACATCGAATCCCCCCAGGGGAAAGCTAACTGCTTGGATTGCAATTAGATTCTTCGTGTTTGCACACATGATACGCAAACCGCCCGCACATTGCCAGCACCGGCGTGTGGTCTTCTCCGGCGCCGGGGGTCGGGACAGGGCCGCGGTGTGCGGGTAACATGCGGGGCTCGCGATGCGGCCACACCGACCCCGGTCGCCGATCCGGTTCCCCGAACCAGTTTCCCCGAAACGCACGCGACGCAGGATTCCCGGGCATTTTCGGCTCTCCAAGCGCTTGAAGATGGCCGGTTGCGCGAGACTCACAGCCATCGCTCAAGGTTTCAATGTCCGCCACTAGCGCCCCGGGATCCCCACTCAGCCGGCTCGAAGACTGGTACCGCTCGCCATTGGGCGTGGAGGTGGCAGAGCGCGAGACCGCCTGCGTCGCGGCGATGCTGGGCGATCTCTTCGGCTATTACCTGGTTCAGGTGGGCCTGAGCGAGCGTTTCCGTGAGGCCCTGGCGACCAGCCGCATCCGCCACCGGATCCTGATGCCCTGCCAGGTACCCTCGGGACAGGCGGGTCTGGAGGTGGTCGGCGATCCCACCCGGCTGCCGCTGGCGTCCGATGGGGTGGACGCCCTGTTGTTGCCCCACACCCTCGACTTCGCCCCCGATCCGCGGATGGTGCTGCGCGAGGCGGAGCGGGTGCTGATTCCGGAGGGCCGGGTGCTGGTCGTCGGCTTCAACGCGATGAGCACCTGGGGTCTGCGCGGACTCCTGCACGGGCGCGGCGGCCGGGTCCCCTGGTGCGGACGCTTTCACACCCCCTATCGGGTGGAGGACTGGCTGTCCCTGCTCGGATTCGACGTGGAGCTCTGTGAGCACATCATCTTCCGCCCACCCTACCGCCGGGCCTGGCACCCGCGGCTGTCCTTCCTGGATTCGCTCGGGCGCCGGCTGTGGCCGGGTCTCGGCGGCGTCTACGTCATCCGCGCCGTGAAGCGGGTCTCCACCCTGACGCCCCTCAAACCCACCTGGGCGGCGCGCCGGGCCCTGTTGCCCGGCGCCATCGAGCCGACCGCCAGGCGCGGCTATTCCAATGGCGCGCGCTGCGCCGGCGTGCCGCGGGCGGCGGCGGGGGAGGGCAGCGATGCCTGATTGCGTCCACGCCTATACCGACGGCGCCTGCAAGGGCAACCCCGGACCGGGTGGCTGGGGAGTGCTGCTGCGCTGGGGTGAGGTGGAGCGTGAGCTGTTCGGCGGCGAGCCCGCCACCACCAATAACCGCATGGAGCTCATGGCCGTGATCGCCGCCCTGGAGGCCCTGCGGCGTCCGACCTGCATCGCCGTGACCACGGACTCCCAGTACGTCAAGCGCGGCATCACTGAGTGGATGGCGCGCTGGAAGCGCAACGGTTGGCTCACCGCCGACAAGAAGCCGGTGAAGAATCGCGATCTCTGGGAGCGCCTGGACGGCGCCCTTGCCGGCCACCAGGTGCGGTGGCACTGGGTCAAGGGACACGCCGGGCACCCCGAGAATGAGCGCGCCGACGGCCTCGCCAACCGGGGCATACCCGGTCAGGGCAGACCGGGCCCCTCGCGGCGCGCGCGGGAGGCCTGAGCCATGCGCCAGATCGTGCTCGACACCGAGACCACGGGTCTCGACCCGCAGGATGGCCACCGGCTGATCGAGATCGGGTGCGTGGAGCTGGTGGACCGGCGTCTGAGCCGCAACAACTTTCACCAGTACATTCAACCGGATCGAAGCGTGGACGAGGGCGCGGTCGCGGTCCACGGCATCACCGACGCCCTGCTGGCGGACAAGCCGCGCTTCGCGGAGATCGCGGACGCCTTCCTCAGCTATGTCACCGGTGCCGAGCTGATCATCCACAATGCCGCCTTCGACACCGGCTTCCTCGACCATGAGCTCAGGCGCTGGCGACCTGACGCCCCCTCCATCGCCGACCTGTGCGAGGTGACCGACACCCTGAGCCTGGCGCGCCGGCTCCACCCCGGTCAGCGCAACAGTCTGGACGCCCTGTGCAAGCGCTACGGGGTCGACAACTCACGCCGCGAGCTGCACGGGGCCCTGCTGGACGCGGAGATCCTGGCAGACGTCTATCTGGCCATGACCGGCGGGCAGGTCGCCCTGCTGCTGGGGGAGACCGCCGCCGACGGCGGTCTCGCCGTCGCCGGCCATCGCGGCAGGATCGATCCCGATCGCCCGCCCCTGCGGGTGGTGCGCGCGGACGCCGCCGCCCAGGCCGCCCATGGGGCGCGACTGGCTGCCATCGACAAGGCCAGCGGGGGCGCCTGCGTCTGGATCAGGCTCGGTTGGGATCCCGCCGGCTGAGGCGGTGCGGGGAGCAGGGGCGGCGTCCCGGTCGCCCGGCGTCGGGTCAGGTCTGCTGTTGGTGCTGGCGCGTCGGGCCCACCCCGTTGACCAGGCCATCGAGGGCGTCCACGTCCAGCAGCTCGATGTGCTTGCGGTCCACCCGCATCAGTCCGTCGTCCTGGAAGCGGGTGAAGAGCCGGCTGACGGTCTCCACGGCGAGCCCCAGATAGTTGCCGATCTCGTGGCGCGACATGCTGAGATAAAAATCGGTCGCCGAGAGCCCCCGCTTCTGCAGGCGCCGCGACATGCTGAGCAGGAAGGCCGCGAGGCGCTCCTCGGCATTCTTCTTGCCAAGCAGGAGCAGCATGTCGGTGTCGTGTGAGATCTCCTTGCTCAGCAGTCGGAACATCTGGTGCTGCAGGCTCGAGATGGAGGCCGTCAACTCCTCGAGTCGCGAGAAGGGGATCTCGCAGATGGCGGAGGTCTCCAGCACCTTCGCCGAACAGGCGTGGGCGTCCTGATCGATGGCGTCCAGGCCGATGATTTCCCCGGGGAGATGGAATCCGAGCACCTGCTCCCCCCCTCCGGACTGGGTGCAAAGGTCTTGAGCGAGCCCGTCTTGACCACGTAGAGGGAGCGGAAGCGGTCCCCGGTGCGAAAGAGGAAGTCCCCGCGGTGCAGTGGGCGGGTGCGCTTAACGATGTCATCGAGCCGCTCGACGTCCTCCGGGGTCAGTCCCATGGGCAGGCAAAGGGCGGTGAGGCTGCAGTTCTTGCACGCCACCCGAATGTTGTCGAACGAGATGATCTTGCGCTGAGTCAAGGTGGGCGTCCCGTAGATGTCGGCAACATTATTCTGGGCCGACTTCATGATTTGGATCAAGAGATCATTACTTTACCCGAAAATTGGCGCGGCTGATTGGGCTTTGCGCAGTGCGCTCCTGCGCTCGAAAAAAAAGGCCGCGCCTGATCGGCGCGGCCTCGATGGCCGTTAGGGCCTTGGTCTTACTTCGACTCGCCGCTCGAGGGGGCTGCCGGAGCGGCGGGGGCCGCATAAGGGGCACCGTAAGGAGCGCCGTAGGGGCCGCCCCAGCCGCCCGGATAGCCGCCGCCCCAGCCGGGACCACCCCAGCCGCCGGGATAGCCGCCGTAGCCGTAGCCGTAGCCCGGGTAGCCGTAGCCGTAGCCGCGACCATAGCCGTAGCCGCGCCCGCGACCATAGCCGCGGCCGGTGCCGCCGCCGCTCATGTTCATGCTGAAGTCGCCGTAGCCGTCACCGAACATGTCGCCGAACGCGTCGCCGAGTCCGTCGCCCCAGCCGCTGCCGTAGCCAGGACCACCACCGCCCCAACCGGGGCCCCACCAGGCCTGGGCGGAGCTCATCGAGAACGCGGCCGCGCCGGCGATGGCGGCGGCACCGATCACTTTGGCAATTTTTTGCATCGTCTAACGCTCCTCAATACCTAAAGACATTAGGGAAATGCTTCGTGCGCCGAGCCCGGAAAAAAGGGCCTGGACGCGTCGTTTCGACGGGCGAAACGGGGTTGAATATTAGCCGCCCGATCTCGCTTTGTGAAGGAAAGCCTGGCACGGGAGAGACAACCATCGCGGGCCCTGTGTATTTCTGCGCCGATCGCCAACCGCTCGATTGAGAGGGCCCGGGTATTTTGGTAGCGTGTCGGGGCAGTCGGGCCTCGCCTTCCAGCCGTTCATCGCACCCCCATGACCTCCCCCACGTCGCCGAGCCGGGCCCAGTCCGGCACCAAGTACATCTTTATCACCGGGGGCGTGGTCTCGTCGCTCGGCAAGGGAATCGCCTCCGCCTCGCTCGCCGCGCTCCTGGAGGCGCGCGGGCTCAAGGTGACGATGATCAAGCTGGACCCCTATATCAACGTCGATCCGGGCACCATGAGCCCCTTTCAGCACGGTGAGGTCTATGTCACCGACGATGGCGCCGAGACGGATCTCGACCTGGGTCACTACGAGCGCTTCCTGCGCACCCCCATGGGGCGCAACAACAACTTCACCACCGGCCAGATCTACGACAGCGTCATCCGCAAGGAGCGCCGGGGCGATTATCTGGGCCGCACCGTCCAGGTGATCCCCCACATCACCGACGAGATCAAGAACAACATCCGTCTCGGGGCCGACGGGGCCGATGTCGCCATGGTCGAGATCGGCGGCACCGTGGGCGACATCGAATCCCTGCCGTTCCTGGAGGCGATTCGCCAGATGCGCGTGGAGGTCGGGCGGGAGAACGCCCTCTTCATGCACCTGACCCTGGTGCCCTACATCCGCACCGCGGGCGAGATCAAGACCAAGCCGACCCAGCACTCGGTCAAGGAGCTGCGCTCCATCGGCATTCAGCCCGACGTGCTCCTGTGCCGCGCCGAGACCGATATCCCGGAGGAGGAGCGGCGCAAGATCGCGCTCTTCACCAACGTGCCCGAAGAGGCGGTCATCTCCGCCGTGGACGCGGACAACATCTACCGCATCCCGCGACTGCTGCATGCCCAGGGCCTGGATGCCCTGGTGGTGCGCCAGTTCGACCTCGACGTGGGGGAGGCCGACCTGTCGGAGTGGGACCGGGTGCTGGACGGGTTCGACCACCCGCGCGAGCGGGTGCGCGTGGGCATGGTCGGCAAGTACATGCACCTCACCGAGGCCTACAAGTCGCTCTCGGAGGCCTTGGGCCACGCGGGCGTGCACTCGCGCACCAAGGTGGAGGTGGTCTACATCGACTCCCAGGAGATCGAGCGCGACGGCCCCGGGGCCCTGGACTCGGTGGACGCGGTGCTGGTGCCGGGCGGCTTCGGCGAGCGCGGCATCGAGGGCAAGATCGCGGCGGCGCGTTATGCGCGCGAGCGCCGTGTGCCCTATCTCGGCATCTGTCTCGGCATGCAGGTGGCGGTGATCGAATACGCCCGCGACGTGGCCGGTCTGGAGGGTGCCCACAGCACCGAGTTCGACCGCCAGACGCCGCATCCGGTGATCGGGCTGATCACCGAGTGGCGCGACGAGAAGGGCCAGATCGAGACCCGCGACGAGGCGTCCGATCTCGGCGGGACCATGCGCCTGGGCGGTCAGAACTGCCGCCTCGAGCCGGGCAGCCTGGCGCGCGCCGTCTACGGCAAGCCCCAGATCCGCGAGCGTCACCGCCACCGTTACGAGTTCAACAACCGCTATCTCAATCTGATGCAGGACGCGGGCATGCGCTTCTCCGGCTGGTCGCTCGACAACCGGCTGGTGGAGATCATCGAGATCCCGGACCATCCCTGGTTCATCGCCTGCCAGTTCCACCCCGAGTTCACCTCCACCCCGCGCGACGGCCACCCCCTGTTCCTCGGCTTCGTGCGCGCGGCCCTGGCCCGCCAGGCCAAGTCAGGAGAAGCGGCCGCATGAATGTCGCCGGCCTGGATGTCGGCATCGACCGGCCCCTGTTCCTGATCGCCGGCCCCTGCGTGATCGAGGGCGAGGCCCTGGCCGAGGAGACCGCTGGGGCGCTCAAGGAGATCACCGCCGAGCTCGGCATCCCCTTCATCTACAAGTCGTCGTTCGACAAGGCCAACCGCTCCTCGGGCGCGAGCTTTCGCGGTCCGGGCATGGAGAAGGGGCTCGCGATCCTGGAATCGGTGCGGGCGCGTTTGGGGGTGCCGGTGCTGACCGACGTGCACGAGGACACCCCCCTGGGGGAGGTGGCGGCGGTGGTCGACGTGCTTCAGACCCCCGCCTTCCTGTGCCGCCAGACCAATTTCATCCGCTCGGTCGCCCAGACCGGTCTGCCGGTCAACATCAAGAAGGGCCAGTTTCTCGCCCCCTGGGACATGCAAAACGTGGTGGACAAGGCGCGCGCCACCGGCAACGAGCGCATCCTGGTGTGCGAGCGCGGGGTCTCGTTCGGCTACAACAACCTGGTGTCGGACATGCGCGCCCTCGCGGTGATGCGCGGGACCGGCTGTCCGGTGGTATTCGACGCCACCCACTCCGTCCAGCTCCCGGGGGGGCAGGGTGACAGATCCGGCGGCCAGCGCGAATTCGTGCCGGTTCTGGCCCGGGCGGCGGTGGCGGCGGGCGTGGCCGGCATCTTCATGGAGACCCACCCGAACCCCGACCAGGCCTTGAGCGACGGGCCCAACGCCTGGCCCCTTGGCCGCATGCGCGAGCTGCTCGCCACCCTGGTCGACATCGACCGCCTGGTGAAATCCCGCGGCCTCGCCGAGCTCAGCGCCTGAGGGTCGGAACGCCTGTCCGCCGATGAACGCAAACCAACGCGAATGAAGAGAATGCACCGCGACACATTCGCTGCGTCCCCGCGGCTCCAGTCGGCCCCTGGGACCCGGCACGACGCGAAGCATTCGAATGCTCCTGGCCCTCATCCCCATTTGCGTTCATTCGCGTTCATTTGCGGACCCATCTTCTATGCCGCGGACCCATCTTAGAATTTTTCTCCGCGAATGATCGCAATGAAACGCCAATCGGAAAAAGCACCAGAGAGACCCTTGTTGCTACTGTGTTGCCCAAGGCGCCGCCTGGCCCATTTTGCGTCCCTCTGCGTTCATTTGCGGCGGAGTTTCTTCATCTCCATCTCTTAATCCAACTGCACTAAGCCGGAGTAAAGCATCATGTCCGAGATCGTCGATGTCCGCGCCCGCGAGGTCCTTGATTCCCGGGGCAACCCGACGGTCGAGGCCGATGTCATCACCGCCGACGGCGCCATCGGCCGCGCCATCGTGCCCTCCGGCGCCTCCACCGGCTCGCGCGAGGCCCTGGAGCTGCGCGACGGGGACAAGTCCCGTTACGGCGGCAAGGGGGTGCTCACCGCCGTGGGCAACATCCGCGGCGAGCTGCGCGATGCGGTCAAGGGCATGGAGGTGCAGGACCAGGCGGCCATCGACCAGCGCATGATCGAGCTCGACGGCACCGAGAACAAGGCCAGACTCGGCGCCAACGCGCTGCTGGGCCTGTCCCTGGCCGCGGCCCATGCCGCCGCCCAGGAGAAGGCCCTGCCGCTCTACCGCTCGCTGTCCGCCGGACCCTACCGGCTGCCGGTGCCGATGATGAACATCATCAACGGCGGCCAGCATGCCGACAACAGCGTGGACTTCCAGGAGTTCATGATCCTGCCCGTGGGTGCCGCCAGCATGCGCGAGGCGGTGCGCTATGGGGCCGAGGTCTTTCACGCCCTGAAGTCGGTGCTCAAGGGCCGCGGGCTCGCCACCGCCGTGGGCGACGAGGGCGGCTTCGCCCCCGACCTGCCGTCGAATGAAGCGGCGATCGAGGCGATCCTGGAGGCGATCGCAAAGGCCGGCTTCACGGCCGGCTCCGACATCTGGCTCGGCATGGACGTCGCCGCCTCCGAGTTCTACGAGGGCGGCGTCTACAACCTGGCGGGGGAGGGTCGCAGGCTCGACGCCGCCGGCATGACCGACCTGCTGCTCGACTGGGTCAACAAGTACCCCATCCTGAGCATCGAGGACGGCCTGGCCGAGGGGGACTGGGACGGCTGGAAGCTGCACACCGAGCGGCTCGGCGACAAGGTCCAGATCGTCGGCGACGACCTCTTCGTGACCAACACCCGCATCCTCCGCGAGGGCATCGCCCGGGGCATCGCCAATTCCATCCTGATCAAGGTCAACCAGATCGGAACCCTGACCGAGACCCTGCAGGCCATCGGCATGGCCCACGACGCGGGCTATACGGCCGTGGTCTCCCACCGCTCGGGCGAGACCGAGGACACCACCATCGCCGATCTCGTGGTGGCGGCGGCCACCGGTCAGATCAAGACCGGCTCGCTCTCGCGCTCCGATCGGGTGGCCAAGTACAACCAGTTGATGCGCATTGAGGATCAGCTTGGCGATGAGGCGGTCTATGCGGGTCGTTCTGCCTTCAAGTGGTTGGGGTGAGCGCGTGGCCGGGGCAGGGAACAGCCAGCCCCGGCCCGTCTGGGCCCCGTCGCGCCACCTGGCCATGCGGCTCCTGATCGTCGCCCTGCTGGCACTGCTCGGATTCCTTCAATATCGCCTCTGGGTGGGCGAGGGGAGCCTGGCGGAGGTTCATGGGCTCAAGCAGGAGATCGGCGTCCAGGAGGCGGAGCTGGAGCGCCTGCGCGCCCGCAATCGGGAGCTCCAGGCGGAGGTGGACGATCTGCGCACCGGTCTGGACGCCCTCGAGGAGCGGGCGCGGGGTGAGCTCGGCATGATCAAGCCCGGCGAGATCTTCATCCAGGTCATAGCGCCGCCCAAGCCGGCCCCCGCCCAGTGAGTGGCCCCCCGGCCCTGTGGGCGGTGGTGCCCGCGGCCGGTGCCGGGCGGCGCCTGGGTGCCCCCGTGCCCAAGCAATACCTCGACCTGGCCGGCCGGGCGGTCATCGAGCACACCCTGGGCGTCCTGCTCGCCGAGGCCCGGATCGCGGCCGTGGTGGTCGCCCTCGACCCCGCCGACACCCACTGGCCGACCCTGGCCCTGGCCGCCCATCCCCGGCTCTATCGCGTCAATGGCGGCCCCGAGCGCTGTCACTCCGTCCTCAATGCGTTGAGCTTTCTGGAGCGGCGCGCCGGCCCCGACGACCGCGTCCTCGTCCACGACGCCGCCCGGCCCTGTCTGCGCGCCCAGGACCTCGACCGACTCTTGAGCGAGCTGGCCGACGACCCCGTGGGCGGCATCCTCGCCGTTCCGGTGCGCGACACCATGAAGCTGGCGGACGCCGGCGGGCGCATCCAGGCCACCCTGGACCGCACCGCGCTCTGGCACGCCTATACCCCGCAGCTCTTTCCACTCGCGACCCTGCGCGAGGCACTCCAGAGCGCCATCAACGCGGGCGATCTGGTCACCGACGAGGCCGCCGCCATGGAGCGCATCGGCCTCGCCCCGCGCCTCGTCGAGGGCCACGCCGACAACCTCAAGATCACCCGTCCCGAAGACCTCGCCCTGGCCCGCTTCTACCTGGAGCAGCAGGGGCGGCTGTCGGCGCCCTAGGCACGGGTCTGCCTCTGCGCCGAAACACGGGATGTCTTTCCCTCGGATGCCGGCTCCGCGACCCCACCGCCTGTGGGTCGGGCTTCAGCCCGACTGCGGCGGCAGTGGCAACCGCGAGGTCCCAGTCGGACTAAAGTCCGACCTACACGGAATGTCATCACTCCAAACACGCTTCCGACGACCCCATCGCCTGTAGGTCGGGCTTCAGCCCGACAGCGGCGGCAGTGGCAACCGCGAGGTCCCAGTCGGACTAAAGTCCGATCTACACGGAATGTCATCACGCCAAACGCGCTTCCGACGACCCCATCGCCTGTAGGTCGGGCTTCAGCCCGACAGCGGCGGCAGTGGCAACCGCGAGGTCCCAGTCGGACTAAAGTCCGACCTACACGGAATGTCATCACGCCAAACGCGCTTCCGACGACCCCGTCACCTGTAGGTCGGGCTTCAGCCCGACAGCAGCGGTAGGGGCAACCGCGAGGTCCGAGTCGGACTGAAGTCCGACCGCCACGGGATGTGATCCCGCCGAAGGCCCGCCCGCTCTCCCGCCCGCCCCAGCCCGCAATGTGATCCGTCTCCCAAATCCCATCAGCGCCTCCCGCAACCCCGCGGAATCAGATTTACCCCGCCACCCGTCCGTGGTCTGATGCGCCGGCGTTCAAGCCCTGAACGCAACCGCCAGCGCATCTGGCGCTGGCCCCGACAAGCTGCCGACCTTCGCCATTCCTGTCCATGTCACGGAAGGGCGGTAGCGTGCCCGAAGCCCGACCGAGACCTCTCGCGCCCCGTTGAATGACGACGTCCACTACCGGCTGCTGAAGCTCATCGCGGAGCGCCCCCAGGCCAGCCAGCGGCAGCTCTCCGAGGCCCTCGGGATCAGCCTCGGCAAGATCAACTACTGCGTGAAGGCACTCCTCGACCAGGGCTGGATCAAGGCGACCAACTTCAGGAACAACAAGAACAAGCTCGCCTACGCCTACCTGCTCACCCCCAGCGGCATCGACGCCAAGGCGCGCATCACCGCGCGGTTCCTGAAGCGCAAGATCGCCGAGTATCACGCGCTCAAGACCGAGATCGAGCAGCTCAGGGCCGAGGTGGACGACGTCGAATCGGCTCGCGAAAGCGAGCGCCCATAGCCCCTCGACCCCATAGCCTTCCGCACGAGCACGCCAATGACCTCCAAGGGCGGGATCTACGTCGCCGGCCACCGCGGGATGGTGGGGGCCGCCATCATTCGCGCACTGCGGGCCAACGGCGTCGAGGACGTCATCACCCGCACCCACGCCGAGCTCGACCTCACGGACCAATCGGCGGTGCAGAGGTTCTTCGCCGACCAGCAACCGCGACAGGTCTACCTGGCGGCGGCCAAGGTCGGCGGCATCTGGGCGAACAACAGCCAGCCCGCCGACTTCATCTACCAGAACCTCATGATCGAGGCCAACACCATCCACGCCGCGTACCAACAGGGCGTGGAGCGCCTGCTCTTCCTCGGCAGCTCCTGCATCTACCCGCGGCTCGCCGAGCAGCCAATGCGCGAGGAGGCGCTGCTCACCGGCACCCTCGAGCCCACCAACGAGCCCTACGCCGTCGCCAAGATCGCCGGGATCAAGCTCTGCGAGAGCTACAACCGCCAGTACGGCACCGATTTCCGCAGCGTCATGCCGACCAACCTCTATGGCCCCGGCGACAACTTCGAGCTGGAGGCGAGCCACGTCATCCCGGCGCTCATCCGCAAGTTCCACGACGCCAAGGTCGAGACCAGGCCCACCGTCGAGGTCTGGGGCAGCGGCGAGCCGCGCCGGGAGTTCCTGCACGTGGACGACATGGCCGAGGCGTGCCTCTTCGTCATGGGGCTGGACGCCGAGACTTATCGGGCCAACACCCAACCCATGCTCTCCCACATCAACGTCGGCAGCGGCGAGGACATCACCATTGCCGAGCTGGCGCAGAGGGTGAAGGCCGTCACCGGCTACCAGGGCGAGATTTGTTTCGACCGCAGCAAGCCCGATGGTGCCCCGCGAAAGCTGCTCGACGTATCAAGACTCAGCCGTCTCGGTTGGCGGGCCGGCATTCCGCTCGCCGAAGGGCTGCGGCAAACGTATGCGTGGTTTGTTGCGAATAAGTTTTAAGTTTTAAGTTTTAAGTTTTAAGTTTTAAGTTTAGTTAAGTTTTAAGTTTTAAGTTTGAAGGTTCGGGGGTGGGGTCTGGGGTATCAGTCGTTTGAGGAATTGGAGGTATGGAAGCGAGCATGCCGCGTTGCCGTTGACGTCTACGAGGCACTGAAGGACTGCAAAGACTACGGACTGCGGGACCAAATCACCCGGGCCGCCGTCTCAATCGCCTCCAACATCGCCGAAGGCGCGGAACGCAGCTCCATCCCTGACTTCATCCGCTTCCTCAATATCGCCAAAGGCTCCGCCGCCGAGCTCCGAACCCAGCTCTACATCGCCCAGCGCATCGGCGTCCTCGATCGAAAGATCCAGACCGAGCTCACCGAAGAGCTAAAACAAATCAGCGCCATGCTCCAAGGACTCAAAAAAGGGCTGAGAACAAAGTTTTAAGTTTTAAGTTTTAAGTTTTAAGTAGTTTTAAGTTTTAAGTTCATCCGCTTCCTCAATATCGCCAAAAAAGCGCCATGCTCCAAGGTCAAAAAAAGCCCGACAACTTATCAACAAACTCCAACTCCAAACTTAAAACCTAAAACTTAAAACTTCTTAAAACCAACTCCCCACTTCAAACTTAAAACCTAAAACTTAAAACTTCCTAAAACAAACTCCCCACTTCAAACTTAAAACCTAAAACTTAAAACTTCTTAAAACAACTCCCCACTTCAAACTTAAAACCTAAAACTTAAAACTTCTCAAAACCTCCCCATGAAACGCGCCCTAATCACCGGCATCACCGGCCAGGACGGTGCCTATCTGGCCGAGCTGCTGCTGGAGAAAGGCTATGAGGTCCATGGCGTCAAGCGCCGTACCTCACTGTTCAACACCGACCGCATCGACCACCTCTACCAGGACCCCCACGCGCCCGATCGCCGCTTCATTCTCCATCACGGCGACATGACCGACGCCTCCAGCCTCATTCGCATCATTCAGCAGGTGCAGCCCGACGAGATCTACAACCTGGCGGCCCAGAGCCACGTCGCCGTCTCATTCGAAGAGCCCGAATACACCGCCGACTCCGACGGCCTCGGCACCCTGCGCCTGCTCGAGGCCATCCGCATCCTCGGACTCGAGCGCAAGACGCGCTTCTACCAGGCCTCCACGTCCGAGCTCTACGGCAAGGTGCGGGAGACGCCCCAGAGCGAGACCACGCCCTTTTACCCGCGCTCCCCCTATGCGGTGGCCAAGCTCTACGCCTACTGGATCACCGTCAACTACCGCGAGGCCTATGGCATCTACGCCTGCAACGGCATCCTGTTCAATCACGAATCGCCCATCCGCGGGGAGACCTTCGTCACTCGCAAGATCACCCGCGCGCTGGCGCGCATCAAGCTCGGCCTGCAGGACTGCCTCTATCTGGGCAACCTCGACGCCAGGCGCGACTGGGGCCACGCCCGTGACTACGTGCGCATGCAGTGGATGATGCTCCAGCAGGACACCCCCGAGGACTACGTCATCGCCACTGGCCAGCAGCACTCGGTGCGCGAGTTCGTCGAAGAGGCAGCCAAAGAGGTCGGCATCCACATCCACTGGGAAGGCGAGGGCGTCGATGAGAAAGGCTACTGGGTCGAATCCCCCCCTCTTCCCGAACGCCAGGGGATCAGCCCCGAAGCCAGATCCGCACAACTGAAAACTGAAGACTTAAAACCGAAAACTGACCCAATTGTTTCCGTCGACCCCCGCTACTACCGCCCCACCGAGGTCGAGACCCTGCTCGGCGACCCCACCAAGGCGCGCGAGAAGCTCGGCTGGGAGCCGGAAGTCCCCTTCCGAGAGCTGGTCGCCGAGATGATGCGCGAAGACCTCAAGGAGGCCGAGCGCGACGCCCTGTGCCGCCGCGAAGGATATGCAACCCTCAAGCGGCAGGAGTAATCACCATTCCCCATGGGTTGCCCGCTCCAAAGGGGCGCGGCAAGGCCGCAGCCACCCCCGGGAGCACCCCTCCCACAAGCAAACCCTTGGCGGCCCCTGTGGTAGACCCTCTTGTGGGAGGCCCGCTCCGCGGGGCGACCGAACCCGCTAGAATGCCCCAGGAAGACACCGGCACACGGCCCAATCAGACACAGCCAACCCCAGCCCATCACCCGAATGCGCCTGTCGCCGAACCAAGCCCGCACCATCCGAGAAACGGCCGAGGCCACGTTCGGGCCGGGCACCCGCGTGCTGCTGTTCGGGTCCCGAATCGACGATCACCTGAGGGGCGGGGATATCGACCTCCTCGTCGAGGTCGATCACCGGGTCAGCAATCGCGCGGCCGCCGCCGCCCGCCTCGCGGCCGAGCTGCAAATCGCCCTGGGCGACCAGCGCATCGACATCATCCTGGTCGATCCGAACAGCATCCCGCGGCCCATCCACACCGCGGCGCGGCAGACCGGGGTACCCCTGTGAGCAACGGCGACCGGGACCGCCTCCTGTTCCTGCTGGACACGGTCGCGAGGGAAGGACATCAACTCCTCGGGACCTCGGGCCGATTGTTCGCGACCAGGGTAGACGCAAGCTGGGTGGCCAACCTGGAGCACCAGCCGGAAGCGGCCGAGCGCGTCGATGCCTTCGCGGCCCGCTTCGGCCGGATGCAAGACACCATCGGGGACAAGCTCATCCCGGAATTGCGGCGCCAACTGCTGGAGACACCGGGAGCGGCCCTCGACAACCTGAGTCGAATGGAGAAGCTCGGCCTGCTCGGCTCGGTCGTCGATTGGATCGAGGCCCGCAACCTGAGAAATCGGCTGGTCCACGAATACATGCGCGACCCCGAGGACTTCGCGGGTGCGCTCAATCGAGCCCATGAGCTGGTGTCTCTACTCGTGCAGACCTACGACAACCTCAACCGGTACGCCAAGGTGCGCTTCGCAGAGGCCGCGCAGGACTGGCCACCCCTGCTGCAGCCGCCGCCAGAGCCGGAATCGCAGGGCTGAGGCAGCACCGCAGCACCGTAGGATGCGGTGAGGAACGAACCGCATCGTTCGCGTTATGGCAGGCCCCCACCGCGGGGACTGGCCCGAACAGCACCAAGCAACATCACGGCGCGGAGCGTACAAAGCGCCCCAACACGATGCCGAAATCTCCACTTAAACCTTAAAACTTAAAACGTAAAACTTAAAACTTCCCCCTCCCATGCCCAATTTCCTCCGCAAACGCATCCTCGTCACCGGCGGCGCCGGCTTCCTCGGCTCCCACCTCTGCGAGCGCCTGCTCGCCGACGGGCACGACGTCATCTGCGTCGACAACTTCTTCACCGGCACCAAGGACAACATCGCGCACCTGCTCGCCAACCCCTACTTCGAGCTCCTGCGCCACGACGTCACCTTCCCCCTCTACGTGGAGGTGCGACGAGATCTACAACCTGGCCTGCCCCGCCTCCCCGCATCCACTACCAGTTCGACCCCGTGCAGACCACCAAGACCAGCGTCCACGGGGCCATCAACATGCTGGGGCTGGCCAAGCGCGTGAAGGCCAAGATCTTCCAGGCCTCCACCAGCGAGGTCTACGGCGACCCCGACATCCACCCCCAGCCGGAGCACTACTGGGGCAACGTCAACCCCATCGGCCCGCGCTCCTGCTACGACGAGGGCAAGCGCTGCGCCGAGACCCTGTTCTTCGACTACCGCCGCCAGCACGGCCTGCGCATCAAGGTGGCCCGCATCTTCAACACCTACGGCCCGCGCATGCACCCCAACGACGGGCGCGTGGTCTCCAACTTCATCGTCCAGGCCCTGCAGAACAAGCCCATCACCCTCTACGGCGACGGCACCCAGACCCGCTCCTTCTGCTACGTGGACGACCTCATCGAGGGCTTCGTGCGCCTCATGGACAGCCCCGATGAGCTCAGCGGCCCGGTCAACCTCGGCAACCCCGGCGAGTTCTCCATGATCGAGCTGGCCCAGACCATCCTCGACCTCATCGGCTCCCGCTCGCCCCTCGTCTACGAGTCCCTGCCCCAGGACGACCCCAAGCAGCGCCAGCCGGACATCCGCCAGGCCAGGGCGCAGCTCGGCTGGGAGCCCAGCATCCCGTTGCGCCAAGGGCTCAAGCCGACCATCGCGTACTTCGAGCAGATGC
>CAVOUZ010000027.1:0-97592 GCA_963699735.1 uncultured Gammaproteobacteria bacterium
GCCTTATGATCGATCTCGGCCGTCGATCCCTGGTAGCGGACCTGCCCGTCGACCTTGACGATGACCTCGAGGGCGTAGGGATCACCGACCTCGTCCGCGGTGACGAGGCAGGGGCCAAGCTGGTTGCCCTTGTCCATGTCCTTCGTGAGGCAGAAGCCGCCGATGAATTCCTGCGCCTGCACGTCGCGGGCCGAGACGTCGTTGAAGATGCAGAAGCCCGCCACCGGCTGCTGTGGGTTGCCGTAGACCACGGCCAGCTCCGGCTCGATGTCCAGGCGCGAGGTGTAGAGCGGCCAGGGAATGGTCGTGGCGTCGCCAACGATCGAGTTCATGTTGCATTTGTAGTAGGACAGCCGCTCGGGCACGCCGGGCGGAGGCGCGGCAGGCTTGGTCAGCAGCGCCTTGGCGAAGGCGTGCAGAATCGGCGCGGTCTGCGGGTCGTCCTTCTCGTACTTCATCAGGGTTTCCGCCGAGTTCTCGAGATGCCGTGGAGTCAGCCCGAAGTCGAACAGCGCCGTCACCTCGATTGGCTCGTGCAGCCGCACGTCGCTCAGGCGGGGCCGCTCGTCTTCCGGCAGTTCGCCCAGGTGCGCCTCACCCCAGGCCGAAAGCTCGCGCGCCGCACGCTCGCTCGCCGGCAGGCTGGCCAGGTAGGCCCGGCTGTCGCCCAGGTCGGGCTCGGTGATCCCGCTGCGCTGCTGCAGGGCAGCGAACGCAACGGCATGGTCGGCGATGACGACGCCGAAGCTGGGCCTCGAGTCGCCCTGGGAAAAACGGATCAGCTTCATCGTGGTGTTCTTTGTTGTCGTCGTCGTTCGGTTGAGAACTCGGCCCCTTTAGAACTCGATGGGGATGCCCTTCGCCTGCGCCACGGCGAGGACCGCGTCGAAGACCTCTGCGTGGTCCCAGGATGTGTCCGCGGCCTCGTGGCGGAGCTCCCGGTAGGCCCGCTCGACGTTCATGTACAAGCGCGCCGGGGCGCGCCAGCCGCCGTAGGGTCCGAAATCGATCTTCTTCGATGCCTCCAGGGCGCTCAGCCCCTGGCCGAAGAAGCGCTTCGACTCCTCGCGCACGTATTCCAGGTAGGCCTTCATCTCCAGCGCGCCCGCGATCCCGCACACCGGTCCGTGCCCTGGAACAATGACCTCCGGGTCCAGCGAGACGATGAGATCGAGGACCTTGATCCACTTTTCGTAAGCGCCGTTCCAGCCCATCGGCGTGCAATCGCGGAAGATCACGTCGCCGGCGAATACGACCTTCTCCTTGGGCACGTGAATGAGGGTGTCACCAATCTGGTGGCACGGTCCCACGTAGATGAGGTGCACTTGCGTGCCGTCGAGGTCCAGCACATGCCGCTCCTCGAACACCGTCGTTGGCAGCACCAGTCTGATGCCGTTGAAGTCGTAGTCCTGTTGCAATTGCCGGGCGAGGGCCAGCGCGCCCGGGTGCAGGGCCTTGAGCAGCATGCGCGTGAGGAAGCGATCCGCACCCCTGAGCAGTTGCTGGGTCTCGCGCGGGTCGGCGACTTCGGGCATCAGATCCTTGACCGTCCGGTGCGCGATGATCTCGGCACCCTCGAAGAGCTGGTTCCCCCAGACGTGGTCGCCGTCCTCATGCGTGTTGACCACGCGCTTGGGCATGCCCGGCCAGACCCTGCCGAACAGCTCGATCATCTCGCGCCCGTGGGGCAGGTCCGACTGGGTGTCGATGACCACGCCGCCACCGAGGTTGATGAGCCCGGAATTCGCATCGCAGACGCGATTCTTCTCGTTCAGGACCGCAAAGCAGTTGTCGCTGACTTGCTGAAGCTTCACGGGATGGATGTCATTGGGATGGATCGGGTCGTAAAGGTGCGCGGCGGGTACACTCTTGCCTATCCCCCGGATAGGCCAGGCCCCCTGGCTCGATGACCTGACCCGAGAACTGGTGAGTCTCCGGTCGGGCACCCGGGCCGTCTATCGGAATACCGCAAAACCAAAATTTGTGACCGCCTCCGTCTTCAGCGACTCCCCCGCGGTCAGCGTGACCGAGATCAGCGACCCCGCGACTGTCAACGCGGGGCTGGAGCTGCTCGACCAGGATGCGGTGCAGCTCGAATCACAGCCCCTGCGGGCGCAGCGTGTGCTCGTGCGCCTAGGGGCCGCCAGCGTGCTCTTCCACGCCAGCAACCGGCGCCTGCGCACCCACACCAGCGTGCAACCGGGACTGCTCGGCTATGTCACCTTCGGCCCCCAGGCACGGGGTACGGTGAACGGGGTGCCGGTCCGCCCCGGTTTGCTGTTGGCCGCTGCGCCCGAATCCGAGGCCCGATTTGTGGTGGAGCCCGGCTGGGAGAGCATTACCTTCCTGCTCCCGCCCGGGGAGATTCACCTCCATCGTAAGGCACGTCAGTGGGACGGCGAGTTTCGTCTTCCGCAGGGGGTGGAGACGCTACAGGCCAGCGAGGCGATGGTGTGCGGACTCTTCGACTGGGGGAAGCGTCTGGTGGAGATCGCCGTCGCGCAGCCCGCGCTGTTCAACGAACGGGAGACCGAGCGGGTCGCGGCCCAGGTCGAGTTGATTGAATCCCTCTTGGCGACGCTTCGGCAGGCCGGCGATCTCGTGCCCAGCCGCGGCGACCGGACCCGGCGCTCCCGCAGCCAGATCGTGCGGCGCGCCGAGGAGTATGCCCTGGCGCAGAACGGCGCCCATCTCTGCGTCAGTGACCTGTGCCGGGTCGTCGGCGTGAGCGAGCGCACTCTGGACTATGCCTTCAAGGAGGTCATGGGTCTGACCCCGGTGGCCTATCTGACCCGGCTGCGGCTGCATCGGGTGCGCAAGGCCCTCCTAGCGGCGACGCCCGGATCGACCACCGTCTCGGCGCAGGCGCTCACGTGGGGCTTCTGGCATTTCGGCGAGTTCTCGCGCGCCTACCGGGCGTGTTTCGGCGAGTTGCCTTCGCAGACGCTGCAACGGCGCCCCGAGCCGCCCGGGCTGCGGGAGTAGGACGCCGATTGAACACCGCGCTCTATGCCCCGATGCTCACCACGCTCACTTTGTGCGAGGTCACGGGCCCCTTGGAGCGGTTGCAGCCGGAGCCGCGACCAACGGCCTGACCCAGCACCACCGATGCCCCTCGGGCATTGGAGGTCGCGGACATCTTCCGCGATCCGGGCCAGTCTGGCGCCAGCGGCCCTGTCGCTTCATTCCCTGGTGCTGGAGAACGCCGGGGGACGCCTGGCCCTGCTCGATGTCCAGGGCTTCCTGATCCGTCGCGGTTGGAAACTGGCGTATCCGCGCAATCGGGAGCTCTCCCTGATGGTCAAGACCTTCCTGCAGTTCGCCGTCGAGAGCGAGCCGCGCATCTGTGCCCAGCTTGAGCCGGCCCGCGACGCGTTCCGGATCCACTGCCCCCGCTGAGTATCCATCCGCCTGGAAACGTCAATCCAAGCCTAACCGCTCGGCCCGGCGGCGCGGTTAGGCCCAAATGCGAAGTAATTCATCGCGAATTTCGAAGGTTCACGACTTGCGGAAATCGCTTCCGACGGGCACATTTCCCTACCAGAGGAGTCGGGAATTCCCCGCCCCCCTTCCCAAGCCCACCGGAGCCAAGGATCATGACCCATTTCCCGCTTCACACCCCGAGCACCGCGCCCACCCCCTCGAAGGCGATTCTGGCCCAGCTCGGAAAGGCAGGGGCCGAGGCCCCAAACCTGGTTCGCGCCCTGGCAGAGGCCCCGGCGGCATTGACCGCCTTTCAGCAGCTCAAGGCCACCTTCGCCAGCTCCAGCCTTTCGCCCGTCGAACAGGAAGTGGTCTATCTCTCGGTCGCCCAGGCCAACGAATGCCATTACTGCACGGCGCAGACCGGCGCCTTCGATAGCAGCCCGGAGGCCCAGGTGGCGGCCGATGCCATTCGTGGCAATCGCCCCATTCGCGATCCGCGGCTGCAGGCCCTGCGCCGCTTCGCTTCGGCGATGACCAGCCAGCGGGGCTGGGTCTCGGACACCCACATCGAGGATTTCCTCGCTGCCGGCTATAGCCGCGCTCAAGTCCTCGAGGTCATCAGCGGGATCGCCCTGGCGACCCTCTCAAGCTACGTCAACCATGTGGCCGCCACCCCCGTCGATGTCGCGGCGTACGGCCAGCCCCTCGACGCCTGATCCAGCCCGTCGGGGACTCGGCGAAGGTCCAGACCCTCGACCCTGTCCCCGGTGACGCGAGACCCCTCCACTGAATGCGGACCTCCAGTCCGAGGCGGTACGGGTGCTCAGCCCCGGGGACGACCCCCGGACCCTCGACTGCGGGGACATGGGCCCCGCGGAGCGGGCCATACTCGGCGACCCCGCCAACGACATCAGGGTGCTCTGTCTCAGCGGCCCCCTAATCTTCGGCGCCGCCTCGGCGCTGAACCGACAACAGAACCGGCTGGCGGATGCGCGGACCCTCATCATCGACCTCACCCAGGTGCCCCATCTCGGCGTGACCAGCTCCCTGGCCCTCGAGACCACCATCCGCGAGGTCGCCCGGCGCCGTGGCCGGATCTTCGTGGCCGGGCTCCAGGACCAGCCCCGCGAGCGCTTCGGGCGGCTAGGCATGAGCCAGGTCGTGCCTCCGGAGCGCTGGGCCGGGAGCCGAGCCGAGGCCCCGAAAGGCCATGGCGAGACTCGCCGCCAGCGAGGGACGGGGCGAAGCGCTCACCAGCGCCTAGCCAAGCGGCGAACCCGGCTAGTCGCGGAGGTGACACCTACCAGAACACCGGATCGTTCAGCGCCTCGACACAGCGGGACGGACCTTTCAGCGGCGTCATCGGCCGCTGCGTCAACGACTGTGCCAGCCAGCCCTCGGGACGGCTCAGCGGGAAGGGGGCTTGCGCATCCGCCTCGCTGATCGGCATGAAGCCGACCTTGGCATAGTAGTTCGGATCGCCATAGGTCATGGCGATGTCGACGCCAGCACCGCGCAACGAAGCCAGGCCATGGATCAGGAGCCTCTGCCCGATGCCCTTCCCTTGCTGATCGGTCGCCACGGCGACGGGGGCGAGAATGAACAGGGTCCGGTCATCCTGCTCGTACGTCAGCCGCGAGAAGACGATGCCGCCGACAATCCTGCCCTTCTCCTCGGCAGTGAAGACGAAGCGATCGTTCGCCGCGGTACCGCCCAGCAGGTTTCGCACCAGATCTCCGATCAGCGCGCCCTCTTCCACGCCCTCGGACGCGGTGAAGGTCGAGGTGAAAAGGTCAATGATGTCCGCTTCCCGCCCTTTGGGTCCTGTCCCAATCTTCATGATTTCGTCTCTGTGAGAAGGATCGCGGCTCCTGGCCCGAAAGCTCAACCGCCGCCAAGCAAGCGGCGTCAGCGGCCGTCCATCACGAACATCTCTTGGCCGAACTGGATTCGGGGACCGACTTGTTCGCGGATTCATTCGAATGTCAAGGAGGAGTAAAGAATTTTGTCACCACCGACGTCAATGACGTTCCCTTATCCGAGGGGCCCTGGACCCCTGCGACTGCCAACGATGCGGCTCAGACGGTCAGGTATTCCCGCACCAGGTCCTCGGAGAGCTCGGGCATGGGGCCGGCCGACTTGAGGCGCCCGCGGTCGAGGATCACGAAGCGGTCGGCCACCCGGCGGACAAAGGGCAGCTTCTGCTCCACCAGGATCACGGTCAGGCCCAGCTCGCCGATCAGCCGGCGGATGATGTCGCCGATCTCGTGGACGATGTTGGGTTGGATGCCCTCGGTGGGCTCGTCCAGGATCAGCAGCCGCGGGTCCACGCCCAGAGCGCGACCGATTGCCAACTGCTGTTGCTGACCGCCCGACAGGTCGCCGCCGCGCCGACCCAGCATCTCCTTGAGGACCGGAAACAGATCGAAAATGAAGCCGGGGATCTGCCTGGCGCCATCAGGGCGCGCCGAAAGCCCGATCCGCAGATTCTCCTCCACGGTCAGCAGCGGAAAGATCTGGCGCCCCTGGGGCACGAAGCCCACCCCCAGCCCCGCCCTGCGCTCCGCCGGCAACCGAGCCAGATCCTGCCCCTGATAGAGCAAGGATCCGGAACGAAGGGGCAGGAGTCCCATGATGCACTGCATCAGGGTGGTTTTGCCCACCCCGTTGCGCCCCATGACGCAGGTGCATTCACCAGCGGGGATCTCCATCGTCAGGTCCCATAGGGTATGGCTCTGGCCGAAGAACTGGTTGAGTCCCTGGATGCTCAGCATAGGGGCCGCGGATTCAGCCAAGGGCTCCGCTACCGCGCGGACGGGGGCGTTTTCGCTATTCACCGAGATAGACCTCCACCACCCGCGGGTCGCTCTGGACCTCGTCCATGGACCCTTCCGCCAGCACCGCCCCCTGGTGCAGCACGGTCACCCGCTTGGCGATCGAGCGCACGAAGTCCATGTCGTGCTCGACCACGACGACGGAGTGCCTGCCTTCGAGCGACAACAGAAGCTCCGCTGTGCGGTCCATCTCCTGGTGGGTCATGCCCGCCACGGGCTCGTCGACCAGCAGCAGGAGCGGGTTCTGCATCAGCAGCATGCCGATCTCCAGCCACTGCTTCTGGCCGTGAGACAATGCCCCGGCGGTGCGGCCCGCGTGCTCGCCCAGGTCGATGATGCCCAACACCTCGTCGATCCGGTCGCGTTGCTCGCCGGAGAGGCGGGCGAAGAGCGTCGGCCACACCCGTTTGTCGCCGGCCATGGCCAGCTCCAGGTTCTCGAACACGCTTTGATGCTCGAAGACCGTTGGCTTCTGAAACTTCCGCCCGATCCCGGCCTGTGCGATTCGCGGCTCGTCGAGATCGAGCAGGTTGATGCTCTGGCCGAAGAAGCAGTAGCCGGAGTCGGGCCTGGTCTTGCCGGTCACCACGTCCATTAGGGTGGTCTTGCCCGCCCCGTTGGGCCCGATCACGCAGCGCAGCTCACCCACGTCCACGTAGAAGGACAGGTCGTTGAGGGCCCGAAATCCGTCGAAGCTCACCGAGACCCCTTCCACGTACAGCAGGGTGGTGTGGGAGATGTCCAGGGTCTCCGCCAGGGTCTTGCCCGGATTGAGATACTGCCAGCGCTCGACCTGACCGCCCATCAACCCGCCCTCCGCATCGCCAGCAGCCCCGCAATACCGCGCGGCAGGAACAGGGTGACGAACACGAAGAGGCCTCCGAGGGCGAACAGCCAGACCTCCGGAAAGAGGCCCGTGAGGGTGCTCTTGCCGTAATTGACCAGAAGCGCGCCGACAACGGCCCCATAGAGGGTGGCGCGCCCACCCACCGCCACCCAGATCACGAGCTCAATGGAGTTCAAGGGCGAGAATTCGCCTGGATTGATGATGCCGACCTGGGGCACATAGAGGGCGCCGGCCACCCCGGCGAGCATGGCGGAAAAGGTGAAGATGGCCGCCTTGACCCGGTCAACCCGATAGCCGATGAAGCGGGTGCGCGGCTCGGCGTCCCTGATGGCCACCGCCACGCGGCCGAGCCGGGAGCTCACGATGAACCGGCTGGCCAGATAGCCGAGGGCGAGCGCCAGGGCCGAGGCGACGAAGAGGCCCGCGCGGGTCGAATCCGCCTGAATGTCGAAGCCGAGCAGCTCCTTGAAATCGGTCAGGCCGTTGTTTCCGCCGAATCCCATCTCATTGCGGAAGAAGGCCAGCATCAGGGCATAGGTCAGGGCCTGGGTGATGATGGAGAGATAGACGCCGGTGACGCGGGAGCGGAACGCCAGGTAGCCGAAGACGTAGGCCAGCACTCCGGGCACCAGGACGGCCATCAGGGCGGCAAACCAAAACTGATCGAACCCGTGCCAGAACCAGGGCAGCTCCTTCCAGTTGAGGAACACCATGAAATCGGGCAGCACGGGGTCCCCGTAGACGCCGCGATCACCGATCTGGCGCATCAGGTACATGCCCATGGCGTAACCGCCCAGCGCGAAGAAGGCCCCATGTCCCAGGCTCAGGATGCCGAGATAGCCCCACACCAGATCCACCGCCACCGCGAGCAGCGCGTAGGTCAGATACTTGCCAAGCAGGGTGACGGTATAGGTGGAGACGTGCCAGGGACTCGACTCCGGCACCGCCAGATTGAGCACCGGCACCACCACGGCGACCACCAGCAGCACCGCCATCATGACCTGTCCGCCGGTATCGCCCCGCAATGTATTCGCCAATCCCATGCCGTTGCTGCTCGGTAAGTGGAGAAGAATGTTTTGTTTATCCGTAAATGAACGCTAATGAACGCAAATCACAATCACTGACGGACGGTGAAGCATTTCCATTGAAAATTGACGAGCATATTATTCAAATGTTTATTGCGCGTTCATTTGCGGACAATTCTTTCCCCGGACCTTCACCCCTCCGCCGCGCGACCGCGCTGGGGAAAGAGCCCACGTGGGCGCTTCTGGATGAAAAGGATGATGAACACCAGCACCAGGATCTTGGCCAGCACCGCACCCACCCAGGGCTCCATGAACTTGTTGGCGACCCCGAGCGTCATGCCGCCGACCAGGGTCCCCCACAGGTTTCCGACCCCGCCGAAGACGACGACCATGAAGGAATCGATGATGTAGGCCTGCCCCATGTTGGGGCCGACGTTGGTGAGCTGGGACAGGGCCACCCCGGCGACCCCGGCGATCCCGGCCCCGAGCCCGAAGGTCAGGGCATCCACCCGGGCGGAGCGCACCCCCATGGCGCGGGCCATGGCGCGATTCTGGGACACCGCCCGGACCTGAAGCCCCAATGCGGTGCGCTTGAGGATGAGCAGCAGGCCGACGAACACCGCCAGGGAGAAGATCAGGACATAGAGCCGGTTGAAGGTAAGGGAGAGGGCGGGGTTGATCTCGAGTGCACCGCTCATCCAGGAGGGGTTCTCCACCGCCACGTTCTGGGCCGAGATGGTGGTGCGCACCAGTTGCTGCAGGATCAGGCTAATGCCGAATGTGGCGAGCAGGGTCTCCAGCGGGCGCCCGTATAGAAAGCGGATCAGGGTCCGCTCGATGGCGATGCCGACAAGCCCCGAGACGAGGAAGGCGGCCGGGATGGCCACCAGCAGCGAATAATCGATCAGCCCCGGTATCGCCTGCTGCACCAGATAGGTGGTGTAGGCGCCCAGCATGATCAGCTCGCCGTGGGCCATGTTGATGACCCCCATGACGCCGAAGGTGATGGCGAGTCCGATGGCGGCCAGCACCAGCACCGATCCCAGGCTGAGCCCGAAGAACAGGGTCTCGGCGCGCGCGTTCCAGACCAGACGGGCGTCGATCGCCGCCAGCGCCCCATTCACCGCCTTCGCCACCGCCGGATCGGACTCCGCGACGGCGCGCGTGGCCAGCGCATTGCGCACCCGGGGATCCAGGCTGCGCCCCAGGTCGGCGATCGCGGCCCGCCGACGCTCAGGATCCTCGGCGCCGAGATCGGCCACCGCAAGCGCCAGGGTCAGGGCCTCGCGTACCGCGGGCTCCTGCTCCCGTTCCAGCCGCGCCCGCAGTGCCCCCACCGAGTCCTCGTCGCCGCTGCCCATCATCTCCTCGGCGGCCGCGAGCCGCACCGTTGGGTCGGGGCTCTCGAGCGTCAGGACCGCGATGGCGCTGCGCAAGGCAACACGCATCGTATTGTTGATGATGATTTTTTTGACCGAACGGCGGTCGGTCTCACCCAGGTCCGCACCGGACAGGGCGTCGGTTAGCTGGAAACCGGCGCCGGACTGGCGCGCCACGACCACCCGGCCGTCCTCCGATCGTACCTGCAGGTCGCCCCCCTGGAGGGCCTTCAAAACCAGGATGGCGCGATCATCTCCACTCGAGACGATCTCGGCGAGGGCCTCCTGTTTGATGGCAAATGAACGATCCGCGAGCCGCGCCACAGCATCGTCGATCGCCGCCTCGACAGCCGACGCCATGCCGGCACCAGCCACAAGCAGCCAGAGCGCAAGCAGGCGGGACCAGCCCGGGCGCTTGGGGTGTGGTTCAACGGTCATGGCGGAGACCCTGCTCTTAAAGAGGCGACCGGTCACAGATGTGCGGGTCGCTGCACCGGGGCTGCGCCGCCCCGTGGGGGGCGGCGGCGCGGGACCTGTCGTAGGGCGGCAGCGGCCCCTTACTGGGCCTGGGCCCCGAGGCAGGACTTGGTCTTGGTGTTGTAGTTGCCGCAGTTAATCGGCGCCGTCCAGTCGCCCACCAGGTCCTTGGAGCCTTCCAGGTAATCGGACCAGGCGTCACCGGGGACCTCCGCATCGGTCTGCCACACCACGGCGAACTGGCCGTCGCCCTGGATCTCGCCGATCAGGACCGGCTTGGTGATGTGGTGGTTCGGCAGCATCTTGGCGGTCCCGCCGGTCAGGTTCGGCGTCTCCAGTCCGATGATGGCCGCGGCGACCTTATCCGTATCGGTGCTCCCAGCCTTCTCCACCGCCTTGACCCACAGGTCGAAGCCGATCTTGTGGGCCTCCATCGGGTCGTTGGTGACGCGCTTGGGGTCCTTGATGAAGTCGTGCCACTGCGTGATGAAGGCCGCGTTCTCAGGCGTGTCGACGCTCATGAAGTAGTTCCAGGCCGCCAGATGGCCCACCAGCGGCTTGGTGTCGATGCCCGAGAGCTCCTCTTCGCCCACCGAAAATGCCACCACCGGAATGGTCTCCGCCGAGACGCCCTGGTTGCCCAGCTCCTTGTAGAAGGGGACATTGGCGTCTCCGTTGATGGTGGAGACCACCGCCGTCTTCTTGCCGGCGCCACCGAACTTCTTGATGTCGGAGACGATCGACTGCCAGTCGGAGTGACCGAAGGGGGTGTAGTTGATCATGATGTCCTCCGCGGCCACCCCCTTCTGCTTGAGATAGGCCTCGAGGATCTTGTTGGTGGTGCGCGGATAGACATAGTCGGTGCCGGCCAGCACCCAGCGCTCCACCCCCAGATCATTCATTAGATAGTCGACGGCCGGGATCGCCTGCTGGTTGGGCGCCGCCCCGGTGTAGAAGACGTTCTTGGAGGACTCTTCACCCTCGTACTGCACCGGATAGAACAGGAGACCGTTGAGCTCCTCGAACACCGGCAGGACGGACTTGCGCGACACCGAAGTCCAGCAGCCGAAGACCGCGGCGACCTTGTCCTTGGTCAACAGCTCACGAGCCTTCTCGGCAAACAGGGGCCAGTCGGAAGCAGGATCCACCACGACCGCCTCCAGCTTCTTTCCGAGCAGGCCGCCCTTCTTGTTCTGCTCGTCCACCAGCATCAGGACGGTGTCCTTCAGGGTCGTCTCGCTGATGGCCATGGTGCCGGAGAGCGAGTGCAGCACACCCACTTTGATGGTGTCGTCGGCGCGGGCGGCGAGGCTGGCGGACAGACCCAGCGCGAGGCCGGACCCCAGCACGAGGGATTTGATCAGGTTGCGATTCCGCATGAATGAGGCTCCAAAGCTGTGACGTGGCCAACTGTGTGGCGATGACAGGTGCCTCAGAGACACCCAAGGCCGGCAACTGCAACCAGCATGCCACGGGCTAAGTCACCGTTTCTCCACGGCGGCTGAGGACCGACTACAAAGGAACGCACCGTACCGGTGCGCAGCGCCCATTTGCGTGCGCGGCGGGTCGCCAAATTGGAGCATTCTGTCGACCCCCGGCTCACTGGCGCCGGGGCGGCTCTTTGGGCTATCGTCGCCGGGCGTCCAATCGCACACCAACCCACTGAGGAGATCGAACATGAAAAGAACTATCGTCGCCCTTGCCATCGCCGCCTTGACCGGCGCCGCCTTCGCCGCGGACATGGCCACCCCGGACGAGGCCAAGGCCCTCTCGCAGAAGGCCCAGACGGCCGTGAACGAGATGGGAAAGGACAAGGCCTTCGCGGCCTTCGCCGATCCCGAAGGCGGATTCAAGGAGAAGGACCTCTATGTCTTCTGCATGGACATGGACGGGGTCATGCTCTCCCATGCCGTCAAGCCTGAGCTGGTGGGAAAGAATCTGCTCGATTTCAAGAAATATGGCGACGAGCCGTTCAAGAACATGGTCGCGACCGCCAAGGAGTCGGGCGAGGGCTGGGTGGACTACAACTGGCCTTACCCCGGTACCGATGAGATCAAAGAGAAGACCAGCTACGTCATGACCAACGACGAAGGGTTCTTCTGCGGCGTCGGCGCTTACAAGTAGCTCTGAGCCAGCGCGCCCGCTGCCCGGCAGTTGCGGACGGCGGGCGCGCCCTGCGCGGTCCGGGCCGATCCGGTCGGTCTGCAACGCTCGCCCAAGGGCGCGCGCTCACACCTGGTACCTCGCTGTCGCGAGGCATGTCCCATTGAATCGACGGCAGCGCCGCCGGCTACCCAGGCTCGGAAGGGCCGCTCATTCCTCGACGGGAATGCGGATTCTCGCGGCCGACGGGATGGCGATTCTCGCGGCCATTCGATCGTGGGATGATCGGGGCGAGCCATGCTGGATGCCCCGCTGTACCGAGGCCCGATGACCCAGAACCCGATCGTCTTTACCTTCTTCCTGGTGTTCACGGGCGCGGCGGTGCTCGCGACCCTGGCCCTGGCCGCCCGCCAGTCCCTGCTGGTTGCCTATATCGGACTCGGCATCCTGTTCGGCCCCTGGGGCCTGGGCCTGGTGGCGGACGCGAGCCTGGTCCGCGAAACGGCCCACATTGGGATCATGTTCCTGCTGTTCCTGCTGGGACTCGACCTGACCCCCCAGGACCTGGTCCACAGCCTGCGCCGCACGACCCTGGTGACGGCCGGAAACTCCGTCCTGATGCTGATCGTCGGGGGCGCCATCGGTCTGGCCGCCGGCTTCACGCCCATCGAGTCGCTCGTCATCGGGGCCGCCATGGGCTTTTCGAGCACCATCATCGGGCTCAAGCTCTTGCCCACCACGGTGCTCCATCATCAGCGGATGGGCGAGTCCATCATCAGCATCCTGCTGCTCCAGGACCTGCTCGCCATCGTCCTGCTGCTGCTCGTTCAGGCGGCGGGGACCGGCAACGCCCCCTGGACCGACATGCTGATGCTGCTGCTGAGCCTGCCCGGCCTGGTGCTATTCTCCGGCCTGGCCGCCCGTTACCTGCTGATCCCATTGATCCGCCGGTACGACACCTTTCGCGAATACATCTTCCTGGTGGCCATCGGCTGGTGCCTCGGCATGGCGGAGCTGGCCGGGGTCCTCGGGTTGTCCCAAGAGGTCGGCGCCTTCATCGCGGGGGTTGCGCTCGCCTCCAGCCCGATCGCGCTCTATATCGCCGAGAGCCTGCGGCCCCTGCGGGACTTCTTCCTGGTGCTCTTCTTCTTCGGGGTTGGAGTCGAGTTCAACCTCGCGATGGCACCGGACGTGTTGGTTCCCGGCCTGCTGTTGGCGGCATCGGCGCTGGTGCTCAAGCCGCTGGTGTTCCGCCTGCTGCTGGTGCCTGTGGGCGAGACGCGCAAGCGCGCCTGGGAGATCGGCTTCAGGCTCGGCCAGCTCAGCGAGTTCACGCTGCTCGTCGCCGCCCTGGCGATGAACACTGGTGTGATCGGGGAGCGCGCCTCCTACAGCCTTCAGCTCGCGACGGTGCTGACCTTCCTGGTCTCCTCCTATCTGGTCATGCTGCGCTTCCCGACCCCCATCGCGATCTCCGACGCCCTGCGGCGGGACTGACCGCGTCGCGGCGGCTGGCTACCCGAGCATCGCATCGTCCCATTTGCCCTCGCCAACCGTATGGGGCGGAGGCTCCACCACCCGGTCGGCGAACGCCTTGTCCAGGATCTTCAGGAAGCACTTGGTCTGCGGAGAGAAGAACTTGCCCCGGCGCTGCACGATTCCGTAGCTGCGCTTGGGAAAGTACTGATCGAGCGGTATGCGGCTGAGGTTCTCCGCCCCGGTCAGGCAGACGTCGGTCACGATGGAGATGCCGAGACCGAGCTCCACGTACTTCTTGATGACCTCCCAGCCGCCCGCCTCAAGGGTCACGGTGTAGGACAGGTTGTGCTGCTTGAATACCAGGTCGACCAGGCGCCAGGTACTCAGGTGGCGTGGCGGCAGGATGAGCCCGAAGGGCGCGATGTCCTCGAGGGTGACAAATTCCCGGTCGGCCAGCGGATGACCCTTGGGCGTGATCAGGGTCGGTCGATACGTCACGAAGGGTCTGTAATTGATGTCGTCCGGCACCTCCAGCATGGAGCCCACGGCCAGATCCGCCTCGTCGGAGCGCAGCATGGCTAGGCCATCGCGCCCGGTGACGTTGTGCAGCTTGAGATCGATGCCGGGGTACTTCTCCACGAACGTCCGCACCGGCTCCGGGAGGATGTAGAGGATGGTGGATTCACCCGCGGCGATATTGAGCACCCCCTGGTCCACCCGCCCGCATTGGATCGCAAAGACGTCATGGAGCTTGTCCATGCCCTCCACCAGCGGTTCCGCCATCTGGAACAGCAGCTGGCCCTCGGGGGTGAGACGGATCTTGGGCCCGCGACGCTCGAACAGCACCGTGTCGAACTCGCGCTCCAATGCCTGGATCTGCAGGGAGACGGTCGGCTGACTGAGGAAGATCTTGTCGGCGGCGGCACTGACACTGCCGGTACGGGCCGCATGACAGAAGGCCCGAAGTTGCTTGAGTCGATTTTGTTTGTAATGGATCTGGGAGCTTGAGCCCATCTGTTGTCGTCCAGCGCTACATTGGTGGTGCAGTCAAGAGTAGCGGAACCGTAACATTGATAAAAGCAATGAAAGAAGAAGGGCCCAGGGCCGATCTGGAAGAGGAGCCGTGGGTCGGACTTCAGTCCGCCCCCGGCACCGCCGTCGGGCTCAAGCCCGACCCACCCCCGCGCTTCCTTGGCCCTGGGCCCTCGGTCCTTCCTAATCCTCATCCAACTCATTCAGCAGGTTGCGTGCCACCCGTCGCTGGGATTCGTCGCCCTCCTCCAACACCTCGTAGAGCACCTTGCGGGCGGCGAAGTGGTTCTCCAGCTCCCGCAACCGATTGGCTCGCGCGATCTTCTCGTCCACCAGTGAGAGTGCCGGCGCGGCGGGCTTGTGAGCGGCGGCTTCCTGCGCGTCCGTGAGATCCAGCTCTTCTTCCATCTCCTCGTCGGTCAGGGGGCGCCAGCGCTCCCGGTCCTCCAGATCACTGGGGTCCAGATCCCGGCCGATGAGGATCCCGGAACCGCCCTTGGTTGGGGCCGGACCCGGATTCCGAGCCGGCGCCGTTCCGCCACCCGAGGACCCCGGGGCCGTGCCCGCGGACGCGACCGATTGCACCTCGCGCAGACGACGCTCCCGCAACAGGATCCGCGAGGCGAGGATGCCGAGCTCGAACAGCAGCCACATGGGAAGCGCCAGGAGGGTCTGGGAGATCACATCGGGCGGCGTCAACAACATGCCCACCACGAAGACGCCGACGATGACATAGGGGCGCTTGGAGACCAGGGCCTCGGGTGTCGTCACGCCGGTGGCCACGAGCAGAATGGTGGCGATGGGGATCTCAAAGGCGACGCCGAAGGCGAAGAAGAGCGCCAGGACGAAGTCCAGATAGGCGCTGATGTCGGTCATCATCGCGACGCCCTGGGGCGTAGTACCCGCCATGAAGGCGAAGACCAGGGGGAAGACGACGTAATAGGCGAACAGCACTCCGAGATAGAAGAGCACGATGCTCGAGACGAGCAGGGGCACCGCCAGGCGCTTCTCCCGCTGGTAGAGCCCAGGCGCGACGAAGGCCCAGATCTGGTAGAGCGAATAGGGCATGGACAGGAAGACCGCCGCCACCAGCGCCAGCTTGAAGGGCGTGAGGAAGGGCGAGGCCACCTGGGTGGCGATCATGGTGCTGCCCTCCGGCAGCTGGGCCATGAGCGGCGTCGCCACATAGACATAGATCTGGTTGGCGAAGGGAAACAGCACCAGCAAGGCGACCGCGATCCCCATCCCGATGCGAATCAGGCGATCGCGAAGCTCGATCAGGTGTGAGATGAAGGGCTGTTCGGCGCCCGCGTCATCGGGCTCGCTCGGGGAGGACATGGCGGTATCTGTCGTGAGTCCCTGGGGATCGGCGCCGCAGCGGCGCCGCGCGTGAGCGTCTTGGGCGAGTCCGGAGGCCGGGGCGAGGCGACGCCTCAGCCGTCCTCGGGATCCCGTTGCGGACGCGCCGGCTTTGCGTCCACGGCCGCGGCCGGAACCGGATCGGAGCCGGCGGACGTCGGCTGGGCCTTCGGCCTCGAGGGCGCCGCGCGCTCCTCGAGGATGGACTCCAGGGGATTGCTCTGCGCCTGCTTCTTCAGGATTTCCTTCAGCTCCTCGGCCTTGAGCTCACGGTCGATCTCCTCCTTCACCGAGGCGAGGGTACGGCGGGCCCGGCCCACCCAGAGGCCGGCGATGCGCGCCACCTTGGGCAGGCGCTCGGGCCCGATGACCACGAGGGCCACAACCGCGATCAGGACCAGCTCCCAAAAGCCGATGTCGAACATCAGAGGGGCCTAGCGGGCGCGGATCAGACCTTGGGTCTATCCCGTTCCGGCGGGGGCGCCTTGGCAGTGGCGGGATCCTCGTCCGCGACCCGCTTGGCCGCGTCCTGTTCCAGTTGCGGCGGCTCCTTCTCCTCGTCCGACTTCTCCGCATTCGACATGGCACTGCGGAAGCCCTTGACCGCGTCGCCCAGGTCCGAGCCGATGTTCTTGAGCCGCTTGGTGCCGAACAAGAGCAGCACGATCACCAGTACGATGAGTAGCTGCCAGATACTGATGCCGCCAAGTCCCATAGTGTTTCCTCCGTGCCGCCGGCAGAGCGGCGGTCACCTCAGGTTGGCATCGGCTGGCGCGAGGCTTGCCGTGTGCCGTGAATTTTCGATCGATCAGTGGCTCTCCAGCCGCCCCAGGGGGCTCCAACCCCTATTGAGCCCGACGGTTTCAGCCCGACCAGGCGCGGCCGGCACCCGAGAGTGCGCGATCATACTCCAATCGCTTTTTGCCCGGCACTCCCCTTGTCTGCCGTCGGTCAGCGTCCCCGCGCGGCCTTTTCCTCGATCCCCGAGAGTCCGAACCGGCGATCCAGCTCGGCCAGAACCGCCTGGGGGCCGAGTCCCTGATGAGCCAGCAGCACCAGGGTGTGGAACCACAGGTCGGCCACCTCACAGACGATCCTGTCCGCGGCCCCGTCCTTGGCCGCCATCACCGTTTCCGTGGCCTCCTCACCGATCTTTTTCAGGATCCCGTCGAGTCCCCGATCATAGAGCCGGGCCACATACGAGGACTGCGGGTCCGCTGACTTACGGGCCTCGAGCACCTGAGACAGACGTTCCAGGACGTCGTTCATCCCGAGCCCCCTCCGTAGATCGACTTCGGGTCCTTGAGGACCGGCGCGATCTCGATCCAGTCACCCGCTGCGTCGAGTTGGCGGAAGAAGCAGTCGTGGCGGCCGGTGTGGCAAGCGATGCCCCCCTTCTGCTCCACCTCGAGCAGCACCACGTCCGCGTCGCAGTCGATGCGGATGGCGCGCACCACCTGCTGATGGCCCGATTCCTCGCCCTTGTGCCAGAGCCTGCGCCGGGAGCGCGACCAGTAGACGGCGTGTCCGGTCTCCCGGGTGAGCGCAAGTGACTCGCGATTCATCCAGGCCATCATCAGGACGGCGCCGCTGCCCCGCTCCTGGGCGATCGCCGGAACCAGGCCGTCCGCGTCCCACTTGATGGAATCCAGCCAGTCATCGCTCATCGCGAAGCCCCCGTCAGCTCATCGGCGAGACGCTGGCCGGCCGCGAAGTCCAGGGTCCCCTCGTAGATGGCACGCCCCGTGATGGCGGCGGTGATGCCACTGTCGGCCACCTCGGCCAGTGCGCGGACGTCGTCCAGGTTGGTGATGCCCCCCGAGGCGATGACCGGGATCCGAATCGCCTCCGCCAGGGCCCGGGTGGCCGCCACATTGGGGCCAGTCATCATGCCGTCGCGCCCGATATCGGTGTAGACGATGGCCGCGACCCCGTCCCCCTCAAAGCGCCGGGCGAGCTCCTCGACCCGGTACCCGGTGATCTCCGCCCAGCCCCGGATGGCGACCTGACCCTCCTTGGCGTCCAGCCCGACCATGACGTGACCGGGGAAGGCCTTGCAGGCCCGACCCACCAGCCCCGGCTCCTTGACCGCCTGGGTGCCGATGATGCAGTAGCGGACCCCCGCCTCCAGATAGGCGGCGATGGTGGACTCGTGGCGAATGCCCCCGCCGACCTGGATCGGCAGGTCGGGGTAGCGGGCGGCGATGGCGCGGATGGCGGCCCCGTTGACCGGCTCCCCGGCGAAGGCCCCGTTCAGGTCCACCAGGTGCAGGCGGCGCGCGCCCTCGCTCACCCAGCGTCCGGCCATTGCCACGGGGTCGTCGGAGAAGACGGTCTCGTCCTCCATGCGGCCCTGGCGCAGACGCACACAGCGGCCGTCCTTCAGATCGATGGCGGGGATCAACAGCACCGGCGAGTACCTCGGATCTTGGGGCGGCTGCGAGCCCGCCCGGGTCGGCGGCTCACAGTGAGCCCTTCGTGGACGGCGTCACCCCGGCCATGCGCGGGTCGGGCTCCACCGCCATGCGCAGGGCACGACCAAAGGCCTTGAAGAGGGTCTCGGCCTGGTGATGGGCGTTGGCGCCGCGCAGGTTGTCCACATGCAGGGTCATACCGGCATGGTTCACCAGACCCTGGAAGAATTCGTGGAAGAGGTCGACGTCGAAGGACCCGATCATCCCGCGCTTGAACGCGCAATGGAACTCGAGCCCCGGGCGCCCGGAGAGATCGACGACCACCCGCGACAGGGCCTCGTCCAGCGGCACATAGGCGTGGCCATAACGGCGGATGCCCTTCTTGTCGCCGAGGGCGCGCGCCAGCGCCTGACCCAGGGTGATGCCGATATCCTCCACCGTGTGGTGGGCGTCGATGTGCAGGTCGCCGACCGCCTCGATCTCCAGGTCGATCAGCCCATGACGCGCCACCTGATCCAGCATGTGGTCGAGGAAGGGCAGCCCGGTCTTGAAGCTGGAGCGCCCGCTTCCATCCAGGTCAAGGCTCACCCGGATCTGGGTCTCGAGCGTGTTGCGCTCCACCTCGGCGGTGCGATGGATTGAATGACCGGACATGGGCTGACTCGCGAATCGGCATCGACGCCGCATTTAACCACAGGAAACGGGGCCCGCCCTAACAGGGCCCTCAGGCCTGAAGCCAGAAGGTCACGGGACCATCATTGGTCAGGCTCACCCGCATGTCCGCCCCGAAGCGCCCGGTGGCCACGTCCGCATGGGCGGCTCGGGCGCGCTGGACCAGGTGCCCGTAGATCCGCTCACCCAGCTCGGGCGGAGCGGCGCTGGTCAAGCTCGCCCGGGTGCCCTTGCGGGTGTCCGCCGCGAGGGTGAACTGCGAGACCAGCAGCAATCCGCCCCGGACGTCGCGCAGGCTCAGGTTCATGCGCCCGTCCTGGTCCGGAAACACCCGGTAACCCAGCAGCCGCTCCAGGAGGCGCTCGGCGCGCGCCTCCGTATCACCGGGCTGGACCGCCACCAGCACCAGGAGGCCCCGGGCGATGGCGCCGACGGTCTCGCCAGCCACCTCCACGCGGGCCTGGGTGACTCGTTGCAGGAGCCCGATCACCCGAGTAGACCGGCGAAGCGGTCAGTCGCCTGCACCAGGGCGGAGCGGATGCCGCGCTCGAAGGCGGCGTGTCCGGCGTCCGGGATCACCTGAAGCTCCGCGCGAGGCCAGACCTGATGGAGCTCCCAGGCGGAGCGCAGGGGACAGATCAGGTCGTACCGGCCCTGGATGATGACACCGGGGATGGCGGCGAGACGCGCCGCGTCCGCGATCAACTGGTTGGGTCTCAGGAAGGCGTGGTTCACGAAATAGTGGCACTCGATGCGGGCCAGGCTGAGCGCCAGGTGGGGATCGGAGAAGTGGGCCCGGATATCGGGGTTGGCGAGCAGGGTGGCGGTGCGCCCCTCCCAGGTGGACCAGGCCTTGGCCGCGGCCATGCGGGCGACCTCGTTCGAGCCGGTGAGACGCCGATGGTAGGCGGCGAGCAGATCGCCCTGCTCCTCGGGGGGGATGGGGGCGAGAAAATCCTCCCAATAATCGGGGAAGACCCAGTTGGCTCCCTCCTGATAGAACCAGCGGATCTCTTGGTCCCGACACAGGAAGATGCCGCGCACCACCAGGGCCGAGACGCGATCCGAGTGGGTCTGGGCGTATGCCAGGGCCAGAGTCGACCCCCAGGAGCCGCCAAAGACCAGCCAGCGCTCGATGCCGAGTCGCTCGCGGATCAGCTCCAGGTCCGCCACCAGGTCCCAGGTGGTGTTGGCCTCCAGGGACGCATGGGGGGTCGAGCGCCCGCAGCCGCGCTGATCGAAGAGCACCGCCCGGTAGCGGTCCGGGTCGAAAAAGCGGCGGTGGGCCGCCTCGCAGCCGGCACCGGGTCCGCCGTGCAGAAAGACCGCCGGGATGCCGTCGGGGCGCCCGCACTCCTCCACATAGAGCCGGTGACCCCCGCCCACGGCGAGCTCGTGGGTCGTGTAGGCCCCGATCGGAGGATAGAGATCGCGCGGGCTGGTCTTCATTTTGCCGGTCATCCAGTCTCGGTTTGGGCAGCCGGCTGAGCCCCTGCAAGGCCCGCGACGGCGAGGTCGTTCAATCGGCCTTGACCGCGTGCAGGTAGGGGCCCGCAATCAGCCGCTTTGCCGCCTCGAACTCCGCATCGGTCATGCGGCTGCCGACGATATTGCGCAGCAGATCCGCGTCCCTGTCCCCCTGGGCGATCGCGAGCGACAGCCAGTAGTGGGACTGGGCCAGGTCGATCTCCACCCCCCGGCCCTCGGCATAGATGAGCCCCATGGCATATTGGGCGTCCATATCCCCCCCTTGGGCGCGTTCGAGGATCAGGGGGACCTTGGCGGGATCGTTTCGCAACAGGACCAAGTCCTTCAGATAGCTGTTATCGGACATGGAGGCGCCTCCAGGCTGATCACCGGCTCAAGCCGATAAAGGATCGGGGCCCCCGGCCTCCCCATAGGCCGCGAGCAACCGGTCGTAGGCGTCGAAGCCGAGAAGGTCGCGCAGGCTTGGGAAGTCGAGACGCCCCTGGGGCGTTCGACCCGCGGCCAGTTCCAGAAGTGCCTGGCGCATGGCATGGGCCGCGCTCGCCAGGAGCGTGAGCGGATAGGCGGCGATGCGATAGCCGAGGGATTCGAGACGAGAGGGCGGCAGTATCGGCGTGATCCCCTCCTCAAGCATGTTGACCATCCGGATCCCAGGGACCTCCCGGCAGAAGCGCGCCATCTCCCCTTCGTCCCTCGGGGCCTCCAGAAAGAGGATGTCGGCACCCAGGTCGGCGAAGGCCCGCATGCGCCAGATCGCCTCATCCATACCCAGTGCGCTGCGGGCATCGGTGCGGGCGAGGATTGCGATGCCGGCACCGGCGTCCCTCGCGTCCACCGCGGCGCGCAGGCGCGCCACCGCCTCGGCACGGGTGACCACCTCCCGCACACCGGTGTGTCCGCAGCGCTTGGGCGCCACCTGGTCCTCGATCATGATCCCGGCGAACCCGGCCAGCGCATATTGCTCAACGGTTCGGCGCACGTTCACCGGGTTGCCGTGGCCCGTATCCCCGTCACCGATCACCGGAATTCTGACCGCCTGACAGATGCCCCGGCCCTGATCCAGCATCTCCGTCACGGTGATGAGCCCGGTGTCCGGCAGGGCCAGGCGTGCGGCGGAGACGGCGAAGCCACTCATGAAGGTCAGCGGGAAGCCGGTACGCTCGATCAGCAGGGCCGAGAGTGCATCGAAGCAGCAGGGCATGGAGAGGAAGACCCCGGTGTCCAGGAGCGCGCGCAGGCGCGCGGGGGCGGTCTGGGGCTCAGACATGGAGTCGAAGGGACGATCGGCGGGGGCAGCGGGCACTTGCCTGGGGGAGCCTTTGCCAGCGGCGGAAACGAAAAAGGGCGGTCTGGCCGCCCTCATCAACCGCCCGCACCGGATCGGCCCCTGGGGCCGGCCTCGGCGGGGCTTGACGCGTCCTCAGGCCTTGACCCACTCGCCGAAGTTGTCCGTGTTCTTCTCCTCACCGTCCGCATAACCCGCCTCGTAGGCGTCGGTCAGGCGCTGCTCCTCGCGCTTGGGGTTCTGCAGGAAGCCGCACTGCCAGCCCTGGATGTACTCGTCATCGACACCCAACTGCTCCATCTTGGTGACGGCATCGTAGTAGAACTGATTCATTATCCGATCTCCGAGCGTGTGTTAGCGGAAGGTTAGCCTTATCAAATTCTGTCGTTCAGTCGTCGCCGCGTCGCGGGCCCAGAGGCATCGACCGCGCTTGGACTGGTCCTCTCACTCATGGTCCGGCGCCCGCCCCGGGGCGCCACACGAGGATGCCTCGGGGCGAGAAGGGGCATAAGAATACAGCGTTTTTCTTATGGGTGACAAGCCGGAATGCGGCCAGGGTCCGGACGCAAGGTGCTCCCACGGCTTGTTTCGCGGCGGCGGAAAACCCATTGTCCACTACCAGAATTCCCGCCCGCAGGGGCCACGACGGCCCGCCGGGCGCCCGCGTGCCCAGGAGGTATCAGCACCGTCATGCGCCCAGCACTCTTGCTTCGCGTCCTCGAGCGCGAATTCGTCAGCACCGCCGAGGGTCATCACACGCCCGTCATGCTGTGGGGGCCCCCCGGGGTCGGAAAATCTCAGATGGTGGCCCACATTGCCCAGCGGCACGGGGTGCGTGTGATCGATATCCGGCTCTCCCAGATGGAGCCGAGCGATCTGCGCGGCATCCCCTTTCGCGTGGACGACCGGGTCGAGTGGGCCATCCCAGCCCTGCTCCCCGATGCCGAGCGCCATGGCTCGACCGGCATCCTGTTCCTCGACGAGATCACCTCGGCGCCGCCGGCCGTCTCCGCGGCCGCCTATCAGCTCATCCTCGACCGGCGCCTCGGCGACTACCAGGTGCCGGACCACTGGGCGATCTTCGCGGCCGGAAACCGCCAGGGCGACCGGGGCGTCACCTACAGCATGCCGGCGCCGCTGGCCAACCGCTTCTCTCATTTCGAGGTGGAGACCCATCTTGACGATTGGGTGGCCTGGGCCTATCAGAGCGGTATGGACGAGCGCCTGATCGCCTTCCTGCGCTTTCGCCCCGAGCTACTGTTCGACTTCGACCCGGCCCACAACCCGGTGGCCTTCCCCTCGCCCCGCTCCTGGGAATTCGCCCACCGCGGGCTGAAGAAGTTCGAGGACCACCCGGAGCTGCTCCAGGGGACACTGCAGGCCTGCGTGGGCCCGGCGGCGGGCATCGAGCTCACCGCCTTCGTCAACAGCCTGGACCAGATGCCCGACCTCGACGCCATCGTCAACGGTGAGGCGGTGCCCGTGCCCAAGGAGATTGACCTCCAATACGCCGTTGCCGCGGCCCTGGTGGGGCGGGCCATCCGCGCCCAAGGCAGCGAGGACGCCGCCGAGGTCATCGGCAACATCCTGCGTTATGCCGGGCGCTTCCACCAGCGGGAGATGGGGGTCATGCTGGTCTCCGACCTGCACCGCGCCATCGGTCCCAAGCTCTTCGATGTCCCCGCCTTCGCCGACTGGGCCCAGGCGGTCGCCGATGTGATGCTGTTCGAATGACCAATGCACCCATGGACCTCGACCTGCACGCCATCGAGACCAAGCTGGCCGCGGCCAGGACGCGGCTGATCCTCGACAAGCCCTTTTTGGGCGCCCTGGTGCTGCGCCTGCCAATGCACGCGGCCAAGCCGGACTGGTGCAAGACGACCGCCACCGACGCGCGCGCCTTTTTCTACAACCCGGAGTACATCGCCTCCCTCTCCCTGGATCAGACCCAGTTCATGTTGGCCCACGAGGCCCTGCACTGCGCCCTCTCACACTTCGCGCGGCGCCAGCACCGGGTGATCCACAAGTGGGACCTGGCGTGCGACTATGCCATCAACCCGCTGCTGATCGACGACGGGCTCAGGCCGCCACCCAACGCCCTGGTCATGCCGATGTACAAGGGCATGACGGCCGAGGAGATCTACCCGCTCATCGACGACGACGACCAGTCCGAGACCCTGGACAAGCACGCCTACGACAGAGACAACCAAAGCCGGGGTAGCAACACCGGCAAGACCGAGCAGGACCTGGAGCCTCAGCAGCAGGAAAGCAGCCAGGATCAGGGCGAGCAGGGCGACCAGGGAGGCGAGCGCGATGCTCGTCCCGAAAAGGGCGGGACCGCCGGCGAGCCCCAGCCGCTCACCCCCGACGAGCAGGAGACCCTGTCGGTGCAGTGGCAACAGCGCATGGCCGGCGCCGCCCAGCAGGCGATGCAGGCGGGCAAGCTGGGCGGCGAGCTGGCGCGCATGATCGACCACCTGCTCCAGCCCCAGTTGCCCTGGCGCATGCTGCTCGCCCGCTACATGAACGCCGTCTCGCGCGATGACTACAGCTGGTCGCGCCCATCGCGACGCGAGGGCAGCTTCATCCTGCCCAGTCTGCGCAGCCGCCAGATGGACCTCGTGGTGGCCATCGACACCTCCGGCTCCATCAAGGATCCGGAGATCCAGGAGTTCATCGACGAGATCGACGCCCTCAAGGGCCAGGTGCGAGCCCGGGTCACCCTGCTGCCCTGCGACGCGGCGATCTGCGAGGGTGCGCCCTTCCGCTTTGAGCCGTGGGAGCAGTTCAGCCGCCCCCGCGAGATCAAGGGCGGCGGGGGCACCAGCTTCGTTCCCGTCTTCCAATGGATCGCGAAGGAAGGCCTGCAGCCGGATCTGCTCGTCTACTTCACCGACGCGGACGGCGAATTTCCACGCTCCGAGCCCTACTACCCGGTGATCTGGCTCGTCAAGGGCCGCTCAAAGGTACCCTGGGGGCAGCGCATCCAGCTCAATTAGGACAACCGCGCGGCATCCGGGCGTGCCTGGACCGGTGGCCTGGCCTCCACGACGCCGAATTGTTTGTCTCCCGGCAGGAACTCCGCAAAAGGCCCATCGTCTCACCCAGCCATGAACCTCAAGAACCGGCTCGTCCGTGCCCTGCCCGCCGCCGCCATTGCAGTCGCACTGACCCTCGCGCTCGTCGAGCCCGTCCCGCTGAGCGCGGGCGCCCTGGAGCTCCCCGATATCGGCAGCTCCGCCGATACGGTGATGAGCAGCGGGGCCGAGGGGCGCCTCGGCAAGGCCTTCATGCGCAGTGTGCGCGAGGCGCTTCCGGTCTCCGACGACCCGCTCCTCACCGACTATCTCGACACCTTGGGCAGTGAGCTGGTGGCCGCGGACAAGAGCGCCGGCGGCCGATTCACCTTTTTCCTGATCGACCAGCCGCTGGTCAACGCCTTTGCGGGACCCGGCGGCTACATCGGGGTCTATGCGGGGCTGATCCTCGCCTGCGCCAGCGAGAACGAGCTGGCGGCGGTGATGGCCCACGAGATCGCACACGTGACCCAGCGCCACCTGATGCGCAGCTTCGAGGACCAGGGTCGATTGAGCCTCCCCACCACGGCACTCCTAATCGCCGCCGCCATCCTGGGCGCCCAGGTCTCCCCGGATGCGGGCAGGGCGGCCATCGCCGGAATCCAAGCCGCATCCATCCAGCGTCAGATCAACTTCACTCGCGACAACGAGAAAGAGGCCGATCGCATTGGCATTGCCACCCTCGCCAGCTCCGGCCGGGACCCCTACGCCATGGCTGGATTCTTCGAGCGGCTCTCCAAGGCGAGTCGCGTCTATGAGAACAACGCCCCGGAGTTCCTTCGCACCCACCCGGTCAACTCCAACCGCATCGCCGATGCCCTGGGCCGCGCGGATGAGTACGGCGCCCGCCAGCGCCCGGACAACCTGCGCTTCCAACTCGCGCGCGCCCAGCTGCGGGAACGGTCCTACGACAGACCCGAGAAGTCCGTGGCTGCCTTTCGCGCCTCATTGAAGGAGGGCCGTTACGGCAACGAGATGGCGGAGCGCTACGGCTACGCCCTGGCCCTACTGCGCTCGGGGGCGCTCGCCGAGGCCAAGGCCGAGTCGACGCGGCTGCTTGAGAAGGAGCCCAGCCTCACCGAGTTCATCGTGCTCGACGCCAGGATTGATTTGAAGCAGGGCAACCGCGCCCAGGCACTCGACCATCTGCGGCAGGCGGTCGATCTCTCACCCGCGAGCTGGCCCCTGCGCACCGCCTACGCCGAGGCTTTGCTCGATGCCGGTGAGGGACGCCTGGCCCTGGAACAATTGAAGCAAGTGGCCCGGCTGCGCCCCGGCAATGCATTCATCTACGAGCTCCTGAACCGCGCCGCTATCAAATCCGGCGACAAGGCGGCCTCTTACCGCTATCGGGCCGAAAAACTCTATGCCGAGGGCGATGTCGAGCCGGCGATCCGGCAGCTCGAGTTCGCCTTGCGTCAGCGCGACATCGGTTATCACGACGCCGCCCAGATCCAGGTGCTGCTCGATTCCTGGAAGGAGGAGCAGCGCGAGGAGAAGAAACGAGGCGACCCCTTTGGCGTCGCCGATCGATGACGATGTGGCGACGCAGTCCTGGGCGCCGCGCGATCACATCCAGTCGACGGCCGCGGTTTCAAGTGACAACCGAGTGCTGTAAGCTAGCGGCGCGACGTCCGGGGGACCCCAGGCAGACCGCCCGGCCCCTGCGAGCGCCGCTCGAATACGCCCCGCGAGAGGGCGAGCTCTAAAACCGATTGAAGACACCATCAGGAGATCGCCGGTGAGCCTGCCGAGGTTGCCGGCAACCGCAGCTTGAAGCCCGAATCGCCCGACTGCATCTTGCCAGTGCCCGGTGAAGCCGGCCACCCGGCGCCTGCCCGCACGGCGAGCGCTGAGTCAATGATGAGCGCGGCTTTCGGCCCAGGCCAGTCGCGTTCTATCCATGCCTGTGTGCGGCGAGTGACGCCGACGGCGACGCGCGAGCGTCGTCGCTAACGAACCCCAACCCATCCAATAACGCTCGACAGGAGAATCTTCATGATCGACGCAAAACGCAGAATCCTGCTCAAGGGCTCTCTCGCCGCCGGTTCAGTCGGTATCGCAGTCGGCGCCGGCCTCTTGTCTCCCCGCCTGGTGCTCGCGGAGTGGAATCAGGCCGCCTTCGAGGCCAAGGACGTGCCGGGTGCACTGAGCGCCGCCCTGGGCAGCGACTCCACCGAAACCAGCGACGCCATCCAGATCAAGGCGCCGGACATCGCCGAGAACGGGGCCGTGGTGCCGGTGACGGTCGAGTCGAATCTCGAAGGGGTCAAGTCCATCTCCATCATCGCCTCGGGCAATGCCACCCCGCTGATCGCCAAGTTCGACCTGGGCGAGGCCGCCCTGCCCTTCATCTCGACCCGGATCAAGATGGCCAAGACGGCCGACGTGGTGGCCGTCGTGCAAACCGGCGACAAGCTGCTCAGCAATGCCAAGAACGTCAAGGTCACCATCGGCGGCTGCGGCGGCTGATCGCAACGACCTGCACCGTCTCAAACCCAATCGAGGTAAGCGAACATGTCCGATATCAAGGTACGCGCCAAGCTGAGCGGCGACGAAACCACCGTCAAGGTGCTGATGAATCACCCGATGGAGACCGGTCTGCGCAAGGACAGCAAGACCGGCGAGCTGGTCCCGGCCCACTTCATCCAGGAGGTGGTGTGCAAGTGGAAGGATCAGGTCGTCCTCACCGCCTACTGGAGCGGCGGCGTCTCCAAGAACCCCTACCTCTCGTTCAAGTTCAAGGGCGCCGCGGCCGGTGACCCCATCGAGATCAGCTGGACCGATAACAAGGGCGAAAGCCAGAGCGAGACCTCCGAAATCAGCTGATCGCGCGCCCGGCGCGCCGAGGCGTGAAAGATATGGGCCCCGCAGTGCGGGGCCTTTTTTTGCCGCCAGAGCCGTGAACGGGGCAGGACGCTCGGGGATACGCGTTCGCCGACGCGCCTGCACGCCGCACTCCGTCGTCCGCTGCATTCAACGGAACTCCAAGCCTTGCTCTCGCAACTGCCGGCGGCCCATCTGGCACTCTGCGCCGGCTCCGTCCTCACCGCCTATTTCATCCGCGGCATCGTGGGCTTCGGCTCCGGACTTATCGCCATCCCGTTGCTGGCCCTGGTGCTGCCGCTCCCGGTGGTGGTACCAGCGATCGCCCTCACCGACTATCTGGCATCCGCGAGCCAGGGGGTCGGCAGCCGGCGGGCCATCCTGTGGGCGAGTTTGTGGCCCCTGCTGCCCTTCATGCTGGTGGGCGTGCTCACCGCGCTTTGGCTGTTCCATCGCGTGGACCCGGGCCTCCTGAGCCGCGCCTTGGGCGCCTTCGTCATCGCCTATGCCCTCTACACCCTCTCGGGTCTGCACCCGGGACGCATCGAGGGGGCCCGCCGGGCCGCACCGCTGGGAACGCTCGGGGCCCTGGTCGGCACCTTGTTTGGAACCGGGGGCCCCTTCTATGTGGCCTATCTCCAGCTTTGGGGACCGACTAAGACCCAGTTTCGTGCCACCGCCGCCGCCGTCTTCCTAGTCGAGTGCAGCACCCGGGTGCTGGGCTACGCGGGGGCCGGGTTCTTTTCCCGCGAGGCACTCCTGCTGTTCGCCCTGGCACTTCCCCTGATGCTGTTGGGTCTCTTTGGAGGTCATCATGTCCACACCCGACTTGCGGAGTCCACCTTCCGGCGCCTCATCGGCCTACTGCTCATCGGCAGCGGCCTGGCCCTGGTGTTGAAGTAGCCCCATCGCTGACATCCAGAGACCGGAAACCCTGGCGCGCGCTTCCATTTCTCCCCGTTACCCCCACTCTCCAACTCCGTGATTGCACCAAGGTGCCGACGCCCCGTCGGTCGAACCAAAAACCACAGCAGGAACCCCGATGTCAGAGAAAGCCAAGATCAGCAATCTCCTGGCCCGTTCCCACTACGCGGCGAGCTTCGAGGCCGAGTCAGAGGACGAGGTCTACGACCCCAGGAAGGAGGGCCTGGTGCGGTCCATGCTCGAGGAGATTGGCGAGGACCCGCAGCGAGAGGGTCTGAGGCGTACGCCGCTGCGCGTGGCCAAGGCGATGGACTTCCTCACCAGCGGTTACGGGCAGTCCGCCGAGGAGATCATCAAGAGGGCGCTCTTCGAGGAGGACGTCAAGGAGATGGTGGTGATCCGCGACATCGAGTTCTACTCCATGTGCGAGCACCACATGCTGCCCTTCTTCGGCCATGCCCACGTGGGCTACCTGCCCAACGGCAAGGTGGTGGGTCTGTCGAAGGTGGCGCGGGTGGTCGACGTCTTCGCCCGCCGGCTCCAGGTCCAGGAGCGGCTCACCAACCAGGTGGCCGACGCCATGATGGAGCACCTGGGGGCCCACGGGGTGGCGGTGGTGATGGAGGCCAGCCACACCTGCATGATGATGCGCGGGGTCCAGAAGCAGCGCAGCACCACCGTCTCCAGCTCCATGCGCGGGACCTTCGAGACCGACCCGCGCACCCGCGCTGAGTTCATGTCGTTCATCCGGGCGTGACAGCAATCGTCCGGTGACCGTCACCAACAACCCGGCAGGCGCACCACCAAGAGGCTGATCACCGTCTAGGGCGCGCGATACGCGGCAAAGGGCCGTAAAGACCCAGCATATACAGTAAGGTGCCGCTAAAGACGACCGAGCCGGCTCCGTAACGATCCGCAAGCCTTCCCGCCACCGGCTGCGCCAGACCTCAAACGGTTCTGAGTCGCAATGGAGAGTGCAAAGGCCTCTCGCCCAAGCTCCGATCCACGAACGGATGGGCTGCAGGAAAACGGCCGAACGTGTGCCGGACGCCGAGAAAGCGGCAGAAGCACCAAGTCCCGCTCGTGAAGGACGATCGGCGGGTGTCCTCCAGGAGCGGCTGATCAAGCGCCGTGCCCTTGGGAAGGCGCCGTCGGGGGCCAAAGAACCCATGATCGCCGAAGGCACCTCGAGCTGGCGGCGCCCCGTCCCCTCGGGGAACGGGGTATCGCAATGGCACCAGCTCCGGATCAACAAGCTTCTTCAACGCCAGCGCATTCATGCAGTAGCGCAGGCCACTCGGTGCGGGGCCGTCGGGGAAGACGTGTCCCAGATGGGCGCCGCAGGTGTTGCAGGTGGTCTCCACCCGGACCATGCCGTGGGAGTGGTCGCCGTGATAGGCGATGGCGTTGTCCTGCACCGGCTGGGTGAAGGACGGCCAGCCGGTTCCCGATTCGAACTTCTCGTTGGCGTCGAAGAGCAGGCTATCGCAGCAGACGCAGGCGTAGCGCCCGGGCTCAAACAGGCTGCACAGGGGTGAGCTGTACGGCGGCTCGGTGCCCTTCCCACGGGTTACGCGGTACTGATCGGGGCTGAGTGCGACCCGCCATTCCTGATCGGACCTCTCCACCATCCGATCGGGGGCCGGGTTGCCCTCCTTCACAAACCGCATGACGTCTCGCCAGCTCAGCATCTCGGCTCCTCCACCAGGGGTACCTGGAATCGATGATCAGGGCCTTAAGCGTGGTCTCCGGGCGGGGACCCGCGGGACTGTTAGAATGCGCCGCGCCCAACCGCCGCAGGACCGGACAGCGATCCCTTGAGCCCCCTCAAACGCCTGGCCTCCCAGACCGCCGTCTATGGCATCAGCAGCATCCTGGGGCGCTTCCTCAACTATCTGCTGGTTCCCCTCTACACCTACACCTTCGCGCCCCCGGAGTACGGTGTGGTGGCGGAGTTCTACGCCTATATGGGGTTCCTGGCGGTGCTGCTGGTGTTTGGCCTGGAGACCGGCTATTTCCGCTTTCGCTCCGGCGGTGAGCGCCCGCCGGAGGTGGTCTATGCGACGGTGCTGCGCTTCCTTGTGCTGGCCAACGGGACCTTTCTGGTCGCCGCCTATCTGTTCAGCCAGCCCGTGGCGGATCTGCTGCGCCACCCTGAGCACCCCGAGTACATCTGGTGGTGCGCGGGCATACTCGCAATGGACTCGATCGGTGCGGCCGCCTTCGCGCGACTGCGGGCGGAGAATCGGGCGGCTCGATTCGCCACCGTCAAGGTCATCGAGATTGCGGCGAATATCGCCCTCAACGTCTTCTTTATCCTGGTGTGCCGACGGGCCTTCGAGTCCGACCCCGAGTCGACCCTGGGCCAGCTCTGGGATCCGGCCGTCGGCGTGGGTTATGTGTTTATCGCCAACCTGGCGGCAAGCGCGCTCAAGCTCGCGCTGCTGTCGCCCCAATTCCGCGGTGCCCTCACCGGCTTCGACGGCACCCTGTTCGCCCGCATGATCCGTTACTCGCTGCCGATGGTGCTGATCGGGCTCGCGGGCATCGTCAACGAGATGCTCGACAGGGCGGCCCTCAAGTATCTGCTGCCGTACGACAACGAGACCAACATGGCACAGCTCGGCATCTACAGTGCCGTCTACAAGCTCTCCATCCTGATGACGCTCTTCATCCAGGCCTTCCGCTACGCCGGCGAGCCCTTCTTTTTCGCCTACGCCAAGGAGACGGACGCCCGTCGCCTCTACGCCTCTGTGCTCAACTGGTTCGTGGTCTTCTGTGTCTTCATCTTTCTGCTGGTGACGCTCTATCTCGACGTCTTCCAGTATTTCGTCGGCAGCGCCTATCGGACGGGTCTGCACGTGGTCCCGGTCCTGTTGCTCGCCCAATTGCTGCTCGGGATCTACGTGAACCTGTCCATCTGGTACAAGCTCACGGATCGGACCCTCTTGGGGTCCCTCGTGTCGGTGATCGGCGCCGTCATCACCGTGGTCCTGCTCCTTGCCCTGGTGCCCCGCTACGGCTTCGAGGGCGCCGCCTGGGCACACCTGGTCTGTTACGGGACCATGGTCCTGCTTTCGTACCTGCTCGGCCGGCGCTACTACCCCGTACCCTACGACCTGGTGCGGGTCGGCGGCTATCTGGTCCTCGGGCTCGCGCTCTACGGGGCGAGCCGGGTGCTGGTGGATAAGATGCACTGGAACGGGCTCGCGGCGGGAACCCTGCTGATGGGACTCTTCCTGGTCCTGGTGTTTCTGCTCGACGGCCGGGCGTTGCTCCGACGCCCCGGCATCTGACTTGGCGCTGCAAGGCCGGGCCCAGCCGATCACCACCTTCGCTCGTCGCTGCGCGCGGCCATTCCTTGGCGCGACGGATAGCCTTTGATCTGCCCCCCGGTGGGATCAGGCGCCCTGCCCGCGCCGAAACACCATCATGTAGTTGACGCCCTCGAAGTTTGTGAACGAGAAGGCCCGGTTGAACGGGTTGACGCGCACACCCGTTCGGTGCAGCACCTGAAACCCGCTGCCGAGTCCGGCCATCAGCTCGGCGGGCTTGACCAGCTTGCGATAGTGATGGGTACCCTTGGGCAGCCAGCCGAGCACGTACTCGGCGCCAAGAATCGCCGTCAGCCAGGACGCCGGCGTTCGGTTGATGGTGGCCACCACCATGACGCCGCCCGGTCGCACCAACCGCGCGCAGGTGGCGAGAAACTGGGGAAGCCGCTCGACGTGCTCGACCACTTCCATGTTCAGGACGGCATCGTAGGCCTCGCCGTTCGCCGCCAGCGCATCCGCGGTGATCAGGCGGTAATCGATGTCGAGGCCGCTCCAGCTCCCGTGGAGTTGGGCCACGCGGACATTCTTCTCGGTAATCTCGGTGCCGGTGACGCTGGCGCCCATACGCGCCACCGACTCGCTGAGAATGCCGCCGCCGCAGCCGATATCGAGCACGCGCAGCCCCGCAAGGGGCCGCTGGGCATCCGGGTCGCGGCCGAACGCCCCACAGAGGTGCTCACGCACGTAGCCGGCGCGAAAGGCGTTCAGCTTGTGCAGCGGCCAGAAGGGCCCCTGCTCATCCCACCAGCGGTGGGCCAGCTTTTCGAAGTACTCGACCTCGCTGGGGTCGATATCCGGGGCGCTGAGATGGACGGCGGGCATGGCAGGAAGTGGCTGGTCGATCGGACATGGACGGAAGATGTGTCAGAACCGGGGTTATGCAACCCCGGCGACCACGGCCGCCGAGTATCCGCCCCCTGCCCCCCTAACCGCCGCCCCCAGAGCCGCTTATGAGATGCCAGGGCCCCGCAGGACCCGGAGCCGCCGCGCCCGGGCCTTTCGCGCGCCTCATCGGCGCGGCGGCAGGCGTGGGCGGCCGTCCAATCAAGACCGCGGCAAAGCAGTGCGCGAATCACTGCGGCTCCGGGGCATCGGGGGAGTGCGCCAGCAGTGGATACCCGGAGCTTTCTCGAACGGGCCAAGGGCAGGCCCGCGAGGGGCTGCACCCCCGTCTTCATCGGTCACCCGACCGACGAACGAAGGCCCCGGCTAGGCGGCCTGGGCGGCCGGTGTGAGCAAGGGCTTGTTCAGGAACCGCTTCACCCGCCAGGCCCGCATGAGCACCCGGAAGTGGAGGACGAAGAGCCCCAGGAAGGCGACGAACATCCAGTGCTCCGCCACACCGGCAAAATGACCCGCCAGTCCGATACCGGCGGCAATCACGGCCAGCGCGAGCATCACCAGCAGGGTCTGCTTCGCTGTGAAGCCGGCGGCGATCAGGATATGGTGAAAGTGCTCCCGATCCGCGATGAAGGGGGAGCGCCCCAGCACGGCCCGGCGCAGCATCATCGAGACGGTATCGATCAGCGGCAAGGCGAAGATCCAGAGCGCGGTCACCGGCGCCAGCAGCCGGTTCTCTCCCTGGGACGATTCGACCAGGAACCAAGTCAGAACGAAGCCGAGGAACATGCTGCCGGCATCCCCCATGAACACTAGGGCGCTCCCGTGGAGGCGCAGGTTGAACATGAGGAAGGCGAGCAAGGCCCCCGCCAATAGGGTCAGCACACTCAGGTTGCTGGCATCTCCCCGGGAGGCGGCGATGAGGATGAGGGCACTCACCGCGACCAGCACCAGCGATGCCGCCAGGCCGTCGAGGCCGTCGCTCATATTGACCGCGTTGATTACCCCGACCGTCGCAAAGACGGTGGCTGGAACGGACAGGATCCCCAGCGTCAGCAAATGGCCCGGCAGAGCGAGGTGGCCCAGGTCCTCGAGCACCACCCCCGCCCCCAGCGTCATGATCAGGCCCGCGGCGATCTGGGCGATGAAGCGCGCGCGCGCGCTCAGCTCGTGGGCGTCATCCAGCGCACCCACGGTGACCAGGATCAGGACGCCCGCGAACAGGAGTCGATAGGCCGAGATGGGAACATCGAGCCACAGCACCGAGAACGCGAGGCCAATGGACATCGCCATACCGCCGATCAACGGCGTCGGGCTTTGATGAGCCTTGCGGCCGCCGGGATGATCCACCAGCCCGATGTGGCGGGCAGCCGGTTCCAGGATCCAGAGCAGAAGCGACACCACGGCAAAGGCCGCGAATCCGGAAACGAGCAAATTCTTGTCCATGCGGTCTCGCAAGCGCCGAAAGCAGAAGCCCCTTAGGGAGCGGCCGGGCCGCGTGAGCTGGCCAGGCGGCAAGGCTATCCTTCCGATAGGGCCAGGTTTGCGAACCCGTTCGCGCTCCGAGCGCGTGGCGAGAAGAAGTCGAATGGATCAAGGGTCCTCACTGGCCTCTCGCCAGGGGATCGCGGTTCGGGCACCGGCAACTGGCTTGGCCTGTTCGATGGGTAGGTCGAGCTGAACGCCACCCCAGGGCGAGGTCAATCGGCCGCCCAGCCCCTCAGGCGGTACACCCAAAGCCCCAGATACTCCTTGAGCGCCCTGGAGCTGCCTTCGAGGGCACCCGCGTCGGGAAGATAATCGAGCAGGGTCGGGGCGAAACCCGTCAGCACCTCATGGTCGGTCGGCGCCGCAATCACGCGGATCCCCGCCGCCCTGAGGGTCGCCTCCGCCCTTTGCATATGCAGCGCCGAGGTCACCAACAGCACCTCGTCGATACCTCGCGCGGCGAGCAGAGGTCGGGTCTCCCGGGCGTTCTCAAAGGTGGTTCGGCTATGCCGCTCCGCGACCAGGCTTTCCTGTGGCACGCCGAGCGCTGTCAGGAACTGCACCATGGCATCGGCCTCTGGATCCGGATCCCGCGCCCAGGACAGCCGGCCCCCGCTCGCCACGATCAAGGGCGCCTTGCCGGCGTGATAGAGCCGTGCCGCGTGCCACACCCGGTCGGCCGCCGCGCCCAGATTCGGGTACGGGTGCGCGGGCGCGGCACCCTGCATGGCACCTCCGAGCACCAGGATGGCGCCCGCGGTTGGGAGCGATTCGACGCCCGCCGGCGGATACCGTGCCTCCAGGGACAGGCGCACCCAATCGGAGACCACCGGCAGCGACCAGAGCCAGATCCACCCGAGCCCGACCAGCGACAAGACGGCCGCGATCCCGCGCTGCCGAAACGCCAGAGCCCAGATGCCGGCCAGAACCAGCAGGCCGCCCAGCCCGAGCGGCATCACCAACTGGGTCAGAACCTTTGAGAGCAGATGATCCATGGGGAAACGGCGCCGCCCTGCATGCCCGCCACCGACTCTCGCGTCAACCGGGCGTGTCGATCGGACTTCAGTTCGACTGAAACCTTGCCGCTACGCCAGGCGTCGTCGTCGGGCTGAGAGCCGGTCTACGCGACTTCAACCGAAGTCGTTATGGACGATTTCCTGCACGCGCCGACAGATCTCCCGGCCATAGTCGGTCCACAGGCCCTGGCCCCAGTAGCGATAGCAACTGGTCTGGGAGGCCATCAGGTGGAACAGGGCGTTGCGGAATCGCGGGTCGTCGGTGGGGGTGCCGGGTTTGAGAACGCGCTCATAAAAGGCGGAGCTCGCCTCCTCCATGGGCCCCAGCACGTTGTCGTAGCCTTGCACCCAGGACAGGCTGTTGGTCCAGCTCCCGCCGTCCATATGGAAGCGTCCGTCCTCCTGCTTGAGCTCGGCGATGACCTTCTCCAGTGCCTCGGGGCCATCGCCCGGCTGCATGCGCGACCAGATCCGGTCGTGGAACAGGGGCTGGATCTCGGGCAGGTCGGACTCCTTGACGCCGGCGGCGAACAGGTGCTCCAGATATTCGCTCGCGTTCATCAGTGGGACATCGGAGCCGCTGGCGGCGGCCACCACCTCCATGAACTTGCCGGGGAACTCGTTCATCATGACCCCGCCGTTCTCGCCGTCGGCGATCTGGGTGACCAGGGGCGGGATCGAGACCCCGGCCAGCTCCTGGCGCTGCAGGCTCTGGGCCTCGTACCAGGGCTGCATCTGGGCCACCAGCTTGGTGTCCGACCCCTGGGTCTTGACGATGGCGATGATGCTCGCGGTCTCGCCCTGGGAGTTGGTGCACACCAGCCGGTGGGGGATGTGGGGGCGCTGGGGGTGGCGCTCGCCGCCCCGCTCGTGGACCGAGTGCTCCTGGACCAGGACCCATTGAAAGCCACTGTCCACCAGGGTCTTGACGAACTCGTAGGCCACGTCGGGGTGGTTGGGGAGGGCCATCTCCGAGGGCGAGAAGCCGCGCACCCGCTCCAGGGCCTCCCAGCCGAAGATGGCGGCGAAGTGGTGCTGGAAGGCGTGCACGTGCAGCCGGTAATCCTGCACCGGGGTGGAGGGTGCCACCGCGTGACCCCAGGGCATGCCGAGCCACTCGACGGCCCAGTTGTAATCCGGGTTGCAGGTGATGCCCTTGAGGGCGTCGATGACCGAGTGCTCGCCCATCCTGCGCAGCCCGTGCAACAGGGTGCCCGAGTACTCCAGCATGCAGCGGGGCGACTTGCCCTCCCCGACCAGTTGGGGGATGAACTCGCCCATGCGCTTGTAGCACCACACGAAGACCGGTGCATTGTGGTTATCGCCGATCCCCTGGTGCTCCATCATGTACTGCAGGTTGCTGATCAGGGCGGCGCTGCCCAGATCGTCGCCTCCGGCGGGGATCAGCGGTTGATGCTGATGCAGGGCGATGGCGGCCGCGGCGCGGATGCGCCCGAAGTCGATACCGCCGCGGGAGGCGAACAGGGTCTTGTCGCGGGCCGACGTGGCAATCCGCGCGACCTCCGACTCCTGGCCGCTGATGTTCGGCAGCTCGCCGACGTATTCTGGAAGTGGGCTCACCATGGGTTCCTCATCGGCTGACGTCACGAGTTTGACAATTAGCAGGTGGCGCCTTGTTTGGTGCCATGCTCAAGCGGCAGGGGCGTCATGATTCTCCTGGGTCTCGGGATCACTCGGCGCCCCATCTGGCTGCGGTGTTGCCGGCTCCACGAGCTCGGGTAAGACCCGTGCGAGTGCGCCGCGCGCCCCATCGAGATCGGCCTCGGCGCGCGGCACCCACTCCTCGCCCCAGTAGATGTTGCAGCTGGTCTCGGCGCGCAGCAGGCGCCACAGGGCCTCTTCGATGGCCTCTGCCTGGGGACCCGCGGTGATGCCCCGCTCGCCCGCGTGCCAACGGGCGGCGTGAACCGCCTTGCTCAGCTCGCCGAAGGCGGCGAGGGTACGCCGCTGGGCGTCGGAGCCGGTCCACTGGGTGAAGCCCTTGCCGTGGTGCCAGCCGGTGTTCCAGGCCCCGGTGTGCACCCGCACCTCCCCATGGGCGCCGTGGACATTGAGATAGTCGCTGATGAAGGTCGGGGATACCCCCGCCGTTTCCGCGCGCACCCGCTCCAACAGGGGCAGATAGAAGGCGCTCCAGAAGTTGGCCCCTTCGGTCACGTTGCGGAACCAGCCCCCGTTCTCCCCATCGGTGCAGGTGGTCACCAGCGGCGGGAAGTCGCACCACTTGGTGCGCTCCGCCACCTCGGACAGAAACCAGTCCACCTCCATACCGGACTCCTGGGCGTCGGAGAGGTCGCGATCGCGCACGATTACCGTGATCTCGTCATCCCCGTAACGGGCCAGGTGCGGCCGGTAGCGCAGCTCCTGCCAGCTCATGGGGGTGACCGGCTCCACATGCTCGCTGTCCACCAGCACGTAGCGGTAGCCGAAGTCGCGCAGGAGCGGGATCAGCTCCATGGAGAACCCCATCTCCGGGGGCCAGAAGCCCTGGAAGCGCGGGCGCCACAACAGGTGCTGGGCGATACCGAGCCAGCGCTGCAGGTGTTCCCTGCGGTCCGACTCGGGGATCAGCGGCAGCACCGGATGGTAATAGCCGGTGCCCAGGATCTCGAACAGGTCCTGGTTCTGGAAGTGCCAGAGCAGAGATCCGCAGTCGACGATGCCGTAGACGCGCTCCTGGAACGCCGGGTCGGCGAGGGTCTCGAGCAGGGTTCCGGAGAGCGACAGGTGGACGCGCGCCAGCTTCTCGTGCCCCCACAGGATGCGCGGGATGCGATCCAGGGCGAACAGGATCTCCTTGGCCTCCCAGCTCTGATGCTCCAGAAGATGCTCCAGATTGCCGGATGGCTGGTGGAGATTGAGCACGAGTGCGTGGTGGGCAATCATCTGGTGACCCTGGGGCGAATGGAACTGGAACAGGATATCAGAGCGGGACACGGGCACCCAGGCGCATCCCGGGTCAGGATTGGGGCCCGAGCCGGGCGCTCACATCAGCAGGGCGGCGAATGGCAGCAGGGTCATGACCGCCATGACGGTGAAGACGATGGTGAGTCGCAGCGATGTGGTGTCCAACGGAGGCCTCTCCCCAGGGCAGGCGGCGACACTGGATGTGCCGCATTGAATCGACGTGGATGCTTTTACGCCTATGGTAACGCGGATCGCCTACCCCGCTCGCATAGGCTCGACGCAAGTCCTGCGCTGGCACCTTGACCCCTGGGCCCAGACGCTCCATGTTGGCGGCCATTCGTTGCCGTCAGTCCCTACCGAGACCTCCATGACGAAGGTGATCATCGACCCGGACAGCCGCTCGCTGGAGAACCGATTCGCCGTGATCCGCGCGCCCAGGCGCAGCCGCGCCCGCTATCCGGAGGGCTGTGTCACCCTGGCGGCAGACCCGGCCACGGCGATGGCAGGTGCAGACCCCGACAGGCACCTCCACCCGGCCGAGGTCTATGGCCCCTCTGTTTCATCCGAGGGCCAACGGATCTACTACCTGGTGCGCTGGCTCGACTGATGGAAAGACACCGCACCCCATGATCGTCAAGCACGGCCGCCATTCGATGGACCCTGTCGGGCATCCGCCGCTGCGGCTGTCGGGGGTCTGCAAACAGTACCACGATGGAACCACGGAGCACCGGGTGCTCGAGGGCCTGGAGCTGATGGTCGCACCGGGTGAGCGGGTCGCCTTGCTCGGACGCAGCGGCTCGGGCAAGTCGACCCTGCTCAACCTGATGGCCGGGATCGACCGCCCCGACAGCGGGCGCGTGGAGGTGCTGGGCCAGGACCTCGCATCCCTGGGCGAGCCCGGGCTCACCCTGTTGCGCCGCCGGCACATTGGCTTCGTCTACCAGTTCTTCAATCTGATACCGACCCTTACGGTCTCCGAAAACCTGGGCCTGCCACTCGATCTGAACCGGGCATCGCAAGCTGGTCAGGGCACCAGGAGCATTCAGGCACGGGTGTCCGCTCTGCTGGGGCGACTGGGACTGGCCGGGCGTGAGCGGTCCTTCCCGGACCAGCTCTCCGGCGGCGAGCAGCAACGGGTCGCCATCGGTCGCGCCCTGATCCACGAACCCGCCCTGGTGCTGGCGGACGAGCCCACGGGAAATCTCGATGCGGAGACCGGGGCCCAGGTGCTCGCTCTCCTGACCGAGCTCTCACGGGAGCGTCGCCAGACCCTGATCCTGGTGACCCACAGCCTGGCGGTCGCAGGGGCGGCGGACCGGGTGCTGACGCTGAACCACGGTCGACTGACCGAATCCGCGGCCGAGCTCTCCTGGTGATACCGATTCTCTGGCGCGCCAGCCTGCGGGACCTGACCCGCCACCGCTGGCAGACCGCGCTCTCCATCCTCGGCATCGCCCTGGGCGTCGGCGTGGTGATCGCCGTCGATATCGCCAATGGAAGCGCGCGGCGGGCCTTCGACCTCTCCGTGGAACGGGTGGCGGGTCGCGCCACCCACCAGATCGAATCCGCCACCGGACGGATCCCGGACGACCAGTTTGCTCGTCTGGCGCCCCAATTGGCCGGCCTGGACGCCTCACCCGTCATCGAGGCGCCGGTGCGCATCGGCCCCGCCACCTTCACCCTTCTGGGGCTGGATCCCCTTTCGCTGTCGCGGCTCAACCCGGATGCGGTCGAGGCGCCGGAGTTCGGGCTCGGCACCCTCATGACGGAGCCCGGCGCCCTGCTGCTCGGGCGCGCGGACGCCGAGCGGATCGGCGCCAGCCCCGGGGATCGAGTGGAACTCATCGCGAACGGCGTAGAGCACGGAGCCCTGCTGGCGGGGCTGCTGGGCGAGAGGGTCGACGGGTCCGCCACCGCCCTGGATGGCCTCGCCCTGGCCGACATCGCCACCGCCCAGGAACTGACGGGGCGGATCGGCTGGATTGACCGGGTGGACCTGGCCCTGCAGCCGGGTGAGGTCGAGGCCCTGTCCGGGCACCTGCCCGCCGGCCTGCGTCTGGTCCCCGCCACCCTGCGGGGCGAATCAATGGATCGGATGACCCGCGCCTTCCGCACCAACCTGACCGCCATGAGCCTGCTCGCCCTGCTGGTTGGCGGCTTCATCGTCTACAACACCATGACCTTCGCGGTGTTGCGCCGCCGCACCCTGCTCGGCTCCCTGCGCACCCTGGGCTGCACCCGCCGCCAGCTCTTCGCCCTGGTGCTCTCCGAGGCCCTGACCCTCGCGGTGATCGGCTCCCTGATTGGCATCGCCCTTGGAATCGCCGCCGGCTCGGGGCTGGTGCAACTGGTCACCCGCACCATCAACGACATCTATTTCGCACTCACCGTCGGCTCCCTGGACCTCTCGCCCGCCTCACTGGCGAGCGGCGTCGCTCTGGGGCTGCTGGTGACCCTGTTGGCCTCCCTCGGCCCGGCGCTCGAGGCCGCGCGCGCCCAGCCGCGCGATCTCCTGCGCCGCAGCAGCCTGGAGCGTCGCGGTCACCACTGGATCCTGGGGCTCGGTGGCGCCGGCATGGCCTCGCTGTCGCTCGGCTGGCTACTGGCCCTGGTCCCGTCGCGATCCCTGGGGCTCGGGTTCCTGTCCCTGCTTCTGGTGGTCGTCGGTTTCAGCCTCGTCGTGCCCGCCCTGCTGCGCGCCCTGGCGGCGGCGATCGCCTGGCTCGCCGCCTCCCGTCGCGGCTCCGGCGGCCTGTTCACGGTGCTGCTGGCCGCCCGCGGCATCGGCGCCTCCATCACCCGCACCGGTATCGCGGTCGCCGCCCTGACGGTGGCGGTCGCCGCGACCCTGGGCGTCGGCATCATGATCGAGAGCTTTCGGGGCAGTCTCATCCAGTGGCTGGAGATCACCCTGCAGAGCGACATCTACATCTCCGCACCCGGTGAGACCGGCGATCGCCCCGGCGGCCGGCTCCCGGCCGGGCTGGCCGACCGACTGCGGGCGCTGCCCGGCGTTGCGCAGGCGAGCCAGGGGCGCCGGGTACAGGTCAGCTCCGAGGCAGGACCGGTGGGCCTGCTAGCCCTTCAGCCCTCGGAGGCGAGCCGCCGCGGATTCGATTTCGAAGGGGACACCTTGCCTGACCTGTGGCCGCGCTTCGACAGCGGTGAGCTGATCCTGGCGTCGCAGCCCTTCGCCTACCACCGACAGGTCGTCCCCGGCGACCCGATCCGACTCTTCACCGCTGAGGGGTGGCGGGACTTCCAGGTCGGCGGCATCTTCCGCGACTACGGCTCGGACAGCGGCATGCTGGTGATGGCGCGCGAGCCTTACTCGGCGCTTTGGCAAGACCCGGCGGTGACCACGGTCGGACTGGCGCTCGCGGCTGGGGCGGACCCGGGCGAGCTCAGGCGACGGGTTTTAGCGCTCACCGAGGATAGCGGGGAGTCCCTGCTCGTCAGCCCCAATCGGGAGATTCGCGAGCGCTCGCTCACCATCTTCGACCGCACCTTTGCCGTAACCCGGGTGCTGCGACTGCTGGCCGTCGCGGTGGCCTTCGTGGGTGTGCTGAGCGCATTACTTGCGCTTCAGCTCGAGCTTCGGCGCGACCACGCGCTCCTGCGCGCCACCGGCATGACGCGCCGCGAGGTGGCCGCGCTGGTCCTGGTACAAACCAGCATCCTGGGTCTGGCCGCCGGTCTGTTCTCGTTACCATTGGGGATCGTCTTGGGGGACCTGCTCATCCGGGTGGTCAATGTTCGCTCCTTTGGCTGGACCATGGATCTTCAGGTCCCGGGCAGCGTGCTCCTGGGTGGTCTTGTGCTGGCCTGGGTCGCTGCGCTCCTAGCCGGTCTCTATCCAGCCATTCGGGCGGCTGAGACCGCCCCCGCACAGGCGCTGCGGGCAGAATAGGCGATGCCGGTGGCCCCTCGCCCGGGGCCGATACAGGAACCCCTATCGCGGTTGGGACAAGGTGGTTGAGACTGCTCAGGTTTGAAGACGCGCTATTGGCCATGGGGCCGGAAAGGCGTGTATTCTATCGACGGAAAAAAGACGATTGCCACTCAAGCCCCCCTGGTCCAGGATCTCGTCCAAGATCGAATCGGGGCACCGACTTGAGACACCGGTTGGGGCGGGATAGAACGGTGATGACTTCCACTATCAAAAGAGGCGAGCGAGCGACATGGCTGACGACAAGATCGTGACCAAGAAGACGGCGATCAAGCCGGCTGCGACCACCACCAAGGCCGCGCCCAAGGCCCCGGCACCCAGCAGGAAGGCGCCGCTGCCGGCACCTGCCGGGGTCAAGAAGACGGCGGCCAGGGCGACCGCGGCGCCGAAGGCCGGGGCAGCCCCGAGGCCGGCACCCGCACCGAGACAGGCACCCGCGCCAAGGCCGCCGCTCGCGAGTCCTGCACCCCGTGCAGAACAGCCCAAGGCTGCTGCGAGCCGGCCGAGCGCAAAGAAGGCGGTGGCCAAGAAGGCCCCGATGGCCCGCCCGGCGCCAAAGCCGGCCGCCCAGCGTGCGCTGGAGGAGAAGCCGGTAAGCCTCCAGCATCTCGCGAAGGTCAGCCCGGATCAGCGTCTGGACATGATCCGCGAGGCGGCTTACTACAAGGCGGAGAAGCGCCAATTCGCGCCGGGCTATGACGATCAGAACTGGGCCGAGGCCGAGCGCGAGATCGACGAACTCCTGTCAAAGGCGCGTCAGATTTACCAGGGCTGAGTCCCGGCCGGGGCCCGGGTCCGGCCGACGGGGCCCTCTGGGGGTGGCGCGGCTACCCGCGCCTGACGAGACCTGCGCCCTGGGACATGTGATTGCGGCAGCGGCGCGGGGGCCCCCAGACGGGGCCTCAAGCCACTCCGCCTGCAACGACCGGACGCCGGATAGGCGACACCTCTGCGTGCCGCGCAGGCCGGCCTCCTTGCAGTCCGTTCAATGGGGCCGGTTGAATTGGATCCGGGTCGGGGCGCTCGAAAGGAGCGCCGACTGGCGCTGGCGAGAAGGGTCGAGATGCCTCCTAGACCCCGCCGCTGTGGACCGTTTCGTAATAGAGCTTCTCCAGCTCCGACTTGTGCTTGGTCTCCTCGTTGGCAAGGTAGACGAACAGTTCTTTGATCGGCCCAGGCTCCGTGTCCTCCGCCAGCGAGCGATAGTGCTCCATGGCGATGTGCTCCCGCCCCATGGCATATTGCAGCACCGCCTGGTCGTCGGGGGTCGCGCCCAGATCCGGCAGATGGACGGCGTCGGAGAACTTGCGGTTGCTCGCCGGGGTTCGCACCTCGGCCGCGATCAGATCGACCATGTCCTCACGGGCAGCGAGGCTGCTCAGAAGGTCGTAATGCTGCTGCTCCTCCGCGGCCAGCTCCTCCACCAGCCAGCGGAAGTTCTTGCTGACCTTGGGGGTCAGGTCGGTGTAGAAGTCCCGGGCGCTCGACTCGAAGGAGCAGGCCACCTCGAGTATCTCCTTGAGCGAGGTCTTGGACCTGATCCGCTCATAGCTGCTCTTCTCACCCTCGATCATGCGGCTGTCTCCTGAACCAACAGATAGTCATTGATACTGGATGCGACCCGATGGCCGTCGGCGACCGCCGAGACCACATCAGGCCCTCGCACCATATCGCCCGCGGCCCACAGCCAGTCCAGATTAGTGCGCCCCTGCGCATCCACCTTGAGGCGGCCGCGATGCCATTCCAGGGCCTCCTTCAGATCCTCTCCCAGGAGCTCGACGTCGGCCGCCTGGCCGATGGCCTCGATGACCATCTCCCCCGGATGAATGGCTTCGTGGGTCTCATCGTAACTGGGGGCGAAGCGCCCCTCGGCGTCAAAGATGGAGAGCACCCGCCAGGTCCGCAGGCCCTTCAAAGCCCCGGATTCCGAGACGATCTCCTGAGGGCCCCGGGCGGGGTGGATCTCAACGCCCTCCTCCCGTGACTCCTTGATCTCGTCGGGGTCCGCGAGGAAGCGGTCCAGGTCTTCCAGGGCGGTGAGGGTGACCTTGACCTCGCCAAATCTCTGCTTCTGCAGCCGCGCCATGGTGCGCGAGATGTCCATCGCGACGTTGCCACCGCCGATCACCACCGCCGAGCGGGGCACCGGCACCTCGACACCGGCCGCCACATCGCGCAGCAGATCGACGGCGCGAAAGACACCGGCCCCATCGGAGCCGGGAATCCGGGTTGAACGCCCCGTCCAGAGCCCGACGGAAAGGATCACGGCGTCGTAATCCGCCCTCAACTGCTCCATGGTCAGGTCCCGGCCGACCCAAGTGTTGTATTGGATCTTCACCCCGACCGAGGTGATCACGTCGATATCCCGGTCCAGCATGGCCGCCGGCATCCGGTAGTAGGGGATGCCGTAGCGGGTCATGCCGCCGGCCTCCGCCTGGGCCTCGTAGACCGTCACCTCATGACCCTGCTTGACCAGATCGAAGGCGGCGGTGAGCCCCGCCGGTCCGGCCCCGACGATGGCCACGCGCTTCCCCGTGAGGAACCGGGTCTTGCCCTCGGCGGCGATCTGCTTGACCCGCTCGGGGTCCACCGCGTCCATGGCGTAGCGCTTGAGCCAGCGGATGGCGATGGGGGTCCCCCGATGGCCCACCGAGCAGGCGGTCTCGCAGCGGTGGGTACACACCCGGCCGCAGGTGTGGGCGAAGGGATTGGTGCGGTAGATCTCCCGCACCGCCTGCTCCAGATCGCCCTTCCAGATGGCCCGGATGTATTCCGGGGCGTGCATGTGGGTGGGGCAGGCGTCGTGGCACATGCCGCACTGCACGCAGCGGGAGGCCTCGATGATGGCCTGGTTGGCATCGTAGCCGGCGACGATCTCGTCGAAGTTGTCGATCCGCGCCTCGGGGGCTGCCTCCGGCATGGGCTGGCGCTCCAGGGCAACCAGGTCCGCATCCTCCGACTTGGCCCAGCCCTTGGGGTAGGGGGTGCCGTGGATGCCCTTGGAGTCGGGCAGGATGAAATAGCTGCCGAGCTCGCTGTCCACGCACGTGTGAACGTACTCCCGGGACAGGGCGATGGAGCCCGTGGGGCAGAGGTCCACGCACAGGGCGCACCAGCAGCAGCGACCGTAGTCGATGGCGGGCCTTAGGTTTCGGATGCCCCTGGCGGGATCCTCCGGCAGACCCGGCACCCGCACCATGGTGATGGCCGCGTTGTCGCACACCTTCTGGCAGGTGCTGCAGCCGATGCACAGCTCCCAGTCGTTGAGATGGAAGCCCCGGTAGTTGGCGGAGGCCGGCCGCGGCTCGAGCTTCTCAGTGACCGGCGGACGGGCAAAGAACAGAAGGCTCTTTAAGGGGTTGAGCAGGCTGCCCTTGTCGTCATAGTCGATGTCGCGCATCAGCGATCCACCTCCGGGGGACAGGCGTCGAGCGAGAACATGATCTGGGCCACGTCCTCGATGCGGCAGCCGATGGAGAGCTTCTCCAACACCTGCACGGCGTGCATCTGGGAGGGACCGCGCACGTGGGTGCGGTAGGGCCGCTCACCGCCGTTGGAGACCACGTACCAGGCGAGCTCACCCTTGGAGGACTCCACCCGCGTGTAGGTGGAGCCGGCTGGGACGTTCCAAGCCAGCGGATTGGGGATTGGGCAGCGGATGGGCCCGGGGATGCTCGGCAGCCGCGCCAGCACCTGGCGGACGATGCGGACGCTCTGCACCAACTCCTTGCGGCGCACCAGGGCGCGGGCCAGGGCGTCCCCCGCCTGCTCGATGGGCACGTCGAAGTCGAGGTCGTCGTAGACCAGATAAGGGTCGTCGCGCCGCACGTCGAATTGGAGCCCGGTGGCCCGGAGATTTGGCCCGGTAACCGCCCACTCCAGGGCCTGCTGCTGGCTGATGGGGCCACAGTCCCGGGCGCGTTTGACGAAGACCTGGTTGGTGAAGAGCAGGTTGTCGTAGTCCGGCAGGCGGGACTCGATGTAGTCAATGGTGTTGGCCACCCGGTCGATGAAGCCCTCGGGCAGGTCCCGGCGCACCCCCCCAGGGATGTTATAGATGCTGTAGACGCGCCCCCCGCACATCTCCTCGAACAGGTCCAGGATCAGGTCCCGGTCCGCCACCCCCCAGAACATGGGGGTGTACATGCCGGTGGTGGCCGCATGACCGCCGAAGGTGAAGAGATGGGCGGCGATGCGTGAGAGCTCCAATTGGAGGACCCGCAGCCACTGGGCCCGGGGCGGGACCTCCAGACCGCACAGGTCCTCCACCGCGAGCACATAGCTCACCTCCATGGGGGCCGGGTCGGGGACGCAGATGCGCGGGGTGATGGCGAGGTTCTGGATCCACAGCCGCCCCTCCATCAGCTTCTCGAAGCCCCGGTGGAGATAGCCGGCGTCCGCCCGGCCCTCGATCACCCGGTCCCCATGGAGTCTGAGCTTGAAGGCGTAGTTGCCCTCGATCCCCGGGTGATTGGGCCCAATGTTGAGCTCGTACTCGTGGCTCGGGGGCTGTCTGCGGGCCTCGTAATTCTCAGGCCTCATCGATGTTCCTCCGGCTGAAGCGCTGCTCTTCGGGCGGGATGGCGATGCCGCCCCCTTGGGCCTCCAGATCGCTGAGCCAATCCGGGTGATAGTCCTGCCAGTCGAAGTGCTGGTTCACCCAAGCCTCCGAGTCGAAGTCCTTGCGCATGGGTGGCGGGCCGTCCCATTCGGTCAGGATGAATTTGCTCATGTCCGGGCTGCCCTCGAAATAGACGCCGAACATCTCGTGGATGTCCCGCTCGAAGAAGGCCGCCGGGGAGTAGATGTCGTAGACGGAGATGTAGACGCCGGGCTCCCGGGGGATCCGGGTATGGGCGGACACCAGGGACTGCATCTCGTAGGACCATACGTGGTAGATCAGCTCGAACTGGCCCTCGTCCATCCAGTCCACGCAGGTGATGGCCGAGAGGTGCACATAGGAGGCACGGCCACGCAGCAGCTCCAGCAAGGCCGGCAGGGCGTCCGCCGCCACGTCCACCCGCAGTCGGCGGTTCGACTTGCGACGCACTTCGATCCCCTCCAGCTCGTGGAGCAGGCTGTCGAGCCAGGTGGTCAGGTCTTTGGACATGTGCAGATCTCAATTCTCTGGAGGAATCGGGTAGGTCGGACTTCAGTCCGACTGGGAGCCCGCAAGCAACGCCGACCGTCGGGGTCGGGCTGAAGCCCGATATACAATCGACCGACCGGCCGCCCAGACCAAGCCTGGGTGCCTCTGTCGATCGCCCGGGCTCAGGGGCGCGTCGACTCGTACTTGCGGGCGGTGAGCTCGGGGATCTCGAGCTTCATCTCCAGGGCCTCCAGGGGCCGCTGGTGCTGCTCGAGCAGCGCCGTGTGCTCGCCCAGTGTTTTTGGTCCGACGAGCCCGTAGTGGCGGGCCTCGGCGATCACGTCGGTGGGGGTCTGCCAGGTCTCGCCGAAGAGCCGCTGCTGGTTGCCCAGGTACTGGTCGTAGCGGCGATAGTAGTCCTTCCAGGAGTCCGCCCTTCCGTGCCGGATGTCGTCGATTAGGTCCTGGAGACCGGCGATCACCGCCTCTGGCCTGGGCATGCAGCCGGCGATATAGACGTCCACCGGCATGTAGTCGTTGAGCTTCTTTGCGGTGGCATAGCTCTGCCAGTACATGCCGCCGTTGACCGTGCAGGAGCAGATGCCGATGACGTACTTGGGCGAATTCATCTGCTCGTATGTGAGTATGACCCGCTTCAGCGTCTTCACCGAGACATAGCCGGTCACCAGCAGGATGTCCGCCTGCCGGGGCGAGACCATGGGCTGGATGCCGAGTCGCTCCATGTCGAAGCGGGAGGTCATGGCGGGCGGCAGCTCGATGGCCCCGCAGCCGGTGCAATAGTGCAGCATGAACAGCGACTTGGACTGGGCGAAGCGCACCAGGTCGTCGAACACGTTGGCGAGCGGGTTGGTGCGTTTGGTGCCCGCCTTCACCGGGATCATGCCGCCGGACGCGGATGCCTTCTCAAGCTGGGTCATGGGTCACCTGATAACGAATCGTTAGGCGCAAATGAACGTAAATACACGCAAATAAACAAATTGAGTCAGGGCAGTGAGCCGCCAAAGACGCTACACCAAGTCAGGTTATAAACACCAGACACCAGACAAGACTGCAGATCTCTCAAGGGCGCAAGGTATCAGCCATCAAACGGATCGGTCAGCCAATCGACCGCGAACGCATCAATTGGACCATTTTTTCCGCGTTCATTCGCGTTCATTTCCGGAAAAAATTCTTCAATGCATCACAAAGGCGATGCCGAGCAGCCCAATCATGGTCGGCCACTTCCACACCAGCCGTACCATGTCCTCGGTGCGGTAGCGGGGGAAGACGAAGGCGATGGTCATGGGTATCGCCACCACGGCAAAGACCTTGAGCAGGAAGGTCAACCAGTTCTCGCCGCCCCCCAGAAATAGGGACGTGTAGAGCACCCCGGCGGTGTAGAGCTGGAAGCACTGCATGACAAAGAGACCGCCCAGGAACTTGCCACCCATTTCGACCATAGGACCGGTCGCGATCTCCGCTGGGGCCACGTAGATTTCGAAGGGCTGCTTGCCGAGCATCGCCTGCATGGCGAAGAGCCCGGCGATCGCCAGGAGCGGCATCTGGGCGATGCCCCAGGTCTCGATCCCGCCCGCCTGCTGGGTCGCGATGATGTCCACCAGGTTCAGGGAGCCGAAGTGGAAGGCCACCCCGAAGATCACGATCACCAGTGGGATGTCGTAGGCCAGCATAGCCGTCAATGCCCGGGAGATGCCGATGGAGCCGTTGGGGTTGGCGCACTGCCCCACCCCCAGGGCCAACCCTAGGGACGGGATCATGGTCATGTACAGGAGCCCGATCAGCCCGCTCTGCTCCGCCAGCCCGTTCATGCCCGGCACCGGCAGCAGGGTCTCCGCCGCCACGTACCCGCCGATGGCCATGACGATGCCGATTTCGTGGATCAAGCCGTGGGATGTCTGGGTTTCCTTGCCGTGGAGCTTGATGATGTCCCAAAGGGGTTGCAGCAGGGGCGGGCCCACCCGGCGTTGGATGCGCGCGGCGATCTTGCGCATCATCAGGACCATGAACAGACCCACGATGAAGGCCACCAGGGGCATCAGGGTCAGCTCGACCACCAGCGTCTTCCAGTCCATTTGTTTCTAGCCTCCGTCAGACCGAGGCCCAGGCGAGCGCCGCCACCGCTGTGGCCAGCACCAACAGGGTTGGCTGGGCGAATCGATAGAGCCCGTTCATGCCCAGCGCGAGAAGCTCCACCGTGGAGGTTACGGCCCCCTCGAGCCACTGGAAGGCACCGCGATACCAGGGGGCGATCAGGTGCATCAGACCGGCGTAGAAGTTGTCGCTGTACTGGTAGCGCACATCGGCCGTGAGGAAATGCCCGCCGGCATAGTTGTCTAGCTGGTGGACCCGTCTCGACTTGTTTCCGAGCCCGAAGAAGACGAGGGCCCCCACGGCGAAGCCGGCCATCAGGATGCTCACCAGCCAGATCATGTCCAGCCCGCCGCGCGGGTCGGCGATACCCCCCAGGGTGAAGGGGACCACGGGCAGGCCCAGGGCAAGCTGCACCTGGGCCACCCAGGCAAGCGCCGGTCCGGGTATGAACCCAGAGAGGAAAATGATGCCGGACAGGCCGAGCATCGGGATCAGCATGGAGAGCGGCGCCTCCCGTACACCCTCGTGCTCGAGGCGAAGTTGGCCGAGGAAGATGTTGTGGATCAGCTTGTAGACGGACAGGATGGTGCCTAGGGTGCCGATCACGGCGCCGACGAAGAGCAGCGGCATGCCCTCGGTCAGCAGGGCACGATAGACCATCCATTTGGAGACGAAGCCGTTCATCGGCGGCAGCCCGGCCAGGCCGATGATGCCAAAGAGCATCACCAGGAAGGACAGGGGCATGCGCGCCACGAGCCCCCCCAGCTTGTTGAGATCGGTGGTGCCGGTACGGTGCAGGACCGCGATCACCGACATGAACAGGGCCGCCTGATAGGTGGCATGGTTGAACACGTGCATGATGCCGCCGGCGGAGCCGATGGCGTTGCCGGTGACCAGGCCGAGGAGCATGTAGCCCCCCTGCCCGATGCCGTGCCAGGCCAAGAGGTAGCGCGCGTCATGCTGCTGCAGGGCGGTAAAGGTGGGGAAGATGATGGTGAGGACCGCGATCCAGGCGAGCAGATCCCGGGCGCTCATGAAGGTGAAGGGCACCTCCATGTGGGCCAGTCGGGTGATCCCCACCATGGCGATGAAGACCACCGCAATCGCGTAGAGCCCCATGCGCGACGAGATGGCCCCCAGGAAGGCCGACCCGGGCCCCGGGGTCTCCGCATAGGCCCCCGCCTGCCACAGGTGGAAGGGCAGGAGGCCCATCTTCACCGCGAAGCCGCCGCCGAGCAGGAGCAGCAGGGTCCAGATCTGGCCGTCGGTCATCTGGCGCAGGCCCGCCATGACCTGGGCGTACTCGAAGGAGCCCACCTGACTGTAAATCAGGGCCATGCCCCCCAACACCGCCATGGCCCCGGAGAAGGCGTAGGCGAGATAGCGCAGGGCCATCTGGAAGGCCAGCCCCCCGGCCAGGGCCATCATCAGGAAGCTCGCCCAGCTCACCAGCTCCCAGCCCAGGAACAGCGACAGGAGGTCCCCGCTGCCGAGCAGCAGCAGCATGGAGAAGACGTTGAGCGCCAGGGTCACGTGGAAGAGCCGCGTGCTGCGTCCCTGCTCCCGGAAGCGATCCATCCAGGCACCGGCCGCATACCAGGCACTGACGAAGGCGGCCCCGATGGTGATCATGGCGAAGAACCAGGAAACGGCGTCAAAACGCCAGTGCAACGGCTGATCGAGCACCGTGAGCACGAAGGACGACGCCACCGGATCGCCGAACAGGGTCCCGGTGCCCACCAGGGCGGCGAACTGGACGGCGTAGAGGACCACCGAGAGGGGGCCTGCCATGCGCATCCGCCCCATCAGGAGCATCAGCACCAGGGTCAGGGCCGAGACCAGGAGCAGGGTATCCAGGGGCGTCAGGCTGGTCGTCATGGTCAATCCTGTCGGGCCACGGTCTTGGGGAATACGGTGTCGACGTAGAGGGCCAGGTCACCGGCCTGATGGGCGACCGACTTCAGGGAATCTGCGACTGGCGTAATCCCCAGGGTGGAGGCCAGGAGCACCGCGGCCAGGGCCGTCGCCACCCCCAGGTCCCAGGGGGCGTGGGGTGCCGGGGGAGATTGCCCATCCTGGTAGAGCCGCATCGCCACCCGGAACAGGTAGCTGGCCTCCACCGCCGTCACCGCCAGGATGGCGACGAGCGCGGAGAGCTGCAGGGCCGACCCACCCTGCGCCAGACCCACCAGGACCAGGAGCTTGGCCCAGAAGCCCGGCAGGGGCGGAACCCCGATCAGGGAGAGGGCGAGGAGCACATAGAGCCCGGCGGCGAGGGGCGCTCGCCGGGCAGCACCGGCCAGGGCGTCCAAGGACCCGTTCCAGCGCACCGCGAGCCCGAAGAGCGCGGACTTGACAATCAGATGGTGCAGGGCCACCGCAATGCCGGCCAGCAGCCCGGCGTCTCCAGAAATGGAGAAGGCGATGAAGACGATACCGAGCTGGCCGATGGAGGAGAAGGCGATCATCCGCGGGAAGTCCCGGGCGCGCCAGGCGGCGAGCTCGCCGGTGAGGATTCCGAGTACGCCAAGCACCAACAGAAGCTGGGAGGCCTCCGGCTGCTGAAAGACCAGCACCAGGAGCCGCACCACCACCAGCACGGCCAGCTTGGAGACCAGGCCCGCCAGCAGGGCCGAGACCCGTGCCGGTGCCGTGGAATAGACCTCCGGCACCCAGGTGTTGAGAGGGAACAGCTCCGCCTTGACCCCGAAGCCCATGACCATGAGTGCGAAGGCGGCGAGGCCCAGGGGCCCCTGCAGGGTGTAGGGCGCGAGCTGGGCGAGCTGGGCCAGATTCAGGGTGCCGGTCGCCATGTACAGCAAGGAGATGCCCACCAGGGCGAGCACGGAACCGAAGGCGCTGATCAGCAGGTAGCGCAGGGTTGCTACCAGGGCCCGAGGGGTGCCGGTGAGGGAAGCGAGGCCGAAGGACGCGACCGCCGCCAGCTCGTAGAAGACGTAGATGTTGAACAGGTCGCCCGAGAGGGCAAGGCCCGTCGTCGCCGCTACTAGGAGTAGCACCAGGGCATCGCGCCGGGCGCAGTGGCCCGGATCCGCGTCCCGATCACCGAGCCCTGGCCAGAACAGCAGGGTGAAGAGCGGTACCGCCAGGGCGAACAACAGGGCCAGGTGATCCGCGTAGAAGACGATGCCCAGCGGCGGGGCAAAACCGCCAATGGCCACGCTAAAGGGGGCGTCGCCGTAGTCGAGCCAGAGCCGCGCGACGACGAAGGCGCAGAGGAACAGCACCAAGGGACCCAAGACGCGTGCCGCCAACCGGGACACCTGGGCCAGGGGCTGCATCAGGAAGGCGGCGAGCAGGGGCAGCACCACCGGGAGCACGATCTGATTCATGATCACGACTCCCGGGGTTGGACGCGGCCGTGGGTCGGCCGGTAGGCCGGCACCGGCGGCAGGGGCCGCCCGCCCGCCGGGGCCTGGGTGCTGGTCGGGGCGGGGATGCCTGCGGCGGCGGAGACTTCCAGCTCCATGCGCCGGCGCAACTCCCGCACGTCCAGGGTTCCGTAGGCACGGTAGACGCGCACCAGCATGGACACGGCCATGGCCTGGACCCCGACACCGATGACGATGGCGGTGAGCACCAGTACCTGAGGCAGCGGGTCCACCATGGGCGCGCCGACCGGCCCGTAGCCGATGATCGGGGCCGTGGCCTCGGGCCGGTATCCGGTGAGGATTAGGAGCAGGTTGGCCCCCGACTCGGCGATCCCCAGCGCCAGCAGCATGCGGAACAGGTGGTTGCAGAGCACCAGCCCCAAGGCGCCGATCACCACCAGTCCGATGGCGCCGACATAGACGACAGTCTCGAATGTGAAGTCAATCACTGGTCGCGCGCCTCGGTATCGGAGAGGTGGGCCATCAGCCCCGCCAGCTCGGAGCCCACCTTGAGCCCGATGGCGACAGACAGGAGCGGCAGGGTCCCGGCGGAGAGGATCTGACCCATGACCCCGGTGCCAAGCATCGGGGCCAGAAAGTCTCCATCCGCCACCAGGGCCCAGATCCCGATCAGGATGAAGGATGCCCCCGCAAAGCCCTCGATCCAGGAGATCAGGCCGTGGTTCAGGCTGCGGGACGGGTCCGCGAGGACCGCGACGAAGAAAGCCGCGGCCAGGACCACCCCACCCTGGAAGCCACCCCCTGGGGTCAGGTGACCGTGAAGGACGATGTAGATCCCCACCACCAGCAGCAGGGGGAACAGCAGGTCCGCCCCGGCCCGAAGGATCAGACCGCCCGGCGGGTCCCGGGGCGCGTCCGCACGCCGATGGCCGAGCACCAGCCCGGCGGCGGTGGCCGCTGCGAAGAGGATCGAGAGCTCACCCAGGGTATCGAAGCCCCGATAACCCGCCAGGATGGCGGTCACGAGATTGGCGGCGCCGAGCTCTGGCCCCGCGACCCTCAGGTATTCGGCCCCGACCCGCATGACCGGATCGCCGAAGGCGAGCTGGGCGCCGAGCGCCAACAGGAGGAAGGCGAGACCTCCCGAAAAGAGCAGTGACGCGACGTTACGCATGGCGATCGGACTCCTCGCCCGAGGCCTGGGAGCTCGGCACCAGGGGATGGGCGGCGCCGCGGTCCCCATCCTCGAGGAACCAGAGCCCCAAGCGGCGCAGGGCCAGCGCCAGGATGACCCCGGAGAGGCCGGCGCCCACGGCGGCCTCGGTCAGGGCCACGTCGGGGGCCTGGAGCATGACGAACAAGACGGAGAGACCGAGGCCCACCACCGAGGTGGCGGCCACCGCGGCCACAAAATTCTCGAGCATCAGCACGGCAGCGGCAGCCACCAGCATCAGCACCACGATGATCAGCGCAATCCAGGTCAGCATAGCCCTACCCCCGCGACTCGGCGGCACCCGCCGCCGCGGGTGCGCGCCAGGGCCTGACCCCGGAGATATAGAGGGCTCGGGCGATGGTGGAGGAGGACACGGGGTTGGTGAAGAGCACGAAACCCCCGATGCAGACCAGCTTGGCCCACCAGCCCGGCTCCAGCAAACCTACACCGATCAGGAACGCCAGGGCCCCCAGGGTCACCGCCTTGGTGCCCGCCTGGATACGGTTGTAGACGTCGGGCATGCGCAGGATTCCGAGTGCGCCCAATAGGGCGAAGGCGGCGCCGATCAAGAGCAGGATGTCAGCGGCGAGTCTCATGGGTGCCCCCTTGTACGCGGTTGCCTTCGATGGCCCGGGCGATGGCGACGACGGCCACGAAGGCCAGGACGCCATAGACCAGCGCCACGTCCAGGTAGAGCGGATTGCCGAGCACCAGGGCCAGACCCACGATGCCGATGGTGGTGATCACCGAGAGGGTGTCCGAGGCCACCACCCGGTCCGGCGCCTTGGGCCCCAGGACTAGCCGGAGCAGCGCGAGCAAAAGGGCCAGGCCCAGCAAGGCGAAGGCGGCAGTCTCCAGCTCGTTCAGGATCATTTCAGGAACCCGCTGATGTGGCGTTCGAAGGACTCCGAGATCGCCTTGGTCGCCCGGACCAGGTCGGTCCCCGGGGGACAGTCGATCCAGTGCACCAGGATCCTGTCCCCGACGATGTCGATGGACAAGGTACCAGGGGTCAGGGTGATGCTATTGGCGAGCAGCATGCGCCCCAGGGGGGACTGGAGGCGGGTTTCCACCTCCACCACGCCGGGCCGGATCGGTAGGGACGGAGACAGGACCCGGCGCGCCATGTCCAGGTTGGAGCGGATCAGGGCCACCAGGAAGGTCCACAGATAGAGCAGCAGATGGAGCGGCGCGACCGGCGTGAGGCGCACCCCGGAGAGCACGGCGAGCCGCGGGCCCGCGATCAGGGTGACCAAGAGAGCCACAGCGGCGGCGGCGACCAGCTCATCGGGGCGCAGACTGCCGGCCAGGAGAAGCCAAAGCAAGGTCAGCACCGCAATCGAGAACAAATACTGGGCGAAAGACAGACGCAGATCGGAGCGATCCATTAGGGTGCCTCTCGACGCTGGACGCGGGTGGGATGGGGGCTTGGGGCGGTGCCGCGGATGCGGACGGCGGCGTATCCAAACGCGGCCCGGCCCGGGCGAGGAAGTTCGCGATGGGCCGCAGTCGCAGTATACCCGCGAACGCTCCACACCGACATTGCGTTTTGGTGACCGGGGCGCTTCAAGGACTGCCGCGCCGATGGCAGTTGGGCGGGGGTTCAATGGGACCCCTTTCACAGAAACGGGCGGGCGATGCGCCTATTTTCGAAAGGTGCGCGCGTCCTGCGGCCCCTCGGGCCACCCTCGTCACACGGTGACCCTGCGGCTCCTGTCCCCGGAACGTTGCAGATCCCGGAGGTCGCCAACGGCATTGCCGGCCATTGATCCCGAACGAGTCTTTCCCGATTCTCGCAACTGCCGTTGTGACCCTGGATTGGCCGCAAATCCGGTCGGCGGCTCAGCCGGTCGGAAAGCCACTGGCGCAATGGGGTGCGCTTGCGCGAGCATGTGTTCTGGAAACTCGGAAGCTGCACCAGCGATTGTGGGAGACTCCTCATGAACGGGAAAACAGGCTCGGTCCTGCTGTTCCTGCGCAATCTGCCGATCGATTTCTCCCGGCACGACCTCAGGGATTTCGTGGAGTCCGAGCTCAACCAGGCTGGAATCCGCGTAACCGCGTTTCGCAACCCCTGCTCCAATTACAGCATCCTGCGCATCACCGAGCGCTCCAGCGGCGTCCAGGAGTACCACGGGCTGGTGGAGATACGCCCGGCGCGCACGGCGATGCGGGCGATCGAGATCCTGAACGGCAAGCTGATCGGCGGCAAGCCGGTCGAGGTGCGCCGCTACCGTCATCGCTCCCCGTTGAACACGACCTTCGGCAGGGCCCAGGGCCGCGTCCTGCTGAAGGACGGCGTCCCGACCCCGATGGAAAGCCGCCGCCGCAACATCAAGATCGAGCTGTTGGAGGAGGACGGGACCCTGGGCGCACCCGGGCGCACCCCGGTGTTGCGATGAGCGGGCCCTTCGTCGATGGGGTCCTGCGCCGATAGCCGGGCGCCTCAGCCAGGCTCACCCAGCACCAGCCTGACCGCCGCGCACAGGGCGGCGAGCTCTGCATCGCAGATGCTGTAGGGCGGCATCAGATAGATCAGCCGACCAAAGGGCCTGACCCAGACCCCCTGCTCGACGAACCTGGCCTGAATGGAGCGCATGGCCACGGGCTGCGCCATCTCCACCACCCCGATGGCCCCCAGAACCCGCACATCCACCACCCCGGGTAGACCGCGGCAGGGGCCGAGACCCCGGTTCAGCGCCCCTTCGATGTGGCGGATAGTGGCCCGCCAGTCGGAGGCCAGCAGGAGCTCGATGCTGGCGTTGGCCACCGCGCAGGCGAGCGGGTTGCCCATGAAGGTGGGTCCGTGCATGAAGGCCCCGGGCCGGCCCGAGGAGATACCCCGCGCCACACGCCCGCTCGCCAGGGTGGCGGCGAGCGTCATATAGCCACCGGTCAGGGCCTTTCCGACGGTCATGATGTCCGGGGCGATGCCCGCGTGCTCGCAGGCGAAGAGGGCGCCGGTGCGACCGAAGCCGGTGGCGATCTCATCGGCGATCAGCAGGATGTCATGGCGATCGCACAGGCCGCGCACCGCCCGAAGATAATCCGCTGAATAGAAGCGCATGCCCCCGGCGCCCTGGACGATGGGCTCCAGGATCACCGCGGCCAGCTCATCGCGGTGCTGTTCGATCAGGCGCTCGAGCTCGGTGAGCTCTGCCGGGTCCGGGGGCTCCCCGAAGCGGCAGCCTGGGGCCGGCGCGAAGATCTGACGGGGCAGGACGGCACTGAAGAGGTGATGCATCCCGGTCTCGGGATCGCACACCGACATGGCCTGAAAGGTGTCCCCATGATAGCCGGAGCGGATGGTCATCAGCCGGTGTTTGTCCGCCCGCCCCGCGGCCTGCCAGTACTGGATGGCCATCTTGATCGCCACCTCCACCGAGACCGAGCCGGAGTCGCACAGGAAGACGTGCTGCAGGGGTTCAGGGGTCAGATCCACCAGGCGCCGCACCAGCCGGACCGCGGGCTCGTGGGTGAGTCCGCCGAACATGACATGGGCCATGCGGCCCATCTGCTCCTCCAGCGCCCGGTTCAGCACCGGATGGTTGTATCCGTGGATGGCGCACCACCAGGAGGACATGCCGTCGATCAGCTCGCGGCCGTCCATCAGCTCGATTCGGCAGCCGCGGGCGGCCCGCACCGGATACACCGGGTCCTGGTCGATGGTCGAGGTATAGGGGTGCCAGGCGTGGGCCCGGTCGATGGCGATGAGCTGATCTTGGTCCATGGGGATGGCTTGATTCACGGGGATGGCTCAGTCGGGGGGATGGACAGCCCGATCCGGATTCATCAGGCTTCGACGCGACGGAGCGGGTGAGGTGCCGGCATGCTCGACGCCGGCTCAGGGACTGTCAACCGGGCGCTCAGGGCCCGGCATCGCAGCCGCGCCCGCCTGACCCCAAGCCCCGGAGCCATCGGGATGACCCAAGAGAGACCCATCGTCATCGCCCATCGCGGGGCCAGCGGCTACCTGCCCGAGCACACCCTGGAGGCCAAGGCCCTCGCCCATGGGATGGGGGCCGACTACCTGGAACAGGACCTGGTGCTGACCCGGGATGGGGTGCCTCTGGTGCTGCACGACCTCCATCTCGATGAGGTCACGGATGCGGCGGACCGCTTCCCGGACCGCGCCCGGCCCGACGGCCGCCGCTATGTGATCGACTTCAGTCTGGCGGAGCTCGGCCGACTGAGGGTGCACGAGCGGACCCATCCCGGCACCGGCCGCCCGCTGTACCCGGATCGCTTTCCGGCCATCGACCATTCGGGGGCGAGCCCCTTCCGGCTGCATACCCTGGACGAGGAGCTGACCCTGATCCGCGGCCTGAACCGCGCGACCGGCCGCCAGGTCGGGATCTATGCGGAGCTCAAGGAGCCGGACTGGCACCGCGGCCAGGGACAGGATCTGGTGACGTCGGTGCTGCCGGTCCTGGAACGTCACGGCTACCGGACGACCGACGACCGGGTCTACCTCCAGTGCTTCGACCCCCGGACCCTGCTGGAGCTCCGGGAGCGGGTCCCCGGGATCCCGCTGATCCAGCTCATCGGCGATTCTCAGTGGTGGCCGCAGCCACCGGCGGACTTTGAGGCCATGCGCACGCCCGCCGGGCTCGCGGCGGTGTGCCGCTACGCGTCGGGCATCGGACCCTGGATCGGCCATCTGCTGCTGGAAACCGGACCCGCTCCCCGCCCCGGCGGCACCGACCTGGTGGCCCTGTCCCACGCCACCGGTCTCCTGGTCCATCCCTACACCCTGCGCCGGGACCCGCTGCCCCAGGGATTCGGGACCTTCGAGGCCTTGCTCGAGTCACTCCTGGACCTGGGGGTGGACGGGGTCTTCACCGATTTTCCGGATCTTGCGGTGCGCTGCCGCGACGCCTGGTGTTCGCGGCCCGCACCTGCACCTGGCGGGGCGTCCCTGTAGATCGGGCTTCAGGCCGACAGTGGCGCCCCGCATTCGCGCAGAGGGCGTTGTCGGATTGAAGTCGGATCTGCCAGCGTGTCGGCCCGAGAGGCACGGCCCTCGGCGGCGCGGTTCAAGGCGGCGAGCACCGCGTTGAGGGCCGCGGCCACCGTATCGCGCTCGATGGCCGCCCCCGCCACCCGATCCCCGCCCACATCGAGCAGGACATAGGCGGCGGCCTCGGCGTCGGTCCCCTCGTCCAAGGCGTGCTCCTGGTAATCCAGCACCTCGACGACCCCGCCCGTTGCCCGCGTCCAGGCGTCGAGGAAGGCGGCGATGGCCCCCTGCCCCTGGCCCTGCAGGAGGCGCTCGCCCTGGGGCGTGTCGAGGCGCACCTCGATCCGGTCGTGCCCGTTGCGATCCAGCCGGTAGCCGATGAGGCGGTAGGGCCCCCGCTCGGCCATGAAGTGCTCGCGAAAGAGGGCGTTGATGCGGGATGCATCCATCTCACCGCCCGATCGCTCGCTCTCGTGCTGCACCAACCTGGCGAGCTCCACCTGCATCCAGCGGGGCAGATTGAGCCCCTGGTCGCGCTCCAGCACGAAGGCCACCCCGCCCTTGCCGGACTGGCTGTTCACCCGGATCACCGCCTGATAGCTGCGACCCAGGTCCGCCGGATCGATGGGGAGATAGGCCACCTGCCAGGGGGCATCGGGCCTCTGCTGCCTCAGACATTTGCGGATGGCGTCCTGATGGCTGCCGGAGAAGGCGGTGTACACCAGCTCCCCGACCCAGGGGTGACGGGGGTGCAACGGGATGCCGGTGCACTCGGTGACCACCGAGACGATCTCGTCCGGACGGCTGAGATCGAGCCGCGGGTCTATCCCCTGGCTGTAGAGGTTCAGGGCCAGGGTCAGGAGGTCCAGGTTGCCGGTGCGCTCGCCGTTGCCGAGCAGCGTCCCCTCCACCCGATCCGCTCCGGCCAGGAGCGCAAGCTCGGCGGCGGCCGCGGCCCCGCCCCGGTCGTTATGGGTGTGCACGGAGAGGACGACGGAGTCCCGGCGGCTCAGCCCCGAGGCGAAGAGCTCCACCTGGTCGGCAAAGACGTTGGGGCTCGCGCACTCCACCGTGGCCGGGAGGTTGATGATGCAGGGCCGCCGCGGGGTCGGCTGCCAAAGATCCATCACCGCCTCACACACCTCCAGCGCGTAGTCCGGTTCCGTGGCGGTAAAGCTCTCGGGCGAGTACTGGAAGGTCCAGCGGGTGCGCGGATAGCGCGCGGCCTCTTCGAGGACCCAGTGCGCACCCTGGACGGCCATGTCCCTGACGCCATCGCGGTCGCTGCCAAAGACCCATTTCCGCTGCACCGGGGAGGTGGAGTTGTACAGGTGGACGATGGCCCGCGGGACGCCCGCCAGGGCCTCGAAGGTGCGCCGGATCAGGTCATGGCGCGCCTGCACCAGCACCTGGATGGTGACGTCGTCCGGGATCTGCCGCTCCTCGATCAGCCAGCGCACGAAGTCGAAATCCGGCTGGCTCGCGGCGGGAAAGCCGACCTCGATCTCCTTCAGGCCCAGACGCACCAGAAGGTCCCAGAGCCGGCGCTTCTGGTCCACGCCCATGGGCTCGAGGAGGGCCTGATTGCCGTCGCGCAAGTCCACGCTGGCCCAGATCGGCGCCCGCTCGAGGACCCGGTCGGGCCACTGCCGATTGGGCAGGCTCACCCGGGGGATGGGTCGGTATTTGCGGTGATCGAAGCGGGACATCGGGACCTCCTTCAGACGTTGGCCTGGCGTTCTGGCAACAGGTGCCCGGGTTCTGCGCCCGAGGCCCCCTCGCCCGCCGCTCGGAGACGGGGGCGAGGGGTCATGTGCCGATGGCGACGTCGATGCGCCTCGCCCTGGTGGGGCCTCGAGGCCGACCCGATCCCGGGTGGGGATCCGGTCGCCGGTGCTGGGCCTGGTTGGGCCTCGGTCCGGCTCTGGACGTCGGGGCCAGCTTACGTCAGTCGGGGAGAAGGAAGATTGCGAATTCAGCCTTCTTCCGGGAAATTAAAGACATTTAATTTCGCTTTTATTTAATTAACAGCCTTTTTATATCTTCTCCGCAAGGTTCTACGCAACTCACGGCCTCCTGAGCAGAGGCGCCGGGGCCGCGTCACGCGAACAAGGCATTGCGGGCGGAGTCGGTGATGAGTGCGACGGCCGGGTGCTTGATGCGGCGCTCGGGTGAGATGACGTAGTAACGCTCCGTGATCTCCTCGGTGCGGCCGATCAGCGCGACCCCGTACTTGTCGAGCACCTCCTGCTCCACCGCCGTGGGCGAGGTGAAGACCCCCGCGCCCCGCTCCCCGAACGCCTTCATCAGGGCCCGATCCTCGATTTCGGCGACCACCCGGGGCTTGACGTCGTGGCGCTCGAACCAGCTCTCGAGATTGCGCCTGAGATTGCTGCCGCTGCTGGGCATCAGGGTGCGCGCCCCGTCGAGGCTGGCGGGAAAGCCGTCCTTGAGTTGCTCCGCCTGCCCCGGTGCGCAGAAGAAGCTCACCCCCGACTCACCGAGCAGGTGGTTGTAAGCCCGGATGTTAAGCGCGGGGCTCAAGGGACCGTCGGCGAGCACCGCATCGAGTTTGTGCACTGAGAGATCGGCGAGCAGGTCCACCAGGGGCGCCTCGTGACAGATCAGCCGCACCGGTTCGGGCGATTCCAGGACCGGCTCCAGGACCCGGCAGGCGAGCAGCTTGGGGACCACCATGGCCACGCCCACCTTGATGGTCTGGACCGATCCGGGGGAGCGGCCGGCCAGCAGGTCCTGGAGCTCCAGCCCGAGGCGGAACATTTCGTCCGCATAGGAGAAGACCAGGCGGCCCGTCTCGGTGAGGGCGAGGCCCCGGCCCTCGCGCCGGAACAGCTTGGCCCCCACCTGGCCCTCGAGCTCGGTCAACTGACCGCTGATCGTCTGCGGGGTGAGGAACAGCGCCTTGGAGGCCGCCGCGATCGAGCCGTGGCTCGCGACCGCCCAGAAGTAGCGCAGGTGCTTGAGATTCAGCTTGAGGTTGTTCATCGCCTTGGCTCCGTTGGGCGCCCTGCGCGCCTCTGCCCTTGTTGCTATGCTCCCGCCTTCTCAACCTACGGCGATGGCGTCTGATCAGCGTCTCTCCCGGAAGCGAGCTGAATGACCACCCTGGACAACTACGACCGGCGCATCCTCGAAGAGCTGCAACAGGACGGGCGCATCAGCAACCAGGAGCTTGCGGATCGGATTGGCCTCTCCCCGTCCCCCTGCCTGAGGCGGGTGCGGGCGCTCGAGGAGGCGGGGATCATCGCCGGTTACAGGGCCCTGCTGGACCCCAAGCCGCTGGGGCTCACCCTGATGGCGATCCTCAGCATCTCCATGGACCGGCACACCCCCGAGCGTTTCGAGCGCTTCGAGGCCGCGGTCGCCGCCATGCCCGAGGTACTCGAATGCCTGCTGATCACCGGGCGGGAGGCGGATTATCAGCTCAAGGTCATCGTCCGTGACATGGACCACTACCAGGAGCTCCTGCTCCAGCGCATCACCCGCATCGAGGGGGTGACGGGCGTGCATTCGAGCTTCGTGCTCCGGCGCGTAGTAGACCGCACCAGCCTGCCCGTGCGCTGAGCCGGCAGGGATTCTCAGCCTCGGATTCTCAGCCTCTCAGCGCAGCCCTCCCCAGCCGAGGGACTCCACGACCTCAAGTGCGCCGCTCACCACGCTGGCCCCGAGACGCTTGGCGATCCCCTCCAGCAGGTCCCGCTTCTTGGTGTAGTCGACGATGGTCTCGGCCTTGATCAGCTCCCGGGCCACGTAGCTGGAGCTGCCCAGCCCATCCACAAGACCCAGGCCGACGGCCTGCTCGCCGCTCCAGAAGAGTCCGCTGAAGAGCTCGTCACCGCCCTTGAGCCGGTCGCCCCGCCCCGCCTTGACCGTGGCGATGAACTGCCGGTGCAGGTCATCCAGAATGCCCTGTATGAACTGGCGTTGATCCTCGGGCAGGGGCGAAAACGGATCCAGGATCCCCTTGTTCTTCCCCGCCGTGATCAGGCGCCGCTCCACGCCCAACTCCGTCATCGCATCCTGGAAGCCGAAGGCGTCGATGCGCACGCCGATGGACCCGATCAGACTGCCCTTGTCCGCATAGATCTCGTCCGCTCCCGCGGCCACGTAATAGCCGCCAGAGGCGCAAAGGTCCATGGCAACCGCGTAGACCGGCATCTCCTTGCCCTTGTCCTCCTTGTACTTGGCCTTCAGCCGATGGATCTCGTCATTGATGTAGGCGGACTGGACTGGGCTGCCCCCGGGGCTGTTGATGCGCAGGATGACGCCCTTGACGTGCTCGGCCTCGAAAGCATCACGCAGGCCCGTGATCACCCGATCCGCGCTCGCTTCGGTCTCCGAGGAGATTACGCCCTTGACCTCCACGAGCGCGGTGTGATCGTCGGCCGTCTTGAGACTGTCCCACAGGCCCTGGGACAGGGCCGCCGCCAGCAGCCCGACCAGATAGAGCAGGATCAGGAGCTTGAAGATGTTTCCCCAGCGCCGCCCGCGACGCTGGTCGCGCAGGTGCTCCAGGGCCATCCGGTTGATCAGCGCCCGCTCCCAGTCGGCGTCTCCCGGGGAGGGCATGGGCTCGTCGTGGCGGGTCCAGAATTTCCAGCTCAACTCGACACCTCGCAATCGATCATTGTCTTTCCATGCGACTTGCAATCCGCGGTCTGCGGGTCTTCCCGATTGGCCTGGAAAGACCGTTTTCGTAAGCTTATCAGATCACTGTCGCCAAAGAGGTTGATCCAGCCCCACTCCACCCGCCCGGCGGACGAGCCAGTCCGGAATCTCGACCAGGGACCGCAGACAGCCGAGGGGCCCGCAGGCGAGCAGCCGTTCCGCCGAATGCACCCCGTAACAGACGGCCAGGGACCAGGCGCCCGCGTTCGCCGCCATCTGCAGGTCGTATTCCGTGTCCCCCACCATCAGGGTCCGCGCCGAGCGCACGCCGAGCTGGTCCATCAGCTCGAGCAGCATCTGCGGGTGAGGCTTGGAGAAGGTCTCGTCGGCGCAGCGGGTGGCATCGAAGAGGCCACCGAGCCCCGTGATCTCCATCTCCTTGGCCAGCCCGGCCCGGCTCTTGCCGGTGGCCACGGCGAGCCGATACCCCTTGGCCGCGAGTCGCTCGAGCATGGCGCGGGCCCCGGGGAAGAGCGCGGAGGGGGTGCGATCGGTCACCAGGAAGTGGCGGCGGTAGAGGGCCACGAGGGCATCGCGCCCGCTTGCATCGCAACCCGGACAGAGACGGGCCAGGGCCTCGTCCAGCCCAAGCCCGATGACGTCGCTCGCCGACTCCTGGCTGGGGGGCTTGAGACCGGCATCCGCGAAGGCCGCCTGGAGGCAAGCCACGATGCGGGCCTGGGAATCCATGAGGGTCCCGTCCCAGTCGAAGACCAACAGCTCGAAGTCGCCATCGTCCGGGTTCATTGCGTCGAGCCCCCCTTCGCCAGGGTTTCGATCACCCGCTCCAGATCCGCGGGTAGCGGCGACTCCACCCGCAGGGGCCGCATCAGGTGATCGGGCTGGAGGCGCAGGACGCTGGCATGCAGAAACAAGCGGTCGAGGCCCAGGGACTTGAGCCGGCGGTTGGCATCGAAGTCCCCATACTTGGAATCACCGGCGAGCGGACTCCCCAGGTGGGCCGCGTGGACCCGGATCTGGTGGGTGCGCCCGGTGAGGAGCTGCGCCTCCACCAGGGTGGCGGTGCCGGCGCCGAAGGGCAGACGCCGCAGGCGCCGAAACAAGGTGGAGGCGGCCTTGCCGGCGGTGTTGTCCACCTGAACCAGGCGCTCGCCGCCCTTGAGCACGTTCTTCACCAGGGGGGCGTCGACCCTCACCTGCTCCTCGCGCAGGTCCCCCAGGATCAGTGCCAGGTAGCGCTTCTCCACCTTGCCCTCGCGGATCAGGGCGTGGAGGCCGCGCAGAGTGCTGCGGCGCTTGCTTACCAGCAGGCAGCCGGAGGTATCCCGGTCCAGACGGTGCACCAGCTCCAGCTCGGCGCCGGGACGCAACTGGCGCAGGGTCTCGATGAGCCCGTAGCTGAGCCCGCTGCCGCCGTGCACCGCCAGTCCCGCCGGCTTGTCGATCACCAGGAGTCGGTCGTCCTCGAACAGGACAGAGCCCTCGATACGCGAGCGCTGGGCATCCGGCGCCCGCCCCGGCTCGCTGGGCTCGGGCCGGCGCAGGGGCGGGATCCGCACCAGGTCGCCGGCCTGGAGACGGTAGTCCGCCTTGACCCGACCCTTGTTGACGCGCACCTCACCCCGGCGCAGCACCCGGTAAAGGTGACTGCGGGGGACGCCCTTGAGCTCGCGCAGTAGAAAGTTGTCGATACGCTGGCCCGCCGTCTCACCGTCCACCCGCACCTGGACCGCGACCGAAACCGCGCGGTGAGCGGAAGTCTCTGCGCACAAAGGGGAATCCGCGGTCTTCAACAGGGTCGCACCCTCCGCTCGGGTCAATTGCTGCCATTAGGGATCACTGATAGTATCTCCCGCTTGTGCTCGACCGAAGCAGATTGTTGCCGGGAGCCGCGAATTCGAGCCGGCGCGGCCACATCCGGCGCAGCGGGGAGAGCTGTCTCAAGCCGTGGCCGCGCTGCCCCGTGCTTGAATCAGCGTCCCTCAGTGCCTTCTGCAGGGCGGGCCCATCCCGGGATTCGACAGCGCGGCTCCTGTGCCTGCGCATCCGAATGCCACAGCCGGATCCGAGGCCCGACCAGCCGGCTGCCAGGGTGAGGCTTGGCGAGCGGCCCAGCGGGGCTGAGGGCAGGTCAGGCGGGCTCGCCGGTTTTGAGCGAGCGCGGATTCTACACCGACCCACCCCCTTCGGCGCTCGCTCTCCACACCCGACCCTCTTGCGGGGGCGAAACGGGCGGCGGGCGTCTGACGCGCCGCTCCAGTAACGGTGAGATCGCCGCGAGGCGGCGGTTCCCAAACGCAGCGGACGAACCGCCGGGCGCCATGGCGCCCGGCTCGTCCGCAATTGAACGACTGAACGCGCGTGCCCTCCACGTCCCGGCGACTCGTCCCGGTGGGGGGTGGGCAAGCCCCGGGGCCCTCGGCCCTGGCGATCCCGCGACCGCGACGGGCGGAACCCATCGGCGGCGCATGCGCACCCTATGAGTCAGGAACAACATGAAACGAATGCTGATCAACGCAACTCAGCCGGAGGAGTTGCGTGTCGCTACGGTCGACGGTCAAGTCCTCTATAACCTCGATATCGAAGCACCCGGACGCGAACAGAAAAAGGCCAATATCTACAAGGGGATCATCACCAGGGTCGAGCCCAGCCTCGAGGCCGCCTTCGTCGACTACGGTGCGGACCGCCACGGATTCCTCCCGCTGAAGGAGATCCACCGCGCCTACTTCGAGCCCGAGAGCGTCAAGCCCGGCTCCCGCATCAACATCAAGGAGGTGTTGAAGGAGGGCAGTGAGGTGGTGGTCCAGATCGACAAGGAGGAGCGCGGGACCAAGGGCGCGGCGCTCACCACCTTCATCTCGCTCGCCGGCCGCTACCTGGTGCTGATGCCCAACAACCCGCGCGCCGGCGGGGTGTCGCGGCGCATCGAGGGCCAGGACCGCAGCGAGCTGCGCGACGTCATGAGCCAGCTCCAGATCCCCGAGGACATGGGGCTCATCGTGCGCACCGCTGGGGTCGGCAAGAGCACCGAGGAGCTCCAGTGGGACCTGGACTATCTGCTGCAGCTATGGAAGGCCATCGAGCAGTCCGCCTCCCAGCGCAAGGCCCCCTTCCTGATCTACCAGGAGAGCGACGTCATCATCCGCTCCATCCGCGACTATCTGCGCGCGGACATTGGCGAGATCGTCATCGACGACCGGGCGGTCTACGAGCGCGCCGAGGCCTTCATGCGCCAGGTGATGCCGAGCAACATGAAAAAGCTGCGCCTCTACCAGGACGAGGTCCCGCTCTTCACCCGCTACCAGATCGAGAGCCAGATCGAGTCGGCCTTCCAGCGGGAGGTGCGTCTCCCCTCGGGCGGGTCCATCGTGATCGACCACGGCGAGGCCCTGACCGCCATCGACATCAACTCCTCGCGCGCCACCAAGGGCGCTGATATCGAGGAGACCGCGCTCAACACCAACCTGGAGGCCGCCGACGAGATCGCCCGCCAGCTGCGCCTGCGTGATCTGGGCGGCCTCTTCGTCATCGACTTCATCGACATGACGCCGCCGAAGAATCAGCGCGAGGTCGAGAACCGACTGCGCGATGCCCTCAAGCACGACCGCGCCCGGGTCCAGGTGGCCCGCATCTCGCGCTTCGGCCTGCTGGAGATGTCCCGTCAGCGGCTCCGTCCCTCGCTCGGGGACTCCAGCAGCTTCGAGTGCCCGCGCTGTCACGGTCAGGGAAAGATCCGCGGGGTGGAATCGCTGGCGCTCTCGATCCTGCGCATCATTGAAGAAGAGGCGATGAAGGAGAACACCCAGCGCATCCTCGCCCATCTGCCGGTGAGCGTCGCCACCTTCCTGCTCAACGAGAAGCGCCGCGCCATCCTGGAGATCGAGAGACGCCAGGAGGTGCAGGTGGTGCTGCTGCCGAACGCGCACATCGAGACCCCGGACTACCAGATCGAGCGTGTCCGGGCCCAGGACCTGGCCAAGCAGCCGGACGAGCGGCCGAGCTACGAGATGACCGCCCTACCGGAGCCCACGCCAACCCCCTATGCCCGGCTCGGCGAGCCGCCTCGGGTTGAGCAGCCAGCGGTACGGCAGCTCACCCCCACCGCCCCCATGCCGGAGCGGGCCCCTCCGCCCGAGCCGCCCGTTGCCGCGGCGCAAGACCGGGTCGTCAAGCCGCCAATCGGGGCCGAGCGGGTCCCCCAGGAGGGTCTGCTCAAGCGCCTCGCCAGGCTCTTCGTCCCGCGCCATGCGCAGCCTTCGGTGCCCGCGGTCCGCACCAGCGCGCCAGCGGACGCCACGCCGCCGCCCCAGGCCCGGCCTCGACCCGTGCAGGGCCAGCCTCAGCGGCCGTCGGCTACCGAGACTCGGCGCGATGAGCGCCGGCCCCAGGGTCGGGGGCAGCAGGATCGACGGATGCAGGATCGCGAGCGCGCGCCCGAGCGCCCGGTGGCCCGCGAGGAGGCCAGAGGCGCGGGTCGCGAGGATGGGCGGCCCCATGCCCGCGACGAGGTCAGGGGCGCGGCGCCTGGGGATTCCGATGAGCAGTCGCGCCGCCGCGACGGTGATTCGCGCTCCCGGCGCGGGGGCCGGAACCGCGGTCGCCGCGGCCAGGATCAAGGCAGCGAGAACGAGGGGATCAGAGGCGCACCACGGGAGCCGCGCCCAGGCCTCGAGCAACCGTCCGAGCGGCCGGCGTCCCAACTGGCCAGGCCCCAGGCCGACGCGCCGCCACGTACCGAGCCGCGGTCCCAGCATCTGCCACCCCCGGCCATCGAGGGCATCAAGACCAAGGGCGAGGACCTTAAGTCCGATCGGGCGATCGAGGCGGAGGCTCCCGCGACCCTGCCCCGGCCCGAGAAGCCCGACCGCCAGACCCCGGAGCCCGAGGTCAGGCGGGTTGCGCCCGAGGCGCTTCACGGCGCCGTTCTCCCGACGACCTCGTCGGATCAGGAGCCGAGTTCCGATTCCCCCCGTTCTGACTCCCCCGGCTCCGACAGCCCCCGTTCCGACTCCCCCCGTTCTGACAAAGGCAGCGCTCCCGAGCCATCGCCCGTCGGGGCGGCAGCGGATGTGGCGAAGGGATCGGAGCAAGTTCCCGGCGAGTCGCCGGCGCCCATGCCGGTCCGCGAGTCCCCGGAGCCGATCTCACCGCCCGAGCCCGGGCCTCGCGCGTCCGACTACCCCAACGCCGCGCAACCCGCCGGCGCCACCGACGAGGGAGGGCGGCCGGAACCGACCGCGCGACCCGACCGCGGCTCCACCACGCCCGCGACCGCGGGTCCCGGTGGGGCGGCGGACGCGGTCCCTGCAGCGACCAGCAGCGACACCGACGAGGCCCAGCCCGAGGATGCGGCCGAGCCGCCGCGGGGCGAGCGGCCACGTCCAACGCGCCGCCGCCGGGGCGGTGCCCGCAACCGCCGCCGTCCGGCGGGTGCCCAGGCGGGCCGAGCCGAAGCCGGCGAGGGTCCAGATGCCGCCGGGAGCGCCAACGCCCCGGCCGGCGACGGGAGGCCGGCGGATCCGCCCCCAGCCCTCCAGGGGGCACGCGGGGACGGCGACGGCTCTGCACCCCCGCAAGGCCGGGAGCGGACCCTCGAGCAGCCCGCCGTGCCGGCCTCCGCCGCTCAACCGGCCGCCGAGGCTCCGCGCGAGCCGGCACCCAAGCGGTCGACGGAGCGTGCCGATGGTCGTGCCGCCGAGGCCAACGACAACGCCGCCGGTTGAGGCGACCCTGGTCCGGGGCGGCGCGATCCGCGCCGGTGCTTCGCCAAGACGCCGCAACCGGGGCCCCGCCGACAGGATCAGCGGGTCCCGGTGCGTTTGCCGAAGGACTCATCTGGTGGCTCACCGGGCCGCCCCATGACCCTCGCCCGTCTCTTTCTTGCCAGTTCGGGCCGGCTGCTGCGGCTCACCATCCAGGGGCTCAGGCCGGGGGCGCCCGATAGGTCCGGACGGCGCTGGACGGCGTGGGCGCGCATCCCCGTCATCATGGCCTTTGTCCCGCTGTTCGCCCTGGTCCAGGCCCTGCACTGGCTGGGTTTTTTGCTCGACGAGCTGCTGTTCCCCGGCTACCGCCGGGTCGACATCCGAGAACCCCTGTTCGTGCTCGGGGTGCCGCGCAGCGGCACCACCCACCTGCATCGGGTGCTGGCCCGGGATCGCCACATGACCACCTTCAGCACCTGGGAGTGCCTGTTCGCCCTCTCGGTGACCGAGCGGCGCCTCTGGCTCGGGCTGGGGCGTCTGGACGCCCTGGTGGGGGCCCCCCTGGGGCGCCTCGTGCACTGGTTCGAACGGCGCGCCTTCGGCTCCATGGCCGAGGTGCACAGCATGGGTCTGGGTGAGCCCGAGGAGGACTATTTCGCCCTCATGCCGGTGCTCGCGTGCTTCATCCTGATCCTGCCCTTTCCACTGGACCCCTATCTCTGGCGCATGGGCGCCTTCGATCGGGACATGCCCGCGCCAGAACGGGCGCGCCTGATGGACTTCTACCGCGGCTGCCTGAAGCGCCACCTCTACGTCCATGGGAACGGCAAGCGGCTCCTGTCCAAGAACGCCGCCTTCGCACCGCTGGCCGGTACCCTGCGGGCGACCTTCCCCGATGCCCGCTTTCTGGTCTGCCTGCGCGAGCCCCAGCGCACGCTCCCCTCCCAGTTGAGCTCGGTGGAGCCAGGGGTCCGCCTCTTCCGCGTGCTCTCGGTGGCGCCGGATTTCCGCGAGCGCCTCATTCGCCAGCTCGGCTTCTACTACGAGAACCTGGCCAGCGCGCTGGGCGATCTGCCCGAGAACCGCTGCGCATGGGTTACCATGGATGACCTCAGATCGGACCTGACGGCTTCGGTGACGGCGGCCTATGAGCGGCTTGGACTCCCCCTGGACGAGAGCTTCCGAGGCCAACTGGCGCAGGTGTCGGCCCTCGCGGGTAGCTATCGAAGCGGCCATCGCTACAGCCTGGAGCAGTTCGGTCTTGAGCCGGGACCGATCGAGCGCGACCTGGCGGGACTCTATCGGTCACTCGCCGCCCGGTCCGTCCTGGCGGCGGGCCCGGGACGGGGACCGCAAGCGACGGCCCAGCGGTGCGCGGCCACGCCAACGAACGCGACCACCGGATCACCGGCCCCGGAGGAACCCGCGCTGCCATGTTGAATCTGACCCATCTGGACGAGCCGGATCACCTGCGCACCCGCCAAGACGCCAGCGGTCTGCGCGTCGCCATCGTCTCGGACGCGGCCCCGGAGCGAAACGGCGTCGGGGCCTATTATCGGGATCTGGCAGACCACCTGAAGGCGGCCGGCGCCAGGGTGGAGCTGGTCGCCCCGCGCTACCGTGGAGGCTCCTGGTACGGCGGTTTCGCCCTGCCGCTGCCCGGGGATCCCACCCAGAAGATCCTGGTCCCCTCGCCCTCCCTGGTGAGCCGCCGGGTGCGCCGAATCAATCCGGACGTGATCGTGGTCCCGACACCCGGCCCCTACGGCATGCTCGGCATGCACCTGGCGCGGCGCATCCGTGCCAACCTGGTGGTGGGGTTCCATACCCACTTCGAGCGCCTCACCGGGCTCTTCACCGACTGGGGCCTGGGCGGGCATATCGCCCAGGCCTACCTCAAGGCCTGTCATCGGCTGTTGTTCAGCCACAGCGATCTGGTGCTCGCCAACTCCAACGACATGGTCGAGGTGGCGCGGCGCATTGGTGCCGACCGGGTGGGGCTCATGGGCACCCCCATCCCGCGGCGCTTTCTCGATCGCGAGCCGGTGCCGACCGGCGGCTCGGTCGAGCGCGTCCTCTTTGCCGGGCGACTGGCCCCGGAGAAGAACATCGAGCTGGTGGTGGAGGCCGCCCGCCGCCTGCCGGACATCGAGTTCCTGGTCGCCGGCGAGGGACCCTTGCGTCCCTGGGTCCAGGAGCAGTGCCGCACGCTGCCCAACCTGAGCCAGGTGGGCTGGGTCAGGCGCGCGCGCATCCTGGCGCTGATCGACAGCGTCGACGCCCTGGTGCTGCCGTCCCAGGTGGAGTCGTTCGGCACCATTGCACTCGAGGCCATGGCGCGCGCGCGCACCGTGCTGGTCTCGCCGGCCTGCGGCATCCTGAGCTGGGACCTGCTGAGCCGGGGCCTCTTCCCGATCCACGACGACGAGCATCTCGCCGACGCCCTGGAGCGGGTACGCGACCTCGACCCGGCCGTTCGCGATCGCAAGGCGCGCATCGCCCGGGAGGCCGCCATCGAGATCAACCGGCGCAACCTGGACCACTGGCTCACCGTCCTCGGCGGGGATCACAGCAGCGCCGTCGATGCCGGACGTTGACCCGAGCGCCGCCCATGGGGTCCGGGCCCTGGTGTCGATCCACGACGTGATGCCCGAGACCCTAAATCGGGCCCAACACATCCTCGAGCTCTGTGCGGTCTGCAACCCGGGGCCGGTCACCCTGCTGGTGGTTCCCGGACGCGACTGGGACCGGGCGGGCGTCGAGCGGCTGCGCGCCTGGGAGGCGGCCGGGCACCAACTCGCCGGGCACGGCTGGTCGCACCGGGTCGAGCGCTTCGGCGGCCTCTATCACCGGCTACACGGGGCCCTCATCTCGCGCCGCGTGGCCGAGCACCTGGCACTGGACGGCAAGGCCATCGGCCGGCTCATCGAGCGCTGCCACGCCTGGTTCCCCGCTCAGGGGCTCGCTGCCCCCGACCTCTACGTGCCCCCCGCCTGGGCCCTGGGGTCCATCGAACGGGCCGAGCTCGCCGGCCTCCCCTTCGCCCGCTACGAGGTCCTCTCCGGGGTGCGCGACGCCGCCACCGGGCGGCTCATCCCCATCCCCATGGTCGGCTTCGAGGCGGACACCCCGGTGCGCGTCCCTGCTATCCGCTGGTGGAATCGGATCAGCCGCCGTCGCGCCGCGGCGATCGGTTGGCTGCGCATCGCCATCCATCCCCGGGACCTGGGGCTGCGCCTCGCCGCCGATCTGCATCGGGACCTGCACCGCTACGGCCGTTGGGAGCCCTACGCCGCCCTGCCCTCCGCCTGACTTCCATCCCGCCCGTTCGAGCCCCGGCTCAGGGACCAGGCGCCAGACGATAACCGTCATGGCAGCCGACACACTGCCGGGTCACCTCGGCGAGCGCCCCCAGGACAGTGGGAAGGTCCCCCGTCACCGCGGCCTCCTGGGCGGCGAGGGCAAAGCGGCTGGCGGCGCGATGCATGGCGGTGCCGAGCGCCTGCATGCCCTGGGGCATGAAGGCCGCCATATGGCCGGCGCCGTGGGTCTCCAGCGAGGTCATGCCCAGGCGCTGCTCGGCCACATCCCCCGCCAGATCAAGGCGTCCGGCGGCGAGGTTCGACTGTATCTCGGCGATGGCGCGCAGGTGGTCGCGCATGTTGCCGAGCAGGTGGGCCTTCATCCTGTCCGGCATCACCACCGCCTGGCGCGGATCATCGGTCGCGGCGGCGCGGATGGCGATCACGGCCAGGAGCACCAGGGTCATCGCACCAGCACGGCGTCTTTTCATGGGGGTCATCCTGGAGATCGGCTCGAGCGGTGTCACCAGCCAGGCTTACTCACCACCCTCACCCTTGCCCAGAATCGCCCGAGCAGGAGGTAGGAGGCAGCGGCCTTGCGGACCTGCCATCCCTGGGCTAGGCTCGGTGGCCTGTAGTGTGTGAGCACGCATTGTAATCCGGTGTCCGACAGATGAAGTGGCGTAATCGCAGGCAGAGCACCAATGTGGACGACAGGCGAGATCGCCCCGGCGCGGTCGGAGGCGGCGGTGGGGGCGGCATGCCATCCATCGGGACCCTGCTGTTCCTTTGGCCCGTGATCAAGAATCTCCTGCGCTCCAAGCTTGGGATCGCCATCCTCGGCATCGGGGCGGTCGCCTATTTCGGCGGCTTTCTGAGCCCGTCGTCCTTTACCGGCGGCGGCTCCAGGCTGGTGGATAAGGGAAAGGACGACGAGCGGGCCGCCTTCATCAAGACGGTGCACGCGGACACCGATGCCGTATGGTCCAAGGTCTTCGCCGATGCGGGGCATCGCTATCCCTCGCCGACCCTGGTCCTCTACCGGGGCTCGACCGTCAGCGGATGCGGTCCGGCCAGCTCCCGTATGGGGCCCTTCTATTGCCCGGAGGACCAGAAGGTCTATGTGGACCTCGGCTTCTTCGACGAGCTGGAGTCCGAATTCGGCGCCAAGGGGGACTTCGCCCAGGCCTATGTGCTGGCCCACGAGGTCGGGCACCACATCCAGAATCTGGAAGGCACCCTCGACCAGGTCCAACTGGCCAAGCAGCGGCTGAGGAGCGAGGCCGGACAGAACGACCTGCAGGTCAGGGTGGAGCTGCAGGCCGATTGCTATGCGGGTATCTGGGCAAACCATGCCCATCAGCAGTTCGACATCCTGGAGGAGGGCGATCTGGAGGAGGCGCTGGTCGCGGCCTCGGCGATCGGCGACGACCGGCTGCAGAAACAGTCGCGAGGCTTCGCGATTCCCCATACCTTCACCCACGGGAGCTCCAAGCAACGGGCGACCTGGTTCGCCCGCGGCGTGCGCAATGGGCAGATCAGCGACTGCGATACCTTCAGCGCGAAGTAGTGAGCGGCGGGCCCGCGTCTGAGGCCACTCGATCGCGATCGCGCCCCAGGTAGAGCTTGCGCCCCAGGGCCCCTGCCCGGTTGACATCCGCCAGCACCCGAAAGGACGAATCCGCCCGCAGAAAGTCGGCCACCCCCTCGCTGACCCCCTGGTGCTCGGGGTGCGCATAGTCGTCCACCGCGATCACCCCCCCGTCGACGAGCACCGAGGCGCAAAGCCCCAGGTCGGTTCTGACCGTCGAGCGGTCGTGCCCTCCGTCCACGTGCGCGAAGCGCACCCGAAGGCCGGGTGGCAACCGGACCTCCCGACTGTAGCCCTTCAGGATGTGAAGGCGCCCCTCGTCAAGATCCGGCACGGCCGATCGCAGATTGCGCAGGACCCCGGCGGCGCTCGGCGTGTCGCCATAGGGCTCGCTCAAGGGCAGGTCGAAGGCATCGATCAGCACCAGACGCTCGCCCTCGCGTAGATGCATCGCCAGCACCGCGGCCGAGCGGCCATGGTAGCAGCCCAGCTCCAGCAGATCGCCGCTCAGACCGCTGGTCCGCTGGGTCTCCAGCACCAGGGTGAAGTGGCTGAGGTCATCGAGATTGAACCAGCCCGGGATGCTCGCGATCCGCGGCGCCACGACGCGCAGCAGGGGCCCCGGGTTGTACCAAGCGGGTCCCGGGGCGGGGCCGGCAGTCAAGCGGAGGTAGGCCCGCCGGAGGCGGCGATAGAGCGGCGCCGGTAGCCGGCGCAGGGCCTTTTTGAGTGGTGACGTCAAAGGCTTCCCGCTTCAACGGCCAAAGAGGATCTCTAGCCCACCGCCGGTGCCGCCGGACCAAGCCAGCGGCCCAGACGCGCATGGAGCGACTCGTGGGCCGAGAGCAGCGCCGGGATGAACACCAGCACCAGTACGGTCGCAAAGCCGATCCCGAAGGCCAGCGACACCGCCATGGGGATGAGGAACTGGGCCTGAAGGCTGGTCTCGAAGATCAGCGGCACCAGCCCCGCCACCGTGGTGGCCGAGGTGAGGAACATGGCGCGCAGGCGCGAGCAGGCGGCCTCCACCAGGGCCTCGTCCACCCCGAGGCCGGTGTGGCGCAGCTCCTGATACATGCTGACCAGGATGATGGCGTTGTTGACCACGATCCCGGCAAGCCCGAAGAGCCCGAACAGGGACAGGATGGTGAGGTCGATCCCCACCACCCAGTGGCCGACGATGGCACCCACCAGCCCCAGCGGGATGGAGGTCATGACCACCAGGGGCCAGGTCCAGCTCGAGAAGACCGCCGCCAGCACCAGGAAGATGAGGCCGAGCCCCAGGATCAGGCCCAGACGCATGTCGCCCAGGGTGTCGCGTTGATCCGCGGCGCGCCCCTCGAAGCTGTAGCTGACCCCGTAGCGCTTGACGATGTCGGGCAGCAGGTCGCGCACCAGCGTCTGCTGCACGCCGTTGGGGGTGTTCTGGGCGCGATCGATATCCGCCGTCACCTCCACCGCGAGGCGCCCGCCGGCGTGGCGCAGGGCCTCGAAGCCGCGCCGGGTCTCCCAGTCCGCCACCGTATCCAGGGGCACGAAGTCGCCGCCCGGGACCCGGATGGTCAGCCGCTCGAGGGCGTCGAGGCGGGTGCGCTCGTCACGGGGCAGAAGCACCCGGACCTCGAGCTCGTCCTGACCGACCTGGACCAGCTGCGCCAGGTGCCCGTCGAAGGCCGCCCTGAGCTGCCGGCCCAGGAGCTCGGTGGTGACCCCCAGTGCCTGACCCGCCGCGGACACCCGATAGATGAGCTGCTCGCGCCCGAAGGGCATGTCGTCGGTCATGTCGGAGACGCCGGCGATGCCCTCCAGCCCCTGGGCCAGATCGAGGGCGGCGTCCTTGAGTGTCAGTGCGTCGTCGCCCGTCAGGCGCACGTTGACATCGCGCCCGGGCGGACCGGCCCGGCGCGCCGAGATCGCCAGGCTCTCGATGCCCGCCGGGGGGCTCACATGACGGCGCCAGGCGGCCAGGAACTGCTCGTTGCGCACGCTGCGCTGCTCCGAGGGCACGAGCTGCACCAGGATGGAGGCGAGCTGGTCCCCCTGGGCGCCCGCGCCCGCCTCCACCGCTACCGTCGAGCCCAGGCGCGCCACCGCCGCGTCCACCAGGCCGCCGCCCAGCTCCTGTTCCGCCGCGCTCAGACCCTGCTCCAGCTCGGCCAGGAAGGTGGCGGTCGTCTCCCTGGGGGTGCCGGCCACGAAGGTGGCGTTGGCGAAGACGATCTGGCTCTCGGGGGTGGGAAAGAAGACGAAGGCGATGCGCCCGCCCGCGAGCAGCCCCACCGACAGCAGCATCAGGACGAAGACGGCGCTGACCGTCAACCCGCGCCAACGGATGGCCGCCGCGACCAGCGGCCGATAGATGCGGTCGCGGAAGTGATCGAAGCCCGCGTCCACCCGCCGGCGCCAGCGCGGCGCCTCCCGCTGCACCTGGTGGCCGAAGGCCGCGCGCAGGTGCGAGGGCATGATCAGGAACACCTCCAGCAGCGACGCCATCAGCACCGTGATGGCGACGAATGGGATGTCCCTCAGGATGTTACCCATGGTGCCGCGCACCAGCATCAGGGGCAGGAAGGCGGCCACCGTGGTTAGGGCCGAGGCCATCACGGGCCAGAACATGCGCCGGGCGCCGGCGATGGCCGCCTCGGCGGGCGGCATACCGAGCCGGAAGCGGGATTCCGCGTGCTCACCGACCACGATGGCATCGTCGTTGATGATGCCAAGGGTGAGCAGCAACCCGAACAGGCTGATCATGTTGATGGTGCCGCCGAATGCCCATAGCAGGGCCAGGGCGAGCAGATAGGAGGTGGGGATGCCCATGGCCACCCACAGGGCGACGCGCCCGGGCAGGAACACGAAGAGCAGCGCCATCACCAGCACGAAGCCCTGCAGCCCGTTGCGCACCAGCAGGTTGATCCGGTCACGGATGAGCTGCCACTGCTCGTCGAAGATGCTGATGTGAATCGACGGAGGCAGGGTCGTCCGGGTATCCGCAAACCAGGTATCGAAGATGCGGGCGGCCCTGAGTGAGTGCCCGTTCTCTGCCCGCTGCACCAGCATCTCGACGGTCGTGGCGTCCCGGGGGCGGCCGTCGCCGATCTCGACCTCGGTGAGGGTCAGGGAGCCGGGCCTGGACTCGCGCACGATCGTCGCCACGTCGCCCAGACGCACCAGGCCCCGATCGTCGCTGACGATGGCCAGGTCCTCAAACTCCACCGGGCTTCGCCGCTGCTCCAGGCCGCGGATCTCTCGCGCGCCGTCGGCCTCGCCGGCGACGCCCGAGGGCAGGTCCTGGGCGAGCCTTCCCACCTGCTCGCCGATGCCGTCCAGGGACAGCCCCAGGGTCTCCAGCACCCGGCCGGGAACCTCGATGGCGATACGCTCCTCGGGCATGCCGGAGATGTCCACCCGGTCGATCCCGGCCGCCAGGAGCTCGCGCTCGAACTGGCGCACCCAGGGCCGCACCGCCGCGATGCTGGGCCCCGACACCAGCAGCCGGGCCACCGACTCGTAGCGCGAGATGCGGCTGACCTGGGGGGTCTCCGCGTCCTTGGGGAAGTTGCGGAACTCGTCCACCCGCTGGCGCACCTGATCCAGCGCCAGCAGGGGGTCGGTCCCCTCCTGCAGCTCCACCGACAGGGCGGCGATGCCCTGACTCGCGGTCGAGGTCAGCTTCTTCAGCCCGTCGACGGTCTTGAGCCGCTCCTCGAGGGGGATGATGATGCCGTTCTCCACATCCTCGGCGGAGGCCCCGCTCCATACCACCCGCACCGAGATCACATCGAGCGCGAAGGTGGGGAAGAACTGGATGTTCATGCGCGTGAGCGCCACCGCACCCACCCCGAAGACCAGCAGCATCATCAGGTTTGCGAGCAGCCGGTGACGCGCGAAGACCGCGATCAGGCCCCGCTTCATGGCACCTGCCCCGTCTTGGGCGCGCCCTCGAGGTCCGCCTCGCCAGCCTCGGCCGCGGCATCGGCCGCTCCTGCGCCCAGTTCCTGCACCTTGAGCCCGTCCACCGCGTTGGGCAGATGGGTGACCAGGATCCGCGCGCCCGCCGCCAAGCCCGGCGCACGCACCAACACCTCGCTCGTGCCATTCACGCTGATCTCGCCGACCCGCTCGACCGGAACGGCCTGGAGCCGGCCCCCGTTGACCGCGAAGACCCGCTCGCCGCCGTTGAGGGCGGCAAAGGGCAGCGAGAAGGTCTCGGCCGCGGGCGGGCGCTCCAGCACCAGGTCCACGAAGGCACCCAGTGGCGGCTCAGCGCCCGGGTCCAGCTTGAGCAGGGCGTCCACCCCGCGGGCATCCGCCTCGCCGGCGATGCGCTCCAGCCGGGCGCCGAAGGTGCGGCCGGCGTAATGGGCGCGGGCGCGCAGGGTCTCGCCGGCGGCCAGCGCCTGGCGCAGCTCCGGACTGCGGTTTCCCGGCACCTTGGCGCGCAGATAGAGGCCGTCGAGTGGATAGAGGGTGAGGATGGTCTGGTTGGGCTGGACCTGCTCACCGGCCGCCGCCTCCACGGTGCCGATGCGCGCGTCGAACGGGGCGATGATGGCCCCGCGGGAAAGGTCGCGCTCGGCCTCCGCCAGCCGCGCCTCCAGGGAGGCGAGCCGCGCCGGGTGCTCGGCGATGGACTGCTCACGCAGGGTCACCGCCAGGCGGGCGCGGGCGAGTGACTCGCGGGCCTGATCCACGTCCGAGGCGCTGCCGAGATTCTGGGCCTTGACCTTGTCCGCGCGCTCGACGGCCGCCTGGGCGAGGGCCAGCAGGGCGCGCTCCTGGTCCAGCGCCTCCTGGTCGTGGCGGACCTTGAGCCGCTCCTTGTCCAGATCCGCCCGAGCCTGGGCCACGCGCGGCTCCAGGTCCCTGGGATCGAGCCTGGCCAGCAGGGCGCCCTTCTCCACCCGCTCGCCGTCGCGAACGCGCACCTCGAGCAGCCGGCCCACCACGGGGGCGGCGGCGCGCACCCGGTCGGGGGCCTCCACCCGGGCGAAGAGCGCCAGCTCCGGGCGGTGCGCGCCGGGGGTCACCGCCTGGGTCTCCACCCGCCACACCCGCTCCTTGGGCGCCACCGGATCGGGCTGGGGACGCGTCGCCTTGAGCACCATGAAGCCGCCGACCCCGAGGGCCAGGATGATCAAAGGGAGGATTCGCCGCAGCATGGTTGATTCCAGGAGATTACGAGGCCGACGCTGAGCTGCCGGGCAGGTTCCGGATGAGCGGGGCCGACGGCCACATCGAGCCATCGGTGTCGGATGGAGGCATGATTGTGCGCGAAGTGCGGATTCGGGTTAAGGATTTTCCGCAAGCGCGCTCAGCAGCCACCGCCCGGGCGGGCGCCGGGACGGACTCAAGGGTCCTTCATCTTCAGCCGCGCCACGTCGGAGCGGGCCGCGGAAACGCGATTCCCGCCCGAGCCATGAGGCCCGGCCTTCAGGAGGGAATGCCCAGGTCCCGCGGGTCCTCCCCGGCCGCGATAAGGCGCGCATTAAGGCGGTCGAGCTCGAGCTTCGCCTGTACCTTGTCGGTCACGTCATACTGGATGCCGAGGTAATAGACCAGGTCTCCGTGGGGGTCGAACAGGGGCCGGACCGTGAAGCGGTTGTAGAAGAGCCGCCCGTCCTTTCTGTAGTTTCGCAGCGTCACCGTGACCGGCCGGCGGTCGCGCAGGGCCTCGCGGATCTGCGCGACTTCGGGCTGGTCCCTGTCTTCCCCCTGGAGGAACCGGCAGTTGCGGCCGAGTATCTCGTCACTCTCGTAGCCGGTGATCAGCTCGAAGGCGGCGTTGGCATAGACAATGGGGTTGTCCGGCTGGTCCGGGTCCGACAGGGTGATCCCGTTGACGCAGGTATCCAGGATCTGGGACAGCACATACGGGATGGTGCCAGGGTCTTTTTCCGCGGTGAATTCCATGATGTCGTCCTATGGGATGTCTTGTTCGGGATTGGCTCGAAGCTCAGACGAGGCCGTTCCCGCAGTCGGTGTCTCCGTCTCCAGCAGGCCCTTGATGTTGTGCACCGTCCGTTCGGCCCCGTCCTGCACCGCCAGTCCGATCAGCTTCATAAAGGGACGCATGGGCAGCTCGAGGCGGGTCAGCTCGAATCGGAAGCTGAGGCGCGTGCGCCCGGCCACCGGATCGAGCCGGTATTCGATCAGAAAGACGCCCGATCGTTCGGCAAAGCCGACCAGATCCGGCGGCTCCCAGGCCACGACCTCAAAGATGGAATCGCTGCGTCGGCCCCGGTCAACCCGCACCTGACGGGCCCGACTGCCGACCCGCAGGGGACCCGGCGTGAGCAGTTCCAGATGCTGGACCTCCGGCGACCAGCGCCGGTAGTTACGTGCAAAGTCGACGGCAATGAAGTCGAATACGACCTCGGGAGGCCGATCGATCAGAATACTGGCTCGCGCCTTGACCATGAGATCCTTACCCTCGGTTGACCGCCGCGCGGGCTGGGCGCCGGTCTGAGCCGGCGCCTGATCCACTGAAAAATGGCCGCTCCGCTACACCACACGACGCCAGTATGCACCGCATTCCTTCCGGCGAGGATCACGCGCCCCACGGACCCGCCCCTGGATCGAATGAGTACATGACCGCTTCCATGCCCTGCGGTTCCCGCTTGCGCCTGGTCTTCGGGGCCAGCGGCTATATCGGTACCCATCTGGTCCCCAGGCTGCTCGCGGCGCAGATCCCGGTACGCGTCGTCTCCCGCGACCCGCGGGTGTTGGAGGCGCGTCGCTGGCCAGGGGTGGAGATCGACACCGCCGACGCACTGAAGCCGGAATCGCTGACACGGGTGCTCGCCGGCGTTGGGATCGCCTATTACCTGGTCCACTCCATGATGGCGGGCAAGGACTTCGGTCGCCTGGACCTCGAGGCGGCCCGCAATTTCGCCCGGGCGGCGGCCGAGGCGGGGGTCGAGCGCATCTGCTATCTCGGCGGACTGGTGCCGGACGGCGCGCGCAGCGAGCATATCGTCTCCCGTCGCGAGACCGGCGAGGCGCTGCGCCAGGGTCGGGTGCCGGTCACCGAGATCCGCGCCGGGATTATTGTCGGGCCCGGCTCTGCCGCCTTCGAGGTGATGCGCGACCTCGTCTACCACCTGCCCGTCATGGTCACCCCGCGCTGGGTGCGCGCCAAGTCGCCGCCAATCGCCCTGGACAACCTGCTGGAGTATCTGGTGCGCGCCCCCGCCCTTGCTGAGACGGCGAACCGCACCTACGATGCCGCCGGCGCCGAGACGCTGACCTATGCAGAGATGATGGCGATCCTGGCCGAGGCCGCCGGGCGGCGCCCGCCCTGGATCATACCGGTCCCGGTGCTCACACCGCGGCTGTCCTCTTACTGGCTGCGCTTCGTCACCGCCGTACCCACCAACATCGCCCGCGCCCTCATCGAAGGACTCAAGCACGACTTCACCGCCGATACCCAGCCCCTGCGCGCCCTGGTGCCCCAACGCCTGCTGGGATTTCGGGAATCGGTGGATGCGGCCTTCGCCGCGGAGCGTAGCGCCCAGGTCCAGGCACGTTGGACCGAAGGAGCCTTCAACATGCGCAAGGGCCGCATCGATTACGCCTACTATGCCAAGCGGGCCGGGGGCAGCGCCGTCGCCCGCGCGACCGCCCCCGCGGTCTGGTCCGTGGTATCGGCCATCGGCGGAGAAAATCGTTACTACTACCTCAACGTCCTGTGGGCCCTGCGCGAGACCATCGACTGGGCGGTCGGCGGATCCGGCCTCAATCGCGGCCGCCGCCATCCGAGCGAGGTGCGGGTGGGCGACCGGATCGACTCGTGGGAGGTCATCGGCGTCGAGCCGGAACGGCGTCTGACCCTGTCGTTCGGGATGCGCGCGCCGGGGGCCGGCGTTCTGGAGATCGAGGTCGAGCCCCTGCCCGAGCAGGCGGGCAGACCGCGCACCCGGGTAACCGCCACGGCGTACTGGCACCCCGCGGGTGTCTGGGGCCTGCTCTACTGGCTGTCCATGGAGCCCGCCCACCAGGTCATATTCCGCGGCCTCACCAGGGAGATCGCCCGCCGGGCCGAGGCGCGGGGGCGCGAACCGACCCCTCCGGTTGGCGAGCCGCGGAGCCCCTGATCGAGGATCGCGCGAAGGCTCGAGGGGCCTCAGGCTGACCACTCGATGGTGACGCGCAGGTCGTCCCAGTCACCGGGGAAGTCGCCGCCGTCCTCACAGCGGATCAGCACCTGGTGTCTGCCGTCCGCGTCGCTCTGGCTGGCATTGACATCGCTCACCACCCAGCCGTTGCCCCACAGGGACTGGCAGGAGAAGAGCAGGATGGAGGCTGCGAAGGTTCGCGAGCCGGTGCCGATGGTCCGCCCTTCCCCGCGCCCCTCCCACTCGAAGTGCATCCGACCGTCGGCGTCGAAGACGTCGACCCGCTGGATCTTCTTGGCGTTGGTCTGGGCATGGATGGTGACGGGACGATCGGTGGGAACGGCCACCTGCACCATCCGGGTGCCCTCGTGCATGCTGGTCCTGGCCGCCAGGTCGGCGTCCACGGTGATGATCCTGACCTCACTCATTGCCACGCCTCACTTCGATTGGTACTGACCGGGGCGGAAAATGGGGCCTCGGAGGCAACGGCTCAACGCTCCCTTGCAATGCGCCGATCCTGTCCGACCCCGGTGCCGGCTCGGCGGGGCCCTTCAGGTCTCCCTGGGGGCGGACCCGGCGAGTGACAACAGGCCCGCGGCCAGTCCCAGGATGCGATCGCCCAGCGCCAGCACCGAGCGCCAACGCTCGGGAATCCCGTCCACGCCGTAATGGGCCCCGGCGAGCTGGCCGAAGATGGCCCCCGTGGTGTCGGCGTCGTCGCCCAGATTGACCGCGGCCAGGGCGCCCGTCTCGAAATCGTCCGTCCACGCAAAGGCCCAGAGTGCCGCCTCCAGGGCGTCCACCACGTAGCCGGTGCCGCGGATCTCCGGCGGGCTCTTGGACCTGAAGGAGCCGGCGGCGATCTGATCGATCCGCGGGCACAGGGGCTCCCGTCCCCAGAGACCGGGCACCGGACTGTAGCGGGGCGCGAGCAGCCACTCCTTGGTGTCGCCGCGCAGGGCACCCAGCAGTAGGCCCGCATAGTAGCGGCAGGCGTCCACCGGCTCGGGTGCCGCGTGGGTGGTGCGCGACATCTGTCCCGCCAGGCGGATCGCCTGGGCCGGATCCTGGGCGAATGCCAGGGGCACCGGCGCCATACGCATCAGGGAGCCGTTGCCCCCGAAGCGGGGATGGGTCTCTCCGGCGAATGGGTTGCCGTCGCGCTCGAAACGCCGCAGGGCCGCCCCCACCGTGGCGCCGATGTCGAAGCAGGCGCCGGTGCTGCTCAGGTAACCTTCCCGATACCAGCGCAGGTAGCGGCGCATCTGGTCGGCGGCGTCGAATCCGGCGCACTCGACCAGGCTCTCGGCGAGGCACAGGGCCATGGCCGTGTCGTCGGTCCATTGGCCGGGCGCCAGGTCGAAGGGGCCGCCCCCGATCATGTCGTCGATGAGCTCGAAGCTGCCCGGCGGCCTGAACTCGAGCGTGGTCCCCAGTGCGTCGCCGGCGGCGAGCCCGAGGAGCGCCCCCTGGTAGCGGGAGAGCAGCATCTCCATCTCCTCTGTGCGTTGTTCGCGCGATGGCGAGTCCAAGGCCGCTTTGGTCCTCTGGATCATCCGCAGGCGAGGTCCTGCATCCGTCCCCGTCACCCGTCCCTCCCGACCGATGCCGAACCACCCGCGACCGGGAAGACGTGGACCCTGACGCCATCAGGCGGCAGGGCCGAGCGCGCCAGGTCCACGAGATGCTGGTGATGGGTGAAGAGCAGCACCTGGGTCCGCCTGCCCAGATCGCTTAGGATCGCAAGTATGGCACTGGCGCGTCGATCGTCGAAGCTGACCAGCAGGTCGTCCAGGATCAGGGGCATGGGCTCATGATGCGCCTGGCGCCGCTCGATGGCGGCGAGCCGCAGGGCCAGGTAGAGCTGATCACGGGTGCCCTCGCTCATGCCCGCGACCCCGACCCTGTCGTGGCCCCGCAGCCCGACGAGTACCGCCCTGTCGTCCGCGTCGTAGTCGGTGCCGAGGTCCTCGAAGCTCCCACCCGTGATCCTGCGCAACAGCTCCCCCGCCCTGGCGAGCAGGGGCGCCTGGTTGTCCCGGCGGAACTGCTCGATCTGCTGACGCAGGAAGTGCATCGCCAACTGCAGCCTCAGGTACCGCGACGCCTCCTGACGGATGACTGCCGCCTGTCCGAGGGCGGCCTCCAGGCAGTCCGCGGCCTCGGCGCCGCACTGTTCCAGCCGGGACCTGTCCTCCTGCGCCTTCAGGAGGCGCTGCAGCGCCTGGTCGCGCTCGGACTCGAGGGCAGGGATCTCGCGATCCAGCGCCTCGAGCTCGGCGCTCAGCGACTCGCCGCGCTCCCCGCGCACCCGCTCGATGAAGGCTTCCAGGGGCTCGCCCCTGGCCGGAAGGTGGAGCGTCTGGCGCAGACGCTCGATCTCCGCGTCGAGGCCTTCGCGCGCCTTGAGACCGAGGAGCAGGGTCTGCAGCGCCGGCTCGTCGGGGCTGCCGGCGGTGGCGACGGCCTCGGCCACCCGCGCCTGCGCCTGCGCCAACGCCTGCCGCGCCCGCGGCAGCTCGTCGCGCTCCCGCTCCAGGTTCGCCTGCACCTCGGTCTGCCGGGCCTGCAGCTCGCGCGCGCCCTCCAGCGCCATCCACAGATCGCTTTCCCGAACCTCCACCGCGGCATCCGGCAGGCCCAGCTCGTCGGCCAACCGATTCACCTCCCGCTCGAAGTCTCGGATCGCCGCCCCCTTCTCGGCGGTGACCAGACGCAGGCCCTTCCAGGCGTCGAGCTGGGCCAGGAGCCGGTTGCGCCGCTCCAGCAGGTCCAGGCCGACCTCGGTGCTCGGGTCTCCGGCGAGACCCAGGGCCCGGCAGCGCTCCGCCCATGCGGCCGCGGCGCCGGCCAGGGCGTCCTCCAGCCCGGGACGCGCCGTGGCGAGGGCGTCCCGCCGGGTCCGGCCGTCGAGCTCCCGCTCACGAAGCTCCGCGCGGGCACCCTCGGCCTGGTCCGCCTCGCGCACCTTCCGCTCCGCCTGCTCCCGCAGCACGGGCAGAGACCCGTCGCCGCACTCGGGCAGCAGGGGCGCCAACGAGAGGACGGCGGCCTGGATCTCGGAGCGCGTGGCGATGAGAGTCTCCTCCGCGCCCTGCCAGTCCTCGTAGCGGGCGCGGAACTCCGCCCATTGATCGCGCCACTCGAGCATCTCGGCGGGACTCAGGGGATCGATGCCGCAGGCCGACCAGGCGGCGGCCCACCGGGTCTGCCAGTCGGCCAGGTCGACCCCGGCCTGCTCGATCGCGGCGCGCCCGTCGGTCTGCGCCCGCTCGGCCTCGCGCAGCTGCAGGCGCAGCTCGTCCGCCTGGGCGATGGTCTCGGCATCCTCCCTCAGCCGGTCGGCGATCTCGTCGGAGCGCAGCACCGACCTCGGATAGCCCTCCGCCAGCGGGAGGCCGTCGAGCTCGCCCTCCCCGGCACCCTGCTTCCAGGCGGCCAGCACCCGGTCCCAAGCCCGGTCGCGCGCCGCCCGCGCGGAATGGAGATCGTCGATCGAGGGCAGGACGCCACCGCGCTCGAGCCGCACCAGGCGCCCCGACAGCCCCCGCAGGCGATCACCCGACTCGTCCAGCGCGGCCTCGGCGGCGCTGCGCCGCGCCTCGATCCGGCTCGCCTCCTGCTCGAACTGGCGAAGCGTCGCCACGGCGGGCACCGGCAGAGCGGCAATGGCGCCCGGGTCCCGGGGGCCAAGCCGCAGCAGTCCCTGCTGCGCCTCCAGCCGCCTCAGTGCGCCGCTGCACTCGGCATTGAGCTGCCCGAGCCGCTTTAGGTTCTCGGCCGCGGCCGCGGTCTGTGCCAGGGCCGGGCGCAGGGCGCCGACATCGAGCGTCGCCAGGGCGGCCAGCCTGCCCGCGACCTCCTCGAGCTCCTGATCGAGCGCGGCGACCCCGTCGCGATTCTTTTTGAGGTCCTCGGCCGCGGCGTCCAGACGGCGGGCGGCCTCGCCCATGGCCAGCTCCTCGGCCACCGGCACGCGCAGCGCCTCGGCGGCCTCCGGCTCGCCTTCCAGGCCCAGGGCCCTCAGGCCGGCGCGCAGGTCGTAATCGAGCCGAGCCAGGTCCGCCGCGAGACCCGACTGCTCGTCCCTCCACTGCCGGTACAGGGCAAGCCGCTGATGGATGGACTCGATGCGCACCCGGCGGCTCAGCAGGTCCGCCCGCGGCCGGGCCGCCTCCAGCCGGTCCTCGAGCTGCCCGATCCGCCCCTCGAGCCGGGTCAGCTCGAGCCGCGCCGCAACGCTGCCGACCATCGCCGCCTCGGCACTCTGGATGAATGCATTCCCCAGGTCCGGCATCGGGGGCAGCCCGGCGCGCCGCTCCTGCTGCTCGAGGAGCCGCCCGATGCTGGGCAGGGCGTCGAGGCAACGCTGCAGCCAGTCGCGGCGCTCGCGGCAGGCCCTGAGTCTCGCATCGAACCCATCGCGCTCCCGTGTGGCGGCCGCGACGGCCTCGAGGACGGCCTCCCAGGTCTCGGGCCGCACCGCCGCCTCGCGGCTGCGACGCCGACCCTCCTCGTAGGCGTTCAGCGCCGGGCGCAGGGTCACATGGGTGCGCGCCCGTCCGGCGTAGATGGCGCGGGCTTCGTTGTCCAGGGACTCGAGGATCCGGTGCACCGGCGTCCCGGCGAGATTGGCCGAGAACAGCGCCTGACCGACCTCGCCCTGCCCCTGCAACAGGGCGGTGGCACCCCGGCGCAGCTCGTCCGCCCCCAGCCCGAAGAGGGTGCTGAAGAAGTCCCGGTCGACGCCCCCGAGCAGACCCGCGAGGCAGTCGTCCGGGAGCGCGTTGCCGGCCTCGTCCAGCAGGGTGCTCCGGTTGCCCTTGCGCCGTTGAACATCGAGCCGCCGCCCGTCTGCCGCGACCAGGGTCCCGCCGATGCGCAGGTCCTTGTAGTCGTGACGGAAGTCATCCGGCGTCTGGGGGTGTATGCCGTAGAGCAGATCGCGGATGGCGCGCAGGAGCGAGCTCTTGCCGGCCTCGTTGGGGCCATAGAGCAGATGAAGATCCGCGGGGCCGGCGGGCAGACCCAGCTCGAACCCGGTGAAGGGCCCGAAGGCGGGCACGCACAGGCGCTCGAATCTCACGCCTCGCCGCCCTTGTGTGCGAGGACCTCCAGCAGCATGGCGCGCACGTCCTCCAGCAGGCCCGCGCAGCGGCCGGGGATCAGATCCGCCTCCACCTCGGCGCGGATCTCGTGGGGGAGTGCACGCAACATCTCCGCCGCCGCGTCCGGCAGGTCCAGGGTGCGCCCGCCAGCGGCGTCCAGGGATTCCAGGACGATGCGGGTCAGGTCATCCCGGGCGGCCAGCTCGGCCAGGTCGTAGACCGGCGAGGTCGCGACCCCCACCTCCTCGATCCAGACCTGGTCGCCCGCCTCGATCTGGGATCGGGCGACACATTCGGCCCGCAATCCGGGGAGATGGCGCTTGAAATGCCCGTGCAGCACCGTGGGACCGGTGAGGCTGATGCGCGCCGCCAACAGACGCCCGTCGGCGCGCGCCACGGCCTCGCGCAGACCCACGCCGATCCGCTCCAGGGCCGCCTCCTCGGCCGGGGCGCCGGACAGGTCCACCGGGACCCGCGCCCAGCGCACCACGTCCAGGTGTCGGTGCTCGACGCCCGCCACCTCCAGGTGGTCATCGACTTCGACCAACTGGCAGCCGCGGGCCCCGCTCTCGCCCACGTGACGCCCCTGCAGGTTGCCGGGGAACACCACCCAGGGGTCACGCGACAGGACCTGGGGCCGGTGCACATGACCCAGGGCCCAGTACCCATAGCCCTTGTCGGTGAGGTCGCGCAGGGCGCAGGGGGCGTAGGTATCGTGGCCTGGCGCACCGGTCAGGCTGGTGTGCAGCAGCCCGATATTGAACAGGCCCGGGCGCGGCGGCGGAAAGGCCGGCACCAGGTTCTCGGGCACGGCCCGCCCGGGGAAGCCGCGCCCGTGGATCACGACCGGAAGGCCCGGCACCTCCTTGGACTCCGCCGTCGTCGTGGAGAAGGGGTGCACATTGGCCGGCAGGCTGAGCCGCCGCGTCAGTACCGAGGCGGCATCGTGATTGCCCGCGACCAGATAGACGGGGATGGCCGCCGCGTTCAATCGAGCCATCTGGCGCGTGAAAAAGAGCCCGGTGCTGAAGTCCCTCCAGTCCCCGTCATAGAGGTCGCCGGCGAGGAGAACGAAATCGACCGCCTCCTCCAGGGCCAGGCCCACCAGGTTCTCGAAGGCGCGACGGGTGGCACCGCGCAGGGCCGCGACGGGGGCACCCTCGTAGCACCCCAGGCCGACCAGCGGGCTGTCGATGTGCGCATCGGCGGCGTGGATAAAACGGAACATGGGCGCGATCTTACACCGGGTGTGCCGGGACCCGGGCCGTCACCGGGCGGATTGGGCACCGGCTCAGCACATCGGCCCCCAGCCGAGCCTCTCGGCCAGCGCCGAGCTGCGCTGGACCCGGGCGCGGCAGCCCTCCACGAAGACGGCGCGGTTGCCCTGGATGCTGACCCTCTGCCGGGCGCGGGTGATGCCGGTATAGATGAGCTCCCGGGTGAGGATGGGGCTGCGCTCGGATGGCAGCACCAGCAGCACCTCGTCGAGCTCCGACCCCTGGCTCTTGTGCACCGTCAGCGCGAAGGCGCAGTCGTGTTCCGGAAGCTGGCGCACCGGGACGCTGCGCACCTGATCGTCAGAGAGGGCAAAACAGGCCCTCAGCCCCCGGGCGCCCTCCCGCCACAGGAGTCCGATGTCGCCGTTGAAGAGGCCCAGCTCGTAGTCGTTGGCGGTGACCAGGATGGGCTTTCCGTGGTACTCCGCGCCTCCCTCGATCAGGCCGCGGGCCTGGAGACGCCCGGCGATCAGCCGGTTGAGCTCCTCGACTCCGAAGGGACCGCGGCGCAGGGCGGCGAGCACCCGGTAGCGCTCGAAGACCCGCAGCGCCTCGCTCACCTCGTCCTGCTCGAAGATCCGCGCATAGCGCTCGAGGGCCCAGTCCAGGCAGCCCGGGTGCAGGACGCCCTCGCGCGCATCGAGCCAGCCGATGTCCGGGTAGCGGCCCTGATCGAGCAGCTCCAGCGCCCGCTCCCCCTGCCCCGCGTTCACCGCGAGGCTCAGCGCCCCGATGCCGCTGTCCGAGCGGAATCGGTGGCTGACGCGCAGCAGGCCGACGCTGTCCGCGGCCCTGGGGGGACACGGTGCGTGGGAAAGCGCGCCGGCCGGCGCCGCCCCGACCCGATCGAGCAGCCGCACCTGGTCCCTGCTGTAGCGGATCTCCCGCCCCTGGCCGGTGATATCCCCGAGCACGTTCCCCGCCTCGACCGAGGCGAGCTGGTCGCGGTCGCCCAGCAGGATCAGGCGCGCCGCCCGCGGCAGGGCCTCCAGCAGACGCGCCATCAGCGGCAGATCGATCATGGAGGCCTCGTCGACCACCAGACAATCGAGCGGCAGCGGGTTGTCGCGGTGGTGCCTGAACCCCCCACGGGGATCGACGCCCAGTAGCCGGTGAACGGTCTGTGCCTGCTCGGGTATCAGCGCCAGGACCCCGGCGGCCCCGGCCACCCGCCCCTTGCCCGCGCGCACGGCCTCGCCCAGCCGGGCCGCCGCCTTCCCGGTCGGGGCGGCCAGGGCGATGCGAAGCCGCGGGTCCTGCCCGAGCAACAGGGCGAGCACCCTGACCACGGTGGTGGTCTTGCCCGTCCCGGGCCCGCCCGAGACCACGGCGAAGCGCCGGCTGACCGCGATGGCGGCCGCGACCCTCTGCCAGTCGGCCCCGGCGGCCCCCGCATCCGCTGGAAAGAGGCGCCCCAGGCCCGCGGCCAGCCGCTCGGTGTCCAGGTCCGGTGTCAGGTCCATGCGATCGAGCAACGCGAGGGCCACGTCGCACTCGAAGCGCCAGTATTTGTGCAGATAGAGACGGGTGCCATCCAGGATCAGCGGCGCGGGGGTGCCCGGCGGGCCGACCCAGCGGGCGTCGCGCAGCGCCCCCAGCCAGTCCTCCAGGTCGGGTCCGACGGGAGCGGCCGCCGCGGTCTCGCCGGGCTCCTCGCAGAGCGGCCGCCCGGCCCAGTGCGCGAGGTCCACACAGAGGTCCCCCTGGAGGTTGCGCAGGCTCACCAGCGCCGCGCTCAGCGCCAGGACCGAGTCCTCGTCCACGCCGCTGCCGCGCGCGACGAAGCGGGCGAAGTAATAGCTCAGCGCGGGCAGGCGCCCCGACTCCATCAAGGTCAGCAGGGACTCGCTCAAGGGGCGCCCTCCCCGGCCCAGCCGAAGACCTCCAGGTCCAGCCGCTCGATGATGGCGGGCGCGGGGCGGCTGAAATAGACGCCGCGCCCGGCCCCGGTCTCGGGTCGCATGCCGCGCAGGAAGAGGTAATAGACGCCGCCGAAATCCTCCCGATAGTCGTAGCCCGGGAGCCGGGCGCCGAGATAGCGGTGCAGCGCCAGGGTGTAGAGGAGGTATTGCAGATCGTAGCGACGCTCGTAGACGGCGGCGCTGAGCCCCGCCGCGTCATAGTCCTCGAAGCGGCCGCCGAGCAGGTTGCTCTTGTAGTCGGCGATGAAATAGCGCCCGCCGTGCCGGAACACCAGGTCGATGACGCCGGTGACCATGCCCTGGAAGGTCTCGACCTGAAGCGGCGGCAGGGTCCGGCCGGCCGCCGCGTTCAGCAGGCCGTTCAGCAAGCCGATGTCGACCGAGCGGGTGGCCAGGTCGAACTCCAGCTCGTTGAGACGCCCCTCGGACGCGATCCCGTCGAGGCGCAGGCCCTCCGGGTTCAGCGGGGTCTGGAGCACGCGCTGGAGCAGACGGGCGGCGTCGGCACCCCAGCGCTCGTGATCCAGGTTGAAGCGGGGCGCGATCTGGGCGCTGTGCGCCAGCACCTGCCCGGTGATGTCGCCCTGGAAGTCCAGCCGCTCCAGCAGCAGGTGCAGGTAGGTGCCGACCTGGCTCCCGGCCGGGAACCTCAGGGCCAGATCGTCCCCGGGCTCGGCGCGGGCGGCGGACGGGCCCGAGTGCAGATCCCGAGTCAGGGCGGAGAAGCTGCTGACGCGCCAGTCGGCGGCGATGTGCCCCGCGAAGGGCCGCGGCGCGAGCTCGAGGGGCTCGAGGGGCCGCAGCACCGGGCTGGCGCCATCCTCGGGCAGCGGCCCCAGGGCGATGTCGCCGCCCGCGGCCTCGGTGAGGCGTCGAAGATCCGGTTCCAGGCTGGAGAGGCCCGCCAGGGCATCGGGCAGCTCGGTCGCGAGCCGCTCGCCGCTCTGGGTCGGGTGCAGCAGGTAGGCCAGGCCCGTCTGCCCGGCGTGGCCCCGATTGGACCCGGCGCGCCCCCAGACCAGATAGAGCGCCGACTCCGCGCGGGTCAGGGCCACATAGGCCAGACGCACGTCTTCGGCCAGCCGCTCCCGCTCGGCCAGGGCCAGGTGGGCATCGATGGCATCGGAGCCGGCATCGAGACAGGCCTCGCCGCCGCGGTGGAAGCTCAGCAGCTCGTCCCTGGTGCGCGGCCTGCAGCTCCACAGATAGGGCACGAACACCACCGGGTACTGGAGCCCCTTGCTGGCGTGGACGGTGACGATCTGCACCAGGTCCTCGTCGCTCTCCAGGCGCAGCTCGGCCTCCTCGCTGACCGACTCCTCGCGCTGCTGGCGGTACCAGCCGAGCAGGGCGTCCATCCCGGTGTGGGCCTTGGAGGCCTGCTGCAGCAGCTCACCGAGGTGCAGCAGATTGGTCAGGCGCCGCTCGGCCAGGGGGCCGCGGCTCAAGGCGCCGGGGATCTCCATGCGGCGCAGCATCTGCTGGAACATGGAGAGGAAGCCCTTGCGCTGCCAGGTCTCGTGGAGCTCGATCAGTCCGTCCACCCAGGTCACCCAGTCGTCCTCGCCCTGGGCGACCCGCTCGATCGCGAGATAGTCCCAGCCGAGCAGGGGCGAGCCCAGGGCCAGGCGCGCCAGGTCCCGGTCCCGGGGGTTCAGGACGGCCCGCAGCAGCGACTCGAGTGCGCCGGCCTCCTCCGATGCGAAGACCCCCTCCCGCCCCACCGAGACGGCACTGACCCCATGATCGGAGAGCACCCGGCGCAGGGCCGCCGCCTCATAGGAGGTTCGCACCAGGACCGCGATGTCCTTTGGGGCCAGAGGGGTATCGCCGATGCGCACCTCGCCCCGCCTGCCGCCCTCGATCAGACGGGCGATCTCGCCCGCCACCGCCGCATGGGTCAGTTCGCCCGCCTTCTCCTTCGATAGCGCCTTCTCGCCGCCCCTTCCATCGTCCTCCCAGGGCAGCATCCAGAGGGTCAGGGCGGCCTGTCTCTCGCCGTTCCGGCACAGGGGACGGTGGTCCCTGTCCGCCGCCCTGGCGCGATCGAAACCGATGGTGTCCGCAAACACGAAGGCGTCGCCGCCGCGATGGCCGAACAGGGCGTTCACCGCCGAGATGAGCTGGGGCGTCGACCGCCAGTTGGTGTCCAGGGTGTAGCGGCTGGTCTCGCCCAGGTCCTGCTTGGCCTGCATGTAGGTGAAGATGTCGCCGCCGCGGAAGCTGTAGATCGCCTGCTTGGGATCGCCGATCATGATCAGGCCGCAGTCCTCCCGGCCCTGATAGAGGCGTTGAAAGATCCCGTACTGCACCTGGTCGGTATCCTGGAACTCGTCGATCATGGCCACCGGGTACTGATCGCGGATGGACTCGGCGAGGGCGCCGCCGCTGCCACCGTGCAGGGCCGAGCGCATCTCCACCAGCAGGTCATCGAAGGACAGGACCTGGGCCTTGCGCTTGACCTCGCGGACCCGATCCCGGGCGTAGGCCGCCGCCCCGGTGAGTGCCGCCGCCCGCAGGTCGACGCGCAACCGCTCCAGCGCCTCCAGCACCTGGCCGCAGCGCTGGAAGAATGGGTCATCGAGCTCGGGGGCAGCCTTCGCGAGCCGGTGTCCCGCCACACAGCTCGCGGCCAGCACCCGAAAGGACTCGGGCGGCGGCAGCGCCGCATCAGCGGCAAAAAAGGCGTCGAGGTCGGCCAGGGCCCGTTCCAGCCCGTGGCGGCAATAGGGTGTCTTCTGGGCGCGGCTCAGCCCCCGGGAGTCGCGCAGGATGGCGCCCAGACGCCCGCCCTCGACCCGCCACAGGGCCGCGATGGCCGAAAGCTCCGGAAGCAGGCGGTCGAATCGGCAGAACACCGACTCCAGGCAGCCGACCTCGGGGAGCAGCCGCCGCTCCTGATGGCCGAGAAGGGGTGCCAGCAGGGCGCGAAAGGCGTCCGGGTCACCGAGCGAGTCGCTGAAGAGACGCGCCCGGGCCCCATCCAGCGGATAGCCGGTGACGCGCCACCAGTCCTGCACCGCCTGACGCCAGAGCTCCTGGTCATCGGTCAGCACCTCGAGCTGAAACTGTTGGCCGCTGTTGAAGGCGAGCTCGGTGAGCGCGCGCTGACAGAAGCCGTGGATGGTATGGATGGCCGCCTCGTCCATGGCACGCACGGCGAGCCGCAGGCGCCGCACGCTCAGATCGACCCGCCCCTCCTCGCGGATCTGCCCGATCAGCGCGCACAGAAAGGCATCCTCGGTCGCGGCGCCGGTCTCGAGCAGCCCCAGGGTCGCGGACAGGCGCTCGCGGATGCGCCCGCGCAGCTCGTCGGTGGCGGCCAGGGTGAAGGTGACGACCAGCACCTGGCCCACCTCTCGCCCCTCCAGGATGTGGCGCAGATACAGGTTGGCGATGGTATAGGTCTTGCCGGTGCCCGCGCTGGCCTCGATGAGCCGGATCCCGGAGAGGGGAAAGGAGAGCACGGCGGCCGGGTCGAGGGGCGTCAGGGTCATGCCGTGAGCTCCCCGCAACCCAGCGCCTGGGCGAAGAAGTCCTGGGCCAGCGCGATGAAGCGCGGGCTCTCGAGCGGCTCCCCGGTCACCCCGCGCATGACGAGCCGGATCGCGGCATCGTCCCGGTCACCGGGGATGGCGTTGTAGCCGTTGCCCTTCCAGGCGGTCCAGGCGGCCTTCATGGGATCGGCGCGGCCACCGCGGTGCAGCACCTGGGCATAGGCGAAGCTCGCCCTGGGCAGCATCAGGAGCGGCCGCCGCATGCCCTCCCGGTAGAGCTCCACATAGCGACCGAGCGCCGAGCGGGCGGCCCGCGGCTCCAGCTCCTCGTGGATGACGAAGTCCCCGTCGCTGGCGAAGAGACGGCTCCGCTTCGGCCCCGGGTCGCCGTTCGCGCACCAGGCCAGATGGGCGAGCCAGAGCCCCAGGAGGTCGGCCCCGCGAAGGGTGCCCGGCCTGCAGCGCATCAGGCCGAGCCCGGGATAGATGCCGCCGACCTGGCCGGACAAGCGGCAGGGCCCGCCGTCGCACTCGAGCTGCAGATCGACGCCGACGCGCGACGCCGCCATGCCCCGGTAGGGCTCAAGGCAGACAAAGAGGGGGGCGACCTTGGCCGTCTGCTGCTCGTAGACCAGCTCGGCGAAGGCGCCGTGGGGGAGCCCGCCCTCGGCGCTCAGCTGGCGCGGCGTCGGCACCTGTCGCGCCAGTCCCTCGTCGAGCAGGCGCTGCTTCAACGCGAAGCTCTGCAACCCATCGAGGGCGAAGGTCTCGTCGTCCGGCTCCGCCTCCTCGGTGCCCAGGGACAACCGCAGGCGCCGGCTGACGAAGGAGCGGACCGGGTGGGCCAGGAAGCGCTCGAGCTCCCTGAGGGGGAGCTCGCGCATCGGCTCCGAGCGCTCCGGCAGGGGGGCGTCGCTCCAATACAGCACCTGCCCGGCGGCCGGGTCGGGGGCGCGAACCATGCCCCGAGCCACCTCGCACCAGGCCCCATCGAAGCTGCGCCCCGCGCCGCTGTAGGCGCGCGGGCTGAAGGGCTGCAGCGGGTGCACCCGGGTGATGCTCGCGCTCGGCCTGGCGCCCCCGGCCCCGGCCCCGTCGCCGACCCGGAACTGCTGGTCCAGGTAGTCCAGCAGCTCGCGCACCAGCACCGAGGGCTGGCGCTCGGTGTTCTTGCGCACGTCGCGGCCCACATAGCTCAGATACAGGCGTCGGCGCGCGCACAGCAAGGTCTCGAGGAACAGGTAGCGATCCTCGTCCCCCTTGCGCGGGTCGCCCGGGCGCCAATCCTTGCGCATCCGGTCGAGCTCGCTCGGACGCTCGCGGCGGGGGAAGGCCTGGTCCTGCAGGCCCAGAATACAGATCACGCGAAACGGCAGGCTGCGCAGGGGGCGCATGCCGCAAAAGCTGACCCCGCCGCTGAACAGGCGCCCGTGCCGCGGCTCGCCCCCCAGGCGCTGCCTGAGCCAGGCCCGGACCAGGGCGGCGCTCAGCGGCTCGGCGATCTCCCCGGCCTGGTCGCTCAGGTCCGCGACCGCGTCCCGGATCTTCTGGAGCCGGCCGTCCGGATCCTCGCGCTCGCCGAAGAAGCCCGCGAGCAGGGTCCCGATGTATTCCTGCCAGCCGGTCGCGGTGCGCGGGAGCTCGAGCTGCCCGGCCGTCTCCTCGAGCCTGGAAAAGAACCGCCAGAAGCGGCCAAGCACCTCGGCCCCGGTCCCTTCGACGCTGCCGATGGGGGCGATGCCGTCGAACAGCGCCGCCTCGCCCAGGGCATAGCCGCCGAACAGGCGCCGCTCCGCCTGGGCCCAGGTATTCTCCTCCAGGGCGGGCAGACCCAGCCGCCGCTTGTGCTCCCCATCCCGCCCCCATCGCAGGTTGGCCCGCGCCAGCCAGCCCCTGACCTCGGCGACCCCGTCGCCGTCGAGGCCGAACCGCCGCGCCAGCTCCGGCTCGTCCAGGTAGGAGAGCACCTCCGACTGGGTGAACCGGCTCTGCCCCAGATCGAGCAGCCTGAGGAACACCAGCACCAGCGGATGCTCGTCGCTCAGGGCGATATCGGAAAGGTTCCAGGGAATGAATGGCCCCCCGCCCTCCAGCTCCCGGTCGCGGTCGAACACGGCCTGAATGTAAGGGGCGTAGCGGCCGATCTCCGGCACCATCACCAGGACGTCCTCGGGGCGCAGCTCGGGCTCCGCCTCGAACATCCCAAGCAACTGGTCGTGGAGCACCTGACACTCCCTCAGCGGGCTGTGACAGATGTGCACCTGGAGCGAATCGTCCGCCGCCAGCGCCTCGCGCCCCTCGGCCTCGGCCATGGGTCGCAGCTGGAAGATGTCGCGCTGCACCCTCCCGAGCAGGGTCGGGTTTGTCGGCGGGACGAAGGCATCGATCTCCTCGAGCGCACCCGCCTGATCCAGCAGCAGGTCCTGCAGGGCCTGTCCCTGACGGCCCCAGGAGGCCAGCAGGCTGTTGCCCACCTCCCACAGCTCGGCCTCCTGGGGCCTCTCCAGACGCTGTCGCGCGAGCCTCTTGAGCGGGACCAGATCCGACCAGTAGTCCTGGGTGGGGGCATGCAGATAGAGATCCACCGCGGCGTGCGCCCCCAGGGCATGGACCACCTGCACGAACAGCGGGGGCAGAGTGGACAGGGCGAACAGGCTGACGCGCTCGGGCAGCGCCAGGTCCCGGGCCGGCAGCGGGGCCGGCGCGGCGAGCACCCCGAGCAGCCGGTCGGTGATGGCCACCCGATGCCGACCATCGACACCCCTTGCGAGCTCACGCCACAGCATCGACTGCCAGTCGTCTCCCCCGCCCCTCTCCCACCCTCGGATGAGCTCGGGGCGGTAGAGCTGATAGCGGTCGAAGGCATCCGCAATCCGCCCGGCGAGCTGCCACCGCTTGAGCCCGTCCAGGTCCCCGACCAGATACTGGCGGAGCGGCTCGAGCTCGGGCTCCGGCAGGTCGGCGAGCCGCCCGAAGATCTTCCAGGTCATGGCGTCGAGACCCAGTGGATCGGTCTCCGGCAGGTCTTCGAGCAACGCCCTCGCCGTCGCCCACACGAAGGAGGCGGGCAATGGATACTCGAGGTTGGCCGCCACCCCGAAGCGGCGCGCCAGTTGCAGATTCACCCAGCGCGCCATGGCCGGGCTCGGCACCACGACGAGCTCGCGCGCGAGCGGCGAGGCGAGCGGCCTTTCGGACAAGCGGTCCGCCAACCGCTCCAGGAGCGCCTCCACCAGGTTGGAACGGATGACTGTCAGCATGTCGTGACTGCGCGGATCGGGCACGGCTCGGAGGGTCCCTCAGGGGGCGGGGCTCGATAGGTTACAGGGGCCAGTGACTCAAAACACGAGTCCGCGGACGCTTTTTTCGCCGGCAATCGGCGGCGCGCCTGTGCCGCCACCCAGGTCGGGGTTCAGCCCGACAGCGACGGTCGTGGGAGCCGAGGGTCCGCGGGCGGGTAGAGTCGACGACCGGCACGGCAGCCGCAGGCCCCGTC
>CAVOUZ010000028.1:0-21951 GCA_963699735.1 uncultured Gammaproteobacteria bacterium
AGGACAGCACCCAGACCGCGAAGATCTTGCCGTTGTGGTCGGCAGGAAAGAGCGATTTCCAGCCAAACCAGACCGCGACGGCGGGGACGCTCAGCGCAAGAAACTCGGCGGTGATGTCGCCCAAGGTGCAGCCGCTTCCACAGTGTGTCGTGCCCTTGACGACCATCATCGGGAAGGGCGTGTATTTCTTGTTCGGCGGCTCCTCGCCCCGCTCGCGGGCCTCCATCACGCGCTTCTGCGTGGCGAGTCGCCCTTACTTGTAATAGGCCCACACCGCGAGCAGGGTGCCGAACAAGGCGGTCGTGGGCCAGACGATATTCATGATCCACATCTGCTGCTTGTTGCCGCGCATCAGGTCGATGGCAATGACGGCTGCACAGAGGCCGCCAAGCAGCAGCATGGCGATCGACAGGGTCGTGAGCCAATGTGGAATCGCGTTCTGGGTCAATGTGGAACCTCAATACGGGTCCTGCAGAGATCGATCGAGCAGCGACCGCCGGTCAGGCATTCTTCCCGCCACCCCGCCCCGGGCTTTAGTGCGACTTCAGCAGGAGCCATGCCAGAGTCGCTGCGGGCGCAGCGGTGTCGGGACAGGGCAGAAAGGATTGCAGTTGCCCGGCGTCAGACCAAGACGCCGGCTCATATCCGCCATGGAGCGGTGCAAATAACCCGAGGGTGTGGGATGGCAAAGTGGAGCGTGGCCATGCCCATCGTCTCGGGTTCGTGCAGGTCGATGGTCATGGCGCGCGCGGGTGCCGGTGGCCTTGCGCGCGTCATCAGCGACGCGCCTTTGCCGATTTAACGGCTGGTGCCTCCGAGCGGTGGGCGCCAACCAAGGAGTTGACGTGTCCAAAACTCCGGCAGACGCGCGGATGTAGACGACGAACAGTGTGTCGATGCCGTCGATTTTGAGCGAGCCCCGTCTCGGTTGGAATCTCCATACGGTATGCAGGGGGAAATCCCTGTGCAATACTGGGGTCCCCGACCCTAAGGGCTGATGGGGCTTTTCAGGAGTTTTTGAGAGCCATGTTTGAAAAAGATCCCAGAACCTTCGAGGCGGATGTCAGGGGCCTGTCGCCAGAACAGAAGGCGATGGTGAAGCTGGAAATCACCCTGACCAAGTTTTTCAAATCCTTCAATACGAGCATCACGCGCTGGGAACGACTTGTCTACCCATCCCTGCTTGTCATGGCCTTGCTCGGGCTGTCGGGCTTTTATCTCATCTTCAATATGACGAACGACATGAAGACGCTCACGAGGAACGTGGACCCAAAAATGGAGTTTAATTTGGCGTCCATGTCGAACCACATGGCCGAGCTGTCGAAAAATATTGGCACCATGACCGGCCAGATCACCATTCTGGTGGAGAAGATAGACAGCATGGATTCCCATATCATCAATATGGACCAGAATATCGGAACCATTACCGGAACCATCGGACAGGTGAAGCTCAGCATGGACACCATGACGGCGGACATGCGGGAAATGAATGGCTCGATGAGAACCATGTCGGCGAATATCGCCGACATGGATAGCGCGATGAAAGGCATGTCGGTGAATATCGCCGACATGAATCAGGCCATGCGCGCCATGACCCTCAATACCGGATCCATGACGCGCGACATCAATCAGATGGGCCGGCCGATGAACTTCATGAACTCGTTTACTCCCTGGTAGTCTCGCCTCTGATAGCAAGACTCATATCATAGAGAGCACCCCGTAATACTGCGCATTTCGGATCCCCCCACATGTCTTAGCCTTAAGGGCGTCTGAATCGAGTCCTTGCGAGCTCGTCAGGTTGGTCGGGCCGGCCTCGCGCCGGCCAGGCAAGGACAACCACGGGAGGGTGAATCATGATCGATTTGACGCGTGCACCCCTCGGATGATCATCCCTGGAGTACTCGCTGGAGCGGCTTTATCGGCGGTCGTCTCCGCACGGGGTCGTGCCGACAGTGGTAGCGCTCTGGCCCCGCTGAACGCCCCAACCCATGTGATTCGGGGCGAGCAGGCAATCGCCGAGCGGCAGTTTTCCGTCCAATACACAGTTCCAGGCCTCCTGATCAACATCGGAGCCGGGATCTTTTGGGCGGCGGTGATGCAGAGCCTCTTTCGCCGTGAGCTGCGGGAGGGGGGCCGGGGGCGAGCATGGCCGCGGGGGCGGCGACGTCCGCACTGGCTTGGGTGGTCGACTACCATCTGATCCCCGACCGGCTTTCCGCCCGCTTCCAGCACCGCGTCTCGCGGCGCTCTCTGCTGGCGGCCCATGCCGCTTTTGGGGTCTGCCTCGGGCTTGGCAGCTGGGCAGCGCGCCGGGATGGGCGGCGAAATCCCTGAAGCCGCGTTTCCTTCCTTTCCAAGGACCGAATCGAGCGCGACGCGAGGGCGTGCCTTGGACAGGTCGAACGGACTCAAGCCTGTGCCCCCTCCAAGGTGGGAACCTCTGATCCCTCCTCACCAGCGGCGGGATAGGGCTTGATTGCCGCCTGGCGCAGTGCTTCGCCGTCGACCGCGAGATGTATGATCTGATCCGCCGGGTCCACCCATCCCACCAGGGCCGTGGTAACCAGGCAGCGCTCCCGGCCGTGCCGGCCCTCCACCAGGATCTCCAGCAAGGGAAGGCGCCAGTCCGTATTGTCCAGAAGCAACTCCTGAAGCCGGCCCGAGACGCCGTCCCCGAACCTTGCGCGCCACGAGCTCAGTGCCTCCAGGCGCACCAGGGGCGCTACGCCTCCCCCAGCCTCTCCGGGGTTTGGCTCCAGCGCGGGTGGCGTCGGGGGCATCGGCGGATCCTGCGACGACTCTGCGTCGATCTCCGAGCGCCAGGTGGACTCCCAGCCGGTGTAGCTCTGGAAGTTGTCCTCCAGGTGCAGGCGCAACAGGGTGTCGCCCTCCACCCGGGGGCTGTCGTGCAGCTGGTCCATGGTCAGATCCACGGCCACCTCGCGTCGCGTCTCGTCCACCCCCGCGAAGGCACGGGGCGAGACCAGGATCTCGTGGCTTCAGCGATCAGAAAGGCAACCGTCCATTCGTTGAGGTTCACCACCCATCGTAAAGGCCCTTGTGAATCGGTCACTGGGTTGCTCCGGCACTGTCCGGTGAGCCAACGCGACCGGGCTGCTCCCGCGGCCCTGGCATCGCCGGCGTTTAATTGAACCGGCTGCCTGAGCCCTCATTGAGTCGTCCATCGGATGTCGTTCTGCACGCCTTCCACGCCATAGAGGGAGCGGGTGATCCTTTCCGCCCTGTGCTTGTGAAAGGCGTCCGACACGGTCCCGCTCAGGGTGACACGGCCGTCCTCGACATGGACATCGATATCGCCCGCTTGGACATTGGTGTCATCCGCGAGCGGCTCATTGATTCGGCGCTTCAATTCGGCGTCGTCGGGCGGGGCCGAGCGCGATCCCGCCTCCGGAACCAGGCTTGGGTCGACCTTCAACCCATTGACCACCGCCTGGACTCCGCGCGTCTGCTCCGCAATACGACGGGCAAGATGGCTCTCGGCGGAGGTCGCGACGGTGCCCGTGAGGCTCACCACCGCACCCTTCACCTCGACCGCGATCTGATACGGCGCGAGGTCCCAAGCCAGACGTTGCGCGATCAGCGCATCGAGCCGGGCGTCCGCAGCGGGCTCAGGGACCGCCGCGACCGCGCCCCCACCGACCGCGAGCAGAACGTAGGCACGCCAAAGGGCTCGCAGGGCTGGGCCGGGTCGCCCTGAGGCGGCCTTCGACTCCCGCGTGCCGGTTCGCTCCCAACTTTTTTGATGTGGTTGCCGATAATCACCGAACCTCCTCCCGCGTTGTCACGCTGCCGGACACCCCGCTCTCGAGCCGTTCGCGTTGGACGGACGACCGGACCCTCGCGGAGGCCGGTAGCCAACGATCAAGCTCAAAGGTTGGCGGCAAGAATTGCGCCAGTGCCGGGGGCTCATGGGAGAGACTTCGAACCGGCGGCCGCCTTCACGACCGGGGAAGGCGAGAAGCAGGCGAACGATGTCGGGCGCGGTTAGGGGCCCTTGGTCAAAAGGCCCCGGAGCGGGGGATTTCAACGCCTCAGTGCGGGGATGGCCCTGCGGTCGTGCCTTATCGAGAATGCGCCGATATAGGCGATCTTCGGGCCTATCCTCCTGCAGTCGCGCCCAGAAGCTGGCCAGGCAGCGGTCCCCGTGAGAGACCGGCTGCATTGATCCCATCTCCCCCCGCTGGGGTATGCTTGTCCTTCTTCGGGAGGCAACACGAGAAGCACATGCCCGTCATCCAAGCGCCCAGACGCCGCCCGGTCGTTGCCGCCCGCCCCAGGGGTGCCAGCCTATTCACCGCCGCGCTCTCGATTCTCCTCCAGTGCCCACCCGGAGCCGCCATGGACCCCGCAGCCAATCCCGCAGTTCACGAGGAGCAGCGCGTCGACGACAGCGCCCAGCGGTCGATCGCGGTCACCATCTACAACGACGATCTCGCCTTGGTGAAGGATCTGCGCCGGCTGCGCCTGGCGGAGGGCGAGAACCGGCTCGCCTGGCGCAACGTCTCCCAGCAGATTCAATCCGAGACCGCCCTGCTCACGGAGTCATCGGGCGGGCTCGGCATCACCCTGCTGGAGCAGAACTTCGACTTTGATCTGCTGACGCCCGAGACCCTGCTCAACAAATACGTCGGGCGCACCGTGCAGGTGATCCGCTCCAACGACGCGGGCGAGCGCACCGTCGAGGAGGCCCGGGTACTGGCCGCCAGCAATGGCGCCGTGCTGCGCTATGCCGATCGCATCGAGACGGGAGTGGTGGGTCATCTCGCCTTCCCCGATGTGCCCGCGGATCTGCGCGACCAGCCTACCCTGGTGCTCCATCTCAGCAGCAGGGCGGCGGGCGAGGCCGACCTCGAGCTGTCCTATCTGAGCGGCGGCATGGGCTGGAAGGCGGACTATGTCGCCAACCTCTCCGCCGATGGCGCGACCATGGACCTCAATGGCTGGGTGACCCTGACCAATGGGAGCGGCGTCGCCTATCGGCAGGCTCAGGTTCAACTGGTGGCCGGGGAGGTGAACCGGGTCGAGACGGTACGCCCCCCGCCGCCCATGGCCCGCATGGCGATGGCCGAGCCGGCGGCCATGCCCGCGGAGGAGGCGCTCTACGAGTACCACCTCTACACCCTGCCGCGCCCCACCGACATCCAGAACAATCAGACCAAGCAGGTGGCGCTCCTCTCGGCGCCGCGGGTTCCCGTGACCCGCGAACTGGTGGTCAGGGGCCAGCAGCCCTATGGCTATCGCGACCAGACGAGTGACGGATGGACCAAGCTGGACGTCGAGGCCCGACTGGCCTTCGTCAATCGGGACGGCAGCCTCGGCATCCCGCTGCCGGCGGGCGTGGTGCGGGTCTATTCCAGGGACAGCCGCGGCAATGCCCAATTCGTGGGCGAGGACGCCATCGAGCACACCCCGAGGAACGAGGCCATCGCGCTCAAGCTGGGGGAGAGCTTCGACGTGACGGCGCGGCGCAAGCAGACGAGCTTCCGCAAGATCTCCGGCACCGGCGCCTATGACTATGCCTACGAGGCCGGCTTCGAGCTGGAGCTCAGGAACGCCAAGCCCGAGCCCGTGGAGGTCAAGGTGCTGGAGACCATCCCCGCCGACTGGCGCATGGTGAGCGAGAGTCAGCCCCATACCCAAGAGTCCGCCAGCCTCGTCTCCTGGCTCATCCAGGTGCCAGCGGATGGCTCGGCGACCCTGAACTGGCTGGTGCAGGTGCGCCGCTGAGAACCCATCACGAGATCGTTGCAAGGCCACGCGGCCCAGTCGCGGCAGGTCCGTGACTGCCGCCAGACGCCTGCCGTGAACGCCCGCGTCGGACGCCTCGCTGCGATGCCAGCCTCAAGTCGCCGCGGCGTCTATCCCCCGATGAGCCCGATGGTTTTCGCGCCGCGGATCGGCGTATGGTTCAGCGAAGGCCGGCAGGCTCAAGCGAGGCAACGATGGACATGTGCGCGATGCTGCTGCACTGGGTGCTCTATCTGTCGGGTCGCGAGCCCGTGGAGGGGTGTCCCAGGATGGTGATGGTCGCTCACTCGTGGCTCGAGGAGCGGGCCTGTCAGGGGCGGTCGTGCAAGGTCCTCGGCTGGTACCCGGGCTCTGGCGATGCCATCTATCTCGACGACCGCATGGACATCGAGAACAACCTGGTGCACACCAGCATCGCCCTGCACGAGCTGGTGCACTGGGTGCAGCGCGCCGAGGGAACCCTGGGCGAGACCTGCCAGTCGAGCGTCTCCGCTGAGCGCGAGGCCTATTTCATCCAGCGGCTCTATCTCGACCAGTATGGGTCCCCCTATCCGATCGGCTCCGTGCTTGGCACGCTCGATTGCAAGGAATGAGCTCGATCTCGAGGCCGCGACCCGCCGGGCGAATCGCCCACACCCCACAGGCCGCAGTGCGCGGCGCGATCCGTCGCCGTGGCCTGCCTATTGGGCGTTCAGCCACTCCGCGATCGCCTGGAATTCCTCGTCGGTCACGGTGCTGACCACCGCCCTCATGGCGGCCGAGAGGCCATTGGTGCGTCTGCCGTCGCGGATGTCCTTCATCTGCTCGGTCAGATAGGGCACGTTCTGACCCGAGACCTTGGGGTAGAGCGGCATGATCGGCTGAGCGCCGGTTTCGCCGTGGCAGGTCGCGCAGATCTTGTCCTTGTAGAGCGCCGCCCCGTCGAGGGCATAGGTGCCGGTGGATTGACCCAGGCACAGGCCCAGCAGGACCGCGCTCGCAAACAGGTTCGTTCTTATCATCATGAAGGCTCTCCTGAGGTGGTGTGGCGTCGCCGCCGCGCGATAGCATGATGGCCGGGCCGATCGCGCGTCAATTGCCCTTCTTCCAGCGCAATGTATCGGGGCCCGGGGCGGGGCCGCGATGGCGACCCAGCGCCGGCTAGCCCGAATCGCCCGGCTGGGTCAGCAGGGGCTCGACGCGCTCCAGGATGTATTGCGCCGGCAGGCCATAGGGCACGATGGCAGAGAGGGCGCCCGACCTATCGATCACGTAGAGGCTCGCGCTGTGGTCGAGGGTATAGCGGTCGCCCTGGCGATCTCCATGAAAGGCGAAGCGGGCTTGGTATTGCCCCGCGACCTTCTCCAACTGCTCCATGCTGCCCGTCAACCCGATCATGTCCGGGTGAAAGTAACGGACATAAGGGGCCAGCACCTCGGGCGAGTCGCGCTTCGGGTCCAGCGAGACGAAGACGGGGACGACGTCGCGGCCGCGCTCACCCAGTGCCTTGATGACCTGAGCGCTGAGGCTGAGGGTCAGGGGGCAGATATCGGGGCAATAGGTGTAGCCGAAGGAGAGCAGCACCACCCGGCCCCTGAGATCGTGGAGCGCGAAGGGCCGGCCGTGCTGGTCCGTAAGGGAAAAATCGCCGCCCACGCCCTGCGCGGGCCGATCGGGCTCAGCGGCGCCAAGCTCGAGAGACAGGCTGAGAAGGAACAGCGCCAGGCCACTGACAAACCAGGAGATGCGTCGTGCAGGTGGCGCCGCCGGATGGGGCCCGCCAAAGCAGGCGCGTCGCGCCGCGCTGTCTCGTTCAGGTGCTGAACGCGCCATCATGGGGTCTTTTCCTGGGTTGCCGGCCCCGGCGGGCCCGGGGCGGCGGCCAGGGGATCTCCAACCGGCGCGGCGAAGGCATCGGACACCAAAGCGTTCACGTTGTCGCCGGTCAACGCCTGGAGGAAGGCGACCAGGTCGTCGATCTCCGTCTCGCTGAGACCCAGTGGGCGGATCAGCGGGTCGAGCACCTCGTTGGGCACGCCGCCCGCGTTGTAGAGCTCCACCACCTCCCGCAGGGTGCCCAGTGAGCCGTTGTGCATATAGGGTGCGGTCAGGGCCACATTGCGCAGCGAGGGCGTGCGGTATTTCCAGCGATCGGCGGGATCCTGGGTTACCTCGTAGAGCCCCAGATCACCCAGTGCCGGTTCCGACACCGAGCCGATGACGGAGCGGGGGACCTGCAACCGGATTCCCGGCGCGACCATCACTGCTCGGCTCTCGGGTTCGGGGTCCATGGATTCGCGATAGCCCACCCCGGTGTTGTGCAGGGCATTGTCGGTGAAGAGGGCGCTGTCCTCGCCCACCAGATGGCAGGCCGAGCAGCCGGCCTTGCCGGTGAAGAGCCCGAAGCCACGGCGCGCCGACTCCCCGATGGCCTGCTGGTCGCCGCCGTAGCGCCAGCGGTCGAAGGCCGAGCCGCCCGAGACCAGGGTGCGCTGATAGCTGGCGAGCGCCATGCCGAGAGTCTCCATGGTGGGGCCGCGGCCGGCGAATGCGGCCTCGAACAGCCCACTGTAGTCCGGTAGACCCCGGATCTTCTCGATCACGCTGCCGACGGCCGGGTTCGCCATCTCGTTCCTGGCGAGCAACGGACCCCAGACCTGTTGCTCCAGGCTGTGCTCGCGACCGTCGTGGAACAATCGGATCAGATAGGCCGCGTTGTACAAGGTGGGCGCGTTGCGGCGGACGCTTCGGCCCTCGACCCCCACGGCGGTGGCCATCTCGTTGCTGGTGAAGCCCTGTTCAGGGATATGGCACATGGCGCACGAGAAGGTGTTGTTGAGCGACAGGCGCCGGTCGTAGAAGAGCTTGCGGCCCAGGGCGACCTTGGCCTCCGTCAAGGGGTTGTCCTCGGGCACCGGCACCGGTGGAAGCCCCAGCGGCGGGGACTGGAGCACCGAGAGCAGGTTCGCCGCGCTGCCGCGCCGCTGCTCGAGGCTGAGCGAGCGGGTCTGATAGGCCTCTCCTTCGTAGCCGTCCTTGTAGTCGCCGGCCCGCGACAGGGCGCCGGTTGCCGCGACCGGCGCCACCGGATCGGCGCCCGCCGTCGACTGCCCCTCCAGCAGCAGGGTCTTCACATCATTGACGAGCAGATCCGGGTGAAGGAAGGAGACGCTGTAGATGTTGCGTACCCGCAGATCGCGGTCGATGAGAAAGACCCGGAGCAGGTGGGAAAAGGTCCCCGCCGGCTGACCCTGGTCGTCGTACTCCTTCAGCACCGTCTGCTTGTAAGCGGCGAGGATGGGAGCGAGCCGCTCCTCGTCGGCGGTGGTGAGGAACTGCCATTGGGCCCCGCCGCCCTTGAGCCCAGCGCCGTAGAGGCGCATGACATCCGGCGTGTCATGGGCGGGATCGAAGCTCAGGGTGACCAGGCGCAGTTGTCGCGCCAGGTCAGGCTCCGACTCCAGGCGGCGCTTGATGCGGTAGAAGACGGCCGTCGCCAGGGGGCAACCGGCGACGTCGCTGCAGCTGCTGTAGATGAAGCTGAGCAACACCACCCGGTCCCCCAGATAGTCGTGCAGGCGCCTCGCCTCGCCATCCGTATCCAGCACCTCGCCGTCGGCCGCGTCGAACAGGGCGGGCAGGGCATAGGACCCGGGCTCGGGGGCGGCGTATCCGAGATCGCCGTAGCCCGGGGGGCGGTCGTCCGCTCGGGAGGAGCCGCAGGCCCCGAGCAGCCCGGCGGTAAGGGCGAGCCCTGCCGCCAGGTGCCAGGCCCGACCGCGCGCGCGAAGCGGGGCGCCGGTCGGCGCTCCGCCGCCTCCAGTATTCATCGGCCTTCGCCCATACCGATGCCAACTCGCCTCAGCGCGTCTCCGCCAGCTTGAGCCCTTGGTCCCGCGGGGCCTGGGAGTAGAGCGCATAGGCCCCGAAGCGCATCTGGTGGGGCCGACCCAGCTTCTCGGCGGTGAAGTCGATGGCGAACCGCTCCTTGAGCTCCTTGCCGTCCCAGTCATAGGCCTTGAAGAATTGCTCGTTGTCCTCTCCCTTCTTGTCCCAGTTCGCGAGCAGGGAGGAGGTGAAATAGATGCGCTTGCCGTCCCAGCTCTCGGAGGCCATGTTGACCTGGCGGCCGATCACCTTCTCGTAGACCTGCTTGGGGTGGAAGGGATCTGAGACGTCGAACAGACGGGTCTTGCCGTCCATGAAGGTGTCGACCCACAGGAAGTTGTCGTCCGAGGTGATTGAAATATCGACCGGAAGCGGGACCTGGGCCGGATCGCCGATATCGGCCACGGCCGTCGCCTGCCACTCGCCCGCATCGTCTGTGTGGATCAGCCAGATCTTCGAGGTCAGGGCGGTGGTCGTGAAGCAATAGTCGTGGCTCGGCTGCCAGGCACAACGGATCTCCAGCGGCGCGCCGGGGACATCGAGCACCTTCTCCGGCTTTCGTGTGTGCTCGTTCCACACGACGACGGTGTTGCCGAAGCGCTTCATCGCCTCCTCATCCTTCAGCATCTTCCCGAAGTCCATCATGTAGTTGGACCAGCCGGTGAAAGAAGAGGTGAACATGGCGTTGCGGCGGGGCAGGACGCGCACGTCGTAGTTGTAGCCGTCGGCATAGCTCCCGGACTTGACCGCACCGCCCAGATCTTCGTCGGTCGGCACCCAGTAGGTGGCCACATGGTCCCCGTCGTTGGTGTACTCGACCAGTGCCGTTCGCCCGCCGTGATCCTTGTTGTTCGAGAGCCCCGTGATCATCATCCGTCCCGGAAGCGCATAGGTCGTATGGGGGCCCACGACTCCGCCGCTGGCCGCAACGAAGTCCTCGATGGTCTTGGTGAGCGTCGGCTTGGCCGGATCGGTGTGGACGTCGAAGATAAAGATCTTGTTGGTGTCCAGGCTGCCGGCCCAGAGGTACTGACGATCATCGGTGAAGCCCGAGTGATGGGCCTCGTTGCGCCCGCCGACTGACAGGGTGTTGATGATCTTGCCGTAGCTGTCCGATTTCGGGTTGACGTCGATGGTGACCAGCTTGTCCTGGCCGTCGCCCAGGCCCTCGACCCCGAGGGTCCAGACATAGACGAAGTCCTCCTGACCGGTGATCTTCGCCATGTAGGGCGACATGCAGGTCTCGTCCGCCAGGGCGCCGGTCACTGGGACCGCGGTCGTTGCCGCGATTCCCAGTGCAACCAGGCTCGACAGGACGCCTTTCGAAAATGCGTTGGAACTCGACATTGGTGAAACCTCCATCCTGATCGCGCTAATGCGCGATGGAAAGTTGTGTTCTTTTAGAGTATTAAGCCATCGAGCTGTGAAAGGACCAAAGCCTTGCAGTGGCCGGTCGCGATCGAAGCACGCAGTTATTTTTAGACTAGAATGAACATTCATTCAAGGGGGGGTGAAGAAATGACGTCAGCGGTGAGCGTCGCTCGGGGGACACAGCAGAGGGCAATGCGGGGGCACATTCTCGACACGGCCCTGCGGCTCTTCACCAGCAACGGCTATTTCAACACCTCGATCCACGACATCCAGGCCCAGGCGGGGATCAGCATCGGCTCCATCTACAACCACTTCGGCGGTAAGGAAGGGATCGCCAAGGCCCTCTACCACGACCTGCTGGAGCAGATGGATGAGGTGGTCGACGCGGTGATGCGGGAGCAGGCGAGCGCCTACGCCCGGGGCCTGGCGGTGGTGCAGAGGCTGTTCGAGCTGACTGAGCAGTCCCCGCTCTCGATGCGCTTCATCCTCAATGCCAAGCACCGCGAGTTCCTGCCCGATGAGCTGCCGATCTGCTCGGCAAGCCCATTCGTGAAGCTCAGGGACATCATCCGTCAGGGCATCGGCAGCGGCGAGATCCGTGCCATGGACCCCTGGGTGGCCGCGGCCTGCACCTTCGGGCCGGCGCTGCGCATGATCACCCTGCGTCTCGACGGGGTCCTGCCCAACTCACTGGAGGGCCTTGCCAGGCCGGTCTGGGACAGCGCCTGGCTGGCGGTGCGCCGCGGGGACGCGACCGACGGATCCGAGCCCGTCGGTCGCACCGTAACCAGCGGCGCAACGGTTTGAGTGACGCGGTGCGCCCGACACCCGTCATCGCCTATATCGGGCTGGGCAGCAATCTGTGTGATCCCGCCGTCCAGGTGCGCACGGCCATGGCCGAGCTCGAGGGGATGCGCCAGTCGCGGCTGATCGCCCGGTCGTCGCTGTACCGGACCGCCCCGGTGGGCCCGGCCGATCAGCCCGACTACATCAACGCCGTCGTGGCCCTGGAGACCCGCCTGACCCCGCGCGGACTGCTCGACGCCCTGCAGTCGATCGAGCGCCAGCACGGCCGCCAGCGCGACGGCACCCGGTGGGGGCCGCGCACCCTGGATCTCGACATCCTCCTCTACGGCGACGAGCAGGCGACCGAGCCGGGGCTGCAGATTCCCCACCCGGAGATGAGCGGTCGCGCCTTCGTGCTGGTGCCGCTGGCGGAGATAGCCCCTGCCGCTCTGCGGGTGCCGGGTTCCCGGACGCTGGCGGAGCTGGTGGAGATCTGCCCCCGCGAGGGGATAGCCCGCTTGCCCTCGGCGTCCGGTCGCGGCGTTCAACCCCCATCCTAACCTTCCCCCTGCCAGGGGGAAGGCACCGGAGGGTCGGCCATCCTCATATTCCTTCCGTCTGCCAGGGGGAAAAGATCCAACATGCTCTCCCTTCTCTCGCGGCCAGGGGAAGGGACCGGACCGGACCAGGCGCCGCGATCACCCCCTCCCTCTGGCAGGGGAACGACCGGGGTGGGGGTCGAGCCTCACCGCTGGGGCAGGCGACGGATCATCTTGGCGATCCGGTAGTCGCCCATCCAGGGGACGAGCTCGAGCTCGATGGTTCCGGCCGTCTCCTGCCAGTCGGCGCCGGGGCCGGAGCGGGTGCGCACCCGGATGGCGCCGCGCCCGACCAGCCGCTGGTGCTCGGCCTCGTGCCATTTCATCGCCGAGATAGTCATGCGGTGCTGCCCGGCGGCGGAGAAGTGTCGGGCGTACTGCGAGCGGACGGCCGCGATGCCGGCGCCATCATCCACGATCGCATTGGCCGTGAAGAGGCCAGCCAGCCCAGGCAGATCGCCGCTCGCGATGGAGCCTTCCAGGCGGTTGAGGAGCGTCGAGACGGCGTTGGCCCGGGCGGCGTCCGGGGCGGGCTGGCGGTCCGTTGGCGGGAGGTGCTCCTGGCGGCGCTCCACGATCGGGCTCCGCACATCTTGAGCTTGGCCTTGTCCATCGTTTCCCAGATGCGACCGCGGAGGCACCTTTGGCACCGGGGACGGTGCCGTCGTTGCGCGCCCCGTTGACTCACGCGCAACGCGCGCCGGCGCCGGTGCCGGCGCGCGAGGCTCAGCGGCGGGCCGAGTCGATTGGACCGCACTCGGTTCGATGGTGGCGAATAGGTCCATGGGCAAGGCGTGGCCCGCGGTTGTCTTCTCTGCCGTTGGCCGTGAGGAACCCAGGTCGTCGCGCTCCAGTGTCGGCGCTTGTGCGGGCGCGATCCCCCGGGCGCTCGACGATCCCTTGGCGTCCGAAGTCTCCGTCCCCCTGCCGAGATAGGATGGGCCGCCCGCCGCCCTGGGGTCCGCCAGGTCCGGGTTGATCCGCAGAGCCGGCTGGTGGGGTTCGCGCGCGATTGTGAAGACGACGACGGCGGCGCCCAGCGCCGTCAGCATCCAGAAGAGTGGGCGTCGCGCCGGCAACTGTCGGGGTGGCTGGGTCCTGGGAGTGGCCACCACCGGGGTCCCTGCGCCCAGCCAATCCTGCACCTTTGCCCCCGCTGGAGGGGCCTGAGGGACCGGTCCGAGCTGGAGGTCGTAGTCGCGGCGCGTCTGGGGATCGCGCAGGGTCTGATAGGCCCCATTGATGCGCGCGGTGAGCGAGACCCGGCGTTCGTCGTGCTCCGGTGACCGGTCGGGGTGAAACATCCCCACCAGCAGGCTGTGGTGCTGCTTGATGCTCTCCGCCGGGCAGTGCCGCGACAGACCCAGGACCCGGTAGTGGTCCGCGGCTGGGGACAGCAGGACCTGGCGCAGCAGGAAGAGGAACGACTCGCGCAGCGTCTCTGGATCCGTCCTCAGGGCGTGCGCGGTGGCTTGGATCGTCCCCGGTGTGAGCGCGGCGCTGGAATCGACGAGCCGGTCGCCGAAGTCTGCCGGCAACGGCCGTGCCGGATCGCTCAGGTGCGGAAAACGAAGGGGCGCGCGGTGGAATTCAATCGCGAGCTCGAGCAGCACCGGGACCATGACCGGCAGCGGGCCCGCTCAGGCGCGTTCGGGCAGGGCGCGCGCCTCGTCTCGGGCGCCGTAGCTGTAGGTGTAGTGGTAGTCGTAGCTGTACCCGTAGCCCTGGCCGGCGCGGCCCATGCGGTCGAGCACGGCGCCCAGGATGTTGGCATTGGCGGCGCGCAGCCGCTTGACCGCCCCTTCGATGGCCCCGTACCGGGTGCGCCCGGCGTCCACCACAAAGACGGTCCCGCGCGCGAGATTGGCGAGCACCAGGGCGTCGGCGAGCCCGATGACGGGGGGGCCGTCCAACACGATGTAGTCGAAGCGCTCCGCGGCGAGGCCGAGAAAGTCGAGCATCTTGGCGCTCGAGAGCAGCTCCACCGGGTTGGGCGGAAGGGGACCGCTGGTGATGGCGAAGAGCCGCGTGACCTGGGTGGGCTGGGCGATGTCGGCCGGTTTGGTGTCGCCCGCCAGATAGTTGGTGAGGCCGAGCCCATTGGCCAGGCCGAACACCCGATGCAGCGAAGGTGCCCGCAGATCCGCGTCGATCAGCAGCACCTTGCTGCCCGCCTGGGCGAAGGTGATGGCGATATTGGCGGCCGCCGTGGTCTTTCCCTCGCCGGGGCCGGCACTGGTGAGATGCAGGATCTTCGGGGCCCCCTCGGCGGTCGAGAACACCAGCGAGGTGCGCAGCGACCTGACCGCCTCGGCCAGCGGGCTCTTCGGGTCCTTCGCCGCCAGGAGCGGGACCTCCTCCTCGCCGATCCCGTGCTCGCGAAAAGCAGCCAGCGGCAGGACGCCAAGCACCGGTGCGCGCACCCGGGCCTCCACGTCCTCGCTGGACTTGACGGTGTCGTCCATGTGCTCGAGCAGAAAGGCGAGCAGGATGCCACCGACCAGTCCGAGCGCGAGCGCCATCGTCAGGTTTTTCCTGAGGTTGGGCTTGTAGGCCGCGGTCGGCACCTGGGCGCGGTCGACGATGGAGATGTTGTTGGTGCTGATCCCGGCCACCACACCGACCTCCTTCATGCGCTGGAGCAGGCCGTCGTAGAGCTCGCGGTTGGTGTCCACCTCACGCTTGAGCGACTGGTAGTCGGTGCTCCTGTCCTGCAGGGCCAGGATCTCGCCCTTGAGCTCGCTGACCCGCGCCTGCAGGGTCGCCTGCTCGCGCACCCGGGCCTCGTAGCCCGATTTGACCGCCTGGCGGATCGAGCCGATCTCCTTGGCGATCTGCTGGTCCACCTCGGCGATCTGACGCTCGAGCTGCTGCATCTTGGGATAGCCGGGCTTGTAGACCTTGAGCTGCTCCTGATACTCGAGCTCGAGCTCCCCCTTGCGCTTCTTGAGCTCCTGAACCACGGCGCTATCGAGCACCTTGAGGGTGGCGGGACCCGTTCCCTGCAGCGAGCCGGCATACTCGGCCTCGGCCTCGATGCGCTCCGCTTCGGTCTTGGTCAGGGCCGCGTTCATCGCCTCGAGCGACTGCATGACGCTCCCCAGCCGGTCGTCGAGGTTCACGATCTCGCGCTCCCTCGCGTAGGCGAGGAGTCGCTGCTCCGAGTCCTCGAGGCTTGCCCGCACCTGCTGGATGCGCTCCTCGAGGAACTTCTTGGCGTAGGTCCTGGCCTCGTAGCGCCGCTCCAGGGTCATGTTGATGAAGTTCTCGGCCACGGCGTTTGCCACGGCAGCGGCCTCCTCGGGCTTGGGGCTGTCGTATTCGATGTTCACCAGCCGGGAGTCGCGCACGGGCGAGATGGTGAGGCTGCCCAACAGGGCGTCTTCCAGGTTCGGTTTCGCCTTGGCTGCGACCTGCGAGCCGTCGCCCGCGGGCGCGCCGGCGGCCGCGGTGGCGCCGCCGATCCAGCCCTTGACGCTGGCCTTCAGCTCCCGAAGGAAAGACGGCTGGGCCTTGTCCGCCGGTTCCTGCGCGGCCTCTAGCCCGAGCTGATCGATCACGCGCCGGGCCAGGCTGCGGCTCTTCAGCAGGGTATATTGGGTCTGGTAGTAGTCCCAGTCCGAGGTCGGCTCCCCGAGGGAGACGTTACGCTGGAACTCCAGGAACTGGTCGGTCTGGGGCTCGATCTGCAGCAGCAGGGTGCTGCGGAACTCGGGCGTGGCGTTGAAGGTGGTGACCAGCGCGGCCAGCAGGGCGGCGGCGATGGCGCTGATGACGGCCCACTTGCGACGCAGGAGTATGTTCCAGTAGCGGCGAAGATCGATGGCGTCCTCGTCGTAGGGATCGGGCAGGGGGTCGGCCGCCGCCAGTCCGCCCAGCCGACGCAGCTCCTGCTGGGCCGCAAGCATCAGCGCACGATTTTGGGCGCCGTCGCCATTCGGGATGAGTGTGCTCGTCATGCCATGCCGTCTCTATGGTCGCCGTAGCGTGGATAAGCGAAGCGCATCCACCAGAAACCCAATCAATACAACGGGGCCCGAATCGCCCAGCCGGTAAGAACGTTGCCGATGGCCCTGCTCAGCACGGCGGCGCCCGACTTGGGTACCACGACCCGGTCGTCGCCGACGATCACGGGGTCCGTCAGCCTGCCTTCCTCGATCGACTCCAGGTTGACCACATAGGCGTTCATGCTGCCGCCCGGCTGCTTGCGGAAGACCACGATCTCGTTCTTCTTCGCGACCTCGTCCAATCCGCCGGCCAGCGCGATGGCCTGCATCAGCGTCGTCCGGCCCGCCACCGGAAAGACCCCTGGCTTCTTGACCTGACCGGTCACCGTGACCTTCTGGCTGGCGTAATCCACCACGAAGATGTTGATCTGAGGATTCTGCAGATAGCTCTCGCCCAGCCGGGCCGCGATCGCCTGTTCGGCCTCGCGCGGCGTCAGTCCGCCCACCTTTACGTTGCCGATCAGCGGCATGACGATGAGGCCTTCCTCGTTGACGCGCTCCTGGCTGGATAACTCCGCGACCTGGAAGACCTCGATCTTCAGCAGGTCATAGGGGCCGATCCGGTAGGTCCGGTCCGGCCCCGGGTCGGCGGGGATGCCGACCACCGCGGGCACGAGCTCCCCCTTGAGCTCCGGCTGGGGAGTGCCCCCATCCGCGGCAGACACCGCGGCCGGTGCGGAGGACAAGGGGGCCGCCGTCGAGCGCGTCCCGCCCGCGGTGGTGCAGGCGTGGGCGGCGATGACGATGAGAGCCCCTAGGACGAAACGGGAGATTCTATTCATTGCCCTTATGATGCCGTGAGCGGCAAGCGGTGGGTGCCCCGCGGGGGGGCCAGAGCTGGATCGCCATTCTATTCATTTCGGTTGCGCATCGACACGCACAGGACATACATTGCTGGCCCGCCGCGCCGCCCCGCGTGTGATGCGATTCACGGAAAGCCTATCTTGTCTTTGCCGCTCGTTTCTTCCGCCTCGAGCGCCGACGCACCAGTCGCGGGACGCTCTGCCGTGCGCTGGCTGCTCGCCGCCATGCTGGTCTTCGCGCCGCTGTTCCGCTCGGGCCAGCCCGCCCTGGCCCTTTTGGTGCTCGAGCTGCTCGCGCTTGGTATCCTGGTCCTGGTCCTGTGGCGGCCGCGCCCACGGCTGATCGGCGCCTGGGAGGCGCTGGCCCTGACGCTGCTTGCAGCATTCGCGCTGCTGTATCTGATTCCGTTGCCCGCGGTTGTCGCTGAGTGGCTGCCGGGCCGGCAGCCCTATCGCGCGGCGCTCTCTCTGATCGGCGGGGGCGCGGGGGAGGGCGCCGCGACCTTGTCCCTCTATCCCCTGGAGACCGAGTCGGCCCTGCTGTTCCTGCTGGTGCCGATCGCGGTCTTTCTCGGCACCCGACTGCTGGACCGCCGGGGCCTCCTTCGGCTCGTGCACCTGCTGTTGGGGATCGGTGCCGCCCAGGCGCTGTTGGGGCTCCTGCAGTACGGGGCGGGGGAGGGCAGCCCGGAGCTCTTCGGGGTGTCGCTCGCCGACATTCGCAGCGCCGTGGGGACCTACAGCAACCGCAATCATCTCGCCGGCCTGCTGGAGATGCTGCTTCCGGTTGCGCTGGCCCTGATGTTCTGGTCGGCGGGACGCGGACGCCGCGATTCCGGGCGGGACTGGCGCGACCGCATCGCCTTTCTGGCCTCGATGCGCGGTCACGCCGCCGTCCTCTATGGCGCCATTGCCCTGCTCCTGCTGCTGGGCGTGGTCTTCACCCGCTCCCGTGCCGGCATCACCTTGAGCCTGCTGGGGGTGCTCCTGTCGGCCCTGTTCTTCGCCCGGCGTATCGGCGGCGACAATGTCTACGGGCCCACCGGGACGGTGGTCGCCTTCGCGGTGGCAATCGGGGTCGCCATCGGACTGGTGCCGGTGCTCGACCGGTTCTCGGTGGAGGGGGCCATCAACGACGCCCGCTGGTCCATCTACTCCTCCACCATGGACGGGATCGGCGCCTTCTCGCCCCTGGGCAGCGGACCCGGCAACTATCCCGACATCTTCCCCGCTTTCCAGCCGCTGGAGCTCGGGCGCTGGTTCATCAACCACGCGCACAACGACTACCTGGAGTGGCTGTTCGAGGGCGGGCTGCTCGCCGCCGGGCTGATCGCCCTGCTGTTGCTGCTCTATGGCCGCCAATGGCTTTCAATGCGGACCCGCGAGCCCTGGTCGCAGCTTCGGTTCGTCCAGATCGGCGCCGGTATCGGCACCCTGCTCCTGTTGCTCCATTCCCTGGTGGACTTCAATCTCCACATCCCCGCCAACGTCGTCTATTTCGCCTTTCTCATCGGCATCTTCTTCGCCCGCCCGGAGCCGGAGGCCGAGCCGGCCAGGCCGAGGAGACGGCGCACAACGGATCTGGAGCGCTCAGCGACCGCCGCGCCCGCAACCGGCGGTCCCCTGGCAGCGCCCCCTCAGGGCCAGATCAAGAACCCGTTCCTTGACGATTAGGGCCAGCGTCGCCCCCGTGAACGTTGATCTCCGCGCGGGCGGCGTGCTTGCCGTGCCCATGCTTCCCGCGGCCGCCTGGTGCTGCGGACGCGAGCCGGCGCCCCAGGAGTCATGACCAGATCCCGCTTCACCAAGCTGGTCGCCTTCGTGACGCCCCACCGGGCCGTCCTGCTGCTCGCGGTGGTCCTCATGATCGGCGAGAGCGCGATCGCCCTCGCCAACCCCTGGATCGCCGGGCGATTCGCCGACCTGATCCTGCACCCGGGGGCGTCCGCCGGGCTCGGCCTGACCGGTTTGATGGTCGTGTGGACCCTGCTGTTCGTGGTGCAGAGCGGCTTCAGCTTCGGCAACCGCTATCTCCTTGGCAGCACGGGCGAGACGATGCTCGCGCGCCTGCGCAACCGGCTCTACGAGCACCTGCAGTCGCTGCCGCTGGGCTACTTCCACGAGCGGCGACGCGGCGAGGTGCTGGCACTGCTCGGGAACGACGCCGCGCACATCAGCAACTTCGTGACCGGCACCCTGGTCAGCCTGCTGCCCTTGCTGGTCACCTTCCTCGGCGCCTTCTACTTCCTCTTCCGGATCAGCCCATCGATCGCCCTCTGGGCAGGGTCCCTGGTCCCGCTCTTTTACCTGGCCATGAAGGTCATCGGCCGGCGCATCCGGCCGCTCTCCACCGAGTGGGTGCGCACCCACGCCGAGATGTTCGCCACCCTGGAGGAGAACATCGGCATGCTGCCCGCCATCAAGTCATTCACCCGCGAGGGGCACGAATCGGCCCGCTTTCAGCGCAGCAACAGCAAGCTCCTGCGCATCGCCAAGCGACAGCTCTTCATCGAATCGCTGCTGACCCCGACCGTTCAGCTCGTCGCCGGCATGGGGCTGCTCCTGCTCCTCTATCTGAGCACGCTCCAGGTTCGCGCCGGGACCCTGCAGGCCTCGGACATGGTGAGCATCCTGCTCTACGGCATGCTGCTCACCCGGCCGGTGAGCGGCCTGGCCGGGGTCTACGGCAGCGTGCAGACGGCGCGCGGGGCGGCGGAGCGCCTGATCGACGTGTTTGCCGTGCGCCCGGAGCCGGACGACGCCGGGGCTCCGCCACTCGCGCCCGCGGCCGGTGAGGTGCGCTGGGAGCGGGTGCACTTCTCCTACCCCGGGCGGAGGCGGATCCTCGCCGGGGCCGATCTGGAGATTCGCGCCGGGGAGACGGTCGCGATCACGGGCGAGAACGGATCGGGTAAGAGCACGCTGGTCCATCTGCTGATGCGCTTCGCCGACCCGGATTCGGGGCGGGTGCTGATCGACGGCACCGACATCCGCGGGGTCAGCATCGCCAGCCTGCGCGGCCAGATCGGGCTGGTGGCCCAGCACGTGCTGCTGCTCAACGGCAGCGTGCGGGAGAACATCGCCTATGGTCGCCCCGGGGCCGCCCAGGCCGAGATCGAGGCGGCGGCGCGCGCCGCCCAGGCCGACGCCTTCATCCGCCGGCTGCCCCAAGGTTACGACACCCTGATCGGCGACCAGGGCATCCGCCTCTCCGGCGGACAGCGCCAGCGCATCGCCCTGGCCCGCGCCCTGCTGAAGGCCCCGCCGATCCTGGTCCTCGACGAGGCGACCGCCATGTTCGACCCCCAGGGCGAGCTCGACTTCATCGAGGACTGTCAGTCCGTGCTGGCCCAGCGCACCGTGATCCTGATCACCCACCGGCCCGCCAGCCTCGCGCTTGCGGACAGGGTGCTGGTCCTAAAGGACGGTCGCGTCGATCCGGTGACGTCCGGGCCTTCCGGTGCGGCGGTCGGCACCGGGTAGACCGCATCGCGTCGCGGCATTCGAGAAGGCCGTTCATCGGTGTGACCAGGGCGGGCGGTTCGCGGGTCGCCGCCCGGACGATCAATGGGCTTTGTCATCCGCGGACAGGATGCGGCGACTGAGGCAAGCCGGCCCGCACCTTGGGCGGTGCCCGAGAACCTTGCTAAGCTTTCGGCGTTTCCTGCGATGCACGAATAACCATGCGACGCCTGTTTAAGTTCCTGCATACCATGGGCGCCATCGGCATGATGGGGGCGATGGCGGCACTCCTGGTCACCCTGAGTTTCACGCCCGAGCCGACATCGCTGGCCGAATACGCACGTATCCGCGCCGCCATGGGCGGCATTGCCGAGAGGCTTTTCCTCCCGTCGATGGCCTTGGTGCTGGTCAGCGGACTGATCGCGATGGCGCTCACGTCCGCGTTTCACAACGCCGGCTGGGTCTGGATGAAGCTCGCCACCGGCATCATCATGTTCGAGGGCAGTCTGCTGGCGGTACAGGGGCCCATGCAGCGCGAGGCCGCTCTCAGTGCCCAGGCGCTGGCCGGAGCGGTCGATAGCGGCGCGCTCGCGACCGCCATGCAGGCCGAATGGGGCTCGCTCTGGGTCCTGTTGTCCGTTGCCACCGCAAACGTAGTGCTAGGCGTTTGGCGCCCGAAGTTCTCCCGTCCCAAGAAGACCGAGGCGGCTCGGTAGCCAATCAAGGGGGAAGCGCCAAGCCGCTGACCAAAAACCTCCGCCATCGCGATCAATCCTCGGTGCGATTTCCCGCGTCGGCATCGTCGGACGCCGTGGCGCCCAGGTTCTCGAAGATCTCCTCGAACGGGATCGACACGCCCAGGGACGGGAACTGGCAATCCCCACCCCCAGGAAGATACTCGTGAAACAGCCAATCCTGGTCCGGCGCGCGCCGGAAGGTCTCCACGCGGCGCGCCTGGATGTCCACCAGCACATAGTCCTGGAGTGAGGGCAGCGTTCGGTAAGCCGCAAACTTGTCGCCGCGGTCGAATGCCGCGGTGGACTCCGACAGGACCTCCACGATCAGGGTCGGATGGGCGAGGAACAGGTCCGCCGCCTGATCCCGCGGATCGCAGGAGACCATCACGTCCGGGTAGAAAAAGGCGTCCACCGCATCGACCCGTAACTTTAGATCGGCGACATAGGCCTGGCAGGGACCGCCGCGCAGTCGCTGCTTGAAGGCGGCGTAAAGGTTACCGGCGACCACCACGTGCTCGCGCCGAGCGCCCACCATGGCGAACACCTCGCC
>CAVOUZ010000029.1:0-178785 GCA_963699735.1 uncultured Gammaproteobacteria bacterium
CGATCCCGCGCGCTTCGCCGGGACCTGCTACCGCGCTGCCAACTGGTGGGTCCTGGGTCTGACCACCGGACGGGGCAAGGACGACTTGAGCCATCGCCCCAACCGCTCGTGCAAGCAGGTGCTGGGGCTACCACTGCAGGCGGATTTCCGCCGCCGCCTGGGGGTGGCGGCATGAGCCGGCGCAAGAAAAAGCCCACCCGCCGGGTGAAGGTCCCGATCGAGCAGCTCAATGCCATCGTGCAGCGCACGCGCGACGCGCTGTCGCAGGACGAGCACGCGACCCTCCAGGCGGCGGTGGACACCCTGGCGCGTCTGACCGAGGAGCTAGAGACCAAGACCACGACCCTGGAACGGGTGCGCCGTCTGATCTTCGGACCGCGCAGCGAGACCACCGACACGGTCCTGGGCACCGAGCAGACAGACCCGAGCGAGGAGGCCGCAGCGCCGAACCCGAGTGTCGAGGACGCGGGCAGCACACCGCCCAGGCCCCTGCGCCCAGCCCGACTTCGACTATTCGCCTCTGGATTTTGCCATTTTCGGGTCATTTTGGCCCCTGGTGGCGCCGTAAGTGCTTGATCGAGCGAGAGCGGATCGTGCGAAAACGGCTGTAGTGCCGACCTTGGTCCTTGAGCCGGATGGCGGTTCTGCCGACACTCTCGGCATGTTCCTGCGCTCCAAGACCCGCAAGAAAGACGGCAAAGAACATCGCTATTGGAGCGTGGTGGAGAACCGTCGCGTGGCCGACGGTCGGGTCGTGCAGCGCCATGTCTTGTACCTGGGGGAGATCAACGACGCCCAGCGGGCGGCGTGGTGCCGCTCCATCGAAGTGTTTGACGAAGACCGGGGCGCCTCGGCCCAGATGGCCCTGTTCGCGGAAGACCGCCCGGCACCCGAGCTCGCCTGCGCGGTGGTCCAGGTCAAGCTGAGCGGACTGCAACTGCGCCGTCCGCGGCAATGGGGTGCCTGTTGGCTGGCCTGCGAACTGTGGGACCTGTTGCAACTGGACGCCTTCTGGCAGCCGCGCTTGCCGCCCAGTCGTAAGGGCACCCGCTGGCTGCATGTCCTGAAGACGTTGGTCGCCTACCGTCTGATCGACCCGGGGAGCGAATGGCGCCTGCACCGTCACTGGTTCGATCACAGTGCGATGGGTGACCTGCTCGGCGAGGACTTCGCCATCGCCCACAGTCACACCCTCTATCGCTGTCTCGATCATCTCGTGGAGCCTAAGAAGGCGCTATTCTCGTACCTGCAGGAACGCTGGCGCAGCCTCTTCAATGCCCGCTTTGACATCCTGCTCTACGATCTGACCAGTACCTCGGCACGAATGCGACCCGCCGGAGCATGGCAAGCGCACCTTCGGCTACAGTCGGGATAAACGCTCCGATTGTGTGCAGGTGGTCATCGCCCTGATCGTCACCCCGGACGGTTTTCCGCTGGCCTACGAGGTGCTCGCCGGCAATACCCTTGACAAGCAGACCCTCACGGATTTCCTCGCCAAGATCGAGGCGCAATACGGCAAGGCCGAGCGCATCTGGGTGATGGATCGCGGCATCCCGACCGAAGCGACCCTGGCCCTGATGCGCGCGTCAGACCCACCGGTGCACTATTTAGTGGGCACCCCCAAAGGCCGCTTGACCAAGCTGGAAAAGTCCTTTCTCACCAAGCCCTGGGCGGCCGTGCGTGACCAGGTCACGGTCAAGCTCCTGGACCAAGACGGCGAGTTGTACGTCCTGGCCCTGAGTGCCGGGCGCCAAGACAAAGAACGGGCCATGCGCCAACGGCGGCTGAAGCGGTTATGGAAGCGTTTGCACGAGTTGCAGCGCCAAACCCTCAGCCGCGATGAGCTCTTACTGAAGCTCGGCGCCGCCAAGAAGGACGCTGGGCGCGCCTACGGGTTAGCCCGGAAATCTCACCGGGGGATTGAAGGAGGGCGACGTTCTCTGGCATAAGGGTTGTGCGATCAACTGCTTAAGCCACCAAGGGAGCGCCGCCCTCCGATGACAGAGTGTAACTGCGAACAGCTTGAGTTTCACGACCTTGGTCGCCGCGCAGTGATTGCCCGTTTCGACGGCGGCGCCATCAGCACCGATGGGGGCGCGTTGTTGCTGCGTGCGGTCGAGGAGAAGACCGGGTTGCTGGCGGCGATCGCCGATCACTTCACTGATCATCGCGATCCGGAGTTGATCGAGCATCAGGTCGGTGAACTCGTCTCGCAGCGGATCATCGCGCTGGCGCTCGGCTATGCGGACCTGAACGATCACGACCGACTGCGTGTCGATCCGCTGTTGGCCGTGGCGGCCGGCAAGCCGGACCCGACGGGCGAGAAGCGTCGCCGCGAGCAAGACCGGGGCAAGGCACTGGCCAGTTCCAGCACGCTGAACCGCTTGGAGCTGACGCCGGCGGACGCCAACAGCGATGCGCGCTACAAGAAAATCGTCGCCGACCAGGCGGGACTGGATCGCGAGCTGGTGGAGCACTTCATCCGTTCCCACGACACGCCACCCGCGACACTCTGGCTGGATCTGGACGCCACCGACGATCCGCTGCATGGCCATCAGGAAGGACGCTTCTTCCACGGCTACTACGGCCACTATTGCTATCTGCCGCTGTACATCACCAGTGGCGAGCATGTGCTCTGCGCGCGGCTGCGCAAATCCGACATCGATGCCGCCGAGGGCAGCGTGGAGGAGCTCAAGCGCATCGTCACCATGCTCTGCGCAGCCTGGCCGAAGGTGCGCCTCATCATCCGCGGCGACAGCGGCTTCTGCCGTGAGGACATCATGGCCTGGTGTGAGGCCGAAGGCGTCGATTTCGTGCTCGGCCTGGCCAAGAACGACCGGCTCAATGCCTTGAGTCTGCGTTGGCGCCTCGACGCACAGCAGGCGTTCCTCGACACCTGCGAGCCGAGCCGGGTATTCGGCGAGCTCCAGTACCGCACGCGCAAGACCTGGAGCCGCGCGCGGCGCGTCGTGGTCAAGGCCGAGCATCTGGCCAAGGGCGCCAACCCGCGCTACGTCGTCACCTCCCTGAGTCCGCAAGAGGCCGACGCCCGCAGCCTGTACGAGGATCTGTACTGCGCGCGCGGCGACATGGAAAATCGGATCAAGGAGCAACAGCTGGAGCTGTTCGCTGACCGCACCAGCACGCAGACGATGCGCGCCAATCAGCTGCGGCTCACCCTCTCCACCTTCGCCTATACGCTGCTCGTCGCGCTGCGCCGTCTCGGGCTTCAGGACACCGAACTCGAACGCGCCACCCCGGGCAACATCCGCACCCGCCTGCTGAAGGTCGGCGCGCAGGTGCGCGTGAGCGTGCGCCGGGTCGTGGTGGCGCTCTCCGAAGCCTTCCCTGCACAGGACATCTTTATGCAGGCGGCGCGAAACCTCGCCGCCATACCGGCGTACCCCCGCCCCGGCTGATCTGCGGGTGCCTGCGAACCGCCGCAGCGCTCCAACACCGCCCGATCTTGAGTGCCGCGCCCCGCCCGGCGCCGACGGGCGGCTTTGGCCTGCGGCGGCCGATCGCCCGCTGAAACACCGGAAAATACCGCTGCGAGCGCCGTGGCGCCGACCTGGTGCCGCCCGAGCAGCGACCGAAGCCCGCTGTGCGCCGGACTCAGTGCCCCCACGGCCGCGCAGCTCTTCTGCCCCCATCGATAGGCCAGCGTGGTGAGCGATGCGGGTTAGTCACCGTGCAGGTGCCAGAGAACGATCAACCGGTCTCCCCCGAGACCTTCACCTTTGCACTCAATCGCAAGAAACTGCGCCAAGCCCGCCGGCGTGAGGGCCGCTATTTATTGCGCTCCAACCTCACCAGCAACGAACCGGTCCAACTCTGGACCTGGTATATCCAACTCACCGAAGTCGAACAGGCGTTCAAAGAGCTCAAGGGCGACCTGAGTATTCGTCCCATCTACCACCAACTGGATACGCGGATCGAAGCGCACATTTTCGTCGCCTTCCTGGCCTATTGCCTCCAGGCCACCCTGAAGGCCCGTCTGCGCCCCCTCGCCCCGGGCCTGACCCCACGGTCCGCCTTGGAGAAATTCGCCGCCATCCAGATGGTCGATGTCCATCTGCCCACCACCGATGGGCGCACCCTGATCTTGAGCCGTTACACCGAGCCGGAACCCGAGCAGCAATTGCTGCTCGAGCGGCTACGTCTGCAACTGCCCGCGCAACCGCCACCGAGGATCACCGCCACCCTGCAAGCCCGCCTCCACTAAGCGTCTTGTAGTGCCGACCTTGGCTCATGTGGTGACGGCCAAACAAAGGGTTACGTGAAAAATGGGCGCGAATAGTCGAAGAAGGGCCAGGACACGGGCGCAACGGGGCTGATCAGTATCCCCGCGCCCCGCGCATCCCGGTGACCCACGCCACCCTCAAGCACGGCGACCCCTGTCCCGAGCTCGGCTGCACCGGACGCCTCTACGTCCAACGCCAGGAGCCTGCGGTGCTGGTGCGGGTCACCGGGGTCGCACCCCTGCAGGCGCAGGTCTATGCCCTGGAGCGGCTGCGCTGCGGGTTGTGCGGGACGGTGCTCACCGCCGACCCCCCGCCGGGGGTGGGCGCGGCGAAGTACGATGCGAGCGCCGCGGCCATGATCGCCCTGCTCAAGTACGGCTGTGGGCTGCCGTTTCATCGCATCGCGCGTCTGCAACAGGCCCTGGCCACCCCCTTGCCGGCGACCACCCAATGGGACGTGGTCGCACAGGCGGCGCCCAGCCTCGCCCCGGCGTTTGCGCAGCTCACCCAGCAGGCGGCCGAGGGATCGGTGCTCTACAACGATGACACCCCCATGCGCATCCTGAAATTCACCGCCGCGGCGCGCGCCGAGGCCTTGCCGCCGGGGGCCAAGCCGCAGCGCACCGGGGTCTTTACCTCCGGGGTGGTGGCCGAGACGGCCAACGGCCCTATCGCGCTGTTCAAGACCGGGCCCGGCCATGCCGGGGAGCACCTCGCGGCGGTCCTCGACCGGCGCCAGGACCCGCAGGCGCCGATCCAGATGTCCGATGCCCTGGCCCGCAATCGCCCCGGTGAGCATGAGACCCAGACCGCCTCCTGTATTCCGCACGGGCGGCGCAAGTTCGTTGAGGTCTATGAGGCCTTTCCCGAGGAGGTCGCCTTGGTGCTGGAGACCCTGCGCCCGGTGTTCCGCACCGACCAGCAGGCCAAGCAGGACGGTCTCTCCCCCGAGGCCCGTCTCCTCCTGCATCAGCGCGAGAGCGCATCGCGGATGCAGGCGCTCCATGACTGGATGGCCCGACAGTTCGCCGAGCGCCTGGCGGAGCCCAACTCGGGGCTCGGGCAGGCGATCACTTATCTGCAGAACCACTGGGAGAAGCTCACCCTCTTCTTGCGGGTGCCCGGCGCGCCGCTCAGCAACAACCTCTGTGAGCGGGCGTTGAAGAAGGCGATCCTGCACCGGAAAAACGCGCTCTTCTATCGCACCCTCAACGGCGCCCAGGTCGGGGACCTGTTCATGAGCCTGATCCACACCGCGGAGCTCCATCAGGTGGAGCCCTTCGACTACCTGGTGACGCTGCTGCGCCATGACGCCGCGGTGGCACTCGACCCCGCTGCTTGGATGCCGTGGAACTACACCGCAGCCCTAGCGTGCCTGGCCTTGGAGGCCACCGACCCCGCGCCCAATTGAGTCCGGATCGACTGACCGACGCCGTCCGAGGCCAAATCCCCGCCGCCACCCCAAACCCCCGGCCACCGCCACCGCGGCGCCACTCGTGCGTGCGCGGTGGTATCAGGTGGTACAGGACGCCACGGTGTCAGACTCCCCCAGCTCGCCAGCACCGACCCGACCGATGGGGAGCGCGTAGGCCCCCCGGGGTCGCCCAGTACGCGGGGCTCCCACGCTACCGGACCCGCGCTCGGAAATCATGCAGCTTTGCCGGAAGGACACGGTTCACGCTTCGCAACTCATGGTGGTCTGTGCCCGGTGCGTGCGGCTGTCTCGGGCGCTGGTTGCTCGCTGTTGGGCGGCGTGACCCGCCCTGCGGTCAAGCCCTCGCCACGGCGCCTGCGGTGGGATCGTAAGGCGTGGCGGTGCGCCTCACCGCCGAGGCGATGCGCGCGATCTGGTTGGCCATCGCGACCACGGCGACATGGGTGTGGCGGCGCGCCTTCAGCGCCGTGGCCCAGCGACTGGTCCGGTCCTCCTTGCGCTCGAGGCAGCGCAGCACCGCCCGAGCGCCGGGGATGAGCAGGTTGCGCAGGTACACATCCCCGCGTGTGCTGATGCCGAGCAGTCGCTCACGGCCCCCGGTGGAGTGCTGGCGTGGCACCAGGCCGAGCCAGGCGGCCAGCAGCGCGGTGGCGCCCGTGGCCCCAAGGCCGGGGATTGTCATCAGGGCGCGTGCCTGGGCATCGCCTTGGGCGATCTGCTCGATCTGTTCATCGTAGTGGGCGACCCGCTCATTGAAGTGACGCAGCTCCTCGGCCAGCCCGGAGAGCTCGGCGCGAAAGCGCGCGCTCAGCCCGTTGTCGGCGTCCTCCAGGATCTCCGGCAGGCGCCGGTGGATCGCCGGGCGTCCTTGGGCAATTTCGATGCCGTATTCCAGCAGCAGGCCGCGGATCTGGTTGATCTGCGCGGTGCGCTGCTGAACCGACAGGCTGCGCATGCGGTGGATGGCCTGGATGTCCTGCTGCTCGAGCGTCTTGACCGCCACGAAGCGCATCCCCGGGCGCTGGGCGGCCTCGCCGATGGCCTCGGCATCGGCGGCGTCGTTCTTGTTGGACTTGACATACGGCTTGACGAACTGCGGGGCGATCAGGCGCACCTCGTGGCCAAAGGTGCGAAACAGCCGGGCCCAGTGATGCGCACGGCCGCACGCCTCCATCGCCATCGTGCACGCCGGCAGCTGGGCCACCACCGCACGCAGACGCGCCCGGGTCAGCTTGCGCCTCCGCACCGCCCGACCCTCCCCATCGACCGCGTACAGATGGAAGCTGCGCTGAGGTATGCTCGAATCTGGTGTATCAGTGGGGACTGATAGAGGTTGAGAAGGCGGCGCACCGTTGCTGACAATGTGGTTGTCGAGACCCAAAGCAGCAACGAGAGAGGTGCGCCGTGAGCAACGATACGAGGCGGGGGATTCGGGGTGCAAGAGGGGGTCGGGATCGGGAGGGGCAATTGGCGGAACTGGGCTTGCCGCTGGAGGAGTTGGTGCGCCGAGGGGCACGTGACATCGTGCAGCGGGCCATCGAGGCGGAGGTCCAGGTGCTGCTTGATGAGTTCGCCACGGTGTCGCTGATCGACGGGCGCCGGGCGGTGGTGCGCAACGGCTATCTGCCGGCGCGCGCGATCCTCACCACGGTAGGGCCCGTCGAGGTGCAGGTGCCGAAGGTACGCGACCGCTCCGGATCCGGGGTCAAGTTCAACTCGGCGCTGGCCCCGCCGTATGTTCGCCGCAGCGCCCGGGTCGCCGCGGCGCTGCCGTGGCCCTACCTCAAGGGGATCTCCAGCGGCGATCTCGGGGAGGCGCTGGAGGTGCTGGTAGGAGACGGCGCCAAGGGGCTCTCCGCGGCTGCGCTGGGCCGGCTCAAGGCCGAGTGGAGCGAGGACTACCGGGGCTGGACACGGCGTCGCCTGGTGGGCAAAGAGTACGCTGACTGGTGGGCCGATGGGATCTACACGACGCTGCGCCAGCGCGATGATCCCAAGCTCTGCCTGTTGGTGATCATCGGAGTCACCGCCGATGGCACCAAGGAGTGGGTGGCCATCAGCGATGGGCTGCGCGAGTCCACCGAGTCCTGGCTCGATGTCCTGCGCGATCTCAAGGAACGTGGCCTGGAGGTGGGTCCCCGCCTGGCCGTCGGTGACGGGGCACTCGGGTTCTGGAGCGCGCTCGATCAGGTCTACCCCGAGACGCGGCATCAGCGCTGCTGGTTTCACAAAATGGGCAACGTGCTCAATGCCTTGCCCAAGTCCCTGCAGAGCAAGGCCAAGGCCGATCTACAGGCGATCTGGATGGCGGCAACCCGCACGGAGGCCAACCAAGCCTTCGACCGCTTTATCAAGCGCTACGGAGCCAAGTACCCCAAGGCCGCCGAGAAGCTGGAGAAGGACCGCGCGGTCCTGTTGACCTTCTTCGCCTTCCCGGCCGATCACTGGGTGCACCTGCGCACCACCAACCCGATCGAATCGACCTTCGCCACGGTGCGCCATCGCACCAGCCGGACCAAGAACTGCGTCAACCGCACCACCTTCCTCGGCCTCGCCTTCAAGATGAGCGAGGAGGCGGCCAAGACCTGGCGACGCATCCGTGCCCCCGAGAAAGTGGCCGAGCTGCTCGGTGGGGCACGCTATAAAGACGGGATTCCGGTGCCCGACGACCCACCGGATGCAGAAGAGGAGCAACGGGAAGCCGCTTGATCACACTCTGGCCCCTAAGGTCATACACCAGATTTGCAAATAACTCCCGCTGACGAAGCGGTTGGCCAGCACCAGGTGTCGGGATGCCTCAATGAACAGTGTGAGGAAATCGATCAGGATTGTCCTCGTAATGATGTGACATGGCTGGTATTGAGACGCCGCATGGGAAGTCGCCTTGGTGTTAAATCGGGTGCGATCCAGACTGATGTGGTCGCCGAATCTGTCATGCTGCTTGCTTGAGTTCATCCTGCCAGTACCCAGACCACTGCCCGTTCGCCCGGGTAATGCGCAGCGCGAGCATGGCCTCGGCGTTGTCGGGCGTCCACCAGGCGCCGGGGCGCTTGAGGCGCTGTTGCACCACATAGCGGTGCGCGCTTTCGATCTCGCCGGAGCCGATGGGCAAGCCCTGCGCGAGGGCGCCTTGGTAGTCGAGATGATCGAGTCGGTTGCTGAGATAGCGATGACAGGCCCGTACCGGTGCGTCCGCATCGGGCACGCTGGTGGGCTCCAGGGCCTCACTCAACGCAGCCAAGACCGCGGCGCTATCGTTATTTTTCAAGCGTTTCTTCTGAAGCTCAAGCCAGGTCTTGGGATCCCCGGGAGCGCAACCCCTGGCCGCCTCTGCGAGGTAGTCGCAGACATGGAAGAAGTCCACCGTATAACGGCCCTGAGTGCCGAAGCGCGCCGCGACCTGATCGGCGATCCACACCGCCCCATCGCCGAGGGCATGGACTTGGCTGTCAGTGCCCATGCCCGCCGCGATGGCACACGTCAGCAGCTGCCGCCCAGCCACCTCGACACCACCGCGCAGGGTGGCGGCGTAGACCCGCGTGGTACTGCCGTGCGCGTGTGCCAAACTCACCTTGGCTTCTTTCCACAGCAGCCGCTTCCCCCGCCGACGGTCCGGGCTGTCCGGGTCGACCTCCACCAGCGGGACCATGCCACCGTCGACTTCGGCGATCACGGTCGCGGCCCCCGTCTGGGTCGGCCACGCCGGTTCGGCGTCGCCGTCCACGATCAGCGCGCGGGCGTGCCCTTCGGTCACTTGGCGGATGGTGCTCGGCGACAGCATGACGCCGTAATGCTCTTGGAGTTTCCCGGCCGCCTGTGCGAACGGCAGATCCGCCCCCAGATCCGTCACCACCCGCTGCAACGGCAACGAGCAGCCCCGGTGCTGCACCTGGGCACTCTGGACAAACGGACGGCGCCGTCGCGGGCCCTCCCGATATTGCGGCTCGTCTACTTCGATGTCGCCGAAGGTGCTGTGCCAGCGGAGTTTTTTTTGCCCTCCCGCCAAACCCCCGGCGTCCGTTCCAATTCGTCCGCCCGTTTGGCAACCTGCCCGTCGGCCCACCCTTCCAACAGCTCTTGGCCGAGCCGACGCACCTCATCGATCACACGCCGCTCCGCCTCGTCGGCTTTGCGCAGCTCATCCCCCACGTCCTCGACAAGGTCGACCAAACGCTCGACCCGCCCGCGCAACTGCGGGTGCTTGTTCAGTCGGGACAACAGGCGCTCATCTTCAGGGAGGCACGCGTACCTCTACGCTGTGCTCCCGGTGGTCATCGATCAGAGGAATGGCCTGCTCGTCCTGCTCGACACCATCGACTGTCAATCGGGTCTCGTCGGGCCTACCGCCGTTGCCAACCCGGGCTTGCACGATGCCGATGTGGTACACCGTCTCCCGGTAACGGTAGTGGATCTTCAGCGCACTCCAGTGGGCGGGCAGACAGGGCGCGACATGTAGCCGGTCAACTTCCAGCCGCAGGCCAAGAAGAGACTCCAGGATGAGCCGGTACATCCAGCCGGCGGAGCCCGTGTACCAGGTCCAGCCGCCGCGGCCCGTGTGGGGCTGCACGGCGTAGACGTCCGCCGCCATCACGTAGGGCTCGACCTTGTAGATCGCGATGGCCTCCGGCGATTTGGCGTGGTTGGCCGGGTTGATCAGGGTGGTTAGCTCCCAGGCGCGCCGGCTGTCGCCGAGGGCTGCGAAGGCCATGGCCGCCCAGATGGCGCCGTGGGTGTATTGGCCGCCATTCTCGCGCACGCCGGGCACGTAGCCCTTGATGTAGCCAGGGTCCAGCTCCGACCGGTCGAAGGGAGGGTCGAGCAACTGGATCAGGCCGTGCTCGCGGCGCACCAGCCGCTCATCCACCGCCTGCATGGCCTGGCGCGTGCGATCGGGGTCGCCCGCGCCCGACAGCACCGCCCAGCTTTGGGAGATCGAATCGATCCGGCACTCGTTGTTCTCCGCCGCACCCAGCGGCGTGCCGTCGTCGAACCAGGCGCGGCGATACCAGCCGCCGTCCCAGGCGTGACGCTCCAGGTGCTCGCCCAGGCGCAACCCTTCGGCGGCGCAGATCCCAGCGAAGGCGTCATCGCCTTGCCCGCGGGCCAACGTGCCGAACTGGCGCAGCACCTCGCAGAGGAAGAATCCGAGCCACACGCTCTCCCCGTGGCCGTGGATACCCACCCGATTCATGCCGTCGTTCCAATCCCCGGAGCCCATCAGCGGCAGGCCGCGGACACCGACCAGGCCCAGCGCGCGCCGGATGGCGCGCACGCAGTGCCGATAGAGGCTCTCGGTATCCTCGGAGCGCCCGGGCAGATCGTAGTAGGACTCGTCCTCGGGGCTAAGCGGCCGGCCGGCCAGGAAGGCGACGGGCTCGTCCAGCACCCCGGTGTCGCCGGTGCACAGGACGTAGCGGCAAGTGGCCAGGGGCAGCCACAGGTAGTCGTCGGAGCAATGGCTGCGCACCCCGCGCCCGGAAGGCGGGTGCCACCAGTGCTGCACATCGCCTTCTGGGAACTGACGACCCGAACACAGCAGCAATTGGGCGCGCAGCAGCCGCGGCTCGGCATGCACCAGGGCCATGGCGTCCTGCAACTGGTCGCGGAAGCCAAAGGCCCCGCCGGACTGGTAGTAGCCGCTACGCCCCCACATGCGACAGGCCAGGGTCTGGTACAGCAGCCAGCCGTTGGTGAGTACATTGAGGGACTCGTCGGGTGTCTCCACCTGGACGGCCCCGAGGGTGCGGTTCCAGTATTCCCAGACCGCCGCCAGGGCCTGCCCGGCGGCCTCGGTGCCGCGGAAGCGCTGCACCAGCGCAGCGACATCCTCGCCTGTGCCCCCAAGGCCCAGCCGGAAGACGATCTCGCGCTCCTGCCCCTCGTCCAGGTCGAAGCGCACCTGGAGGGCGGCACAGGGATCCAGCCCGCTGCCCACCCGACCGGACAGGTGGGTGCGCACCAGCGCCGCCGGCTTCCCAAGGTGACCGTTGCGGCCGATGAACTCGGTGCGGTCGCAGGTGCTGGTGCGGTTGGCGTCGTCCACGTCGAAGACGGCGACCCGGTCGGGAAACTCGCTGTTGTAGGGGTTGCGCGCGCAGAGGGCACCGCTGTAGGGATCGACCTCGGTGGTCAGATGCATGACCGTCTTCGGCCGCAGGTCGCCCAGCACCCACTCCACGTAGCCGGTGGCGGACAGCCGGCGCGGCCGCCCCGAGTCGTTGCGCACTTTGAGTACGGAGAACTTGACTGGAGCATCCACGGCCACATAGACCCACAGTTCCGAGTAGATACCGCCCTCGGTATGCTCGAACACGCTGTAGCCGAAGCCGTGCCGGCTGACATAGGGCGTCGCACCGCGGCAGGGCAGGGGCGTGGGCGACCAGAAGTGACCGCTCTCCTCGTCGCGCAGGTACAGGGCCTCGCCGCTCGGGTCGGATACCGGGTCGTTGTGCCAGGGGCTGAGGCGGAACTCGTGGGCGTTCTCGCCCCAGGTATAGGCCGCACCGGCCTCGGAGATGACGCAGCCGAACTGGGGATTGGCCAGTACGTTCACCCAGGGTGCCGGGGTGATGAGCGGGCCTTGGGTGGTGATGACATATTCGCGTCCATCCGGAGTGAAGCCGCCGATCCCGTTGGCCAGGATCAGGTCGCGCCGCGGCAGCTCGAAGGCGGCGGGCGCCTCTTCCTGGCGCTCCCGGGTGGGGACCAGGCGCGGCACGCGCACGGGTGGCACGACCAGTCGGTCGAGCTGTTCGGCGAGCGTCCCGCCGCTGTCGCTCAAGATCGCCCGCGCGACAGTCAGGAACAGGGTGCGGTCCTCCTCGGAGACTTGCTCCGCCGAACGCACAAAGATGCCCCCCGGGCGCTCCATGGCGTGGGTTTCCAGGCCCACCGCCACAAGGCCCAGGATGCGGTCCTGCAACGCCTGCCGGTAGCCGGCGCGGTCTTCGTTCCAGATCACCAGGTCCACAGCCAGCCCCTTCAGGCGCCAGTAGCCATGGGCCTGGATGAGCTGGCGTACCAGCTCGATGTTGGCCAGATCGCCGATGCGCAGCAGGACGATGGGCAAATCCCCGGAGATGGCATAGGCCCAGAGCCCGGATTGCCCGCGCCGATTGCGCATGAGCACGCCGGCCTCGGCGCGCAATCCGGCATGGGCGTAGAGGATCGAGCTGGCCAGGCGGGCGTAGAGTTGGGCGTCCGCCTCGCTGGCATCGATCTGTCGCAGCACCACCTGGGCGTGGGTCCATGCGAGCTCGAAGACGCGGTCCGCCAGCCGCCGATCCTGGTACTTCGCCACCAGCCCCAGGGCGGCGTCGCGGTCCTCCCCGATGCCGAAGACCAGGTCCACATTGGCCGTCTGCTCCGGCTCGAGGGTGATGCGGCAGCGGATGGCGGCCACCGGGTCCAGAACCGAGCCCTGGGTCCCGGACAGGGCCTCGGTCCTGTCCATTGCCTTGGGTGCGGCAAGGGTGCGGCCGCGACCGACGAATCGCGCGCGGTCGGTCTCGCAGGACGGCTCGCGGGCCTCGGCGTCGTGCACGGCCATCAGATGGAACAGGCAGGGCGGGTGCTCGTCGCGGGAACGGGGGCGGCGGGTGCAGAGGATGGCCTGGTGCGCCGGCAGGATCTCCGTCTGGACGAACAGGTTGCTGAAGGCAGGATGCAAGGCGTCGGCGGCAGGCGTGGCCAAGACCACCTCGGCGTAGCTGGTGATCTCGACGGTACGCCGCGTCGGGGAGCGGTTGGTAAGGCGCACCCGGCGCAACTCGATGTCGTCCTCCGGCGAGACGACGATATCGGTATAGGTGTCGAAGTCGAAACCCTGGCCGCGATCGCGGCGGCGAAACTCGGCGCGCCCTTCGGAGAAGATCGCCTCGCAGTGCGCGGCACGGCGCAGCGTGGGCTGATGGGCCGTGGACCAAGCGGCCCCACTGTCGAGGTCGCGCAGGTAGCAGAAGTTGCCCCAGGGGTCGCGGGTGCTGTCCTCGCGCCAGCGGGTCACGGCCAAGTCCTGCCAGCGGCTGTAGCCGCTTCCCGACGCGGTTACCATGACGTGATAGCGGCCGTTCGACAGCAATTGCACCTCCGGTACCGGCGTGTCAGGGGTGGCCAGGACGCGGATGGGCATCTCCGTGCCGGCAGCGCCGGCGCGGACATCGGTCAGCTCGGCGGTGTGGGTGAAGAAGGTCGAGGCTCGGGGGATGCGCTCCTGTAGCAGCAACAGGGTCGCCTGGAACAACAGGTCGGACTGAAAGCGCCGCTGCATGGGGCGATCGCGCAGCAGGTAATCCAGGGCCAGCAGGCTCATGCCCTGGTGATGGGCCATGTAGGAGCGCAGCACGGTGTGGGTCTCGCCGCGCCTTTGCCGGGCCGGGGTGTAGTCGATGGCCTCGTGCAGGCCGAAGCGTCCCTCGGCCCCGGCGGCGGCGAGCCGTTGCAGGTTTTGGCAGGCCGCCTCCGGTGCCACCATCAGGGCCAGGGCCGTGGCATAGGGGGCGACGACCTTGTCCTCGGCGAGGCCGCGCTTCAGCCCCAGGCCCGGCACGCCGAAGGCGCGGTACTGGTAATTGAGCTGCACGTCCACGGTGTTGTAGCCGGACTCCGAGATCCCCCAAGGCAGGCCGGACTGCCTGCCATAGGCGATCTGGCGCGCCACCGCCGCCTGGGCGGTCTGGTCGAGCAAGGTGTCTGGGTAGGTCGGCATCACCAGTTGCGGCATCAGGTACTCGAACATCGAGCCGCTCCAGGAGAGCAGGATCGGATCGCCGCCGGGGTTGGTGAGCGCGCGCCCAAGGGCGAACCAGGTCTCCTGGGGCAACTGCCCCTGGGCAATGGCGACGAACACGCCTAGCCGTACCTCCGAGGCGAGCAGGTCGTAATAGCTCACATCCAGGCGTCGCTCCTCGACGTTGTAACCGATGTGGAGCAACCGCGAGGTCTTGTCGTACAGGAAGGTGTAGTCCATGTTGGCGAGCTCGCTGGCCCGCGCGGCCAGGCGCCGGATCGCGGCGATGCGGGCCTGGGCGCGCTCGCTGCCTTGGCCCAGGCGCTGGCGGAGCTCCGCCAGCCAGGCGCCCTGTCCTGAGGTCGCACCCGGCGGGCTCCCGACCCGACCGGCCGAGGCCGGCCCCATCCTGGCCAGGGCGCGCAGAGTCGGCATAGCATCCAGGTCGGGGACTTCACTCAAGCCTTCGGGCGCTGGCCCTAGCCCGGCCCAAGGCGCGAGCAAGGCGAGCTCGTCGCGCGACGCGCGACATTGCCGGGTCAGGGCCCCGCACCACCAAAGTGCCTCCGCCCCAGTCGCCGCCATCGGGTCAGCGGCAAGATCGGTGGTTAGCGCCTCGGCGGAATGCACCAGGTCCTCCAGCAGGCGGTGCGCCCCCGCGAGTCCGGCCGGTGGGGTGGTCCCCGCCGCGTTCAGGGCCGTGCGGAACTCGTCCAGGGTGTCAGGGGCCGCCTCGCCCACCGCCTCCTCCAGAATCCCTAGGGTGTCGCTCAAGCCATCCACCCAGCGCGGCGGGAGGATCGGGTCGTCGAGCAAAGCGAGCAGACCCGAGCGCAGCGTCAGCAGGTGGCCCCCCAGGTTGCCGCTGTCCACGGTCGAGACATAGACCGGCGGCAGGGGTTTCAACGTCTCCGTGTCGTACCAGTTGTAGAAGTGGCCCCGATGGCGCTCCAGGGCAGCCATGGTGTCGAGGGTGCTGGCGGTGCGCTCCAGCACTTGGCCCGAGGGGATGTAGCCGAAGTCATAGGCGGCCAGGTTCCCCAGCAGCGCCAAGCCCATGTTGGTGGGCGAGGTGCGGTGGGCCAGGGTCTCAGCCCGGCCCTCCTGGTAGTTGTCCGGCGGCAGCCAATGATCCGCTGGGCCGACGCAGGTTTCGAAGAAAGCCCAGGTCTTGCGCGCGATCCGACCCAGGAAGCGGGTCTGCTCCGCGGTCAGACGGACCTCACGGCGGGCCAGCGGCCGGCTGATCCACCAGGCAATGGCCGGAGCGACCAGCCATAGGAACAGGAGGGGGCCGGCGGCGGCCAGGGCGGCCGGATGGGTCTGCGCCAGGGTACCGGTCGTGGCGACAGCCAGGGTCGGCGCGAACCACATGGAACGGAAGGAGCTACCCAGATCGGTGCGGCTGCGGCTCTCCTGGTCGCCGGAGGGATTCCACTCCAGCAGCCGTTGGTGGGTGACCAGCAGCCGACCCAGGGTACGCAGGACCGCATCCAGGCTGTAATACGCCTCGTGGGGCAGAGTCGCCAAGCCCAGGCCGATGAGGGCGAGGCGTTGTCCGGCGCCCTGGGCGGTGGCGGCCAGATGTTGGCCCAGGCCCCGGTCGTCTGGCTTGCGCAGGAGGTCCAAGAGGCTGGCCAACAGGGGTGGAATCAACACGACACCGAGCACCGCCAGAGTCCAGAACTCGGGGTTAGACGACAGTGCCCAGGCAAGCAGCAACAGGGCCGTCAGGACCGCCGGCACCAGGCTGCGGCGCAGGTTGTCGAACAACTTCCAGCGCGACAGCAGCGAGAGCGGGTTGGGCAGGCGCGTGCCGTCCGGGCCGGGCACCCGCGGCAGCAGCCAGGCGGCGAGCTGCCAGTCGCCGCGAATCCATCGGTAGCGGCGGTTGACGTCGGCGCCATAGCGGGTCGGATACTCCTCGTACAGGGGCACGTCGCTCAACAACCCGGAGCGGGCGTAGCACCCCTCCAGGAGGTCGTGGCTCAGGATGCGGTTCTCCGGGAAGCGGCCCTTGAGGGCCTGCTCGAAGGCGGCGACGTCGTAGATGCCCTTACCGATGAAGGAGCCCTCCCGAAACACATCCTGGTAGAGGTCCGAGACGGTGCGGGTGTAGGGGTCGATGCCGGGCTCGCCGGCGTGCAGGCGCCCGTAACGCGACGGCTGGCCGCTCGGCAGGCTGGCGCTCACGCCCGGCTGCAGGATGCCGTAACCGTCGATCACGCGCTGCCGTGCCGGATCGTAGACCGCCCGGTTCAGCGGGTGCGCCAGGGTGCCGACGAGCGCGCGTGCGGCGTCGCGCGGCAGTTGGGTATCCGTGTCCAAGGTGATGACGTAGCGCACCCCGGAGAGCACGGCGGTGTCGCCGACCACTAGGGAGAAGCCCGCGCGGTCGCCGGCGAGCAGCAACGCATTGAGGTCCGCCAGCTTGCCGCGCTTGCGCTCGTAACCCATCCAGATGCGGTCGTGGGGATTCCAGCGGCGCGGGCGATGGAACAGGAAAAAAATGTCGTCCCTGCCGCCTGCATAGCGCGTATTCAGGGCCTCGATGCCCTCCCGGGCCAGGGCCAGCAGGGGGGCGTCCTGGGCCAGTGTCTCCTCGGCGGCGTCGCGCAGGTCTGTCAATAGGCCGAAATGCAGATTTGCGTCCCGATTGGCCAGAAACCGCACCTCCAGGGCCTCGATCAGACCCTGGACGTTGCTCGCGCTGGTCAGCAGGGTCGGGACCACCGCCAGGGTGCGCGACGCCGCGGGGATACCCCGGGAGAAGTCCATGCGCGGCAATCGGCGCGGCGCCGCCAGCAGGGGCATCAACCAGTTCACCAGGGCGATGGCGAGCTGGCCGGTGGCCAGGGTTGCCAACACCGCCAGCGGGACCAGGGCCCAGGCCGGCAACGCCTCGGCCCGGGCCTGGGCCAGCAGGCCCGCGGCCAGGACCAGGGTCAGCAAGGACGTGCTGCCCAGGTAGAGGGACAGCGCCGACCCGCTTGCCCAACGACGCATGGTGACCGCCGGGGCTAGACGCGCCCGCGTGGCCTCGTCCAGGTCGCACCGGCCGCGGTCGATGAGGTAGTAGCCGACATGGGCCTCGCGGCCATCGCCCGTGGCCGCGGGCGACGGCCCCGCCGCCGCCAGCGCGACGGCCTGGCTGGCTACGGCGGCCTCGGAACAGCCGCTAGCCTTTGCAATGGTCTCGACGGCGTGGCGGTAACTGTCCCGGCTGGCAAAGTCCATCCCGGCGTAGGCCCCTGCGGGGTCGGCGCGCAGCGTCTGCTCGACCAGGCTCAGGGCCTCGACGAACTCGTTCCAATCCAGGGTACCAAGCAGGCGCAGGCTGCCAATGCTGTTGCTCACCGAGACCTGATCGGCCGCTTGCTGCTGGTTGCCGGAGCGTACCAACTGCTCGATGGACAGGCCCGACTCGGCCAGTTGCTGCTCGATCCAGGTCAGCGGGAAGGCCAAGGCCGGGCCCTGGCCCTGCAAACGGCGCGACAGCTCCGAGACGAACGGTGGGGTCAGGGGAGGGGCCGAGCGGGCTAGGTCCGCGATCACCAGGATCAGGTTCTTGGGGTCCTGGCGGGCCATCTGCGTCAGCTTGGTCGCCCAGGCGACCGCCAGATCCCGATCCCGTCGGTCGCCGGCAACGCGCACCGCCACGCGGCGCAGATTCTCGATCAGCGCCAGCCGCAGCATGATGGGGATGGCCCATAACTCGCCCAGCCGCAGCGGGACGACCTTCTGGTAGGCCGCCACGAAACGGCTGAGGCTATCCGGGTCGACCCGCCCGTCGCCATGGGCGATGGTCTCCAGGGCGATCCCGTAGACGCGCGGCAGGCCGGCGGAGATGCCCGTGGCCAGGTTCGGCAGCTCCCGGCTATAGCCCTTGGGCAGGTGGCGTCTGGCCGTGCGGATCTGCTCGGCAACGAGGTAGGCGTTGTCCAGCAGCCACTCCCCGGCTGGGGTGACGCGCTGCTTGGCCGTGACCGCCGCGGTCAGCAGATGGCAAGTCTCGATCAGCACCCGCTCGTTGGCGGCCAGCCGCGCCAACAACCGCTCCGGCGCCCGTCGCGGCGTCAACTGGTCCGCGGATGCCAAACGCAGGCCGTGCTGCTCCATCTGATCGGCGCTGAAGAGCTCCGCCCGCAGCGGTGCTTCTAAGGTGAGCCCCTGGCCTGCGCCACCCCACCTACCCAGGCGCGCCCTGATGAGGCCCACCTCGTGCTGACCCCGGCGCCGTAGAGCGCTGGGGCCGCTTGCCTTCATCGTTGGTCCCATGTTGTGCTCCTCTCGGCTCGGCGACCAACTGTGGTGTTACGTCACCATGTAAGGCGCTCACGATACGCCGATCTGCAGCCCCCAGTATGCCCGCGAGGGATGCTGGGCCGGTTCCGGCCAAAGAAGCGCCGGACGCAAAGGGTTTCGGAACCTACGCAGTTCCAACCGGTGTCCGGCGATGTTGTGGCCGTAGAACGGCGGCTAGGTCGGCCGCGCTCGCTAGCTCGGCGGGGCCCTGTACGCGTGTGGACGAATTCGAAAGGCGCGGCGCCGATTCGTCACTGCAGGCTGCCTGGAAGCCAAGCGCGGTCAGGCTTGGTAGAGGCCGACGTTGGCCCCCCAAGGGTGTAGGGCGCTGTTGCCGGCTCATCAGGAGTTGGCTGCGGATGCTAAGGCGGGGCACTGAAACGCGTTACCGCTGCGTCCTAGTTGGGCGGTACAGGGCACTGAAGGGCAACCCGACAGCGCTCGATGGGGCCAGACGCAAAAACCCCTCCATGGGGCGGGGCTTCTTTGCCCGGTGGCGGGCAGTCAGGGCTGTGGGTTACCGGGGAACAACCTTGGTCGCGCTGGGGCCCTTCTGGCCTTGCTCGACCTCGTACGAGACGTTTTGTCCCTCGGTCAGCGACTTGAAGACGCCACCCTGGACGGCGCCGTAATGGACGAAGACGTCCTTGGTGCCGTCGGACGGGGCGATGAAGCCGAAACCCTTTTCGTCACTGAACCACTTAACTGTACCTGTAGCCATTACGGTTACCTCTGGATGAAATTGTAAGGTGTGTTTATGCAGAGATAACGGGAGGATCCGCGGAAAACCGGTTGGGAAGCCTCCACGATGAGAGAAGGGTTGCGGCCTGTTATTGATGTCGTTTCTCACAACGAGGCGACAAGCATATGTAGTAGCTACAAAAAACTTTCTTGTTCACCGTTACTGTGGATAACCCTGTGGATTCGATCCGAAGGGCATCCCTGAGTCGCGCCAAACATTGCCAATTTTATTAGATTGGTCACATTCTGACCAGGACACTTTCTCGACCAAATTCATGAAGATACGGTATATCAGCAACTATTGAAGCAGCTTTACCCGCTAACATGAATAAAGTCTAAGATCAATGCGCCCGGTGCGTAAGACCCCACATTTTCCGCCTTGCAATCTGGCGCTAATTGAAATGCCTTCGGGCGAGATTGCGGCGAGTTTCACTGCCTTCGCCACGCCGATGGTGCCACCGGATCCGGCTCGGACCAGAGCCCGCGAGGCACCTCCCTGGCGTCTTGCTCCGACGCCTCGGCGAGCCGCCGGCAGGCGGCGCGTTGGCAGAGGGGCGGAGCTGCCAACAGACGGTCCCGAAAAAGGGCCCGCTCCCGGTCTTCTGTCCCCGTCCCTTTTGTTCCACTTGGCCTTGACCGCCTGATCGAAGACGGCTTTGGAAGGTGCCAGCGTTGCCCGCTGGCTCTACGCTGGCTGGTGCTCCGGGCGGGTCCCGATCCCTTTGGTTACCAGGGCAGCGGGATACCGTCATGACGCAGAAAGGCCCCGGACATCGGCAGCGCGAAGCCATCCACCAGCGCGAGCATCCGCGCAACGCTTTCCGCGGGCGTGGTCGCGGCCGAGGATCCCCCCATGCGGGTGCGCACCCAGCCGGGGTGCAGCAGCAGGACCCCGATGCCGCGTGGCTGCAGCTCCAGGGCGAGTCCGTGCATGGCCGCGTTGAGCGCCGCTTTGCTGGAGCGGTACGCGTAGTTTCTCGGCGTGCTGATGCAGCCCCATGCCTGCGGCGATAAGATCGAGAACGGCTTCCACCGGCTGGCGCGTGTTCCGAATGCAGAGCTCGCCGTGGCGCATCTCTGGGGCGAGGCTGATGCGGTTGAGATTGGGAATGACGGGACCTCGGGCAGACGGTTGCTCAAGCGGGGGACCAGCGCTCGGCGGACCAGCGCTGGCGGGCGGCTGGACGCCGGCAGTAGAAGACAGGGAGGGCCCAGACCGGCGATGTGGCGACTATGAGGGTGGGCACCTGCACAGGCATCTCGGCAGGCCCATTCGTTGGAGCGGTCACCGAGTCGCGTTCCGTCGGTTGTGCGCGCCGCCCAGGGGCCTTGGCACGCCATCTGTCGTGGGCCACTGGCCCGCCGACTGGGGGTCTGCGGCCCGGAGAGGTCAATATTGCTTCTGCATCCGGCGACCGGACTAGGCCGGGACCTCCAACATCGGGGGTCGGCTTTGGCCAGCGTAGCAGCCGCTGGACACGACCTGCCGGCGACCGCTTCGGGTAGCCTCTCGAGTGCCTCGTCGCCCCGGCAGCGAGCGTCCGTCACTTCGCCCTTTTGCGTCGCTGGCGTCCCTGGTAGGCGGTGATCTGTTTGACGATCTCGGAGAAGGGTAGCCCCTCCAGTGAGCCGAATCGGGCGATCGCCGCCTCGACGGTGTGGCGGATGTCGGCGATCTGGACGGGTACGGTCTGGTCCGGGTTCAGCGCCGCCTCGATTCCGCGCAGACCGCCTACCTGGATGCGCATGGCCTTGGCGTGGGGGAGGGCGCCGCGGTCGCTGGTGGTCCTGATGGCGAACCTTGCGTGGGTGCGTAACAGTTCCAGCAGCCGCACGCAGATGGACTGGGCCTCGTCGGAGGCGCACTGCACGCCCTCGCGCTCGGCGATGCAGAATTTGTGGGAGAGGTGGCAGGCGCAGTTGTTGGTCAGAATGGCCTTCTCATAGGCGCAGTAGCGCTGGTTGATCTCCCTGTAGGTGGTGCGGAAGGCGTCCTGGTCCATAGGGGGGCCTTAGAGATCTCGCTCGCTCGTGAAACGCTGGATCTGGCGACGGTCGCGCTTGGTGGGGCGCTCGCCCGGCGGTCCGGCGGCCACGCCGGCGGCGCGGCGCTCGCTTAGCAGCCTCTCGCGGCGCAGCCGGCTTTCCTCATCCTCGGCGAAGAGCAGGCTTGCCTCTGGGGCCGAGCGGCGTTGCCGGCTGATGCCGAGCACCTCAATCTCCCATTCAAAGGGTCCCTTGTGGATGCGCAGCCGTGCCCCCGGACGGATGCTGCGCCCGGGCTTGGCGCGCTGACCGTCGATCTGGACCTTGCCCCCATTGATGGCCTCCACCGCCAGGTGGCGCGTCTTGAAGAAGCGTGCCGTCCACAGCCACTTGTCGAGCCGGATCTCGGGCTCGGTCTGCGGCGAGGCTGCCTGGCGTGCGTTCATCGTCCGAGCAGGGGATCGAGCTCGCCCCGGGCCTCGAGCCGCGCCAGATCGTCGAAGCCGCCCACGTGCCGGTCGCCGATGAAGATCTGCGGCACCGTGTGGCGCCGGCTGCGCTCGAGCATGATCCGCATCTGGTCGTGGTCGTGATCCACTCGGATCTCGTCGAACTCCACGCCCTTGCGCTGCAGCAGATGCTTGGCGCGGGTGCAGTAGGGACAGATCAGGGTCGTATACATCACTACCTGGGACATCGATGGCCTCGTGTCTAAAGGTTCCTGGTGGTCTGGGGAGGGCTCGCGTTGGATACTGCCACTTGAAATCTGGTTGTCGCGGCCGGAAGACAACCGGCAGCCGCCGCGCCGCGCTGGCCTGACGATTCGTTTCCATCGCCATACCGAGGTCCAGATGTATCGAGACGCGCCCCATGCAATCCGGCTGGAAGACTACCGCCCGCCCGAGTTTCTGATCGACCGGGTGGACCTGCGCTTCGATCTGGATCCGGACCTCACCCGGGTGGCGGCCGGGCTCGCGATCCGCCGCAATCCCGCGGCCACCCGGGGTGACGGCAGCCTGACCCTGAGCGGGGAGCAACTGGAGCTGGATCACGTCGCCATCGACGGTCACGCGCTCACGCCCGCCGAGTACCGAATCGACGCGGAGTCTCTGACCCTGCACCGGGTCCCGGACCGCTTCCGGCTCGAAACCCTCGTGCACATCCATCCGGCCCTCAACACCGCGCTCGAGGGACTCTACCAGTCGGGCGACATGTTGTGCACCCAGTGCGAGGCGGAGGGCTTCAGGCGCATCACCTTTTTCCTCGATCGGCCCGACGTCATGGCCCGCTATGGGGTCACCCTGGTGGCCGACCCGGCTCGCTTACCGGTCCTTCTGTCCAACGGCAACCGGGTGGAGGAGAGCACCCTGGACGACGGGCGCCGGCTGGTGCGCTGGGAGGACCCCTTCCCCAAGCCGAGCTATCTCTTCGCCCTCATCGCCGGGAATCTGGCCGTGGTGAAGGACCGGTTCACCACCGCCTCGGGGCGCGGGGTGGAGCTGGCGATCTATGTCGAGCCGCAGAACCTGGACAAGTGCGGGCACGCCATGGAGTCCCTCAAGCGCGCCATGGCCTGGGACGAGGAGCGCTTCGGGCGCGAATACGACCTCGACTGCTTTATGATCGTCGCGGTGAGCCATTTCAACATGGGGGCCATGGAGAACAAGGGGCTCAACGTGTTCAACGACAAGTTCGTGCTCGCCCGCCCCGACACGGCCACGGATCAGGATTTTCTCGGCATCCAGGGGGTGATCGCCCACGAGTATTTTCACAACTGGACCGGCAATCGCATCACCTGCCGGGACTGGTTCCAGTTGAGCCTGAAGGAGGGCTTCACCGTCTTTCGAGACCAGGAATTCTCCGCCGACCTCGGCTCCCGGGGGGTCAAGCGCATCAACGACGTGCGGCAGCTGCGCGCCCACCAGTTCGCCGAGGACGCCGGGCCCATGGCCCACCCGGTGCGCCCGCCTTCCTATATCGAGATCAACAATTTCTACACCGCGACCGTCTATGAGAAGGGCGCCGAGGTGGTGCGCATGCAGTCCAACCTGCTCGGGCCGGAGCTGTTCCGGCGCGCCACCGACCTCTATTTCGAGCGCCACGATGGCCAAGCGGTGACCACCGACGACTTCGTCACCTGCATGGAAGACGCCAGCGGGCGCGATCTCACCCAGTTCCGCCGCTGGTACGCCCAGGCCGGCACCCCGGAGCTCGACGTCAGCGGCCACTGGGACCCGGGGGCCGGCGCCTACACCCTGACCATTCGCCAGCATACCTCGGCCACGCCGGGGCAGCCCCACAAGGGTCTGCTCCACATTCCCCTGACGGTGGGTCTCCTGGACGCCGAGGGTCGGGATCTGCCGCTGCGTCTGGAGGGGGAGGAGAGCGGGGACCCGGCGCGCACCCGTCTGCTCGAGCTGCGCGCCGCCGAGGAGGGTTTCCGTTTCGTGGGGCTGGTGGAGCGGCCGGTGCCATCGCTGCTGCGGGGCTTTTCCGCCCCGGTCAAGCTGCGCTTCGCCTACACGGAGGAGGAGCTGCAATTCCTCATGGCACACGACAGCGACGGCTTCGCCCGCTGGGACGCCGCTCAGACCCTGATGCAGCGCCTGCTGCTTGCGCTGGTCGCCGATCCGCGGACCCCGGTTCCCGAGCCATTGATCGCCGCCTTCCGGCGCGCCCTGCTGGATGAGACCCTGGATCCCGCCCTGCGGGCGGAGGTCCTGACCCCTCCGTCGGAGCCCCACCTGGCGGACCAGATGGAGACCGTGGATGTCGACGGCATCCATCGCGCCCGGGGGCAGTTGCGCCGGCACATTGGGCGCTCACTGGCAGCCGAGCTCGAGCAGGTCTACCAGGCCAATGGCGAGAGCGGGCCCTACCGCTTCACCCCGGAAGGGATCGGGCGGCGCGCCATCAAGAATCTGGTCCTTGGTTACCTGATGGCGGGCGGGGCGCCGGAGGCACAGCAAATGTGCCGCGCCCAGTTCGACGCCGCCCACAACATGACGGACGTGATGGCCGCCTTGCGGCTGCTGGTGGACCATGGACCGGAGGCGGGCGAGCCCGCCCTTGCCGGGTTCTATGGCCGCTGGAGCGGCGAGCCCCTGGTGGTGGATAAATGGTTCAGCCTGCAGGCGACGAGCCATCACCCGGACGCCCTGGCGAAGGTGCAGGCCCTGCTGGGTCACCCGGATTTCTCCATGCGCAACCCCAATCGGGTACGCAGCCTCATCGGCGCCTTCTGCACCGCCAACCCGGTGCGGTTCCACGGTGCGGATGGGGCCGGCTATCGGTTTCTTGCCGATCGGGTCCTGGAGCTCGATCCGCTCAACCCGCAGATCGCCGCCCGGCTGCTGCGGGGGCTCATCCGCTGGCGCCGCTACGACACCAATCGCCAGTCATTGATGCGCACCGAGCTCGAGCGCGTGCTGGGCGCCGAAGCCCTCTCAAAAGATGTCTATGAGGTGGCCTCCAAGGCACTGGACAGCGCTTGAGCCCTGATCCTTCGACGGTGAAGGACGCAGATAGTCGGGCGGGAATAATGCGGACTTTGCAAAAGATCCATATCGCTTCGCCGCCCAAGTGCGTATAGTGCTCCGAGCGATGCGCCACTCTGGCCTTGGCCGAAGGATGCATCCGTATGATAACGCGCTGTTTCGACTCGCGCGTTCTGCGGCGCAGGATGCTCCGGTACCTTCAGTGGCGTTTTCTTCAAGTCATTGAAACACGCGATCGGCGGACTCGTCCGTCGTTTCTCAAGCCCTCCAGTCCAGGCGGCGACCGGATCGGCATCGACCCACTTGGACTCCAAGTCTCACCAGAGGACGGTCCTGTTTTCAGGGCGAGTAACCGGTCTTCGGCGTTCTGCGTCGCCGATCGGCCTCAGTCAGAAATTCCCTTCTGATTCTCCGTAAGGGCCCCGAGAGGCCAAGGCTCCGATCTGCGCAAGCAGCGGCGGAGACTGGTGTGCGAAGAGCTCGAGCCCTTAGCACTACATTTGATCGACAGGTAACAAACAATGCGTAACACACTCAAGACCCTGGGTCTCGTCGTCGTCACCGGCCTGGCCGGCGCCTCCTTCTCCGCCAGCGCCTGGTGGGGCGGCGGTCCCGGCTCCGGCATGGGCAACGGCATGTGGGACAACATGGGTGACATGTTTGGCGACGGCAGCGGCGACTTCAACATGAACATGAGCGGCGGCGGCAGCGGCAGCGGTTACGGCCGGGGTCGCGGTTATGGCCGCGGTTATGGTCAGGGCTACGGCAGCGGCTATGGTTACGGCGGCCCTTACGGCGGCTACGGGCCCTATGGTGGTGGCTATGGCGCGCCTTATGGTGGCGGCTACGGCATGCCCTATGGTGGCGGCTATGGCGCGCCCTATGGTGGCGGGTTCGGCGCGCCTTACGGCGGACCGGTTGGCGCTCCTCCGCCGGCCCCTGCCGCTGCACCGGCAGCCCCCGCGACCGGCGCCGTTCGATAAGCGATAGGCGATTCCGCAAGGCTTCGCGCCCGGGCCAGGGAGGGCCCGGTTTCAAGAGATGTCCCGGCAAGAGATCCCGGCTCTGGGGTGAGTCGGCCGCTGATCGCACTCCCCATTCAGTGGCGTCTCAGGATCGATTCAAGAACCACCGGCACGTCTTTTTCGGTGTATCCGCAGCTTCTTGTCGTTCGCACTTGTTTCAGACCCGTTCCTTGGCCCGCTGATTGGGCTCCGCTGATTTTCCTCAGGCGCCAATCCGCCGTCTCCGACCCCTACGCTAAGCCTGGCCAGCCGTCTCCAACCGCGCATAGGCCAGCACCAGCCATTTGGCGCCGACTCCCTTGAAGTTCACCTGAATGCGCGCCTGGGCGCCCTGGCCCTCACTGCTCAGAACCACTCCCTCACCGAACTTGGGATGCAGCACCCGCTGGCCCAGCCGGAAGCCGCCTGTTTCAACCTGGGAATCGGTGGCACGGCCAGCCTGGAAACCGGCCGCACGACCATAGGCCGCCGGACCGGGGCGGGAGACCCCACCGCCGCGGACCTCCTCGGTCAACTCGGGCGGAATCTCGCGCAGGAAGCGCGACGGGAAGGGATATTCCTCGCGCCCGTGCAGGCGCCGCGTCTCGGCGTGGGTGAGAAAGAGCTGGTGCATCGCCCGGGTCATGCCGACATAGCAGAGGCGCCGCTCCTCCTCCAGGCGATTCGGGTCCTCGGCCGACAGGCTATGCGGAAAGAGTCCCTCCTCCAGCCCGGTCAGAAAGACGATCGGAAACTCGAGACCCTTGGCGCTGTGCAGGGTCATGAGCTGCACCGCGTCCTCGAACTGATCCGCCTGGGCCTCGCCCGCCTCCAGTGCCGCGTGGGCCAGGAAGCCACCGAGAGGATCCGCCTCCTCGTCCTCCAGCTCCTGTTGAAAACGCTCCGCCGTGGCGACGAGCTGCTCCAGGTTCTCCACCCGGTCTTCCCCCTTGCCATCCTTGGCCTTGCGGTAGAAGTCCGGCAGGGCGGCGGATTCGATCGCCTGGGCCGCGATGGTCGCCAGCGGCATCCCCACCCCCTGGGCCTGCAGCTCGCGAATCAGCTCGACGAAGCGCGCCAGGGCACCGCTGGCCCGGCCGCCCGGCGCGCCCGAGGCGATCGTGTCCTGGGTCGCCCGCCAGAGTGAGACGCGCGCCTCCCGAGCCTGCTGCCGCAGTAGATCCAGGGTGCGGTCGCCGATGCCGCGGGTCGGGGTGTTGATCACGCGCTCGAAGGCGGCGTCGTCGTGGGGATTCTGGATCAGGCGCAGATAGGCCAGGGCGTCGCGGATCTCCGCCCGCTCGAAGAAGCGCAGGCCCCCATAGACCCGATAGGGGAGCTGGACGTTGATCAGGGACTCCTCGAATAGTCGCGATTGGGCGGTGGTGCGATAGAGGATGGCGCACTCGCTGCGCCGATAACCCTCGTCGACGCTGTAGCGGCGGATGCGCTCCACTACAAAGCGCGCCTCGTCCACCTCGTTGAATGCGGCATAACGGCGGATCGGCTCCCCCTCGCCGTCCTCGGTCCACAGGTTCTTGCCCAGACGCGTCGGGTTGTGGGCGATCAGCGCGTTGGCGGCCTGGAGGATGTTGCCGGTGGAGCGGTAGTTCTGTTCCAGGCGCACCACCAGGGTTGCGGGGTAGTCGCGCTGGAACGACTGGATGTTCTCGACCCGGGCGCCGCGCCAGCCATAGATCGACTGGTCGTCGTCGCCCACGGCGAAGAGGTTGTCGCTCGTGCCCGCGAGCAGTCTCAGCCAGGCGTACTGAATGGCGTTGGTGTCCTGGAACTCGTCCACCAGGATGGAGCGGAAGCGGCTCTGGTAGTGGTGGAGGATGTCGGGGCGCTGGCGCAGCAGCTCATGGGCACAGAGCAAGAGGTCGGCGAAGTCGAGCAGGCCGCCACGCACGCGCGCCTCCTCGTACTCCCGGTAGGCGGCGACGCATTTCTGGAGATAGAAATCGTTGCCCGGGTCCAGGTGCTCGGGCCTCAGGCCCTCGTCCTTCTGCTTGTTGATGAAGCCCTGGATCTGGCGGGGCGGCCACTGGGACTCGTCGAGCTCCATCGCCTTGAGGACGCGCTTGATGAGCCGGAACTGATCGTCCGAGTCCAGGATCTGAAAGTGCTGGGGCAGCCCGGCGTCCTGCCAGTGCGCCCGCAGGAAGCGATGGGTCAGGCCGTGGAAGGTGCCGACCCACATGCCGCCAAGCGGCTGACTCAGCATCTCCTCGATGCGCCCCCGCATCTCACGCGCCGCCTTGTTGGTGAAGGTCACCGCCAGCAGCGACCAGGGGGCCACCTGCTCGACCTGTATCAGCCAGGCGATGCGGTGCACCAGGACCCGCGTCTTGCCGCTGCCCGCTCCGGCCAGCACCAGGACGGTGCCGGGCGGGGCGGTCACCGCCTCCCGCTGGCTGTCGTTCAAAGGATCGAGAATGGGGGATACGTCCATCCCGGTATTCTACGGCATCGCGGCGGGGCGGCCGGGGTCCAGGCGCGCCTGCAAGCCGGGGCCCGCACACCTGGCGGTTCCGTAGGCGAGAGCGAGCGGCCGGGCGACGCCCCGCCTGTAGTATGCTCCGAGCTCAGGACCTGGCAGCTCGGCCGGGTCATCCATGAATCTGCGGAAGCCCCGGACGTGACACTACTCAAGAACGACACCTTTCTGCGCGCCCTGCTGCGCGAGCCCGTGAGCTACACGCCGGTGTGGATGATGCGCCAGGCCGGCCGCTACCTGCCCGAGTACCGCGCCACCCGGGCGAAGGCGGGCAGCTTCATGGACCTTTGCAAGAATCCCGAGCTGGCGTGCGAGGTGACCCTCCAGCCCCTGGAGCGCTTTCCGCTGGACGCGGCGATCCTGTTCTCCGACATCCTGACGGTTCCGGACGCCATGGGTCTCGGGCTCTATTTCAGCGACGGGGAAGGGCCGCACTTCGAGCGCCCGGTGCGCAGCGAGGCGGACGTCGCACGCGTCGCGGTGCCCGATCCGGAGCAGGGGCTGGGCTATGTGATGGAGGCGGTCAGCACCATCCGCGCGGCGCTCGGCGGGCGCGTGCCCCTGATCGGGTTCTCGGGCAGCCCCTGGACCCTGGCCACCTACATGATCGAGGGGGGCGGCAGCAAGACCTATCGCCACACCAAGGCCATGCTGTTCGACCGCCCCGAGCTGCTGCACGCCCTGCTCGCCAAGGTGGCGGAGGCGGTCGTCCTCTACCTCAATGCCCAGATCGCCCGGGGGGCCCAGGCGGTGATGATCTTCGACACCTGGGGCGGGGCACTGGCACCGGCCAAGTATCGCGACTTCTCCCTGGCGTACATGCAGCTCGTGGTGGCCGGGCTCACCAAGGAGTCCGAGGGCCGGCGGGTGCCGAGCATCCTGTTCACCAAGAACGGCGGCCAGTGGCTGCACCTCATGGCCGAGACGGGCTGCGATGCCCTCGGCGTGGACTGGACCATGGATCTGGCCGATGCGCGTCGGCTGGTGCGCGACCGGGTCGCCCTGCAGGGCAACCTGGATCCCTGCGTGCTCTATGCCTCACCCCAGCGCATCCGCGCGGAGGTCGCCGCGGTGCTTGCCAGCTACGGCCACGGCAGCGGCCACGTCTTCAATCTGGGCCACGGTATCACGCCCGATGTGGATCCAGACCACGCGGCGGCCATGGTCGCGGCCGTGCATGAGCTGAGCCCCCCTTACCACCAGTCATCCTGAGGCCATCGCCAGGTGCCGGCCCGGCTGGGTCCAGCCCGCGCATTCGCGGTAGACTCTGGGGCCCGCCGGACCGTCGACTGGCGTCCGGATTCCCGATCGTCATCTGGAGATGTGGCGTGCACGACTGGAGCCGTGATGGGGCAGACCGCGACCCGCTCTACCTGAGCTCGCCCCGGGACGGGGCCGAGCCGCAGGTGGAGATCCTGACCCGGCCCGCGAGCGCGGGGATGGTCAGGACGCCCCTGCGCCATTCCCCTCGCTTCCGGCTCTTTGCCCTGATCTTCCTGCTGTTGCTGGGGGCGGGCTCGGCTTGGAACTTCAGCCGTGCGCCCATTTACCGGACCTCGGCCACCGCCTTGGTGGAGGTGCCCCAGGGGGTGGGATACGGTGCCGGCGAGGATGGCGCCGACACCCAGAATGTGGCGGTGCAGTCGCGCGTCCTGCTGGCGCGGGACCTGCTCGCCGAGACCCTGGAGCGCGCCGCGCGGGAGACCGATTCTTCCCTGGGCGCACTGGACCCCGACAGCCTGCGACCCATGCTCGACGTCAAGGCCACGCCGGAGACCAACCTGGTGGAGATGACGGCCACGGGCGGGAATCCACAGCAGCTCGCCATCCTGGTCAACGCCTGGACCGAGGCCTATCTGGCCCGGCGCCAACGTCAGGTGGGGATCGACGTCGAGCAGACGCTGGCGCGCCTCCAGGAGGAATACGATCGCCTCGGCATCAGCAAGGCCGAGAAGGCGGCGGCCCTGGATGCCTACCGTGAGCGCTACGCCATCGACACGATGGAGAGCGAGGGCAATCAGTCCCCGGCGCGACTCAATGCCCTGACCAAGGAGCTCAATACGGCCCGTGCGGACCTGGTGAAGGCCCAGGCGGCACAGGCCGCCCTGGAGGAGGCCCTGGCGCGCGGTGAGCCGGTGGTGCCGCAGTCCGAGAAGCGCGACCTCATCGCCATGGAGACCGAGGCGTCGAAGCTGCGCAAGCGGTTGGCCGATCTCGAGCAGCGCTACACCGCCGCCTATCTGAAGAACGAGCCAACGATGCGCGATCTCCCCGACGAGCTGCGCACGCTCGAGGAGAAGATCGCGCAGCTCAAGGACGAAGGCCGCGACTATGCCCTCTCCACGACTCGGCGCGAGATCGAGCGCGCGCGCCGCGCCGTGGAGTCCCAGGAGCAGCAGCTCGCCGAGGCCCGCTCCAAGGCCTCGGAGTTCACGGCACGCTTTGCCACCTACGAGACCATGAAGCAGGATCTGGAGAATGTGGACGAGCTGCATCGAGAGCTCGAGGCACAGATCGTGGAGGTCAAGGCAAAGGCTCCGGAGCGTTATGCCCAGGTCAAGGTGATCGAGCCCGCCGTGGCGCCCAGGACGCCGATCGAGCCGAACTACGGGCGGGACTTCCTGTACACGGTGCTCGCCTCTGGTCTGGCCGCCCTGCTAGCGGTCCTGCTGTTCGAGTTCCTGACCCGACGCACCCCCCATGGGGGGGACGCCCTGCCGGTGACGGGTGTGCGGGTCTTCCCGTCCCCGGGTGCCGGTGGACCGGCCCTCGGCGGCCGGGGTGTCCAGCCGTTGATCGATAGCTCGGGGGATGTGTCGGCGGCGCAGCCGCTGAGTCTGCCGGTCGGCATCCCCAGGGAGCTGCTGAGCGGCGAGGTGCGGGCCCTCACGGAGCTGGCCGACCCGGCGACGCGGCAGCTCATCGGGCTGCTCTTGTGCGGCCTCACCCTCGAGGAATGCGCCGGCCTCACGGAGCGGGATTTCGATCTGGAGGCGGGCAGGCTGCGGGTCCCGGGGGAGGGCCGGACCCTCAACCTCGGGCCTGGGCTGGTGGCACTGCTGCGCTCCCATCATCCGCTGCCGCTGTGGCTCGGGGCCGGTGGCGCGGCGGGCGTCGAAGGGCTGGCCGCACGCATCGGCCTGCTCGCCCATGACGCGGGTCTGGCCCAGCCGGCGGAGGTTACCGCGGACTCCCTGCGCCACACCTACATCCGCTATCTGGTGCGCCAGGGCGCGAGGCTCACCGAGATCGAGCGGATCCTGGGTCCGGTCCCGGCCGCCGAGTTGAGCCGCTACGCGGTCTATCGCCCGGCCGGGCCGGGCAAGCCCTTGTCGGATCTCGATCTGGTATACCCATTCCCGGCAGCGGGCTGAGCGCCGCGGCCCCGCCTGTCTGACGCCTACCTCCTGCTCTGCGCCCTCCGCCGGCTGGGGCTGCACGACAGCGCGCTGGCCCGCGCCCAGTGCGGCACCATCCGCACGCGCCTGCTCAAGCTCGGGGCCCAAGTGCGGGTCAGCGTGCGCCGGGTCTGGATCTCCATCTCCGAGAGCTTCCCGGCACAGGGGTTGTTCATCCAGGCGCTGCGCAGGATTCAGAGCGCGGCGGCGTTGCCCAGCGCCCCCTGAGCGCATCGCTCAGCCCTCATAGAACGCCCGACCGGCGTGCGCGCAGCGCCGCGGGCGGCCATGGCTGGGTGACGTCAAGCGCACCCGATACGTGTACGCCTGCCGCCCGATTCGCCCAGGTCGCGGCGATTCTTCGCGCGGCCATCGGCTTGGCGTGCCCCATCGCGCTCCGAGAGCCGCGCGAACCGCACCGATTCCCGCCGGCCGAACCCCCTGGTGAACGATGGGGCTAGTCCGTGTCGCCCTGACCGCGTCCACGACCGATCACTCGACCGAGAAACTTAATGACATTGCCCTGGAACCCGGCCTACCGGAGAGCAACGCAATGATTGGAGGATTCATTTTCCCTGATCGGGTTTCCCTCTGGGCGGCAGGATAGACCCTAGCGACCAAGTATTGCCTTATAAACCCTCCAGCGTCAGGGACATCAGATGTCAAGAAAATTTACACCGACGGGGGTGCATCGGTGTTGACATCTCCATAAGTCACCGATTTTTGACCGTTAGTCAATTCTGGCGCGGATCATGCTGCACCCGCGGTGTGCGCAATTTTCAGCGCGCGAGGTACGGTCGTCGGGGAAATGCCCGCTGATAGACAGGAGAGTTCCAGATGCACATTCGATCGAACCGCTCGACACTTTTCGCCCTCGTGCTGTCAGCAAGTCTGGCGCCTACGAGCGCGATGGCGACCCTCGCTGAGTTGGATGGTGGCGAGACAAGTGTCCTGCTCGACGCCGATACGCTGGCAAGCGTTGGGTTGACAATATCAAGCGTCTCGCCAGACGTGATCGTCCCTGGCAATCTTGGGGCGGAGTCGGTGGCCTTCGCCATCAATTCCCGTTCGGCGGCGCCCCCGCTTCTTCCAACCACCTTTTCTTACGATCCGGCGGATTTCCTGGGTACGTTCTCCGGGACCATTGAGCATCAGGGATCAGTCTTCTTCAACGGCGACACAGTCGAGGTGGGCAACTTCACGATCGCTTTCGACGGCGCCCGGGTCTCCGGAACCACCAGCGGGTTCTATGTGGAGAGCACAGTGGGGGTGACGGCCATCCTGTTCGACGTCGGCATCCCTTCGATTCTTGAGCCGACAGAGAGCAACTTGACCATTGCGGGGGATCTCCTCGTGTCTCCGGAGTTTGCCGATTTCCTCGGAAACACTGAATTGACCGGCGCGGACGTCGGCGATGCGCTTGTCGAGGGCCGCGTGCCCGTACCTGCGACCCTGGCATTGATTGTCCTCGGGCTGGCTGGCCTCGGCTATCAACGTTTCAGGCAAAAGTCTTGATCGAACAGCTGAGGTCCCAGAAAGATCCCGCTTCGGCGGGATTTTTGCGTGGGTCACGTCAGGTAACGAGTACTCGAGGATGACCCACTGCTTGGTGCAGACTGGCGGCAGCCTCGACTGCTGATCGCGATCCACACACGCGCAGCGTGCCGTCGTCGGCGAGAAGCCGAGCACCGCGCCACTGGCCAGCAGCGACTCCAGCGGCTTCCTATCACCGCCTCGATGATCTCGTCGGGGGCATCGCTCACCGCCTCGGCTCGGATCGCGCTAGGACGGTGGTTGATGATCTGCGCGCGGGTGACGGGGGACTCGAACGCCAACTCCTCGGTCGAGCCGCCCCCTTAGGTTCAGGTCCATGCACTCGCCGTCCCGTTATCGTCGGGTGGGCCGGCTCCCCCGGAGGTGGGCTTCCCGGCGTGTTCGAGCGACACCATCGCGGATGGAGGCAACGCAGTCACGGATCATGCTCTTCTCGCCCAGCGGCGTGTCCAACGTTGAGGGATTCGGGGAGAGCGTGAGCAGTTGGACCCGGATTCGAGGCGCATAGTGGGCACCGTGCAAGGAGCAGCCGGGCCGGAATGGACCGCTCTACCGCTTCCACAACCGATTCATCCCCGATCCCGAGGGCCGCGAGCTCCGAAGTCCCCAGGGGCCGGGGCGACGGATCGGCGCGCCCGGCTACTCCCGCGTCCCGTCGGTTGCGGTTGTGTCAGCGGCGTGCAAATGGGACCATAGCAAATCGAAATCTCGTCAAGACGACAATCCAAGTCCCCCTGATGTATCAACAATTCTTTCGCGCGGCGGGAGCCTGCGCCACGCCGCCTGCCCCTGGGCAGGGGCGGTCCTGATCCATGGCGCCAACGTCCTCGCACTCCCGCACCACTAGGCGGCCCGCGCCGCCCCCGCGCCGCCCGCGTCGCCTCTGGCCCTTCCTGCTGCGCTGGACACTGCTCATCGCGGTGGGGGTCGGTCTTGCCGGAATCCTCTACGGGATTCACCTCGACCGGGTCGTGCGCGGCAAGTTCGAGGGTAAGCGCTGGGCCCTGCCGGCCCGCGTCTATGCCCGCTCCCTGGAGCTCTTCGCCGGCCGGAGCCTGACGCCGGAACAGCTCCAGAGCGAGCTGGAAAGGTTGAATTACCGATCCCTGGATGAGCCCTCGATCCCCGGATCCTTCCAGCGGTCGCAAGGCACCTTCAAGGTGCGGACCCGGTCCTTCCGCTTCTGGGATGGCGAGGAGCCGGAGCGCCTCCTCAACCTGGAGATCAAGGACGGCCAGTTGGCCGGGCTGCACGATGCCGGCGGCGGCCCCGACCCGGCCCTCGCCCGGCTCGACCCGGCGCTGATCGCCAGCATCTATCCCACCCATAACGAGGACCGGGTGCTGCTGCGCCGCAGGGACCTCCCGGACCTGCTGGTCAAGAGCCTGCTCGCGGTCGAGGATCGCAGCTTCTTCACCCACGGCGGCGTGGATCCCAGGGGCATCCTGCGCGCGGCCTACCACAATGTGCAGGCGGGCGGGGTGGTGGAGGGGGCCAGCACCCTCACCCAGCAGCTGGTCAAGAACTTCTATCTCTCCTCGGACCGCACCCTCTCGCGCAAGCTCAAGGAGGCCTACATGGCGCTGCTCCTGGAGCGGCGCTACGGCAAGGACGACATCCTGGAGGCCTATTCCAATGAGATCTACCTGGGGCAGGACGGCAGCCGCGGGATCCACGGATTTGGCCTGGCCAGCAGCTTTTACTTCAACCGCGGACTGAGCGAGCTCGGGCTGCCCCAGATCGCCCTCCTGGTTGGCATGGTGCAGGCGCCGGCCAAGTTCGACCCGCGGCGCTCCCCGGACGCGGCCCTGACGCGCCGCAACCTGGTGCTCGACATCATGGCGCGCGACCAGGTCATCAGCCCCGAGGACGCCGAGGCGGCCAAGAGGTCACCACTTGGGCTCCAGGAGGGGGGCGGACGACCCACCGGCGATTATCCGGATTTCATCCAACTGGTGCGCCGCCAGTTGCAGCGCGACTACCGGGACGCGGACCTGCAGTCGGAGGGGTTGCGCGTCTTTACCACTCTGGACCCCCTGGTGCAGTCGACCGTGGAGGAGGCCCTGCCCAGGCGGCTCGGTGAGCTGGAGAAGTCCCGCCACATGGGCGCCAACACCCTTGAGTCCGCCGCGGTGGTCACCTCGGTGGCCCAGGGGGAGGTGCTCGCCCTGGCAGGGGGCCGACAGCAGGGTTATGCCGGCTTCAACCGGGCGCTGGACGCGACCCGTTCCATCGGTTCCCTGGTCAAGCCCGCCGTCTATCTCGCGGCCTTGTCCGAGCCCGCGCGCTACGGCCTGACCACCAGCATCCCCGACCAGCCTTACACCCTGCGGATGAGCGGCGGCCAGGTCTGGTCACCGCAGAACTACGACCATCGGGTCAGCGGCTCGGTACCTCTGTACCAGGGTCTCTCCCGCTCGCTCAACCTGGCGACCGTGCACCTCGGGATGAGCGTGGGTCTCAGCAAGGTCTCCGAGACCCTGTACCGGCTCGGGGCCCAGCGCCGCTTCAAGGCCGTGCCGGCGATGCTGCTGGGGGCGGTGCCCCTGTCCCCATTGGAAGTGGCCCAGATCTATCAGACCATCGCCGCCGGCGGCTATCGGGCGCCGCTGCGCGCCATCCGCGAGGTCGTGGACCAGAGCGGCCGGCCGCTCAACCGCTATCCACTGGCGGTGGAGGCCGTGGTGGATCCCCGCGCCGCCTATCTCACCGGCTGGGCCATGCAGCAGGTGGTCCAGAAGGGCACCGCCAAGTGGCTGGGCTCGCGGCTGCCCAAGGGACTGACCATGGCCGGCAAGACCGGAACCACGGACGACAAGCGCGATAGCTGGTTTGCCGGATTCAGCGGCGACAAGGTGGCCGTCGTTTGGGTGGGTCGCGACGACAACAAGCCGATGGGCCTCGCCGGCGGGCAGGGCGCGCTCCCGGTGTGGGCCGAGTTCATGCTCGCCCTGCCCAATGAGCCGCTCGTCGAATCACCGCCGGAGGGCGTGACCCTGTCGGGGGCCTGCGGGCAATCCGGGGTGCCGTACATCAGCGGGGCTGGAGAGGCCGCCTGCAGCGGCGGAAAAAAGGGCGCGAAGGACGGCGAATCCACGGCGGGCGAGGGATCCTCGGGCACCGTGGCCCAGGCCAAGACTCCCGGCAGTGCCGATCCCGGCCAAGGGGCCGCGGAATCCAAGCCGAAGCCGAAGCCCAAGCCCGACAACTATTTCCTGGATCTTTGAGCGATGTCTGAAGTACCCGTCAAGCTGTTTTCCGTTCTGGTTCTCACCCTCGGCCTCGGTGCCTGCGCCACCGGGCCCCGGGAGGGCCCACCGGCCCCGGTGGTGAGCGTGACTCCCCGCCAGGGGGCCGTGGAGCCGGAGGCCGAGCCGGTCGCCGCACCCAAGCCCAAGCCGGCGACCCCCGCGAAGAAGCAGACGCAGACCTACGCCTACCGCGAGCCGGGGAGCGAGCCGGAGCCAGCGCCGGAGCCAGCGCCGCCCCCGGAGGCGGTCGCACCGCCGCCGGTCGCTGCACCCGCGGCGGGCGCCGAGCCGGCCGCCCCGCAGAGGCCCGCACCACCCGTGGCGGCGCCGGCACCCAATCGCGACGCACCGGCGAGGCAGCCGGCGGCGCCGGTCGCGAAGACGGTGCCCCCGCCAGTGGCCCCGGCCGAAGAACCGGCGTCAGCGCCGGCCCCGCCGGTCGAGGCACCGCCGACCCGGGTGGCCCAGGCCCCGGCGCCCGCCCCGTCGGCCCCTTCCGACAAGCCGCTGATCCCGGGCCTGCCGCCGGCCGCCGATGCCTTGGCGCGACAGGCCGAGCAGCAGCGCCAGACCGGAGATTACGCGGGTGCCGCGGCGTCGCTGGAGCGCTCATTGCGGGTCGCCCCCCGCGAAGCCTATCTCTGGAACCGCCTGGCGCGGGTGCGCATGGAGCAGGGGTTGTCGGCGCAGGCCGGGCAGCTCGCCGCCCGCTCGAACGACCTGGCGGGCAGTCAGGCGTCCATCAAGAAGGACAATTGGCGCATCATCGCCGAGTCCAAGCGGCGCGCCGGCGACACGGCGGGCGCTAGCGAGGCGGAGAAGCGGGCGGGCGGCGGCTGAGCAGGCGCCACGGCGCCCGGGTCTGAGCGCCGCCACCGCTCGACGCCATAGTGGACCTCGCTGACGTCTTCGGCCCCCAGGGTCTGCTTGCGGGGCGGCTCGAGGGCTTCGCCCACCGGCACCAGCAGCAGGCAATGGCGGAGTGCATTGGCGAGGTTCTGGACGCCGGTGGCGTCCTGATCTGTGAGGCGGGCACCGGTACCGGCAAGACCTTCGCCTATCTGGTCCCGGCGATTCTGTCGGGCCGTAAGGTGCTCATCTCCACGGGCACCAAAAATCTTCAGGACCAGCTCTTCCATCGGGACCTCCCCCTGGTGCGCCAGGCCCTGGGCGTGCCCGTGCGGGTCGCTCTGCTCAAGGGGCGGTCCAACTATCTGTGCCGCCATCGCCTGGGGCTGGCCCTCGCGGAGCCCGCGGGCATGGATCCGGAGATGCGGCGGCTGTTGCGCCAGGTCGAGGATTGGTCGAAGGGGACCCGGCGCGGGGACATCGCGGAGCTGCCGATCCCCGAGGACGCGCCGGTGTGGCCGGCGGTGACATCCACCAGCGACAACTGCATTGGCCAGAGCTGTCCCGACTGGCAGCTCTGCCACCTGGTCGCGGCCCGGCGCGAGGCCCAGGCCGCCGACCTGGTGGTGGTCAATCACCACCTCTTCTGCGCCGATCTGGCGCTCAAGGACGAGGGCTTCGGCGAGATACTCCCGGGCGCGGACTGCTTCATCCTGGATGAGGCCCACCAGTTGCCGGCGGTGGCGAGCAGCTTTTTTGGCACCGCGCTCAGCAGTCGGCAGCTCCAGGACCTGGCCCGAGACTGCGAGCTCGAGTACCGGCGCGAGGCGGGCGACGCCCCGGGGCTGCCGGAACGTGCCGCCGGGCTGCGCCGCGCCGCCCACGATCTGCGCCTGCGCCTGGGGGAGGCGACCCGGCGCGGTCCTTGGCATGAGCTGATCGATGACGGGGGCGTGGTGGGGGCAATGGAGACCCTGCTGCGGCGCCTCGGTGCCCTGGCGGACGGACTCAAGGCCCTGGAGGGCCGGGGCAAGGGTCTCGATGCCTGCCTCGCCCGAGCGGGCGATCTCACCGCTCGACTGGCCCTGCTCCTCGCCGAGGAGTCGCCCGAGCAGGTGCGCTGGTTCGAGACCCAGGGCCGCGGCTTTCGGCTGCACCAGACGCCGCTCCAGGTGGCGGATGTGTTTCGCGAGCAGCTTGCCCGTGCCCGTGCCGCCTGGGTCTTCACCTCCGCGACCCTGGCGGTGGGCGAGGGGTTCGATCACTTCGCGGGCCAGCTCGGCATCGACGCGCCCATCACCCGCCGCTGGGAGAGCCCTTTCGACTACGCCGGCCAGGCCCTGTGGTTCGTTCCCCGGGAGATGCCCGACCCCGCTGACTCGCAGTACAACGAGCGGGTCCTCGATCTGGCCTGTGAGCTGATCGGCTACAGCCGCGGGCGAACCTTCCTACTCTTTACGAGCTACCGGGCCCTGCGGGAGGTGGCGGCGGGCCTGGAGGGCCGGATCGCGTTTCCGATCCTGGTCCAGGGCAGCGCCCCCCGGGCCGAGTTGCTGGGGCGCTTTCGCGAGCTCGGCAACGCAGTTCTGCTCGGGACCTCGAGCTTCTGGGAGGGGGTGGACGTGCGCGGCGAGGCCCTGTCGTGCGTGATCATCGACCGGCTGCCCTTCGCCTCGCCCGGAGACCCGGTCCTGGCCGCGCGCATCGAGGCCCTGAGACGCCAGGGCGGGAACCCTTTTCGGGATTTCCAGTTGCCCCAGGCGGTGATCGCGCTCAAGCAGGGGGCGGGCCGGCTGATCCGGGGTGCCGCAGACCGGGGCGTGCTGGTCGTGTGCGATCCGCGCCTGCTGGGACGCTCCTACGGTCACAGCTTCCTCGCCAGCCTGCCGCCGATGGCGCGGACCAGGGACATCGAGGAGGTCCGGGTCTTCTTCGAGCGCTCCGCCGTCGCCCCGGGTGCCCAAGAGGATTCTGGCGCAGAGGCAACACCGGAGGACCCGGGGGCGAAGGTCGCGGACTGACCCTCGGCCCGGGTCCCAGCCCCGGTGCGGGGATCCAAAGGGGTCGCTCAGGGTCTTCGCCCACGCATCGGGTCCAGGCCAACCTGGACAGGGTTCTGGGGAAATCGCCGCACAGGTCGGCGAGCCTATCGTCTGCCGTCGGAGGGTCTTTAGGATGTCAGTCCAGTCCCTAGCCGCTGAAAACTGCTACCAAGCGCCGGCCCCGGCCATCGCCGATGTCAGCGCGCGGGAGTTCGATCCGGATGCCTTCGACCAGTGGCTGGGGCGGCTCGCCGGCCAGGGGGAGGCCGGCATCCTCATGAGCCTGCTGCTCAAGCTGGAGCGGCTTCAAGGCGCTCCCCTGGGCGTGCGGCGGCGCCTCAGCGTCACGCGACGTCTGATGGCGGGGATCCGGGACCTGCGCGACTTCCTTCCCAGGACCAGAGGTCCCGGGTGCGAGCAATCGGGCGCGCTCGGCCTGGAGCAACGCCTCTGGTGTCTGGGCTTCAGAAACCTGAAGCAGACCCTCGACGCGCTGGATGGCGCCCAGGGGGTCGAGGTGGCCGACCGGGACCACTATCGGCTCCGGCTGGTACGGGACCTGCTCGCCTGCCTGGCCCGACAGATCAAGCTCTGGGCGCTCTGGGGCTGGCCGCTGCCGCCGGGCACCTGGCAGCAGGCCCACGACCTGCACGCCTATTACACGGGTCGGCTGCAGGGAGCGGATGCGGCGGATCCTGGCCGGCACCCGGGGCGAGAGCCCGCTATCGAGACCGCGTACAAGCGCTTGCTGCTCATCGGGATCATGGCCGGTCCACAGGCCAGGAGCCTGTTGGCCCGGGCCTGCGCCGAGGGCCCGGGCGGGAGGCTCGACGGCTGGGCCCGTGGCTGTATGTTGCAGGATCCCAAGTCCCATGTCGGGGTTATCGGATGCTACCTTGTGGAGGCGTCTCGGGACGAGGCGCCGCGCTGGATCGCCGGCGCCCTGGAGGCGGTGGAGCGAAGCTGGGTGCTGCGCCCGCCGGCGGATCTGCTGGCCGTGCTGGAGGCGGATCGTATGGGGCGACCCCCGGGGTCTACCCACTGAACGGCATCGCCAGCGGGTCCGGGACCACTGTCGGTCGGCCACCAGGGCGGAAAATTGCGGATGGGTCCGCAGTCCGATCCCTGGGCGGACGCTAGCCTGAGTGGGGTTGCGGCCCTGGCCGCGGCACCCGTCTTACTCTTCCCCAGTTCTATCACGGAGTTGGCCGCATGACCCACCAGGCCCTCAGCGCTTCTCGGGACAAGTCGCAGCTCTCGCTCGAGCGACCTTCCTTCGACGCTGGCTCCAAGGCGCTCGGCGAGTGGCTGCTGGCGCTGCGCTCGAGCGGCGTGCGGCACGCATCGCCGGCGCTCCTTCTGGCCCTCGAGGACCTGCGCCGGGCCGAGATCTCACCCGTGCGGCGAATCGCCATGCTACGGCTGCTCAAGGCGCCCGTCCTCAAGGCCTGCGCCGGCCTGCCCAAGCCCTGGTCCTCGAGCGCTCAACCGCACGGGAATCGCGGGGTGACCTTGGAGCAGCGGCTCTTCCGGCTGATGTTTCAGAACCTCAACCAGGCCCTTCATCAACTCGATCGCCGCTATTTCCTGCTCGACGCCGTTCAGGCGGGCCGGCGCAACTGGACCATCCGCAACCTGTTCCGCTTCTTTCAGCGTGAGCTGCGCTACGCGACCCTGTGGGGCACCCGCCTGCCCCCGAACACATGGCGGGACCTGCACGATCTCTTCATCTACCTGGCGGCGCGGCGAACGCCCCAGACCGAAGGCGCCGCGGCGGAGGCACTGGATCCGGACCAGGAGTATAAGCAGTTGCTGCTGTTCGGCCTCGCGGCCCAGGTCAGCCCAGCGGGTGCCCGCGGCGGCGTCCTGGTGGACGGCCTGGCCAGATGGGCCCGGGAGACCCGGCTCGAAGATCCTCACGGCGTCGACGGGGGTGGGGAGCTCTTCGTGGTGGAGATCTCGGAAGATGGTCCCCCGAGACGGCACCGCGGTCACCTCAACACCGGTTTTCGTGGCTGGGTGATCGCTCTGCCGGCGCTGTTCGTCCAGGAGCTCGATCGGGCCGCCCGGGAGCGGCAGGGGCCCGTGGGTGATCAGGGTGACCACGGCCGGCCCAAGGTGGCGGCGCTCGGCTGAGTCTGCGCCAAGAGAAAGAGGTCGCCGGATCACCCCGGACGGCCGCGACGACGCCTTCCGGCCGGGGAGGCGGATCGGGGCTCATGCCCCAGGCATGAACCCCGCGCCCGTCATCGGCGGTCGTCGTCTTCCCCGGCGACCGTCACCCCATTGGCCTCGCAGCGCACACAGTCCACGTAGTAGCGCACCCGCCCGTCCTGTTCCTCCTTCACCAGCCCGTGGATATCGGTCTCGAAGCCCGGGAACTGGCCGTTGAACGCCCGGGCGAACTTGAGATACCGCACGATGGTGGCGTTGAAGCGCTCCCCGGGGATGAGCAGCGGGATCCCGGGCGGGTAGGGGGTCAGCAGGATCGCGGTGACGCGCCCCTCGAGATGGTCGATCTCCACGCGCTCGATCTCCCGGTGGGCCATCCTGGCGAAGGCATCCGCCGGCCTCATGGCGGGGGCCATCTCCGAAAGATACATCTCGGTAGTGAGTCGCGGGATGTCGTGCTCCCGATAGACCGCGTGGATCCGGTCGCACAGGTCCTTGAGGCCGATGCGCTCGTAACGCGGCTGCTTGGCAACGAACTCGGGCAGGACCCGCCACAGGGGCCGGTTGTGGTCGTAGTCGTCTTTGAACTGCTGAAGCTCCGTGACCATGGTGTTCCAGCGGCCCTTGGTGATGCCGATGGTGAACATGATGAAGAAGGAATAGAGACCCGTCTTCTCCACGATGATGCCGTGCTCGACCAGATAGCGGGTGACGATGGCCGCCGGGATGCCCCAGTCTCCCACGTCGCCGTCCACGTCCACCCCGGGGGTGATCACCGTCGCCTTGATGGGGTCGAGCATGTTGAATCCGGGCGCGAGGTCGCCGAATCCGTGCCAGCGCTCACCGGCGCGCAGTATCCAGTCCTCACGCTCGCCGATCCCTTCCTCGGCCAGTTCGTCCGGACCCCAGACCTTGAACCACCAGGACTCCTCCAACTCGGCGTCGACCTTGCGCATGGCGCGGCGGAAGTCCAGGGCCTCCAGGATGGATTCCTCCACCAGGGCAGTCCCGCCTGGGGGCTCCATCATGGCCGCGGCCACGTCGCAGGAGGCGATGATGGCGTACTGGGGGCTGGTGGACATGTGCATGAGGAAGGCCTCGTTGAACACGTCGCGGTCGAGCCTCTGATTCTCGCTGTCCTGCACCAGGATCTGGGAGGCCTGGGACAGCCCGGCCAGCAGCTTGTGGGTGGACTGGGTGGAGAAGATCATCGAGTCCCTGCAGGGGGCGCGGCCTTCGCCGATGGCGTGATAGTCGCCGTAGAAGTCGTGGAAGGCGGCGTGGGGTAGCCAGGCCTCGTCGAAGTGCAGGGTGTCGATGCGCCCGTCGAGCATCTCCTTGATGGTCTCGACGTTGTAGCTCACCCCATCGTAGGTGCTCTGGGTGATGGTGAGGATACGCGGGCGCCGCTTGGCCCCTCGGGCAAAGGGGTTGGCGGCGATCTTGCGCTCGATGTTCTCCCAGCGAAACTCTCCCAGCGGGATGGGCCCGATGATCCCGTAGTGATTGCGCGTCGGCATCAGGAAGACCGGGATGGCCCCGGTGATGGTGATGGCGTGGAGGATGGACTTGTGGCAGTTGCGGTCCACCACCACGACGTCCCCGGGGGCGACGGTGGAGTGCCAGACGATCTTGTTGGAGGTGGAGGTCCCGTTGGTGACGAAGAACAGGTGATCGGCGTGGAAGATGCGCGCCGCGTTGCGCTCGGACGCGGCCACCGGACCCGTGTGGTCCAGCAGCTGCCCGAGTTCCTCCACCGCGTTGCAGACGTCCGCCCGCAGCAGGTTCTCGCCGAAGAACTGGTGGAACATCTGACCGACCGGGCTCTTGAGGAAGGCCACGCCCCCCGAGTGCCCCGGGCAGTGCCAGGAGTAGGAGCTGTCCGCCGCGTAGTGGGTAAGGGCCCGAAAGAAGGGTGGGGCGAGGGAATCCAGGTAGTTGCGCGCCTCGCGGACGATGTAGCGGGCGACGAACTCCGGGGTGTCCTCGAACATGTGGATGAACCCATGGAGCTCCCGGAGCACGTCGTTGGGCACGTGGCGGGAGGTGCGGGTCTCACCGTAGAGGAAGATCGGGATGTCGGTGTTGCGGAAGCGGATCTCCTCGACGAAGGCGCGCAACTGGGTGATGGCCGCGGCGGCCTCCTCCGGGGAGGAGAACTGCTCGTCGTCGATCGACAGGATGAAGGCCGAGGCCCTGGATTGCTGCTGGGCGAAGGAGGCCACGTCGCCGAAGCTGGTCACCCCCAGGGCCTCGATGCCCTCCTCCTCGATGGCCTTGGCCAGGACCCGCACCCCGGTGCCGCTGGCGTTCTCGGAGCGGAAGTCCTCATCGACGATGACCACGGGGAAACGGAAGCGCATGGGAGGGCTCCTGGCGGCGTTCGGGAACGCGCGAGTATAGGGCAAGGGGAAGGCGTCTGGATGACGGGTTGGGGTCCTCTGTGCCTGCGGTTGGCGGACAGGGTCCGTCGACGGCGTTTATCATCGGCGCCATCGCCACCGCCGGGGACAAACCATGGCCGCGTCCAGCCTGCTCGCACTGATCGACGACATCGCCACCATCCTCGACGACGTCTCCGTCCTGACCAAGGTCGCGGCCCGCAAGACCGCCGGCGTCCTGGGCGACGATCTGGCGCTCAATGCCGAGCAGGTGAGCGGGGTGCGCGCCGAGCGCGAGCTGCCCGTGGTGTGGGCGGTCTTCCTGGGCTCGCTGCGCAACAAGGCGATCCTGGTGCCCGCGGCGCTGGCCGTCAGCGCGGTGGCCCCTTGGGCCATCACGCCCCTGCTCATGGTCGGCGGGGCCTACCTCTGCTACGAGGGCTTCGAGAAGCTGGCCCACAAGTTCCTGCCAGACAAGCACGAGGATCAGGCCCATCACGCCGAGCTCACGCAGGCGCTGAAGGACCCGGGCGCAGACCTGGTGGCCCTGGAGAAGGGCAAGATCCAGGGCGCGATCCGCACCGACTTCATCCTGTCGGGCGAGATCATCGTGATCACCCTGGGGACGGTGGCAGGGGCGGCCTTCGGAACTCAGGTGGCGGTGGTCGCCGGGATCGCGCTCATCATGACGATCGGCGTCTACGGGCTGGTCGCCGGCATCGTCAAGCTCGACGACGTGGGTCTCTGGTTGTCCCGGCGGGAGGGGGAGGGCGCCTGGGCGGGCTCACAGCGCCGGCTGGGCCGGCGAATCCTGGCCGCGGCCCCCTGGCTGATGAAGACGCTCTCGGTCGTCGGCACTGCCGCCATGTTCCTGGTGGGTGGCGGCATCCTGGTCCACGGAATGCCCTGGCTCGCCCGGCTGATCCATGGGGTCGCACACGACGCCGAGCTGGTCCCCGGCGTCGGCGTCATTCTGGGAGGCGTGACGCCCATGCTGCTCAACGGTCTGGCCGGTGTGGTGGCCGGCGCCATCCTGCTCTCGGCGGTGACCTTGGGACAGCGGGTCTGGCAGGGGCTCAAGTCCGAGCAGGCCTGAACGCAGAGACAATCAAGGGGGAATCGAGGCTCATGGCGATCGACATCGACCGACTCACCGAGCAGGAGCTCATCGAGCTCAACCATCGTATCGTCGCCCGCCTCAAGTTCCTTCGGGAGATGCGCACCCATGCCAAGATGCTGGACTTCAGCATCGGCGAGCGGGTGTCATTCACGCCCGACGGCTATCCGACCCTGTCCGGGATCCTGATCAAGTACAACCGCAAGACGGTCTCGATCCTCACCGATGAAGGTCAGCGCTGGAACGTCTCCCCCGGACTCCTGCGTCGGGCCGAGCGATCAGCGGGCTCGGGGTCGGGCCGAGACGAGCCGGGCCGCCTGCCCAGTTCGGGTGGCCGCTCTTGAATCAGGACCTCCCGATCATCGCCCTGACCTTCGCTGGCTATTTCGCCGCGGTGCTGGCGATCGGCTGGTATGCCTACCTGCGCACCTCCACCATCTCCGACTTCGTGCTGGGCGGGCGCCGGCTGGGCAGCGGCGTGGCCGCACTCAGCGCCAGCGCCTCCGACATGAGCGGCTGGCTGCTCCTGGGCCTGCCTGGGCTGGCCTACGCGGCCGGACTCCAGTCGCTGTGGCTCGCCGGCGGTCTGCTGCTCGGGACCTGGCTCAACTGGCGGCTGATGGCGGCGCGCCTGCGCGTCTTCACCGAGGCCTTCGGCGACTCCCTGACCCTGCCGGAGTACTTCGCCAACCGCTTCGGTGATCCGAGGGGTCTGCTGAGGGGCATCGCCGCCTTCTTCATCCTGCTGTTCTTCCTCATCTATACCAGCTCCGGGCTGGTGGCGGGCGGCAAGCTGTTCGAGGCCGTCTTCGGACTGCCCTACGTCTGGGCGGTGGCGGCCGGGACCCTCGTCATCATCCTCTACACGGCGGTCGGCGGCTTCCTCGCGGTCTCCTGGACCGATGTGCTCCAGGGCCTGCTGATGGCGGCCGCACTGGTGGCGGTGCCGCTCTTCGCCCTTGCCCGGATGGGCGGGCTCGAGGCATCGCTCGACGAGATCGCCGCGGTCAATCCACAGCTCTTCGATCCATTGACCGCGGCGGATGGCCATCCTCTGGGAGTCATCGCCGCCGTCTCGCTTGGTGCCTGGGGGCTCGGCTACTTCGGCCAGCCTCACATCCTGGCGCGCTTCCAGGGCATCCGTTCGGCCCGGGCGGTACCGATGGCGCGGCGCATCGCCGTTGCCTGGGTCCTGATCACCATGACCGGCGCCATCCTGACCGGCTTGGTCGGCGCGCCCCTGCTCGACCCGCCCCTGGCCGGGGACGATCGCGAAAAGGTTTTCATCCATCTGGTGGATCTGCTGTTCCATCCCTGGATGGCGGGGCTCTGCCTGGCGGCGATCCTGGCGGCCGTGATGAGCACCGCCGATTCCCAGCTCCTGGTGGCCTCCTCGGCCTTCACCGAGGACTTCTACCGTCGTGCGCTGAGGCCGGGCGCCACCCCCGGCGAGCTGGTGCTGGTCGGGCGGCTCTCGGTGCTGGCCCTGGCGGGGCTTGCCTTCCTGCTCGCCATGGATCCCAAGGCGATGGTGCTGGACCTGGTGGCCTACGCCTGGGCCGGCTTCGGGGCCGCCTTCGGCCCGGCCCTGCTGCTCTCGCTGTACTGGCCGCGCATGACCGGGCGGGGGGCCCTCGCCGGGATTCTGGCCGGTGGTCTCACCGTCGTGGCGTGGAAGCAACTCGAGGGCGGCATCTTCGAGCTCTATGAGCTGGTTCCCGGCTTCCTACTCGGCGCACTCGCGACCTGGGGAACCAGCCTGCTCGATCGCCCGCCGGAGGCCGCCCGGGCGCTTGCCTTGCGGTGCGCACTCGACCAGTGTCGGCGGGCGTCGCTATCGGGCTGAGGCGCGATCCATGGGCCCTTGTGCGCCTCATACCGTTCTGCTCCGGTCCGCGTGTCGAGACCCTCAGGGCCCCTGAACGCTCGCTGCTAAGCCGAATGCTGTTACCCGGAGCCTTGGAGCACCACTCACGCATCCCGCGCGTCGAAGCGATCGGGATCGACTTGGGCCTCCTGTTCGGCAAACTTGCCATAAAGCAGGATCCCTTCCGCCATTGCCCGGGTCGGGACCTCGGGCCTGACGCCATCGGCTGGGACCAGATCCGCATTCGCCTCGGTGAGCAATCGGTCGGGACAGGCCGTCGCCTCGATGCGTCGCCCGTCCAACAGAAGATCCACGTCGCTCGTGGGTCCGGCCGTACCGCGGGCAAGGCCGCCGAACAGCAGGACTCGGGTGGTCTGCCGAACAGCAGGACTCGGGTGGTCTACCGAAGAGCAGGACTCGGGTGGTTCCAGGATCCTCCGCCAACAGCCGCACAGGCTGGGGCGGGCGCGCCCCAATGCGAAGCGCGCCAGGCCGCCTCCTCCTGCGCCCTCGCTCGATTACGGGCGAGCCATCCGGCCGCATAGCTCGACAGGTCGCTACCAAGAGCGGCACCTTGCGGCATCGGCATGGTATGTGTGGTGCCTCGGCTTCAGGTTCGTGTTCAGACGATACCCAACGGCGCAGCCGCTCACAGCTCGACCCGGGCCCGGCTTTCACTTGTGGCAACGGGTGCGGATGGTTAGCTTAGGCCCCTGCGGACTGGAGTCGCCCGGTCCTTGGACAGTGCAGAGGAGTCCAGCGATGAACGAAGACCGGATACGCAATCGCGAGGTCGTCTTCCGGGGCCGCGTGATCGACGTGAGCCTGGAGACGGTGGATCTACCCAACGGTCGGCAGGTCGACCTGGAGATCATTCAGCATCCGGGGGGCGCCGCGGCCCTGGCCCTGGACGAGCAGGAGCGGGTCTGCCTGCTGCGTCAATTCCGTCACGCGGCCGGGGGCTGGCTGTGGGAGCTGCCCGCGGGGAGGATCGAGCCGGACGAGGAGCCGCTCACCACGGCGACCCGCGAGCTGGCGGAGGAGGCGGGGGTTAGCGCCGCGGACTGGACGGATCTCGGCAGCCTGCACAGCTCCCCCGGGGTCTTCACCGAGGTCATCCACCTGTGGCTCGCCCGTGGGCTGCAGATCCAGGCGCATTCCCAGGAGCAGGACGAGGTGATCGAGGTCCATTGGCTGCCGCTCAATCAGGCGCTGGACTGGTGCAACGACGGCACCATCACCGACGCCAAGACGCTGGTCGGACTCTATCGCGCCGATGCGCTTCTGCGCAGTGCACTGGAGCTAATGCCCGAAGACCCGGGCTGCTGACGGGGCCGCGACGGTGCAAAGCCCCTTTTCCGATTGCCAAACGATCGCGAGGCGGTGTTCTCCACGGGAGCTTGACCATGCGAATCGGGTGCCTGACCCATGTTCCGTTCGAGGGCCCGGCCGGGATCGCCGACTGGGCCAGGGCCAGAGGTCATTCCATCGCCCTGACCCCCTTGTACGCTGGCGTCCCCGTCCCAGACCTGGGGGACTTCGACTGGCTGCTGATCATGGGCGGACCCATGGGGGTGGGGGATGAGGCCGCCCATCCCTGGCTGGCCGCGGAGAAGCGATTCATCCGCGAGGTCATCGTCGCCGGCAGGACCGTCGTCGGGGTCTGTCTGGGTGCCCAGCTGATCGCCGAGGTCCTCGGAGCCCGGGTCTATCCCAACCCGGTGAAGGAGATCGGCTGGATGCCCGTCGAGCTGACGCAGGCCGGTCACGGCTCACCCCTGTTTGGATTCCTGCCCCCGGCGCTCGAGGTCTTCCATTGGCACGGGGATACCTTCGACCTGCCGCCGGGCGCCCTGCATCTGGCCCGCAGCCGATCCTGCGCCAACCAGGCATTCGTTTACGACGGACGGGTGCTGGGCCTTCAGTTCCACCTGGAGTCCACGCCCGAGAGCGTCACCGCCATCGTGGCCGAGTGCGCGGACGAGATCGTCCCCGGTCCCCACATTCAGAGCGCCGAGCGCATGCTGGCGGCGACACCGAAGGACTTCGACCGAATCAATGGGGCCCTGTTTGGTATCCTCGACCGACTTGCCGTGGGAGTTGATTGAAATGAAGCTGACCTTGCCCTGCCTCTCCGCGGCCCTGTTGACCGCGGCCGCTGTGCTCGCGGCGCTGCCCGCCGCGGCCCGCTCGGATTCCGACTCCGACGAGGGCCGCAAGACCGTTCTCGACGGCGCGGCCATGGACGCGGCGGATCGGCCGACGCGGCGGGCCGAGATGCCGGAGGGGACGGGCGCGGATCGGCGCGACGAGGTCCCAGACGACCTCAGGGCCGACCAGCGCGACGAGGTGCTGGAACCCGAGGACCTCGACGGGGATCCGGACGGCGGTGCGGCGGCCGACGCCCGGGATGAGGTGCGGTGACCGCCGGCGTTCCCGCCCGAGCGCGCTGTGCCTGGTGCGGTAGCGACCCGCTCTACCTGGATTATCACGATCGGGAGTGGGGCGTTCCCAACCGGGACGAACGCCACCTGTTCGAGATGCTGACCCTGGAGGGGGCCCAGGCCGGGCTCTCCTGGCTCACCATACTGCGCAAACGTGAGGGCTACCGCCGGGCCTTCGCGGGATTCGACCCGGAGCGGATCGCCCGCTTCGATGGCGCCGACCTTGCCCGGCTTCTGGCCGATCCGGGGATCGTGCGCAACCGGCGCAAGGTCGAGTCCACCATCGGCAATGCCCGGGCACTGATCGCCCTGCGCGACCGGGGACAGGCCCTGTCCGATCTGCTCTGGGGCTTCGTGGAGGGCCAGCCTCGCCAGAACGCCTGGCGGAGTATGCACGAGGTCCCAGCCAGCACCCCCGAATCGGAGCGAATGAGCCGGGAGCTCAAGCGGCTCGGCTTCCGGTTCGTCGGCCCCACCGTCTGCTACGCCCTCATGCAGGCCGTGGGCATGGTCAACGACCACAGCACCGACTGCTTTCGCCACCGGGAGCTGGCCCCGTCCCGGTAGGTCGGGCCTCAACCCGACAAGAACTTCGCGGGCGACCTGACCATCGCAGTCGGGCCTAAGCGCGACCCACAGGCGATGGGGTCAATCCTGGGCGCACAGGCGCTGGACGCGCTCGCCCTTCACCGGGGTCTCGTTGCCGGAGGGCAGCGGTGCCCCCTGGTCTGTGACCCAGGCGGCGATGTCCGGCAGCACCCAGGCGGCCTGGCGGTCGCGCATGAGCATGTGCCAGCCCTTGGGGTAGACGACGAGGCGCAGGCCCGGGGACTCGTCGGGGAGCCTGGCGAGCAGGGAGCAGAAGGCCCCCTTGGGGATGATCTGGTCGTGCTCGCCGTAGAGCATCAGGGTGGGTGGGCGCGACTCGGTGGCGGCGCGGGTGGCCCGGTCCATGAGATTGGCCACTCCCCACAGGGCGTCGATGCGGGTGGCCTTGATCACCAGAGGATCGGCGCTGTAGGCGCGCCAGGCGGCGTCGTTGTCGGTCGGCCGGATCCCCAGGCCGCGCCCGGTCAGCTTGAGCCCGGGCGCGATGGAGACGCCGGCCCGCAGCAGCAGGCGCTGGAACCCTGGCATGGTGTCCCGGCTCCAGACGGCGGGCGCGATGAGGACAAGGCCGCTGACGTCCTGGAGGGCGGGCGCGGCGGCCAGGACGACGGCGCCGCCCATGCTCTCGCCGACGAGATAGAGCGGGAGCCCGGGGTGGCGCTCGCGCAGGAGTCGGACCAGGGCAAGCAGGTCGGCGACCATCCGGTCCTCGCCGGCCCAGCGCCCGCGCTGGGCGGTGGCCCCGAATCCGCGTTGATCGTAGGCATAGGTGAGTACGCCCGACTGGGAGAGATAGTCGCCCAGCGCGGCGAAGGCCCCGCCGTAATCGTTGAACCCGTGCAGGGCGAGCACCAGGCCGCGGGCCTGGGCCGGCTGCCCCCAGCGCCGCATCGGTAGACGGTAGCCGTCCTCCATGACGGCATCCAGGATCGGGGCGTCCGGCGAGAGTCGTGCGGGCGAATGGCCCTCGCCCGCCTCCTGAAGCTGCGGTGAGGCACAGGCGCTCAGCAGGGTGGCCCAGAACAGAAGCAGGGCGGGCAAGTACGGCCCCGCCAGAGATGCCGACGAGCCCCGACTGGAAGGCGCTGGACCATGGGCCACCCACATCCGACCGGACGACGGGGCCCGCGTCAGTCCCCCGGATGCGTCCATGGCGCGGCGCAGTCAGGGGCGCGGGGGTTCACCGCCGGCGGCCGCAGGACTCAGGCCTCGGCCCGCTCGCGCAGGAGCTTGACCTGAAACAGGGTGTTGCGCTCCTCCTCCTCGAGTGACGATTGGATGAAGTGGATGGTCCGCCGATACAAAGGGATGATGTTGTACTTGAGCGCGTTGACCCGCTTCTGGGCCTTACGCTGCTCCTCCAGCAGGCGGTGCAGGGCGATCTCCACCTCGCCGAGCTGGGCGAGCAGCACCGCGGCGTTGGCCAGGTTGTCGCGGGTGGTGTCGAAGCTCGCGTCGGTGCCGAGCAGACCGACCGGCTTGAGCGGGACCCGCTCGGCGGTCACGGCCGGATACTCGACGCCCAGGGCACGGCGCGGCAGGATGTCGATCTTGAGCGCCGGCTCTGCCCCCAGTGACGCCTGACGGATGCCGCGGCTGCCCATGCGCAGGTGGGTGAGGCTAAGGCAGCGGAAGGCCTCGGCCAGCGCCCGCTCGGCCTCCCGGCGCAGTCGCCGGTACTCGCCGATGCGCTCATAGACGAGCCGGGTGAGCAGCTCGCGTTTGCGCTCCAGCAAGTCGTGCCCCTCTTCGAGGAACCTCACCTGCTTCTTGAGCTTGAGCAGGGTGTTCTTGGTGGGTGGGACCTTGATCAGTTGTTGGGCCATAGTCTTGTGTGGCGAGTGGCGAGTGGCGAGTGGCGAGGTGTCTATTCGGCCTGACCGGCCCACGCGGCGCGTTCGGCCAGGCAGTCGGGGCCGCCCATATCGAAGCCCCGGCAGATCAGGGGGCGGCGATCGTAGATGCCGCAGCACATGCCCACGCGGTCGAGTGCGGCACACCAGCCGTCGTCCAGCCTCTCCATAGCGGCGACGCCCCGGGGGTTGTCGCGGATGTAGCGGGCCGGGACCCCCGTGTCCGTCAGCAGCAGGACCTCCAGGCGGCAGCACACGGCCGCGCAGTTGGTGCAGCTGACCGCGATCCCAGGCTCGGCCTTGTCGCTCGCAGGGACGTCGGTGACCGTGGCACCGCTTATCGCCTGCTCAGTCCGCGGGTCCGGGCCAGAAGGAGGCATCAGGGATGGCAGGGTCTTGTGGGCGAGTGCCATGACAGGCTCTGGGATCGGAACGATTGCCAGACTATAGAGCAGGCGTTGGGCCGAGGGGTGTTTGGGGGCTGGGCGGCGTGTCGGGCTGAAGCCCGACCCACAGCCGATCGGCTCTCGGCCCACGGTCCTCGCGACTCTCTATTCTGTCCCCGTGTAGTACTTGGCCAGATCCGTCTCTTTCATGCGGGTCAGCATGTCCCGTGGGAAGCTGCTCATCAGCTCCCAGGCCAGATTGAGGGTCGCCTCGATGGAGCGGTCCTCCGACTCCCCCTGGCCGACGAAACGGCTGTCGAAGGCGTCGGCGAACGAGAGATAGCGGCGGTCGCGCTCCGAGAGCTCGTCGGCGCCGATGATGGAGGCCAGGTTGCGGGTCTCCTGGGCGCGGGCGTAGAGGGCATAGATCTGAGACGCCACCCGGGGATGATCCTCGCGGGTGTCGTCCTTGCCGATGCCGTCCTTCATCAATCGGGACAGGCTGGGCGAGATGTGCACCGGCGGGTAGACGCCCTGGTTGTGCAGCTCACGCGAGAGCACGATCTGCCCCTCGGTGATGTAGCCCGTGAGGTCGGGGATGGGATGGGTGATGTCGTCGCTGGGCATGGAGACCACGGGCATCATGGTGATGGACCCGTGGCGCTCGTGGATGCGCCCGCAGCGCTCGTAGATCTCGGCGAGGTCCGAATAGAGGTAGCCGGGGTAGCCCTTGCGCGCCGGCACGTCGCCCTTGGCGGTGGCCACCTCGCGCAGGGCCTCGGCGTAGTAGGTCATGTCGGTCATGACCACGAGCACGTGGCGGTCCAGGTCGTAGGCCAGGTACTCGGCCACGGTCAGCGCCGTGCGGGGCAGGGTGAGCCGCTCCACCGGTGGGTCGTCCGCGAGGTTGACGAACATCACCACGTTGCGCAGCACGCCCGATGAGGCGAACTCGTCGCGGAAGAACTTGGCGTCGGCATAGGAGACGCCCATGGCCGCAAAGACGATGGAGAAGCTGGTGTCCTCGTCCTTGAGCTTGGCCTGGCGCACGATCTGGGCGGCGAGCCGGTTGTGGGGCAGGCCGGAGCCAGAGAAGATCGGCAGCTTCTGGCCGCGTACCAGGCTGTTCAACCCGTCGATGGTGGAGACACCGGTCTGTATGAACTCCCGCGGGTAGGTGCGCGCCGCCGGGTTGATGGCGGAGCCGCCCACGGCGCGGCGCAGGTTCGAGAGGATGGGCGGGCGCCCGTCACGGGGGACGCCCAGGCCGTTGAACTCGCGCCCCAGGAGCTCGGGAGAGAGTGCGATCTCCACTGGCTCATCCAGAAAGCGGATCCAGGTATGCTCCAGGTCCAGGTCGTCGGTGCCTTCGAAGATCAGGACCAGCACCTCCCCGTCGGAGGAGCGGATCACCTGGCCGTTGCGGATGGTCCCCGCGTGGTCCTCGATGCGCACACGGTCGCCGAAGGCCACCCCCGGCGCGTCCTTCACCACCAGCAGACCGCCGCGGGCCTCGCTGACGGTCCTGTACTCTTTGATGCTCATGGTTCGCTCATGCCAGCTTCAAGGTTGTGTTGTCGCCCGACGGTGTCCCGATTCCTGAGGGTCAAGGGCCAGTAGAGGCACTTAGCCTCCGCCCTCAGGCCTGCTCGCCCTGCTTGGCATATTCCATGCGGATGGCCTCCATGGTGGCGTTGACCTCCACCCGGAACTCCTGGATCTGATCCATCTGCTCGCTGGTGTACATGGATTTCAGCCGTCGCATCTTGGCCAGGATCGGCAGGGTCTGGAGCTCGGACACCGGCACGCCGATGTCGATCAGGGCGGCGCCCCGCTTGTAGATGGTGATGGCGAGGTCGAGCAGGGCATATTGCTTCTGGGGCGAGCAGAAGGTATCCACGTCATCCAGGGCACTCTGTTGAAGGACGCCTTCCTTCACCAGTCCCGCCCCCTCCAGCTCCCAGCGCTGGGCGTCAGACAGGGCCTCGGGACCCACCAGGTTCACGATGCGCGAGAGTTCCGCATCCCGTGCCAGGAGCGCCAGGGCGGTGGCGCGGCGCTTCTCCCAGTCCGGGTCCACCTCCTTGTGCCACCACTCGCCCGCCGTGTGCACGTGGCCGGAGAAGCTGGTGACCCAGTCGATAGAGGGATAGTGGCGGGCGTCGGCCAGCTCCTTGGAGAGGGCCCAGAAGGTCTCGATGATGTCCTTGGTGTGGCTGGTGACGGGCTCCGAGAAGTCGCCGCCCGGGGGCGAGACGGCACCGATCATGGTCACCGAGCCGGACCCGGCCCCGTAGGTCTCGACCCGTCCGGCCCGCTCGTAGACCGCGGCCAGGCGTGAGGCCAGGTAGGCGGGGTAGCCTTCCTCCACCGGCATTTGCCCCAGGCGCCCCGAGACCTCGCGCAGCGCCTCGGCCCAGCGGCTGGTCGAATCGGCCAGCATCACCACGTCATAGCCCATGTCGCGGTAGTACTCCGCCATGGTCACACCGACATAGATGGACGCCTCGCGGGCGACCACCGGCATATTGGAGGTATTGGCCACCAGGAGGGTGCGCTCCATGAGCTTGCGGCCGGTGTAGGGGTCGTCCAGCTCCGGGAAGCTCTCCAGTACGTCGACCAGCTCGTTGCCGCGCTCGCCGCAGCCCACGTAGATGACGATGTCCGCGTTGGACCAGCGGGCAATCTGTTGCTGGACCACGGTCTTGCCCGCGCCGAAGGGGCCAGGGACAGCGGCCTTGCCGCCCTTGAGCTGGGGGAAGAAGGTATCGATCACCCGCTGCCCCGTGATCAACGGTGCCACGCCGTCGTCGCGCTTCAAATAGGGCCGCGGCCTGCGCACTGGCCAGCGGTGGTACATGCTGAGCTTGGTGCTCTGGCCCTTTGAAGTGCGAACTCGCGCGATCGAGGCCTCGATGTCGTATTCGCCCGCGGGGGCGATCTCGTCCAGCTCCCCCTCGATACCGGGCGGCACCAGGATGCGGTGCTTGACCGTCCGGGTCTCCTGTACGGTGCCGAGCACGATGCCGGGACTCACCTTGGAACCCGGCTCGAGCTCATCGTTGGGCTCGAACTCCCACAGCTTGGAGCGGTCCAGGGCCGGCACCGAGATGCCGCGGCGGATATAGTCGCCGGAGAGCAGGGCGATCTTCTCGAGCGGCCGCTGCACCCCGTCGAAGATGCCGCCCATGAGCCCGGGCCCGAGCTCCACCGACAGCGGCCAGCCGAGGCCGACGGCGGGCTCGCCGGGTCTCACCCCGTCGGTGGATTCGTAGGTCTGTACGACGGCCTGCTGGCCGGACAGCGAGATCACCTCACCGAACAGCCCCAGCTCGCCGATCTTGACCTGCTCGCCGCTGCGCACGCCCGGCAGGTCGATGGTGACGATGGGGCCGTTGATGTCGCGGATGACGCCTGTTCTGCTGTGCTCTGTCATGGTCTCATCCGGTGAAGAGGTTGCCGGTATCGAATCCGCTGGGCAGCAGGCGCTCCAGGATCACCTGCTGCACCCTTGGGCGCAGCCGTTCCAGGCGGCCCTCGAAGGTGTTGTCGACCCGGATCTGCCCGTCGGCGCTGGTGACCAGCACGCCGCCCAGGGTTTCGATTGGGGTCTCGCTCAGGCTCGCCTTTCGGCCCCTTGGGATATGGGCGGCGATGCCGTCCCAGCGCGCGAAGAGGCGCTGGTGGTCGCGGTTGTTGGTGCAGACCAACACCGAATCCCGCTCGATCTGGCTCGCGGCCCCAACGATCAGGGCCTGCAGCCAGTTGCTGTAGGCAACCTCGTCCTGCATGAAGACCCGCATGTGCTCCTCGAGCTGGCGCTCCACGTCCTGCACCAGATTCCAGCGCATACGGTCCAGTTGGCTCTGCATCTTGAGCTCGCTCGCCTGCACCCGCTGGCGGAAGGTGCGCTCACCCAGCGCCTTGGCGATGGACTCCTCGCGCGTCTCGCGCAGCCGCAGGCGCTCCGATGCCTCGCGCAATATGCTGTCGCGCGAGCGGTTGGCACGCTCGCGGTACTCGCCCGCAAGCCGCTCCGCCCGCGCCAGTATGGCCTGTTCCAGTTCTTGTACCTGATTCACGATCGTTCTCCGAATGCACCCGAATGGCCGGACTCCTGGGTGGCGGCGCCAAAGAGTGCGGTGAGGCGGTCCGCGACCTCGCTGGCCAGCGTCGGCGGGTCGGACAGTCGCGGGACCGAGATCACCACGATGCGGCCCCCTTCCCGGCGCACGCGGGCGAGGCCCGGTACGTCCTGGCCCATCAGCGCGTGGTCCACCACCACAAAGGCCTTTTCCCGGTTGCGCGTCAGATCCCGCAGGAGCCGGTCGACCTCGTCGGGGGACGGGTTTGCATGGGTCTCGAATCCGATCAGCCGAAAACCGTCCGCCAGGCTCTCGTCGCCGAGGAAGAGCATGCGGGTCGGGCCTCCAGGCTCGTACTCGACGGTCATGGGTCGCTCGTCCTAGATCTTGTTGAGCAGCAGGATCGAGATGACCAGACCGTAGATGGCGATACCCTCCGCGAGACCGAGATAGATCAGGGTGCGGCCCAGGGTCTCCGGCTTCTCCGTGATTGCGGCCAGCGAGGCGGCGCCGATGGGACCCACGGCGATGCCGGCGCCGATGGTGGACAGCCCCGTCGGGATACCGGCGCCGATGATGGCGAGACCCATGCCCGTGGACATCTCGTTGAGGGTCACTGCCACCGTCTCCGTCGCCTCCGGGGCGGCAAAGACATCATTGATGCCGAGCAGCAGCAGCCCGAGCTGGGCGGCGACGAAGGTGATGAGCTGTGTCCCCATGGCCGGCTTGTACCAGGGCCCGATACGGCGAGCGAGGGCGGGCCGCATCTCCAGCAGGATGCCGGAGACGATCAGGCCGAGGATGGCGACGGACATGAGGGTGACGAGCCAATACATGGTGAGCTCCTGGTTGGGGTTTGCTGCTGTGCAGTTGTCAGTAGGCCGTGGTTGATGTTCGGGCAATGAGCCGTTGCGCGGTCGGCGGCGGCGCCGCATGGGGAACAGTCGTGGTAAGGGGCCCCAATTGGCGGCTAGGGCGAGGCCGTCCCCCGGCGCAGCCGCAGTGGGGCGAACTCGTGCCCCTCTCCGGAAAAATAGCGCGAGAAGCCCTCGTAATACTGCAGACGCATCACCTGGATCATGACGATGCCGCCCTCCAGTACCAGTACGAAGACGTTCCCCAGGATCACGGTGACCACGTGACCGAAGCTGCCCATCATCCCGGCCAGGGTGAAGACGGCGATGGACAGGGCGACGTGATTGAGACTGAAGGCCGCCACGCGCAGGAACGACAGGGTGTTGGAGACATAGCCGATGATAGTCTCCAGGGTCTCGATGAAGACCACCAGGACCTTCTCCCCCAAGGGGGCATCGAGGTGGCGCCAGGCGTACCAGGCGAGGGCCGCCAGGGCACCGACCACCAGGGCCAGCGGCGTCGTGCCGAAGCCTCCCCGGGTCGCCAGATTGAGCCCGCCCCACACCAGGGCGAGATAGAAGATCAGATTGATGATCCCGTGGTGGCCGAAGACGGCCCCCCACCAGTTCTTGACCACCAGCCGGTTGTAGATCGCCAGCAGACAGGCGATGGTCAGGAAGACCACACCGTAGCCCAGGGCGATCTTGAGCATCAGGATGGGATCATGGATGGGGCTCATCCAGAGTGCGGGCAGCACGTGCTCATAGCCGAAGACGCTGCCGTAGATGAAGCCGAAGAATACGGACGCGAGCCCCGCCATCAGGCCGAAGAGCCAGAAACGGCCGAGCTTCTTGCGGAACCACCAGGCCAGAGCGGCGATCACTGCCCCCTGGCCGACGTCCCCGAACATGGAGCCGAACATCAAGAGGAAGGTGACCGCGAACAGCGGCGTCGGGTCCACCTCGCCGTACTCCGGAATCCCGTACTGCTTGACCAGCATGGCAAACGGCTGCAGCAGTCGGCTCCTCACCGGCACGGTGGGGACCAGCTTGCGCTCCTGGGGCAGTGGGTCACGGGAGCTCATCTCGAAGGGCAGGGCGAGTGACTCGCGCAGCCGCTTGCCGAGTCCCTCCACCGACCGGGCCGGCACCCAGCCCGCCAGATAGGCCAGATGGCCCGCGCTGCGGATCGATGGGTCCAGGGTCACCAGGGGCTCCGCGAGCATCAGGGTGCGCCGCGCCTCCGTCAGCCGGTCGCGGAAACCCTCGGCCCAGTCGGCGAGACGCTGCTGCAGCGCGGCGCGCTGGGCCTGAACGTCCTTGCGCTGGGCCTGTAGGTCCTCGCGAATCCGCGCCGGCTCCTCGGCGAGCTCCTCGGGGATGGGAATCGCCTGGAAGCCGGCGGCGTTGAGCACCGCCGAGAGCTGGGCCTCCTTGGTTCCGGTGGGTCCGACGATGACCACATGGGCGTGGTCGTCGCGCTGCATGTAGACGTGCAGCAGGTGATCGGCCAGGCCCACGGCGCCCTCGAGCTGGCGCAGGTTCTCCCGCGGGACCATGCCCACGTAGAAGTCGAGGAAGCGGGTCTTGCTGCGAAGCATCCCCAGGTCGATGTTGAGATGCTGGAAGTTCTCCAGCGCCGCCTCCTGCTCGCGCACGAAGCGGTCCTGGTCGTCGAAGCGGCGGAAGTCCTCCTCGTACCTTGAGCCCTTCTGCCAGATCTGCCCCAGCCACTCGTTGACCTCGGCGAGCTCCGGATAGGCGACGACCCGCACCTTGGAGATGTCGGGCGCGCTGGGCATCGGGATCAGCTTGGCGATCTTGTCCAGCCGCGAGCGGGCCTGATTGTAGGTGTCGCGATACTCGCGCCCGGGCGTCCCGGAGAGCTGGGTCTCGGCGGGGGGGCGGGTGTCGGGGTGGAAAGTCTCGGTCTCGGCCAGGGCCAGCGACGCCTGGGGTAGATCCTCGGTGAGGATCAGCAGGCGAACGTGCTTCATGGGGAGGGGGCGGAGCATCTGGGGTCGATCCGCTGGTGGTGGTTGATCGGGATCCGAAACGGGCTCAGGCCGCCCGCGGGAGCCCGGCCAGGGCCTGGCCGGCATTCCGGCCCGCGGGGGCACCCGACCAGGGGCAGGTGGGCTCGGTGATCTCGAGTGCAATCTCCACCACCTCGGTGGAGAGGTTCAGCAGCCGGCCCTGGATCAAGGCGAACAACAGGAAGAGGTCCATCTCACGAAGCATCAGATAGGCCAGGGCCCGTGCCACGCCCGAGGGGCTCTTGCGGAGCACCCGGTGCGCCTCCCGCCCCACATAGCGGCCCATGTGGCGCTGCACGTCGATGATGGTCCGGCTCTCGGCGAGCAGCTCATCGAGCGGGGCCGGAAGGAGCTCGAGGACCCGCGGGAAGCTCTCCAGGTTAACGAGCTCGAGCAGACGGTCGCGGTGCAGGAGGCGCATCGAGGGCACCAACTGGAAGAAGGTCTCCGAGGGCGAGAGCTGGTAAGAGAAGCGGAAGCGCAGTAGCCACAGCAGATCGATCCGGTCGAGCTCGGTGCCGACGAGGTGCTGCAGCGGCTGAAGGTTGCCGTCGTGGAACTGCATGACCTGGCGCACCAGACCGGCGTAATAGCGCTGGTCGATGGCCGTCTCCAGGGCGAAGGGCTCGCGCCGCTGCTCGTAGATCTCGCGCGCCTGACGGGCAATCAGGCGATGGGGCCCGGCCTCGAGCTGGCGCAGCAGCTCCAGGACGTTCTCGGCGCGGAACAGGTCCTGGTCGGCGAGCCGGATGTAGGGGGGCAGGTCGAACAGGTTGTCGCGGATCTCCTTGGGGTCCAGGTCGTGGAGCTTGCCGCGGATCAGGCTCTTGAGATTGAACAGGGCATATTTCCGCCCCCAGGCCAGCACCAGGGCACGCTCAGTGGCATTCATGGGCCGGATCAGGATCTGCAACTCGGAGAGCAGCAGCTGGATCAGGGTCTGCTCGATGGCCCGGCTACGGGTCTGAGCACTGAGCTGATCGTCGAGCAGGGCCGCCAGGCCGAAGCGCGCCGCCAGCTCGGGCAACTGCATCTGAGACATGACCCCAATCGCATCGGGATCGAACAGCTGGGCCGCCATCACCGAGATTCGGGTGTTGAGGTAGGCTTGGCTGGCGGCGGTGCTCATCGCGGGGATATGGGTGCTCGGGAGCTGGGTTCGCGGCCGGTCGGGCGTCGCGCGGGCGCTGGGTCTGTCGCGACGGCGGGATGCGAGGATCTAGCGTTGCGGATCCATCAGGACCTGGAAGGCGGCCTGCAGCGCCTCGTCCTCCCGTTGCTCGGACTGATCGCGCAACTGAACGTGACGCTCGTCGTAGCGGCGGCGCAGCTCCGCGATGTTCTGCTCCGCGCGCTCCTCGGCCTTGCTGATAAAGGAGCGGTGAAGGTCCGGGATGCGGGTGGTGAAACGCTCGTTCTCGGCCTTGGCGTCCGCCATCGCCTTGTGGATGACCTGCTCCTGCTCTTTCTCGGCCTGCTGGGCGATCTTTTCCGCCCGCATCTCCGCGGCCAGGAGTCGTTGCAGGGTGTCGTCCATCGCGGTTTCCTCTCGACCGCCCCCGCTGGGGCGCTACGGCCAGATACCTTAAGCGAAGCGTAGGAAAAATGCGCGGCCGATCTCGCGCGCGGTTGCGCTAAATCAGATCTGACGGCGGTTGCCGTCCTCGGCGTACACTCAAGAAACAGTTCCGTGTTGAAATCGGTTTCGTGTTGTAAGGGAGTCCCGTCGTGTCCGCCGAGGTCCTTGCCGCTGTCTCGAACCCGGGCCCGGTCGCCCTGTCCCTGGACCTCGCCGGGCTCGCCCTGCTCGGGCTCTACCACCTCTATCTCAGCCGGGTCTATCGGCGCGAGCCGGATCGGACCTACCGCGGCCTCTCCAACCGCCTGCGCCGCGCCTGGGTGGCGACCATGCGTGAACGCGGCACCGACATACTGGCGGTACAGACCATGCGCAACTGGGTCATGTCTGCGACCCTCTTCGCCTCCACCTCCATCCTGATCGGCCTGGGCGTGGGGCACATGGCCTTCTCCGGCACGGACCTGAACGACCTGGCACGGGTGCTGAGCCTGTTCCCGGCCCCCGGCGAGCAGGTGATGCGCGTGAAGCTGCTGGTGCTTGCCGGCATCTTCTTCGCCGCCTTTCACGACTTCGCGCTCTCGCTGCGCTACTACAACCACGTCGGCTTCATGATCAATCTGCCCGATCAGCAGATCCCGGGGCTGCCCGTCGAGTCGGTGGCCGGGACCCTTAACCGCGCCGGGGGTCACTATAATCGCGGCACCCGTAAGTTTCTCCTGGCGGCGCCCTTTTCCCTGTGGCTGATCGGGCCCCTCTGGTTCCTGACCGGATCCGCTCTGTCCCTGTGGATGCTCTATCGTTTCGATTTTCGAGGGGACTCGGCCCCGGGCGACCCTGCCCACGATTGAGTCCCAGCGAATTCGTGGAGGCCCCCGGAGGTGAGGGACAGACGGTCGAGAAAATCCAGGGTGATCCTCGCGGTCACGCCCCAGAGCCGCTCCCCGTCGTAGTCGTCGAAGAACACCAGGTCGCGAGCCTGCGGGTGTCCGGGTCGCGGGTAGGGGCGCACCCGGTAATTGGCCGGGTTGTTCAGCCAGGCGAGCGGGATGCTGAAGATGCGCGATACCTCCTGTGGGTTCGGCCACAGCGGCTGGGGCCAGTGAACGCAGCCGACCACCGGGGTGACCAGGAAGCGGCTGACGGTGAGGAAGGGCGCAAGCTCGCCCAGAACGGAAACCCGGGCCGGGGTGAGACCGATCTCCTCCTCTGCCTCACGCAGGGCCGTGGCAGTGCAGTCGGGGTCGCTCGACTGCCAACGGCCACCGGGGAAGCCCACCTCCCCGCTGTGGCGGTCACCCGCCTGCTCGGCGCGTCGGATGAAGATCAGGTTCCAGCCGTGCTCGAGCCGATAGAGCGGCAGCAGCACGGCGGCGCGCTGCACCGGCGCCCTCACGGGCTCGCCGCTTTCGGCACCGGGTCGAAGGGAGCCGGGCAGGCGCCTCAGGCGCTCGCGGATCAGCTCACAGCTCAGGCCGTCGAGGATCGAATCGGTTTCCACAGGCCCAATCTTAGGCCAGGGACGAGCCACGGCGCGCCCGTCAGGCCCCGAGCTTCTGTTTCAGGAGCGCGTTCACCTGCTGGGGATTGGCCTTGCCCTGGCTCTGCTTCATCACCTGGCCCACGAAGAACCCGAAGACCTTCTCCTTGCCGGCCCTGTACTGCTCCACCTGCTCGGGATTGGCGGCGATGATGGCGTCGATGATGGGCTCGATGGCCCCGCTGTCGCTGATCTGTTTGAGCCCACGCGACTCGACGATCTGGTCGACGTCGCCCTCCCCATTCCACAGGGCCTCGAACACCCGCTTGGCGATCTTCCCGGAGATGGTGCCGTCTTCGATGCGCCGGATCAGGCCGGCGAGCAGGGCCGCCGTCACCGGGCTCGCGCCGATGTCCAGACCGGCCTTGTTGAGCGCCGCCGTCAGCTCACCGCCGATCCAGTTGGCGGCGAGCTTGGGCTGTGCGGTTTCGCTGGCGACGGCCTCAAAATAGTCCGCGAGGCCCCGGCTCGCCGTGAGCAGGTTGGCGTCGTATTCCGAGAGGCCGTACTGCTCGTGAAAGCGCTCGCGCTTGGCGTCCGGGAGCTCCGGCAGGTCGGCGGTTGCCCGCGCGACAAAAACCGCGTCGATCTCCAGCGGCAGCAGGTCCGGGTCCGGAAAATAACGGTAGTCGTTCGCCTCCTCCTTGGTGCGCATCGGTCGGGTCTCGTCCTTGTCCGCGTCGTAGAGACGGGTCTCCTGGATCACCTCCCCGCCGGATTCGATCAGGTCGATCTGGCGGTGCACCTCGAACTGGATGGCGCGCTCCAGAAAGCGGAAGGAGTTGATGTTCTTGATCTCGGTGCGGGTGCCGAAGACGGTGTCACCCCGGGGGCGCACCGAGACGTTCGCATCCATGCGAAAGGAGCCTTCCTGCATGTTGCCGTCGCTTATGCCGATCCAGCGTACGATCTGGTGGACCTTTTTCGCATAGGCGACCGCCTCCTCCGGCGAGCGCAGGTCCGGCTCGGAGACGATCTCCAGGAGCGGGGTGCCGGCCCGGTTGAGGTCGATGCCGGTGTAGCCGTGATAGTCCTCGTGTAGCGACTTGCCGGCGTCCTCCTCCAGGTGGGCGCGGGTGACGCCGATCTCTTTGACGCTGCCGTCCTCCAGCACGATCTCGACCCGCCCCTCGCCGACCACCGGCAGCTCGTACTGGCTGATCTGGTAGCCCTTGGGTAGGTCGGGGTAAAAGTAGTTCTTGCGGGCGAAAACGGAGCGCTCGGCCACCTCCGCGTCGATCGCTTTGCCGAAGCGCACGGCCAGGCGCACCGCCTCCGCGTTCAGGACCGGCAGCACCCCCGGCAGCCCCAGGTCGATGGCGCTCGCCTGGGTGTTCGGCTCGGCCCCGAAGCGGGTCGGGGAGCCGGAGAAGATCTTGGACTGGGTCGCGAGCTGGGTATGGATCTCCAGCCCGATGACGGTTTCCCATTGCATGGCGTTTCACCCGCGAAAAAAGAGATCGAAGCAGCCCGACTGAGGCCCGCGCGAGGGCGACAAGCCCCGTTCAAGCCTCCCGGGGTGCTCCAGGGACCAGGCTCAGAACCCGGCCGGGGTGGCCAGGTGCCAGTCGGTCTCACGCTGGAGGCGGTGGGCGACGTTGAGCAGACGACCCTCCTCGAAATAATTGCCGATGATCTGCAGGCCCACCGGCATGGCGTCCACCGGCGCGACTGGAATGGAGATCCCCGGCAGGCCGGCCAGGTTGGTGGCAATGGTGTAGATGTCGTTGAGATACATGGACACCGGGTCATGGAGCTTGGCCCCAAGCCCAAAGGCGGTGGTGGGGCTGGTGGGGCCCATGATGACGTCCACGTGCTCGAAGGCGCGCCTGAAGTCGTCCGCGATGAGCTGGCGGATCTTCTGGGCCTTCAGGTAATAGGCGTCGTAATAGCCGGCGGAGAGCACGTAGGTGCCGATCATGATGCGGCGCTTGACCTCGGCGCCGAAGCCTTCGGCCCGGCTGCGCTTGTAGAGATCCTCAAGATCCCTCGGATTCTCGCAGCGGTGGCCGTAGCGCACCCCATCGAAGCGGGCCAGATTGGAGGAGCATTCGGCGGGGGCGACGACGTAATAGACGGGTACCGAGAGTGGGCTGTTGGGCAGGCTGATCTCGCAAACCCGAGCGCCCAGGCGCTCGTATTGCTGGAGGGCGCCCTGGATGGACGCGGCGATGCGCTCATTGAGCCCGGCGCCGAAGTACTCCTTGGGCAGGCCGATGCGCAAGCCGGCAAGGTCGGCTTCCAGGCCCGCGGCATAGTCGGGGACCGGGGCGTCCACGCTGGTCGAGTCGCGCGGGTCGAACCCGGCCATGCCCCAAAGCATCAGGGCCGCGTCCGCCGCGCTGCGGGTCATGGGCCCGGCCTGATCGAGGGAGGAGGCGAAGGCGATCATGCCCCAGCGCGAGCAGCGCCCGTAGGTGGGCTTGATGCCGGTGATTCCGCACAGGGCCGCGGGCTGGCGGATGGACCCGCCGGTGTCGGTGCCGGTGGCGGCCGCGCACAGGCGGGCGGCGACGGCCGCGGCGGAGCCGCCCGAGGATCCACCGGGCACCCGGGAGCTATCCCAGGGGTTCTTCACCGGGCCGTAGAAGCTGGTCTCGTTGGACGAGCCCATGGCAAACTCGTCCATGTTGGTCTTGCCCAGCACAACGGCGCCGGCCGCCGCCAGCCTCTCCACCACGGAGGCGTCATAGGGGGCGATGAAATTGTCGAGCATGCGTGAGCCACAACTGGTGCGCAGGCCCTGAGTGCAGTAGATGTCCTTGTGGGCAATGGGGATACCGGTGAGGGGTCCGGCCTCGCCGCGGCGGATGGACTCATCGGCGCGCGCGGCGTCGGCCAGAGCGCGCTCGGGCGCCACCGTGACGAAGCTGTTGAGTGTCGGGTCGAGACGCTCGATGCGCGCGAGGAAGTGGCGTGTCAGCTCGACGCTCGAGCAGGCACCCGAGCGCAGATCGGCCCCCAGCTCAGTGATCGTCTTGTCATGCATCACAGGAGCCTCGCGGCACGGGGCACAGGCCGTCGCCTTTCCCACAAAGATTCACTCGATCACCCTCGGGACCAGATAGAGGCCCCCGTCGGTCAGGGGTGCCGCGCCCTGGAATTGCTCGCGCCGGTCGGGCTCGGTGGGCACATCCGCTCGCAGCCGCTGGGCCATGCGCAGTGGATGCGCCATGGGCGTCACCCCGGTCGTATCCACCGCATCCATCTGGGCGACCAGGTCGAGGATCCTGGAGAGGTCCTCGACGTAGCGCCCGATCTCCTCGGCGGAGATGGCGAGCCGCGCCAGGTGGGCGATCTTCTCGACGTCTGAGTGCTCCAGGGCCATGCTGTCCTATCGTCGGCGGGAAAACGCTGAAACATACCATAGGGCTCGGCGGGCGCGGTAACGGGTCAGGACGCCGGCCGGGAAGGGGCCCCTCGAAGTCCGTCCGCCCGAGCGCCTTGCCGATCCCCGAAGGCATTGCTAGATTACCGGCTCTTTTTCCCCAGGAATTCGCCGCGCACGCCAAACGGGAGCCAGGCGCGGCTCCCTTCGTTAAGGTAAGCACCTGATGTTTCTCAGACGTTTTCGCGGGATCTTCTCCACCGATCTGTCGATCGATCTGGGGACTGCCAATACCCTGATCTATGTGCGCGGCCAGGGAATCGTGCTGAACGAGCCGTCGGTGGTAGCCATTCGCCAGGAACGGGCGGGCGGGACCAAATCGGTCGTGGCCGTGGGTGAGGAGGCCAAGATGATGCTGGGGCGCACGCCGCAGAACATCACCGCCATCCGGCCCCTGAAGGACGGTGTGATCGCCGATTTCACGGTCACCGAGAAGATGCTCCAGTTCTTCATCCACAAGGTGCACGAGAGCCGGCTGGTGCGCCCCAGTCCCCGGGTGCTGATTTGTGTCCCCTGCGGCTCGACCCAGGTGGAGCGGCGCGCCATCAAGGAGTCCGCGGCGGGTGCCGGGGCCCGCGAGGTCTATCTGATCGAGGAGCCGATGGCGGCGGCCATCGGGGCCGGGCTGCCGGTGGACGAGCCGCGCGGCTCCATGGTGATCGACATTGGTGGCGGCACCTCCGAGGTGGCGGTGATCTCGCTCAACGGCATCGTCTATTCCAACTCGGTGCGGGTTGGTGGGGACACCTTCGATGAGTCCATCATCAACTATGTGCGCCGAAACTACGGCACCCTGATCGGGGAGGCGACCGCGGAGCGGATCAAGCACGCGATCGGGTCGGCCTTTCCCGGGAACGATGTGCTGGAGATCGAGGTTAGGGGGCGTAATCTGGCGGAGGGCATCCCGCGGAGCTTCGCCTTGAACAGCAACGAGATCCTGGAGTCGCTGCAGGAGCCGCTGGCGGGGATCGTCGGCGCGGTCAAGTCCGCCCTGGAGCTGACCCCACCGGAGCTCGGCGCCGACGTGGCGGAGCGGGGTATCGTACTCACCGGCGGCGGCGCCCTGCTGCGGGACTTCGATCGACTGATCGAGGAGGAGACCGGGCTGCCGGTGGTGGTGGCCGACGATCCCCTGACCTGTGTCGCCCGGGGCGGAGGCAAGGCCCTGGAGATGCTGGACAGCGGCGGGCTCGATCTGTTCACCTCCGAGTAGCCCCAAGGTTCAGGGTCGCGGTCCCCGCCCGGTGGTCGGTGGCGTGACTCGGGTCAAGGCCGACTGCGGCGTTCGGCGAGGGTTCAGCCATCAAGCCCCTGTTCCTCCATGGTCCGTCCCCGACCCTGCGGGTCATCCTGGCGGTGATCACGGCACTGGGGCTGATCGTGGCCGATCATCGCTACCACCATCTGGACCCGGTGCGGGCCGCCCTGGGGGTGATCGTCTATCCCCTGCAGCTCCTCGCCGATCTGCCGCTGCGTCTCGCCCTTCGGGCCCAGGGGCGCCTGGAGGACGAGGGCGAGCTGCGTGCCCGCAACGAGGCCCTGCGCCGCGAGAACCTGGTGCTCGGCGCGCGGCTCCAACAGCTCGGCTCCCTGGAAGCGGAGAACATGCGTCTGCGCGATCTCCTCGGGTCCTCATTCAAGATCGGCCAGCGGGTGCTGATCGCCGAGATCCTCTCGGTCGACCAGGACCCCAGCCGCCAGCAGCTGCTGATCAACAAGGGATCGAGCTCCGGGGTCTTCGTCGGCCAACCGGTGATCGACGCCAACGCGGTCATGGGCCAGGTGATCCGCACCAACCCCTTCTCCTCGACGGTGCTGCTCGTCACCGATTTCGAGCATGCCCTGCCGGTGGAGGTGACCCGCAATGGCCTGCGCAGTGTGGCGGCCGGGACCGGCCTGAGTCAGGAGCTTGAGCTGCTGTACATCCCCAAGAACGCGGACATCCGGGTGGGTGACCTGCTCGTCACCTCCGGCATGGGGGGGCGCTTCCCCCGCGGTTATCCGGTGGCCCGGGTGACTTCGGTCAGGCACGAGGCGGACAACCCCTTCACCGCGGTCGCCGCCGAGCCGACCGCTCGCCTGGACCGCAGCCGTGAGGTGCTGTTGGTGTGGACCCTCTCCGCCGATCAGCGTCACGTCTCCGAGGCGGACCGGGCCAGGGGCGCAACCGATCAGGACGGCGGCCGGGCGGTGCAGGGTGACTGATCTGGCCACAAGGGGAACCTGGGCGGTGATCCTGAGCCTGGTGGTCGCGCTCTTTCTCAGCATCCTGCCCATGCCGGCGGCGACCGAGGAGCTGCGGCCCCAGTGGGTGGCTTTGACCCTGATCTTCTGGACCCTGACCCTGCCGGATCGGGTCGGCGTGTTCTGGGCCTTCGGCGCCGGCCTGGTGCTCGACGTGGTGACGGGCACCCTGCTCGGCCACCACGCACTCGGGCTTTCCGTCGTCGCCTACCTGGTGATCAAGCTGCACCAGCGGGTGCGCATCTATCCACTGTGGCAGCAGACCCTGTTCGTGTGGGTCTTGCTGCTGGTGGAGCGTCTGCTCTCGCTCTGGGTGTTGGGCGCCACGGGCCAGCCGACCCCCTCCCTGATCTACTGGGCGCCCACCTTCCTGGGTCTGATCCTTTGGCCCTGGCTGTCCGTGGTCCTGCGCGACCTCGGGCGACGCGCCGGTATCGCCTGACCATGCTCCTGGACTCCAGCCTCGAGGAGCGCCGGCGCGAGGCCCGCCTGGTCGCGGTGCGCGCGGCGGTGGCCGCTCTGGTGGTGCTGGTCGCGCTGTCCCTGGTGGTGTTTCGCCTGCTGAGACTGCAGGTGCAGCAGCACGAGCATTTCACCGTCCTGTCGCAGGACAACCGGGTGAAGGTGCAGCCGGTGCCGCCCACCCGCGGCCTGATCTACGACGCCGAAGGGGTGGTTCTGGCGGACAACCACCCGTCCTTCTCACTAGAGATCACCATCGAGAAGGTCGGGGACCTCGAGGGCACCATCCGGGCCCTCTCCGAGATCCTTCCGATCGATGACAAGGATCTGGCCCGCTTCGACCGGATGAAGGCCCAGCGGGTGCGCTTCCAGGGGGTGCCGCTGCGGCTCAACCTGACCCCGGAGGAGGTCGCCCGCTTCTCGGTCGACAGCCACCGCTTCCCTGGCGTGGATGTGCGGGCCGAGCTGATCCGCGCCTATCCGCGGGGCGAGCTGACCGCCCATGCGCTGGGTTATGTCGGGCGCATCAATGAGCAGGAGATGGAGCGCATCGACACCAGCGACTATGCGGGCACCCACTTCATCGGCAAGTCCGGTGTGGAGAAGGCCCACGAAGAGCTGTTGCATGGCCATGTGGGTTACCAGCAGGTCGAGGTGAATGCCCGCGGCCGGGTGCTGCGCACCCTGGAGGGAAAGGCGCCGGTGCCGGGCCGAGACCTGCAGCTGTATCTGGACATCGGGTTGCAGCAGGCGGCCACCGAGGCCCTGGGGGACAACCGTGGGGCCGTGGTGGCGATCGACCCGCGCACGGGCGGGGTCCTTGCCCTGGTGAGCAAGCCGAGCTTCGATCCCAACCTGTTCGTCGAGGGCATCGGGCAGAGCGATTATCAGGCCCTGCTTTACTCCCCGGACAAGCCGCTCTACAACCGGGCGATCCGCGGCCAGTATCCCCCGGGCTCCACCGTGAAACCCTTCGTGGGCATGGCCGGGCTCGCGTCCGGGGTCACCAACGCCGCCAGCAACAGGTACTGCCCCGGCTACTATCAGCTTCCGGGTCAGAGTCACCGTTACCGCTGCTGGCGTCGGGGGGGGCACGGGACCGTGGCGCTGGAGCAGGCGGTGGTCCAATCCTGCGACGTCTACTTCTATGGTCTGGCCCATGACCTGGGCATCGAGCGCCTCAAGCGCTTTTTAGGTGAGTTCGGCTTCGGGGCGCGTACCGGGATCGACGTGGCGGGGGAACTGGGCGGTCTGGTGCCGTCGAAGGAGTGGAAAGAGCGGGCGCGCAACGAGCTCTGGTACCCGGGCGAGACGCTGATCGTGGGGATCGGCCAGGGCGCCTTCCTGGCCACGCCGCTGCAGCTCGCGGTGGCGACCGCCACCATGGCCAATCGCGGTTATTTCATCCAGCCCCGGGTGGCCCGCAGCGCCCGGGTGCCGGGGGCGGCCACGGCCGACGAGCTGCCGGCGCGGGCTCACCAGGTCCAGGTGGGTGATCCCAAGCATTGGGACCAGATCATCCACGCCATGACCGAGGTGGTGGAGAGTCCCCGCGGTACCGCCAAGCGCATCCAGAGCAAGAGTTACCGTATCGCCGGAAAGACGGGTACCGCCCAGGTCTTCACCGTGGGGCAGAGCGAGACCTACAACGCCTCTCGCATCAATAAGCGCATGCACGACCATGCCCTGTTCATCGCCTTCGCTCCGGTGGAGGAGCCGCGCATCGCCGTGGCCGTGATCGTGGAGAATGGTGGCCACGGGGGCTCGGTGGCGGCACCGGTGGCTCGGCAGGTGATGGACGCCCATCTAGGGGGGACCATGCTGATGGCCCAGGGGGAGCTCGAGGCCGGCGGGTCGGACGATGGCGATTAGGTCTGCCTCCGTGGTCCGTGAGCGGATGGAGGACCCCTCCGAAACCCGGTTCCTGTGGCGGCTGCACATCGATATGCCCCTGGTCCTCGGGCTCCTGCTCCTCTGCGCCTTCGGGCTCGCCGTGCTCTACAGCGCCAGCGGTCAGGATGTCGCCAGCGTCGAGCGGCAGCTGGTGCGTCTGGGTCTGGCCTTCGGACTCATGTTCGCCATCGCCCAGGTGTCGCCGGCGCGCCTGGAGCGCTGGTCGCTCGCGCTCTACGTGCTGGGCGTCCTGATGTTGGTGGCGGTCCTGTTGGTGGGAGACGTGGGTAAGGGGGCCCAGCGCTGGCTCGACCTGGGCTTCATGCGCTTTCAGCCCTCGGAGCTCCTCAAGCTGGCGGTGCCCATGGCGGTGGCCCGGCTCCTGGCCGCGCGACCCCTTCCCCCGGGGATGCTGCGGGTGATCGGCGCCGCCGTCCTGACCCTGGTACCGGTTCTGCTGATCGCCAAGCAGCCCGATCTCGGGACCGCCATCCTGGTGGCCACGGCGGGCGCCGCCGTGCTCTTCATCGGCGGGCTCTCCTGGCGCCTGATCCTGATCCTCGCCGCGGCTGCCACGGCGCTAGCCCCGGCGCTCTGGTACGGCATGCGCGACTATCAGCGGCAACGGGTCCTGACTTTCCTTGACCCGGAGTCTGACCCCCTGGGTTCCGGTTATCACATCATCCAGTCCCAGATCGCCATCGGCTCCGGCGGCATCTACGGCAAAGGCTGGCTGAACGGCACCCAGTCACACCTGGAGTTTCTGCCCGAGCGCCATACGGATTTCATCTTCGCCGTCATCGGCGAGGAGCTGGGGCTGGTAGGCATCGGGGTGCTCCTTGCCCTCTATCTCTTCATCATCTACCGCGGTTTGGTGATCGCCGCCAGCTCACGCGACACCTATGGACGGCTCCTCGCGGGCGGCCTGTCGCTGGTCTTCTTCGTCTACGTCTTCGTCAATACCGGAATGGTGACCGGATTACTCCCGGTGGTGGGGGTCCCGCTCCCGCTCGTGAGCTATGGAGGGACCTCCATGGTGACCCTGATGGCAGGTTTCGGTATGACCATGGCGGTCCAGACCCATCGGAAATCGCTTCGTATTTAGCGCTTATCGAAATATACTCAAGGTAAATCATGAGAATCCACCGGGTCCATGCCCCCTCATCGATCCCCTGATCTCTGTTTCAGCACCGCCCGCCGTCGACGTGGGCTGCGGCTTGCGGGGCCTGTGCTGGCGCTGGCCGCGCTCTGGGCCTCGGGCTCTGCTGCGGCGACGACGGATGAGCCCGAGAGCTACGCGCGTGAGCGCGAGCGGTTTGCCGAGGAGATGGCGCTCAGGCACGGCTTCGACGGGATGGACCTGCGGGACCTGCTCGGCCAGGCCCGTTACCGCCAGGCGATCATCGACGCCATAGAGCGCCCCCACGAGGGCAAGCCCTGGCACCGCTATCGTCGGCTCTTCCTCACCCCCGAGCGCATCGCCGGGGGGTCGGCCTTCTGGCGTGCGAACGCCGAGGCCTTGACGCGGGCGCAGGCGCGCTACGGCGTGCCTCCCGAGATCATCGTCGCGATCCTGGGGGTGGAGACCAGCTACGGCGCCCAGACCGGCGGTCATCGCGCCCTCGACGCCCTCACGACGCTCGGTTTTTCCTATCCCAAGCGGGCCGAATTCTTCCGCGGCGAGTTGGAGTCCCTGCTGCTGCTCGAGCGCGACGAGCGGATGGACCCACTGACCGCGGTCGGCTCCTATGCCGGAGCCTTGGGCAAGCCGCAGTTCATTCCATCGAGCTACCGCGCCTATGCGGTGGACTTCGATGGCGACGGACAGCGGGACCTGTGGGGCAGCAACGCCGACGTCATCGGAAGCGTCGCAAACTATTTCGATCGCCACGGCTGGCGACGCGGCGAGCCGGTGGCATTTCCAGCGCGTCTTGTCGGCACTCTGCCCAAGGACATTGAGGTGGCGCAGAAGAAGCCGCTCGCCCCGACCTCGACCGCCGCGCGCCTGAGGGCCGCGGGGGTGGATTGGGAGGGCGCTGTCGCAGGGGAGGCGCCGGCCACGCTGATCCGGCTCGATGGGCACCAGGACGAATACTGGGTGGGTCTCGACAACTTTTATGCCATCACCCGTTACAACCACAGCAACCTCTACGCGATGGCCGTGTTCCAGCTGAGCGGGAAGATCCGGGAGCGCTTCTCCGCCTCCGATTCCGGAGGGCGGAGCGGCGCATCACCATAATCGGGGGGTCTATGAATGAGAAGAATGGCAGCAGGTCCGGTTTGAGCCGGACCTCGGATGGGGCCATGCCGCTCGCGTGCGTTGAGGGCGGCTCGGGGGCAGGCCGCGGATCGGGTCGCGTAAGGGCGGGCTCACGCCCGGTCGGGGTCAGGGCGGCGCTGACCCTGGCCGTGCTCCTGCTCGCCGCATGCCTGCTCGGGGGTTGCGGCAGCAGCGGCGGGACCCGTCAAGCCGGCGATTCGACCGGGGCGGGGGAGACCGACATCGCCGATGCGGTGCCGCGGGTGGAGCCCAGGGCCAAGTACGGCAACATGAGTACCTATGTGGTTCGCGGCAAGCGCTACTACACGAAGGACGACAGCGCCGGTCACGTGGAGCGGGGGCTCGCCTCCTGGTACGGAAAGCAGTTTCACGGCCGCAAGACGAGCTCGGGTGAGCGCTACGACATGTACGCCATGACCGCCGCCCACAAGACCCTGCCCCTGCCGACCTATGTTCGGGTGACCAACCTGGAGAACGGGCGCAGCGCCGTGGTCAAGGTGAACGACCGGGGGCCCTTCCACGGCCCCCGGGTAATCGACCTGTCCTATTCGGCCGCCAAGAAGATCGGGGTGATCCAGAAGGGCACCGCCATGGTGGAGGTCCGGGCGCTGGATCCCGCTCGTCCGGGCTCCGACCCCGGGCCTTTCCTGGCCGCCAAGCCGGCCACGAACAAGCCGCGGGCCCTCGCGCGCAGCGAGCCCCCGACGGCTCCGGCACCCGCGCTCGAGGCGCCGCAGGCGTCACCCGCCGGCCCCCACGAGGATGCCACCACCAAGCGGGCAACGGACGTCGCGCTTGCGGCGGCCGGCGCAGAGCCGGTCGAGACTCCGCTGAGCGCTGCAGACGTCGCTTCGGCGCCGGCCGTACCGGAGCCGGGTCTCTATCTGCAAGTCGGCGCCTTCGGGGACCCGAGTAACGCCGAGCGGCTGCGTCGCCGCCTGGGGTCGCAGCTCGCCGAGCAGGTCGGGGTGCTGAGCAGCGCGGCCGGCGGCCCGACCCTCTACAAGGTGCGGGTGGGACCCCTCAGCTCTGAGGGCGAGGCGCGCAAGGTATCGGCCAAGCTGGCCGACCTGGGTGTCAGCCAGCCGAGAGCCGTCTGGAACTGAGCCGGCGCAGAGGCCCCGGGACCCCGGCGCATCCCCGGGTGGGCGCTTCGGCGACGCCGAGTCGATGTGGTCGCCGCCGGTCCGACGGGTGGGTGCCGCAGCGAAAGGCTGGGCCGTCGCCGCTCGGCGGTGGTCCCTTTCCCCGCCCCGGTTTTCGGCGAGCCGGATCGGTGCCCGACGCCGCTTGCCGCTCTTTGCGATCCGAATTGATAGAATGCCCCAGCTCGCCCGACTGCCACCTCATTTCCCGGTTTGTCTACATGAAGTCAATTTCGATTCCGCTGTTCCTTTGTCTCCTGTTTCTCTTCTCCGGATGGATCTCGGCCGAGTCCGAGCCTGCGGCCGAGCTCAAGACTGAAGCCAAGGCCGAATCCGGGCCGGAGACGGAGCCGCCGGTTCCGGCGCCTCCGCAGATTGCCGCCAAGGGTTATTTGCTGATGGATTTCAGCACCGGGCAGGAGCTGGCATCGGCCGCCGCGGACGAGCGCCTCGAGCCGGCCAGCCTCACCAAGATCATGACCGGTTACACCATCTACCGGGAGCTCAAGGCGGGTCACGTCAACCTCAGCGACCAGGTCCTGATCAGCGAGAACGCCTGGCGCACCGGCGGCTCCAAGATGTTCGTCGAGGTCGGTAAGCAGGTCGGTATGGAGGATCTGCTCAAGGGCATGATCATTCAGTCGGGCAACGACGCAAGCGTCGCCCTGGCCGAGCACGCGGCCGGAAGCGAGCGGGCCTTCGCGGATCTCATGAATACCCGCGCCCAGGAGCTCGGGATGAGCAATTCCCATTTCGTCAACGCCACCGGGCTCCCCGATCCGGAGCACTACACGACGGCGCGGGATATCGCCCTGGTCACCGCGGCCCTGATCCGGGAGTTCCCCGACTACTACGCCTGGGACGGGACCAAGGAGTTTGAGTACAACGGCATCAAGCAGCAGAACCGCAACCGGCTGCTGTGGCGCGACCCGACCGTGGACGGTGTCAAGACCGGCTATACCCAGAACGCGGGTTATTGCCTGGTGGCATCCGCGAAGCGCGACCAGATGCGCCTGATTTCGGTGGTCATGGGCAGCGCGGGGCCAGAGGCGCGGGCCCAGGCGAGCCTGGAACTGCTCAACTATGGCTTCCGTTTCTATGAGAGCCACCGGCTCTATCCGGCGGCCAAGCCGGTCGAGAACCTGCGGGTCTGGATGGGCGACATCGAGGAGCTCCCGGTCGGGCCGGCACGCGATGTGATTGCGACCGTACCCCGCGGCCGTTACGAGCAGTTGAGCGCCCGGCTGGATAAGGCACCGGAGCTCACGGCGCCCATCGCCAAGGGGACCCGGGTCGGAGACATCGTGGTCAACCTCAAGGGCGAGGAGCTGATTCGGGTGCCGCTGGTGGCGCTACAGGACGTCAACGAGGGAAGCTTGTGGCAAAAGGCGAAGGACACGGTTCTTCACTGGTTCTGAGCGGGCGCGCGACGGGGCGGGCAGCACATGGCTGAGGTCTACCTCAACGGCGCCTTCATGGCCCCGGAACGGGCCTCCGTCTCGGTGATGGACCGGGGTTTTCTATTCGGTGATGGTGCCTACGAGGTCATCCCGAGCTATGGCGGTCACTTCCTGCGCCTAACGGAGCACCTGGACCGGCTGGACGCCAGCCTCACGGCCATCCGGCTCGAGGCCCCATTGGGTCGCGATGGGTGGCGGGCGGTGCTCCAACGCCTCATCGGGCCGCCGCCGGTGCCCGATCAGTACTGCTATCTGCAGGTCACCCGCGGCGCGCCCGACGAGCGCGATCATCTGTGCGCCTCCGGCGTCGCTCCCACGGTCTTTGCGATGGCGCGGCCGATCAAGGCCCGAGGCCCGGAGGTCGAGTCGGTGGGAGTCGCCTGCGTGACCCGCCCGGACCCGCGCTGGCAGCGCTGCGAGATCAAGGCGATCTCCCTGCTGGCTGCGGTCATGATGCGGCGCGAGGCCGCGGACGCGGGCGCGGCCGAGGCGATCATGGTCCGCGATAGCCTGGTCACCGAGGGGTCATCCACGAACGTGTTCGTGGTCAAAGACGGGGTCGTCGCCACGCCACCGACCGATCACCGGATCCTGGCGGGGATCACCCGGGCGCTGGTGATCGAGCTGGCCCGGGAGGTCGCCATGGAGCCCGTAGAGCGCCCCATCACGCTCGAGGAGCTGCGGGCGGCCGACGAGGTCTGGCTGTCGAGCTCCACGCGGGAGGTGCTCCCGGTCACCCGGCTGGACGGCGAGCCCGTTGGAAGCGGCGTTCCCGGGCCCATCTGGAGGCGCATGAACGCCCTTTATCGGTCGTACAAGGAACGCATCCGCCGTGGAGACGCCTGAACCCGTGGACGGAAGCGCCGACACCCTGTTCGACTTCCCCTGCGCCTTCCCCATTAAGGCCATGGGGCGAGCGGATGGGGATATCGAATCGGTGGTGGTGGAGATCCTGAGCCGCCACGCGCCGGGATTCGACCCGTCCACCCTGAGTCTGCGCCCGAGCAGCGGCGGCAAGTGGATCGCCGTCACTGCGGTCGTCGAGGCGCGCAGCCGCCCCCAGCTCGATGCCATCTATCAGGAGCTGACCGCCCACGAATCCATCGTTTGGGCGCTGTGAGCACCCCGCGGCGGCTCCTGGTGCGCCGTCTGGCGGGACTGCAGGACTACGCCGCGACCTGGCAGGCCATGCGGGCCTTCACGGATGCCCGCGAGCCGGACACGGCGGACGAACTCTGGCTGCTCGAGCATCACCCGGTGTTTACCCTGGGCCAGGCGGGGCGCCCGGAGCACCTGCTGCGCCCTGAGGACATCCCGGTGGTGCACAGCGATCGCGGCGGTCAGGTGACCTATCACGGTCCAGGCCAGCTCATTGCGTACCTGCTGCTCGACCTGAGGCGCGCCGGTCTGGGGGTCAGGCGCCTGGTCGATCTGCTCGAGCGGTCGGTTATCGAGGTGCTGGCGGCGCAGGGGGTGGGCGCCGCCGCCCGTCCCGACGCACCTGGCGTCTATGTCGAGGGGGCCAAGATCGCATCCCTCGGGCTGCGCGTGCGCCGCGGCTGCAGCTACCACGGTCTGGCGCTCAATGTCTCCCTGGACCTCGAGCCCTTCGGGCGCATCAACCCCTGCGGCTTTCCGGGACTGGCGGTCACCCGGCTCAGCGATCTGGCGGCGGGGACCACGGTTGCCGCAATGGGCGAACAGGTCGCGGCGGTCTTGTCCAGGCGCCTCGGGTCGACGGCGGAGCGCGTCACCTGAGGCCAGTGTGACGGAATGACAGAATGTTGGGTTGCCCCCGGACCCATCTCACGGGTGACAGGCGTACATGATTTGGGGCGCGCATACGTTGTTCGCCCTCCGGAGGTGCCTGTAGACTAGCGGCGAATTGGTCGGATCCAGGCCAAGGGCGCAGCAGGACGAGGGACAGTTTGGTGCAGCGGTCACTTCGTGTTGCGCGGGTCGACGTCAGCGGGTTCCGGTTGTTGACGGACGACTTCGCGGGCCTGGATGAGCTCCATCGGGAGCTCCAGCAGGTCATCCGCCGCCACCTCCCCGGGGTGACCGCCTCGGTGCTGGCGCTTCCGGTGCCCGGCGCGGACGGGAAGACCGTCGACTGGTACAGCGATCTCGCCGGCCAGCCGGCCCCCCTGACCTCGCTGCCGCCCGAGCGCCGCGCGGCGGCCAAGGCCAAGCTCGAGGACCGGCTGGCATCGATGCGACGCCTGGCCGACGAGCTCCCCCGGCTCAGCCGGGGCTCCGAGCCCGTCGCTCGAACGCTCCGGGCGGCGACCCATTATCCCGACGATACCCACGTCTATGTGATCGGCGACGAGCCGGTGCTCACGTTGTGGGGCTTCGTGCTGGTCAAGCGCGGTCTGCGGGGCCGGCCGATCGGGTCGGTCTCTGACGCCAGCGCCGCGGGCGCCCGGCGCCGCGCGGCCTGGATCTGGGGCTCGGCGCTGGGTCTGGTCCTGGCGCTCGCGGGCGGCGGCTGGCTCTGGCTCGACCACCAACAGAGCCGGTCGTTGGAGCAGGAGCTGGGCGGTGCGATCGCGGGCGATTGCGCCGGGCCCGACCGGCTCGAGGCGCTGCGGGCCCGGCTGGACCGGCTCGACCCGGCCCGCGACCGGTATGCCGAGATCCGTCGCCGCCTCGACGCGGAGCTAGTCTACTGCGCGGACACCGGGGCGTTGGCCGCCGAGGTGGCGGGCGCGGGCTGGGACTGTTCCCGGCTCTCCGCTGTGCGACAGGGCATGGAGGGCACGGACCTCACCCGCCAGCCTGCTGCAGGGATTGCCGTTCGGCTGGAGGAGCGGATTGCCGCCTGCGAGACGGCCGCGAGCTACTCGGCGCGCCTCGACGGGCAGCTCGGGGACTGTGCCCTGGTGGCGGACCTCGACGGGGCGCTGGGCACACCGCCAACGGACGCCGAGCCGATGGTCCGGGCGCGCGAGCGGCTCGATCGGGAACTCGCGCTGTGCCGGGCGGCGGACGAGCTCGGGGCGGCCCTCACGGGGTCGACCGGCGACTGCGACGCGATGCAGCGGCTCGACCTGCAGCTCGGCGCACAGGATGTGTCCCGGCCGCCACTGACCGCGCTCAGGGGGCAATTGGACGCCGAGCTGGCCCTCTGCGCGAAGGCCGCGACCTATCGGCAGGCGTTGGTCGACGCCCAGATGAATTGCGCCGGCCTGCGGGAGCTGGACCAGGGTATGGCCGGGGAGGACGCCTCCCGGGAGCCCTTGCTGTCGATTCGCCGTCAGCTGGACGAGGCTCTGGAGAAATGCCGGACGCTCGAGAAGCTCGACCAGTCGCTTCGCGACATCGGCCTCGAGGGCGACACTCCCCCGGCCTTCGCAGGGCGCGCGCGGGGCCTTGGTCACGCCATACCCGCGATCGGTCCCGAGCGATTGACCGGTGCGGGCGCCGCGCCGACGTGATCGGGGTTGCTGACACTGGGGCGGGGCGTCGCAAGGACGTGGAGCCTAACAGAGCGGAACGACGATGACAGGTCCCTTGTTGAGATCCGGTAACCTGACCGCCTTCCACCCGCTTGGGGCGGTCGGCAACCCGGTCTATCTCGCCGCCGCTCAACTGCGCGCCGCGATCGGCCGCCGGCTTGGTCCGGAGCTGGCCGACAGCTTTGCCATACCGCAGCGAAACGAGGACGGGGACACCATCGACTGGTATGCGCCCAAGCCGGGCACCGTCGTGCCCTGGAGCGCCGCCAGCTCGGACGAGCGCGCCGAGGCCCAGCGGCAGCTGATTGAGACCCGCTCCCGGATCGAAGAGCTCGGGCAGGCCATGCAGCGGGAGTCGGACGCGGAACGTCAGGTGTTCGGGCGGCTGCTCGCCCATGTAACCAGCTTTCCGGACGAGACCCACGTCTATCTGGTCGGTGGCCGGCCGGTGATCAGCTTCTGGGGGTTTGTCCTAGACCGGGCCTCGGTCGGCACGGATCCCTTGTTGAATCTGGACCTGCTGGCCGCGCCGCCGGCGCCGGCTCAGCCGCCCCGGCGGCGCGTCCCCTGGTGGGCGTGGGCGCTGGCCCTGGTGGCGCTTGCCCTCTTAGGTGGCCTGCTGGCGCTGCGCGGATGCCAGCCGGTGTCGGAGGGACCGTCCCCCGCAGAAACTGGGGGCGCCCTTACTCCCGAGGTTTCGGAGCCGCAGCCCGCGCCCGAAGATGAGGTGCGGCACCTCGTCGAGTCCGATGCTGACGCGGAGCCGGCGATCGAGGACACGCAAGACGCGCCGCCGGCGGACCAACGCATCCTGGCTCCTGCCGATTCCGTTACCGTCGGGCCCAGGTCCGGCGTCACCGCGTTGGACGCCGCTCCCGATGGCCGGGTCCCGGATGTCGAGGGGACAGCCGTTCCCTTGGGCGAGCCCGTCGACAAGGTTGCGGGCGAGGACGACACCGTCGTCGACGGCGAGGCATCGCTGCCCGACAGCGGCGCCGTTCCGGGGGAGGGCGAGAACGGGTCACCGGTCGCCCAGCCGGCCGAGGATGCCGCCGTGGATGCGACCGCGGACGATCGGGTGGCCGACGAGGCCGTCGCGGGACAGCCGGTGGACAGCCCCGAAACCGTGAACCCGGATACCGCGACACCGGAAGAAGCCGCAGCACCGGAGGCCGGAACACCTGAAACCGAAACGCCCACGCCCGAAGAGCCGTCGGCCGACGAGGTACCCGCCGAGTCCGATGGGGTGGCGGGCGCCGAGGATGCGCTGCAGCCACCGACGGTCCCTGCCGAGGACTCGGGGCAGGCGTCGCCGGACGCGGGGCCCCGCCCCGATCAGGAGTCGGCGGCCGGGTCCGAGAAGACGCCGCCGGACCCGAAGGCGGCCGGGGATGCGGCCGCCGATTCCGCGCCAGGCGGGCCTGATGCCGACGGGGCCGCCGGCTCGCCGTCTGCTCGCTCGGGGGTGCCGGCACGTTGGCTGAGCTCCGGCTGGCGCACGGCCACCTCGCTGCAGGACCCCAAGACCGGTCTGCCGATACAGATGGAGTATCAGCTCAAGGACGGTGCCGGCAAGGTGCGCCTCAAGCGCAGCGACGGCAGCGTCTGCGAGAGCGGCGCTTCCGCGCTGGCTCGAGACGGAAAATTGGTGATCGACAGCAGCGGCAATATCGTATGCGCCGACGGCACCAACTTCGGTCGCCCGAAGGTCGAGTGCGAGCCCGGTAAGACCGGCAAGGCGAGCTGCCGGGGCAGCTACCCGGGCGGTGAGACCTTCTCGATCGATATGCAAGAGCAGGGGCGGTGAGGCCGGACGTCGGGGACCCGTTCCGCGAGCGCCCGCGTCGGCCGCGCGATTCCGGAGCCGAGCGCGGCGGGTCGGGGACCCGGGAACCAGGATAATTTATCGCGATGCTATCGAAACTCGTCAACTTCGAGAACAAGATAACCCTCATTGCGAACAGCGGCGTCCAGTTCCTGGACTTCGGTCTGAACCTCGCCCTACGCAAGGCGCTCCCCGGCGAATTCGTGGTCCAGGAGAGCAACCAGTCGCTGGCGCGGCTGGTCTATGACGAGCGCAGTGGGATGCACTACTGGCCGGACCGCCCGGGAGTCCCGATCAAGTCGCAGCTGACCGTTCCGATGGACGAGTCCGCCACCCTGTTCGACGCGATGTGGCTGCCGGTCCCTCTGCTGCGGGTCCATCCGCCGCGGAGCTTCGCCGACGGTCCCGAGACCTGGGCCCGGGTACGTCTGGTCGAGCTGTCCCCGGAGGATGCGGCCGCCAGCCTGACCACACACCGGTTGACGTTGGCCGTGGACACCACGGCCTTTCCCGACGCGGACGATATCCGCTATCTCGCCCCCACCCAGGCCGATGTCACCGCCGGTGTGGCCTATGCCTTTGCCCACCGGGCCAACGAGATCGGCTGGTACCCGGAGCTGCCCTGGGTGGCTGGTTGGATCGATGAGGTCTTCATGGAACGGGCCGGTCCCGTTCTGCGCCTGCCCCCGGAGGACGTCGAGGCCGAACATGGGCGTCTCGCGCACCACGCCCATTACCTGAACCTGCTGGCCCTGATCGGCGACAGCGGCTGTGTCCCCGAGGTCAAGCTCCTGGCGAACACCCGCACCGATCTGCATCGGGCGGTGCCGGTGGACATGGTTCTGGACGTGGGGAACTCGCGGACCTGCGGGATCCTGATCGAGCAGCACGCCAAGGAGGGCGACGGGCTCGGCCGGCGCTACGAGCTGGAGCTCCGCGATCTGACCCAGCCCCAGAACGTCTACAGCGAGCCCTTCGAGAGCCGCGTCGAGCTCGCTCAGGCCACCTTCGGCAAGGAGCACTGGGCCTACAAGAGCGGACGCGCCGGGGCTTTCCTGTGGCCGACCATCGCACGGGTCGGCCCCGAGGCGGCGCGCATGGCCGGGCGCCGGCGCGGTACCGAGGGCTCTACCGGGATCTCCAGCCCCAAGCGGTATCTGTGGGACGAGGATCGCTTCGACACCGGGTGGCGGTTCAATTGCGCCTATGTGCGCACCGAGATCGAGCCGATGGCCACGGCGGCGCCCTTCTGCAATCTGATCAACGAGGTCGGCACCGCCCTCTACGAGCTTCCCGAGTCGGAGCGGATGCCGGTCTTCATGCCGCACTACGCCCGCAGTTCGATGATGATGTTCATGCTGGCCGAGGTCCTGACCCAGGCGCTGTGCCAGATCAACAGCCCGTCGCAGCGGCTGCGCATGCCCAACGCGGATCTCCCCCGGCACCTGCGAACGGTGATCCTGACCATCCCGCCGTCGATGCCGAAGCAGGAGCGCGAGATCTTCGCGAACCGCATGCGGCAGGCGCTCGGTCTGGTCTGGAAGGCGTTCGGCTGGCACCCGGAGGACGAGCCGGTGGACGGGCAGGGCGCCGATTCGGCCTGGCCTCCGTTACCCCAGGTCGAGGTCCGCTGGGACGAGGCCACCTGCAGCCAGGTGGTCTATCTGTACAGCGAGATCCAGAACACCTTCTCCGGCCGGCCGGAAGAGTTCTTCGACCTGGCCCGCTGTGCCTCCCATCGGAGCCGGGACGCCCGGTTGACCATCGCGACGGTCGACATCGGCGGCGGAACGACCGATCTGGTCATCAACGACTATCGGCTCGAGGGCCGTCCGGGAGGCGCCAACCAGACCATCGTCCCCGAGCAGCGCTTTCGGGACGGATTCAAGGTCGCCGGCGACGACATCCTGCTGGAGGTGATCGGTGCCACCCTGGTCCCGGCCCTAAAGGCGGCCGTGAGCGCGGTCGGGGTCGAGGAGCCGGAGGCCCTGTTGTCCCGGCTCATCGGCTCGGACCCGGTCGATGTCCAGGAGGGGATGCTGCGCCAGCAGCTGGCGCTGCAGGTCCTCTATCCCGCCGGGCTCGCCGTGCTCAAGGCCTACGAGGGGTTCGACCCGGTCGCCGGTGCCGAGACCCGCACCTGCGCTCTCGGCGACCTGGTGGCGGAGATCAGCCCCGATGCGCCCACGCAGGCGGTGCGGGACTGGTTCGCGGGCGGTGTGCGCGATGCCACGGGTACGGCGGTGAGCGGGTTTCCGCTGCTCAATTGCCCGGTGCCCCTGGACCTGGGCCGTATCCATCGGCTGTTCATGGAGGACAAGCTCGAGATTTGCCGCGTGGTGCGCTCGCTGTGCGAGATCGTCTCGCTCTATTCCTGCGACGTGCTGCTGCTCACCGGGCGACCGTCGCGGCTTCCCGGGGTCCAGTCGCTGTTCCGCGCCCTGCTGGCGCTGCCGCCGGATCGGATCATTCCGATGCAGGACTACCGGACCGGCGCCTGGTATCCGTTCAATCGCCGCGGGTGCATCAAGGACCCCAAGACCACGGCGGCCGTGGGCGCCATGCTGTGCGTGCTGGGGCAGGGGCGGCTGCCGGGCTTCTCCTTTCGCGCCAATGCCTTCCGGCCCTACTCGACGGTCCGGCACCTGGGCCTGATGGACCGCAATATGATCATCAAGGCCGAGGACGTCTTCTACAGCGGCGTGGACCTGGACGATCCGGAGTATCAGCTGCCCGAGGTCACCATCCCCATGACCGGGGTGATGCACATCGGCTACCGCCAGCTCGACGCGCAGCGCTGGGTGGCCTCGCCGTTGTATGTGCTGGACTTTGCGGACGATGAAGTGCGCCGCTCCCTCTACACCAAGGGCGGCGTGCTGGAGGTGAGGCTCGAGCGGATGCGCGGCGTCAACGCCGAGCGGTTTCGGGTCGCCGCCGTGGACGTGCAGGGCGGGCGTGCACTGGGGCGCGGCGCGGTGGCGCTGAAGCTCAACACCCTGGCGAGCATCGGCTTCGATCAGGACAGCTATTGGCTCGACAGCGGCAGTATCTTCAAGTAGACGTGCTATGAGCGATCCCACACCGGAAACGATCGGAGAGGACCTGGTTCGGCGCTGCCGGGCGATCTACGCGGGCAGCGGCGAGGCGATCGACTGGGTCGCGGAGGTACGGCGCAACTCCCAGCGGCTCGACCGCGAGTCGGACAGTCTGACCTACAAGTTGCGGCGGGTGCGCAATCTGGTCACGCGCCTTGGCCGGGCGGCCGGCCGCTCGGTCTCGGTGGGCTTTTTCGGCCTGTCCCAGGCCGGCAAATCCTACCTGATTTCGGCCCTGGCGGCCGGTGAGAACGGCGAGCTGGAGACCGAGCTGGAAGGCCGCCGCTACAATTTCATCCAGCACGTGAACCCCCCGGGCCACGGCAAGGAGGCCACCGGCCTGGTGACCCGCTTCACCCGCCGGCCGAGCGACGCGCCGCCCGGTTATCCGCTGGAACTGTCCCTGTTCTCGGAAGTGGACCTGGCCAAGGTGCTGGGCAACTCCTTCTTCAACGATTTCGACCGCGAGAAGGTCGACCCGGACCTGTCCCCCGCCCACCTGCGCCAGCTGCTGGCCAGCCTGGAGTCGCGCCGCACCCGTCAGCCTACCGGCGGGGTCAGCGAGGACAATGTTGTTGAGTTGCTCGAGTACTTCGAGCAGCGTTTCCCGAGGACCACCGAGCGCCTGGCGGCCGACTACTGGCCGAGCGCCATCGCCTTGGCGCCCTATCTGAAGCCCGTCGACCGGGCGGCCCTGTTCTCGGTCCTCTGGGGGGAGGTTCGGGAGCTGACCGAGATCTATCTCGCGCTGCGCAAGGGGCTCGAGGCGACCGGCTTCTCCGACGCGGTCTATTGCCCGGTGTCGGTCCTGGTGCGCCCGGACGCGAACGGGGAGCTGAGCCAGGCCGACAGCATCATGAACGTCGATATCCTGGAGCGGCTCGGGCGCGACGACGCCGACGGCATCCAGGTCATCCCGCGCCGCGGCGACGAGACGCTGCCGCCGGTCACGCTGCCGCGCTCGCTGCTGGCGGCGCTCACCACCGAGCTGCGCTTCGTGCTCGCCGACCCGCCCCGCACGGGACTGCTGGAGCAGGTGGATCTGCTCGATTTCCCCGGCTATCGAGGGCGGCTCGCCGTGGCCGATATCGGCGAGGTGCGCAAGCAGCTCAAGGACGACCAGGTGGACCCGGTGGCCCAGCTGGTGCTGCGGGGCAAGGTCGCCTATCTGTTCGAGCGCTACACCGACGACCAGGAGATGAATCTGCTCGTCCTCTGTGCCCCGTCCCACAAGCAGAGCGATGTCAAGGACCTGGGGCCGGTGCTGGAGACCTGGGTGCACTCCACCCAGGGTGCCGATCCGCAGACACGCTCGAAGCGCAGGCCGGGCCTGATCTGGGCGCTCACCATGTTCGACTTCCGGCTCAACCCGGTGCCGGGGGAAAACGAGGACCTGATGCGCAAGGGCTGGGAGGGCATGATGAAGCTCGCCCTGCTCGAACGTTTCGGGGGCTACGGATGGCTCCACGAATGGTCGCCCGGCCAGCCGTTCGACAACCTCTTTCTGGTCCGCAAGCCGCGAATGGCCGCCGCCGTGATCGAAACCGACGCGGCCGGTGAGCGGGCAATCCTCCCGACCCAGGTGGAGCGTCTGGCCCAGCTGCGCCGGACCTTCTGCGACGAGCCGACGGTCCGCAAGCACCTCGAGGATCCGCAGACGGCCTGGGACGCCATGCTGAGCCTCAACGACGGGGGCATCTCCCGTCTGGCCGACTATCTCGACGGCGTGGCCCAGCCCGAGACCAAGCTGGCGCGCATCGGCGAGCAGGTCGACGAGGTCATCGAGGAGCTGGTGCGGCACCGTTTCGGCGCCTACTACCGGGCGGAGGGCGCCGCCGAGGTGGACAACAAGCACCGCCTGGCCGAGCGGGTGGTCGGCGGGCTGCGCCAGCGGGCGAATCGTTTCGCCGATCTGCTGCGCGCCCTGCAGCCGCCGCGGGAGGGGCTGCGCTCGCTCTATCTGCGGGCCGACGAGGTGGCGGATCCCGCGGGGCAGACCGGCACGGCGGGCGCCGGCCGAGGCGGACCGGGAGCGGGCGGAGCGGCCCCGGTCCCGGATGTCCAGCCGAGTGATGGCGGCCTGATCGACCTCGAGCAGCTCCTCGCGGGTGCGCGGCCCGCGCCGGCCGCTGACGACGGTGGGGAGGCCGCGCGGGAGCCACCCCGCGCGGGCGTCAACCAGGGTGCGACGCGCTTCGTCCGGGCCGTACAGAGGTACTGGATCGGGCACCTCAAGTCTCTGCCCGAGGACGCCCACTGGCCCCAGTATCTCGGGATCGACAAGGGGGTCCTGGAGGACCTGATCGGCGAGCTGATCACCGCCGCGGACCGGCTCGGGCTGGAGGCGGATCTGCTCGGCCTGATCGAGGCCGCGGAGTCCCAGACCGCGGCGACGCGTTCCCGGCTCGCCGAGCGACAGGTGTACGTCACCGGCGCGCGCATCGCGCGCTTCGTCGATTATCTCGGTTGCGACGACCAGCCTCTGGACGAGCGACCGCGCTCGCTGGTCGATCCCCGCCGCCCGGTCTTCGCACCCCCGACGCCCATCGCCGCGGGGGCCTTACCGCTCCTCGCCGAGACGCCGGTCAATTTCTCGGCCTTTTTCATCGTCGACTGGTTCCAGGCCTTCAAGGACCTGGCGGTCGCGAACGCCGGCCACGCGGCCGGACGGGACGTGACGCCGGACCAGAACGCCCGGCTGGGGCAGATCCTCGAACGCATCGCCGGTGGCATCCCGGCGGCGACCCGGATCGGTTGACGGGAGGACGCGGTGGCCCTGACGATCAGCCTCGAATCCATTGGCCCGGGAAGGGGCCGGCTGCTGGTCAGCGGCAGCCGGCCCGCGCCGGAGTCCACGTCACTGGCCATCCAGCGCAACGACGGACGTTACCTGGCCCCCGGTCAGCTCTGGCAGGTCACGTCTCACTGGCATCCCCAGTTCAGCGTCGAGCCGATGGCCGACGGGATTCGGCTCGAGCTCGGCCCGGATCTGGTCGACGGCATCATCGGCGTGGGCGGCGCACCGCTGCGGGTGGCGCTGCGCATCGACGGTGTCGAGGACGCGGCGGTCCTGCGCATCCGCGGCGAGCTGGTCGGGTCCGGCGCGACGGCCGCCGAGCACCCGGCGTTCGACGCGGGCGATACCCGCATCATGCCGAGGGATTCCGCGCCTCGGTTTGCGTCCGACGTTGAGACACCGGACCTCGCGGCCGGGGCACCAAGCCTGGCCGCCGATGCGCCCAAGCCCCGGCACCGGGACCTCTGGCCCTGGATCGCCGCGGTTATTGCGGTTCTCTTGATCGCCGGTGGTGTCGGCGGCTGGCAGCTCGGCCTGTTCGGGCCGGAGGCGCCAGACGAGCGTGCCGAGACCCTGGCCGACTCCGACGTTGAGCCGGAGCCCGGACTCGAAGAGGGGCCACCCGTCGCTGAGGGGATCGATCCTGAGCCCGAGCCGGAACAGACTGGTCTCCTCCTCGCGCGCAAGTTTCTGGCTGGGAGTCCGGCAGCAGAGGCGATCTTCGCCCGCGCCGAGCAGGCGGAGCAGGCCGGGGATTGTCCGGCGGCGTATGCCCTCTACAGCGAGGCCGCGAACAAGGCCCCGGGGCTCGCCGCGCGTCTGGCGCGCCGCTACGACCCCCTGACCCATACGTCCGGTCCCTGCATCGCGACGTCCGACGCCCCCTATGCGATCGTCTATTACGCCGATGCCGCCGAGGCCGGCGACGCGCCCATCCAGCGCCGTCTAGGGCAGCTGATGGTGGAGCAGGAGACCACCGGCCCGACCCACGAGGCCGGAATCGCGTGGCTGCGCAAGGCGGCCGAGGCCGGCGACGGGGAGGCCAAGAAGGCGCTGGAAGGGTTGTCCGATCAGTGAACCGTTACCGTGAAAGCCCCCACGGCCCGGAGACAGCCGCTTCCCTTCCCCCCGCCGGGGGGAATGCGGCTCGGGAGGCGACGAGGACTTACGCCGTCACCGGCGTTGGCGTCGGCCAATACCCGAAGTGTTTCAGTGCGCGGATCCAGCGCGGTGCATTCTTGGACACCGCCGCGGCCTGGTAATCGATCCCCGAGTCTCGATAAGGCTCGCGGCGGGTGAGAATGACGTAGATGGTCCGGATGAGTGTATGCGCCAACGCGACGATGGCCTTCTTGTGACCCCTTCGGATCACCAGGCTCTGGTACTTGGAGGCGAACACGCTTTTGGTTCGCCGCGCCGCGTTGGCGGCCTCGCACAAGAGGTAGCGCACCAGGCTGTTGCCCTTGCGTGTTTTCCCGCTCTGGCGCTTGCCGGCACTCTCGTGATTGCCGGGACACAGGGCCGCCCAGGAGGCAAGGCGGTCCGCCGAGCCGAAGCGACTCATGTCGTCGCCGATCTCCACCAGGATCAAGGCGGCGGCGATCGCGTCGATGCCGGGGATGGTCTGCAACAGCTCCCAGGCCCAGCGGTAGGGCGCCATAGCGGCGATCAGGTAGCCGTCGAGCTCAGCGAGCTGCGCTTCGAGCTGGCGGATATGCCCCTGCAGGCTCTGCAGCACGAACAGGTGCCGCGCCGAGAGCTCGCCGTCGAGAGCGAGCCGCAGTTCCTCGCGCTTGGCCTTGAGCCGGCCTTTGGCCAGCTCGATGAGCGCACTGGGCTCCGCTCCGCCGAGCAGCCCTTCGAGCATCGCCTGGGCCGAGACCCCGCTGATGTCGCTCACTACCGCGCCGAGCTTGATCCCGGCATCATCGAGCACCTTGTGCAGGCGATTCTTCTCGCCCGCCAGGGTGCCACTGAGCTTGTGGCGGTAGCGCGCGATCAGCCGCAGCTCGCGCAGATCCTGCGGCGGGATGAAGCTGCCGCGCACCAGCCCGAAGCGGCCCAGCTCCGCCAGCCAGTGCGCATCGCCCATGTCGGTCTTGCGCCCCGGCACGTGCTTGATGTGGTGGGCATTGACCACCCACGTCTCGATGCCGCCGCGCTCCAGGTGCGCGTACAGGCTCTTCCAGTAGATCCCAGTACTCTCCATCACGACCAGCTCCACCTGGTAGCGCTGCAGCCAGGCGACCAGCCAGCGCAGATCGCGCTTGAACCCGCCAAACTCGCGGGTGTGCTGCTCGGTGCTCCCGTCCTCCCGTTCGATCAAGATGGTGGCCACATGCTTGACGCGGTGAACGTCGATGCCCGCCACACGTCGATACAGTGTCTTCATTGCGGCTCTCCCATGGCTACACTGGCACTCGGGAGCGGCGCGGACATCCGACCGGTGTTGCCTCGGGCTCAACTTCAGCCCCGGCCTCTTTACCGTTCGTCCTGCCGGCCGTGCCGGCGGTACACTCGGGGGTACGGACCGGTCGTGACGGGTCCGGTTAGGCGACGGGGTCCCACCACCATACGTTGATCGACCTCGCGTCCGCGCCGTCTCCTCCAACTGCAGCGTGGACCACAACTCCAAGGCTTTCATGGTCGGGGGCGAACCCGGGTTCATGAGGCTTAGGCGCTTAGGCGCTTAGGCGCTTAGAGCGAAACGCGAACGGGGATCCCGCTATTCCATTCGCGCCGCCAACTCGATGCCGAGCAGCAGCTTACCAAGGCGGATTTGGCTCGCGGTAAGCGAGCTAGCCGATCGGCCCTGGAATGCGACAATGCATCTGTGACCCTTTTGACCTTAGAGGGCGCGGCCAAGGACCTCGGGCAGCGCAGGATCTGCTCCTGGGGTATGTACGGCATGCGTACCAATTTTGAGGCTTTCTGCAACCCCAAGTCGAGCACCGGCGTAGGGTGGAACGCCCAGGCGGTTCCCCCAATAGCCGGGATGCAGGGCGCCGTCTCCGCGGTCACTGATGTGCCAAGGTGAACGCCGTCTCATCAACGCCGTCCCCGGCACAGGGCGCTGCCGTTGCCGCTGCAGATGAGGCGTCCCGCGGCATCGTAGGCGGCGTAATAGTGGGGAATGATGCCTCGTCCACCGCATACGTACCAAAAATTCCCTCGCCAAACGTTCGGACCCACCTTCTGCAACGAGCAGTTACGACAGCCGCGGTTAGTTGATGCAACGCGGGCTACCCGGCTGCTTGCGGGCGGATCGATAGTGACGACGTGTCGAACAGAATCGCGATGGACCCCTGATGGCGGCGAGATCACCAGGCTGCCCGTGCACTGACCGCGCATCGGAAACGAGCCGCTGCCGCTGGGCGCCTTGGCCGCGGAAGGGGCAGAGCCGGGGCTCGACGCGATCACCGGCGGCTTCGGCTTGGGCCGGCAGGGACCCAGGGCCTCGTCCAGCCGCTGCCGGACCGGTCGCAGTGACTGGTCCGATTCGCGCTTGAGATCGCGCGCCAGGCCCTTGAGCTTTGTGCAGTCCATTCCGGCTTCCGCCAATAGGCGCTCGTAGCGCTCGACCCGATCGCAGTCGGCCAATCGGCCATCGAGCGCCGTATGTGCCTTCGCGAAGCGGGGGTCGCCCCGATTGTTCAAGCCGGCCGCGATCTCGCGGGCCTTCGCACAGTCGGCCCCGGCGATGCGCTCTTCCAGATCGCTCGCCTGGCCGCAGACCTCGAGTTCGCGCTGGAGCCGGAGCCGGATGTCGAGGAACCGCAGGTTGTCGCGATACTGCTCCAGGCCCTCGGCGAGCGCCTTGATCCCGGCGCAGTCCCCCTGCGCCATGGCGAACCGCTGCTCGAGATCGGTTAGCGCGGCGCATTGATCCAGCGCGACGTCCAGCCGGTGCTCGAGGGAGGCCAGGGGCTCCCGGTCCCTGTCATGTCTCGATAGGGTCTCCTTAATCCCCGCCAGGACCAGGCAGTCCCCCTGGGAGCTGGCCAGCGTCCGCTCCAGGTGATCGGCGAGATCGCAGCGAGCGATCTCGGCGTCCAGGGTGTTCTTGATGTCCCGCAACGGCGCACGGGAGCTGTCATGCTCCGCGAGGTCCCCGGCCGCCTCCCGGGCGAGCTCGCGCAGCCGCGGGCAGTCACCGGCGGCCGCGCTGACCTGGGGACCGATCTCGGCGGCCAGACGGCAGGCGGCGAGGGCGGAGTCGAGGGCCTGCCGGAGGTCCGTTTGGGGGGAATCCTGCCCATCCAGTCGGCGGGATTCCTCGTCGAGGGCGGCAACGGCCCGGCAGTCCCCCCCGGCGGTGGCCAGCCGATCCACGAATCCCTGAACCTGCCGGCAGGCCGCGAGGCGCGCGTCCAGATCGGTCTTGAGCGAAGCGAACGGCTCGCGCTCGAGGTTGTACAGCGACAGCTCCTCTTCCAGGGCCGGGAGCCGGTCGCAGTCCTCCGTCTCGGCAAGTCGATGCGCGATCGCCGCCGCGTCGTCGCAGATGCCGGCCTCGGTCAGCAGGCCCATGCGTATATCGGGGTAGTGTTCTGCCTCCGGGTCGACCCGGTCCAGTTCTTGGGAGAGCTCGACCAGCGGCACCGTCGGCTCGCACTGGTTTGCGAGCGCCGCGTCCAGTGCCGCTCGAAGTCCCTGCTCAGTTCGGTGCTGATACCAGAACCAACCGCCGGCGAGCAGGGCGGCGACTAGCGCCAGCCCCAGCACGGGAAGGACCCAGCGCGGCCATCGGGTGCTCATGGCGCCCGGTCCAATGTTCCCTGCGGCCGACCCCGCGCCGCTGATCCGGCCGGCCTGCGCGCTACCCCAGGAGGTCAGGACCGGGGCGCCGGCGATGACCTGGATCGACGAGTCGCCGGGAAAACGGATCGCCCGGGTCAGCAGATCGGCCGTATCGGCGTTCGCCGGGTCCTGCCGCCCAAGCTCGTCGGCGAGACGGGCGACCGCGCTCAGGTGGTCCTTGAGCACCCGGCGGGCCTCGTCCTGCTCGGCGTCCGGGAGGTCCAGAAATGCAACCGGCTGACCGGCCAGATCGCTGTACCAGTCGACCGCGCCCGATTCCTTGATTTCCGGCCGCGCGAAGATCGACGCCGTGGCACCCGGGAGGTGCCGGCGCAATGCCTGCTGGATCTCCTTGAAGCGATGCCAGGGGTGGGCGGCGTCCAGCCGGTCGGTGGTCTCTTTGGGGTAGACGAGACTGGCAATGCGCAGCGAGGGTGTCATCGCGGACTCCTGACCGTTCCTGTGTCCGGCCGGCATTCTAGCGCGTCGGCGCGCCGTTGCTCGGTCGAAACGCCGCCCCGTACCCCGGACACCGATTGTCCCCGCCGGTGCCGTTGAGGAGTCCTCGATCGGGTCTCGCCCCGGGACAGTGTGCTTGCGACTATGCGATGATCAGGCGAGATACCACGCCAGATAACAGGTCTCCCTGCCCGTTGTGCATGCCCTTGGGACAATGAAAGTGAAACCGTTTTTTGGGGTACTCGGCCTCCTGATCCTGATTGCCAGCGCCCCGGCCTTCGCCGGCGACCGCACGCCCTTGCTGCAGCCGGGTAAGAAGACCCTGTATCAGCGGGTTCTGACCCGCCCAGGTGCGGAGCTCGCCGAGGAACCGGGGGCCGCCTCTGGGCGGGTCGTCGACGCCTTCTCACGTTTCTACGTCTATGGGGATAAGGAGCAGGGCGGAAAGCGCTGGCTCGAGGTCGGTGTCGACACCAAGGGCGCGGTGAAGGGTTGGCTGGCCGCCGACCAGACGGTGCCCTGGCTCCAGCAGATGGCCCTGGCCTTCACCAACCCCGGTGCCCAGCGCGAGCGTGCCCTGTTCTTCGACTCCTGGGAGTCGCTGGACGCGCTGCTGGCGCTCGCCGACCCGGGCCAGGAAGTCGCGCCGCTCACCGAGCGCATCGCCTCCGGCGGGCGCGACCCGCGGGTGGTCGCCATCGAGCCGGACCGTTACATCGACATCAACAGCCAGTTCTATCTGTTGCCGATTCTCGATTTCCAGGAGGTCTACACGGACGCCGGGCATCTGATGCGCGGCCTAAAGGTCGCCTCGGTAACCGAGACGGCGGCTCAGCCGGTGGCTCCCAAGCTGGAGGAGAGCGTGGTTCATCTTAAGAGCTTCCGCGCCGCGGTGGTGTTCGTGATCGACTCCACCATCTCCATGCAGAGCTACATCGATGAGGCACGGGAGGCCGTGCAGCAGGTTTACGGGCGGATCAAGGGGTCGGGGATACTGGACCGGGTCTCCTTCGGCCTGGTTGCCTTCCGCGCCCCGAGCAAGGACCCGGAGAAGGCCAAGCAGCTCGACTATGTCGCGCGGGTGTTCGTGGACCCGGCGGAGGTTGCCTCGGAGGTCGAGTTCCTGGCCCGGGCATCGGCATTGAGCGAGGCCAAGGTGTCCACGGACCTGTTCGACGAGGACCCGTACGCGGGCGTCGTCCGGGCCTTGGAGGAGATCCCGTGGAACCGCTTCGGCGCCCGCTACGCGGTGCTGATCACCGACGCCGGCGCCCTGGAGGGCAAGGAGTCCGAGACCGGGCTGCATGCCGAGCAGGTACGGTCCGAGGCGGCGGCCAAGGGCGTCGCGGTGGTCGTGCTTCACCTGAAGACGCCCATGGGCAAGGCCGACCACGCGAAGGCGGAGGCCCAGTACCGGGCCCTGTCCAACAACGAGGCCATCCAGCGCTCGCTCTATTTCCCGGTGAAGGGGGGCGAGGTCAAGAGCTTTGGCAAGGCGGTCGGCACCCTGGCCGATGTGGTGGTCGATAACATCCAGGCCACGGCGCGCGGCGAGCTGGCTGCCGGCAGCGCACGGGCCGCGGAGAAGCCCGCCGAGCCGGCACAGCCGCCGCAGGAGGATGCGGACACCCGACGCCTGCGCGAGGCCGCGAAGGCCCTGGGTCACGCGATGCAGCTGGCCTACCTCGGCAAGCAGGAGGGCACCCGGGCGCCTCTGGTCTTCGAGGGCTGGATCAGCGACCGGGACCTCACGGATCCCATCGTGCGCACCGTCGACGAGCGGGTCCTGCTGTCCAAGGACCAGCTGAGCGATCTGCACGGGATCCTCAAGCAGATCGTCGACGCGGCCGACGCGGGGATGCTGGAACCGGACGCCTTCTTCGACGGCCTGCGCTCCATCGCGGCCCAGTACGGGCGCGACCCGAGCCTCGCGACCACCCCGCAGGCGACCAAGCTCGCCGACCTCGGGCTGCTCGGCGAGTATCTGGACGGTCTGCCCTACAAGAGCGATGTGATGACGCTGGACCAGGACACCTGGTCGCGCTGGGGCACCCAGCGCCAGTTCGAGTTCGTCAGCCGGCTCAAGGGCAAGATCAGGCTCTACGAGCGCTACAACGCCGATTCCGACCGTTGGGTGAGCCTGGCGGAGGGCAGCCCCCCCGGGGAGCGGGTCTACCCGGTGCCCTTGCGCGATCTGCCCTGATGGGGCGCAGCGGCCAGGGCCCTTGGCGCTGAGCGCCCGATCATGTCCACGCTGCTCGAGATTACCGGGTTGGGTTGCCGGCGCGGGCAGGGACGGCAGGCCTTCAGCGTGTTTCTGCCCCGCCTGGTCCTCGCCCGGGGTGATACCCTGGCCTTGACCGGCGAGAGCGGCAGCGGCAAGAGTACGCTTCTGGAGCTACTCGGCCTGGTGGCGGCGCCGCTCGCCGGGGCGGGGTTTCTCTGGCATCGCACGGAGGGAGGGCCGCTCGATGTCGCGGCCCTTTGGGGGGCGAACGCCCAGCCGGCGCTGGCGCGGCTGCGCGCCCGGTCGATCGGCTTCGTCCTGCAGACCGGCGGGCTGTTGCCGTTTCTCACCGTCTGGGAGAACCTGAACATCAACCGGCGCCTGCTCGGGATGGTCGAGGACGACGACGGCGTGCGGGCTCTGGTAGCCGCGCTGGAGATCGGCCGGCTACTCGGCAAGCGCCCCGGACAGCTCTCGGTCGGTCAGCAGCAGCGAGTCTCGATCGGGCGGGCTCTGGCTCATGGCCCGGCGCTGCTGCTGGCGGACGAGCCCTCGTCGGCGCTGGATCCCCGCCTTTCGGACAAGGTGCTCGGGCTGCTGCGTGACCTGGCCGCCGGCCAGGGGACCGCGGTGGTGCTGGCGACCCACGAGCAACGCCGGGTGCGGGAGCTGGGGCTGCGAGAGATCCGCGCGCGGCCCTGGGACGAGCCCGACCGGCTCGGGTCCCGCTTCGAGGACTGAAGCGCCTTGTCCGCTTCACCGCCGCGTCGCCTGCCCATGGCCCCGGTGGTCGTGGAGACATGGTCACTGGCCTGGAAGGACCTGCGCCACGACCGCCGCACCAGCCTGGTGCTCGTGCTCACGGTGGCGTCCATCCTGGCCCCCCTGCTCCTGCTGTTCGGCCTGAAGAACGGCGTGATTGCGACCCTGCGTGAGACCCTGTTGAGGGACCCGCGGAACCTGGAGGTCGTCATCTACGGCAGCGCCCGATTGGAGCGCGCCTGGCTCGAGGAACTTGCCAGGCGTCCAGGCGTGGCCTTCCTGTTGCCGAAAACCCGTACCATCAACGCCAGCGTCGATCTGGTGGATGGCGCCAGACAGGTGTTGCCCACGGTCGAGGTGGTCCCGAGCGCCGACGGCGACCCACTGCTCCCGGTCGGGTCGCCGATTCCCCGCCACGCCGACGAGGTCCTGATCACCGAGACCGTCTCCAAGAAGCTCCAGGCCCGGACGGGGGCGCCCCTGTTCGCCGTCATCAAACGAACCCTTGACGGCGACCCCCAGCAGCTACGCGTCCCCCTCAAGGTGATCGGTGTGGTCCCCGAGACCCATTTTGCGCGCGAAGCCCTGTTCACCAGCCTGGACCTGCTGGTGGCCGCCGAGGATTATCGCGATGGTGTCCTGCCGGATCGGGCGCAGGCGCCGATTCCCGACGGCTATGCCGCCGGCCGCACCCGGTTCGCGAGCGCCAGGCTCTATGCGCAGGGGCTGGACCACGTGGCACCCCTGGCCGAGGCGTTGCGCGCCCAGGGGATCGAGGTGCGGACCCAGGCCGAGCGGATAGCCACCGTGCAGGCCTTCGATCGGACCCTGTCGTTCGTGTTCCGGGTCATTGCCACCATCGGCGGCACCGGCTGCGCCCTGGCCCTAGGCGGGGCGCTGTGGGTGAACGTCGACCGCAAGCGCAGGCAGCTGGCGCTGCTGCGGCTGTTCGGCTTCGGTCACGGGGCGGTGGCCGCGGTTCTGGTCATTCAGGGACTCGTCATCGCGGTGTTTGGCTTCCTGCTCGCCCTGGCCGCCTATCTGATCGGCTCCCGGGTGTTCGACACCGTCATGGGCCGGAACCTGCCGGCCGGCGGCTATGTGAGCCGTTTGGACCCCTTGGATCTGGCCGCGGCCGCCGGCTTGATGGTACTGGTAGCCCTGATCGCCTCAATCGCCGGGGCGCTTCGGGCCGGGCGCGTGAGTCCGGCGGAGGGGTTGCGTGACACGACTCACTGATAACGGACTCCTGCCTTTGGCGTCGACGTTGGTTCTGGTTTTGTACTGCGCCTTCGCGGCGGCAGAGGTGGCGCCGATAGCGTGGAAAGAGGCCCTCTACAATCCCAAAACGGCGCCGGACGACCTGATTCTTCCGATGCCATGCGAGGGTGCCATGGCATTCAGGCGGGTCCTCACCGAGGCCGGCAGCCCGCTGGCGGACTCCGCCGTCGAGATCGGGAGCGATGCTGAGGCGCAGGGGTACGTCGAGCACCGGTATCTCGCCCATCTTGCTGGCCCGTTTGACGTCCCCGGTGGTGGGAGGCGTTACCTGCTGATGGGCAAATACGAGGTCACTTCGCTTCAGTACGACGCCGTCATGGCCGTGGCAAAGGGGGCGCCCTGCCCCCAGCCCGCTGGCAGCTCACGATTGCCCAAGACCGGGAGCGGCTGGCATGACGCGGTGGAGTTCGCGCACCAATATTCCCTGTGGCTGCGACACAATGCAGCGGCTATCCCGGAGTGTGGTGACGGAGCGGTTGCCTGTCTGCCGCGGATCGATGGTGAGCCCGCCTTCGCTCGCCTGCCAACCGAGGTGGAATGGGAGTATTCCGCGCGCGGTGCGGACCGAGTCAGCCCGGCCGATTTCCGGGAGCTGCATTACCCCATGGAGGACGGTGCGGAGCGTCATGTCTGGTTCAATGAAACCGCCCAGGGGCAAGTGCGCCCAATCGGGGTGCTGGCCGCCAATCCGGTCGGATTGCACGATGTGCTGGGAAATGTCGAGGAGATCGTCCTGGACCCCTTCCGACTTCATCGGCTGGACCGCCCGCACGGTCAACCGGGCGGCTATGTGGTCAGGGGCGGCAGCATTCATTCGAGCCGGGAGGATCTGCGCTCTTCGCTTCGTCGTGAAGTGCCTTTCTACGACGACGTTGGAGCCGTGGGCACCGCGGACACGGGGTTTCGACTCCTGCTTTCCGCACCCGTGCTGACATCCAGTGCTCGGATCGACGCGATCCGCGCCGCGTGGGACCGTCTGGGCAGCGACATCGCGAAACCCGAGCCGGCACCACCGCCGCGTCCCGAGCTAGACGATCGTCCCTTCGAGGACCCGGTTCTGGAGCTGACGGCGCTCGCGCGGGCGTCCTCTGAACCGGTGATGAAGCAGCGGCTCGAACGTCTGCGGGGCGTGGTGGCCGGCAGTGCGGAACGCCTCTATGAGCAACGAGCGCGCAGTGCCAGGGAGGCCCTTCGTTTCGGAGGTCTGTTGTGTCAGAAATTGGGGGACGAAGGCGGGAACATCGAGATCCTGAAGCAACGGCATGAGGTCTGTGTGCAAGGAAACGGCGCCGCCCACCCGCGCTGCAAACAGCTCGGCGATGCGTTGTCTCGTGACCTTAAGGTCCTGGACAACAACATCGGCTTCTATGGCGACTCAATTGTGCGTACCGCCCAGACCTACCCGGAAGACCTTGCGGTGCTGGAAGACCAGCTCGTAAAACTGCGTGAGGAGTTCTCCGACCGCGGCTACGGCAAGCTTGCGACCTACCCCGACCGATTCCACGGACAGGTTGTTGATTATGCCCGGGGCGGTAAGGTCGACCGCGAGCGCTGGTTCGATGCCTGCAAGGCCATTGAAAAAACCCTACACGAAGTCGGTTCTTGAGGGCTAGAATCATTTTTTATCTTCTGCGCCTAAGAAGCTGAAGCCAGAAGTATTCTCTCTCGGGGTAGGATCATCGCCGGGCTCTACGTTCACGCACCCATTCTTTCAAGTTGAGCGCTGATCAGAGACAGGAAAAGCAAGTTCCAATAGGAAGTTGCTAAGGAAATAGAAACATAATTAGCGGAGCATCGACATGCCAGCCGTGCTGCATACACGTTCGGGAATTTTGTCAGTCGCGCTCTCCTTCGCAATCGTTCAGGCGGGCTGCGTCACGGTCCCCACTATGGGCGAGGGGGGCGCTTCAAGCGGGAAAGTCCAGTCGACGGCGTTGACGCCCGCCGAGCAGCGTCTTCGACAACAATCCGCTCAGTTCGACGTCAAGTCGTCGCTCCAGGGCTGCCTGGCCGGCGCCGCCGCGGGTGCCTTGCTCGGGATGATGTCAGGCGGCAAGCGCAGCAACAACATGCTGATCGGCGCCGCGATCGGCTGCGGCGTCGGGCTTGGCGCCAACGCCTACGTCCAATCCAAGCGCAGAACCTATCAGAATGAAGAGCAGCGCATGGCCGCGATGATCGCCGACGTGCGCGCGGACAACCAGAAACTGGCCGGCTTGATCTCCACGAGCAAAGAGGTCATCGCCGCGGATCGCCAAAGGATAAAGACGCTCAATAAGGCCTACCGGACCAAGTCAATCGACATGGAAGATGCGCGCCGGCAGATGGCGAGCGTCAAGGCGAATCGCGATCATCTGCAACGGACAGCGGACTCGCTGAAGAAAAAGGAAGACAACTGGGTCGAGATATCGAACCTGGAGAGGCAGGCCGGCAGCGACACGACGAAGCTCGATTCGGAGATCAAGAAACTGAGAACGCAGGTGTCGAGCCTGGAGAAGGAAGTGCAGTTGATGGATAAGCAGATCAATGTTTCCCCGGTGGCGGCCTGATGAACAAGATCATTCCGACAAAGGGTCCGATCCGTTCAATGATGGCGGCCGCGCTCGCCGCCTCGCTGGTGGCGTGCGCAACGACGCCCGGGCAGTGCGACCCAAAGAACGTAGACTTTTTCAAGAACACCAGCTGTCTCGCCTCGGGTGCTTACTCTGAGCGCCAGCGCTCGCTTCGTTCCACCCTGGAGTCGGAGCAGAGCCAGAACGCGGCATTCCGGGCGGTACTTGCGGAGCTTCAGGTGGAGCAGGCCCAGGTCAAGGGGCAACTGCGCGGTCGTCAGGCCGAGTATGCCCGGCTCGACGCCGCCTGGGGTGATCTCAAGCGGAGCCTGGCAGGACAGATTCAACAGAACCGGAGTCTCGGGGCGCGGGTCGGGCAGATCGATAGCGAAGTCAAGGGCCGCAAGGGCGCCGACCCGGCGAAACAGCGTGAGACCCGCGACCAACTCCAGCGCCAGATCGTGCTCTTGGAACAGGAATTGAATGCTGGGGTTTACGATTAATCCGGCGCTGTGCGCCTATTGAATGCCCGCATCCAGCCCCTGAATGCCGCTCCCAGCCCTCGGCGATTTGACCGAAGGGTTTGGCCCCTGCGGCACACAGGATGCCGTCGGAAGTGCAAGGCTGTCCGGCATTGATTGACCCGGTCCACCTCGCTGCGGCGGCTGTCGTGCCAGGTGTCGCTCCCCTGGTCCACCCGTTTTCAATCTCAGGGGCGCAAGGTTAAACTTCAGCGCCTTTAACCCTGCCAGAGGTCTCCCGTGGTCGCCCCCGAGCCCGATTTCCGTCGCATCAAGCGGCTGCCGCCCTATGTCTTCAATATCGTCAACGAGTTGAAGGCCGAGGCGCGAGCCCGGGGCGAGGACATCATCGACTTCGGCATGGGCAATCCGGACCAGCCCACGCCCCAGCACATCGTCGACAAGCTGATCGAGGCGGCGGCCCGCAAGGACACCCACCGCTACTCCATCTCCCGCGGCATCCCACGGCTTCGCCGGGCCATCTGCAACTGGTACCGCGATCGCTACGACGTCCATCTGGACCCCGAGACCGAGGCGATCGTCACCATCGGCTCCAAGGAGGGTCTGGCCCACCTGGCGCTCGCGACCATGGGGGCCGGAGACACGGTGCTGGTTCCCAACCCGGCCTATCCGATCCATCCCTATGGATTCATCATCGCCGGTGCCGACGTGCGTCATGTGCGCCTGACCCCGGACGTGGACTTCTTCGAGGAGCTGCGCCGAGCCATCACCGACTCCTGGCCCAAGCCCAAGATGCTGGTGCTGAACTTCCCCGGCAACCCGACCACCCAGTGCGTGGAGCTCGACTTCTTCCAGAAGGTGATCGACATCGCCGGGGAGCACGGCATCTGGGTGGTGCACGACCTGGCCTATGCCGACATCGTCTTCGATGGCTACAAGGCGCCGTCCATCCTGCAGGTGCCGGGGGCCAAGGAGATCGCGGTCGAGTTCTTCTCCATGTCCAAGAGCTACAACATGCCGGGCTGGCGCATCGGCTACATGTGCGGCAACAAGACACTGGTCTCGGCGTTGGCGCGCATCAAGTCCTATCTCGACTACGGCACCTTCACGCCCATCCAGGTCGCGGCCATCGCCGCCCTCGAGGGTCCCCAGGACTGCGTGCGCGAGATCAGCGACATGTACGAGAGCCGCCGCGACGTGCTGTGCAAGGGGCTTCACGAGGCGGGCTGGGAGGTGGAGCCGCCGCGTGCCACCATGTTCGCCTGGGCGCGGATCCCCGACTTCATGCAGGAGCATCTGCGTGCCCAGCTGCCGGATGGGGGCTCCATCTCGCTGGAGTTTTCCAAGCGGCTGCTCGCCGAGGCCAAGGTGGCGGTATCGCCCGGTATCGGGTTCGGCGAATATGGAGACGACCACGTGCGCTTCGGCCTGATCGAGAACGAGCACCGCACCCGCCAGGCGGTTCGCGGCATCAAGGAGATGTTCCGCCGCGAGTCCCGGGCCGGGGCCTGACTTCGAATCCCTGCCGCTGAGGCCGGTCGGACTGTAGGTCGGACTTTAGGTCGGACTTCAGTCCGACCACAACCTCTCAGGCGACGCACCGTCGCGTCGAACTGAAGCCCGACCAGGGGTAACCCGAGCCGCAATTGCCTAACTTCAACGAGGAGCGACAAATGGAGCCGGTCAAGATCGGTCTGCTGGGTCTGGGAACCGTCGGGGGCGGCACCGTGACGGTGCTGACCCGCAATGCCCGGGAGATTACGCGGCGCGCCGGTCGCGGCATCGAGATCGCGCACGCCGCCGCCCGGCAATACGACGCGGGCGCCATCGCCGGCATCGACCAGATCGGGCGCATCGGTGACGATGCCTTCGCGGTGGTGGAGGACCCGGAGATCCAGATCGTGGTGGAGCTGATCGGCGGCTACTCGCCGGCCCGGGAGCTGGTGCTCAGGGCCATCGCGAACGGCAAGCACGTGGTCACCGCCAACAAGGCCCTGATCGCCACCCACGGCAACGAGATCTTCGCGGCGGCCCGGGAGCGGGGCGTCATGGTGGGATTCGAGGCGGCCGTGGCCGGCGGCGTGCCGATCATCAAGGCGGTGCGCGAGGGTCTGGCCGCCAATCACATCGAGTGGATCGCCGGCATCATCAACGGCACCGGCAACTTCATCCTGACCGAGATGCGCGACAAGGGCCGGGACTTCGGTGAGGTCCTGGCGGAGGCCCAGGCACTCGGCTACGCGGAGTCCGACCCGACCTTCGACGTGGAGGGGATCGACGCGGCCCACAAGCTCACCATCCTGGCGTCCCTCGCCTTCGGCATTCCGCTCCAGCTCGAGCGCTGCTACACGGAGGGGATCTCGCGCATCGAGGCCCAGGACGTGGCCTATGCGGGTCAGCTCGGATACCGCATCAAGCACCTGGGGATCGCCCGGCGCTGCGACGATGGCATCGAGCTGCGGGTCCATCCCACCCTGATTCCCCAGCGTCGCCTGATCGCCAACGTGGATGGGGTGATGAACGCGGTGCTGGTAAAGGGCGATGCCGTGGGTCCGACCCTCTATTACGGCGCCGGCGCCGGCTCCCTGCCCACAGCCTCGGCGGTGGTGGCGGACCTGGTCGATGTGGTGCGGGCGCTCACCACCGACCCCAACAACCGGGTGCCCCATCTCGCCTTCCAGCCGGACGAGCTGGCGGATACCCCCATGCTCTCCATGGATGCGGTGGAGACCGCCTACTATCTGCGTCTCACGGCGCTCGACGAGCCGGGCGTCATGGCCCGCATCGCCAGCATCCTGGGCGAGCACGGAATCAGCATCGAGGCCATCCAGCAGAAGGAGCCCGGGGAGGGGGAGACCCACGTGCCCCTGGTGATGCTCACCCATCGGGTGCTCGAGGGTCGGATGAACCAGGCCATCGCCGAGATCGAGGCCCTGGGGTCCGTTCAGGGGAATGTGATGCGAATCCGCATGGAGACCCTGGCCGGCTAGGGCACATGGGGTCCAGTCCCCGAGTGGTCCGGCCGTCCGGCGGCGCTGATGCCGATATTGGCGCCGACTCTGGCGCCGGTTCTGGAGCCCGGCTGTGACAAGGGCTCGCCCCGCCGACCTGACGCTCCTCTGCCCGGGTCTCTCAGGACCCATCGATCAGACGGCGCATGGCCAAGTGCCGACCCCGGCACTGGACCGCCTGTTCAGCCGAGCGGACCCCAGTGGCGGGGGTCCGCGGGACCCGCTGGAGACCCTGGCCGGCGCCTTCGGGGTGAGGCCGCAACCGGGCGCGGACCTGCCAAGCGCCGCCCTGTGCCTGTCCGCGGCCCCTGGTCGGACCCATCAGTGGCTGCTGGTATCACGCCGACCCTGTCCATCTGCGCCCCGACCGCGACCGGCTCCTGCTTTTCGGCGGTCCGGGACTGGGTGTCAGCGCTGAGGAGGCGGCCGCCCTGGCCGAGGCCTTCAACGCCCAGTTCGCGCCGGACGGACTCGAGCTCCGGGTGCCGCACCCGGGGCGCTGGTACCTGCAGGTGCGCCAGCAGCCTGACCTGCAGACCCAGCCCCTGCACAGCGTCGTCGGCCGCCCCCTGGAGGGTCTGCTGCCGAGCGGTTCGGACGCCCGCGCCTGGTCCCGCTGGCAGACCGAGACCCAGATGCTGTTCCACGCCCACCCGGTCAACGCCGAGCGGGAGCGCAGTGGGCGGCCGGTGTTGAGCGGCCTCTGGACCTGGGGCGGTGGCACCTTTCCCCAGGTATCCGCCGGTCCGGGCCTGATGATCGCCAATCACCCATTGGCCCTGGGGTTGGCCGCCGCGGCCGGCACCCCGGTCGTCGGCCTGGGCGCCTGGGACGCCGGGGGCGACCCGTTGATCGACCGGGAGGAGAGCGCCTTCGTGCTGGTGTTCTGGGATCGTGCCTGGTGGCCCGCCCTGGAGGGGGATCCGGGGGCCTGGGTGGACGCCATAGCGACGCTGGAGTCCCGCGCCCGGGACCTGCTCTCCGCCCTCGAGTCGGGACGGATTCGCTCCCTGACCATCGATGACGGCGCGAGCCTGCGCCTTGCGCTGACGCGTGGCGCCCTGCGCCGCTTCTGGCGTCGCCGCGGGGGCTTCTCGGACTGGTTGAAGCGGGTTCGGGTGCACTGAAAGACCGGACCCGCCGCCACTCGCCAGGCTCGGAGCCTACCAGGACTCCCCGAAGGGACGGAGATCGAGTTCGAAGGTCCAGGCGGATTTCGGTTGCCGGGCGAGGAAGAACACCGACTCGGCGATATCGTCCGGTCGCGCGAAGAAGCGGTCGGGTGCCGTCGGCATCATGGCCCGGGAGGCGGGCATGTCCACCACGGCGTCGATGATCACGTAGGCGACGTGTATCCCTTCGGGCCCCAGTTGCCGGGCCAGCGACTGGGTCAGGCTGCGCTGGGCGGCCTTGGCGGAGGCGAAGGCCACGAAGCCGGCCGTGCCCTTGAGCGAGGCGGTGGCCCCGATGACGAGGATGCTGCCCTGGCCGGCGGCACGCATGTCGGGAATCACCTGCCGGGCCGCAAGCAGGCAGCCGTAGGTGTTGACCCGCCACGCCTGCTCGAAGGCGTCCGGGGTGGTGGCGTCGATATCGCCAAAGACGCGGGTGGACGCATTGTAGATGAGGGTTTGAGGGGGTCCCAGCTCTTCGCGAATCCTCGCAAAGACCCGCTCCGCGTCCTCCGGACGGGTCGCGTCGTAGCCATAGGCGCGGGTGCCGGCGATCTCGGACGTCAACGCATCCAACCCCTCGCTGCCCCGAGCAAGCAGGGCGACCTTGTAGCCGGCGCGGCTGAACTGTCGGGCGAAGGCGGCACCGTTGCCGGGGCCGGCACCCACGATGACGCAGACTGGGACCTTCATGAAGCCTCCGGTTCGATTACGGGAATCACGCAAAATCATTGTGGCCTCAGACCGCCATGCTGACCAGGGTGGGGGAGAGCAGCCCGAGGGCATCCGCGGTGTCCATCGACAGGATGTAGCCGCGCTTGCCCCCGTTGATATAGATGCGGGGCAGCGCCGCGATCCCGGTCTCGCAGAACACGGGCATGGTCCGTCGGGTAGCGAAGGGCGCGGTGCCGCCTACCCGGTAGCCCGAGTGCCGGTCCGCAACCCGGGGCTCGCAGGGGGTGATGCGCTTGGCCCCCAGGGCGCGGGCCAGGGCCTGGGTCGAGACCTCCCGGTCCCCGTGCATGAGCACGATTAATGGGCTCGAGCGCTCGTCCTCCATGATGAGGGTCTTGATCACCCGATGCTCGTCCACACCCAGCTCGCGCGCCACCTGGGCGGTGCCGCCGCCGGGCACATAGGCATAGAGATGGCCCTCGAAGGGGATCCGGGCGGCGCGCAGCAAGCGCACGGCCTGGGTGACGGGTTCCTTGGCCGATTTCATCTCGGGTGGCGAGTCGCGCGTGACGAGTGGCGAGGCCGGGTCTGAGGGTCCTTGCTACTCGTGACTCGCCACTCGCTTCCAGATCAGGGTCCGATTGTTCACTGGCATCTCGCGGTCTTCGACGATCTCCAGGCCGTTCTCTGACCCGAGCTCGCAAAGGGCATCCAGGTCGCGCACGCCCATGCGCGGGTCCCGTGCCCGCAGCCAGGCATCGAACCGCGCGTTGCTGGCGCTGGTCTGTCGCCCGGCCCGGCTGAAGGGGCCATAGAGGGCAAAGCAGCCCCCGGGGACCAGCACCCGGCCAACGCCACGGAACATGGCCGCCACCTCCGGCTCCGCCATGATGTGGGCGGTGTTCGCGCTGAACACCGCATCGAAGAGGCCGGGCGGCCAGTCGCCGGTCACCTCCAGTGCCAGCGGGGCAGGGAGGTTGGGAAGTTCCGCCTCATCGAGCCAGAGTCGGATGCCGGGCAAGTTGGCGGGGATGTCGCTGGTCTGCCAGACGAGCCCGGGCAGGGCGCGGGCGAAGTGGACCGCGTGCTGGCCCGTTCCGCTCCCCACCTCGAGCAGGCTTCGGGCCTGGCGGAGCAACGGCGCCAGCACCTCGAGGATGGGGGCCTTGTTCTGGTCACAGGCCTCGGAGTAGGGCTTGTTCATGGACCCCAGGATAATGCGGGCCGCGGCCGCCGCGCCAGGTGGGCGATCCGGCAAGGCCCCCGCGGGCTTGCAGGAGGCGCGTCAGCGATGCGGAAACCCGCCGGTCGAACGGGAGTCAAGGGGCTGCCGCAATCCGCTATCATGCGCCGCTAGCCTGAGCTTGGACCAAATGCGTTGAACCCTCTGCGAAACTGGCATCATGGACCTCGAGCCCGCGCGGGCGGCGCCGCCCTGGGCATCCGCTCGATCCTGCTGTTCGCATGGCTGGCACTGTCGCTCTCGGGCTGCGGCGCCAAGCCACTGACCCAGGCGGGCCCCGGTGTCGCGGCCCCGCGCGGTTTCGCGCCCGCCCCGGCCCGCCCTGATCCCCGAGCGGACGCAATGGCAGGGGCGCTTCCGGGGCCCTCGCCAGGTTTCAACGGCCCGCCGCCGGTCTTCGAGCCCGAGGACCCCTACCTGGCCGCACTTCGCGCCGAGGTGGGCGCGCGCTGCGCCGCCGGCCAACCGGATCAGGAACTGCTTCCGTCACTGGTGTCGGACCTCTATCTCTCGGGGGTGGATCCCGCCGATGCGGCCGAGGCACTGATGCTCGGAAACTGCGGGCCTCCCGCCTCCATCGTCCGGGAGCTGGTGGCCCAGGGCGGCGGCGAGGCGGTGGCCCCGGTGGTCACCCGCGCCCTGCTGCTTGTCGGGCCGGACCGACGGGCGATCATCGAGTCGGCCGCCAGCTCCGGTCTGGAGCTCAACGGTGATGAGCTTCGCCCGCGCCCGGAGGGGGGAGGCGACGACTCCCATTCCTACGCCATGGCCTATTTCCCCTCGCGCGCCGCGGTCATGGGCCTTGAGACTGCCGGCGCCGTCGATACCCTCTACACCGAAGCGGCCCCTGGCTATGGCATCTACACCTTCGTGGTTTTGGGCGCCAGCGCCCGGGAGGAGAAGGACAGGGCCCGCACGACGGAGCTTCTGCGTGTGATCGAGAGCTATGTGTTGGCGGAGCAGGGCATCCGGGATCCCAGTCCGGAGGTCCACAGCTTCCTCGTCCCGGTGCATCCGCAGAGGGGCAAGGCCCCGCTGGCGGATCAGACGGACCCCGACCTCTCGGAGCCCGTTCGACGGGCGCTCGCCGGCTATCTTCGGCGCCAGGGTCAGGACGCCTTGGCCGAGCGGCTGGAGAGCGGCCCGGGTCCTTTCCTCGTCTCCAGTCCGGAGCCGCGCCTGATACCCACCAGCAGCGAGTCACCGTGGCTCATCACCGATCTGTCTACCGTCGGCAGCGCCTATCTGTACGCCGTCGTCGACGCCTTCGACCGGCCGATTCCGCCCGAGCCATCCGAGCGTCAGGAGGGACTAGCCCAGATCCGGCAGCGACTCATCGAGCTCTTCCCGCGCCCCGGGTCGGGGCCTGCTCAGCACAGCTCCGCCGAAGACTGGGTCTTCCCGCTGGGTCGGGGGTCGGGCACGGCGTCAGCCGGGGGCTTGAGCGAGCCGCCGCCCGCCGCCCGCGGAGGCGGGGCTTGGCACACGCCAAGCGTCGGGACTGCCCCGCCCGAGGAGACCGGGAGTCCGCCCGCGGGGGTGACCCGGTCGTGATCGTCGACGGCGTCGGCACCCTGATCCGATTCCTGATCGGCATCTTTCTGCTCCAGACGGTGACCGGGCTGCTGGTCTATACGGCGCTGGGAACCGACTGGCGCGTCACCTGGCCGCTCTTCCTGCTGCTCGGAGGCTCCATCGGGGCCTTGGTGGCCCTGTGGTTCAGCTCCATCGTCGGTGCCGACCGCCGCTATGCGGTGGCCCGAGCCGCGGAGCGCTTCTCGCGGGAGCGCGAGCAGATCCGCGTCAAGGCCGAGCAGCAGCGGACCAAGGACGTGCGCAGCCATGAGCGCCTGGCGGCCAAGGCGGCGAAAGGCGGGGGCTTGAGCGGCGGTCTGTCATTGAAGTCCGGGGCCGTGGTCGGCGGGGCCGTCGGGATCGGCGTCGCTATGCTGCTGACCCAGTTCGTGACCCTGGGGCTGCTCACGCTCACCACCGCGGGAGGTGCCGTCCTGGGCTATGGTGTGCGCTCCCGTCAGGAGAAGTTGATCGGTGCGCGGCGCCCGGGTTTGCAGCAGGAAGACATCCGGGTCATCAGCACCCAGGAGGCGCCGCTCGCCATCGAGGGCCGGGGCCGGCGCAAGAGCGCCGACGGCGATCTTTGAGTGAAGGGTCGCCCTCGGGCGTCCACGGCAAGGGTTGCCGCCACCGGATCGATTTCAATCCACGAAGAGCGATCAGAAGGAGACCATCATGGCCGAGATGACGAGCTATACTCCGGGCACCTTCTGTTGGGTGGACCTGGCCACCACGGACCCCGAGGCGGCCAAGGCCTTCTATGGCGCGGTCATGGGCTGGACCCCTGAGGACGTCCCGACGGACATGGGTCCGCCCTACACCATGCTGAGCTATCAGGGTAAGGAGGCCTGCGCCCTCTACCCGCTCTCGCCCGAGCAGGGCGGTCACCCCTACTGGTCGAGCTACATCCGGGTCGAGGACGTGGACGCCGCCGCCGGGAAGGCGGTGTCCCTGGGCGGCACCATGATCATGGCCCCCATGGACGTGATGGAGCACGGGCGCATGTGCTTCATCCAGGACCCCGCCGGGGCCACGGTCGGTCTGTGGCAGCCGCGCGCCCACTTTGGCGCCGCCATCGACAACCAGGTCGGCGCCCGCTCCTGGAACGAGCTCCTGACCCGCGACACCGCGCGCGCCGCGGCCTTCTACGGCGACCTCTTCGGCTGGACCACGCGAACCAGCCATGACCTCATGGAGGGCCGCTACCTGATCCTCGAGCTCGGCGGCAGGCCGATCGGCGGCATGTTGGAGATCCAAGAGTCCTGGGGGCCCGTGCCGGCCCACTGGGTGGTCTATTTCGGGGTCGAGGACCGCGACGCGACCCTGGCCAGTGCCCGCCGACTGGGTGGGACCCTGGTGGTGGAGCCCATGGAGATCGAGGGCGTGGGCCGCTTCGCCTATGTCACCGATCCTCAGGGCGCTACGTTCGCGGTGATTCAATTCGCCCACGCCGTCTGAATCGCGCCCAGGGCGTGGATCAGGGCAGTCGCAGGACCGCGCCCACGCGCTGCCGTTGCTGATCGCGCACCTCGGCCCTCGCCACTCGCCACTCGCTACCGGTCATGCCCGAAACCACCGCCTACACCCCCGAGGGCCTGGAGCGCCAGCCGCTCAAAGACTTCACCGAGAAGGCGTATCTGGATTATTCCATGTACGTCATCCTGGACCGCGCCCTGCCCCATGTAGGCGACGGACTCAAGCCGGTGCAGCGGCGCATCCTCTACGCCATGTCGGAGCTGGGGCTCTCGGCGGCCGCCAAATTCAAGAAGTCGGCCCGCACCGTGGGCGACGTGCTTGGCAAGTTCCACCCCCACGGGGACACGGCCTGTTACGAGGCCATGGTGCTAATGGCCCAGCCCTTCAGCTACCGCTATCCCTTGATCGACGGCCAGGGCAACTGGGGCTCGCCGGACAACCCCAAGTCCTTCGCGGCCATGCGCTACACCGAGTCGCGCCTGACCCCCTACGCGGAGCTGCTGCTCTCCGAGCTGGACCAGGGCACCGTGGACTGGCAACCCAACTTCGATGGCACCCTGGAGGAGCCCAGGATCCTGCCCGCCCGGCTGCCGAACCTGCTGCTCAATGGTGCGGCCGGGATCGCCGTGGGCATGGCGACCGACATCCCGTCCCACAACCTGCGGGAGGTGGCGAACGCCTGCATCCATCTGCTCAAGTACCCGGGTGCGACGGTGGAGGACCTGGTGGCCCTGGTTCCGGGTCCCGACTTCCCCACGGCAGGCGAGATCATCACCCCGGCCGAGGACCTGCTGCGCATGTATCGGACCGGCGGGGGCAGCATCCGGCAACGGGCCCGCTACGAGATGGAGCAGGGCGACATCGTCATCACCGCCTTGCCCTATCAGGTCTCCGGCGAGCGGGTGATGGAGCAGCTCGCGGCCCAGTTCAACGCCAAGAAGCTGCCCATGGTGGAGGACTTCCGGGACGAGTCCGACCACGAGTTTCCGACCCGATTGGTCATAGTGCCGCGCTCCAACCGGGTGGACGTGGAGCGGCTCATGTCCCACCTGTTCGCCACCACGGACCTGGAGCGCAGCTACCGGGTGAACATGAACATGATCGCCGGCAACGGCCGCCCGCGGGTCATGAATCTGCGCGAGATCCTGGTGGAGTGGCTGGCGTTTCGTACCGCCACGGTGCGCCGCCGACTGGAGCACCGTCTCGGCAAGGTGCTGGAGCGCTTGCACCTGTTGGAAGGCCTGCTGATCGCCTTTCTCAATATCGACGAGGTGATCCGCATCGTGCGCACCGAGGACGAGCCCAAGCCCGTGCTCATGGCCCGCTTCGGCCTGACCGACGCCCAGGCGGAGTACGTGCTGAACACCCGTCTGCGCCAGCTCGCGCGGTTGGAGGAGATGAAGATCCGCGCCGAGCAGGCGGAGCTGGCCGAGGAACGGGACCGGCTGCAGGGGCTTCTGGGCGACGAGGCCAAGCTCAAGCGGCTGATCCGGGACGAGATCGCCGCGGACGCCAAGAAGTACGGCGACGACCGCCGCTCCCCCCTGGTGGAGCGTGCGGCCGCCGCGGCCCTGGACGAGACCGAGGTCACCCCCAGCGAGCCCATCACCGTGGTCCTCTCGGAAAAGGGCTGGGTGCGGGCGGCCAAGGGCCACGAGATCGACTGCACGGCCCTGAGCTACCGATCCGGCGACCGCTGTCTCGCCGCCGCTCGGCTGCGCAGCAATCAGACCGTGGTGTTCCTCGACGACACCGGGCGCAGCTATTCCCTGCCGGCCCACACCCTGCCCTCGGCGCGTGGGCAGGGGGAGCCGCTCACCGGCCGCCTCGACCCGCCCAAGGGGGCGAGCTTCGTTGCTGTATTGGGGGACGGAGCCGGGACCCGACTAGTGCTGGCGAGCGACGCGGGCTACGGCTTCATCGCCCGCATGGATGACCTCTACGCCAAGCCCAAGGCGGGCAAGGCGGTGCTCAGCCTCCCACCCAAGGCCCGGGTGCTAACCCCGGTCCCGATCCCGGAGGTCCAGGGGGCGCGGCTCGCCGCGGCCACCAGCAGCGGTCACCTGCTGGTCTTCCCCCTCTCGGAGCTCCCCGAGATGGCGCGAGGCAAGGGCAACAAGATCATCGGCATCCCCAGCGCTAGGGCCGCCGACCGGGAGGAGCTGCTGAGCGCGCTCGCCGTCGTGCCCGAGGGTGGCGGTCTGACCCTGGTCTCCGGCAGGCGCACCTTCACCCTCAAGCCAGCGGATCTCGATCTCTACGTGGGCGAGCGCGGGCGCCGCGGCAGGCTGCTGCCGCGCGGCTTCCAGAAGGTGGACGGACTCCAGTCCGTCTGAGGTGCCCCTGGCGTGCCACGCCACCGAGCGGAGGAGCGAGTATGACCCCCAAGGGCGCCGTCGCCGCCGGACACCCCCTGACCGCCGAGGCCGGGGCCCTGGTGCTGGAGGCCGGGGGCAACGCCTTCGACGCCGCTCTGGCGGCATTGTGCATGGCCTGCGTCGCCGAGCCGGTGCTCACCTCCCTCGGCGGCGGCGGCTTCCTCACCGCCCGTACCGCGGGCGGCGAGACCCGCGTCTACGACTTCTTCGTGCAGACCCCGCGGCGCAAGCGCCCCCTGGATGAGATCAGTCTCTATCCGGTGGTGGCGGACTTCGGCACCGCACAGCAGGAGTTCCACATCGGGCTGGGTGCCCTGGCGACCCCCGGGACGGTGCGCGGTCTCTTCGACGTGCACCGCGACCTGGGCAGTCTCCCCATGGGGCGCATCGTCGAGGCGGCGGTCGCGGCCGCGCGCGACGGCGTGCGGCTGAACCGCCTGCAGGCCTACATCTTCGACATCGTCTCGCCCATCTATCGGGCGACTCCGGGGGCCCTGGCGATCTATGGGTGCCAGCAGGATCCGTCGCGTCTGTACGGCGAGGGCGAACTGATGCGTCAGCCCGATCTCGCCGATGCCCTGGAGGTGCTGGCGATCGAGGGGGATCGGCTCTTCTACGAGGGGGAGATGGCCCAGGCGCTGGTGGCCCTGTGCCAGCTCGAGGGAGGACAGATCCGACCCGCGGACCTCGCTCGCTACCGGACCTGCAGGCGTGCGCCCCTGCGCCGCGATTACCGGGGCGCCCGGCTCTACCTCAATCCGCCGCCGTCCTCCGGCGGCCTGCTCATCGCCTTCGCCTTCGCCCTGCTGGAGGCGCAGCGGCTCGGCGACAGCCCCTTCGGCTCGCCGGAGCATCTGCTGACCCTGGCACGCGTCATGGAGCAGACCAACCTGGCGCGCGGTGCCGGACCCTGCGATGAGGGCCTGCTGCACCATGACTGGGTGGCGCGCTACCGCCAGGCGGTGCATGGCCGTCCCATCGCGACCCGCGGCACCACCCAGATCAGCGTCCTCGACTCCCGGGCCAACGCCGTCTCCATGACCCTGTCCAACGGGGAGGGCTGCGGCGAGATTCTTCCCGGCACCGGGATCATGCTGAACAATATGCTGGGCGAGGAGGACCTGAACCCCGAGGGCTTTCACCGCTGGCGCGAGGACCTGCGGGTCTCGTCGATGATGGCGCCGACCCTGGCCGAGCACGCGGGTCGCCTGATCGCCCTGGGTTCCGGCGGCTCGAACCGACTGCGCACCGCCATCCTGCAGACACTCGGCAACCTGATCGATTTCGGCATGGACCCGGAGCCGGCGGTGGCGGCCCCGCGCATCCATCTGGAGCGCGGCAAGATCAGCATCGAGCCCGGTCTGCCGGCCGACGCCGTGCGCCAGCTCACCGATCACTGGCCCGACTATGAGCTGTGGGACGCGCCCAACCTCTTCTTCGGCGGCGCCCATACGGTCGCCTATGACGGCCGGCGCTTCTCGGGAGCGGGAGACCCGCGCCGCGGCGGTGCGCTGCGGATCCTGGGATGATCGACCCCTTCGGTGTCGCGCTCCGGCGCAGCGGCCGCCGGACTCGGCGTCACCACTGGACTTGATTCCGCAATCTAGCCAATGGACGAACATCAAGCGACAGGCGCGGGTGCGGTCCTGGACTGGAGTCGCGGCGAGGCGTCTCTCCTGGCCCGCCATGATCGGGGCCTCACGCGGGTGGACGCGGTGGCGTGCGATATCCTGCGGGTGCGCTACGCGCCGAGTGGCCAGCTCGCGCCCCATCGATCCTGGGACCCGCTGCTGGATCTGCCGCCGGCGCCGCTCGCGGTGGACGGGCAGGGGTCCATCCTGTACCTCGGGGCCGGGGGCCTGTCGGCGCGGCTCGACCTGGAATCCGGCACCCTCGGCTTCGTCACCCCCGAGGGTGATCGGTTCGCCGAGGATCTGAGCGCCCCCTGTGCGCGGGAGCTGGCGATCGGGGAGACCGCACTGGCGCAGTTGCCCGATTCGCAGCTGCCCCCGGGCGCGGCCCGGATCGGTTGCTTCCTGGACAAGCGTATGGCCCCGGGGGAGGCCTACTTCGGATTCGGCCAAAGGGACGGGGCGCTCGAGCGACGGGGCCGGCGACTCACCAACTGGAGCTCGGACCCCTGCTCGGCGGGATACTGCCGCGGCGACGGCAATCTCTACCAGACCCACCCGGTCTTTATGGCCCTTCGTCCCGGGCTCGCCTGGGGGCTCTACCTGCACTCCACCTGGTACTCGGCATTCGACCTGGGCGCCGAGCGCTCATCGGTGCTGAGCCTCTTCACCCTCGGAGGGGAGCTCGATTACCTGGTCCTTGGTGGCCCCAGCCCCGGCGCCGTCGTCGAGCAGCTCACCCGCCTCACCGGCCGACCGGCCGTGCCGCCGCTGTGGGCGCTGGGCTACCACCAGTCGCGCTGGAGCTATGGCAGCGACGCCGAGGTGCGGGCCATCGCGCGCGGCTTTCGCGAGCGCCGCATTCCGCTCGATGCCATCCATCTGGATATCGACTACATGGATGGCTACCGCGTCTTCACCTGGGACCGCCAGCGCTTTCCCCGACCGGAGCAGACGGTGGATGCCCTGCATGGGGAGGGGATTCGGGCCGTTGCCATCGTGGATCCGGGGGTGAAGAAGGATGCCCCGGGCGCCTATCCGATCGCCGACGAAGGCCAGGCGGGCGGGCATTTCGTCTGCCGGCCCGACGGCGCGCCCTTCACCGGCTACGCCTGGGCGGGTGAGTCGCTGTTCCCCGATTTCTGCCGCGCCGGGACCCGCCGCTGGTGGGGTGACCTTCACGCGGGGCTCGTCGAGGACGGGATCGATGGCATCTGGTGTGACATGAACGAGCCGGCCATCGTCGACCGCCCCTTCGGTAGCCCCGGGATCGCCGGCCAGCCCATACCGCTCTCGGCTACCCAGGGCGGTCCCCGGGAAGGACCCGCCGAGGCCCTTTATGCCGAGACCCACAACCTCTATGGGTTGCTCATGGCGCGCGCCGCGAGCGAGGGCCTGGAGCGGCTGCGCCCCGGCCGCCGTCCCTGGGTGCTGACCCGCTCCGCGTATCTGGGCGTGCAGCGTTGGGCCGCGACCTGGATGGGCGACAACAGCTCCCGCTGGGAGGATCTCGAGTCGAGCCTCCCCCAGCTCGCGAGCATGGGGCTCTGCGGGTCGCCCCAGGTGGGGGTGGACATCGGCGGCTTCTTCGGCGACTGCGAGGGCGAGCTCTTCGCCCGCTGGATAGAGCTCGGCGCCTTTTATCCCTTCATGCGCGGCCATGCCCATCATGGGAGCCGCCCCCAGGAGCCCTGGGCCTTCGGACCCGGGATCGAGCGGATCGCCCGCGAGTCCATCGGCCTGCGTTACCGCCTGCTGCCCTATCTCTACACCCTGGCTCACCGCGCCCAGCGCACCGGCGAGCCGCTGTTGCGGCCGCTCTTCTTCGATTTCCCCGAGGCGGCCCGTCTGCACCGGATCCAGGATCAGCTCATGGTCGGCCCCCAGCTCATGATCGCGCCTATCTGCAGGCCCGGGCTGGGGCGGCGTCAGGTGGAGCTTCCGCCGGGTACCTGGTATGACTTCCACACCGGGACCCCCGTGGCCCCCGGCCCGCTGACTGCCCAGGCACCGCTGGGGCGTATCCCCGTTTACGTGCGCGGCGGCTCCGTCCTGACCCTGGGGAATCTTCGCCAGTCGAGCGCCGAGCCCCTGACGGAGCTGACCCTCGAGGTCTACCCGGACCACCGGGCGGTCGGGAGCTGGACCCTGATTGAGGACGACGGTGAGTCCCTGGGTTACCGCGACGGCCAAGTCGCCGAGACGGACCTGACCCTCGCCCCTCTGAGCCAGGGCGCGGTCCTGACCCTGAACGCACGACGCGGGCCCTACCGGCCCCATGCGCGAGCCCTCAGGTTGCGCCTGCACCTGCCGGGGCCGCCCGCGGCCCTCCGGCTCGACGGCGCCCTGAGCGTCGACTGGTGGTGGGACGACACAGGACAGGCGGTCGCTCTTTCACTGACCGACGACGGCGGTCCCCATCGGCTCGAACCCCTGGGATGGCGCTAAGGATCCATGACCGCGGCACCCAAGCGCGGCGCGGGCGCGGTGGCACGTGTTAGGGTTGCATCGAGCAGAGAGGAGGCGGGTGCGGAAATGAACGATCCCAATGGTGCGGAGCATCCATCGCCAGCCGGCGACGGACACCAGGCCCCGGCGCCCGCCTCCAACCTACCCGGCATCCTCTATCGCTGCCGTGGCGATCAGGAGCGATCGGCGGAGTTCGTCAGTGATGGTGTCCACCGGGTGACCGGCTTCAACCCGGCCGACTTCACGTCCGGGCGGGTGAGCTGGCTGGATCTGATCCATCGCGACGACCAGGGTTGGGCGCGGGAGGCGTTGGACAGAGGCGCCCGGGAGGGCCGGCCATACCAGCTGGAGTACCGCATCGGTCATCAGGACGGATCTGTTCGCTGGGTGTGGGACCAGGGGCAGGGGATCCTCGGCGAGGACGGGGCACTGATTGCCGTTCAGGGCTTCGTCTCCGAGATCACCGAGCGAAGGCTCAACGATGAGGCACTCACCCAGGCCACGCAGCGCCTCGAGGCGCACATCAACAACTCGCCACTGGCGGTGATCGAGCTCGATGCGGAGCTGCGCATCCGGCGCTGGTCGGACGGGGCGCAGCGGCTGTTCGGCTGGAGCGCCGAGGAGGTGCTCGGGCGCACCGTCTACCAGCTGCGCTGGGTGCACGAGGAAGACCGCGGGCTGGTCCGTGAGGTCATGGCGGACATGCTGAGCGGTCGGCGCCCGCGCAGTCAGATGACCAACCGAAACTACCGCAAGGACGGGAGCGTCGCCGACTGCGAGTGGTACAGCTCGGCGATCTACGATGCCCAGGGCAGGCTGACCTCCATCCTCTCCCGGGTGCTCGACATCAGCGAGCGCAAGGCGGCCGACGAAGGCCTGCGCAGGTCCCAGGCCCAGCTCAAGAGCTTCATCCGTCACGCGCCCATCAGCATCGCCATGTTCGACCGGGACATGCGCTATCTGGCGACCAGCGGGCGCTGGCTGGTCGAGCATGGGCGTGGTCATGCGGATCTGGTGGGGCTTAGTCACTACCAGGTCCACCCGGACCTGCCACCCGAGTGGCGGCTGGCCCATCAGCAGGCCCTCGCGGGGGCGACGGTCAAGAACGACGAGGACCTCTGGGTCCAGGCCGACGGCAGCCGCATGTGGCTGCGCTGGGTCGTTCAGCCCTGGCTCGACGAGAACGCGATCATCGGCGGAGTCATCATCTCGTTCGAGGACATCACTAAGTACAAGGCCTCCGAAGATGCCCTGCGTCATCAGGTCGATCTGAACCGTTACTACCTCGACACCGTCCAGACCCTCATCGTGGCCCTGGACGGCGAGGGGCGCATCACCCGGATCAACCGCAAGGGTTGCGAGATCCTGGGCTATTGCGAGGACGAGCTGGTGGGCAAGGACTGGTTTGAGACCTGTCTGCCCCAACCCGAGGGCGGGGAGCAGATCCACCCCCTGTTCCGCAGGATCATGGCCGGCGAGCAGGGTGCAGCCGAGTACTACGAGAACCCCATCCGCTGCCGCGACGGGCGCCTGCGTCTGATCGCCTGGCACAATGCCGCTCTGACCGACGAAGCCGGACGCGTCACGGGCATCCTCAGCTCGGGCGAGGACATCACCGAGCGCAGACTGGCCGAGGACCTGCTGCGCGAGAGCGAGCGCCGACTCGCCGGCATCGTCGGCTCGGCGATGGACGCCATCATCTCGGTCGACCAGGAGCAGCGGGTCTGCCTGTTCAATCCGGCCGCCGAGCAGATGTTCGGGATGACCGCGGCCGAGGTCTACGGCCGGCCCCTGGCGCACCTGATGCCAGAACGGGCGCGGGTGGAGCACGCCAGGCACATCCGGGACTTTGCGGCGGCGGGTCCGACCGCCCTGCGCATGGGCGCCCTGGGTAGCCTCCGCGGTCTGCGCGCCAGCGGCGAGGAGTTTCCCGCCGAGGCGTCCATCTCCCAGATCGAGGTCGGGGGGGAGAAGATCTTCACCGTCTTCCTGCGCGACATCACCCAGCGGGTGAGCGCCGATACCGCCTTGCGCGAGAGCCGTGACCGGCTCAAGCTGGCGTTGCGGGCGGCGCGGGCGGGGCACTGGGACTGGGACCTCGCCACCGGCCGCGCGGCCTGCGCGGCGGAATGCTACGCCCTGTGGGGCGTGGAGCAGGGGCGAGAGCGGCTCGACGAATGGATGGAGGTCGTCCATCCGGAGGATCTGGAGGGGGTGAGGCGCAGGTGGAGCGAGGCCGGCGCCGGCGGTCAGGACCTCAATCTCGAGTTCCGCGTCAACCACCCGGACCTGGGCACCCGCTGGCTCATGGTCTTGGGCCGGACGATCCGCGACGACGCCGGACTCCCGGTGCGCATCAGCGGCCTGTCCATGGACATCACCGAGCGCAAGCTCGCCGAGGAGGCCCTGCTGGAGGCCGATCGGCGCAAGGACGAATTTCTCGCCACCCTTGCCCATGAGCTTCGCAACCCCCTGGCGCCGATCCGCAGCGCGGTGGAGATCCTCAAGCTCAAGGACGCGCCCGATCCGACGGCGCGCGCCGCCCGGGACATGATCGAGCGGCAGTTGCAGCACTTGGTGCGCCTGGTCGACGACCTGATGGACCGCAACCGGATCACCCGCGGCAGGCTTCAGCTGCGCAAGGAGCCGGTCGAGCTGTCGGCGGTCCTGGGGCAGGCGATCGAGTCGGCGCGGCACAATCCCCTGTGCGTCGAGCACCAGCTGAGCTGGGAGCTCCCCAATCAGCCGATCTATGTCGAAGCGGACCCCTTGCGCCTGGAGCAGGTGTTCGTGAACCTGCTCGACAATGCCTGCAAATATACCGACAAAGGCGGGAGCATCCGCCTCAGCGCCGCTCGCGACGGGGCAGACGTGGTGGTGAGGGTCATCGACACGGGCATCGGGATCCGCCCCGAGCACCTGCCGCGGCTGTTCAAGATGTTCGTGCAGGTGGGCAGCGAATCGGAGCGCTCGCGCGGCGGCCTGGGAATCGGTCTCTCGCTGGCCCGGGGCCTGGTGGAGATGCACGGCGGCCGCATCGAGGTCAGGAGTGAGGGCCCGGGGAAGGGCACCGAGCTCTCGGTGCGCCTGCCGATCCTCACCACCGAGCCCGAAGCGCCTCCCGCGCCGCCCAGGGCGTGGGACGAGCAGGGCGGAGCGGCGGTCCACCGCATCCTGGTCGTGGACGACAACCCCGACGTGGTCGAGGCGCTCGCCATGTTCCTGCGAGTGACGGGTTATGAGGTCGAGACCGCCGGGGACGGGCTGGAGGCATTGCAGGCCGCCGAGCGCTTCGCCCCGGACCTGGTCCTCCTGGACATCGGGATGCCCAAGCTGGATGGCTACAGCGCCTGTCGGAGCATGCGTCAGCAACCCTGGGGGAAAGACCTGGTGATCGTTGCGATGACCGGCTGGGGCCAGGATGACGACCGCCGCAAGAGCAGGGAGGCCGGGTTCGACGGCCATCTGGTCAAACCCGTCGACCCCTCGGCCCTGCAGCGTCTGCTGGCCGATCCGAGGGCGCCGCAGAGCTGATCCGCAGCCGAGGGCCGACCTCTCGATCGAGGGGGCCTGACTCGAGCGGGGCTCCCGATTCGGGCGAGCGCTTGAGTATTCCCACCCATTCGCGCCGGGCCAACCGTCCGCTAGTCTGCGGTGGTGCGTTCAGGTCCTGCGGTCCTGCCACCTCTCCCGGGAAATGGCTGGTCACGCCATGAACAAGGAGCGCGCATCACTCTACATCTGCCGTTGCGTGGGGGCACCTCAAACCAGACGCGAGTGCGGCCTGCAGCGTGGGGGACCAGGACGATGATGGAACTGCGAAGCGACCGGCGTGTGGCGATCAGGATCCCGGTGAGGATCCGCTTTCAGGACGGCACCGCCGGCTTTGGCGTCGCCACGAACATCAGCCAGGGCGGCATCTTTCTGAAGACCGCCGCCCCTTGGCGCAGCGGCCCGGTGGATGTGCGGATGGAGGTACCCACGCCCTTCCGGGGACAGACCCTTCTGGTTCATGGCGTGGTGGTGCGCGGCTCAGCGGCGTGCAGCGAGCAGCTTCCCGACGACGAGCCGGCCCCAGGAGGCATCGGGGTCATGTTCCGCGACCCCGACCGGCGCACCCAGGATGTCGTGGGCTGGCTGTTGAGCAAGACGGCGCGGACCGCTCCCAGTGCATGGTATCGATGGGGCTCGAGGCCCCGCGTGGCCTGATCTTTCGGGCCTGATTCCGACTGAAAATTCAGGGTTTTCCTAACCAAGCGTTTCCGGCCCAACAGGGCCGGTTTTTTTTCGTCGGTTGCTTATGCCGCCGGCTCCGGCCGGTCCACCGGGCCAGATCCGACCCCGCTGCAGCGAGCTGACCGGGCGGATCGCTTGGGCGCGCTCGAGCAGCGGCGTGTCGAAGTTCGACACGCCGATGGCGCGGACCTTCCCCTCGTCCACCAGTCGCGCCATCTCCGCCCACGACTCCTCGATTGGGGTGCCGATCCCATCGGGCCAGTGACATTGGTAGAGATCGATGCGCTCGACGCCCAGGCGGCTCAGCGACGCCTCCACCTCGCGCCGGATCGAATCGGGCGCCAGTGTCCGGACCGGGTCCTCGTAGGGTCGAGCGGGGTCTGCGACCAGACCGCACTTGGTGAAGACGTAGGGTCGCTCGCCCTGCGGGATGGCGGCGAGCGCCTTCCCGACCACCTCCTCGGAGTGTCCCAAGCCATAGATGGCGGCCGTGTCGATCCAATTGATGCCGAGGTCCACCGCGTGACGGATGGCGGCGACGGAGGCGGCGTCATCCTGGGACCCCCAGCCACAGGACCAGCCCCCGCCGCCGATCGCCCAGGCCCCAAAACCGACCCTGGTGATCCTCATATCCCTGTTCCCAAGGAGTTGCGTCGTCAGGTTCAAGGAGTGTCTCCGCTCAGGCGGTGGTTCCGACTCAAGTGACGATGCAGGGTGAATCAGAAGACGCCGTGCGGGAATCCGCTCGATCCCGCACTTGTAGCGGCGCGGCTTTGCCCTCAGGTCGACCCGGACGGCGTCGATCCCTCAGATCACCATCCCCACGACGGCCCCGGTCATCAGGGTGGCCAGGGTCCCCGCGAGGATCGACTTCATCCCAAGGCCCACGATCTCAGCGCGCCGTTCGGGCGCCATGGCGCCGAGTCCGCCGATCAGGATGCCCAGGCTGCCGAAGTTGGCGAAGCCGCAGAGGGCGTAGGTCATGATGAGCTCGCTGCGCAGGCTGAGCGCGCCCTGGGGCAGCCTAGCCAGCTCGATGTAGGCGACGAGCTCGTTGAGCACCGTCTTGAGCCCCATCAGGGCGCCGGCGGTGCTGGCCTCCGCCCAGGGGATGCCGATCAGCCACACCAGGGGGGCCATGCCCCAGCCCAGCAGGCGTTGGGCCGTCAACGGCTCGCCCGCCACCGGCGGCAGCAGCCCCAGGACCTGGTTGACGATGCTGACCAGGGCGACCATCACCACCAACATGGCGAGGATGTTGAGCCACAGAGGTATGGCGTCCAGGGTCCCGCGCGTGAGGGCATCCATGGCCCCGCGGGCCTCGCTGGCGATGGGCGGCGGATCCCCGCCGGCGCCGGCGGTCTCGGGGATCAGGATGCCGGCGATCATGAGGGCCGCTGGCGCGCTTATCAGCGAGGCGGTGAGAATGTGGCCCAGTGCATCGGGGATCACCGGCCCGAGGATGCTCGCATAGAGCACCATGACGGTACCCGCCACCGTCGCCATGCCGCAGGTCATGACGCCGAACAGGGCGCTGCGCGACAACCCCTGGAGATAGGGCCGGATCAGGAGGGGCGCCTCGGTCATGCCCACAAAGACATTGGCCGCCGCGGAGAGACCGAGGGCGCCGCCGGTCCCCAGGGTGCGGCGCAGCACCCAGGCGAAGGCGGTGACGACGACGGGCAGGACGCGCCAGTAGAAGAGCAGGGCCGAGACCGCGCTGATCACCAGCAGCAGGGGAAGGGCACGGAAGGCCAGCACGAAGCTGTACTCCGGATGCACGACCTCGAAGGGGGCCGACCCACCACCGAGAAAGCCAAAGACCAGCTCGGTGCCCGCTTGGGTGGCGCGCTGCAGTGCGAGCACCAGTCCATTGAGCGCCATGAAGGCCTGCTCGGCCGCGGGTACCTTCAGCAGCAGCAACGCCAGGAAGAGCTGCAGGGACAGACCCGACAGGATCAGGCGGGGGCGCACGGCTCGCCGTTGCTCGCTCAGGGCCCAGGCGAGGGCGGTGATCAGTGTCAGCCCGAGCAGTCCCTGAAAAAGGCTCGCCAAGTGGCTCATTTATATCTTGTGATTGGGGGGAAGCTCAGGCGGCAGGGCCGAGCGTCGTTCGGACTGCGACCATCAGGACCGGCGCCAATCCGAGCCCGGCCTCGGGCCCGCTCAATGATGGGCGGCCGGCGTCTCGTGGCGGGTAGCGGTTGCAAAGAGCTGGCTCGCGTCCACGGCGTCGAGCCGGTAGGTGCGGTTGCAGAACTCGCAGGTCACTTCGATGATGCCTTTCTCCGCGATGATCGATTTGGCCTCCGCCTCGCCGAGGGCCCGCAGCATGTCGTCTATCCGGGCGCGTGAGCAGCCGCAGCGAAAGGCGATCGGCTCGGCCTCGAAGAGACGCAGATCGTCCTCGTGGAAGAGGCGGTGCAGGAGCTCAGTCGCGGCAAGATCCGCGAGCTCCCCCCGGGAGAGGGTGGCGGCGAGCAGACCGACCCGGGTCCAATCGTCGCTCGTGGTCTCCTGCGGCACGTCCCCATGCAGCCGATCGGGCAAGCGCTGAAGCAGCAGGCCGGCCGCGCGCTGACCGTCGGCGGTGAGCTGAAGCCGTGTGGGCAACTGCTCGGAATCACGGAAATAACGCTCGATGGCTTCGGCGATCCCCCGCCCTGTCAGCGGCACTATGCCCTGGTAAGGCTCGCCGGCGGTGCGCTCGATCGTGAGCACCAGCCGGCCCTCACCGAAGCGGGCAGGAAGGTCCCCCTCTTGGGGGACCTCTCCATCCCAGCGGGCCAGGCCGCGCAGGGTGCGGGCGCTGGTCGCCTGCGCGACCAGGGTGCGGATGGGGCCGGAGCCTTGGGCCTGTAGGATGAGAGAGCCGTCGAGCTTGATGGTGGCGGCGAGCAGGGCGACGGCCGCCATCGCCTCTCCCAGTGTCTCGCGAACGGCCTCGGGGTAAGGATGGGCATCGAGCACCGCCCGCCAGCTCGCATCCAGATGGACCAGGTTGCCGCGGATGCCGCTGCGCACGAACAGAAAGCGGTGGAGGGTATCGGCGTCGTTCATGGTCTCTGAGGTTTCATGTTGATAGGGGCACGGCCGGGCGTCGAGCGGGTGGCCGACCTATTGTGCCCTTCAGCGGCAGATGGCGCAGCCTTGTCGCGCCCTCACGTGGGCGGGTGAGCCCGCCCGTTTTGTGCCCTGTTACACACTGTTGCAATTTCGATTCGTTTTCGATCTGTCTCGGTTGCGAGTCCTAAAACGCCACGCAAGCGCTTGTGCCAATGCACTTTTCACAAGGTTTTATCCCGGTAATCGGGGATCGATGCCGCCAGAACGGGCGCCGGAAACGGGCGATCGGGGCTTGCAAGTATTTTAGTAGATACTAATATAGTCTCCAATGATGTAGCGAGAAGGAGACAGTCATGATCGCATTGATCCTCGGTTTCGGCAGTGCCGCCCTGTTCCTCGCCCTGTCCATCTGGGTCTACGGGCTCCATGCAATGGCGGAAGGCTGGGTGGCGCTGGTCTTCTGGGGCCTGATCGGGTCCGCCCTGGCGGTGTTCGCGATTGCCCGTCCCAAGCCGGCCTGGTTGTGCCGCCTCCACGAGCGCGCCCGGGTCGCGGAAGAGCTGTGCGACACGCCTGAACCCTGCCGGCACTGAGCCACCATGGCCCCGACCGCGGTCAGGCGTTGCCAAAGCGGGCGAGGAAGTCATCGACGGCCGGCCCCAGCGGCCGCTCGCCGGCGAGCACCGCGGATTCGTATTCGTCGCGCCACCTGGGCATCAGGAGCCGTGCCTGACGCCATTCCTCAAACAGGATGCGCGCCAGGGGGCCTCCTTCCTCGATGAATCCGGACTCCCGGAAGTCGCGCTCCGCCTGGGCGCGGTCGTAGTCGAAACGGAGGATCTCCCACCGCCAACGCCGCTGCCGCCACTCAAGCAGGGCGTAGCTGCCGCGCGTATCCCCGTCGAAGGGGGACCCCACAGAGCCGACGTTGAGGATGGGGGTTCCATCCAGCACCCGCTCCAGGGGCCGGTGGGTGTGGGCGGTGACGAAGAGGGCGACGTCCGGTGGCAGCTTACCCCTCAGGGACTCATCCGGGACCGAGCTCGTGATGCCCTCACGGTTGCTGGCCATGGTGCCGTGGGTGACATGGACCCAGTCCCCGCCGCCGGAATCCGAAAAGCACAGGTGATCCGGCCAGCCGGTCATGGCCTCCAGGCGCGGGGCGACCTGGGCATAGGTCCAGTCCGCGAAGCGTCGGATCTGCGCCTCCACGGGGTTGCGGGGGGCCTCGCGGCCGCACCGCAGCACCCAGGTCTCGTGATTTCCCTGAACCGGCAGCCAGTCGTGTTCGCGCCGCAGCCGGTCGAAGAGCTCCAGGCAGTCCAGGCTCTTCGGGCCCCGGTTGACCAGGTCGCCGGCCATCACCACCATGTCTGGGCGCCAGGCGAGGATCCCCTCCACCGCGGCCTCCATGGCTGGTAGGTTGGCCTGGACATCGGAAAAGATCGCGACCTTCATTTGGAGGAGTCCCGGTGCGGAAAGACCTCCCACCATAGCGGCTTTCGGCGGCCGGAAAAACCCGCTCGTGAGATGCCTTCCACCGCCGGCTTCCAGCGCCAGGCGTTGTTTCACTCTAAAGCTGCCCCTTACACTTCGAGGGTACGCCCAGGGTCGAGTGCCGGAGGGGCCGGCTTTACGCCCGAAATCCATTGGACCGAACATGAATCCTGACCAGAGCGAGCACGAGAGCGGCGATGAGCCGGATTGGGAGACACCGCTCATCCTCACCACCACACCAGCCCTCCTCATCCATGCCCTGATGGGCACGGCGAGCGCGGTACACACGGGTTGGTCGAGCTGTGTGGACGAGGCCATGGTGCTGTCCGATCTGGTTGCCATCGACGACCGGGGTGGGGGCTACGTCCGTCTCGCGGAGCAGGAGTTCGTCGAGGACGGCAAGCCCGAGGCGGTCTGGCACGACTGGACCCTCGAGGTTCGTATCGGCTCGGTGCTCACCACCGGCCACTGGCAGTTCGAGACCAGTGCCCACCCCTCGGATTGGGAATGGAACGCCCGCGAGGCGCGACGCGCCTTCGAGCGCGCCTGTGTGCTGATCGGCAGGCGGGTGCGCCCAGCCCTTGCGGTGGAGGAGCCGATGCCCGCCGAGCCGGTTCCGCGGGCGAGCCGGCATTGAGCCCGCGCCTTGCGCCGGGCGCTCCACTCGTCCAAAGTTGGATGGGGGTCAAGGTAGATCGCCCCCGACGTCCAGCCAGCAGAAGGCCCGCCCTGATCGGGCGAATCCCCAGGAGCCTCCATGAAGATGACGGTCGATCTAGACATCACCCCCGAGGAGTTGCGCAAGCTCTTCGGATTACCCGACGTTGAAGGCTTTCAGCGCCAGATGATGGAGGACATACGCGAGCGTATGGCCGCCGGCGCCGAGGGGTACGACCCCATCAAGCTGTTCCAGCCGTACATGAGCGGGACCATGGCCTCGTGGGACCTATTTCAGAAGCTGATCACGGGCGCCGCTGGTGCCGCGGCCTCGGGTAAGGCGGCGGAGCGTCCAACCCCCAAGAAATGAACCAGGCCTCCTTCCTCGGGGGTCATCGCCTCCGCTGCGCAGGATGCCTCAAGTGAGAGCTCGATCGAGATGACGAGTCGAATCCTGATCCTCGGCTGCAAGACCATGCGCGACGGCGTCCTGGTCTCCGCCATCTTCTTCGCGGCGGCCGCGCTGCTGTTTCTCGCGGCGCAGCACCTCGTACCGGCCGTGGCCTACTTCCAGCAGATCGTGCTGCTGCTCGCGCTGATCCTTATGGTGCTGGCACCGGTGGTACTGATCTCCACCTTCCTGCTCTCGGTCATCCCCGGCGCACGGGAGAAGCTCGACAAGTGCGAGCACTGATCGTTGCCCCGCCCATCGGCCCTCGGCTCCTCTGGTCCCGTCCCTCTCCTTTCGCGTCCTTTCGCGGGAGATGTCAGGTGGGGGTGGAGTCCCGACCGCGGCCGCAACCCCGCCGCCTGGCCTTCGATTCCCATCCCGGCCTTCCCCCTGCCAGGGGAACGAGAAAGAACCCGGACCGCGGTTAGACGGGCGGTGAAGTCCCGACCGCGGCCGCAGCTTCTCCGGCTGGCCCTCGACCCCTAACCGGGCCTTCCCCCTGCCAGGGGAAGACGAAAGGGCTTGGGACGATTCGCGGACACTCCTGCCCCTTCGATCGGGGACCTAGCCCCTGGGGCCCGGTATCCCCGCCGCATCGAGCCCGAGCGGACGATCGAGCGCGACCCCGTCCAGCCAGGGGCGGCCGTCGTGTCCAAGTCGCAGGCGACCCTCGGCGAACAGCCTCACCGCCGCGGGGTAGATCAGGTGCTCCTGGGTCAGCACCCGCGCCGCCAGGGTGTCGGCAGCGTCCCCCGGCAGGACGGGCACGGGCGCCTGGATGATGACCGGGCCGCCGTCGAGCTCCTCGGTGACGAAATGGACGCTGGCCCCGTGCTCGGTCTCGCCCGCGTCCAGCGCCCTCTGGTGGGTGTGCAGACCGCGGAACCGGGGCAGGAGCGAGGGGTGGATGTTCATCATGCGCCCCGCGTAGCGGCCCACGAGCTCGGCGGTCAGGATGCGCATGAAACCGGCAAGCACCACCAGCCCGGGCACATAGCGGTCGATCAGCCCCGCGAGCGCCCGATCGAAGGACGCGCGGTCCGGGAAGGGACGGTGATTCAGGACCTCGGCCGGGATGCCGGCGCGGCGCGCCCGCTCGAGCCCGTAGGCGTCCGCCAGATTGCTGATGACGGCCGCGATGCGGAACGGAGCCCCGGATTGGCGATCGATCAGGGCCTGGAGGTTGCTGCCGCCCCCGGAGATCAGCACCACGACCCGCAGTCGCTCCGCGTCCTGCCCGGGATCAGCCATGGACCGCGGTACCCTGGTACACCACGCAGGGATCCCCGTCGCAGGACTCGATCTCCCCCAGTCGCCAGACCTCCTCGCCGGCCTTGCGCAGTAGGGAGAGTGCCGCCTCCGCGTCCTCGGGTGCCACGCAGGCGACCATCCCCAGGCCGCAGTTGAAGGTGCGCAGCATCTCAGAATCGGTGATCCCGCCCTGGGTCTGAAGCCAGTCGAAGACGACCGGGCGTCGCCAGCTCGCCAGGTCCACCACCGCCCGGGTGCCGGGCGGCAGGACGCGCGGCAGGTTCTCGGTGATGCCGCCGCCAGTGATGTGAGCCAGCGCGTGGACACGCAAGGCCCGGGTCAGGGGGAGCACGGAGCGGACATAGATGCGGGTGGGGCTGAGCAGGCGCTCGCCCAGTGAGACACCGTCCAGATCCGCCTCGAGGTCCGCGCCGCAGAGCTCGATCACCTTGCGGATCAGCGAGTAGCCGTTGGAGTGAGGTCCGGAGGAGGCGAGGGCGACGAGGACGTCCCCGGGCTCGACCCGCTCGGGCAGGATCAGCTCGGAGCGTTCGGCGATGCCGACGCAGAAACCCGCCAGGTCGTAGTCCCCCGCGCCGTACATGCCGGGCATCTCGGCGGTCTCACCTCCGGTGAGCGCACAGCCGGCCAGCTCACAGCCGCGGGCAATGCCGGTAATGACCGCGGTGGCCGTCTCCAGATCCAGCCGGCCGCTCGCATAGTAGTCCAGGAAAAACAGGGGCTCGGCGCCGCTCACCAGGATGTCGTTGGCGCACATGGCGACGAGGTCGATGCCAATGGTCTCGTGGCGCTGCATGGCGATGGCGAGCTTGAGCTTGGTGCCGACGCCGTCGGTCCCGGAGACCAGCACCGGGCGGCGATAGCGCTCCAGCGGCAGCTCGAAGAGCGCGCCGAAGCCCCCGAGGCCGGTGATCACGCCGGGGCGAAAGGTGGCGGCGGCAAGGGGTTTGATGCGCTCCACCAGGGCTCCACCGGCGTCGATGTCGACACCCGCATCTCGGTAGCTGAGGGGCTGAGGGGTTGGAGGATCGTTGGCCTGGGTCACGCTCGGGCTCCTGGGGGATCTGATGGCGGGATTCTATCAGTCAGGCGCGCCCATCGGCGGCCGCAGCGGCTCACAGACCCAGGGGTCTGCCCAACAGGGCAGGGAAGTCCGCGCCAGGTGCCCGGCGGCGCATCGATCGCCTGCGCCAGATCAAGTCAATCACTGGATCAACGACGGCCGCTGGAGTTCAATACTCGGGTTTTGGATCTGCCTTCGACACATGGGCTCCTTAATCCGTTAAGATTGCGCCCCTGCAAGGGTAGGTGCCACATCAGGTACCGGCCGACCTTAGACCGCTGTGGTACCGCCGAGCCGTTCCGCGCGCGTACCACCACTGCGGACCCGACATCGAAGACCTATGGAAACGATCCTGACCACCGTCGGTTTCATGGCCGTTCTCGGCCTGATCCTGGCCATGGTATTGATCGTCGCGAACAAGCGGCTCTATGTCTACGAGGACCCGCGCATCGATCAGGTCGAGGACCTGCTGCCCAAGGCTAACTGCGGCGCCTGCGGCACCGCGGGCTGCCGCCAGTTCGCAGAGAAGCTGGTGCAGGGCGAGATCGAGCCCGGCAAGTGTACGGTCAACGCCAAGGACATGAACCAGGTCATCGCCGACTTCCTGGGGGTCGACCTGGGAAGCGGCGAGAAACGGGTGGCGCGCCTGGCCTGCGCCGGCGGCAGTCACGTCGCCTATATTCGCGCCTCCTACGGCGGAGTGCAGTCCTGCCGGGGCGCGGCCCTGGTCTCTGGCGGCGGCAAGGGCTGCAGCTGGGGCTGTCTGGGCATCGGAGACTGCGCCGAGGTCTGCGCGTTCGACGCCATCCATCTGGACCGACACGGTCTTCCGGTGGTCTCCGAGGAACTCTGCACGGCCTGCGGAGACTGCGTCACCGTATGCCCCAAGGGGCTCTTCAGCCTCCACCCGGTCAGCCATCGTCTGTGGGTTGCCTGCCGCAACCAGGAGTTTGGCGACGAGGCCGAGCACCAATGTCAGGTGGTCTGCACGGCCTGCGGGCGCTGCGCCCAGGACTCCCCTGAGGGGCTGATCGAGATACGCGACAATCTGGCCGTGGTCGATTATGCCAAGAACGCCCTGGCCTCCAAGGCGGCCATCGAGCGCTGCCCCACCGGGGCCATCCTGTGGCTGGAGAAGGACGGCACCCAGGTGAAGGGGCGCGACGCGCGCAAGGTGATCCGTAAGGGGGCCTTGCCTCTTGCCTGAGCCGCGATGGACCTCGGGAACGACACGGATCTATTCGGCCATTACCCGGCAGCGACAACTGAAGGCCGACAGCGGTCGGCTGAACACAGAGAAGGCCCATGTTCGGAAAGAAAGACGACAAGCAGTTCAAGTATCCCGGCAAGCGGATGGCGATGGACGGCAATGCCGCGGTCATCATGTGCGAGCGGGAGGCGTCTGACGCCGCTGGGGCCTATCCCATCACGCCCTCGACCCAAATGGGCGAATACTGGGCGGAGGAGACCGCCAAGGGTCACATTAATGTCTCCGGTCAGCCGCTGATCTTCGTCGAGCCCGAATCCGAGCACGCGGCCGCCGCGGTGACCGCGGGCATGTCCATGTCGGGCCTACGGGCGGTGAACTTCTCCTCCGCCCAGGGCGTGGCCTTCATGCACGAGTCGCTCTACGCGGCGGTGGGCAAGCGCCTGCCCTATGTGCTCAACATCGGTGCCCGCGCCATCACCAAGTCGACCCTGAACGTCCACTGCGGTCACGACGACTATCACTGCATCGACGACACGGGCTTCTGCCAGATGTTCGGCAAGAGCGCCCAGGAGGCGGCCGATCTGAGCCTGATCGGGCGCAAGGTCGCCGAGCTCTCTCTTACCCCGGCCGCCGTTGGTCAGGATGGCTTCCTCACCACGCACCTGATCGAGCCCCTGCTGGTGCCTGAGCGGGAGCTGATCGCCGAGTTCCTGGGCCGCCCGGACGACATCATCGAGTGCCCGACCCCGGCCCAGAAGCTGGTCTATGGCGAGACCCGCCGCCGCGTGCCCATCCTGTGGGACGTGGACAACCCCATGCTGTCCGGTCCGGTGCAGAACCAGGACGCCTACATGCAGTCGGTCGCGGGCCAGAGGCCCTATTTCTTCGATCACATCGAGGCGATCGCCGACCGCTGCATGGACGAGTTCTACGCCCTCACCGGGCGGCGCTATCAGCGTGCCACCGGCTACGACTTCGACGACGCCGAGTACGTGATCCTGGGTCAGGGCAGCATGATCACCCAGGCGGAGGCGGTCGCCGACTATCTGCGCGAGACCCGCAAGCTCAAGGTCGGTGTGGTGAATCTCACCCTGTGGCGGCCCTTCCCCGGTGACCACGTGGCGCGCATGCTCCAGGGCAAGAAGGGCGTGGCGGTGCTGGAGCGAACGGATCAGCCCCTGGCCGAGGACCTGCCGATCATGCGCGAGGTGCGCGCGGCGCTGACCAAGTGCCTGGAGAACGGGGCCATCGGCAAGGGCGAGGAGATCCCCTATCCGGACTATCCGACCTACAAGCAGTCGGACATGCCGCGGCTCTACTCCGGCTGCTATGGCCTGGGCTCCCGCGATCTGCAGCCCGAGGGGCTGATCGCCGCGGTCGAGAACATGCTCCCGAACGGCAAGCATCGGAAGTTCTTTTACCTCTCGGTCGACTTCACCCGCGAGGCGGCGGACCCCAAGGACGAGATCCGGATCCAGCGCCTGCAGGATGCCTATCCGCGCATCGGCGAGCTGTCCATCCGCGGCAGTGAGAACCCGAACCTGTTGCCCAAGGGCGCCATCACGGTGCGCATGCACTCGGTGGGCGGCTGGGGTGCGGTGACCACGGGCAAGAACCTGGCCATGACCCTCTACGAGCTGCTGGGCTTCGACATCCGCGCGAATCCCAAGTACGGCTCCGAGAAGAAGGGCCAGCCGACCACCTACTTTCTATCTGCCGCCCCTGAGCCGATCCGGCTCAACTGCGAGTACACCTATGTGGACGTGGTGATGTCGCCGGACCCCAACGTCTTCACCCACTCCAACCCCCTGGCGGGCCTGGACAAGGGCGGCTCCTTCATCATCCAGTCCTATTTCGAGGACCCCGCTGAGGTCTGGGCGAGCTTCCCGCCCCAGGCACGCCGCTACATCGTGGAGCATGGCATCCGCTGCTACTTCATGGACGGCTTCAAGATCGCCCGCGAGGAAGCGTCGGACCCCGAGCTTCAGTACCGCATGCAGGGCAACGCCTTCCAGGGGGCCTTCTTCGCCGCCTCGCCCCTGATGCAGCGCGCCGGTCTGGACGAGGCCGGCCTCTTCACCGCCATTGAGGAGCAGATCCGTCACAAGTTCGGCGGCAAGGGTGAGCGGGTGGTGCAGGACAACCTGCGCATCGTGCGACGCGGCTTCGATGAGGTGACCGAGATTGCCGACGAGATCAAGGCGAAGGCCCTGAGCGCCGGCCAGGCGCCGATGCGCAAGGCGGCGACCCTGCCGGTGATGCTCAAACAGCTCCCGGAGGGGGAGGGCGGCGTCTCGGACGTCCACCGGTTCTGGGAGCAGACCGGCGTCTTCTACGCCACCGGGCGCGGCAGCGACAATCTCGTGGACCCGCACATGGCCCTGTCGCTGATGCCGGCCTCCACCGGTGTCTACCGGGACATGACCCAGATCCGCTTCGAGTATCCCAAGTACGTCCCGGAAAACTGTACCGCCTGCGGCAACTGCTTCTCGGTCTGTCCGGACAGCGCCATTCCGGGCTTGGTGAACAGCGTCGCGGACGTCTTCACCGCGGCCATCGCCCGGGTCGAGCGGGGCATGCCCACGGCACATCTTCGTCGCGAGACCCGCAACGTCGAGAAGCGGCTGCGCGAGCTGATTGAGGGCGCCGGGGAGGCCGCAGACATGCGCCGGCTCATGGACCAGGCGGTGCTGGAGACCCTGGCGGCGTTCGAGGGCGAGGCCGACCAGAAGGCCTCGGTGGAACAGGAATTCGGCCTGATGATGGAGGCCCTTGGGGACTACCAGTTCTCGATTACCAAACCCTATTGGACCAACCGGGAGAAGAAGCAAAAGGGCTCGGGTGGGCTCTTCAGCATCACGGTCAACCCCTACACCTGCAAGGGCTGCATGGAGTGCGTGGAGGTCTGCGAGGATGCCGCCCTGGTGGCCGCGCCCCAGACCACCGAGACCATCCAGGAGATGCAGGGCAAATGGGGCGTCTGGCTCGACCTGCCGACCACCGACCCGGGCTTCATCCGCATCGATGACCTCAACGAGAAGGTCGGGGCGTTGGAGACCCTGCTGCTCGATAAATCCAACTACCGGTCCATGGTGGCCGGCGACGGGTCCTGCATGGGTTGCGGCGAGAAGACCGTCATTCATCTGTTTACGGCCACCGTCACGGCCCTGATGCAGCCGCGGGTCAAGGCCCATCTGGCCGAGCTCGACGACCTGATCGCCCGGCTCGAGACCCATGTGCGGCTGCGCCTCGCCTCCGCCGTGGACCTCAGCGACACGACGGCCATCACCCGGGCGATCGAGGGTCACAAGGACAGGGACCTGACCCTGTCGGACCTGTCCGCCGAGCTGGACCCGGGGCGCACCGCCGAGCCGGTGGACCCCGAGTGGCTGCGCTGGGCGACCGGGCTGCTGGACAAGCTGCGCCACCTCAAGGCCCAGTACACCAAGGCTCAGCCCCGGGCGGAGATGGGCATCGTCAACAGCACCGGCTGCTCGTCGGTATGGGGCTCCACCTGGCCCTTCAACCCCTATCCGTTTCCCTGGTCGAACCACCTGTTCCAGGACTCCCCGTCCATCGCCCTGGGCCTCTTCGAGGGCCACATGCGCAAGATGGCGGATGGCTTCAAGGCCGTGCGCATGGCAAAGCTCGAGCTGGAGGGCCAGTACAGGGCCGCCGAGCACCAGGAGTACTTCACCTATTTCGACTGGAAGCAGTTCAGCGACGAGGAATGGCTGCTGTGTCCGCCGGTGGTGGCGGTTGGCGGCGACGGGGCCATGTACGACATCGGGTTCCAGAACTTGTCGCGGGCCCTGGCCTCGGGTCACCCCGTCAAGATCATGGTGCTCGACACCCAGGTCTACTCCAACACCGGCGGCCAGGCCTGCACCTCCGGATTCATGGGCCAGGTGGCGGACATGAGCCCCTACGGCAAGGTGTGGAAGGGCAAGACCGAGATGCGCAAGGAGATGGCCCTGATCGGCATGGCCCATCGCACCAGCTTCGTGCTCTCCAGCGCCATCTCCCACATGACCCATCTGCTGGAGGGCTATATCGACGGGCTCAACAGCCGCCGTCCGGCGCTCTTCAACATCTACTCCAACTGTCAGCCGGAGCACGGCATCGGTGACGACATGTCGGAGCATCACAGCCGCATGGCGGTGGAGTCACGGGCCTACCCGCTGTTCCGCTTCGATCCGGATGCGGGCACGACCCTGGAGGAGTGCTGCTCCATCGAGGGCAACCCGGAGATCGACAAGGACTGGATCGACTGGACCATCCGGTACACCGATGAGAAGGGCAAGGAGGCGCAGATGGAGGTGCCCTTCACCTTCGCCGACTTTGCCATGACCGAGGGGCGCTTCCGCAAGCACTTCCGCAAGGCGCCGCCCGAGACCTGGAACGACTCCATGGTCCCGCTCGCCGAGCTCCTCGACATGGAGCCCGACGAGCGCGAGGGGCTCTTCCCCTACATCTGGGGAGTCGACGCCAAGAACCGCCTGATGCGGGTCCTGGTGGCCGAGGAGCTGGTGCGCTCCTGCGAGGAGCGGCGCGGCTTCTGGACCCAGTTGCGGGGCCTGTGCGGCGAGCTGGGCAAGGTGGACCTGGAGCAGGTCAGGAACGAGGTCAAGGCGGAGATGGCCCAGAAGCTCACCACCAGCCTGCTGGCCATGGCCGGCGGGGACACGGGGGTGCTGACCGCCCTTGCTCGCGGCGGCGGCAACGGATCCACAGCCGCGCCAACCGGGACCAACGGGGGCGGAAACGGCGCGGGCGACGCGGGTTGGGAGCCGGTGTGGGTGGAGACCCCCGAGTGCACCGCCTGCGACGAGTGCACCACCATCAACCCGAAGATCTTCAGGTACAACGTGGACAAGAAGGTCGAGATCGCCGATCCCAGGGGCGGCCCCTACAAGGACATCGTCAAGGCCGCCGAGAAGTGCACCGCCGGGTGCATCCACCCCGGCACTCCCTGGGACGCGGGCGAGAAGGGCGTGGACAAGCTGCTGAAGCGGGCCGAGAAATACCAATAGAGCGGGCGGTGCCGGGCACCTGGCGTCCCTATCGCGGAGGGCGATGAGCAATCCCAACCGTCAAGGGTATCGCCGGGCCCCGCGAGCTTGGGCCGACCCGGCGGATGATCGTGGACAATCATCGGACAATCGAGGAGGCCTGGCATGAGCATTGCGGTTGACGTCGTCGAGCCTCGCGTGCGGCGGGCGGAAGTGACTGAGGACCAAATCGTCGCTTTCCTGATGGATGGTCGGACCATCTCGGTTCCACTCGCATGGTCCTGGCGCTTGTCAGAGGCGACGCCGAAGCAGCGTCAACAATCTGAAATCCTGGGGGACGGGCAGGGTGTGCGCTGGCCGGACATCAATGAGGACATCAGCGTCCGCGGCATGTTATTCGGTATCCCGGCGCGCCGCTCCGCCTCCGAATCGATGGGTGCTGCTTGAGTTGCCGCGTGATCTTGGACGTCGGCTTACCGCCGCATGTTCGCCTAAGGCATTAGCATGGGCCTGTTCAGTATTTTCCGACGCCGCAAGACCTTCGACCACGGGATCTACCCGGTCGAGCACAAGGAGCTGACGGCGGACAAGCCGATCCGGCGCCTGCCCTTCGCGCCGGAGCTGATCATCCCGCTCGCCCAGCACAAGGGGCGCCCGGCGAAGCCCATCGTCGGCGTGGGTCAGGAGGTGGTTGCGGGGCGAGCCCATCGCCAGTGCAGCGGGATTCGTCTCGGTGCCCATGCACGCCCCGGCCACCGGGGTGATCCGGGCCATTGATCTCGCCCCGACGGCGGAGGGCCCCAGGACCCGGGCCATCTATCTCAAAGTCTATGAGGCGGCGACCCAGCAGGTGCTCTACGACCTGGAGCGGGACCTCGATGCCATGAGCCCCGAGGAGATCGTCTCGGCGGTTCAGGACGCGGGCCTGGTGGGTCTGGGCGGGGCGGCCTTCCCCAGCCACGTCAAGATGAAGCCGCCGGAGGGGGCGGTGATCGACACGGTGATCGTGAACGGCTGCGAGTGCGAGCCCTATCTCACCTGCGACCACCGCATCATGTTGGAGCACACCGACGCCCTGATCCGCGGGATCCGGCTGGTGCTCAAGGCCACCGGGGCGAGGCGGGCCATCATCGGGGTCGAGGACAACAAGCTCGACGCCGTCTCGAAGATCCGCGAGCGTCTGGCCCAGATCCCGGCGGGGGACCTGCCGATTACCGCCGAGGCGGTGGAGAGCAAGTACCCCCAGGGCGCCGAGAAGATGCTGATCAAGAGCCTGCTGGGCAAGGAGGTCCCGGTGGGCGGCCTACCGGCCCATGTGGGGGTGGCCGTCTATAACGTCGGGACCCTCGCCCAGATGGGGGACCTGCTGCCGCGCTCCCGTGGGCTCATCGAGCGGGTGGTGACCGTCAGCGGTCCGGCGGTCAGGAACCCGGGCAACCTGCTGGTCCCCATCGGCACCCCGCTGCGTTTCTTGCTCGATCATGTGGGGACGCGGGAGACCCTGGGTGAGGTGATCCTGGGCGGACCCATGATGGGCATGGCCGTGGCCTCCCTGGATGTGCCGGTCACCAAGGCGGTCTCGGGCGTGGTCGCCCTGGAGCGGGAGGACCCGGACCTGGCCAGGCGCAAGGTCTTTCCCTGCATCAAGTGCTCGGAGTGCCTCAAGGCCTGTCCGGTGCAGCTCAACCCGTCCATGCTCGGCCAACTGGCCCAGGCGCGGGACTACGAGCGCATGGCCCAGGACTATTTCCTGGATCAGTGCTTCGAGTGCGGAAGCTGCGCCTATGTGTGCCCGTCGAACATCCCGCTGACCCAGTATTTTCGCATCGCCAAGGCGATCAACCGAGACGCCAGCAAGTAGCCCATGGCCCCGAACATCGAGATTCGCACCTCGCCGCACCTCAAGCGGGCGCTGAGCGTCGACCAGATCATGCGCAACGTGGTGATGGCGCTGCTGCCCATCGCCGCCTTCGCCGTCTACCAGTTCGGGCTTAGCGCCCTGCTCCTGTTGCTCACGACCACCGCCGTCGCGGTGGCGACGGAGTGGCTGTTCTCGCGCCTGGGCGGGCTCGGGGACACGGTCAGCGACTGGTCCGCGGTCATCACCGGCCTGCTGCTCGGGCTCACCCTGCCGCCCGGCTTTCCGCTGTGGATGGCCGCGGTGGCGGCCCTCGTCGGCGTCGGGTTGGGCAAGGCGCTGTTTGGTGGCCTGGGGTTCAACGTGATGAACCCGGCCCTGGTGGGGCGTGCCTTCGTGCAGGCGTCCTTTCCGGTGGCCATCACCACCTGGACGCCGGCCTTCGCGCCTGGGCGCTTCACCGATCTGATCCCGTCCACCCTGACCGCGCCCTTCATGCAGCCGGTCCCGGTGGCCGACTGGATCACGGGACTCCAGATGGACGCCTGGACCGGGGCCACGCCGCTCGCGATCCAGAAGTTCCAGCACATCGAGCAGCCGCTGTCCCAGGTCTTCACCGGCATGGTGGCCGGCTCGGCGGGGGAGACATCGGCCCTTTTGATCCTCATCTGTGGCCTCTGGCTCGCCCTGCGCGGCTTCATGGACTGGCGAATCCCGACCGGCGTGCTTGGCGGTGCCGTCCTCACTGCGCTGCCCTTCTGGCTCTACGACGCGACCCTCTACCCGTCGCCCTGGTTCGTGCTCGCCTCCGGCGGTCTGATGCTGGGCGCCTGGTTCATGGCGAGCGACATGGTGGCCTCACCGGTGACACCGCGCGGGGCCCTGCTCTACGGTGTCCTGATCGGGGTCCTGACCGTGGTGATCCGGCTCTTCGGCGGCCTGGTGGAGGGCGTCATGTACGCCATCCTCATCGCCAACGCCGCCGGACCCCTGATCTCGGACTGGACCCAGCCGCGCATCTACGGCGCGGTCAAGGCCAGGGCGCGCAAATGAGTGCCGCTAACCAAGGTAGGTCGGACTTCAGTCCGACTGGGACCGCTCAGGCAACGCACGCCTCGCCGTCGGGCTGAATCCCGACCGACAGTCGCGGCCCGGCACAGGGCGCTTGAATCCAACCCAGCTGGGTCTCCTTATGACCATAGACGCAGAGACACCCCTCGAAACCCACACGCCCTCGGCCCTGGAGTCGACGCCTGCCTGGCCGATGCTGCGGGCCCTGGGTGGAATCGCGACCATCTCCGGCCTGCTGGTGGTGCTGGTCTATCAGGCCACCCTGCCGATCATCGCGGAGAATCAGCGCCTACGCACCGAGCGCGCCGTCTTTCAGGTGATCCCGGGTGCGGCCACCAAGCGCGATTTCGTGCTCACCGACCAGCGACTGGTCCCGGCCGCGGAGGGTGTCGCCGGCGAACCCGTGTACGCTGCCTTCGATGGCGCGGGGCAGCTCAGGGGCATCGCCTTTCCGGGCGCCGCCCAGGGCTATTCCGACGTCATCCGCTTCCTGTTCGGCTATGACCCCAACTGCCAGTGCATCGTCGGCAGCCGGGTGCTGAAGAGTACCGAGACCCCCGGCCTGGGGGACAAGATCGAGACCGACCCGGTCTTCCTGGAGAACTTCCGGGCCCTGGACGCGCGGCTCAATACCGAGGGTACCGGACTTGCCAATCCGATTGTCACGGTGAAGCACGGTACCAAGACCCAGCCCTGGCAAATCGATGCCATCTCGGGGGCGACGATCTCCTCGAAGGCCATGGGGCGCGCACTCAACGACGCGGCCGGGCGGCTGGTGCCGGCGATCCACCGGGGTCTGGACCTACTGCGGACCCAGCCGAACAAACCTTGAGGATCGGGCCCTCCGGGGCCCGATCGGCACGACGGAGATCAGATCCATGGCGCAACTGCCCAACCGACAGGAAGACCTGACCCTCGAGACCTTTCTGCGCGGCCTGTGGAGGGAGAACCCCGTCTTCGTGATGCTGCTTGGCATGTGTCCGGTGCTGGCGGTGACCAACTCCGCGGTGAATGCCATCGCCATGGGGCTGGCCACGACCTTCGTGCTGCTCGGCTCCGGGGCCCTTGTCTCGCTGCTGCGCAACTGGATCCCCAAGCAGGTGCGCATCGCCGCCTACATCGTCATCATCGCGACCTTCGTGACCATGGTGGACTACGGCATCCAGGCCATCAGCTTGGATCTTTACGCGGCGCTCGGGGCCTTTATCCAGCTCATCGTGGTCAACTGCATCATTCTGGGGCGGGCCGAGGCCTACGCCTCCAAGCAGCGCCTGATGCCAACCCTGGTGAACGCCTTGGGCATGGGCATGGGCTTCACCCTGGCCCTGCTGGCGCTGGGCACGGTACGCGAGATCCTCGGCAACGGCACCCTGTTCGGGATCCATCTCTTCTCGGAGGCATTTCAGCCCTGGGTGGTGATGATCCTGCCGCCCGGAGGCTTCTTCGTCCTGGGCGCCTGGCTGCTGCTGTTCAACTGGATCAGGGGGCGCAGCGAGCGCCGCCTGCTGGCGCGTGTCGGGGTGCAGGCCAATGCAGGCTGAATCGCTGTCCTTCATCTTTCTCAACGCGGCGGTGGTCAACAACTTCGTGTTGGCCATGTTCCTCGGCATCTGCCCCTTCCTCGGCGTCTCGGGCAAGAAGGAGACGGCCTGGAACATGGGGCTCGCGGTCATCTTCGTGATGCTGGTGAGCTCGCTCAGCGCCTACGGGATCAATTGGATTCTCACCCGGCTGGACCTCCAGTTCCTGCGCCTGATCTGCTACATCGCCGTGATCGCCTCGGCGGTGCAGCTGGTGGAAATGTTCATCAAGAAGTTCAGCCCGGGGCTCTTTCGGTCGCTCGGGATCTTCCTGCCCCTGATCACCACCAATTGCGCCATCCTGGGGCTCGCCCTGTTTCAGACCGCCAAGGAATACGATCTGGCCCAGAGCCTGGTCTACGCCCTGGGCGCCGGGGTGGGGTTCACCCTGGCCCTGATGCTGATGGCGGGGTTGCGCGAGCGCCTGGCCCTGGCGCGGGTGCCAAACGTCAGCCAGGGGGCGGCCCTGACGCTGATGCTGGCCGGCCTCCTGTCACTGGCCTTCATGGGCTTTGCCGGTCTGGGTGGCTCCCATGGCTAGGATGCTGGTGGCGAGCCTGGTGATCTTCGGCGTCCTGGCAGGCTGGACCTGGGTCCAGGCTGTTTATGCCCGCTTCGCATCGCGCCACCCGGAGCTCGGCCCCTTTCGTTCCTCCGACGGCGGGTGCGGTGGTTGTTCCTGTGGGAGCAAGGGCTGCGAGCGCGAGTGAAGGATCCGGTTCCCGTTCAACGATGAAACGCCGGTGCACCGGGCGGGTTAAGCCCCGACCGCGCACACGGGCGTCGCGAGAGACGAGGCGGGCCATCGGGCCCTGGACATGACAAGGCGATTTGGAGCAGCACATGAGCGATCTTCCCCCCGACGTCGGCCCGACCACCGAGGCGGTTATCAAGGAGACCTGGCGCATTACCCCCGACGCCGCCGATGAGGTACGGCACCTGGTGATCCGGGTCCTGGACCCCGCCTTCCAGTTTGTCGAGGGCCAGAGCATCGGGGTGGTGGTTCCGGGGCCACACCCCTTCGGTAACCCCTACCACCTGCGCCGCTACTCCATCGCCAACGCCCGCAGCCTTCCCGATCAGGACGAGATCACCATCGATCTCCTGGTGCGGCGCTGCTTCTACGTCGACGAGGTGAGCGGCGAGCGCTATCCCGGTATCGCGTCCAACTATCTGTGCGATGTCCGGCCGGGGCAGCGGATCACCATCAGCGGTCCCTATCTCAGCCCCTTCAGGATCCCGCTCGACAGTACCGCCAATCTGCTCATGATCGGCACCGGCACGGGGATCGCTCCCTTCCGCGCCTTCGCCCAGCTGATCTATGAGCGGCGCGGCGGCTGGAAGGGTCAGGTGCGGCTCTATTACGGCGGCCGCACCGGGTTGGACCTGATGTATGCCAATGACGAGGAGAGCGACCTCGCCAATTATTACGACGCCCGGACCTTCAAGGCATTCAAGGCCATGGGCTCCCGGCCTCTGATGACCTCCTCACAGGCGCTGGAGCAGGGGCTCAAGGCCAACGTGGCCGACGCCTGCGCCCTGATCGCCGAGCCCGACACCTATGTCTTCGTCTCCGGGCTCGGCAAGATCGCGACCGTGCTGGACAAGGTGATGGCGGAGCAGGCCGGCTCCATGGACGCCTGGCGTGCCCGCAAGCAGGAGTTGATCGATGCCGGCCGCTGGTCGGAGCTGATCTACAACTGATCCCCGATCCGCTCGTCAGCTCGACCAGCGTCCGCACTAGGCGGCCGGTCGCTGGAGACGCCTGGCCCGGGCCTTGCCTGCGTGCGCAGCCGGGCCAACCCGGCCGTTTTCGATCTGATCGCCTCAGGTATGGAGCTGAACGAGATCCTGGCCGACCACCCGAGACTGAAGCGAGAGGACCTCCTGGCCGCTCTTTAGGATGGGCGACTCCTGATCTCGGGCGAGGACGTCCGACGCGTCGCAGACCAAGGATGTGGCCGTGGCGGCCTTTGCGGACGCAAACGGGATGGTCCGGATCACCAAAGACAGCGACTTTCGCGACAGCCACCTACGTAACTGTCGGACCCGTCGTGTCCGAGAGTCCAACTGGAGCGACCGGCCGGCCTGCGGCCGCTCGCCGCCCCTGGCGCGTCCTTCTCGGTGATTGGTCAAACGACGGCAATCGCCCGCGTGAAATCGCAGCAGCCAAGTTGGGCGATCCGATTACCGGTGCGTGGTCCGCGATCCAGCGCGGACGCGCACCACGCCCCGCCGATCAGCCGGTTCTGCCCGGAAAGGGCCAGTCGCCGCGATGGGTCGACGGGCCGATGAACATTGATCGTCTGACCGTCCTCCCGTCCAATGGGTTACCTATCCTGTCCCCATAACCAAACAGGAATCTGTCGCGCGGGGGCTCTGCGCGTTGATCCTGGCAGCCGATGGACCCGGCCCGGGAACCGCCAGACTCAGTATCCTGCGAAGGCTTCATCCACGTAACAGTAAAGCCAGCGCTCTCCTGGCTCCGCCGAAGCAATGACCGGATGCCCGCTCGCCTGCGCGTGCCGGCTCGCATGGCGGTTGGGCGAACTGTCGCAACAAAGGGTCAATCCGCAGGCCTGGCAAGTGCGCAGATGCACCCAGGCGTCTCCGGTCTTGACGCACTCCTCGCACTCGTAGGCCTTCGGTTGTTTGATGTTTTCAATGTCGCTCATATGCGAGCAGGATGATTTGGTCGCCATGCCGCTTCCTCATCAGACGGTCTCAAGATAGTTGTGCACGAGGCTAACCGCCGTTGCGCCTTGTTCCACCGCAGACGCGACCCGCCGAACCACGCCCTGGCGCACGTCGCCGGCGGCGAAGGTGCCGGGCACGTGCAACACCCGGCACGTTGGCGCTCGTCACTCGGCCGACGCGCTCGTCGTATCGCCCGAGCTGCCGTGTGAATTCGGCTGCTCGACGGCGAAGTATTGGTGCAGCAGCTGGATGGCGATGGAACCCTCACCGACCGCCGAAGCGACGCGCTTCACTGAACCGTGTCGGACATCGCCGGCGGCGAATACGCCGGGCATGCTCGTCTCGAGGAGAAACGGACTGCGATTGAACCGCGGCGCGCTGCGCTGCGAGATATCCGCTCCCGTGAGGACGAACCCGCGCTCGTCCTGTTCGATCTCCGCCGGAAGCCACCCCGTGTACGGCTCGGCGCCGATCAGGATGAACAGCGCCTGCGCATCGACCCTGGACTCGGATTTCGACGCGATGTCGCGTAGCACCAGGTGATCCAGCCGACCATCGCCACCGCCACCCACCACCGCGTAGCCGAGACGGGTCTGGATGTTCTCTGTCGCCTCCACCTGACGGACGAGGTAGTCCGACATGCCGTCGCGCAGCGATCGTGCGCGGACCACGAGTGTGACGCGCCGCGCGTACTGGGCAAGATGCAGTGCGGATTGGCCCGCCGAGTTGGCGCCTCCGACGACGAAGACGTCGCGACCGACCAGTGCCGGGGCTTCGGATGTCGAGCCGCCATAGTACACGCCGGCTCCGATCAGGGCCTCGAGTGTCGGCACCCCGAGGCGGCGATAGCTGACACCCATGGCCAGCAGCACCGCCGAGGCCCGCAAGCGGCGGTCGTCGGAGAGCGTGACGACGAGATGGTCGTCCTCGCGGGCGATGCCGGTGACCGTGTGCATGAAGGCGAAGTTGGCCCCAAAGACCCAGGCCTGGCTGTACGCGTTCTGGGCGAGCTGCCGACCGCTGACGCCACGCGGAAACCCGAGGTAGTTGCGAATGAGCGAGCTGGAGGTGGCCTGACCACCGATCCCGCCCTTGTCGACGACCAGGGTGCTGAGGCCCTCCGATGCGCCATACACGGCTGCCGACAGGCCCGCGGGGCCCGCGCCGACGATGATGACGTCGAAGTTGGTCTGGTTCGGATCGATTGGCCCACCGGTGGCCTGGGAGAGCTCGAGGTTGGTCGGATTTTCCAAGACCCTGCCGTCCGGGAACACGACAAGAGGAAGTGTCGCGCCCGCCCGAGCCGCGGCGACGAGCGCCTGACCTTCGGGCGAGTCGGCGAGGCAGAAGTGGTGCGACACCGCGCACTGCTGGAGCGCCTCGCGCAGCTCATAGGCGCGACCGGTCCAAGAGTCGGCGACGATGTGCACCGTCTGCGGGGCCGCCCGATTCGCCTCGGCCCACTCGAGCAGCACCATGGAGATCGTCTGGTGGAACTGCTCGTCTGGTGACGCCGACGGCCGCATGACGTAGTGATCGAACCGTCCCTCGGCGATGCCGTCGAAGATCGCCCGTCCGGTCCTCGGGTCACCCCAGTCAGTCCACGCGATCAGCGCCGCACGCCTGGCGTACGGGTGGAGGTCGTGCACGGCCTCCAGCAACCCGCGGCTTGGCTCGCCGGCGCGCCATTGCCCGGCGAGCACCAAGGCCAACTCCACGCCCGAGGTGGCGAAGCGCTTGAGCTGCGCGCGCGCCTCGTCGGGCGACCCCACAGTGACGACCCCGTATTGCCGCCCGTACCGGTCTTCCAGCTCACGCTTGACGTGAGCGAGATCGGCAGCGTTCTCGTCGAGGGCGAGGAGGATGGGCTGGGTCATGGCGGCACTCCGCGCCACATACGATTGTTGACTCGGACGACCTGCTCCAGAAAGGCAAACGCATGCGCCCTCGCGTTTCCCTCAGGTCATACGCGACAAAAAAACTCAAGAATTAAGGACGAGAGTAGCAGGCGCAATTGGCTTATCAATGAAATTCTTTTCTCTTGACGAGGGGCATCCGTAATGCTGGTTTGCGCTTTGATCAAAGGAGGCGCAACGCGTTCAGAATGAGAGATGTCGGCCGGACACGTCGCCGGCGATGAGGTGATGGCCCTGGGGCGTGCGGGGCCGGGTCATTCGTCCTCGAGCCACGCAACGTAACCTATAGGTCGCACCACCGAATTGACCTGCGTCCACCGGTGCTCGCACGCCTCGCGGATGGGGACTTCAACGCGAACGCCAGTTATTGTTTCGACATCGCGGGTGACGAGCACGCGTCAGCTCGGCGGCCCAGACCAGAACCGCCGGGTCCTGGGCGCCTGAAAGCCCGATATCCTGTACCCGAACGCAGTCCACGCCCTGCACGCGCCGCAGGACGCCCGCAGGATGTTCCCGTCGAGATTCTCGTCGGCCAGGAGGCGGAGCATCGCAACGCATGCGATTGCGGCCGAGGCGCTCGCGGTTCTTGGCCGTGGGTGATCGCGACTCGGCCTCGCGGCGCGCCGCGAGCTAGGTTTGCCGCTGGCGGTGCAGATAGGCTTGCGCTTGCTGGCGATGTCCAGGTGGTTGCGCAGCGTCGCGTAGGGATCCAGGGCGTCGAAACGCCGCGTGATCTCCTCGGCCGTTGCGCCTTGCTCGAAGAGGCCGATCCCACTCTCCAGGGTCACTCGGTTCTGCCCGACGCGCCCGCGCGTGTCCTGGCGCAGGATTCGCCCCTCATCGGAGAGGACGATCGTGGTCATGGGCCATTCTTCGAACATCAAGGCGTGATCTGGAAGCTGACGGGCCTTGGGTAGTCGAAGCGAACTGCACGACAGTCCCTCGTTGGAGGCTCTATCGCCTCAGCACCACCGCACGACGCCCGCTCCGATGTCGGGAGCTGGTAGACTTTTCCTCCCGGGCAGACGCCAGGGGCCACGAGGTCGTGTGCCTGCGGTGTCAAGACCCAGACGCCAGGGGTGGGCGAAGGTCCCGCCCCCAAGTTGGAGGTAGTTCCCCATGGAAATTGGACCGCGCGAGATCGTCACTCCGTTCAGGCCCATCCCCCTGGACGTGCCCGAGGGCATGAAGCCCAACGAGTTCTTCAACAGCACGGAGAACCTCAACGACCTGGTGCATAACAACGGGCTCCTGGTGAACCAGGAGGACCTGCTGCTCTACCGCAAGGCACTGGGTCATTCCCTCGAATTTGACTGCTCCATCATCTACAACAGCTCCCAGCGCATCCTGAACCCGCTCGGGCGGCCGGTGCGCCGCACCCAGGTTCCGGAGCCGGTGAAGCGGGTCTGGAACCGGATGAACCAGGTCATCATCACCCACATGACCGAGCGGTATGCCGACCCGGCAGAGCACTTGGTGCTGGCCGGGGAGGCGAGCCTGGATGCGACCTGGCCCCTGACCTCCCCGGGGGTCCCCAGCATCCGCATGCTGCACAATCACTTCATCTGCTTTCCCATGGCGGAGCTGAGAGCGGCCAGGCTCGCCGAGGCCGACAACCCCAACCTCACCGATGGCGGCCAGCACAGTCTGTTTCAGGCCCATATGCGGGATGTCTACCGGCGCTTCTTCTACGAGGCACTGGATCTGCGGATCCTCAAGACGGTGCATACGGGCGAATCCCAGCTCAGGCTCACCGGCTACCCGGAAGGTCTGCCCTGCTGGGAGATCCGGGGCGGAGTCGAGTCGCTCAAGGACGTGCGCTTCTGGCACGAGTACGACGCCATCCTCGAGGGCTTCCTGGACTTCTACCGTACCTTCTTCTCCCAGGTCTCGACCCGCAATGCGCCCATGCTGCCGGACGTCCATTTCCCGCAGCAGGTCGAAGAGGTGCTGCTGTTCGACAACGACTTTCTGACCACGGCCAAAAAGGTCCGCGATCGCTGTATCGCCGAGCCGGCCTACGCCAACTCAATCCGCTGGGAGCCCGCCTTCAAGCAGCTCATCTTCCGCAACGACGAGGGACGGCTGCTGGTGACCATCAGCCAGAACTCGATCGGCAACGCCATCACCGAGCTCCTGGGCGTGGTGGTCAAGCGGGTGCCGGACGCGGCCGCCTACGCGGCGGCGGAGCCGGCGCTGATCGAGCGTCTCCTGCGGGTGCGCCGGCGTCTGATCGACGCGGACCTGGGGGAGGGGATCGCCACCGAGCTGTGGCCGGCGCACTGAGGGAAATGCTGGCCTGTCATCGGATCAGCGTCAACGAGAGGTCAGCCAGCCCCGGCGATCTCCCGCTTGAAGAACTCGGGCTGCGCCAGCGCCCCCTGGTGGATCTCCGCATTGTAGTAGCGGGTCTCGAACGGCTTGTTGCGTGCGTCGTCCGACCGTAAGAGATCCAGTTCCTTCGCGCCCTTGCGAGCCATGGTGGCGCTCCACCATCCAGATGGATAGACCGTCTGCGGGAAGAACAGGGTGCGGGTGGCGGCAAAGCCGGCACCGGCCATGGCGGCGTGCAGGGCCTTGAGGATATCCATGTCGTAGAGTGGTGACTCGCTCTGCTGCACCAGGATGCCGCCCTCGGCCAGGGCATTGAGGCAGTCGGCGTGGAAGGCCTGCCTGAAGAGCCCGACGGCGGGTCCGATGGGGTCGGTGCTGTCGACAATGATCACATCCAGGCCGCCCGCCTTGGCCGCCTTCATCCATTTGATCCCATCCTCGAACAGCAGACGGGCGCGGGGATCGGTGTTGCTCGCTGTCAGTTCGGGGAAGTAGAGCTCTGCGGCCCGGGTCACCCCGGCGTCGATGTCGATCTGAACAACCGATTCCACCCCCGGGTGTTTCAGGACCTCGCGCAGTGTGCCGCAATCCCCGCCGCCGATGATGCAGACCCGGCGCGGGTTCGCATGGGTGAAGAGCACCGGGTGGGCCAACATCTCGTGATAGAGATAGTTCTCGCGGCCGGACAGCATCACGATGCCGTCGATGGCCATCAGATTGCCGAAGCCCTCGGTCGCGAAGACCTCGATGGTCTGAAACTGGGTCACCTCCTCATGGAGCCTTTCCCTGATCCTGATGGAGAAGGCCGCACCCTGTGCCCTGGTGGTCTCTGTAAACCATTCGTCGGGGTCGAGCATCGGGTGCTCCTGTTTTAGGCGATGGGGGGAGGGGACGAGAGGAGGGCGCCATTATGGAACGGCGCCCAGCGCGGACAGCAGCAACCGGGCGCTGCCTCAGTGGCTCTGGCTCAGTGGCTCATCTTCGGTGCTCATCTGGGGAAGCGATCGTCCAGGTTCGCCGGACAGAGCACGTCGCGCATGATGCCGATCAGATCCAGCAGTTGGTGGTTGCGGATGCGGTAGAAGATGCGGTTGGCCTCCTTGCGGGCCACCACGATGTTCTTGTTGCGCAACTGCTCCAGATGCTGGGAGATGTTGCTCTGGGAGGTGCCGGTGCGGTCCACGATCTCGCCCACCGACAGCTCGTTCTCCCCCAGCGAGCACAGGATCTTCCAGCGCAAGGGGTGGGCCATTGCCTTCAAGGCGTTGGCGGTCAGTTCGGTGTCTTCGTCTTCCGGTAGATCGGGGGCGTTAGGATCGCTGTTCATGGACCCTCCTAGGGTACTTCTGGCGCACTCCGTTGCGTTGGATTCGTTGGCTCCGAGTCCCGGTGCAACCGAACATAGCCGGTCATGTCCTTGGCGATGCAGATGATATCGCTGATGCCGCCGCTCTCGTCCTTCACCGCCGTGCGCGAGAACAGGATGGGGACGCGCCGCCCATTGCGGGTGATGAAGCGCGCATCGATCTTGCTCAGGGCGCCGGTGCGGATCAGGGCCTCGAGCCAGGTGCCCATGAAGGCCCCGGCCTCCTCATCGCCTTCCTCCTCGAAGACGTCACCGATCGACATGCCCTGGAGATCCGATTCGGCGTAGCCGAGCATGCGCCGCGCGGCCGGGTTGGTCATCTTGATGGCGCCGCTTGGCTCCAGCACCAGCAGGGCCTCGCCCATGTGGGTGATGATGTTCTCCAGGTACTGGCGCGCCTCGGCGAGCTCTGCGGTGCGCTCGGCCACCTTCTGTTCCAGGATCCGGTTGAGCCCGCGTTCCTTCTCGATCAGTCTGAAGTAGGTGCTGATTTTGTTGATCAGCAGGTTGTCGTCGATCGGCTTGAGCAGGTAGTCCGCCGCCCCAACCGCGAAGCCACGCTGCTGGAACTCCTCGGACTTGAAGGCGGCCGTCAGGAAGATGATGGGGATGTCACGGGTGCGCTTGCGCAGCTTGAGCATGGAGGCGGTCTGGAAGCCGTCCATCTCGGGCATCTGCACGTCGAGAATGATGAGATCGATGTCCGGGTCGCGGTGGGTGAGGTCGATCGCCTCCTGGCCGGAGGTCGCCTCGAAGACCTCCGCGTCCATATGCGCCTCGATCAGGGTGCGCAGGGTAAAGAGGTTGTGGGCGTGATCGTCGACGATCAGCAGCTTGAATCCGGCATAGCGATTCATGGGGTCTGGTCCGACACGGCGTCCATGCCCTGCACCCGCGTCTCACCGGGGCTGGCGCAGAGTCCCGTCAGTACCTCACGCAGCGCCCCCGCGTCCACCGGCTTGGGGAGAAACGCGACCGCACCGGCCGCCCGGCAGGCCTCGAGCTGGGCCTGGGTCTCGGAGTCGCCCAACACCGCCAACGCTGTCCCTTGGTCAAGATTCTGTTTCTGAAGGGTCTCGATCGTATCACAGGTCGCACATTCCGACACCTGCGCCGCCAGAAGCATCAAGACACAGCCCTCGCAATCCTCCTGGAGGGTCTCCAGGGCCTCGCCCAGATCCGCTGCGGTCTGCACCTGCAAGCCCTCGGCACGGATCAGCTCGGTCAGGCGGACCAGGCTGCGCACGTCCCGGTCGATGATCAGCACCCAGCGGTCGGACGGCTCCGCGACTGGATCGCAAAGCTTGGGCTGCGCCGCCGGCTGTCGCTCAGGCGCCGGCTCGCCGCCGTGCCCGGACACCGCCTCCGGCGGCGCCGCCGACCGGCCCTGATCCTCGAGCGGCGGCTCGGCCTGCAACGACAGGGGCAGCAGGAGGTCGAACCTGGCCCCCGCCCCAGGGCGGCTGTGCACCTCGATGTGACCGCCCAGCAGACGCGCCAGCTCACGGCTGATCGAGAGCCCGAGCCCGGTGCCTCCGTAGCGTCGCTGGGTGGAGCCGTCCGCCTGTTGAAAGGCCTCGAAGATGATGGCCTGTTTGTCCTGTGGGATCCCGATCCCGGTGTCACTGACGCCGAGTACCAGCGGAAGCAGCGGGTCGTCCCGCGGACCCATGGCCAGAGTGACCCGCCCCTCGTCGGTGAACTTGATGGCGTTGGACAGGAAATTCTTGAGGATCTGGCGCAGCTTCTCCCGATCGCTATGGATGCGCTGGGGGGCCCGTGGGTCAATCGCCAGCTCCAGGGCCACCGGCTTGTCACCGAGCAGGGGCCGCACCAGGGTCGTCAGCTCCTCGAGCATCGGGGCCAGCTCGATCCACTCCGGATTGGCGGCAACGTGACCGGCCTCGATGCGCGAGATGTCGAGGATGTTGTCGATCATGTTGCGCAGATCGTCCCCGGCCTCATGGATCACCCGCGCCTGACGCCGCTGGGCCTCGGAGAGGCCGCTGGTGTCGGCGGCGAGCATCTTGGAGAGGAGCAGGATGGAGTTGAGCGGGGTGCGCAGCTCGTGGCTCACGTTGGCGAGGAACTCCGACTTGTATCGATTGGATCGCTCCAGCTCGCGCGTATGCTCCCGCGCGGAGCGCAGATGCTCCGCGTGGGTCTTGGACAGGGCCGTGAGCTGGTCGCCGAGCTCCCGGATCTCCTTGGGCTTGCGCCAGTGAAAGCGCAGCGGCTCGCCGTCGCGCAGGATCTGGCCGATTCCGCCGGTGAGTTCCTTGCCGAACTGCTCCGCCCGCGCCGCGATCCAGCGCGCCAGCACCATCACCACCGCCACCAGGATCAGGATGATGGAGAGCACGCGCAGCATCAGCGCGTTGCGGAAATCCGCGATGGGGGAGGGGTCCACCGCCCGCCCCACCCACAGGGGCTGCCCCTGCTCGGTGGCGAACATGGGCACCCACAGGAACTCGCGGCCGCGCTGACCCCGCCAGAGGGCGAGCTTGCCCTCGTAAAGGATGGTCTCAAGGCCGGGGAAGTCCGCGAAGGCCGCCGGCTCGCCACTGGCGGGACCGCCCGGTCGCAGGTAGCTGCCGTCCTGGTTGACCCAGACGGTGTCGCGGTAGAACTGGGCGAGGCCGCCGACGTCGATCCCGAGCACCACGGCGCCCTCGGGCTCCTTGGCCTCGTCGCTGCCGATGCGGCTGATCAGATTGAGGGTGATGAGCCGACGGGGATCGCTGGCGCCGGCGGCGGTGTCGACCCGGATGCGGCTCACCAGGACGGCACCGGGCCGCAGCGCCAGCCCCGCTTCGAGGAAGTCGCGACTCGGCACCTGCAGCGCCTGGGGCGTGGGGTGCCATTCCTGGGTGCGGGCGTCGCGCGTGAGCCAGAAGCGCTCCTGGGCGTCGCTACCGACGAAGAGCACCTGGATGATGTCGCGCTGGTCCGCCAATATCTGGTTGATCCAACCCGTATAGCGGGCGCGCGCCAGGTCGATCTGGTCGGCGTCGCCCTCCTCGGCCAGCAGCAGACCGGGCTCCGGCAGCTTGGCCAGCAGGCGGATCATCTCGTGGCGGCTCGCCAGGTGCTGGTCGAGATCGCGGAAGTCCGCGCGCAGATTCTGCAGATAGGCGCGTTGATAGAAGAGCGCGGTGCGATCAAGCACCAGGGGCAGGTTGATCGCCACCGCCAGCAGCAACGGGGTCAGTCCGAAGACCAGCAGGAAGACCAGGATGTGCGCGCGCAGCTTCACGTCGGTGGCCGCGCACTGGATCTCTCAGGGCCGAGTTGCCGTGCGGGCCGGTACAGGGGGTGAGCGGTCACCATGGGCAACCGCCGATGCAGGAGGAGACGGGTCTTGATGCGCTCAAGAGCTCTGCTGGAGGACCCGCACCAGGTCCAGGACCTGTTGGGCGTGACCCTTGGGCTTGACGTCATAGAGTGCGTGGCGCACCACCCCCTGCTTATCCACGATGAAGGTGGAGCGCAGTATGCCCATGCGTTTCTCACCATGCGCCTCCTTCTCCTGCCACACGCCGTAGGCCTCGCAGGCCTCGCCGTCCGTGTCGGCGAGCAGCCGCACCGAGAGCCCGTACTTGTCGCGGAAGGCGCCGTGGCTGGTGCAGGTATCACGGCTGATGCCCAGGACGTCCGTCTCGGCGGCGTCGAACTCGGGCTGGAGATCCGTGAACTCCAGGGCCTCCATGGTGCAGCCGGGGGTGTCGTCCTTGGGATAGAAATAGATCACCAGATTGCGTGAACCGATCAGGTCCTCCAGTTTGGTGCGCTCCATATCCGCGTCGGGCAGGGAGAAGACTGGGGCCTGGTCGCCAGGGTTGAGCATTTTGGTTCACTCCGGTGGCATCTCGTTTTATGGTGGCCCGCGGAATTTAGGCAGCGCTGGCCCCGCCGTCAACTGGATGGCCCTCGGTTCCATCGGAGCATTCGAGCTCGGCGGCCGCCGGCAGCCGCACCGCAACCAGGGTGCCGCCGCCGGGGCGCTGGCCGATGTCCAGCTCGATGTGGTTGGCCATGGCGAGCTGGCGCGCCACCGCGAGTCCCAGGCCGCTGCCGCCGGTCTGGCGGCTGCGCGAGTGCTCGAGCCGGTAGTAGGGTCGAAAGACCGCCTCGCGCTCCTCCGGGGGTATGCCCGGTCCGCGGTCCAGCACATAGATCACCGGCCTGGGTAGCCGGCAGTCCAGGTGTATCTCGACCGGCTCGCGGCTGTAGCGCAGGGCGTTCTCGAGCAGATTGCCGAGAATGCGGCGCAGTGCCAGGGCGTCGATGCAGTAGGGACAGATGGGACGGCGCTGCCAGATGACCCGCGGCTGACCGACCACCAGGTCGTCGATCAGCTCGCCCAGATCGAGGATCTCCCGGGCCCCGGCCCCCAGGGTCTTGCCGAAGTCAACCGCCTGCGAGATGAGCGCGTTCATCTCGTCGATGTCCCGCTCCATGCGCTCGATCAGCTCAGGCGCCGCATTGGCGGGGAGCATCTCCAAGGCGAGCCGAAGCCGCGTCAGGGGTGTGCGCAGATCGTGGGAGATCCCGGCCAGCAGCATGGTCCGGTTGGCCAGCAGCTCCCGCACCTGCCGTCCCATCTCGTTGAACTGCCGCGCCAGATCGGCAAGTTCGGCGGGGCCGGTCTCCGGCAGCGGATTGGGAGAGCGGCCCCGGGCCACCTCGGCGGCGGCCGCCGAGAGCCGCTCGAGAGGCCGGGTGACGCGCCGAGCCAGAACGGTCGCACTACCGACCAACAGCAGGAGCGCCAAGGCGCCGATAGAGACAATTCCTTCCAGCGGACGGGTGTGCAGCCGCCGTCGGGGAAACCCGGCCCAGACGGTCTGATCCCCCGCATCCAGGGCCACCCAAAACCAGCGATCGCCGTTGGCCAGGCTGCTGATCATCCGAACGGGTCGGCCCAAGCGCTCCTGCAGGGCCGTCTCGAGCCGCTCGATGTAGGGAAAGAAGTAGCCACGGGCGTCCGCCTTAGGTGCTTCCTCTGCGAGTCGCAGCTCGTACTCGCGGGCGAGCCGCTCCCGGTACTCGTCCCGCAGATCGGGTGGCAACTGCACCAGTGTCCGGGCGGACAGCACCATGATGCCGGCGAGATCCGACGTGGACCGCTCCACGACGGGCGCCAGGGCGTAATAGACGACGATCAGGAAGGTGGCGACGGCAAAGAGCCCGAAGCTGCCGATCAGCGTCAGCAGGGCGCGCCCGAACAGGGAGGCGGGCAGCAGGCGTCGAGGGAGTCTCATTGCTCGCCCGCTGGGGTGAAGATATAGCCCTTGCCCCAGACGGTGCGGATGTAGCGCGGATGCTTGGTGTCGGGCTCGATCTTGGCGCGCAGGCGCGCGATCTGGACATCGATGCTGCGATCGAATGGCGAGCGCTCATAGCCTTTCAGGAGGTCGAGGATGCGGTCGCGGTCCAGCACCCGGTCGCCGTGCTCGATCAGGATCCGCAGCAGATCGAGCTCCCCCGAGGTCAGCACCACGGGCTCCCCATCGCGGCGCAGCTCGCGCAGGTTGAAGTCCAGGCGATAGGGTCCGAAGCGATAGATGGATGGATCAGAGGATTCTGACCCCTCAGCGCCCTCGACCTCGGGCGGTGCACGGCGCCGAAGCACCGCGCGGATGCGCGCCAGGAGCTCCCTGGGGTTGAATGGCTTGGGCATGTAGTCGTCCGCGCCGACCTCCAGCCCAACGATGCGGTCAATCTCGTCACCCCGGGCCGACAGCATGATGATGGGCACCTGGGTGCGGCGGCGCAGACGCCGCGCCAGGGTGAGTCCGTCCTCGCCGGGGAGCATGAGGTCGAGGATCACCAGGTCCGGCTCCTCCTCCGCCAGCGCGGCGTCCATCCCGACCCCGTCCTCCACACCATGGACCTCGAAACCCTCTCGAGTCAGGTAGTCCTGGAGCAGGACACGCAGGGCCGCGTCGTCATCGACGACCAGAAGCTTGGTGGGACTGTCGGCCATGGGGGATCATCTGTTGCGCGAACGCAACGCTGTTACACTCTGTTACAACATTAGCATATAAGGAAATACTCTGCTAATGCTGCGGGTGCAGAATAGGCACCGTCAGATTGGTGACCGGGACCGGAGCCTCAGGGCCGAATCCCGATCCTGGAGCAGTATTTTCGCAAAACCTGGAGGCGTAACCATGAGCTTCGATACCCTGACCATCGTCGGAATCTTCGCGGCCCTCCTCAGCGGGGGCTTCCTGATCGCGCTCGTCTTGCGCAACGATGCGAGCGAAAACGATTCCAGCCGCGGCTGACCGGGGGCGAGGGCAGGCCGTCCCGCGGCCTGTGCCTGAAGCCCCCCTTGCCGGTGCCGGCCGCTGGGCGGCACGCCTGATGACGGGACCTCACCTGGTCCTGGCGTAACCGCCCGCTCGCCCCCTCGAATCTTCTAGGCAGCAAGCCATTGGCCGCTGCGCCGGTCACACACCCCGGCGCAGAGGCCTTTTTTTACGCTGGGACATCGACGGCCGACCGCGACCCGTGCGCCGGGGCGCACCGGTCAGCCGCTTTCGGGTCGTTGCGGTTCCTGGCTCAACATCCGCAAGGTCTCCTCCAGTCCCAGGCGGATCTCCCGGGTGATCGCCGCCAGCTCGCGCTCGGGATCCTCGGGCTCCTCAGGCTCATCCGCCGGTGCGGCGCCCGATTCCATCGGCCGTTGCGGATTGGCGGGCGGCGCGGCGCGCGCCGCAGCGCCCGCGATGGCGGCGGGGACCTCGGTTTCGGGAGGTAACGGGGATTCGTCCGCACGCCCGCCGGCGGCGGCCTGCGGCTCGGGACCCTGAAGGCCAAGGAGTCCGAGGTCCGAGGACCTCAAGCGCTTGAGATGGATTCCACGCGTCATTGCGGCAGCTTCAGCGGCCCCCCGCCGGCTCCCGATCGGGAGCCGGCGGGTACCCCGTCAATAGGTGAGTCCCGATTTCAGGCGCTTGGCCTGACCGACCCAGTCCTGCACCATGCCCAGGGTCGGCGGCTTGGTGGTGAGCTTGTCGCGCTCGTTGGTCTCGATCATCCGCGCGAACAGATTGTCGGCTCGGCGGGTCGCAAGCTCCTTGACGGTATCCACGCCGGCGATCTCCAGCAGGTCTGAATAGACACCGCCGATCCCGCGAATGCGCGCCAGGTCGGCACGATTGGCCAGGTAGAGGAGATCCCCGGACTCGCAGCCGCAGAAGGCGGCAAGCTCCTTGCGCTGGGCGGGGGTGGCGGCGGCCTGGACCAGTTGCTCATTGTCCGCGATGCCGCGCTCGGCCAGCTTGGCGACGATCTCGTCGCTTGCGCCTTCCAGGTCTTTCACTGGGGTGGACATGGGTGGTCGTCTCCTATCCTGGTGTGCTCTGTGATTGTGGAACGGCCGTCCGATTACCGGCCATCGCGGGCCTTGTGATGGGGCGGGATGATAGCCAAGCTGAGGTGTGGATGCGAGGAAAGGGGCCATCTCTCGGGATCATCAGGCGCTTGGAGCCGTGTTTGACAGGGACCGGCGGCCCTCTCTAGCATCCGCCGCACCCTGGCGATCAGCGCCTGCGCCAAGACCCGAGACGCCCATGCCCAAGCTCACCCCGCTCCAGTGGCTGATCGCCCTGGCCTTCCTGGCCTTCTATGGCTTTGCCGTCTTTGCCCTGACGCGCGACTACTACGTGCGCCACCCGATCCGCAACCCGACACCGGCCGCCCCGACGGCCCCTCACGGACTGGGCGGCGGCCAGCGTCCTTCCGCGATGGGCTCGGCCCTGGATGCGGTGAACCCCATACCTCCATCGATCGAGGAGAATGACCCGAGACTGCTTGGTCAGAGGGCCGATGCCCTGTTCGCCGAGCGTCGCTATCGAGAAGCCATTCCCCTGTACCGGCGTGTCCTGGAGCTGGCCCCGGGTGACGTGGAGGCGAGCAACGACCTGGGACTGGCCTTGCATTACGGTGGCGACACGGCCGGCGCCCTGGAGGTGTTGCGCCGCGCCAGCGAGGCCTCCCCAAGCTTCCAGCGCGTCTGGCTGACCCTGGGCTTCGTGACCATGCAGAGCGGCGACACGACGGCTGCCCGCGAGATCCTCACGCGCGCCCGCGATCTGGGGCCCGACACCCCGGTGGGTCAGGAGGCGACGCGCCTTCTCGGGCTTGCGGCCGAGCCCTGATGGGCCGGGTGGATTAAAGCCGCCAGTTGGGGCTCGCCAGCCCGGCGAGCCGGGCGACATCCGAAGTCTTGAAGTCAGCCCCAACCGGCAGGCCGGGGTTGGGCACGACACCGTCGCCAATCCCTGGCTTCTCCAGGATCCGGCTGCAATCCGCCACCATTCCGCCCCCGTAGCCGGGAAGATCCGAGACGAAGCCATTGGCCCGCTCAGAGCGGGTGAAGAGCACCAGCACCTCGCCCCGGCCCTCACCCTGGATCTTGAGCGGCTGCGTCGCCTGTTGGTTCTGAAGGCCGCCGATCTCGTGCCTTTCTTAGATCGGCCTCCGAGCCCACTAGGGTCTTGATGAACGGCTCCGGCGCTGTGCGCCCCTCCTGGGTCGCGATCGGCTGGCGCTCGAGGGCGTTCTGCGGGACGAAGGCACCAGACATGGCTAAGCCCTAGCTTGAACTGGGACCATCACCGGGGTTTCAGGGCAGGAATCGCAAGTTGCGCGCCCCGGACTCGAACCTGGTTCTCCGGGTTGGCTCTAAGCTCCCGAGGCGATTGCCCATCCCACGCCGCAGAGGCAGCCGAAAGGAACGGGTGGGCAACCCGGTCTTACCGCCCAACAACGCCAGGAACACCAGCCGAGGATCCCATGCTGATCAGGAAACCGGACGACATCAAGCCTTCTGAGATCACTCCCAAGCCCCTGTGGCTGCGCCGTCGCGACTTCATTCGGGCCGCCGCGGCGGCTGCCGGCCTGGTGGCGGGGAGCGGGCTGCTGTCACCGGCTGCGCATGCGGCGGCAGCCCTCGCAAAGATCCCGAACCGGATCCCGGGCCCCTTCAGCACCGAAGAGCCGCCGACCAGTTTCGAGGACATCACGAGCTACTGCAATTTCTATGAGCTCGGTACCGGCAAGGAAGACCCCAAGCGCTATGCCCATCTGCTCCATCCCCGGCCCTGGAGTGTGACCGTGGATGGGGAGTGCGAATTGCCCGGCACGATCGACATCGAGGAGTTGCTGAGCGGCTTCACCCAGGAGGATCGCGTCTACCGTCTGCGCTGCGTCGAGGCCTGGGCCATGGTGATCCCCTGGGTGGGGTTTCCCTTAGGCGATCTCCTGAAGCGCTTCAAGCCGACCTCGAGGGCAAAATATGTCGCCTTCGAGACCCTCTATGATCCGCAACAGCTGCCCGGCCAGAGGCGCCCGGTGCTCGACTGGCCCTACCGCGAGGGGCTGCGCATCGACGAGGCCATGCACCCCCTGACGATCCTCGCCACCGGGCTCTACGGGGAGGTCCTGCCCAACCAGAACGGGGCGCCGCTGCGGCTGGTGGTGCCCTGGAAGTACGGGTTCAAGAGCATCAAGTCCATCGTGCGCATCAGCCTGGTGGAGCAACAGCCGCCGACCGCCTGGAACCGGCTCCAGCCGGACGAATACGGCTTCTATGCCAACGTCAATCCCGCGGTCGATCACCCGAGATGGAGCCAGAAGAGCCACCGGATGATCGGCGGGAGCCTCTTTGCCGGCAGGCGTGAGACCCTGATGTTCAATGGCTATGGCGACCAGGTGGCGGCTCTGTATGCGGGAATGGACCTACGGCGTGACTTCTGAGTCAGCGCAACTGGGCGTGCCGGGGAGGTCAACCGAAACCGCCTGGCGCGGGGGCAAGGCCCTCGTGTTCCTGCTGTGCCTGGTGCCCCTGGCCCTCCTGGTCTGGCGGGCGATGGACAACCGGCTCGGGCCCAACCCGGTGGAGACGGTGATCCATTCCACGGGGATCTGGACGCTGCGGTTTCTGCTTCTGACCCTGGCCGTGACGGCCCTGCGGCGGCTGACCGGTCTCGGCTGGTTGCCGCGCTTCCGGCGCATGCTGGGGCTCTTCGCCTTCTTCTACGCCCTCCTGCACTTCTCCGCCTATCTGGTGCTGGATCGCGCCCTGGCGTGGGAAGAGGTCCTGCGTGATCTCACCGATCGGCCCTACATCACGGTCGGTTTTATGGCGCTGGTGCTGCTGGTGCCGCTGGCGGTCACCTCGACCCGCGGCTGGGTCCGCCGCCTGGGGAGGAGGCACTGGCAGCAGCTCCACCGGTCCATCTATCTCATCGCCGCTCTGGGCGTGCTGCATTTCCTCTGGCTGGTGAAGGCCGACCCGCGTGAGCCCCTCCGTTACGGCGCCCTGCTGGTGGGGCTGCTGGTTTTGCGGCTGCCCTGGCGGCGCCTGCTGCTCTGGATCAACAGCCGCGCTCAGAAGCCGGCCGGCGCGCCCCGCGGCGATTCCCGTTAAGCCGCCGCCGCGGCCCTGTCGTCTCCTTCCGCTAGTCGCCGGCCGTGCTTTGCCGGTGACAGAAGCAGGTAGAAGGCCGGAACCACGAACAGGGTAAAGAAGCTACCGATCCCCAGCCCCGTCACGATCACCAACCCGATGTCGAAGCGGCTCACCGCGCCGGGTCCACTGGCGGTCAGCAGCGGTACCATGGCGACCAGCATGGCCACGGTGGTCATGAGGATGGGTCTCAGCCGGATGGCCGAGGCCCGTTCCACCGCCTCGCGCTTGTCCAGGCCCTCGCGCTCGCGCAGCTGGTTGGCAAACTCCACGATGAGGATGCCGTTCTTCGCGACCAGCCCGATCAGGGTGATCAGACCGACCTGGGTGTAGATGTTGACGCTGGCGAAGCCGAGGAACAGGAAGGCCATGGCACCGGCGATGGTCAGGGGCACCGACATCAGCACCACGAACGGGTCGCGCCAGCTCTCGAACTGGGCGGCGAGCACCAGATAGATGATCAGCAGGGACAGGAAGAAGGTGATCTCGAGGGCGGAGCCCTCGCTCATGAACTGGCGGGATTCACCCTGGTAATCCCAGCGCACCCCCTTGGGGAAGATGGCGGCCGCCTGCTCCTCCAGATAGGCCAGCGCATCCCCCAGCGGCACCCCCGGGGTCGCGACTCCCGAGAGGGTGATGGAGTTGAGCTGCTGGAACTGGGTGCGCTTGGAGGGCTCCACCTCCTGGCGGATGTTCACCAGGGCGCTGATGGGCACCAGATCGCCGGAGGCCGTACGCACCTGGTAGTCCTCGATCTCGCCCGCGTCGTTGCGCAGGGCGCCATCCACCTGGGGGATCACCTTGTAGCTGCGTCCCTCCAGGCTGAACCAGTTCACATAGTCCTCGTTGAGCATGGCCGACAGGCTCATGCCGAGATCCTGCATGCTCACGCCCAGGTCCCCGGCCAGGTCCCGGTCCACGTCGAGCACGGTACGGGGGCGCTCGAACTTGACGTCCCGCTGCAGGAACATGAACTTGCCGCTGCCCATGGCAGTGCCCAGGAGCTGATCGGCGAGCCCGTCGAGCGCCTCGTAGGGTTGGTCGGAGACGATCACGAACTCCACCGGCACGCCGCGCCCGGGGGAGGGCAGGCTGGGGCGGGGGAAGACCACCGTCTGCACCCCGGCGAGCTGGGACAGGGCCCCCTGCAGCTCGGGCTGGACCGCGGACTGGGGACGCTCGCGCTGGGACGGCGGCGGCATTTTGAAGCCGCCGAAGGTGGTGCTCTGGTCACCGCCGAAGCCGGCCATGATGAAGCTCTCCTTGTACTCCGGAATGGACTCGAAGATGGGGAGCAGCTGCTTCACATAGCGCAGGTCGTAATCGATGGTGGCGGTCTGGGGGGCGGTCGCCATGAAGAACAGGATGCTCTGGTCCTCGGTGGGCGCCAGCTCCTTCTTGGTCATGGCGTACATGGCATAGATGGCCCCAATGACCACCACCGCGACCAACAGGGTCACGCCGGGATAGCGCAGCCAGCCATGGAGCAGGCGCCGGTAGCCATTGGCCAGCCCCTCGAAGCTGTGCTCCACCAGCTTCTCGAACCGGCCCTGCTGCCCACTGGCGCTCAGCACGCGCGCCGACAGCATGGGCGACAGGGTGAGGGCCACCACGCCCGAGACCAGCACGGCCCCGGCCAGGGTGAAGGCGAATTCGGTGAACAGGGAGCCCACCAGGCCACCCATGAAACCGATGGGGGCATAGACCGCCACCAGGGTGGTGGTCATGGCGATAATGGGCACCGCCAGCTCCCGGGCACCGTCGATTGCCGCCTGGGTGCGCGTCTTGCCCATCTCCAGGTGACGGTGGACGTTCTCCACCACCACGATGGCGTCGTCCACCACCAGTCCGATGGCCAGCACCATGGCGAGCAGGGTGAGCAGATTGATGGAGAAGCCCGCCAGCAGCATCAGGAAGCCGGCCCCAATGATCGATAGTGGCACCGCCACCGCCGGCACCAGGGCGGCCCGCAGCGAGCCGAGGGAGAGGAAGATGACCGCGAGCACGATCAGCACGGCCTCGGCGAGGGTCTTGAAGACCTCGCGAATCGAGTCCTGGATAAACTCGCTGGCGTCGTAGGGGATGAAGGCGTTGAGGCTCTCGGGAAACTCCGCCTTGAGGGCGGGCAGCAGGTCGTGCACCCGGCCGGCGACCTCGAGGGGGTTGGACCCTGGCGTGGGCTTGAGACCGATGAAGATGGCCGGGATGCCCTTGTAGAGGGTGCTGGAGTTGTAGTCGGCGGCCCCCAGCTCGACCCGCGCCACGTCCTCCAGCCGCACCAGGGTTCCGCCCTCGGAGCGCACCACCAGGCGCTTGAAGTCCTCGACCGTGCTGATGTCGGTGGTGGCTGAGAGATCCACCTGGACCAGGTCGCCCTGCATCCTCCCCACACCGGCCAGGTAGTTGTTGGACTGCAGCGCCCGAGTCACGTCGCTGCCGCTGACCTTGAGCGCGGACATGCGGGCGGGATCCAGCCACACGCGCATCGCATAGGTCTTGTTGCCGATCAGCTCCGCCTTGGCCACCCCCTCGAGGGCCTGAAGCTGGGGCTGGACCACCCGCAGCAGGTAGTCCGTGATCTGGGGAAGCTCCATCTCCTCGCTGTAGAAGGCGAGGTACATCAGGGCGGTGGCGTCGCCCGTCGTGGAGTCGATCACCGGATTCTGGGCGCTCTCCGGCAGCACGTTCAGGCGGCTCGCGACCTTGGCCTGGATCTCCGCCACGGCGGCGTTGGGGTCGTAGTTGAGGCGCATGTGGGCCTCGATCACGGAGGTCCCGGCGGTGCTGGTGGCGGACAGATAGTCGATCCCGTCGGCCTCGGCGATGGCCTGCTGCAGCGGCTGGGTGATGAACCCCTGGACCAGTTCGCTGCTCGCCCCCGGGTAGGCGGTGGTCACGGTGACCACCGTGTTCTGGGTCTTGGGGTACTGACGCACCTCCAGGTCGATGAAGGCGCGCACGCCCAGGATCAGGATCAAGAGGCTCACGACGCTCGCGAGCACCGGGCGGTGGACGAAGATGTCGGTGAACTTCATTCCGGCTGGGACCCCGTCTGCGCCGTTGCCGCGGCCCTGGGTCCGGCGCCCGCTTTCCCGGGTCCAACCGCGGCGGGGGCAACGCCGCCCGGCTGCTCATCGGGCGACTGGATCGCGACCTCCTGACCGTTGCGCAGCTTCACCTGACCGGCGGAAACGACCCGGTCGCCGGCCTTAAGTCCGCTTAGGACCGCCACCTCGTCGCCGCGCACCGCCCCGGTCTTGACCTGGCGCCGCTGGGCGATGGTCTTGCCGTCCTTCTCCTCGATCAGGAAGACCGAGTCACCATAGGTGTTGAAGGTGATCGCCTCGCGGGGCAGCGTCGCCACTCCCTCCAGCACCGGCAACAGGGTGGAGACCCGGGCGAACATGCCGGGGCGAAGCTTGAGGTCGGGATTCTTGAGCTCGGCGCGGATCATGACGTTACGGGTGCCCTGGTCGATCGCCGGGCTGATCGCCAGGATGCTGCCCTCGAAGGCCTGGTCCGGATAGGGCGCCGCGCGGACCCGCACCCCCTGGCCCTCGGCGATGTTCGACAGGTAGCGCTCCGGCAGGCTGTAATCCACGAACACCGGATCGAGCGCCTGCAGGGACACGATCACCGTCCCCTCTTTGAGATACTGTCCGAGGTCCACCTGGCGGATGCCCAACTGCCCAGCGAAGGGGGCGCGGATGGTCTTCTTGTCGATGTTGGCCTGCTTGGCCTTCACCAGGGCGCGCGCTTGGTCGAGCAGGGCGCTCGCCTCGTCGAAGTCCCCCTGAGAGACCGCCCGGTCCTTGAGCAGGGTCCGGTTGCGCCCGAGCTTGATCTCGGCGAGTTTCTCGGCGGCGACCAACCCCTCGAGATCGGCCCGATCTACGGTGTCGTCGAGCAGCAGGAGGACATCGCCCTTGCGCACCTGGGCGCCGGACTCGAAGCGGATCTCCTTGACCTGCCCGGGTACCTCATTGCTCACCTCCACGCCCTGGACGGCCTGAACGGACCCGACGGCCTCCAGCGTCGGCTCCCAGCGCGTCTCGCGCACCTCGGCGACGGTCACGGTAGGCGCCGGGGTCGGCTTGGAGAACATCGCCATGTCCCGCTGGATCTGGCCGTATTTGAGGTAGGCGAGGCCTCCAATGACGGCGGCGAGGAACAACAGCACCAACAGGAACCGGGAAAACATGATGGGAGTCCTTGGGATAGTCCGTGCGGCTCGGATCAACGCTGCGATCTGGTAGCGCTCCTGTGCCGATCCAAGCCCGGGCGCGGGATTATACGTGGTGCAGCGCAGCATGTCGCGATGCCTGCCGTTGCCGCTAGACTTGGTCGATTTCCCTCAGAGCCCTCTAGAACGCATGTACGAGCAATCCCCGGCGCCTCAGATCCAGCCTGCGATGTGCATCCACGACCCCGACGCCTACCGCGAGCTCGAAGAGATCGACCTCATGGAGGCGCTGCTTCCGCTCGGGGGCCTCCGGGTGTTGGAGCTCGGCTGCGGAGCGGCCTGGATGACGCGCCAGTTGGTGGAGCGCCTGGGGGCGGCCGGGGTCACGGCCACCGAGGTGGACCGGATCCAGCATGCGAAGAACCTGACACTGGACCTGGCCGGGGTGAGCTTCCGACTCGGCGGTGCCGAATCCATCCCCGATGCAGATCAGAGCTATGACGCGGTGTTGATGCTGAAGTCCCTTCACCATGTCCCCGTGCCGCTGATTGACCGGGCGCTCGCGGAGATCCATCGGGTGCTCAGGCCGGGCGGGCGCTTCTACTGCTCCGAGCCGGTCTACTGGGGACCCTTCAACGACCTGATGCGGCTGATCGAGGATGAGCGCCTGGTCCGGGAGGCGGCCTTCGCGGCCCTGACTCGGGCGGTGGGGCGGGGGCTGTTCGAGCTGGAGACCGAGATCTTCTTCCAATCCGAGGGGATCTACCCGGACTGGCCGAGCTTCGAGTCCCGCTTCGTCGATGTGACGCACAGCGAGCGCAATCTCGATGACGCTCGCCGCGCCGGGATCCGCGCGGCCTTCGAGCGCCACCTGACCCCGACCGGCGCCCGTTTCCTCAAGCCCCACCGGGTGGACCTGCTGCGCAAGCGAGGTTGAGTGCCGGTGCGGCAACCCGCTTCGAGGCGACCTGAGCTCAGCTCGCCTCGACGGCCTGGGCCTCGCGGCGGCGCTTGAGGCGCTCGCGATACCAGGTGCTCATGAACATGGCCCCGATCAGCAGGGTGGAGGACGCCGCCTCGTAGGCCCAGGCGGGTATGACCGGTGCGAGGGCCCGCTGCAGGGCCAGGGTCGCGCCGATCGTGAAGACGGTCCCCCACATCATGGTCAACAGGTAGTTGGTGCGGCACGAAGGTCGGATGGCTCCACGGGGCGGGATCCGTGTGTTCGCGTGAGTACTCCAGGGTGAAGGGCCGCTTCAGGGCGACGCCCGCCCAGGTGCCAACAGCCAGGGCCCCGTTGGCCAGGACGCCCATGTAACGCACCGCCCACGTGTCGTTGAGAATCACCACGGCGACGGTGGCATAGGTGAAGAAGGCGATGCCGACCCACATGATGACGCCCCGATGCAATCGGGTGACGGCCATGACGATCGTCAGCAGGGCGGCCACGACGATTCCCAGCTTGAGGCGGAACAGGGAGTCGTGCGCGATGACGAGAAACGAGATCCAGGGGGCAAAGCCGAGCAGCACCTTGAAGAAGGTCGCGATGATTCTTGTCGCCTGGATGTCGCGTCCCGAACGGTGCAAGGGGGTCGCGTGCGCGGAGGGGAAGTCGAGCGCGCGTCCGGTCTATGGATCCGTGCCTGGTCGGTTCGGACTGTCGTCACGCTTCGCTTTTCTCTGCCTGGCCGGCTCAGGGCTTGGTCCTGCGCCGGTAACAGTGCGCGAGCCCGCCCCAGTCGTGTCGCAAACATGCAGCGCCGGGATCAGCGACCGTGCAGGACCAAACGATGTATCGCACCGAGCGTCATACCGTGTTTAGGCCTATCGCCGAGGAAATCCACGCCGGCCTTGATCTGATGGGGATACGTGCCCAGCACGGGATCAATTATCACACCTGGGCAAGATGGGTCCGGACGGTGCGCGATAACCCGGAGTTCCTGCTGGACACCCCGGCCCCGAGCCCGCGACGAAGAAGCCAACCAAGGAGCCCACGCCACCCCTTCCCGGGGCGCTAGCGGCGTCCCGCTCCGTACATCGCGCCCTTGCCCCGACCAACCGAACCAACCCCAGCCGCCTCTCCGAGCCTCGCGGAGACGGATAGTGGGCTATGTCCAGCGCCCCGTGCCCGAGGCCGAAGCTCTGGAAAGCCACGCCCTGTTCGAAGAGATCGCGCGGGTGCTCGATGGCGAGGCTTCGGGCGGCGGGTGATAAACTGCCGACGAAAGCCCGCCGCCGCGCGCCTAGTACGCCATTCCGCCTCAGTTTGCGGATACAGGCGTTTGAGCTTGGTGCATGCATTGTCGGCGGTGAACTGCCAATCGACCACGGCCCGGGAGGCATTGCGGCGATCCGCCCAGGCTTTGGCCTCGCGGCGCAGGGTGTCGATGTCGTCGATGCGCCGATCAAGACACCGGTGCGCGCGCTGCAGTCAAACGCGTCCGCCGACTGCGCATCGCCCCAGTTCGGTCCGCCGGCATCGGGCTTGAGCAGGACGTTCGCATGTTTGATCTTCCGGGCCGCCGCCTTGCCGTTGCCAATCACCTCCGTCAGCGCCGTCCGTTCCTCTTCCGTGAGCCGTACAGAATATTTGACCATCGGGAGTATCTCTTGATAACCGGACTTAAGAAATACTCCTACGATATTGGTGAAGCAAGATTAAGAGGAAAGAAGTACTAGTACACGGTCACATCCCAGGCGAACAGCGGGATTGTCACCTCGTATTTCGTCTTGACCGACCCTGAAACGTCGGTGCCATCCGTGGTGGTCGTCGACGACACGTATTCGCCGGCCAGGTTGCCACTGGCCTCGCCGCCCACGGTCGTGCTCTCGCTCGAGGACGCCTCGGCGCCGATATCGAACACTTTAAAGGGCAGTTTCAGCCCCAGTGTCACCACTTCTTCAAGCGCCGCCTTCAGCGCCGCCTGGGCCGCAAGCTTGAGGCCGCTGTTCTTGACGACCTCGTGGACCGCCTTGACCACCCCCTCGGCCTCGACCACCTGGGTGCGGGTGCGCATCTTGAATTCCATGACCACATCGGGCGAGCTGGGCAGGGTAATGACCACGTTATCCCCGATTTCGGACATCGCGCCGAAACTGGTGAAAACGCCGAAGGTCGCCTTGCGGCCCGGGGTCAGAAGGTAGGGCTCAGGCAGCTTGTAACGCCCCTTGTCGAAGGGGATGGCCTCGCCGCCATTCAGGGCAACGTCGCTTTCGTATTCAAAGAAGGTTGCATAGATCCTGGCCTCGCCGAAATCGTATGCGGCGCCCATGTGATCTTCGAACAGGAGCTGGAACTGATATTTCAGCTGGTCGGGCTGGCCGCTGGGCATGCCCAGCGTGCGCTTGCGCCGCTCCTTGCGCTTCTTCGTCATCTTCTTGGCTTCGGTGCGCTCTTCCTCGTTCAGGGCGCTGCCCTTTTCCTGCTGGGTATTGGGCGCCGGGGGCGCGGGCGACGGCGGGGTTTCACGGCCCATGCTCTCGGCCAGTTTCGCCATATCTCCCAGCGAGCCTTCGACGATCGAGCCGATCTTCTCGCCCATCTTGCCAGCCTGGGCCAGCACCTCTTTCTGCGCGTCGCCTGCCAGGCCGGACGAGGCCTTGGCCAGCTCGGTGGCGAGCGTGGTGAGGTTGTTCAGGGTGGTGGCAAGGCTGGAGGCATTGGTCTGGATCATGGTCGAAAGGTCCAGTTTGCCGGCTTCGGTCGCGAAGGCGGCAAGCGTGCCGGGCAGGGGGTAGCTGGGTGGTGTGACCTGCGACAGGGTGGCGCCCGGTACAGTCGGGCTGAGCTCCATCGGCTGCGAGCGATCGACATTCGGATCGACCGTGCCGATTCCCGGCGAGGGCAGGATGTCGTAATGCGAATTGCGCCGGATGTCGTAAAGCTCGGCGCCCTTGGCCTGGCTCAGAACCGGCTCCATGAAGACCGCCGGGCTGGGCAGGCTGGCTTCGGAACTGGCGACCGGTCGCTCCATCAGCCCCTTGGTCAACGCCACGATGCGGTCATAAAAGACCCGGATCGCATCGAGCCCGGTCAGCGCACCGCCCCCGGCGGCATTGATCTCGGGATCTTCGATGAAGGCGAGGATCCCGAGGACATGATCCAGCGCCTGGGCGATCAGCGCGGTGCGCGCGGCCGGATCCGCCGTGTTCAGAATGAGGACGAGGAAGCTGCGCAGCGAGACCAGCCGTTCCCTGAGAGACCGCTCGGGCTCTTGCGCCGGGGGCAGGTGGCTGAGCCCTTCGGCAAACGCGCCCATCGTGCCGATGGCGGTTTCCAGGCTGGACAGGCCGATATCCCCGTCTGCCAGCGCCACCACCAGCTGTTCCAGCGCCGAGACGATCTTGGTAAGGTCGACGGTGAAGGCGGGCGGGGCGGCGGGCACCAGCTGCGGCCCCCGCCTCAGCGGCAGAACGACATGGCCGCCCGAGAAACCCACAGGGTTGGTGCCGGCGATTTCGCGCAGGGGCACACCCGCGACGCTGAGCTGGTCGAGCACGCAGATCAGCTGTTCGCGCTCGATCTGTTGCAGGATCAGGCGGGTGAAACCGAACTTGTTGGCATTGAGAAAGCCTGCAAGGTTGGCGATTCGGGCCTGGGTCGTCTCGCGGGTCTCTTCGGCGCCTTCCAACTCGGCCTGCTGTTCGGTGATCCCGGCATAGGCGTTGCGCAGCCGGTTGGCAATATTCCAACTCACCGTGGCATTGGCATTGCCGCCGACCAGGATCGGGGGCGTTCCGATGTTCTGATCGTCCTCGACGTCGCCCAGCGTCGGCACCGCGCCGATCAGCCGGCTGCGATCGCGCAATGTCAGATCGACATTGAGCTTTTCGAAAGCGACGGCGGAAAGGTCGATGCTTTCTTCTGTGCCGGGGATGCCCAGTTTCAGGGCCGAATTGTCATTGTCGATACGGATGCCGGTGATCGTCTCGATCCGCACGTCCTGATTGGTGCGGTAATCGCCGACATACTCCAGGTTGGTATTGGCCGAGTTCTGACGGGTCAGCGGAACGTCCCCGTTCGAGGTAACCAGCGTGGCACGCACGAACTCGCGTTTTATCCCGTTGTAGAACAGGTTCATCATCATGCCGGCCATGGCCATGGTGCCACCGACCAGGCCCACGACCCCGGCGACCGCGGCAGATCCCGCGACCAGGGTGATCAGTTGCGTGTTGATCAGGTCCTGAATCGCCGAGCCGTCGAAATCCAGCTTGACCCGGGTCTGGGTCGCCTCGATCTCGCCCACAAGCGGCAGGTCCCCGACGGCCTCAAGCGCGCTGTCCACCGGGGTTAGGGTCAGGAAATAGGCGTCGATCGCCGCGACCAGATCGGGGTCCTTCATGTATTCGCGCAGGATCCACCAATATTGCCGCAACAGGGTTTCACTGAAGGTAAAGGGCTTGAATGGCAGGAATAGAAGCGGATCGACCGCCGTCAGCCACAGGTTCACGCGATAGCGGTTCAGCACCTCGAAATACATCGCGTTCAGCGCGTGGATCTTGTTGTAATTCGTCACCCGCTCGGTGCGCAGGCGCTGCTCTTCCTCTTCCACCGACTGGCTGACGATATTGGCCCAGAAAGAACGGATCGACGAGGCATTCTGCATCGAGCGTTCATGAATGCGCTGCCCGGAATCGCCGGCGATCGAACGGTCGCCGTCGGCCTCGGTCTCGACGAAGCCCAGTGTCGTGGCGCCGGAATAGACAAGCGCGCCCGCCGCCGCGCCCGCCGCCGCCCCGACCGCGGTGCCTACAGCTGCCCCGGCAAGCGTCGGCGCCGCGCCCGCGGCATTGGCCGCATTGCCGATGACCAGCCCGGCCAGCGCGCCCGATACGCCGCCGCCCACACCGCCGACGATCGCGCCAGCCGCAACGAAGCTGCCCGAGGTCGCGGCATTCGCGCCAAAGGCCGAGGTCGCACCATGCTGGTGTTCCTCGGCGGTGGCGCGCGCCACCTCGTCAACGGCGCGCTGGTGACTCATCAGGTTGACGAGCTGTTCGGAAACCCGGTTGTCCTCACGTCTGATCGCACGGTTGATCCGTTTCCAGTCCAGGACCGATACCTGGCTGTCCTGTCCCATGAAAAGCGACACCGAACCCAGCGGTTCGCCCAGATGGATGCCGGAATAGATCCAGTCCTGCCGATATGTCGCGGCATAGCCGAGATACAGCGCCCCGCAAGCCAGATCGGCGCGGTGGAACATCTGGTGGATCGGGGTGCCGAGCGTGGCCGAGGTGATCGGCAGATCGCCCAGGTCGCGGGTCCGGAAGAAACTGGTGAAGCCCTTCGAGTTGCGGGTGTATTTGCGGCAACGCGGCAATACGCAATCGGGGGCGGACGGATCTTCTTCCAGCGTCGCTTCCGCCGCCGGGGCCAAGAGATCCTCGGCCTCGAAAAAGACTTCCCATGCGGCAAGCTCGCGGATCGTGTCCACGCCAAGCCGCGCCAGGATCTCGGCAATGCGCGCTTCGACCGAGGCCAGAAGGTCGACCTTGCCGGCCAGCACCTTCGAAAGCGGGCGCTTCTGCGCCTCGGCGACCAGAAGCTGGATCGCTTCCTTCTCGGGCACTAGCCCATCGACAGCGGCTGCGACCATCTGGGCGTCCAGTGCCGGCCGGAAAGACAGAAGATCGGACAGGTTGCGAATGCCCAGCGCGGCAAGAAGCCGGTCATGTCCCCGGTCCAGTGAATCCAGCGAGGCAAGGCGGGTGAGCTTCTTGTCCATGGATCCCCCTGCGCTTTCAAAATGACGGATAACGGTCGGATACGGATAGGAAATCCAACCACCTCTGCGGTCCCAAGGCGGCGTCAGAGCGAGAGGCTAGCGAGGAGCAGAGGGGAGGTCAAGGCTCAACCGAGAGCGCCGCGGACCTCTCTGAGGGTGTCGGAACGCGCTGCGGTGGGGTTTGGGAGGAGATTTCAGGCGCAGCGGGCAGTCGTGAGATCAGGGGCGGCGACAGCCGCTGTGGCAGACGATGGCGGTTGCCAGGAGACGCGCTGATCAAACTCGAAATCGGGCTCGGGCTGGCCGAGGAGGTCCCAGTCCGGCATTGGCCCGAGATCATCGTCCCAAGCGGGCGGTCCGCCGGTAGGGGCAATCGGCGGAGGTTCGGTGTGCTCGCCGATATGCGCGAGGATCCGCAGTAGCGGGGCGGTCTCGGTCACGAACGCGATGTTGCGCATGACCGCCCCTTTGACCGCCCCACAGTTGGGGCAGGGGAGCGGCAGGGATTCGAGCAGCCGCGCCAGGAGCCGCACGCAGGGTCGAGTGGGGCGAGCACGTCATGGTAGCGATGGCGGTGCCGGCGGGGCGGCCGCCAACCTCTGAACAAGCTGAGCCGCGAGATCATCGATCAGCTCCAGCGGGGTGAGCGTCAGTGCCATGGCGCCATCGCGCTGGGGCTTAGTGCTTGCGATAGACGACGCGTGCGGCATCGAGCAGCTCCAGACGCTCGAGCGCGAACGGCGGGCGGGCGCAGCAGCGCAGCAGGCGCTCCAGCCCGGGCGATCCTGCGCGCGCACGCACACCGCGGCGTCGAGCGAGAATCCGCTATTTTCCCAGGCGAGCATCTCGCGGACATTATCCGGCTCGATCAGCCCGCTGCACGCGATCCAGCGCAGCACCCGCACGTAACGGGTGCGCGAAGCCCCAGGGGCCGCGACGCTTAACCGAGCAGGGACTCCTTGGCCTCGTTGATCTTGGCGGCCAGGTAGTCGCTGCCGCCCCGGTCGGGGTGCAGGCGCTGCATGAGTCGCTTGTGTGCGGCGCGGATCGCCTCGGAGCCCGCCCCCTCGTCCACGCCGAGTACCGCCCGCGCCTCCGACGCCGTCATGGGGGAGGGTGCCGGCCGCGGGCGTGCCTGCCCGCGCTCGGCGCCCGTCGAGGCGCCGCGGGCCCCAGCCGGCCGCTGGACGGACTCTTGACGCTCACGTTCCAGATAGACCTCGATGGCCTCAGCGGAGGCCAGGTCGTCCCGATTGGCCCGTGCGAGCAGGTCCAGCAGATCCTCGCTCGAGACCTCCTCCAGGGGCCGGCCCCGGTGAGGTCCTTCGAGAACCTCTCCGCTGATGTGCCCGGACAGCTGATCGATCACCAGGGTCAGATAGCGCGTGGTGACCCGCGACTGGTAGTCGCCCTGGTAACGGCTGGAGCCGTTGAGCTCGCGCAGCCAGAGCGCGGTTGCCCCCGCCACCGCCGCCGGCATCACGATGAAGTTCAGCACCGGAATCAGGCTCATGCCCGCGGCGGCGGCGCCGAAACCCAGGCTCAGCAGCCGGCGTGACTTGAGGCGCTCGCGCATGTCGGCGAGCCTGAGCCCGTTGTTGCCCATGGGATAGTCCATGTACTGGACCGTCAGGACCCAGGCGGTATAGAGAAACCACAGGATGGGTCCGACCAGGGGGACGAAGAGCAGGAACAGAAAAGGGACCGCCAAGACGAGGGCGTAGAGGATCTTGCGCAGCTCGTCGACCAGGGTCGGGATCAGCTCCCTGAGCAACCGGCTGAGGTCAAATCCCTGATCCAGTGACCGGCCCGTGAGGAGCCGCTCCACCTTCTCGGCGAGCAGTCCGTTGAAGGGCGCCGCAATCAGGTTCGCCACCAGCGAGAAGCCGTAGAAGACCACGGCGAGCAGGAGCAGCACGAACAGGGGCCAGAGCACCCAGTCGAGCCACTGCAGCCAGCCCGGGACCCGTGCCTGCATGGCCTCGACGAAGCCCTCGAACCAGGAGACCCCGGCGGCGATGCCGGCGGCAAACACCACGACATTCACCAGCAGCGGGACCAGGACGAAGCGCCGCAACCCAGGGCGCGCGATCAGGCGAATACCCTTAAGCAGATAGGCAGCGCCGGAGACGGGGTTGCTGGGCATGGGTCGAGGGAGTCGCTGGGGCGGGCGGACAGTATAGCGGGTGGGAGCAGGGCGAGCCGAAGCCGCACCATTACGGATGCGAAGGCGTTCGCGCCCGCCTTGACGATCCGCGCGGGCGACGTCAGATTCGGCTTTAAGCGCTTGCCCAATCTGTCGCTTCCGGGGGAAGGCCGATGTCAAATGCCCAGACACACCTGGCCGAGCTGGCCCGGCTGCCGGACGCCGCCATCGATCTGCCCCGCGGGGCCCTCCTGATCAGCGGCCTCTTGCAGCCGGGGCTGGATCCTGATCTGCACCTGCGCAGGCTCGAAAGCCTCTCAATTGCCGCCGTGACCTGTGTCGCACGCGATGCGCCTCTGACCGAACGGATCGCCGCACTCAACCGCTTCATCTATGACCAGGAGGGCTTCTCGGGCAACCTGGACGACTACTACGACCCGCGCAACAGCTTTCTCGATCAGGTGCTGGAACGGCGCACCGGCATCCCCATCACCCTCGCCCTGGTGTACGTGGAGCTGGCCCGTCAGGTCGGAATCCCCGCCTTCGGGGTCGGCTTTCCCGGTCACTTCCTGGTCCGGGTGGGCGCCGGCGGCTCCACCCTGGTGCTGGACCCCTTCGCCCACGGCATCAGCCTGGGCGAGGAGGACCTGGACCGGCGCCTCGCGGACGTCTACGGCGAGGGTGCCCTCACGGTGCGGGCCAATCCGGCGGTGCTGCGCGCCGCGACCCGCCGCGAGACCCTGGTGCGGATGCTCGCCAACCTAAAGGCCATCTATGTCCAGGGCGGCAGCCTGGAGCAGGCCCTGATCGCCGTGAACGGGATTCTGACGCTGGCGCCCGATTCCGCCGACGACCTGCGCGATCGCGGACTCATCTACCGGGAGCTGGGCTATGCGCCGGCCGCGGCGGCGGATTTGCGCCGCTACACGGAGGTGTCGAGCAACGGCGAGGAGATCGCCGCCATCGAGCCCCTGATCGCCGAGTTGGAGGCGGGCTCGGTTCGAGTGCACTGATGGGGCTGATCGCATTCGATCTGTTGAGGGGCGGCCCGCGGAACCGAGGTCGCGAGGATGCGGCGCGACTGGTGAAGGCCTTGCCCGCCTACCAGGTTGCCCTGTGGCCAGACGGCTGGGAGCATCTGGCGGGCGGCGGCGTCCTGGTGCGGGACACCGACGCCATGGCCGAGGCCAGACGCTGGTATGAACTGGCCGAGCGCAACCGCGGTGTGCGCCCCATGGACCGGGTCATGGGGCTGCACGGGACCTTCGTCCCGCGCCCGGTCGTGTCCTTGAGCGGACACCGGTTCACGACCGCCGAGGCGGCATCGGTGGCCCTCCAACTGGTGGCGGGAGACTGGATCAGACAGCGGCGCGAGCGGCTGCTGCGATCGCCGGGCCTTGCGTTGAGCGACCGCCTCCTGGCCTGGAGCGGCTCCAGGTGCGAAGAGGCCTGCGACGTGGCGGCCGTGGAGGCGGTGCTTTCGGGGCTCCTGACCCTGTGTGTCGCCGAGCGACTGATCCCGGCCGCGGATTATCGGGTGCGGGTGCAGGGCGACGACCGCTTCGGCGTCAGGGGGTTTCGCTGTTCGATCGAGATCTATCTGGAACCTTACGCCTGTCAGCACATCTGCGAGCTGATCGCGGCGGGAATGGTACCCTGGAACCGCGCCGTCGCACGGGACAGACGCTCCCATCCATTGATCGGTATCGAGATCCGGCGCCCGTCTCGCGCAACCTGAGATCCAACCGAAGGAGTCCCCGCCATGCGTCTGCTGCTCTTATTGTTGCTACTGGTAACTTCAGTCTGCGTGAGCGCGGGCAGCGAGCGCACCCACGGACGGGGCGACACCAGCCGCGGCCACTCGAGCTTCGGGGGTCCGAGCGCGGCGCCGGAGCCGCGGGACCCGGCCGTACGTCAATATTGGTCCGACCAATGTCGGCAGGAGCGCGACTTCGGGATGATCCAGAGCCCGAACTGCCGGCATCCCGCCTATATCGGCGACCGCCGTGGTTGGGGCGGCGATCCCGGTTTTGGCTTTGGCCCCGGTTTTCGCTCAGCGCCCGAGACCGTGATCATCAACCGCGGGGGAACCGTGGTGCTGCCCCAAGGGGGCGGTGGGCGCTGGTCCGGATGGGACGATTGGCACGGCGGCAAACGGCCATCCAGCAGCGGTGGGTCTCTTTCCGGATGGGGGCGCTGAGGCCCGGGGTGCCTGATCCCGTGAGCCGAGCCCAGGGCGCGCGCGGGTCCGGCAGGGCCCAGAGGCGCGGCAACTGACCGCCTCAGGGGCCGGATGAGGAGACCTCTCGTCCCAGGCGTCGGACCTCTTCCTGGACCTGGTCGAACCCCGACTGGATCAATTCGGGATCACCGATCCTTGCCGCCCGCTCCAACGCCTCGATCGCCTCGTCGAGCGCCGGAACGCCGCAGTAGCGGGTGGCCCCGCGCACCTGATGGGCATGCTCGGCGAGGCCCGGCCAGTCGTCCTCCGCCAGACAGGCACGCAGGTCCTCGATCTCGCCGGGCAGGCCCGCCAACAAGGTCTCGAGCAGCTCCTGGGCGAGGGCCGCATCGCCCCCCGCACTTGCCAGTGCGGCAACCTCGTCGCGGCAAGGGAGCTTTGCGAGACGGGACCGGACTGGGTTCTGGCTCAAGTGCGGATCCTCCGTGTAAAAGGCGCCACACTCTATCGGCATCCTCGCCCCGAGGTCCAGGGGGCAGGGGGTAGTTCCGGCATCGCCGCCGCTTGGTCGCGCGGCCGCGCTGGTGCACAATCGGGCCGACCTGCCGCCCTGAGCGATTCGCCCAGCCCTCCAATCCGCCCAGCCCCGCGCTCAGCCCATGACCTTCCCCACGATCCAGGACTTCGTCGGCAATACCCCACTGGTGCGGCTGCAGCGACTGTCCTGGGTGACGGACAACACCATCCTGGTCAAGCTCGAGGGCAACAATCCTGCGGGTTCCGTCAAGGACCGGCCGGCGCTCAACATGATCCGACGCGCCCAGGAGCGGGGCACCATCCGGCCCGGCGATACCCTGATCGAGGCCACCAGCGGCAATACCGGCATTGCGCTGGCCATGGCCGCCGCCATCATGGGCTACCGCATGGTGCTGATCATGCCGGAGCACATGAGCGTGGAGCGGCGGGCGGTCATGCGCAGCTTCGGCGCCGAGATCGTGCTCACTCCCAAAGCGGGCAGCATGGAGGCCGCGATCGATCTCGCCAAGGCGATGGAGGCACGTGGCGAGGGGCTGCGGCTCGATCAATTCTCCAATCCCGACAACCCCGCCGCCCATTACGAGACCACGGGTCCCGAGATCTGGAGGGACACCCAGGGACGCGTCACGCATTTCGTGAGCTCCATGGGGACGACCGGAACCATCATGGGCACAGGGCGTTATCTCAAGGAACAGAATCCAGCCGTTCAGATCATCGGGGTGCAACCGGAGGAGGGCTCCAGCATCCCCGGCATTCGCCGCTGGCCCGAGGCCTATCTGCCGCGGATCTACGACCCCAGCGGGGTCGATCGCATCATCGACGTCTCCCAGGCGTTGGCGGAGGAGACCGCCCGTGAGCTCGCGTCGCGCGAGGGCATCTTCGGCGGGGTGTCCTCGGGCGGCGCCGTCGCGGTGGCGCTGCGGCTGGCCCAGGAGCTCAGCGGAGCCCTGATCGTCGCCATCGTCTGCGATCGCGGTGACCGGTACCTCTCCACCGGGGTCTTCCCCGCCTAAGTCGCCCGCGTGAGCGGTGTCGGTCGGGGTTCAGCCCGACTGCGACGTTCAGGTTGCCTGGTAATGGTCGGACTGAAGTCCGACCCACAGGCGCTTTTTTAACGATCTATTCGTCATACCAACAACTTGTCCAAGAAACGTAAACCTCTTCCTTCGGAACCCGTCGAGGCCGAGATCGAGTCTCTGACCCACGAGGGCCGCGGACTCACCCACTTCAATGGCAAGGCCGTGTTCGTGGACGGCGCCCTGGCGGGGGAGCGCGTCCGCTTCCGCTACACCCGTCTGCAGCGCCGCTACGATGAGGGCACGGTGGTCGAGGTGCTGCGGCGCTCGCCGGATCGGGTGGAGCCCCGCTGCGCCCATTTCGGCGTGTGCGGGGGCTGCAGCCTCCAGCATATGGAGACCGGCGCCCAGATCCGCATGAAGCAGGCGACCCTGGCCGATGTCTTTGCCCGCATCGGCAAGGTGACCCCCGGGTCCTGGCTGCCGCCCCTGGTGGCCGGCCACTGGGGCTATCGGCGCAAGGCCCGCCTCGGGGTGAGGCACGTGGTCAAGAAGGGCCGCACCCTGGTGGGCTTTCGCGAGCGCGGCACGCCCTTTCTCGCCGACCTCTCCCGCTGCGAGGTGCTCCATCCGGTCGTGGGGGAGCGGCTGTTGCTCCTGGCCGAGACCGTGGATCGGCTGAGCATCCGCGACCAGGTGCCCCAGATCGAGGTGGCCGTCGGCGAGACCCGGACCGTGCTGGTGTTCCGGGTGATGGTCCCCCTGAGCGCGGCGGACCTGGGCGTGCTCCAGGGCCTGGCCGAGGGGCATGGCTTTCACGTCTATCTGCAGGATGGAGGGGCCGAGACCATCCGGCCGCTGCCCGGGCAGGGCATCGATCTGCACTACGAGCTGCCCCGGCATCAGGTGCGGATTGGCTTCCTCCCCACCGACTTCACGCAGGTCAACCTGGAGCTCAATCAGCTCATGGTGGATCAGGCACTGGGACTGCTGGACCCCCAGCCGGATGAGCGGGTACTGGATCTCTTCTGCGGCCTGGGCAATTTCAGCCTGCCGCTGGCCCGTCGCGCCCTGGAGGTGGTGGGTGTGGAGTCCGACCCGGGCCTGGTGGAGCGGGCGGCGGCCAACGCGCGGGCCAACGCCATCGCCAATGTGCGCTTTGAAACGGCCGATCTCTACGGAGATCTGGAAGGTCAACCCTGGCTCGGGGAGCGCTTCGCCAAGGTCCTGCTGGATCCCCCGCGCAGCGGCGCGCTCCAGGTGTTGGACCTGATGCCGCGTCTGGGCGCCGAGCGTATCGTCTATGTCTCCTGCTACCCGTCCACTCTGGCCCGTGACGCGGACCGGCTGGTCAACGGACTCGGCTACCGCCTGAGCGCGGCAGGTGTCATGGACATGTTCCCCCATACGGCCCACGTGGAGTCCATGGCGGTCTTCGAGCGGGCCGACAGGAGTTGAGCAATGGGTGTCGAAATCGAGCGCAAGTTCCTGGTCAAGAATGATGCCTGGCGCACCGTCGTGGAGGCGGAGTTTCCGATCACCCAGGGCTACCTGGCATCGGACGCCCGCATCACGGTGCGGGTGCGGGTCAAGGGCGACAGCGCCTACCTCACCATCAAGGGTCCCACCTCCGGATTCGGTCGCAGTGAGTACGAGTACCCGATCCCGCTCGAGGACGCCCAGTCCATGCTGCGCGAGCTCGCCGTCTCCGCACTGGTCGAAAAGACGCGCTATCGCGTGCGCTGCGGGGCCCATGTGTGGGACCTCGACGTGTTCGCCGGAGAGAACGCCGGACTGGTGATGGCCGAGATCGAGCTCGAGGGCGAGGACGAGGCCTTCGAGCAGCCCGACTGGGCGGGCCAGGAGGTAACGGGCGACACCCGCTACTACAACGCCAGCCTTGCCCGCCACCCCTTCACCCGCTGGTAAAGGTCCTCTCCTTGTGGGTCGGGCTTCAGCCCGACTGCGGCGTTCGGGGCAGCCGCGGCGCCGCCGTTGCACCCCGCCATTGGTCGCCCACTCAGTGCCGCTCATCGGTGCCCCTCTGAGCGCCGCACCCACGTACCGTGCGGGCTGCGGCGGAAAACGGCCCTTTCGCCCCTCCCATCCAGCCTAAACCTGACCGGAACCCACCGTTGATCCGTGGGATCCGTTGTGGCCCCATCGGCGCACACAACCTCAAGGCCAAACCGAACTCTACAAGCATTTCATTTGCCTGAATCGAGTCGGGACTCGTATCAAGCTTGCGAACTGCAACGCGACTAAGGGGACCCGCGGCAAGGTCGTCAAAGGGAGACGCCACATGGATGGCTAACAGACTAATAGCAATCGGCCATCGCCACCCAGGTGCGCCGCCGCGTGCTGCGGTGGTTTGCCCGCAGCGGGCTGCTGGATGCCACGGATGCCCAGGACATGCTCGGTTGGGAGCACGGGGGCTTTTCCCTCGACGCTGCGGCGCGGATTGCCGGTGGCGATCGCGCTGGACTGGAGCGGCTGTTGCGCTCTTGTGCCCGCCCGGCCTTCGCCCTGGAACGGCTGACGCAGGTCAACGCCGAGCGGGTCGTCTACCGGCTACCCAAACCCCAGCCGGACGGCCGCACCGCGCTGTCCCTCACCCCGCTGGAACTGCTCGACCGGCTCGCGGCTTTGATCCCGCCGCCGCGCCGGCATCGCCATCGGTACCACGGGGTGCTGGCGCCCCATGCGCCGCTGCGCGCCGCGGTCACCGCATACGGGCGCGACGCGACCGCGACCGCCGCGCCAGCGCACGCGGCCACCCCAGCCGCGTCCGCACCGGGCGCGCGCACCGCCCGTTACCACTGGGCGATCCTGCTCGCACGGCTGTTCGCCACCTTCCCGCTGCTGTGCCCACAGTGCGGCGCCGAGCTGCGCCTGATCGCCTTCGTCACCACGGCTGAACCGGTGGCACGCATCCTGACGCACCTGGGCGAGCCAGCCGAACCCCCACGGTTGGCCCCGGCCCGCGGACCGCCCGCCTGGGATGACCTCCTCGAACCGCTGCCGGACTGGAACGCCCTGGCGCAACCCCCACCGGAGTTCGAGTTCGATCAGCGCATCTCCTGGTAAGCACCGCCACGGGTCCGACACCGCCGGCACGGCGGCGGACGACCCCGGTCGCGCCGATCCACGGCGCCCCACCGCCGATCGTGATGCGCCGCCCCGCCGCCGGTCTCGCTGGACGTTCCATCCCACCCCCAGACCGCCCGACTCAGCCGTAAACCCGCGCAAACCCGCTTGTCCGGTGTCCTGAGCGCGGCTACGATCGAGGCCATATCGGGTCTCGGGTCGTTGAATTTCCTATCCGTTGGAACGACGCCGGTCTGGCCCGGCTTGGCCCGCATGACGGCCTCGATCGAAGCCGCCCGCCCGTCTGCCGCCTGGTCCCCAACGCCGCCTTCGCGTCGCCTCAGATCACATGAGGCCGCTCATACGTCCTATCCTCCATCTCGGCCGGTTTTCTGCGCTGTACAAACACGCCTACGGGGAGTCGCCGTCGGATACGCTTGCATCGCGGCGCCTGCGAACGCAACCCGGGACCCATGCTTGACGCTTGCCTGACCTCGATCCTCGGCCTGTTCGTTCATCGTCCGCTGCGGCTGCTGATGATGGCCGTGTTCTTCCTGCTCTTGTGGGCCGGGCGGCGCCACCGTCGAGGCCAGGCGGGCAAGGGACGCAATGCGCTGCTGGTGCCCTTTGCGTTCTTCACGGTGTTCGCGGCCTGGGAGTGGCTGGTGACGGCGCGCACACCGGGGGCGAACATCCGTGTCGACCTGTTGCTGATCTGGCCAGCGGCACTCGTCGTGGTGGTCTGGTCGCTGGTCCGGACCCTGCGCAGGTAGGCGCCGCACTTGACGGACGCCGTTGCCGCGACTCATTCGGCGGGCGTCGCCGCCGCGGGCACGTCGACGCCCAGCAGCAGGAGCACGGCGCCCGGCTTCACGGCGTCTTCCTGCAGTGCATTTCCGGCGCTCCATGGCCCCAGGTCACGAGGGCCTCGCCCTGATGTTCCCAGAACGTCTCGTTGCGGCCCTGGTAGCGGGCTCCGCTGCCGCTCGGCTGGACATGCATCAGCGAAACACTGTCGCCGCGCTCGGCGATCAGGGTCGGTGGGTCGGTCTGGAAGAACGTGACCACGACCTCGTTGGCCGGATTGCCGTCGCAGGCGTAGAACACCGGGCCGATGCCCGGCACCAGGCGGTACCTTGCCTGCAGTTCCACGATGCGGTGCTGGTACTCCTGCTCCACGCAGCTGCGCGTGTCATCGCTCTTCCGGCATTCGTCGCGTCGGTTGATCCAGCCGCGCTGTTCCGCCTTGAGCACGGGCGGGTGCTCGTTGGTCGCCTTCTTCGCGGCCGCTGCGTAGACGCCGGCGAGCTTGCGGTCCAGCGCCGACAATTCGGCGTCGCGGCAGACCATCTCCTCGATGCTCCCGGGGCTCACCTTGTCGCACGCATAGGAGGGCCCGTCCGCGGCCGCGGCGCGGCCGGCAATCGCGCCACCCAGGGACAGGATCGCCAGCCATGTCGCGAGGCCCGCGTACTGGCCGCCATTCAACATTCGAGCACGCTCAATCTTCATGGACGCGATCATGCCATTGCCTGCGACCTCGTGGGCCCCCACTCCAGGGCGATGACGGAAACAACCGTCCTCATCTGAACTGCTCTCGTTCTCCTGCGGCAGCCGCCGCTTGACACTCGTCGTCCATCCCGGTCGCCGCAACCGTGGCTCGCTTTCCAGTCACGTTCGCCAATTCCGCTCGTCATCGCCATTTGCCTTCCACTTTCGCCTGCCGCACCACCTGGTAAACGGCGATGTTCTCGCGCGTGAGAAGCCTGACAAGGTCGGGGACACACTGAATCGGCGCGACGAATTCGAAGCCGTGCGCAACTCGCTGCACACGCTTCGCGTGCAACGGACCGAGGAAGTTTCTCAGTACCCGCTCCGCTGTTCCATGGACATCGATCAGCTCAAAGTAAAGGCTGTAAAGGTCCTCGGAATAGTCCCGCGGCGTGCCGCTGACAGCCTGCTCGACTTGAGGATCTGCGCCGTCCGACTTCATCTTCAACCTTCAATTGCACTTGCGACAGGTGCAGTCGCCGGACTCCAGCCACTCCTCGTTCCCATCCCGCAAGACCAGCATCTCCGATCGGTCCTCGCCCAACGACCCTAGCATGAAGCCGCGCGGCGCTCTGGAATTGCCAGGGCGGCGGCAGGCCGTCATAGCCCAGTGTCTCTGGCCTTTGATCGTGACCCGCTCAGTACGACGGAGACCTGCGTTCGGCACGGGGCCGGAGCTTTTCATACCGCAGAGCCTCCTTGAATTGCAAGTGTCCCTATGCTTCGGCTATCTTGATTCCCCCCAACCTGGAGGATCAGCGGAGATCCGGGGACAGTGTACCCAATTGCCTGCCGGCTTCCTTGAATTTTCCTTCCACTGGCCTATGGCTGTCGATGTGTTTCGTCGACTTCCGACCGGCCAGGGGTGTCATGTCGTGGATGCCGTGTACGACG
>CAVOUZ010000030.1:0-225707 GCA_963699735.1 uncultured Gammaproteobacteria bacterium
GCGGAGCCTCAAGGGGCTGCTGGCCGGACCCGACAACGAGAGGCCGCTCACCAGGCGCCGCCGCTCCGGTGTCGAAGCCCCGGCGTCGGGCATGCCGACGGGCGCCCTGCACGGCTGCGACGGGCTCATTGGCTGGAAGGGCTTAACCCGCGTGCTCGAGGTGGACCAGACGCCCATCGGCAAGACCCCACGCTCCTGTCCCGCCACCTATGTGGGCTTCTGGAGCCCGATTACCGCCGGCTCTTCGCGGCCACCCCCGAGGCACGCATCCTCGGCTGGAGTGCGACCCGCTTCTCCTTCAACACGGCGGGCGGGCGCTGTCCCGCCTGCGACGGCCAGGGGGTCCAGCGCCTGGAGATGAGCTTCCTGCCGGACGTGCAGCTGCCCTGCGAGGTGTGCGGGGGCAGCCGCTTCGAGCGCGAGACCCGTGAGGTCCACTACAAGGGGCTGGATATTGGTCAGGTGCTGGACCTGGACGTGGACCGGGCGGTGGAGCTGTTCGCCGCCCACCGCGCCATCGCCCACCCGCTCGGTCTCTTGCAGGACGTGGCGCTCGGATACCTCAGGCTGGGCCAGCCGAGCCCCACGCCTCCGGCGGCGAGGCCCGCGGATGGAAGCTGGCCGCCGAGGAACCGCCAAGGCCCGCCCGACCCTGGACGGCACCGACCCCAGGCCGACCCTCTATGTCCTGGACGAGCCCACGGTCGGCCTGCATGGCGGACGTGGAACGTCTGGTGCGGGTGCTCCGGCGGCTGGTGGACGCCGGCATACGGTCTCGCCATCGAGCACGACCTGAGCCTCATCGCCGAGGCGGACTGGGTGATCGACCTGGGCCCGGGACCGGCGACGCCGGCGGCGAGATGATCGCCGAGGGCAGCCCGGAGCGGATCGCCGAGAGGGGCGGGTACCTGCCTACACCAGGCGCCCTGCGCGATTGGCTCGGGGCGAGCCGGCAAGACGGCTCCCGAGGAGACGCTGTCTAGGCCACCTCGCCTCCCCGGCCCGGCTCGCCTCTGCCTGGAGGCCGGGACTCTTCCCGGACCCACCCTGAGATTCGGAAAGTGCCCGCCTGCTCAATCCCAGTTCGGGCGCGCAGGCCGACAGGTCCCACGTATTGACGACATGCCGATAACCTGATCCACTTCGCCGCGGTCCGAGCACGCATACGCCTCGATCCAATGCAATTGAATCGGCCAAACGCAAGGAGAATAACCCTGAGAGCTATTACGTCCGTCGCCCTCACGGCAGGACTTCTCCTCGCCGGGTCGCACGCCCAGGCGGTGCCCATCCTCGACCAGGACTTTAGCTCCGGTTGCTGCCTGACAGGCATCCTGGCGGAGGCTTACTCCCACGCGGGGCGATCCGTCACGGCCGGAGCCCGGGGCGATCTCGTCCGGGTGGAGTTGGCGGCCAGCCCGACAGAGCGGATTTCGTCATCCCCTGGCTTCTCGATGTTCAGGAGGTGGTCTCAGGGGTCCCGACGGAGAGGGTCTTCCAGCACCTCGTCGACGCGGACGACTTTACGCTGATCGGAGGTTCCGATCCTAAGCTCCTGGTTGACCTTTCATCTCCGGTGTTTTTCGAGGTCGGTGATGAGTTCGCCATCGTCTCTTGTATCCCAAGGGATCGAGGGCTTTGCACCCGAGTCTTCTTGCCGGGAGCTGGAACGAGTGACGTGAACGCGGGCTATTCGGGCGGAAACCGCCTTTTCGGGCCTCCGCGAGCGCACTCGTGCCCGAGAATTTCGACTTTCACTTCAAGACCTTCGTGTCCCAGGTCCCCGAACCGTCGAGCGCGCTCTTGCTGATCGCGGGCCTGGCCGCGCTTCGCAGGCGAGGGCGCGCGTCCGGCGATCAGGCTGTAAGGCCGCTGCAGCGGGCGGATCGGAGCTGACCCTGTAGGCTGCCACCGCCGCCCAAGGCGTCGTTTTTCGGAGATACGCAGGCGACCATCTTCCCGAATCTCGCGGCCTCGGGGCGGGTATCGGGCTCGAACGGGAGTGGTCTGCGGGCGCTGGCGCCTTTCGCTAGAAGCGTTGTCCCTTGGGAACGACCACGACCCCCTGCTCCGAGACGGTGAAGCGCTCGCGGTCGCGGGAGAGGTCCATACCGATCTGCTCCCTGGGAGGGACCTCCACGTCCTTTTCGATGATGCAGTTGCGCAGGTGGGCCCCTCCCCCACCCGCACCCCGTCGAACAGGATCGAGGTATCCACGATGGCGCCATCGCGAACCCGCACCCGCGGATAAAGGATGGAGTGATTGACTCCGCCCCCGCTGATCACGGTGCCCGCGGCGAGCATGGAGTTGACGAAGATCCCTTCCGTTCCGCTCGCCGCGCCGGGGACGGTGCGCGCGGGCGGGTATTGGCCCTGATAGGTGCGGATGTTCCAGTCGTCCTGGTAGAGGTCGATGGGCGGGTCGGCCAGCAGCAGGGCCATGTTGGCCTGGAAATAGGCGTCGATCGATCCGAGGTTGCACCAGTAACGGTCGGGGGTCACACGCCCCCGCTGCTGGCCGAAGCGGTAGCCGAACACCGGCTCGGAGGCAACGATGGGACCAATCCGGTCGAGGGCCGAGATCCTCATCGAGACCCCCCTCGGGGTCTGCTGCCTCCATGGCCGCGAGCAGCCAGGGCTTGTCGAAGCAATAGACCCCCATGGTCGAGAGCTCCGCATGCCCGTCCAAGGGGGCCAGGGTTCCGGCGCGGCCGATCTGGAGCACCCGCCCCTGCGTATCCGTCCGCACCGCGGGTTGGACCCCACCGCCGGGGTCGGCCGGCCCGCGCAGCGCCAGGCTAACCCGCGCGCCGGACTCACGATGCGCGCGGATCAACTCGGCGTAGTCCATGCGGTAGACGGCCCCGCCCTCCAGCACCAGCACCTGGCTGGCGGCACTGCGCTCGAGCAGGTAGCGGTTCTGGCGGATCGCGTCGAAGGGCCCACCGTACCAGTGGAGGCCTTCCCGCTGCTGGGGCGGCACGGCGGTGATGAATTCGCCGATCTCGGGGTTGAAGATGAACCAACCGTCGCGCAGGTGCTTATGCAGTGAATGGCTCTTGTACTGGGTCAGCACCAGCACCTGGCGTAGACCCGAGTGCAGGCAGTTGGCGAGGCTGAAGTCGATGACCCGGTACTTGCCGCCGAAAGGCACCGCGGCCTTGGGCCGATGCAGGGTCAGCGGATCGGGTCCGACGCCACGGTCGGTGGCGAGGATCAGGGTCAGGGTCTGGTCTGGCATGGGTCTCTTGGGCGCCGCGGCGCCTCAGCGGAAGGCGGCGTGAGCACACCGGCCGCCATGGTTACCATGATCGGGTCTGTTTCTGCCCATCCCCGAGTCAAGCCGCGTCCAATCGCTCGAGGGCGGGAACGAGTTTGGCTGTCAGTGCCTCGATCAGCATGGACCTCCCGGTCATTTCCTCGGGTACCGGCAGCCCCATGAGCGCCAGCACCGATGGGGCCACGTCGGCCAGGGAGCCCGCCGGCACCAGTGTCCAGCGCCGCTCGTCAACCACCAGAAAGGGCACCGGGTGGGTGGTGTGCTGGGTGTGGGGCTCGTCGGTCTCCGGATCCACCATCAGGTCACAGTTGCCGTGGTCGGCCGTGAGGATGGCCGACCAGCCGTTGGCCACGGCCGCGTCCAACACCCGCCCGACCTCCCGGTCGAGGGCCTCGACCGCCCGGATCGCGGCGGTGCGGTCCCCCGTGTGGCCCACCATGTCCCCATTGGCAAAGTTGACCACGATGAATCCGTATTGGCCAGAGCCGATGCCCTCCACCACCGAAGTGGCGACCTCGTGCGCACTCATCTCTGGCTTGAGATCATAAGTCGCGACCTTGGGCGACGGGATCAGCCGGTGCTCCTCCCCCGTGGCCTTGTCGTGACTGCCGCCGTTGAAGAAAAAGGTCACGTGGGCGTACTTCTCGGTCTCGGCGCAGTGGAGCTGGTGGATTCCCAGGTCCCCGAAGAGCCGGTTCAGCGAGATCCGCGGGGCCTCGGGGTCAAAGGCCCAGGGGGCCCCGAGCGCGGGGTCGTACTCCATCATGCAGCTCAGATCGAGGCGCGGATAGCGACCTCGATCGAAGCCCTCAAAATCGGGGCTCAGGAGTGCCGAGACCATCTGGCGCGGGCGATCCTTGCGGAAGTTGAAGGAGATGATCACGTCGTCGTCATCAAGCCCGGAGTAACCGCCGATCACGCTCGGGTGGATAAACTCGTCACCCTCGCCCGCCGCGTAGGCGGCGTTGATGGCGTCGCGCGCGGACGCCGCCGCCCGGCCCTGGCCAAGGACCAGCGCCCGCCAGGCGCGCTCCACCCGCTCCCAGCGCCGGTCCCGATCCATGCTGAAGAAACGCCCCGACAGCGTGGCGATGCGCCCGCCGGCCGGCTCGAGGGCCTGTTCCAGGGGCGGCAGGTACTGCAGGGCGGACCGGGGGGCGGTATCGCGGCCGTCCGTGACCATGTGCACGACGGGCACGACACCATGGCGGGAACAGAGCTCGATCAGGGCCAACAGGTGGTTGAGGTGGCTGTGCACGCCACCATCCGACACCAGCCCGAGCAGGTGCAGGGGTCGGCCGAGCGACTTGGCCGTCTCGACCGCGCGTACCAGGACCGGATTGGTGAAGAAGCTGCCGTCGGCAATGGCGTCGTCGATCAGCACCAGGTCCTGGCGGACCACGCAGCCACTCCCCAGGGTCAGATGGCCCACCTCCGAGTTGCCCATCTGCCCCTCCGGAAGCCCCACGCCCGGGCCCGAAGCATTGAGCACGGAGAAGGAGTAGCGGAAGAAATACTCGTCCAGCCGCGGGGTCCGCGCCTGTGCCACGGCATTGTTGATCTTGCTGGGATTGATGCCGACTCCGTCCAGGATCACCAGGACCACCGGCCGGCGCGGGACCTTGCCTCGTTCAGTCATGACGGACCTCGGGCACGTTGTCGATACTGATGTCATGCAAGTTGGATACCTCCACTGGAACCCGAGGCTGGGCCCCCAATCGTTGCCCCCAGTCTGGGCCCGCTCGCGATGACGGCGCCCAAGCGTGGTGCAAAAGGGTCTGCGGAACCGGGCTTTCGGCGCTAACTGCGATCATTCAGGACGGCCGCTCGCCTCCTGGATCACCCGCTTCATGTCCCGGACGGCCCGGTCCAGGCCGGAGAACAGGGCGCGCGCCACGATCGAGTGGCCGATGTTGAGCTCCCGCACCCCGCGGATCGCCGCGATCGCCTTGACGTTGTGGTAGTCCAGCCCGTGGCCCGCGTTGACCTGAAGGCCCAGTGACCGACCGAGATCCACTCCGCGACGGATACGCTCGAGCTCTGTCGCCCGCTCACCGGGGTCCCTGGCGTCCGCGTAGCGTCCGGTGTGTATCTCCACCACCGGTGCCCCGACCGCGCGCGCCGCCTCGATCTGTTCCGGCTCGGGGTCGATGAAGAGCGACACCCGAACACCGGCGTCGGCCAGCCTGGCACAGAAGGACTTGAGGTGGGCACGCTGGCCGGCCACATCGAGTCCACCCTCTGTGGTCAGTTCGGCGCGACGCTCCGGCACCAGGCAGCAGTCGGCTGGTCGGATGCGGGCGGCGATCTCGCCCATCTCGGGTGTGGCGGCCATTTCGAGGTTCATCCGGGTCTGCAGGATGCCGCACAGGAGCTCGACGTCGCGAGGCTGTATGTGCCGGCGGTCCTCCCGCAGATGCAGGGTGATCAGGTCGGCCCCCGACTGTTCCGCCACCAGGGCCGCCTGTATGGGATCCGGGTAACGGGTGCCGCGAGCCTGGCGGATGGTCGCGATGTGGTCGATGTTGACCCCGAGCAGGACCTCGGGTGTGATCGATGGGTTCATGGGGGCTCCGACGGTGACTGGAGTGGTCGATTCGAGGCGATCAGTTCGGTGAGGACGCGACGGCCCTTGGGCCGGTCAGGCGCCCCTCTGCCAGTGGCGAAACAACTCGCGGCTCTTCAGCGGCTTGGGGCCAAGATGGGGCTCGAGGAGCCGGCGTAACAGGTCACGGGCCTCGCGCTGGTCGGCGGGGGCGATCGCGCGACCCTGGTAGAGGGCCAACAGGGTCGAACCCGAGACGCTGATCCGGTCCTCGTGCGCACCGGCGATCCTCGGGCCGGCCCCCGCCTCGACCAGGTAGCGACGCCCCGCCTCCACCGGCTCGCCGCTGGTCGCGCACCGGTCCAGGCCGGGGGCATAGCCCAGCTCTTCGAGTAGCCGCAGCTCGAATTGCCGCAGGCTGGTCTCGAGCCCCCCGTCCGCGTTCCCGAGCCCGCTCAGGGCGCTGTGATAGAAGGCGAACAGGGCATCATGCGGATCCTGGCGGCCCAGCAGCCGAATCAGCAGCTCGTTGAGGTAGAAGCCGCAGGGCAGCGCCCGCCCGGCGAGCGGCAGGGGCCGCCCGGCCGCCTCCACCCGGGTCAGGGTGCGGACCTCCCCGCGCCCCGCGACCCCCAGCCAGAGTGGCTGGAAGGGCTGCAGCAAGGCACTCGCGGGATTACCCCGCCGCCGGGCGCCCTTGGCGATCGCGGGAAAGCGTCCGCGGCCACCGGCGAAGATCTCCACCAGCAGACTGGTGTTGCCATAGTCGCGCCGGTGCAGGACGAAGGCCTGAAGGAGGCCGCCCCTGTCGGTCATGACCGGATCGACCTCCCGATCACCCGTCTACCCTTAGCCGTCTGGCACACCCGTCAGGGATCGCGGTATCCCAAGCTGGCGAGCGCGGACTCATCGCTCGACCAGCTCTTCTTGACCTTGACCCAGACCTGCAGATGGACCGGGCAGCCGAACAGCTTCTGCATCTCCAGTCGGGCCTGGGTCGCCGTGGCCTTGAGGGCCGAGCCCCCTCTGCCGATCACGATGGCCTTCTGACCAGGCCGCTCCACCCATACCAGGGCGTGGATGCGATACCGCCCCCCCTCGTCCTCGAAGCGCTCGATCTCCACGGTGGTGCGGTAGGGGAGCTCCTCCCCGTAACGCTGCACCAACTGCTCGCGCAGGAGCTCGGCGGCGAAGAAGCGCTCGGACCGGTCGGTAACCTGATCCTCGGGAAAGGCGGGTGGACCCTCCGGCAGGGCGGCGATCACGGCCCGCTCGAGAGCCTCGATCCCGTCCCCCCGAACCGCCGACACGGGAATCAGCTCGAGGAACCCGTGCCTCTCGGCCAGGGACTGGAGGTAGGGGAGCAAGGCCCCCTTGTCCGCGACCGCATCCACCTTGTTGACGACGGCGATCACCGGAACCTCGGCGGCCGCGACGGCCTCGAGCGCCAACGCATCCTCCTCGTTCCAGCGCAGCGCCTCCGTGACGAACAGCGCCAGGTCCGCATCGACGATGGCCCCGCGTGCGGCACGGTTGAGATAACGGTTCAGAGCATCGCCGCCGCGGCGATGGATGCCGGGCGTGTCGACGAACAGGATCTGGCCATCCGGCCTGGTCTTGATGCCGAGAATGGCGTGGCGCGTGGTCTGGGCCTTATGGGAGGTGATGGCCAGCTTCTGGCCCAGCAGGCGGTTGAGCAGGGTCGACTTGCCCACGTTCGGGCGTCCGACGATACCTACGCTCCCGCAACGCTGCTCCCCGGGGTCAGACATGTTCCGACGATCCGCCACTGTCCCGGCCCCGTTCGTTTTCGGCGGCGGTTGCCGACCCCGTGCGCGCGATCGCCCCGAGCATGGCCTCCGCCGCCGCCTGCTCGGCGCGCCGCCGGCTGCTTCCCTCGCCCCGGCTCACCAGGCCCTCGTCGCTCAGGGTGCATTGAACGCTGAAGCGCTGGGCGTGCTGAGTGCCGGCCACATCGACCACCGCGTAATCGGGGATGGGCCGGCGCTGGGCCTGCAGGTGCTCCTGGAGCCGCGTCTTGGGGTCCTTGCCGGCGTGGGCCGTGCTGATCCGGGCGAGCGGTCCGGCGAAGAGCCTCAGTGCCGCGGCGCGCGCGGTCTGGAAACCCCCATCCAGATAGATGGCACCGAGCACGGCCTCCAGGGCATCGGCCAGGATGGAGTCGCGGGTATGGCCCCCGGTGCGCAGCTCCCCGGCCCCGAGCAGCAGGTAATCGCCGAGGTGCAGATGGCGAGCCAGATCCGCCAGGGACTCGCGTTTGACCAGGGCGGCGCGCATGCGGCTCAGGCTCCCCTCATCGGCATCGGCAAAGGCCTCCACCAGGGCCTCGGCCACCACAAACCCGATCAGGGCATCTCCCAGGAACTCGAGTCGCTCGTTGTTCAGGGGCCCGGCGCTGCGATGGGTCAGGGCCTGCTGCAACAGCTCGGCGCGCCCGAAGCCGTGTCCCAGGACACGGGCGAGCCGCTCGGGGTCGGCGTTCACTGCGCCTGCGCCTGAACCTTCACCGCATGTTTGAATGCTATGACAGCGTCGATATTGAAGAAAAGATGCTCGCGACGCTCGTAGGCTACGGTGACGTCGTAGCTGTTCTCACCCGTCTTCTCGATCTTGAATGCCTTTGGATCGATGCCTTCGACGTCGTTGATGTCCAGGCGCCGGCCGATCAGATCCAGGATACCCCGCTTGCCCCCGGTGACGGGCTCGGGGGAGGCCGCCACGCCGTTCATGACGGACCTCAGGGTCCAGAAGCTCATGTAGGCGGGCCCGAGTCTGACCAACACCGTACCAACAAAGGCGGCGAGCAATATGGTCAGGAAGATCCCACCCATACCGATCCCGCGCTGCCGTCTCCGCGGCTTGACCATGGCGCAAACCCTCCGTCAGTGAATCACGTTGCCGAGCCGGTCCCAGGCCACAGGCGGAAAGCCCTCACGTGCCCCGTCCCAGTGCATCCAGATGGCGAAGGCCTTGCCCACCAGGTTGTCTTCCGGGACGAAGCCCCAGCAGCGACTGTCGTTGCTGTTGTCCCGGTTGTCCCCCATGACGAAGTAATGGCCCTCCGGGACCTTGATCGGACCACCCGCCAGCACCCTGCAACCGGGCGGCAGATCGGGGACCCCATGGCGCACCAGTATCCGGTGCTCCACTCCATCGAGGTTTTCCAGGGACTCCCGCGCCCCCGTCATGACCGCACCCGAGCCCACCCCGGTATAGCTGCCGATGGGCAGTTGGCCCTCCGGGACCCCGTTGATGAAGACGGTCTTGTTCTCGTACCAGATCTCGTCACCGGGCACGCCGATCACGCGCTTGATGTAGTCGGTCCTGCCGTCCTGAGGGTATTTGAAAACCACGACGTCGCCGTGCTGGGGCTCGCCCACCGCCAGGAACTTGGTGTTCAGCACCGGCAGGCGCAGGCCGTAAGCGAACTTGTTGACCAGGATGAAGTCGCCGGTCAGCAGGGTCGGCATCATGGAATTGGATGGAATCCGAAATGGCTCCACCAGAAAGGAGCGCAGCAGCAGCACGGCGAAGATCACCGGGAAGAAGGACCTGGCATACTCGACCAGGACCGGCTCCTTGTACGCGCTCGCCGCACCCGAGGCGGAGCCCGGGGCCGCGGCTGACTGCGCCACCAACCGGTGACGGCGCGGCGCGAAGACCACGGCATCGATCAGCCAGATGCCGCCCGTAACGGCGGAGGCCAGCACCAGAAAGGCGGGGAAATCAAAATTCATCGTTGGGGTCTCGGTGTCGGGGCCGAAGGGATGGGCTCCCGGTGAGTCAAGTCGAGGCGCAGTAGGTATGTCCAGAGGCCCACTCAAGCGAATAAACGCTCAATTATCCTTGCCCACCTGAAGCACGGCAAGAAACGCCTCCTGAGGGATCTCCACCTTGCCCACCATCTTCATGCGCCGCTTGCCCGCCTTCTGCTTCTCCAGGAGCTTGCGCTTGCGCGTCACGTCACCGCCGTAACACTTGGCGATGACGTTCTTACGCAGGGCCTTGACCGTGGTCCGGGCAATGATCTTGCTGCCGATGGCGGCCTGGATGGCCACCTCGAACATCTGTCGGGGGATCAGATCCTTCATGCGAACCGTAATCTCGTGACCACGGCCCTGGGAGACCGAGCGGTGCACGATCACTGAGAGTGAATCCACCTTATCGCCGTTGATCAGCACATCGAGCTTGACCAGGTCCGATGCCTGAAAGCGCTTGAGCTCGTATTCGAAGGAGGCGAATCCGCGGCTCGCGGACTTCAGGCGATCGAAGAAGTCCAGGACCACCTCGGCGAGCGGCAGCTCATAGGTGACCTGAACCTGTCCGCCCAGGTACTGGATCTGCTTCTGGACGCCCCGCTTCTCGATGCACAGATTGATGACCGCTCCCAGATAATCCTGGGGCGTCAGGATATGGGCCTCGATGATCGGCTCGCGGACCTCGCGGATCTTGTTCGGCTCCGGCAGGTCCGCCGGATTGTCGATCCGGATCACCTCCCCGTCGTTGCGCACCACCTCGTAGACGACCGTCGGCGCCGTCGTGATCAGATCGAGGTCGTACTCCCGCTCCAGCCGCTCCTGGATGATCTCCATGTGGAGCATGCCGAGGAAGCCGCAGCGGAAGCCGAATCCCAGGGCCTGGGAGACCTCGGGCTCATAGAACAAGGCTGCATCATTGAGCCGGAGCTTGGCCAGCGCGTCGCGCAGATCCTCATAGGCATCCGAATCCACCGGGTAAAGGCCGGCGAAGACCCGCGGACGCATCTCCTTGAACCCAGGAAGCTTTTCGGCAGGATTCTCAGGCCTGGTGATGGTGTCACCGACCGGCGCCCCATCGATCTCCTTGATCGAGGCGATCAGATAGCCGACCTCACCGGCGCTCAGGCCGGGGCGCTCGGATTTCTTGGGCGTGAAGACCCCGACGGAGTCCACCTGATGGACCCGCCCGGTGGCGAGCATGGTGATCTTGTCACGCTTGCGGACCTCGCCGTTCATCACCCGCACCAGGGAGACGACGCCCACGTAGGGGTCGAACCAGGAGTCAATGATCAGGGCCTGAAGCGGCCCCGCCCGGTCCCCCTTGGGCGGCGGGATACGGGCCACCAGGGTCTCCAGCAGTTCGGGGATGCCCTCCCCGGTCTTGGCGCTCACCCGCAGGGCGTCGTGGGCCTCGAGTCCGATGATCTCCTCGATCTCCTTGATGACCCGTTCCGGCTCGGCCGAGGGAAGGTCGATCTTGTTGAGCACCGGCAGCACCTCGAGTCCCTGCTCGATGGCGGTGTAGCAGTTGGCCACGCTCTGGGCCTCCACACCCTGGGCCGCATCCACCACCAGGAGGGCCCCCTCGCAGGCGGCGAGTGAGCGCGACACCTCGTAGGAGAAGTCGACGTGGCCCGGGGTGTCGATGAAATTGAGCTGATAGACCTGGCCGTCCCTGGACTTGAAGTCCAGGGTGACGCTCTGGGCCTTGATGGTGATGCCGCGCTCGCGCTCCAGATCCATGGAATCGAGCACCTGGCTCGACATCTCCCGTTCGCTCAGGTTGCCGCTGAGCTGGATGAAGCGGTCCGCGATGGTCGACTTGCCGTGGTCGATGTGGGCGATGATGGAGAAGTTGCGAATCGACTTGAGGTCGGCCATGCGGTGCGCCCGGAGGTCGTGGATCGGGTGGTGTCAGGGGATGGGGTCAAGGGTGCCGGCCGAGCGGCGGGCGCTTGCCGGTTCGGCCGGGATCCCGATGACGCCAAGGGCGCGCCATGATAACAGAGCGCCGACGTGCCGGGGCGGCGAGCGCCCCGGCGTTTTACCGGGGGTGGTCCCGCACCCGGACCGGATCAGGCCTTGGGCACCCGCAGGGCGTAGAACATGCGCCCGTCGCCGCGCTGGATCAGTACCGCTGCCGAGCGGTCTGGCTCGATCGCCTCCAGGATGCGGTTGAAGCCCTCCAGATCGTCAACGTTCTGATTATCCAGCATGAGTATGATGTCACCGGGCGTGATCCCGGCCTGGGCGGCCGGTCCCTCGCTCACCTCCTCAACCACCACCCCGCCCTGCTCGATGCCGAGCTTCTCGCGCTGATCCGCGCTCAGATTGGCGACGGACAGCCCCAGCCGGTTGGTCTTTTGAGGGGCCTTTTCGCCCCGGCTCCCAGCCAGTTGCTCGTCATCGGGCAGCTCGGCGATTGTCACGTCCAGGTTGATCCGCTGGCCCTTACGCATCACCTCGAGTCGCGCCGCCTCGCCCACCGGCGTGGTCCCGACCAGGGGCGGCAGGGCGCTCGAGATCGTCACGTCCTTGCCGTTGTAGGAGAGGATCACGTCGCCGGGTTGCAGACCCGCGGCGGCGGCCGGGCTGTCCGGCAGCACCTGGGCCACCAGGGCACCCTCGGGTCGCTTGAGCCCGAAGGTCGGCGCCAGGTCACGGGTCACGTCCTGGATCAGAACCCCAAGCCAGCCGCGGCTGACGCGGCCCTTGGTCTTGAGCTGCTCCACCACGTCCATGGCCACGTCGATGGGGATGGCAAAGGAGAGTCCCATAAAGCCGCCGGTACGGCTGTAGATCTGGCTGTTGACGCCGATCACCTCGCCGTCCAGGTTGAACAGGGGTCCACCCGAGTTGCCCGGATTGATGGCCACGTCGGTCTGAATGAACGGCACATAGTTCTCGGTCGGCAGATTGCGCCCCTTGGCGCTTACGATGCCCGCGGTTGCCGAATGCTCGAAGCCGAAGGGCGAGCCGATGGCGAGCACCCACTCCCCCACCTGTAGGTCCTTCGCCGATCCGATATGGACGGTCGGCAACCCCTCCGCATCGACCTTTAGCAGTGCGATGTCGCTGCGCTTGTCGGTGCCCACCAGTGTGGCCACGAACTCGCGGCGGTCACTGGTGCGCACGATGATCTCGTCGGCGCCCTCCACCACGTGGGAATTGGTGAGCACATAGCCGTCGGCCGAGACGATGAAGCCGGAGCCGAGCGAGCGTGCCTGCTGATCGTCGTCCGGGATGTCCCCAGGCTCCCCCTGGTCGCCGAAGAAGTGCCGGAAGAAATCCTGCAGGGGGCTGTCCTCGGGCAGGTCGGGGATCGAGTAGCCGTGCACTGACGGCAACTGGCTGGGGGCCTGCTTGGTGCTGATGTTGACTACGGTCGGCCCGTTCTCGGCCACCAGCTCCGTGAACTCGGGCAAGGCCCGGGTGGTGGCCTGGGCCGGCGCCAGGGCCCAACTCAGCAGGAGTCCCAACGGGAGAGCCAGGGTTCTGTGAAAACCGTTAGAGGGACGCATGGATGCTCCGATGTATGGATTCGAATAGGGCGCGGCCGTGGCGGCGGCGACGGCACCCGGCCAGGTCGGCTAGTGACCCAGGAAGGTGACCGGGATGGGGTGCGGCCCGCCGTCGAGCGGGCGCAGGACCACGGGATAAAGCTCCGGCTCTCGGGCCGATGCGGCACTGTAGCGGCGCAACCAGAACAACGCCAGCAGGAAGCAGGATAAGGCGCCGATCAGCGACCACAGATCACCGGCGACCCCGCCAACCCACTGCCCGGCCATGGCACCAGTCAGGAGGCCGCCGATCGGCACCAGATAGGCCGCCAGCGCCGCCCGCACCAGCCCAGACTCCGATACGCCCACGAGGACCCGGTCGCCCACCGCGGCGCCGTCCGGGTTGCGGGCCCGCAGGAGCACCGTCCGACGTCCGAGGAAACGATCGAGCAGGGAGGTCCCACAGGCGCCGTCGGCCGAGCAGCCACCGCAGGCCCCGCGGCGCAGGGTCTGTACCCGCGCATAGTCGCCGTCCAGGGCCACCACCACCCCCTGCTCCTCGATCATTGGTTCTCCTCCGCTGCCGGTCCCACACCCGCCACCGCTGCCTCGACCGTGGCGGCCGGGACCTCGCCGACAGCGGTCACCTGATAATCGCCGATCCGACGGCCCGCCGCATGGGCCGCGCCGATACGGGTGACCCCTGTGAGCCCGTCCTTGGCATCGGATTCGATGTAGATGGAGTAGGCCGACAACCGGTCACTAAACACGAAGTGTTCCACCTCGGCGCCGTCCGGGTCACGCATGACGTCGTGCATCGCGAGATCGAAACCCGCGGGCCGCCCATCGAACCGCCAGTGGGAGGGACCCGCGTTCTCTGCATCGGTCTCGCCGCCCGGGCCCTGCGCAACGGCCGCCGCGACGCCCGGATCACCGCTGGCGACCTGGGTCGAGATGGAGGTGAACATGAGCTGCTCGATCGGCTCCCCGCGCTCGTCGATCAGGTCGGACTTCAGGGGCAGTCCGGTCTCCCGATCGATATGGAATCGGTAGCCATAGCGCAGTGAGTCCCGAGGCTCGATCGCGATCACATCGGTTTCGCGACCCGCCACGCGCACCTCTCCCTCGAGCGAGATCCGGTAGCGACCGGCAAGGGCCGCTGGATCGACCCGCTCGGAGCGCAACAGGTTGCGCCCGGCGTGACTCTTCACAGAGATCGGATGACCATCGGGCCTCACGCAGGTCACCCGCCCCTGGTCGCGGGTCACCGCCCGAACCGGCCCGCTCAGAGACAACAGACGCTCCTGCACGCGTCCCGCATCCACGCGGTGGACCAGGTGCAGGGTCTCGAGCCGATTGTCGAACAGGTAGACGAGCGTGCCCTCGTAATCGAGCGAGCGCAGTGCCCCGTTCATGCGCTCCAGCATCAGGGTCGCCCGCTCATCCGCGCCCTCGTCGGCGCTCGACACGGCCACCCCCAGTGCCAGCAGTCCAGCGAGCACCAAGGTCCTCACGGCAGCCACCTCGCCATCAGCGGGCCGCTTCATATCCGATCAGGGTAGCGTAGGGGAGCATGCCCTTGACCCCGGTGGCCGGGGCGGCCTCCTGATGGTTGACCAGGAAGAGATCGAGCTTGGTCTGCAGATCCGGCGGATTGAGACCCCCGCGCCGCTCCGCCAGCCGGACCGCGTCCGATCGCTGGACCAGGCGTTCGGCGGCGGGCGAAAGACCGCTGGAGTCAGGCCCCTTGAACAGCGTGGGTACCGCGAAGACCGCGAGGAAGGCCGCACCCGCGGCCAGGGCGGCGCCTGCGAACGGCGCCAGGCGGGACGATCGCCCACGACCCGGACGCCATGGACGGATGGGGATTGGCTCGCGGGCGAGGGCAGAGTGCACCGAGTCCGCGACTGAGCGCACCTCCCGGTCGACGCGCTCTCCTCGCAACGCCTGGCCGATCAGGTGATAGCGCTCCCAGGTGCGGCGCATCTCGGGATCTTGTGCGATCAGCTCGCAGGCGGAGGCGATTCGATGCTCGTCGAGATCGCCGTCCATCAGGGCTGACAGCTGCCGTTGTTGCTCGTCGATCATAGGCTTGCGTCTGTCTGACTGGAAAACGGGGCAGCAGATCCTGGTCGACTCAGGGCTCCAGCAGCGGGCGCAGCCGCTTGTCGATCGCCTCTCTAGCCCTAAAGATCCTGGACCTGACCGTGCCGATGGGGCACTCCATGGCGTTTGCGATCTCCTCGTAACTCATCCCTTCCAGCTCGCGCAGCACGATGGCGGTGCGCAGGTCCTCGGGAAGGGCGTCCAGGGCCTGCTGCACGGTGCGCGCAATCTCGTCGGTGAGCAAATGGCGCTCGGGCGTGCCGTTCTCCCTCAGGCGCCCGCCCAGGTCCATTTGTTCCGCCACCTCCGCCTCGACATCACCTCCCGGGGGGCGACGTCCCTGGGCGACCAGGTGGTTCTTGACCGTGTTGACAGCGATCCGGTAGAGCCAGGTGTAAAAGGCACTGTCCCCGCGGAACCCGCCCAAGGCGCGATAGGCCTTGAGGAAGGCGTCCTGGGTCACGTCCAGGACCTCACTGGGCTCACGGATGTAGCGCCCAATCAGGCTCGCCACCTTCTGCTGATACTTCAGAACCAGGAGATCGAAGGCACGCTTGTCCCCCGCCTGGGCGCGCACGACCAGTTCCTGATCGGTGCTACGCTCAGGCATTGGAGACGGCCCTGCGAAAGGCTCGCTCCGGTTCCGATGGCATGGACAGTTCCCCGATTTGGAAGTTCGTGAATCCTGCCAGATGCGGCCGCGACGGCCCAAATAAAGCGGGAAACCTTGATCCAGTGCATGAAATACGCGAGGGTATGGCGGGCGCCGCGACCCGTCGGGGACGGTCTGCCAGACCCGGTCACCATTGCCTTGACTGACGATGCCAGGGCGATCTGATTTCCGCCACGAGCAGCACCATGTCCGATACCGTCCATCGACACGACGTCCTGATCCTGGGCAGCGGCGCCGCCGGCCTCAGCCTGGCCCTGCGCCTGCGCGAGGACATCTCGGTGGCGGTGATCTCCAAGCGCGAGTTGATCGAAGGCAGCACCCTCTACGCCCAGGGAGGCATCTCGGCGGTACTGGACGTCGAGGACTCGATCGATTCCCACGTCAAGGATACGCTGCGGGCCGGCGCTGGGCTCTGTGACCCCGTGGTGGTGCGCCGGGTGGTCGAGCACGGCCCTCAGAATATCCGCTGGCTGCTCGATCAGGGCGTGGAGTTTACCCGCGGCGATGCCTACGACTCCGCCGGCGGCTATCACCTGACCCGCGAGGGCGGCCACAGCCACAGACGGGTGGTGCATGCGGCCGATGCCACGGGCCGAGCGGTGGCGACCACCCTGGAGGCCAGGGTGCGGGCCAGGCCCAATGTACATGTCTACGAGCAGCACATCGCCGTGGACCTGATTACCGAACGCCACCTGGCACAGCGCGGGCGGCCGGCAGAACATCGCTGCCACGGCGCCTACATCCTGGATCGGGGCAGCGGTCGGGTGGAAACCTTTCTGGCGCGCTTCGTGGTGCTCGCCACCGGCGGGGCGAACAAGGTCTACCTCTACACGAGCAACCCGGATGTCTCGACGGGAGACGGCATCGCCATGGCCTGGCGGGCCGGCTGCCGCATCGCCAACATGGAATTCATGCAGTTTCACCCAACGTGCCTCTATCATCCTGATGCACGGTCCTTTCTCATCACAGAGGCATTGCGCGGCGAAGGGGCCAGACTGCTCCTTCCGAATGGCGAGCGGTTCATGCCGCGCTTCGATGAGCGCGCCGAGCTGGCGCCCCGCGATATCGTCGCGCGGGCCATCGACCACGAGATGAAGCGACTGGGTGCGGCCTGCCTCTACCTGGATATCTCCGACCGTCCAGCGGCCTTCGTCATCGAGCACTTTCCCACCATTTATGCCCGCTGCATGGAGCTTGGGATCGACATCACCAAGGAGCCCATTCCGGTGGTGCCCGCCGCCCACTACACCTGCGGCGGGGTGATGGTAGATGGGCGTGCCCGCACCGACGTGCCCGGACTCTATGCCAGCGGGGAGACCGCCTATACCGGGCTGCACGGGGCCAACCGCATGGCCAGCAACTCGTTGCTCGAATGCCTGGTCTACTCGGAGCTGGCGGCCCAGGACATCGAGAAGCTCGTGTCCCAGGCGCGCAAGCCCCCGGATATCCCGCCCTGGGACGAGAGCCGGGTCACTGAGCCCGACGAAGAGGTCGTGGTCACCCACAACTGGGATGAGCTCCGCCGCTTCATGTGGGACTACGTGGGCATCGTTCGAACCACCAAGCGCCTGCGCCGGGCCAAGCGCCGCGCGGATCTGCTGCAGCAGGAGGTGATCGAGTACTACAGCAACTTCCGCGTCAGCAACGACCTGATCGAGCTACGCAACCTGCTCGAGGTGGCTGACCTCATCATCCAGTCCGCCCTGCGCAGACGCGAGAGCCGCGGCCTGCACTTCACCACGGATTTTCCCCGCAAGGACCGCAGTCAGCGGGTGCCGACGGTGCTGATCCCTGACGGATACAGACCCCCGACTGGCGCCTGAGGAACGTCGCCGGAAGCGGACCAGGCGATGCGGGGCCACCAACAAACCGATCGGCGGGCGCCGGGACGCGGGCCATCACGACCCCCGATTGGCCTCGGCGTCCGTCTCCCCCAGCCAGGCTAAGACCAATTTGTAGCCCAGCACCAACACCACGGCACCGATGAAGAGTCCGATGATGCCGGAGGTGAGGAAGCCGCCGATGGCGCCGATAAAGACCACGACCATCGGCACCTGCACCCCGCGTCCAAGCAGCAGCGGCTTGAGGATGTTGTCGATGCTGCTCACGAACAGGCTCCAGATCAGGAAAATCACGAAGGTCAGGGTATCGGCGTGATAGAAAACGTAGACAACCGCCGGAACCGTGATCGGGAAGATACCGATCTGCACCGTGCTCAACAGCAGCGCCAGCAATGCCCAGAGGCCGGCGCCCGGGATACCCGCGGCGAGCCACCCGAGCCCGGCGAAGATCGACTGAATCAGGGCCACACCCAGGATGCCACGGGTGACGCTGCGCACCGTGGCCTCCGCGAGCACCGCGAACTCCATTCCCCGGGCCCCGGCGAGACGCCGAGTGATCGCCAGGGTGGCGCGGCGTCCTCCCTCGGCCTGAGCGAGCAACACCCCGGCGATGATGATGGCGAATATGAACTGAAGCAGACCGATGCCAACCCCCGCCGCCACCTCCAACAGCCAGCGCAGAACCGCCTTCACCTGCGGGGCAATGGGAACCAGGGCAGTCTCAAGATCCGTTGATGCCTCCTGCCAGAAATCCTTCAATCCCGCGCCGATGAAGGGCACGCCGCGCACCCACTCCGGGGGCGGAGGCACATCCAGTGTCCCCTCCTCGAAGCCCCTGGCCAGGCCATGGACGGCCTCCACCAGCGAGCCGCTCAGCAAGGCCGCTGGGACCAGGAGAACGGCGAGGATGGCCGATGACAGGGCGACGGCCGCGACCACGGATCGTCCGCCAAGCGCCTGCTCGATCGCCCGGTACCCGGGAAAGACCGCGACGGCGATAATGACGCCCCAGATCATGGGGGCGATGAAGGGGCGCACGATCTGGAAACACCAGGCGGCCAGGAGCGCAATCAGCGCGATGCGGATAGACACCTCGACGGCGCGGTCCATGAATTGACGGTCTTCGCGGCTGGCGTCGTCCATAGGTTCTGGCGGCTGGCGTTTGGATGGCGCGGCATGCTAACCCCTCGCCCGAGGCTTCACCAGTACAGCCCAGTGAACGGACCCGAGGCGACAGCCCAGTGAACGGACCCGAGGCGTGAACGAGCGCGCACGAAAAAGGCCGTCCTTGCCGCAAGGGCCCGACAGGGAGGCGCTCGCCCAGGCCGTCAAGGGGTGGGGCCTTGAGCTCGGCTTCCAGCGCCTGGGCATCACCGACACCGATCTACGCGACGCCGAGTCGCGTCTGGCCTCATGGCTCGCGGCGGGCCGGCACGGCGACATGGGCTACATGGCCCGCCACGGCACCCGGCGCTCGCGCCCCGCGGGTCTGGTCCCTGGAACTCTGACGGTAATCGCGGCGCGGATGGACTATCTGCCGGAGGACCAGGCGGGTCTGGAACGGGCGCTTGCGGACCCGACGGCGGCCTACCTCTCTCGTTACGCCCTGGGGCGCGACTACCACAGGGTCCTTCGCCGGCGCCTCCAACGGCTCGCCGATCGGATCGTCGAGAGGGTCGGACCCTTCGGCTACCGGGTCTTCGTGGACTCGGCACCGGTCATGGAGAAGCCGCTCGCCGAGAAGGCGGGGCTGGGCTGGATCGGCAAGCATACCAATCTGATCGACGCGCGGGCGGGCTCCTGGTTCTTCCTGGGCGAGATCTACACCGACCTGGACCTGCCCCTGGACGGCCCCGCCACTGACCACTGCGGGAGCTGCCGCGCCTGCCTGGACGCCTGTCCCACCGGTGCCATCGTGGCCCCCTACCAGCTCGACGCCAGGCTGTGCATCTCCTACCTCACCATCGAGAACCGGGGCCCCATCCCCGAGCCGCTGCGCCCACTGATGGGCAACAGGATCTTCGGCTGCGACGATTGCCAGCTCGTGTGTCCCTGGAACCGCTTCGCTCGAGTCACGGCGGAGGCGGCATTCCTGCCGCGGGGGGGCCTGGACGTAGCGACCCTGGTGGAGCTCTTCGCCTGGGACGAGAGCACCTTCCTCGCCCGCACCGAGGGCAGCGCGATCCGCCGCATCGGTCATCCGGCTTGGCTGCGCAATGTGGCGGTCGCGCTCGGCAACGCACCGGGCTCCGGCCGCCTGCTCAGCGCCCTGCGCGCCCGCTCGAGCCACCCCAGCCCCCTGGTCCGGGAGCACGTGCACTGGGCGATCAACCGTCAGGAGGGCAAGGTCCCATCGCCCGGCAGCGGGTATTAACTCCACAACGAGGATTGGGATACACTCAACAAGACCGTTCGACGGCCGGCACCGACCGCGCACGCCGATCGACCGAAACCCAGCCGCAGATCAGACCAAATGCCCTACTTCGTCTACCGGATCACACCGCGCCGCGAGCTGACCCATATCGCGACCTTTGAGCGCTATCCCGAGGCCCGCGCCCAGGTGCGCGCCCTGCGTCAGGATGGGCAACCGGAGGTCGAGTACCGGATGATCTTCGCCAAACAGATGGCGGAGGCGGAAAAGCTCCTGTCCATCCCCCGCGACGAGCGGGTCATCGGTGAAGACTGATTCCGATCGAAACATAGGCTGGTGGCTCGCCGCCGCGCGCGCGACCCTGAGTCGAGTCGGCGGTCCAGTCCATGCCCGATAACACCCGACCTCCCGCGTCCAGCCGGCGGCGCTTCCAGTCCGTCATGGAGCAGTGCCGCGACACCGTCATGGTGTTCTGCGACACCCAGCTCACACAGCTGTTCCAGAACGCGCCCGCGGCCCTGATCGATTTTGCCGACCGTGCGGAGAGCGACGTGGTTCAGGGGCGCTTCTTCGAGGCGATGGCCCAGCTTAACCGGCGCCGTGGCGACATCGAGCAGATCTTCCGCCAAGAGCTCAACCAGGGCTTCGACGCCTTCGGAACCGCCCCGCCGGGCGGCGAGCCTCCACAGGGCAAGGCGGCACTGGACGGCATGGAGCTGTCACTGGTGGAGCCCGAAGAGGTCGAGGAGTCGGTTGCCGCGGAGAATCTGATCCTGCGGGCCAACGCGAGCTGCTTTCCCGACCTCTACGCGCTCAGCCAGAGACTCGGTGTCATCAGCGGAGGCACCAAGCTCAAGGACTACCAGATCCCCGGCGGCCCACACCACCTGGTCAGCTCCTATCGACGCGGCCTCGAGGGGCTCGACGTCGATGTCCGGGCCAAGATCGTCCTCTATGCCCTATTCGACAAGTTCGTTCTCAAGAGCATCCGCGACACCTACGGTGCCTATAACAACCTGCTGATCGGGGCCGGGGTGCTGCCGAACCTCAAGCCCGTGCACGTGCGCCGCGCTGGGGGAGATGCCGCCCGGCCGAAAGACCCCAAGGTGAGGCGTGAGCAGGAGGCCACAGCGCAGCAGCGACAGGAGGCCGGAGCCCCGCGCGGTCCGGACGGGCCCGCGGACTCCGGCGGGTCTCAGACACTGGGCGACGAGCTATTCGGCTCCATCCTCGACATGATGTCCAGGCGCCGGCCCGAGCGGGCCGGCGCCCGCGCCGAGCCCAGCCCGGCGGAATCCCAGCTTCAGACCCGAGAGCTCCTGGCGGCCTTGTCCGCGTTACAGACCGCGCGCACCCCCGAAACGGTGCGGATCGCGGTGGCGGAGGCGCCACAGATTCCCAGCCTCGAGATCGACACCGCCTTCGTGGAGCGGGTCAAGGAGGCCTTGAGCCAGGAGCGCGAACAGGTGCTGGGCTCCATCGATCGGGACAAGTTGTCCCCGATGGATGCGGATCTGATCGACCTGATTGGCATGCTGTTCGAGTACATGCTCAACGACCCGGTTCTGCCCAACATGGCCAAGGCCCTGCTCAGCCACCTGCACACGCCCTATCTCAAGGTGGCCCTGATCGACCGGCGTCTGTTGGTGGACGGGCGCCATCCCGCGCGCCGCCTTCTCGACCAGATGGTGGAGGCGGGCAGCCAGTGGGTGGACGAAGGAAACCCGAGTCGCGGCCTCTTCCCGGCCATGCAGCAGATCGTCGACAGGGTGCTGCAGGAATTCAGCGACGACGTCAGCCTGTTCGACGAGCTCCTCAGCTTTCTCGACGAGAAGATGCGCGAGCAGCAGCGGCGCAGCGACACCATGGAACAACGCACTCAGGAGGCGGCGCGCGGGCGTGAGAAGCTGGCGCTCGCCAAGCAGCGCGCGGCGCGCGAGATCCGTAACCTGGTCGGCGTCAAGCCCACGCCCACGCCGGTGGCCGCCTTCCTGTCGAAGACCTGGCTCGACCACCTGGTGTTCATCCTGCTGCGTGACGAGGACCAGGAGCGCGGTCCCACTTGGAAGCACGCCGTCAACCTGGGGGAGCAGTTGGTAGCCCTGTTCGATCCGCAGGCGGATCCTGCAATTCGGCGGGTCCATATGGCATCGCTGCCCCGACTGCGCGATGAGATCGCGGCGGCCGCCCAGCGCCTAGGCAGCTTCAACAGCACCACCGTCGCCGCCCTGCTCACCCTGCTCGACTCCCCCGCCGACTGGCAGTCCAACGCGCTGGAGCGCACCGAGATCCCCGTGCCTCAGACCCAGGGGTTCCCGACCGGCGCATCGGCGCCCAATCTATTGAGCACCGCGTCGGGCGACGAGGACCTGTCAGAGCCCGAGCGTCAGATGCTGGAGCGGCTGCGCAAGATGCGATTCGGCACCTGGTTTGAATTCTCCGGGACCCCCGACGCCCCGCCGCGCCGCATCAAGCTGTCCTGGGTGAGCCCGCTCACCTCCACCTGCATGTTCGTGGATCGCGCCGGCATGCAGGCAGAGACCAAGGCGCTCAGAGATCTCGCCCAGGAGATCCTGGCGGGCCGGGCGCGGGTGATCCCACGCCCAAAGCACCCGTTCATCGACCGGGCGCTGGTCTCCATCCACAAGATGCTACAGGGCGGCGGCGACCGCAAGACCGGGAAACGGCCGCCGCTGTAAAGAAAACTGGATTGGGCAGGCCGGCAGGCCCGCCCCTCCTCGGGCGCTGGATCAGCGCGACGACATTACCTGAGAGCCGAGCTCCGACCACATGTGCTTCAGCACGGTGCGCACATAGTTCTGAGTCTCGGAATAGGGCGGGATGCGATTTCCATACTTGATCACCGCGTTCTCACCGGCGTTGTAGCCGGCCAGGGCCAGCCGCAGGTCCTGATCGAACATGTCGAGGAGGTCGCGCAGGTAAGCGGCGCCGCCGCGCACGTTCTCGACCGGATTGAAGCTGTCTGTGACGCCATAGCGGGAGGCGGTACCCGGCATGAGCTGCATCAGGCCCTCGGCACCGGCGGATGAAATCGCCGTGTGCTTGTATGCGGACTCAGTTCGTATCACCGCGTGCAGCAACTCGGGCAGCAGACCGTAACGCAGGGCGTTCGCCGCTATGACCCGCTCGAAGCGGGCCCGCCGTACCTTGAGGCTCTTGCTGGCTTCACCTTTGTCGACGGTACTCGCCAGACGCTGGCGGTTCTTGTCGATCAGGTTGCGGGATTCCCGTTTCCACTCGAGCTTGTATTTATCGCCGCGCAGCGGCGCATCGGTGAAGTAGGTGTTCCCCTTGCCGTCAACGTACTTGTAGACATCCGCCTCGACCACGGCGCAGCTTAGTGCCGCTCCTGCGATCATCAGAGCCAGGATTGATCGAATCATTTCCCCCCCCTACGGACCAGCAACTGGACCGGATGATAGCCGTCACGGCCGCGGCTACGCCCTGACCAAGGTCACGAATCGCCCATTGGACATCATCATGGCGCTCCGCTTCAGGCGCCAGCGCCCGCGGCTGCAGAGGTCCGAGCGTCATCGGCGGGCCGACCCGGAGCCGCCCGTCCCCCGATGTGGGCCCACCCTACACCTGCGATGAGCCCGGCTACTGCTTTGCGCATCATTCGCTTTCGAACATCACTGGCAATCGGGCGACCTGGCCGTGGCGGCGCGTTACCGCCAGGGCCCAAAGGGCCCGCCACTGGCCAGGCGACTCACGGGCGCATTCGACGGTTGCGCCCGTGCCTCGGTAGATGAAAATACCACCGAATCGCGGAAAGTGAAATACGTGACGCCCATCACGAACTTAAAGGAGAATAAAGTACGTCCTTAGGAGTTCATTAAAATAATTCGTATTAGCAATAGGTTATCATTGCTTTGTATTTTAGTACGTGAGAATCTGAAATCTGCAGATGCCCCCCGTCCCGTATTGCATTCCTGAGGGCCCTCTCTATAATCGCCGTGCACGATCATTAACGTTCAAATGTCCGGGGGGAACATGAACAGACGTTATTTCCTGGGTGTTGCTCTAGCAGCGGCGACTGCGCCGGTGCTTGCCAAGAAGGCGGCGGACCGCCCGCGTGTGCTCTCACTCCATCACATGCACACGGACGAGCGGATCTCCGTGACCTATCGCGTCGGTGACCGCTATCAGCGCGCCGGCCTCGCGAAGCTCAATCATTTCCTCAGGGACTTCCGCACCGGCGAAGTCGTCCCCATCGATCCGCAGCTCTTCGATATCCTTCACGACGTCCAGTGTCATCTTGGGGACCCGGGCGCGCGCTATGAGGTTCTGAGCGCCTACCGTTCCCCGCACACCAACGCGATGCTGCGGCGCACCAGCCGGGGGGTTGCCCGCAACAGCCTGCACATGTGCGGGCAGGCGATGGACATCCGCTTTCCCGACTGTTCGACCCGCGAGATCCGGGACGCCGCTTTGAACGTGGCGCGTGGCGGGGTCGGCTACTATCGAAGCGCCGATTTCGTCCACGTGGACACGGGCAAGGTGCGCTCCTGGGGCGCCTAGCCGCGTCGGACTGGTTCCTGTCCGCCCGCGCCTTCCTCTGCTTTGCGACATCGGTCGCGCGGCGAGCCTCGGTCCCGCTGTCGGAGGCGGGGCGGTTCGCGGCTAATCGGCGGTGCGAAAGGCCGCCGTCTGAGCGGGTATATCGACCTCACGAAGAATGACCCTCAAGCGGCTGTCGAGCTCCGCGTCATCGCGGGGCCGCAGCCGCGTCTCGAGGGCCAGCTCGGGGATCAGGCCGACCAGCTTGCGCGTCTCCTTGACGACGATCACGGCCTCGCCCTGCCAACCCGGGTGGTCGCGCAGGTAGATCAGCTTCCAGTGCAGATTCGACAGCCGCTCGGCACGGCGCACCGCTGCTGAGGACTGCTCCGCCTCGGCGATCCGTTCCGTCACCTGCTCGGCCGTGAGGGGTGTAGCTCCGGAGAGCGCCGCTCGAATCTGTTGATGGACCAGGAGGTCCGAATAGCGCCTGAGCGGGCTGGTGGCCCTGATATAGAGGGGCAGGCCCAGCCCAGCGTGCACATCCGGGGCGCCGGCCAAACGGGTCGGCTTGAAGCTGCGGCGCCGCGCATAGGTGGCGGCGAGGCCCTCGCCGCTCTCGCCCGCATCCGGTGGCGCCTGGGTGGCGAAGGGGATGGCAATGCCCCGCTCGAGGCACCAACGTGCGGCACCCTCCCCCGCCATGAGCATGGCATCGGTGACGAGCTCGCGGCTTTGCAGACGCACCAGAGGACGGATGACCACTTCGCCATCCCGGAGCCGGACGCTGACCTCCGGAAGGTCCAGGCTGGTTGCGCCCAGGGTGGCGCGCCGGGCGCGGAAGCGCTCCGCCAGCGAGCGCAGCGCCGCGAAGGGTTCTTCCTGAAGCCGGCCCTCCACCTGCCCATAGGCGACCCGCTGGGCACGGATCCATGTGCGGTGGACCTCGACCTCGGTGATCTCACCCTGGTCGTCACAGCGCAGGGCGAACGACAGGGCCGGCGACAGGCTTTGGAGCCCGAGCCCGAGCCGCTCGGTCACCGCCAGCGGCAGCATGTTGACGACGCCCTCCGGAAGATACAGATTGGAGCCGCGGGCGCGGGCCTGCCGCTCGATCTCACCTCGGGGCTCAACCAGGGCCGCAACGTCCGCAACGTGCACCCAGAGGCGGTCGCCATCGAGGCTGATCGCGTCATCTGGGTCTTCGTTGCCCTCGTCGTCGATCGCGTAGGCCGGCAGACCGCTGAGATCCAGGCGCTCCTCCTGCGGGAGGTCAGGGACGGGGATCTCGAGATCGGCGGTCGCTACGCCACAGCGCTCCGGATAGGGGTTGCGCCGTTCCTTCCAGTGCCCGAGCTTGATCAGGGAGCGATGGGCACTCTCGGGGGTCTGGTCGTAGCCCAGCGCCTCGAGGATGCGGCTGTGCTCGCTCAGACCCAGCGCCAGGCGCTCCACCTCGCCCAGCCTGACCGCATCCTGCGGCTCGGGCGCGGCGGCCGCCATGCGCCCCAGGAAGGCGCGCCAGTCGGACTCGGCGCTGGCCTTTGCGGTCCGTTCGGCCAGGTCTCGCTCCACCTCGCCACCGGTGCGTGCTCGAATCGAAGTCGGCACACCGGTGAAATGCAGACCGTCCGCCACCAGCTTCCAGGAGGCCCAGGCGGTGGCCGGGGTGTAGTCGGAGTAGACGAGCTCCGCGAGCTCCCTCAGGTTGGTCTCCTGACCTTCGAGCAGGGACCACGCCTCGTCCGGCTCCCCGTCAGGCGGCGCCAGCTCCGACAGGCTGCCCAGGGGGCCGGGATGCAGCAGCTCGAGGTCCTTGGCCCGGACCCTTTTGGTCTGTCCGCCCTCCAGCTCGATCTCGATCTTTTCGCCGACGCGCAGCACGCGGGCTGGTCTGATCTTGTAGAGCACCAGGCTGTTCGCCGGGGGGCTCGCTTGATGTATCGACAAAACGCTGATATCTCCCGTTTCGATTGGGTGTCAGGGGCGGCGCACCCCGAGGACGCCGGGGTGGCTTTCGGTATCATACCCGCACCCCCGTCCCGACCCGTTGATTTCCCATCGGTCCCGGCGCTGCCGCCCGGCCCGGCTCACACGAGGTGCTGACTGATGAACCCCCAATGGCAAGAGTTTCTGGTTGAGCGCGGCGCCGCGATCGGTCCGGGCGACCTCGTCCGGTTGGCGGACCAGGGCGCCCCCCCGGGGACGACCGGGGGCGGCTGCGCGCTGTTCGACCTGTCTCATCTGGGCCTCATCGCCGTTCGTGGGGACGACGCGGAGTCCTTCCTGCAGGGTCAGCTCACCAACGACATCCGCGAGCTCTCCCCGACCCACAGTCAGCTCAGCAGCCATTGCAGCCCCAAGGGGCGAATGCTCGCGATCTTTCGGGTGATGCGACTAGACGATGTAGTCTATCTGCAGTTGCCCCTGGAGCGGCTCGCTGACAGCCTCAAGCGACTGCGACTCTTCGTTCTGCGGGCCCGGGTAATCCTCGAGGACGCGAGTGACGACCTGGTCAGGATCGGCATCGCGGGCGAGCGCGCCCCCGGAGAGCTGGAGGCCCTGGGGCTCGGTCTCCCGGCACTGGAGGGGGATCTGGCCCAAACCGAGGGGATCAGCGTGCTGCGCCTGCCTGGACGCACGCCGCGCTTTGAGCTCATCGGCGTCCTGAGCCCCCTGATGGAGACCTGGGAGAGGCTGGCGGCACGGGCGGCTCCGGGCTCTGCCGACGCCTGGGCCCTGGAGGACATCCGTGCCGGCCTACCGACCGTCTATGCGGAGACGGTGGATGCCTTCGTCCCGCAGATGACCAATTTGCAGCTGATCGACGGGGTCAGCTTCACCAAGGGCTGCTACATCGGCCAGGAGGTGGTGGCGCGAATGCAGTATCTGGGCAAGCTCAAGCGCCGCATGTACGTCGCAGAGGTCGAGACCGATGCGCCGCCGCGAGCGGGCGACGAGCTCCATGCGCCCGCCAGCACCTCGGAGCAGGCCAGCGGGCGCATCCTCGACGTGCGGCCGCTCGGCGATGGCCGCTATGCACTGCTGGCCGTGGTGGAGATCGAGGCGGCGCAGTCAGGCGAGGTGCGGCTCGGAGAGAAGGGACCGGCGCTGCGGCTCGAGCCTCCGCCCTATGGCTTCACGCCGGATGCAGCCCCCTGAGGTCTGGTGTCACCGGGGTGAGGCGCGCCCTCAATCCTCCGGTCGCAGATGGGGGAAGAGCAGGACGTCGCGGATCGACGGCGAGTCGGTGAACAGCATCACCAGCCGGTCGATACCAATGCCCTCCCCGGCCGTCGGCGGCAGGCCGTGCTCCAGGGCGCGAATGTAGTCGGCGTCAAAGAACATGGCCTCCTCGTCCCCGGCGTCCTTCTGCTCGACCTGGCGGCTGAATCGCTCCGCCTGATCCTCGGGATCATTGAGCTCGGAGAAGCCGTTGGCGATCTCGCGCCCGCCAATGAAGAACTCGAAGCGATCCGTCACCATTGGGTTGGCGTCGTTGCTGCGGGCGAGCGGCGAGACCTCGGTGGGATACTGGGTGATGAAGGTCGGCTGCACCAGCCGGTGTTCCGCCGTGTGCTCGAAGATCTCCACCTGGACCCGTCCCAGGCCCCACTCGTCTTTGACCTGGATGCCGAGGCCCGACGCGGCACGCCGCGCGGCATCGAGGTCATCCACGTCCGAAGGGGTCAGATGGCGGTTGTACTTGAGCACCGCCTCGCGCACCGTCAGGCGCTCGAACGGCCGCGCGAAATCCAGCGTCATGTCCTGATAGAGGACCTGGGCGCTGCCCAGCAGCGACTCGGCCATACGCCGAAGCATATCCTCGGTGAGGTCCATCAGGTCCTGGTAATCCGAGTAGGCCTGGTAGAACTCCACCATGGTGAACTCCGGGTTGTGACGGGTCGAGAGGCCCTCGTTGCGAAAGTTGCGGTTGATCTCGTAGACCCGTTCGAAGCCGCCCACCACCAGCCGCTTGAGATAGAGCTCGGGGGCGATGCGCAGATAGAGGTCCATCCCCAGAGCGTTGTGATGGGTGACGAAGGGCCGAGCCACGGCCCCGCCCGGGATCACGTGCATCATGGGCGTCTCCACCTCCAGATAGCCGAGACCGTTGAGGTAGTCGCGGACGAACTGGATGATGGCGGTACGGGTGCGGAAGGTGGCGCGGGTGGATTCATTGACAATCAGATCCACGTAACGCTGGCGATAGCGGGTCTCCATGTCGGAGAGGCCGTGCCACTTCTCGGGCAAGGGCCGCAGCGCCTTGGTGAGCAGGCGCAGGCGCTCGCAGCGCACCGACAGCTCACCGGTCTTGGTCTTGAACAGGGTGCCCTCGGCGGCCACGATGTCGCCAATGTCGAGCCCCTGCTTGAAGGCGGCGTAGGCCTCCTCACCCAGGGCGTCCCGCTGCACGAAGAGCTGGATGCGCCCGGACATGTCCTGCAGATGGGAGAAGCTCGCCTTGCCCATGATGCGGCGGCTCATCAGACGGCCAGCCACGCGCACCCGCACGGCGGCGCCCTCCAAGGCCTCGGCCGGGCTGTCGCCGTGGGCGCGGTGCAGGTCGCCGGCCAGTGCATCGCGGCGAAAATCATTGGGAAAGGCAACCCCCTGTGCGCGCAGTTGGGCCAGCTTGTCGCGCCGCTGGGCGATCAGCTTGTTTTCGTCGTGGTGGTCGGGACTGTCCTGCGCGCTCGGCTCCGCCGCGCCCCCGGGTCGCTCACTCATGGCCAACAGCTCCTAATCCGCTACAGGCCGCTCTTCAGGCTGGCCTCGATGAAGGGGTCGAGATTGCCATCGAGGACGGACTGGGTGTTGGCGATCTCCAGGTTGGTGCGCAGATCCTTGATCCGCGACTGGTCGAGCACGTAGGAGCGGATCTGGCTGCCCCATCCGATATCCGACTTGCTGTCCTCCACCGCCTGCTGGCTGGCCTGGCGCTTCTGCATCTCCAGCTCGTAGAGCTTGGCCTTGAGCTGCTTCATCGCCTGATCCTTGTTCTTGTGCTGGGAGCGGTCATTCTGGCATTGGGTGACGATCCCGGTCGGGTTGTGGGTGATGCGCACCGCCGACTCGGTCCGGTTGACATGCTGGCCGCCGGCGCCGCTGGCCCGGTAGACGTCGATGCGCAGGTCAGCCGGGTTGATCTCCACCTCCACGCTGTCGTCGATCTCGGGGGAGACGAAGACGGCGGCAAAGGAGGTGTGGCGGCGGTTGCCGGAATCGAAAGGCGATTTGCGCACCAGCCGATGGACCCCGGTTTCGGTGCGCAGCCAGCCGAAGCAATAGTCCCCCTCGAAGCGGATGGTGGCCGACTTGATTCCGGCCACCTCACCGGGAGATACCTCCATCAGCTCGGTCTTGAAGCCCCTGCGCTCACCCCAGCGCAGGTACATGCGCAGCAGCATCTCCGCCCAGTCCTGGGCCTCGGTGCCGCCGGAGCCCGCCTGAATGTCCACGAAGGCATTGTTGGGGTCCATCTCGCCGGAGAACATACGCCGGAACTCAAGCCCGGCCACACGCGACTCGAAGCGCCCCAGGTCCCGCTCCAAATCTGCCAGGGTGGCCTCGTCCGACTCCTCCGCGGCCAGGGCGAGCAGGTCGTCGGCGTCCGCCAGCCCGGCGGTGAGCTCGTCAACGGTGATCACCACCGACTCCAGCGCGGCGCGCTCCCGACCCAGGGTCTGTGCGCGCTCGGGCTCGCTCCAGACCCCGGGATCCTCGAGCTCCCGAAGGACCTCGGTCAGGCGATCTTTGCGTTCGGCGTAGTCAAAGATACCCCCTGAGGGACTCGACGCGCCCCTTGAGGTCGTGGATCTTGTGGGCGATTGGATTGATGTCGAGCATGGAGCTACTCCCGGTAAAACAACCGCGAAGTATAGTCGCTGGAAGCCTTCGTTCGCCATCGCCGGCGCCCGCGAGCCAATCGACCCATGGGCTGACGCCTGCCGGCAGTCGTCTATACTTGCGTCCAGGCAAATCAACCGTATCCGACCCCAACCATGGCACGTCTACCCCGCTTCGTCCTGCCCGGCTATCCCCAGCACGTGATCCAACGCGGAAACAACCGCCAGCAGATCCTGTTCGAAGAGCAGGACTACTGGTTTCTGTGGGAGAAGATCGGCGCCGCGGCCGGCAAGTTTCAGTGCCAGATCCACGCCTATGTGCTGATGCCCAGCCATTTCCACCTGTTGGTGACCCCGCTGCAGGAGGACGGCATCGGCAAGCTGATGCAGTACGTGGGCCGCTACTATGTCCAGTTCTTCAATGCCCGCTATGACCGCACCGGCACCCTGTGGGAGGGTCGCTACCGGGCCACCCTGCTCGATCCCGACAGGTTCCTGCTGCCTGTCAGCCGCTATGTGGAGCTCAACCCTGTGCGTCACGGGCTGGTGAAGCACCCATCCGACTATGCCTGGTCGAGCTATGGGGCCAATGCGCTGGGGAATGAGGATCCATTGGTCACCCCCCATCTAGTCTACGACAAGCTTGCACGCAGCCGTAAGGCGCGCCTGGGAGCCTATGCCAAGCAGGCCGAGATTCCCCTGGACGAGGCCCTGATCGAGCGGATCCGCGAGGCCACCAACAAGGCCTGGGTGCTCGGCGATGCCGCCTTCTGTGACGAGGTGGAAGGGCAACTCAACCGACGCACCTCGCCTCGCCCGCGCGGCGGCGACCGCCGCTCCGCCAGCTACCGGCGCGCCACCGGCCGCCTTCCAGACTGACCCCAGCCCAGGGTTGCGACGGTGAGCATCCTCGCCCCCCGCGCCCGCCGTCCGGATCCCGGTGAAGAGCGGCTCACGGGGGAGCGCTGCCACATCCTCGAGACCTGGAATCGACCCGACGATCCCGATTTGTCGGTCGCACGGGCGCGGGTCGAGCCCGGCGTCACCACCCGCTGGCATCGCCTCATCGGCATCGCGGAGCGCTACCTGATCCTCGAGGGCGAGGGTCTCGCCGAGGTGCAGGGCATCACGCCCCAGGCCCTCAAGGCCGGCGACCTGCTGTACATTCCGCCCGGCCATGCCCAGCGCATCATCAATACGAGCGACCGGCCACTGGTCTTCTATGCGCTCTGCACACCCCGCTACGTCCAGGATGCGTATCAGGAGGGACCGACCACGGATTAGCCGGTAACTCTGGCGAGTAGCACTCCGCGCAAGCGGAAGCCCGCGCGCGCTCGTCCTCGTCGCGCACGCCTCTCGTGAGGCGCGTCCCCTTAATGCCCCGGGCATTCAGCTACCCTAAACTACCCGAATGGGGGATCAACGCCGCGGGACGCGGCCGCCTCCCACGACGCCCCGGAGGAATCGACGATGACCAGGCAACTTGCGCATGCCACCCTCACCGCTGCGATCTGCGCCGCGGCTGTCCTCTCGTCCAGCGCCCTGGCGGGGCGAAAGGATCAACAGGACGCGCGACTGGACGCGGTCGAGGCCTCGCACCTCACCTTTATGCGGGAAGAGGAAAAACTGGCCCGCGATGTCTACCTGACGCTGGCCGGGCTTTACCCCAATCAGGCCGCCTTCGACACCATTGCCATGACTTCGGAGCAGACCCACACGGATACCATGCGGGACAAGCTGGCCCAGTATGACCTGCCCGACCCCAATCCGGAGGCCAACGAGGTGCCGGCCAGCATCGGCGCCTTTCTGGGCACCGAGTGGGGCTGGTACTTCAGCGAGAAGTTCAATGAGCTGACCAGCCAGGGCCGCAAGAGCGAGCTCGACGCGCTCTACGTGGGGGCCTTCATCGAGGAGCTCGACATGAACGACATCGCCGTATGCCCGCAGGTGATGATCGACGCCGGCTACCCCGACCCCTGTGGCCTGGAGTACACGGATGAGCGGGCGCTCATCAATGGCTACAGCTCACTGATCGACGGCTCCGAGAGCCACCTGCGGGCCTTCGTCGATCAGATCGAGCGGATCACCGGACCGGGCAGCTACCAGGCCCAGTATCTGACCCCGGCGGAGGTCGACGCCATCCTCGGGCGCTAAGCGCACCGCGCCGGCAACCGACAGGGCCGGCCATCGCGGACGCGGTCACGGTCCTCGCGGGAGGCTTTGGAAACTACCAAGTCTCGGCGCGACAGGGCTTTAGATCCGCCTCTGAGAGACGGTGACAGCAAGGCATCCCTATCGCGCCCGTCGATCCGGCGTTTGACAAGGCACGTTGCCAAGCTCGGTCGCATTTGCCAGGTCAGCCATGGCGACCAGGGCGGCCCGATCGAGGATCGTTATATGAGCCCCGTGTACGGCGATGGCCCCCTCCTGGGTGAGCTGCTTGAAGACGCGGGAGAAGGTCTCGGGCTTGACCGAAAGGCGCGAGGCCAGCACCCCCTTGCGCACGTCGAGCTCGAAGGCACGCCGGTCTTCCGCACAGTGGGCGAGCAGCCAACGGGCGACGCGGCTCTTCGCCGTGTGCAGGGTCAGGTTGTCGATCTCGCCAATCAGTCCGCGCAATCGCTGACTGAGCGCGCCGAGGACCGCGAAGCAGGTATCGACCGAGTCACGCAGCATGGCGGCAAAGTCGCGGGCATCGATCCCGATGACCTCGGTCGGCTCCAGGGCGGCGGCGCAGACGGGATAGCGGGGGGCGTTGAGAAACATCAGGGCCTCCGCGAAGGTCTGCCCCGGCGAGACGATCTCGATGACCTTCTCCGCCCCCTCCGGCGACAGCCGGAAGAGCCGAATCTGGCCCTTTCGCACCAGGTAGAAGCGCCGGGCCGCGTCTCCCTGGCTGAACAGCCACTGGCCCTCCTCCAAGGCCTGCACGAGGGCGTGTGACGAGACCCGTTCCAGGTTCTCGTCGCCGAGCCCCGACAGCAATGGTGCAGTGAGCAAGTCCTGGATCACGGAGCTCTCCCCTCGTCCGAGCGGCTGACAGCAATCTTGCGCAAAGCCTATCCCAAATCGGCGTGTCCGGGGGAAGTGGGAAACCGGAGTGGCCGGCCCGCGTGTGGCGTCAGCCCTCGGCCAGAAGCCGCGCGACCCGCCGATAACGCCATAGCGCGCCCGCGATCAATCCGAACAACCACAGGGCAGAGGCGCAGAGCACCAACCCGCCCGCCCGGGTCAGGACCGGTTCCCAGGACCCGGCGCAGAGCAGACCCAGTGCCAGCGCGTGCAGAGCCGGGTGCCAGCGCGCCAGCCGGTCCGGCAGCAGGCGGTGCATGTGAGGAATCCGAAGGTCCGGACGCGCCGAGGCCATCCAGCGCGATTGCAGATGGAACCAGCACAGGAACGGCACGATCTTGAGCAGCATGCCGCTCGGGAGCCCGATCCCCACGCCGATCAGGAGCAGCACCCCCAGCAGCCCCACCGGCGCCTCAAGCCACCAGACGATCCCGGCCAGCACGATCGCGACCATGGCGAGCCACCAGTGGACGAGTGTGGCATCTACCCGAGGCCTGGCGCGCCGCCACTGAAGCACGAGCGTCTGTCCGGCGAAGGCGGCGTAGCCCACGGCGATGACGCCCACTGCCTGGTCCGCCCGATCGTTGAGCCCCCTGGCGAGGAACAGGACGGTCGCCGCCAGGGCGACGGACAGGACCGGCGTCAGGCCCAGGGTCATCCACCTGGGATAAGCGGGGGTGACGTGAAAGAGGGGGACCAACTGATAGGCAATGCCGACGATCGGCAGACCCACCCAGCCGAGCAGACCCAGGGCGAGATGGGCGCCCACCCAGTTCGCAAACCCCGGCAGCCCGAGCCAACCCAGCAGGACCGCGGTCAGGGCGAGCCCGAACGCAAGGTTCAGTGCCAACGCCAGGGCGGCGAGTCTGAGCGAGACCAGGGTCGCGGCTCCACCGCGGGCGCGCGCCAGCGCCGGTATCAGGCCCGCGAGGAAGGCGACGAGGCCGAGACCCGAGAAGGCCGCCCCCGCCGCCAGCAAGGACCCCGCGCCATTGAGGAAGCCGGCGGCGAGCGACGCGGTCCCCAAGCTCAGGGAGAGGTGGACCCCAGGCGCGATCAGCTCCACGGCGGACAGGGGCACGCCGATGACGACCGGGAGCAGCTGGATCAGGGCGCCGCACAGCACCTGACTGAGAAAGCCGAGCGCGATCAGGTGGGTCACCGCCAGGGCGGCGGGGCTCCAGCGGGTGGCCAGCGCCGACTCGCCCTGTATCGCCAGGATCAGGCCGGCGGCTACGGCGAATCCGGAGGCGGTAAGGAAGAATCGGAGCGGCAGGTGGATGGGCGGGGCCTGATCCAGGCTCAGTCCCGTCGTATCGACCATGGATTCAGGTCCCTGACGCCGAAGACGCTGGCCGCTGTCCCTGCCCGGGGTCCGAGTCCCGTTCCGGCGCTGACTCGGGCTCGATGAGGATGTGCCAGTCGCCGTCGCCGCCGGAGACCTCCCAGCGGTGACCCATCTTGCGCAGCAGCTCGTAGAGCGGATAGGGCTGGCGGCGGAGCCGCACCATCAGCCGGTCGCCGGGGGCCAGGCGCGCCAGGGCGTCCAAGGTCCGCTCCAGGGGCTCTGGGGGGGCGAGATCCCTGAGGTCCAGCAGAGCATCCATCGTTACTGACCCTTCAGGTGCACCAGCAGGTCCGCGGCCTGAGGGCCGAGGGCCGCGTCCGCCATGGGGTAGAGCACCGCCTCTTCCTTGGCGTTGTGCTGCTGAATGAGCAAATGCAGTGTCTCCAGGAGCCCCACGCATTCCTCCGCGACCCGGGCCTGGGCCGCGGCGCTCAGGTCACCCAGGATCTGGCGGATCTGCGCGTGCTCCATGCGCATCACCCGCGTCGGGCCCGACGCCAAGGGCGCGGCCCCCTCCAGGGTCGGAAACAGGGATCCTTCCTCAAAGCGGAGATGCCGCTCCATCGCCTGTTCAAGCTCGAGGGCCGCCGAGGCGACGAGGGTCCAGTCGTCCCGGCCGACCCGCTCGAGGCGGGCAAGCAGTCGGTCGCAGCGGCGATGATCCGCGGTCAGGGTTTCGGAGATCGAGCTTGGCATAGAGGGACTCCTCCCACGGTCACGAGCGGCAAAACGGGCACTGCCGTTTGCGGATGCTCGACGAGGGGCGGATGGGGCGACCTTGACCTGGATCATTCAGGGTCGTGGGAGGCGGGCGCAGAAGCGAATCTCCGCGCATGCCGCGATGCACCGCGCGGCGGCCGGACCCGTTTGACCTTGGTCAAGGTTCCAGTTGGGACCGCCGGTTGCAATTGCGAGCGCCCCCAATGTATCCCGAGGACCCAAATCCATGGCCCAGACCTTCACCAAGTCGATGGCACGGAACATCTTCTACGGTGGCTCCGTATTTTTTTTCCTGCTCTTCCTGGCACTGACCTTCGACACCTCGTCGGCCCTTCCGGACCGCGATCGCAGAGAGCTGCTCGACACCAACACCGACCGCGGCCGCCAGATCACGCAGGGCAAGGCCCTATGGGAAGAGAACAACTGCATCGGATGCCACTCGCTGCTTGGCGAAGGAGCCTATTTCGCCCCAGAGCTGGGCAACGTCTATGTCCGCTTCGGCAACAGCACGGAGGCGATCAAGGCCTTCATCCAGAGCCGACCGGCGGACGGCATCCCGGGCAGGCGCAGCATGCCCCAATTCAACTTCAGCGATGCGGACCTGGAGGCCATCGCCCAGTTTCTGAAATATGCCTCCGAGATCAACACCGCCGGCTGGCCGCCGAACAAGCAGGGCTGATCCGCCATCACCAGGAGAACATCTTCAATGAAATATCAATCTCAAGGCGTGGCCCGCCTCTACTTCATCGCCGCCATCGCGCTCTTCGCCGCTCAGATCCTGTTCGGCCTCATCATGGGCCTGCAATACGTGATCGGCGACTTCCTCTTCCCGGAGATCCCGTTCAACGTGGCCCGCATGGTCCACACCAATGCGCTCATCGTGTGGCTGCTCATGGGCTTCATGGGCGCAGCCTACTACCTGGTCCCCGAGGAGGCGGAGCGTGAGTTGGTGGCCCCCTGGCTCGCCACCCTCATGTTCTGGATCTTTCTCATCGCCGCCGGCGCCACCGTTGCGGGCTACCTGCTGGTCCCCTACGCCGGACTCGCCAAGCTCACGATGAACGAGCTGCTTCCGACCATGGGCCGGGAGTTCCTAGAGCAGCCGACCATCACTAAGATCGGCATCGTGATCGTTGCGCTCGCCTTCCTGTTCAATATCGGGCTCACCATCCTGAAGGGACGCAAGACGGTGGTGAACCTGGTGCTGCTGATCGGTCTGACCGGCCTCGCGGTGTTCTTCCTGTTCGCCTTCTACAACCCGACCAACCTGGTGCTGGACAAGTTCTATTGGTGGTGGGTGGTCCATTTGTGGGTGGAGGGCGTCTGGGAGCTGATCCTGGGCTCCATGCTGGCATTCGTCCTGATCAAGACCACGGGCGTGGATCGCGAGGTGGTGGAGAAGTGGCTCTATGTGATCATCGCCATGACGCTCATCACCGGCATCATCGGCACCGGCCACCATTACTACTGGATCGGCACCCCGGAATACTGGCAGTGGTGGGGCTCGATCTTCTCCGCCATGGAGCCCATCCCCTTCTTCATGATGACGGTGTTCGCCTTCAACATGGTGAACAAGCGCCGTCGCAATCATCCCAACAAGGCCGCCGTCCTGTGGGCACTGGGGACCGCCGTCATGGCCTTCCTCGGCGCGGGCGTCTGGGGCTTCCTGCACACCCTGTCACCGGTGAACTTCTACACCCACGGCACCCAGATCACCGCCGCCCACGGCCACATTGCCTTCTACGGGGCCTATGTGATGATCAACCTGACCATGATCTCCTATGCCATGCCGTTGCTGAATGGCCGAATCGCCAACAGCGAGCGCTCCCAGGTGCTGGAGATGTGGTCCTTCTGGCTGATGACCGTGTCCATGGTCTTCATCACCCTGTTCCTCACCGCGGCCGGCATCCTGCAGGTCTATCTGCAGCGCTTCAGCGACTCCCCGCTCCAGTTCATGGTGGCCCAGGACAAGATCGCGATCTTCTACTGGCTGCGCGAGATCGCCGGTCTGATCTTCCTGATCGGCCTGATCGTCTACATCTGGAGCTTCGTGGTCGCGGCCAGGGAGCCCGGCATCGTCGCCAGCTCGACCGACCAGCTCGGCCGAGCCGATGCGCCCGGCGGCCCCGCCTCCGCCGCCGCGGCCGGCTGAGATCCCGATCCGGAAGTGCGTTCCACGGCCACGGATGGCCGCACCCTCCTGACCCCGCATCCGCGGGGTTTTTTTGCCCCTCGCGGGAAGACGACTTTCTCAGCTTACGCGCGCGGCACAACCGGTGCTTCGGTCGCGGGCCCGCCGCCCAACCGGCTCGCCGGCTGCAACCGCTGCTTGGCGCCGGGCCCCAATGGACCATCAGGATAGCCCCGACGAGACCGGCACCGTGGCCAGTGCGGCGAGGCGAGTCATCCAGTCGGGACGACGGGCCCAACTCGCGAGCAGGCCGCGGCCGCCGGCGACCTCGGCGAGGGCCACCGCCAGGGGGATCAGGAGCCGCAGCCCCATCATGTCCGAGAATTGGGCCGGGGCGACGAGCTTGCCGATGCCGTGGAAGAAAAAGACGCTGGAAAAGCCGATCCGCAGCAGCCAATGGAATGGGAAGCCAGATCCATCGCGCGCGCCTGGCTACCGTGGTAAGCGGAGGTCGAGATGCTGGTGTTCATGTGGGTCTCCTGTCGATGATCGGCCGGGCGAACGCCGCCCGCCGTCATTGCAAGAGACCCCGCAAGGCCGAGCGTCTTTCATCAATTGATGGAGACAGAGTCCGACAGCCGCCTCGCGGCGGCCCTCACCCTCGTCGGACTGAAGCCCGACCGGTGGTGGGCTCCGCTCAGTGGCTGGTGCCCTCGGAGCGGGTGATCTTGTTGTAGACGTTGTACTTGCCCGACGGCTTGCGCATCGGCACGCGCTTGAGCTCCTCCAGGGTCCGGGCGTCGTAGACGACGATGGCGCCGTCGTCCTCCCAGATGCTGACCAGGGCATAGCGACCGTAACGGTCGAATTCGACGTGGGCGGCGACCTTGCCGGGGGCGGGTCTCAGGGTGCGCACGATCTCCAGGGTCTGCTTGTCGATGACGTGCATGGCGTCGCGATTGGGGCCGGAGAAGACGTCGACCCAGGCGAAGGGGCTGGCCTCGTGGCTGCGCATGAAGAAGCCCGGTCCCAGGGTCGGGATGCGCTTGATGGTCTTCCAGGTCTTGAGATCGATGACCGAGACCTCCGGCTTCCCCAGGTGCGGGGTGGCGAGCAGGGTGTGCCCGTCACGCGCCCAGGTGATGCCGGAGCTCAGATGCGGCATGCCATCGAGCTCGATCTCCGCGATCTTGCGGCGCACGTCGAGATTGACCACCTGACCATTCTTGCCGTTGCGCGCGGCGCCGATCAGCACCTGGTAAGACTGATCGAAGAAGAAGTCATCCAGATAATCGTCCAGCCGGGTCTTGCGCACCGGAAACGGACCAGGCTCGCGCGCCGTCCCCTCCTCCATCCGGTAGTCGTGCATGGGTCCGTTGTAGACCGGGAGCGCGTCGTCGGCCAGCAGGATCTCCCACACCTCGGGGATGTCCTTCAAGGCGGCGACGAAGCTCTGACGCGGCGGGGCCGCATAGACCGCGCTCACCCGCGACCCCTTGCCCTGGTCGTCCGCCACCTGGATCAGCTTCAACGGCGTCAGCTCGCGGGCATCCAGGATCAACAGGGTGTGGGGCAGATAATTGGCCACGGCCACATAGCGCCCGTCCCCCGAGACCGCCAGGTTGCGGGTATTGATGCCGGCGCGCACCTCCGCGACGGTCTTGAGGCCGTAGAGGTCGAACTTGCTAACCCAGCCGTCGCGGGAGGCGAAATAGACGAAGCGCCCGTCGGGCGAGAACTTGGGGCCGCCGTGCAGGGCGCGGCGGGTGGCGAAGCGATGGATCGGCTCCAGGCGGTCGCCGTCCAGGATGGTTGCGTGGTGATCGCCGGTCTCCACGACCACGAACAGGTTCAGGGGATCTGCCTCGAAGACGGGCCGCTCGGGCAGGTCCTGCGCCTGGACCAGCACCTGGCGGCTGGCCTCGATGCGATCCAGGCCCCAGGCCGGGGTCTCGGGTGGGGGTTGGTAGATGAGATCCACCAGTGACTGGGCCTGCGCCCCGGTGAGCCGGTCGGAAAAGCCCAGCATCTGGCTCGCCGGACGCCCGTTCAGGATGACCCCGAGGGTCTCCTCGGGCTTGAGCCGCCCGAAATTCTCGGGGATCAGGGCCGGCCCCGTGATACCCAGCCGGTCCGGCCCGTGACACTGGGCACAGAGGCGTTGGTAGATGGCCCCGGTATCCTCGACCGGGACAGGAATGCTCCCCTGGGGCTGCACAGCGGGCGGCGCGGCTGCGGCGGGGCCGCCCGGATCCGCTAGCGCCAGCGGCCAGCACAGACCGAGGGGCAAGAGCGCGAGCAGGCGGGTCTGGTTCATCGGGCTGCTGATCTCGTGAGGCTCGGCCGCGGCGGGGTCGGCTGCCCCCCGCGGTTTGCGGCCGCGATCCTATAGGTTCAGGGCGGCCCTGGCTGTACCGGACCTGCCGCGACCCACCGGAGGGGTCGGTCCAGGGTCACCATGACCACCCTGAATGGCTGTGCGGACTCGAGCCCAACCGCGCGGCCCGGATTCCCCGCGGGAGAGCGGGCCGAAGCCCGGGCGGCCGGGTCCGGCGAGTGCCGGACACGGCTGCGTCGATACCGTCAATAGACGTCGTTGACGGTGTTGTAGACGTTGAACTTTCCGGTCGGGGTGACGAGGCGCTCGTCCTTGATGACCTTCTTCACCTCCAGCGTCTTGTCGTCCAAGACCACCAGGGCCGACTTCTGGTCCTTGCCGTTCCACACCGAGAACCAGACTTCGTCGCCGGCCTTGTTGTACTCGGGCTGCACGACGCGCTTGGGACCCTCGCCGAGATCCGCCCACTCGGCGATCGGCAGCACCTTGTAGCCGGCATCCAGGTCATCGAGGTTGAACACCACGACGCTCTGGCTGAGCTTCTCGACGGGGTTCAGGGCGGTGTCCACGTAGAGGTTGCGCGACTTCGGATGGGTCTTGATGAAGAGCGAGCCGCCACCCTGCCCTTCCAGGGTGCGGACCACCTTCCACGCCTGGTCCGGATGACCCTCGGGATCGGTCCCGATCAAGGCGATGCTCTTGTCGCCAAGACCGCTCGTGGCCCACACGGGGCCGAACTTCGGATCCACGAAGTTGGCACCCCGACCCGGATGGGGAATGGCGCCGACGTTGATCAGGGCCTCCAGCTTCTCCTCCTTGGAATCGACCACCGCGATCATGTTCGACTTGTTCGCCGCCGTCAGGAAATAGCGCAGGGTGGAGTCCCAGCCGCCGTCGTGAAGGAAGGGGGCGGCGCCGATATCGGTGATCTTGAGGTTGTCGATATCCGAGTAGTCGACCATCAGGATGTGGCCGGTCTCCTTGACGTTGACGATGAACTGCGGGTGCTCGTGTGAGGCCACGATGGCCGCCACGCGGGGCTCCGGATGGTACTCCTGGGTATCGACCGTCATGCCGCGTGTGGAGACGATCTTGAGCGGCTCCAGGGTGTCGCCGTCCATGATCACGAATTGCGGCGGCCAGTAGGTGCCGGCGATGGCATATTTGTCCTCCATGCCCTTGAACTTCGAGGTCTCCACCGAGCGCGCCTCCATGCCGACCTTGATCTTGGCCACCGTGGCGGGCTCCTTCATCCACAGGTCGATCAGGTTGATCTTGGCGTCGCGCCCGATCACGAAGAGATAGCGCCCGGAGGCCGACAGGCGCGAGATATGCACCGCATAGCCGGTGTCGATGGTCTTGATGATCTCCTTGCTGTCGCCGTCCACCAGGGCGATCTTGCCGGCGTCGCGCAGCGTCACCGAGAAGACGTTGTCCAGGTTCAGGTCGTTTTGCTTCTCGGTGGGCCTTTGCTCGGGCGGGACCAGGACTTCCCAGGTCCCCTTCATGTCCGCCATGCCGAACTCGGGCGGCTGCGGCGGCTCGTGCTGCAGATAGCGGGCCATGAGATCGATCTGCTCCTCGGTCAGGTCGCCCGAGGTACCCCAGTTGGGCATTCCGGCGGGGGAGCCGAAGTTGATCATGGCCTTGAGATAAGGGGTGCCGAGCTGGCGCGTCTTTTCCGTGGTCAGGGGCTTACCTGTGGCGCCCTTGCGCAGCACCCCGTGGCAACCGGCACAGCGCTGGAAGAAGATGGTCTTGGCCCCGTCGAATTCGGCCCTGGTCATGGGCGGCCCCTCGCCGTCCATCAGGTCCTTGGTCGCCGACGGGTCCACCGCGGTCGGCGCACCCTCATAGGCCATCTCGGCCTTATTGGTGCCGGGGTGGACCCCCGCATCCTCTGCCAGGGCGACATTCACGGCGAGCGCCAGGGCACTCGCCAGGAAGATGGTGGAGCCGCCGTGGATGGCGGTCGCTCGCTGGATCGTTTTCATAGAGGGGTTCTCCCGGGCGAATTGCGATAATGGATAACTGGAGGATCGCGGCAAGGGTGAAGGTAAGTAGGCGACAGGCACGCGCCTTTGACGAAGGTCAAACCGGCAACGGGAGCGGGGTCTTTGCAATTTGAGCTAGCTCAAGGCGCCCCCGCGGCGAACCCCTACTCTCGCCGGCCATGCGCATTGAACATTCCCTCACCGGTCCCGGGCGGGCGGGGGCCCAGGTCCAGCCAGTTACGGGCGAGCAGCCTCTGCCAGACCGGCCGCTCAGGCCCGGGCCCTTTGAGCTCAGAGACATCCGTCGCGCGCTGCGGGTCGGCTGGGGCGTCTTCCTCGCCCTGCCCGGTCCGAGCCTGGCCCTGGGCGGGGTCTTCGCCCTGATCGCCGTGGGACTGCTGCTGGCGCTGATCTGGCTGGGCGCGACGCCCTTTTGGCTGGTTCTGACCGGCGGCTTCCTGCTGATCGGTCCCCCCCTGCTCGCCGGCTTCTTTGCCCTCGCGCGCCGCCACGAGGCGGGCCTGGAGGCCGATCTGCGCGATGTGCTGAGCGGCTATGGGAAGGCGGGCGCGGGCTTCTGGGCGCTTTCGGCCCTCTGCGCCTTCCTGCTCCTGATCTGGATCACGGACGCGGGGATCCTCTACGCGCTCCTGGTGGGCTCGGGCCCGCTGACCGAACCGTCCGCGATTGGAGGCTCGATGGGGCTCACCGAGGGCGTGCGCCGCTTCGCCTTCTGGTCCGGCCTCCTCGGCGCGGTCTTCGCATCCGGACTCTTTGTGATTTCGGCCTTCGCGGCACCGCTCCTCTTTGAAGACCGGGTGGGGGTCCTCGAGGCCATTCAGGCGAGTGCGAGGGCGATTCTGGGCAACCCCGCTCCGGCCCTGGTCTGGGCCCTTATCATCGCCGTCGGAACCCTGGCCGGGGTCCTGTTGCCGGCCCTGCTGCCGATCACCCTGCCGGTGCTGGCCTATGGGAGCTTTGCGCTCTACCGCACCCTGTTCCCGACCGAGGCCCGGTAGATCGGGCCTCGACCCCATCGCGACGCCGGATGCCATCCGAAAGCGCCAAGACCAGCCAAAGAACCATGTCGAGCCTGAGCATCGCGATTCCACTCGCCACGGCGGACGAAACCCTGACGGGGGCCCCGGCACCCGAGCGGATCGATCCACGAATCCCCGGCAACAAGGCCATCTGGGTGGGCATCTATGCGGAGATGACCGAGTTCGCCCTGATGTTCCTGGTCTACTTCGTGGCCCGCGCCCATCATCCGGAGGCCTTCCATCTGGGCCCCGAGCGGCTCTGGACCCTGGCCGGGGCCGTCAACACGGTCATCATGCTGACCAGCAGCTTTTTCGTCGCGCGGGCCGTGCTCGCCGTGCGGGCCGGGCGGATGCGTCCGGCACTGCGCTGGCTTGCCGCCGCCTTCCTGACCGGTCTGGGATATCCGTTGATGAAGGTGCTCGAGGTCCGCTGGAACCTGGCCCAGGGCCTGGACGGCAGCGGCGACGTCTTCCAGTTGGCCTACTACTATCTGACCTTCAACCATCTGGTGCACGTGAGCTGGGGACTCCTCGGGCTCGGGTGGGTGATGGCGCGCACCGCCACGGGGGGCTACACGGCTGCGGATCATCGGGGTCTGGTGGCATTCGCGAGCTACTGGCACGCCACGGACCTCATCTGGCTCATGATCTTCCCGCTCTTCTATGTACTGCCCTGAGGCCCCAATGAAGATTCCTCCGCGCAACGCCTCAAGGTGCCTTCACGGGATGCGCCCATGATCAGGCCAACCCGCCTCGTCGACTGGACCTGGGCGCTCCTGATCGCACTCACCCTGGTGGGCGTCTCCATCGGGGAGGGCGCCGAGGCCGGGCTCTGGGTGACCCTGTTCGTCGCTGTCGTCACGGCCGTGAAGGGACGCCTGGTGATCGACCGCTTCATGGAACTGGGCGGGGCCCACCCGGGCATCCGCCGTCTGGTGCGTGTCTATGGTCTCCTGGTTCCGACCCTGATGGTCACGGTCTATCTCTTCGGTCCCCAGATCGCGCGGCTGACCAGCCTGTGATCCCACGCCGCTCAGCGCCGCCCGGTGGTGATCAGGCCCCAGCCCGAATGCGTGATCGCTCGAAAGGCCGTGTCCCATGAAGCTCGATCGACGGGACCCTGTGAGGAGTCACGGGCTGGCGGCTGTCGCGGTCCTGGCACTTCTGGCCATGGGCGGCATCGGGCGCGGTGACGAGCTGCCAAGAGGCGATTGCGGCGCGCCCCTGGCCGGCACCGACCTGACCCATTGCGACCTCTCCGGCCGACGGCTCGCGGGGGCGGATCTGAGCGGGGCACGGCTCGATGGGGTCAAGCTGGAGAACGCGGACCTGACGGCCTGCCGGTTACGCGGCGCGAGCCTGATCGGGGCCAACCTGCGGTGGGTCAAGCTCGCGGGCGCTGACCTCAGCGGGGCCGTCCTGCGTGAGGCCGACCTATTTCATGCGGTTCTTGACGAGGCCAGGCTGAGCGACGCCGACCTGTCTGACGCCAACCTGTTCGGGGCCAACCTGAACCAGGTCCATGGGCGGTCCGCGAACTTCACCCGGGCCTATCTCAAGGACCTGCTGATGGAGGACAGTGAGCTTCCCGACGCCCGCTTCGACCAGGCCTTCCTGTTCCGCGCCGTGCTGATCGGCAGCCGGCTGCGCGGGGCGAGCATCCGTCAGACCACGCTCACCGGGGCGGCCCTGGAAGGCGCGGACTTCACGGGGGCCGACCTCAGCGGCTCGCTGCTCAACGGCGCCCATCTGCAGGACACCGTGTTCCGCGGGGCCCGGCTCCGGGATGCCCGCTTCATCAACGCCGTCCTGGATCGGACGGACTTCAGCGACGCCCTCGAGATGCCCGAGCATCTGACCCTCATGATCCACCCGCAATGATGCCTGTGGATTCGACCCGGGGGGTCCGCTGACTGTAGAATCGCTGGCCGGTTCAAGGTCGTCGCGAAATCGGACGGCCCAGAATGGAGCAGCACCCCATGGTTAGCTTGAGCGACACGATCCAGACCCTGCGCGACGTCCTGAGGCTGGGGGACAGGGCAAACGGCTTTACCGAATCCACGCGACTCCTTGGGGGCCTCCCCGAGTTCGATTCCATGGCCGTGGTATCCGTTCTCGCCTCCCTCGAGGATCGCTTCGGGATCCCCATCGACGACGACGAGATCACGGCCGACGTCTTCGAGACCGTGGGTACCCTTCACGCCTTCATTCTCGCCAAGCTCGACGGCTGACGGGCAGCCCGACTCCGCGGGTGGTGAGATGTCCAAGCGAGCAGACACCCAACCTCAGTGTCCTTCCACTCCAGATGAAGGGTCGGCATGGCGTCGTCGGCAATTGGCCGCGGCGCGGGCATAGCTTGCCTGAAGTCGGGGCCATACCCGGGCCCAACTGAACTCATCGGCGCGCGAACGGCCCTGACGAACGAGCGACTCCCGCAGCGCCTCATCCCGATGCACCCGCACCACGGCCGCCGCCATGGCCTGGGGGGATCGGGCCGGTACCAGGAGCGCCTGCACCCCGTCCTCGCAGAGCTGTGGTATACCGCCAACATTGGTGCTGACGATCGGCACGCCCGCTGCCATGGCCTCGATCAGCGAGTTGGGGCTGTTGTCCGCCGTGCTGGGATTCAGCAGCACCCGCGCGGAGCGAAGCAGATCGGCCACCTTCTCCCGCGGTAGGCGACCTGCGAACCGCACCGCGTCTACGATTCCGAGCTCCCGCGCCAGGCTCTCCAGAGCCGGACGCTCGCTCCCTTCTCCGGTCACCGTGAGGGTGGCATCCGGCACCGACTGGCGAACCAGTGCCAAAGCCCGCAGCGCTGTCGCGTTGTCGTAGAGTGCCTCCAGGTTACGGGTCACGACCAGATGAAGGCGCTGCGGTGCGCGCTCAGCCGGCGCAAAGAGGGCGGTGTCCAGGATGTTGGGGACGATTTCCGCCCGTTCGCCGTATTCGTCGAACACCGTCCGCAGGAAGTCCGTCGGCACGATCAGGTCATCGCACTGACGCAGGCCGCGCCGGACGGCCGGAAAGGATCTGGCGAAGAATTCACGGGCCAGGCCCCCTCGGTAATTGACCACCACCGGGCGCCCACGCCGGCGCGCGATGGTGATCGCCGGCGTCGAATAGAGATGCCAGGACCAGCCGCTATTGCTCAGGATATGGACCAGATCCGCCCGGCCGCTCGCCCGCCACAGGTGCCGCAGATAGGGGAGCAGGCGGAATCCGGCTCGCAGCACCGGAATGCCGCCGATCCATCCCGGACGATAAGGCGCATTGACGGGCACCAGTTCCACGGCGACGCCTTGACCGCGCAGATTGCGCAGCAGGGCCTCAGTCTGCAGGGCCATGCCCCCATTGGGCGGCGGCACCGGACCGACCACAAGGACTCTCAATTCCTGGTTCTCAATAGGCGTGGACATGAGGATGCGGGCGCAGATGCTGCGTGGTGACCTGCGGCGTCCGGGACGCGCGCTGCGCGGCGGGTTCCATCGCAGGACGCGGCCTGTCCGGGCTGCCAGGCGCCGCGCCCTGCGCTGAACCCTTGGGCCTTGATCGCACGGGCGACCAGTGTCTCATGCTGACGCCGTGGCGCCTATCTGTCGCGAGCCGCCGCGTTTGGGGCTATGATTGCCACCGCTTCTCCCCCGGATGCTGCGCCTGCGTCTGCCCCCGCCGTGTCCGAAGTGCCGCGTTTTCCCGTGCGCCCTGGTCTCCTGCCTCCCCTTCATCCGTGACCTCGAACCCCCTGTCTCTCTCGACGAGCGGCTCGCTGCGGCTTGCGCTGCTGGTCGTGGTGACGGCGGCAGCCCTCGCGCGGCTGGTCGGGCTCGACCACCTGGTGTTCTGGCACGACGAGGTCTTCACCCTGATCCGAGCCTTTGGCTATCCCCAGGAGTCGGTCCACGCGGCCATCTTCAGCGCCCGTCTGCTCGAGCCGGGATTCCTGCTCGGCTTCCAGTCGCCCGATCCGGCGCTCGGTTGGGACGCCACGCTCGCCGCCTTCAAGGAGCACCCTGAGCACGCGCCGCTCTATTACGCCCTGGTGCGGCTCTCCGCCGGCCTGCCCCTGACCCTGGACCCGGTAAGCGCGGCGCGCGGGGTCTCCGCCCTCTTTGGACTGCTCCTGATCCCGGCCGTCTATTGGCTGATGCGCGAGCTGTTCGGCCTTGGCCCGGCCCCCTGGGTGGCGGCCGTTGTGGTCGCCTGCTCGCCCCTGCAGTTCCTCTACGCCCAAGAGGCGCGGCAGTATTCGCTCTGGACCCTGATGGTGGTGGTCTCGAGCGCCAGCTTGTTGCGTGCGCTCGCGCGGGCCCGGCGGCCGGTGACCGAAGGCGCCGGGCCCGCCGGCGACTGGTGGCTCTACGGCCTCTCGCTCACCCTCGGCCTCTATTCCCATCTGTTGTTCGCCCTGGTCCTCCCTGTCCACGCCGCCTACCTGTATCTGGAGCGACGGGGCCGGTCTCTGAGGCCCACCGCCGGCCCCTGGGCCCTCGCCGCCGCGGCCGCGCTGGCGGCCTTCGGTCCCTGGCTGATGGTGCTGCTCGACCGTCACGAGCAGGCCGGGAACCATACGGATTGGATGACGCGCCCCCTCGGCGCTCAGCGCATCCTCAGCGAGTGGGCGAGCCATCTGACACGGCTGTTCGCTGATCTCGACCCGGCCGGAACCGGTGGGTGCCTGCTGATCCTCGGCCCGCTGGGCTGGGCCATATGGCGGTTCCTGCGGCGCGCCCCGCGCCCGTCCGCCTGGATGCTGGCGGGCATCGCGGTCGTCTATATGGGCGCCGTTCTCGGCCCCGACCTGACCCTCGGTGGTAGCCGCTCCCAGCATGTGCGTTATGCCCTGCCCGCCACTCTGGCCCTGCAGCTCATGGTGGCCTGGGTCATCGGTGTCGGACTCGATTGCAAAGCCGGGCGGGCGCGCCCACTCGCCGCTGGGGCCCTGGCCGCGATCTGCGTCATCGGAGGGATCTCAATCGTCGCGATTCAGGGCGCGGATACCTGGTGGACCAAGGGCTTCAGCGCATCCAATGGGGAGATTGCGAGCATCCTCAACCGCGGCGCGCTCCCGCTAGTGCTGGCCAGCGACTCCGGCGTCAGTACCGGGGAGCTCATCTCCCTGGCCCACCGGCTGGATCCGGCCGTACTCATCTGGGGTGAGCACGGGGGCGCGCCACCGCCCGTGGATCGATACACCGAACTGGTGGCCCTGATGCCCTCGCCACAGCTGAGTGGCTTCCTGAAGACACTGGGCCCCCTGATCCCGGTGGCCGGCACCTGGCAGTGGTTCGAGCTCGCGACGGCGCCCGCGGCCGGCGACCGAACGGACCTCGCGGGGCAGTCCCCCCAGATACGGCGAGGGCCCGCTGCGGGCCTCGGCGGTATCGCTCCGTGAGACGCGCCACGCTGTGGATCCCCCTGGTCATTGCGGTGCTCACTGTCATGCTCTGGGCCCTGCTCAACCAGCCCACGGAGGAGCCGCCCTGGCCCTCGCGCATCCAGGGCTTCTCCTTCGCCCCCATGCGCTCCTACGACGATCCGACCACCGGCAATTATCCATCCATCCTGGACATCGACGCCGATCTGGCCCTGCTCCAGGGGGATGTCCACGCGGTCCGCACCTATGAAGTGCGCGACACCCTGGCGGAGGTCCCGCGGCTCGCGGCGGCTCACGGGCTCAATGTCACCCTGGGCGCCTGGCTCGGCAGCGACCGCGCGGCCAACGACAGGGAGATCGAACGGCTGCTGGGGGTCCTGGGCCAGGGACACCGCAATGTGGTGCGGGTGATGGTGGGCAACGAGGTCCTGCTGCGCGGCGACGTGAAGGTCTCGGAGTTGATCGAGCAGCTCGAGCGGGTGCGCGCGAAGACCCAGGTGCCGGTCAGCACCGCCGAGCCGCCCTATGTCTGGATCCGCTATCCCGACCTGGCGAGCCACGTGGATTTCATCACCATCCACCTGCTGCCCTACTGGGATGGGGTGCCGGTGGACGAGGCGGTGGATTTCGCCTTGAGGCGCTACCAGGAAGTCCAGGACGCCTTTCCGGGCAAGCCAGTGATCATCGGCGAGGTGGGCTGGCCGAGCAACGGCCGGCGCAATGGGGGCGCCGAGGCCTCGCTGACCAATCAGAGCCGGTTCCTGCGCCGCTTCCTCGCCCGCGCCGAGGAGGAGCACCTGATCTATTACGTGATGGAGGCCTTCGACCAGCCGTGGAAGGCCAAGGTCGAGGGGCCCATCGGCACCTACTGGGGGGTCTATAACGCGGAGCGGGAGCCCAAGTTCGCCTTCACGCGGCCACTGGTGCGCATCCCGGGCTGGAAGGAGCTCGCCGCCCTCTCAGTGACGCTGGCGGTGCTGCTGTTGGCGCTCCTCTATCGCGACAGCTCCACCCTGAGCCCCGGCGGCAAGGGCTTCCTGGCGCTGGTGACCTACGCCATCTCCACGGCGGCGGTGTGGATCGTCTACGACTACAGACTCCAGTACATGACACCCGGCACCCTGGCGGTAGGGGTCCTGCTGCTGATCGGCGGACTCGGCGTCATCGTCCTGCTGATGGCCGAGGCCCACGAGTGGGCGGAGTCCCTGTGGCTGAAGCGCTGGCGCCGGCCCTTTCCGCGGCGCCGGGCGCCCGATGAGGAGCTGCCCTTCGTCTCCATCCACGTGCCGGCCTACAACGAGCCCCCGGCGCTGCTGATCGAGACCCTCAACGCCCTGGCCCGGCTCGACTATCCCCGCTTCGAGGTCATCGTCGTCGACAACAACACCCCGGATACCGCCATTTGGGAGCCGGTGCGCGCCTGGTGCGGGCGCCTGGGCGAGCGCTTCCGCTTCTTCCACGTTGCCCCCCTGGCGGGCTACAAGGCCGGGGCGCTGAACCTAGCCCTGCGCGAGACCGACCCCCGGGCCGCGGTGATCGCCGTCCTCGATGCCGACTACGTGGTGGACCCGTGCTGGCTGCGGGATCTGCTGCCGGCCTTCGCGGACCCGGATGTGGGCATCGTGCAGGCGCCCCAGGATTACCGCGACGGCGATCAGAACGCCTTCAAGGCCATGTGCCTCGCCGAGTACCGGGGCTTCTTCCACCTGGGGATGGTCACCCGCAACGAGCGCAACGCCATCATCCAGCACGGCACCATGACCATGATCCGGCGCCCCACTCTGGATTCGGTGAACGGCTGGGCCGAGTGGTGTATCACCGAGGACGCGGAGCTCGGTCTGCGGCTCTTCGAGCTCGGTCACAAGGCCCTCTATATCCCCTGTACCTACGGGCGGGGACTGATGCCGGACACCTTTGCGGACTTCAAGAGGCAGCGCTTCCGCTGGGCCTATGGCGCGGCTCGCATCCTCAAAGCCCATCGCCGCGAGCTTCTGGGCCTGCGCCAGACCAGCCTCTCCGCCGGCCAGCGCTATCACTTCGCGGCGGGCTGGCTGCCCTGGCTCGCCGACGGATTCAATCTGTTGTTCAACCTCGCCGCCCTCTTCTGGTCGGTCGGGATGGTCGCCTTCCCGTTCCGGGTCATGCCGCCCGACGTGAGCATCGCACTGGTCCCACTGGTGCTCTTCACCTTCAAGATGTCCAAGAGCTTCTTTCTTTACCGGCGCAGGGTCGGGGCGAGCCTGCGTCAGAGTCTGGCGGCGGGACTCGCCGGCCTGGCACTGTCCCACACCGTTGCCAGGGCCATGTTTGCGGGTCTCTTCAGCGGCAGGCTCGGATTCTTCCGCACCCCCAAGCTCGCGCAGCCCCCGGCCCTGATCCGGGCCGTCGCCGATGCGCGCGAGGAGGCCCTGCTCGCGCTCGCCTTCCTGCTCGCGGCTACCCTGGTCATGCTGCGTGCTGATGCCGATCTGCTGGACATCCGCGTCTGGATCGCGGTTCTCGCGGTGCAGTCGATCCCCTATCTGGCCACCGTGCTGGTCTCGGTGATCAGCGCCCGGCCCCATCTGCCCGCGACCCTGGTGGGGCCCATGGCGGAGATGCGTTGCGATCGGACGATGGGATTAGATGAAGGGCCGAGGGCCCAGCGGGAAGGGCCCTGGGCCTAGGGGCCGAGGACCGAGGGATGCGGCGGTCTGACCTCGATCAAGGCACACGATTCGCTTGGCACTTATGAGCATTTGGTAATTTAGGGTTTACCCGATATAGGGTTTCCCCTAGACTGCCGGCAACTCCTGATGACCGGCCGCCCGCTGGCGGCCGACCCAGACAAGGTTGCAGAATCGATGCTCAAATCACTCTATTCCTCCGCGCTGATCGCCCTGCTGCTGCTCGCGGGGGTCAACGCCCAGGCCGCGGTCGTCGGTCAGACACAAAGCGGCAAGGCCTCCTACTACCACGACCGGTTCCATGGCCGTAAGACGGCCAGCGGAGTGCGTTACGACAAGAACGAGCTCAGCGCCGCCCACAAGACTCTTCCCCTGGGGAGCCACGTGCGGGTCACCGACCCACGCAGTGGCAAGAGCGTGGTGGTACGCATCAACGACCGCGGCCCCTATGCGAAGGGGCGGGTCATCGATCTTTCCCGGGCGGCAGCCCGCAAGATCGGGCTGGTCAAAGAGGGCGTGGCCAAGGTGAAGTTGGAGGTCCTGAGCCTTCCTCGAAACGGCTCCTGAAGGACCCGTGGCTCCTCATCAGTGCCGCGGCGCGGGACGTGCCGCGTCGCCGCTCAGCGCGAGCGCATAGCGCACCAGCTCGCTTTGTGAGTGGAGCCCGAGCTTCTGCATGATGCGGCGGCGGTAGGTATCCACCGTCTTGACCGCAATCCCCATGTCCTCCGCGATCTGGCTGCCACGCCGCCCGGTGGCGACCCGCCCTAGGACCTCCTGCTCGCGCCGCGAGAGGAGCGTGCGCCCCGGCCGGGGCGCCGACGGCTGGTCCTCCGGCAGGCAGCGCTCGCCGGCGTGGACCCTGCGCACCATGTCGATGAGGGTCTTCGCCGACTCGCTCTTCAGCACATAGGCGCTGACCCCGGCATCGATCATCTGGCGTACGAAGCAGGGATCCCCCAGCCCGGAGGTCGCGATCACGCGGCAATCGGGGACGTATTTCCGGATCTGGGCGGTGGCCTCGATGCCGTTGATCTCCGGCATGCTCACGTCCATCAGGGCCACATCGGGCTTGAGAACCTGGGCCTTGAGCACCGCCTCGCGCCCGTCCGATGCCAGCCCGACCAACTCGATGTCCGGCTGCCCCGCAAGCAGTTGGGCCAATGCATCCCGCACCATGATGTGATCGTCCGCCAAGAGTACCCGGATTGGCATGAGAATAGCTCCGTAAGCTCGGTCAAGGTTGGATGGATGTGGTATGGGTGGGCGGCAATCGGGATCACCGGACCGCCGCGTCCAGGGATGCAGGGTCCAGGGGTACAGAGATGACCGCCAGGGTGCCACCGCCTTCGCGGTGCTTCAGCTCGAGGGAGCCGCCGATCAGCTCCAGACGGGCGTGCAGACTGGGCAATCCGAAGCCGCCGCCCGCGCGCGTCTCGCGGGTCGCGTTGGGGCCGCCGATCCCGACCCCGTCGTCGCTCACGGTGAGGCGCAGTCGCTGCGAGAAGAATGCGAGTGCCACCTCCGCCGAGCGGGCGCGGGCATGTCGGCCCACGTTGTTCATCAGCTCCCGGGCCGCCTGAAACAGGATCAAACGCAAGTCCTCCCGCAGGGGCAGCGGCTCCCCGTCCTGTTGGTAGCCGAAGGGCAGCCCCCAACAGGCGCCAAGCCGCTCCCCCAACCAGCGCAGCGCCGGGCCCAGCCCCTGCTGATGGAGCCCGGGCGGGTTCAGCTCGAACACCAGGGTGCGCAGTTGGACCAGTGAAAGGTCCAGGGTTTCCCTGAGCCGATTCAGGTCTTCGGGCCCGCTAGTGGACTCCATATTGTCCAGAAGGATACGGGCCAGGACCAGTTGCTGGATGGTCGTGTCGTGCAGTTGCTCGGCCAGGCGCCGACGCTCCCGCTCCTCGGCAAGGAGCATCTGCGAATCCAGCTTGACGATGCGCTCCTGGGCCAGATAGAGGCTGCGGTTGCGCGCGTCGAGCGTGAGGCGAAGGTCGCGCGCGAGCCGCGTCAGGGTGGTATGAGTCTTGACCCGGGCGAGCAGCACCCGGACATCGAACGGCTTCGCCACATAGTCCACGCCGCCGGCGTCGAAGCCGCGCAGGGTCTCGTCCTCACTGGCGAGGCCCGTCATGAAGATGACCGGCAGGTCCTGAAACTCGGGGCGGGACTTGAGCTCGCGACACAGCGAGAATCCGTCCTGATCGGGCAGGCGCACGTCCAGCAACACCAGGTCGAAGGGCTCGGCGTCCAACAGCTCCAGCGCCTGGGCCGCGCTGGCGGCCGCGCGCGGCACATACCCGACGGTCTGAAGTAGATGGCAGACCAGCTCCGTCACCACGCGGTCGTCGTCGACCACCAGCAGACGCGCGGCAGGGGGATCGGATGTCACTTCAAAGCGCTCGCTCGGGGTCCGGGAAACAAGGGTTGGGGATGCTGCGATCCGAAACCTGTCATCAGCCGGAGACGTTAGCGAATTCGAGCCGGCCACGCTGTCCGTCGATGGATCACAGCGTAGCGCCTCAGCGCTGATCCTTATAGCAATACTCGCGGCGGCCCGGCCGGTCACCGCCCGATCCGAGGGCGGAGCGCTCTGCCGGGATCTCGCCTTCCATCGCTCAGGCCGGCGCCAGGGGCGATGCCTCGGCGGGCTGCCGGCGCGCCTCCTCCAGGGTCGCGGCAAGTCCCTCCCGGAGTGCCGCGACCAGATCCTCGTCCGGCTCCCCGCGCCCCTCGTGGCTATCCTCCAGGGCGGCGGCGATTCCGGCCAGGCGCTCGGCGCCCAGCATCGGCGCCGTTCCGCGCAGCATGTGGGCGGTGCGCAGTATCTCGTCGCGCCGCCCGGCAGAGCCGTCGGCCACCAGCAGTGGGAGCCGCGGGCCATAGGTGTCCCGGAAGCCCGCGAGCAACCGCCCGTAGAGCGCCGCGTCCCCCCCCACGCCGCGTAGGCCCGCCTTCCCGTCGATCCAGTTATCGGTGGGTGGCACCGCGTAGGGACAGGGCACCGCGGCCCCCGAAGCGGCGTCGGAGCCGGTGCCTTCGCGCACCCCCTGTTGGCCACCCCACGCGAGATCGAGCCCGAGCCAACGGCCCAGGGTCTTGGCAAAGAGGGGCGGATCGAAGGGCTTGGCGATATGGTCGTTCATGCCCGCCTCGAGACAACGCACCCGATCCTCCTCCCGTGCGTGGGCGGTGATCGCCAGCACCGGCAGATCCGCGAGACGGGGGTCCGCACGCAGCCGCCGCGTGGTCTCGAACCCGTCGATGCCGGGCATCTGGACATCCATCAAGACCAAGGCACAGCGGCGCGGCTGATCTCTCAGGAGCGACAGGGCCGAGGCCCCATCGGCAACGGATTCGGCCGGCACCCCGAGACGCCCCAGCAGCTCGCAGACGATCTGCCGGTTGACTCCGTTGTCATCGACCACCAGGACCCGCGGTGCCGCTTCGAGCCGCTTCTCCGCATCGCCGCCGGGGGAAGCCGCCAAGGCCAAGTCCGAAGCCGGATCCGACGCCGGGGCCCGCGCCTTCGCCCTTGGCACGAGGTCGCCGTCCGCTGGGCCCGGAAGGGCCGGCACGGGCACCTCGAGCCGGATCGGCGCCCGGCGCAGCGGCAGGGTCACCCGAAACAGGGCCCCCTCACCGGCCTGGCTCTCGACCTCCAGGTCTCCCTCCATCAGCTCCGCGAGCCGCTTGACGATGCTGAGCCCCAGACCGCTCCCTCCGTAGCGACGCGACGGCGATCCATCGCCCTGCTCGAAGGCTGAGAAGAGCCGCGGGAACTGGTCGGCGGCGATTCCGATGCCGGTATCGCGGACCTCGAAGGCCAGGCGCTCCCGGTCACCCCCGGCCCCACGAGGGTGCACCGCCAGGCTCACCTCACCCCGGTCGGTGAACTTGACCGCGTTGCCCGCCAGATTGATCAAGATCCGCTCGATCTTGTGGGCGTCCCCGCACCAGGTCCCCGCAAGCGCCGGGTCCACGCTTACCCGCAGCACCAGCCCCTTCTCCTCGGCCAGTGGACGGGTGACCAGCGCCACCCGCTCGATCAGCTCCAGCAGATCGAAGGGCGCCACATTGAGACGCTCGCCGCCCCGGTCCAGCCGGGAGAAGTCCAGGATCTCGTTGACGACATCGAGCAGAGAGCGCCCGGAGCGCTCGATCTCCCCCAGATAACGGCGCAGAGTCGCGGGATCGCCGCCACGCGCCCCCAGGGCGGCGAAGCTGAGCACCGCGTTCAGTGGGGTGCGGATCTCGTGGCTCATGTTGGCGAGAAATTCGCTCTTGGTCCGGTTGGCGAGCTCCGCCGCGTCCTTGGCAGCGAGTAGCCGGCGATTGAGACGGCCCAGCACGAGCTGCCGATAGGCCAAAGCCAGCCAGATGAGGGCGAGCACGGCCAGCAGCTGCCACAGCCGCGTCAGATCGATCGCCTGCTCGACGCGAAAGTTGGTGCGGCGTTGGCTGATGCGATCGTGCTGCGCCGCTGTCGTGGCGGCAATCGCCTTGTTCATCAGGGAGAGGAGCTCGGGCGCGTCGTTGCGCACCGCCACCGAGATCCTCGCGGGCTCATCGAGCTTCCCGATGACCCGGAAGCGACCCCCACCCTCCTCGACGAGCTTGGCCGCATGATCCAGGGTAGTGACCACGGCGTAGATCCGCCCGGTCGAAATGGCCTGGCCGTAGTCGCGGATGTGATCGAGCTCGACCAGCGGCTGGTCCGGGAAGCGGGACCTCAGGTCGGCGGCGATGGCCGATTGGGCCGGCACCCCGATGGGCTTGCCGGCGAGGTTCGCGATACCGGCCACGAAGGGAGCCCCGTCCCGCGCCACCAGGACCAGAGTCACCTCGGTGAAGGACCGGGTGAAGGCCAGGTAGCGCTTTCGATCGGGCGTTGGAACGGCCCCGGAGATGAAATCGCAGCGGCGCTCCTCGGCGAGGCGGTGGGCCTCGGCCCAGTCGCGGGTAGGCAGCGGTGTCAGCTCCACCCCAAGCTTGGCCGCGAACAAATCCAGATAGTCGCGAAAGATGCCGCGATGCTCCCCATCCTCCAGGTAGTCGTAGGGCGGCCATTCGGGATGGAAGCAATAGGTCAAACGGCGGTCACGCGCCTCCAGCCAGGCGAGCTCCCGGGCGTCGATCGCCACCGTCCCCGTCTCGGCCACCCGCGCCGACGCCGCGTCCAGATAGCGGCGCTTGATCGCCATCCGCTGGGCCTCGGGCAGGGCCGTCAGTACCCGGTTGATGGCGCTGACCAGGAGCGGCCAGTCCTTGCGGATGGAGAACACCATGTCGGTCGCGCTGTCCAGGGTCAGCACCTGCTGAATCGCCGAGATGTCGCGCTCGGCCAGATAATAGATGACGGTCTCGGCCCCAAGCATGGCGTCGATCTGACCGCCCATCAGGGCGTTGATCTGGTCCAGCTCAGTGCCCAGCGGAACCGGAACCACCCCCGGCATGGACTCCAGAAGCTTCTGGCTCGACAGATTGCCGCGGCCGTATCCCACCCACTTGCCGGCCAGGTCCGCCACGGAGTGGATGGCGAGCGGATTCCCGGACCTGGCGAGAATGGCCTTGGTGACCCGGGTGTAGGGATCGGTGAACAGAAAGTGCCGGGCACGCTCGGGGTGCGCAACCGACGCAGAGAGACCGTCGATCTCCCGGCGCTCGGCGCTCGCGACGAGATCCCCCCAGACCCCGGTCTTGAAGCGGATTCGGGTTCCCAGCACCTGGTTGATCAGATCCGCGGTATCCCAATCGATACCGGCGAAGCTGCCGTCGGCGTTCTCGAAGATCATGGGCTGCCAGTCGGCCGCGACGCCCAGCACTACATCGCGATGCCCGGCAATGAAGGACCGCTCCGCCTCGGTGAGCTGAACCTCGGCGCGCATTCGCACCACAAGGTCATCGCTGCCAAACCAGCGCTTGTGCAGGCGCTGCAGCTCGCCTGGATCGAGCGCGGCGAGCGCCTTGTTGAGCATCTGGGCAAGCACCGGCTGATCCCGTCCCACCATGAAGGTGCTCGCGGACAACGGGGTTGAGCCTGAAAGCCGAGCCGGTCCCCGGCCGGCGAGGCTGGTGATGCCGCGGTCCGCCAGGATGCTCTCGGCGACAAGCGGCTCCATGACGGTGCCATCGGCACCCCCGCCGCTGACCGCCTCGAGCGCATCGGCGTATCCGCCGGTCTCGACCAGTTGGACCCGCGGCACGCGCTGGCGCAGCGACTCCAAGAACGGAAAGCCGGGCCAGACCGCGAATCGGCCGCCCTGCAGGGACTTCAGGTCTACCAGGTCCGGCCGATCGGCGCGTACATAGAGCCGATCCTCGAGGCGGGTGCTGCGCTCACCCAGGATGAACTCGGCGGCGCGCTCCGGGGTGTGCACCACGTTGAGCATCAGGTCCGCGTCGCCCGAGCGAATCGCCGCAAAGGCGCGCTCCAAAGTGGTCGCACGCAGATCCAGCTCCACGCCGAGCTTGGCCGCCGCCGACTGCATCAGCTCCACCGAGTGGCCGCTGGGCTTCCCATTCCTCTCCAACGCGAAGGGCGGGGCCACGGCGAACACTGCCCGCAGCCGCGGGTGGGCGTCGCGGTAGGCGCGCTCCTCAGGCCTGAGGCCGAGCCCGTCAACAGAAGGGGTCGGTGGGGGATTGGGCTCGAAGACCAGATCCGGCGCCGGCACCCGTTCGCTGGCGACACCGGCACGGATGAAGAGGTCCTGGATGCGCGCAAGCTGCGCCGGGTCGATCGAGCCGATGGGATAGACCTCCGGGAGCATCGCCGAATGGATTTGATTGGCCTCGTAACTCAGGTGCTCCACGGTCTTGCCCTGGGTGTTGTACCGGGCCAAGATCAGGTCCACCAGCTCCTCTGGATGGGCGAGCGCATAGTCCCAGCCGCGGTTGGTGGCATCCACGAAGGCGCGCACCCGCTCGGGATGGGCAGCCGCATAGCTCGCCGAGGTGAATAGGTTCAGATCATAGAGTTGAACGCCATAGTCGTTGGGATCCAGGACATTGAAGGCAATACCTTGTTTGCGCAACAGGTAGGGCTCGTTGGATTCGAAGGCGGTCATGGCGTCCACTTCCCCGCGCACGAACTGTTCGACGGAGAAGTTGTGGGTCACCAGATGCAGGTCGTCCTCTGTCACTCCGGCGCGGGACAGCATGCTTTGGAAGTTGACGCTGAAGAGCTCCTCGTGCCTCGCCATCACCCGCCGGCCCTTGAGCTCCCAGGGGAAGTAGATGTCCGGGCGCACCAGGAGCACCAGCGGGGAGCGCTTCAGATAGCTCGCCAGCAGACGGATGGGCCGCCCCTTCATGCGCTCGCCGATCAGACTGCTGTAGTAGGTGCCGAAGTCCGCCCGCCCGGAGGTCACCTGGTCGATGATGTCGAATTCCTCGGGCTCGACCAGGTTCACCTCGAGGCCGACGTCTCGGTAATAACCCTGATCGATGGCGGCGTAGAACCCCGCGAATTGCCACTGGTGCCGCCATTGGAGCTGCACCGAGACCGGCACCGGGCCCTGGTCCTCCGGCGCCCCAGCCGCCTCGCCCCTGGACCCGGCCAAGACCAGCAGGAGCAGGGTCAGCAATGCGGTCTTGATTCGGGTCTTGGCGCTCACGCCGGCTATTAGAACCCGGGCGCCCCCCCGGGTCACGCGTCTCCGCGGGCCGCCGGCCCTGATCAGTTGCCGAAGGCTTGGTTTTTCCACCGACCGGTTTCATCTGCGTGACCACCATCGATGCGAGAGCACAGAATCCGAGCGCCCAATGTCCCGCGTCCTGCTGATCGACAATGGCTCCTCCCGGCCTGATTCTACCCTGGCCCTGCGAGGCCTGGCCGCGGCCCTGGCCGAGCGGCTGCACAGGCCGGTCGACCCGGTGTCGCTGCAGCACTCGAACAAGGTTCCGGCGCGGGCGCTCCAGGGGCGCCCGGCGCAGACCCTGGGCCCCTACCTGCAGCGTGCCCTGTCCGAAGGCGAGCGCGACTTCCTGGCGCTGCCGCTCTTTTTCGGCCCCAGCCGGGCGATCAGCCACTTCATTCCCGAGACGGCCGCCGCCCTGGAACCTGAATTCGGACCGCTGCGCCTGCGGGTGGCGTCCGAGCTCTGCCCCCTTCCAGCCGGAGAGCCCCGGCTGGCGGAGATCCTCGCCGATCATGTTGAGGCCACGGCGGCGAGCGCGGGCGTCGCTCCCCGCCGGGTGGTGCTGGTGGATCATGGTTCGCCGAGCACCCGGGTCACCGCTGTGCGCCACTGGCTGGCCGGGCGCGTGCAGCGGCGCCTGGGCGCCGGGGCCTCGGTCGGGGAGGCCGTGATGGAGCGCAGGCCGGGACCCGATTACGACTTCAACGGTGAGCTTCTGGGCCGGGTGCTTGACGAGCTTGGGAAGCAAGGGGCGGCGCCGCCGGTGATCCTCGCCATGCTGTTTCTCGCCCCGGGGCGCCACGCCGGGCCAGGCGGAGACATCGCCGGGATCATTGCCGGTGCCGAGCGGTCCCACCCCGGCCTGCGAGTTCACCCCACGCCGCTGGTGGGCGCGCATCCCGCGCTGCTCGACATCCTGGCGGAGCGGGCGGCGGCCCTCGCGTCCTGAGAACTCAGTCGCGGGGCGGTGGCGGCAGGGGCAGGAGCGGCAGGCTGTCCGGATCCGTCCCGGGCTCCCCCGTCTGTCCATCGGATGACCCCGGCAACAGGGACTGCAGCGATGTCATCAGGGAGCCCAGGTCCGTGCGGGTGAGGGCGAAGGCCCCGGCCAGCAATGCGATGACGATCAGGATCGCCGTCCAGGGGACACGCCGGCGGCGGCGCTGATGGTTGAAGAGGTCCCGCTGACCCCATCGGCTTTCGACGCGCCTGAATTCGTCCTTCCGCATGGAGGCTCCGCAGTTGATGGGGTGAGGCTGGTGCAAGCTCGGCCCGAGCTTGGGCCGGGACCAATGGTAAACACCACGGGGGAAAGGTCCAAGCGGCAGGGGCCTGGGCTGAGACCTGTTGCGCGGCTTGACCGACCCGAACGCGACCTCGCCTGCCGCGGTGTGAATCAGGCGTGCTGCTCCCACCAGGTCCGGTAGGCCTCGTCGGGGGCCAGTACCCGGGCCTTGGCGGTGCTGATGGGCTCGCCCTGGGGGTCGTCGATCGTGATGTCCACCTCGAGGATCATGGCCCTGATGCGGGTGATCCTGAAGGTGACGCGGATAGTGTCACCCGGGCACAGGGGCCTGCGCATGCGCTCCGGGCTGAAGGTCAGGCCCAAGGCCCCGTCACCCGGAAATTCCGTCCCGAACACGCCGGAGACGCTGGCCTGGATGAGTCCGCCGGGCACCACCACGTCGGCGATGCCGGGAAAGCGCGCCTGCGCTGCCTCCAGATCCCGGTGGATACCGTTGCGGTCCCCGGTCAGGGCGCAGTAAGCGTCCACCTGCTCGCGGCTGAAGCTGAAGACGCGGCTGTGCGTCTGGCCCACATGCAGCATGGACGCGGTCAGGCATTGGGTCTTCAACTGGGTCAGTCTCCTCATCCAGAGAGCGGCCGGGGCGGAGGACCGAGGTGGCGCCTCCCCGTACCCGCGCACTCGCTACTCGACACTTACAGGCGAAAGCCACCCGGCGGCATACCGCCGCCGGGGAAGCCGCCGGGCATGCGCCCGCCCATGGCGCGCATCATCTTGGCCATGCCGCCGCCCTTCATCTTCTTCATCATCTTCTGCATCTGGGTGAACTGCTTGAGCAGCTTGTTCACGTCCTGGACCTGGGTGCCCGACCCCATGGCAATGCGCCGCTTCCTTGACCCCTTGATCACCGCCGGGAACTGGCGCTCCTGGGGCGTCATGGAGTCGATGATGGCGACCAGCTTGCCCATCTCCTTGTCGTTGACCTGATTCTTCATGTGCTCGGGCATCTGGCCCATGCCCGGGAGCTTGTCCATCAGGCTCGCCATGCCGCCCAGCTTGTTCATCTGCATCAACTGCTCCTTCAGGTCGACCAGATCGAACTCCTTGCCCTTCTTGAGCTTCTTGACCAGCCGCTCGGCGTGGTCACGGTCGATCTTGGCGTGGACCTCCTCCACCAACGAGATGACGTCACCCATACCGAGGATGCGCGAGGCGACCCGGTCCGGGTGGAACGGCTCGAGCGCCGTGGTCTTCTCGCCGGTACCGAGGAACTTGATCGGCTTGCCGGTGATTTGGCGGATCGACAGGGCCGCGCCGCCGCGGGCATCGCCGTCGGTCTTGGTGAGGATGACGCCGGTCAGGGGCAGGGCCCCGTCGAAGGCGCGCGCCGTGTTGGCCGCGTCCTGGCCGGTCATGGCGTCGACCACGAACAGGGTCTCCACCGGCTTCACCGCCGCGTGGATGGCCTTGATCTCGTCCATCATGGCGGCGTCCACGTGCAGCCGCCCGGCGGTGTCGACGATCAGCACGTCCTTGAACTGCTTGCGCGCAGCGGCCAGGGCGGAGCGGGCGATGTCCACCGGGTCCTGATCCGCGCTGCTTGGCAGGAAGCCGGCCCCCACCTCCTGCGCCACCGTGCGCAACTGCTCGATGGCCGCCGGCCGATAGACGTCGCAGCTCACCACCAGCACCGACTTCTTCTGCTTCTCCTGCAGCCAGCGGGCGAGCTTGGCGACGCTGGTGGTCTTGCCCGAGCCCTGCAGGCCCGCCATCAGCACCACCGCCGGCGGCTGGGCGCTGAGATCGAGCCGCTCGTTGGCCTCGCCCATCAGCGCGATGAGCTCGTCGTTGACGATCTTGATCAGCACCTGGCCCGGGGTGAGGCTCTTCATCACCTCCTCGCCCAGTGCCTTCTCCCTGACCTGGTCGACGAACTGGCGCACCACCGGCAGGGCCACGTCCGCCTCCAGCAGCGCCATGCGCACCTCGCGCATCGTCTCCTTGATGTTGTCCTCGGTCAGACGACCCTGACCCCGCAGGTTGTTCAGGACCCGCCCGAAGCGCTCCTGGAGATTCTCAAACATGCTCGACCTCGATATGAGTGACAGGCCCGCGCCCGGGAAAGGCTGAACGCATGATTTCCCGGGCGCCGAGCCTGATCCCGCCGCGAACTTGGCGCCGCAGTATAGCGCCGACGCGGCGTTTTCCGACCCGGCGCTTTGTGCCATCATCCCGGCGCATGAGTCACACCCTGCTTGCCGTCGCCGCCATCCTGTTCTATCTCGGCGCCACCGCCGTCATCGGGGTTCGGTTGTTCCGCCCCGACGGCCTGAACGGCGGCAGTGGCTGGACCCCCAGCCGGGACCTGGGGCTGTCGCTCGGCTTCGCGGGTCTGATCCTGCACAGCTGGCTCCTGTGGGACGGCATCTTCAGCCATCCCGCACTCAACCTGGGCTTCTTCAATGCCCTGGCCCTGACCTCCTGGACGGTCATCACCCTGCTGCTGATCTCCTCCCTCACCAAGCCGGTGGAGAACCTGGGGCTGATCCTGCTGCCGGTGGCGGCGCTCACCCTGATCCTGGAGGCCCGTTACGGCGAGGTCGTCTTTCTGGGTCCAGCGGCCGGCTGGCCGCTCAAGATCCACGTGCTGCTCTCCATGCTGGCCTACAGCCTGCTCACCCTGGCGGCGGTGCAGGCCATACTGCTCGCGGTGCAGGACAACCATCTGCGCAATCGTCATCCCGGCGGCTTCATCCGCGGGCTGCCGCCCCTGCAGACCATGGAGAGCCTGCTGTTCGAGATGATCGCGGCGGGCTTCGTGCTGCTCACCCTGGCCCTGCTCTCGGGTTTCGCCTTCCTCAAGGACATGTTCGCCCAGCACCTAGTGCACAAGACCGTGCTCTCCTGCATGGGCTGGCTGGTGTTCGGGGCCCTGCTCCTGGGGCGCTTCCGCTACGGCTGGCGGGGGCGCACCGCCATCATCTGGACCCTGAGCGGCTTCGTGATCCTGATCCTCGCCTATTTCGGCAGCAAGGCGGTGCTCGAGCTGCTGCTGAGCCGCTGAGCCTGCGATCTGGCGCTCGACCCCGGACTCCCCGCCCGGGACTTGCCCCGAATGGGCAACGGGTGCAGAATCCGCACCCCTGGGTCCGGCACCAGTCCCGGATCCGCCCATCGCACCGGGCCCAATCGCGCCGTCGATGGGACCCTCTCGGGGCCGTAGCTCAGCTGGGAGAGCGCCGCGTTCGCAATGCGGAGGTCAGGGGTTCGATCCCCCTCGGCTCCACCAATGCAAGAACCCCAACCGTCCTCAATTGGGGTTTCCCGTGCTCAGGTGTGCGTTTACCCTGCAAACTCTTTGGGGTTCCTGCGGATGAGTGCGGATTTCACCTGCCGTCCCACATGCGCCAAGCGGCATTCAAGGCGCTGGGGTTAACCTGATCGGGCTCACTTGGACTTGCCAGGGGTCCCGGTGCATCGCTCCTGTTGCTCCTCCCACAACACCGGCGGTTTGATCGCCAGGTTTGGTGCCTCGCTGCGCCTTGCTCTATCATGACGTATCAAGATGCATCATGATGGAGATGGCCATGACTTCAGCCGTCCGCGAAAAGTTCTCCTCGCAAGCCGCACCCGAAGTGCTGGCCGCGCTGCGTCGAATCGCCGAAGCTCAGGGGCGTCAGTTTCAGGCTGTGCTGGACGATGCCCTGCGCGACTACATCGACCGGCAGCAAAAGGAACGCCCCCGCCGCCACGTGATCGCCTCCTTCGCATCCAGCCTCGATGAGTTCGACAGCCTTTACCGTGAACTGGCGAAGTAAGTCGTGCCACGCGATTACCTGACCGTGGTCGATGTGCTTGGAATGCACAGGGTATTGATGCAGCGCTACGGTGGCGCACCAGGTGTGCGCGATCCCGGGGCGCTGGAGTCGGCACTGTTCCGACCGCAGACCGGCTATTACGAAGACATCGTGGCCGAAGCGGCCGCGCTGATGGAGAGCCTGGCGATCAACCATCCGTTCGTCGATGGCAACAAGCGCATCGCCTTTGCCGCTACGGACGTCTTCCTGCGCATCAATGGCTGGCGTCTGCAACGCCCGCCGATGCAGATTTACTCCGAGATGATGCAAATGATCGAGTCCGGGACCTTCCACCTTGCCCGCCTCGATCCCTGGCTGCGCGGGTTCGCGACCGCCGAGGGGTGATGGCCTGCCGATGAGCCGAGGAATCGCGTGCCAGGCGGCCCAGCGCTCATCCGCTCGTGAGCGGGTCTTGGCCAGGCGACCATCTGAAGCCGCTACGCGCGGGGTTTGAGCGGCGGCCGCCAGCCGTCGCCTTTGCCAGGCGCCGGACGATGGCCGATCATGGGCCGATCCAAGCTGCCAGGCCTGTCTCCCATGTCAAATCCCCTCGACCCAGCGGCCCCGGATCTTGAGTCCCGGCTCGCCGAGGAATTCCCGTTGGACCCGGGACTCTGTCACCTGAATCACGCGGGCATCGGCCCCTGGCCCAGGCGTGCCGCGGAGGCGGTGAAAGGCTTCGCCGAGACCAATGTGCGGGCGGGGTCCGAGTCCTATCCCGGCTGGTTGGCCGTGGAGCAGCGTCTGCGCGAGCGCCTGGCGCGCCTGATCAATGCCGCTTCCCCAGCGGACATCGCCCTTGCCAAGAGCACCTCTGAGGCCCTTTCCATCGTCGCCTACGGGCTTGATTGGCGGCCCGGTGACAACATCGTCGGCATCGCCGAGGAGTTCCCCTCCAACCGCATCGTCTGGGAGTCGCTGGCCTCGCGGGGAGTGAGCTGGCGGGGTCTCGGCCTGTCAGGCTCGACCGATCCCGAGGCCGATCTGCTCGCCCTGTGCGATCGGAGCACACGCCTGATCGCGGTGAGCTGGGTCCAGTATGCCCGGGGGCTGCGTCTGGATCTGGCCCGCGTCGGCCGGCTCTGCCGGGCCCGCGACATCCTGCTCTGTGTCGATGCCATCCAGGGGTTGGGCGCCCTGCCCTTCGATCTGGCCGAGATCGGCGCGGACTTCGTGGCGGCGGACGGTCACAAATGGATGCTCGGACCCGAGGGGCTGGCGCTCCTCCACGTCCGCCCGGGGCTTCGAGAGGGTCTCAGGCTCCATCAGTTCGGCTGGAACATGGTGGAGCACCGGGGGGACTACGAACGGGCGAACTGGGCCCCGGCGCGGGACGCGCGACGCTTCGAGTGCGGCAGTCCCAACTTCCTGGGGATCCACGGGCTCGAGGCGAGTCTGTCGCTCTTCGAGGAGGTGGGTGTCGATCGGGTCGCCGCCGATCTGGGCGCGCGCGTGGATCGTCTGATCCGCCTGATCGACGCACGCGGCCTCGAATTGCTGTCACCCCGGGAGCCGGAGCGTCGCGCCGGCATCGTCACCTTCAGGGTTCCCGGGGTCGATCCCGCCTGGCTCCATCGGGAGCTGATGGCGCGGCGCGTCCTGTGCGCCCAACGGGGTGGCGGCATCCGCTTCTCACCCCATTTCTATACGCCCTTCGAAAAACTCGAAAGCGCAATGGAAGTGCTGGATAAGATGCTGTCCAAAAAGCCGCGCTGATTCGGGCGCTCAGGCGAAGCGGCGTCCTGAATCAGTGGGTGGGATCGCCTGCGCCGACCGGCTCAGGCGACTTCTCATGACTGCGATGGGAGGCGAAGGCCATGCGGTCCAGGACCCCCATGAGCACGGCCGAGATGACGAAGGTGAGGTGGATCAGCACATACCACATGAGCTTGTCGTTGGGGATCTGGGGGATGTTGACGAAGGCCTGCAGCAGATGGATGGACGAGATCGCCACGATGGACGCGGCCACCTTCAGCTTCAGGGTGCCGGCATCGAGCTTCCCCAGCCAGCCCAGCTTGTCGCCCCCCGCCTCCACGTCCAGCTTGGAGACGAAGTTCTCGTAACCCGAGAACATCACCATCACCACCAGGCTGGCCACCAGGACCAGATCGATCATGGCCAGAACGACCAGGATCATGTCGGCCTCGGCGATCTCCAGGATGTGTGAAAACAGGTGAAACATCTCCTGGAAGAACTTGATGCCCAAAGCCAGAAGCGCCAACGACAGGCCCAGATAGACAGGGGCAAGCAGCCATCTGCTGGCAAACAGCAGGCGTTCGGTCAGACGTTCCAAGGGCGATCTCCAAGGCTTCAGTGCCAACCCGGCGCGGTCCGCGGGGCCATCCGCCGGGGCGGGCGCGCTAGTTTCGACCGAGCGGCAGACGGCGTCAACGCGGCGCGTCGAACCCCCGGAGCGGGCGCCCGTTCATCAGGGTCATAGCCAACCCTTGCGCTTGAAATAGAGCACGGGAAGCACCGCCGAGACGACCATGAGGGCGATGGACAGCGGGTAGCCGAAGGCCCAGTGGAGCTCCGGCATGTCCGCGAAGTTCATACCGTAGATGCTGGCGATCAGGGTCGGCGGCAGGAAGGCGGCGGCCGCCACCGAGAAGATCTTGATGATCTGGTTCTGTTCGATGCTGATGAATCCCTGGGCCGCCTGAAGGAGAAAGTTCACCTTCTCGAACAGATAATTGTTGTGCGGCAGCAGGGCGTCGATCTCGGAGATCAGGTATTTCATGCGCTTGGCGGCGGGTTTTGACACCTGGCCGCCACGCAGCACGAAGGCCAGATCGCGGCGCGTGTCCATCAGGCACAGCCTGACCTTGCCGTTGATGTTCTCGTGCAGGGCCAGGCGCTCCAGGGCATCCTCGAGATCCGCGTCGGTGTCCTCGAGGACCAGATGGCTGGTCTCCTCCAGCGCCCGGTAGAGCTCCTGCAGGGTATCCCCCAAGTCCAGCACCGCCGTTTCGAAGAGCCCCGCGAACAGACCCATGGGATCGGCCAGCAGCCCGGGCTGGCGGCGCACCCGCATGCGCAGCAGCCGGATCGCCGGGACGTCGCGATCGTGCACCGTCACCAGGCGGTTGTGGGAGAACACCAGGGTCACGCTGGTGTTTTCCGGCTTGCCCTCGACCTGATGGAGGAACAGCGTCGAGAGATGGAAGCCCTGATCGTCCAGGTGCGAGCGGGTGCTGGCCTCGATCTCGTCCGCGTCGTCCTCCTCCGGCAGGGGGTGAGGCAGCAGTCCCGCGATCATGGCGAGCTCCTCGTCGCTCGCCTCCGACACATCGATCCAGGAGGCCTCGCTCAGTCGGGCCCAATCCTCGATCACCTCGAGCGATGCGTCCTGGTACTTGCAGGCAAACAGCACGTTTGAAGCCCTCCGGGCCCCGGGTGTCAGGGGCTTGCGATCGATGAGACGGTGGCCGCCCGGGGTTCCCATCCCGCCTCCTCCCGCGCCATCCGAGCTGGGACCGGCCCATTCCGAGGGCCCGTCCGGAGGAAACTGGGGCGGCATCTTACACAGGGCCTCGGTCTTTGGCGCGTCCCGCGGGCGCCCCCGCCGGGCCCGTATTTCCACTCAGAAAATGACGCGGCTGTCAAGGATGCGGAAACATTCGTTGCAACCCTCTGGTCTCAGGGGATAACCGAGTGAGGTGGTGCGGAATCAGTCATGAAAGGAAGAGGAGAAGTGACTTGGCAGCGGATGGTTGAGTGGCTTTCCCATGAAGGACCGCCCCAGCAGATCCCCCCCTGTGATTTTCCTCGCCTGTCGGGTGCGCTCAAGCCCGGTGACGTGATCCTGATCGAGGGGCGCAGCCGCATCGCCGGGATCATCCGGCTGATCACCCAAAGCAGTTGGACCCACGCGGCCCTCCATATCGGGCGGCTCCACGACATCCGGGATCGCAATCTGCGCTCCCTGGTCACCCACTACTACCAGGCCAATCATGACGAGCCGCTCCTCATCGAGGCCTTGATCGGCGAAGGGATCCGGATCTCGCCGCTCTCCAGGTACAGGGGCGAGCATCTGCGCATCTGCCGCCCCAAGGGACTCTGTCCTGACGATGCCCAGCGGATCATCGCCTACGCGGTGCGCCGCCTCGGCAGCGACTACGACGTGCGGCAACTGGTCGACCTGGCCCGTTTTTTTCTGCCCTGGGGGGTGCTGCCGAGACGCTGGCGCTCGAGCCTCTTCGAGACGCGCGCGGGCAGCACTACCCGCAATGTCTGCTCCTGCCTGCTCGCCGAGGCCTTCGACACCGTGGCCTTCCCGATCCTGCCCTTCGTCCAGCGTCAGCCCGACGGGAGCCTGCACCTGTTCAAGCGCAACCCGCGGCTCTTCACCCCGCGGGACTTCGACTATTCGCCCTTCTTCGAGGTCATCAAGTTCCCCTTCCTCGGGCTCGATGACCCGGGTCTCTACCGCCACCTGATCTGGTCGCCCGAGCAACAGGTCTACAGCGACGGCGGGCGCCCCTACCGCTCCGACCTCGGATTCGCCCGGGAGGCCAAGCAGCCCGGCCTGGTCGAGAACCCCATCGCGCTGCCCACCACGGAGAAACCCTGACATGACCGTCGCCCTCTGGACACTGCTCATCCTCATCGCCCTGCTGGTGGCGATCGTCACGATCCCGCCGGTGCGTCGTGCCCTGGTGACGCGTCCCCTGCTCGAGCGGTTTCGCCGGGCCATGCCCACGGTCTCCGCGACCGAGCGGGAGGCGCTGGACGCGGGTGGCACCTGGTGGGACGCGGAGCTCTTTCGCGGGCGACCCCGCTGGCGGATGCTCCTCGACCTGCCGACGGCGCGCCTGACGCCGGAGGAGGAGGCCTTCCTCGCCGGCCCGGTGGAGACCCTGTGCGGGATGCTGGACGATTGGCGGATCACCCATGAGGACCTGGATCTGTCCCCGGAGGTCTGGTCCTTCATCCGCCGGGAGCGGCTCTTCGGCCTCACCATCCCCAAGGAATACGGGGGTCTCGGCTTCTCCCACCTCGCCCATTCCCAGGTGGTGATGCGCCTGGCGAGCCGCAGCATCACTGCCGCCGTGACGGTGATGGTCCCCAACTCGCTCGGACCGGCCGAGCTCCTCCTGCACTACGGCACCGAGGACCAGCGCCGACGCCACCTGCCACGGCTGGCGAGCGGCGAGGACATCCCCTGCTTCGCGCTCACCGGACCCAGGGCGGGTAGTGACGCCGCCTCCACCCCGGACACCGGGGTAGTGTGCAGGGGCGAGCACCAGGGACGCCATACCCTCGGCATCCGGCTCGACTTCGACAAGCGCTATATCACCCTGGGCCCGGTCGCCACCCTGATCGGGCTGGCGTTTCGCCTGCGCGACCCCGACCGGCTGTTGGGCGACGAGCCGGAGCCGGGCATCACCCTGGCCCTGGTCCCGTCCTCGACCCCGGGCGTCGAGCAGGGCCGCCGACACCTCCCGATGGGGATCCCCTTCCAGAACGGCCCCGTCAGCGGCAAGGGCGTCTTCATCCCGCTCGATTGGGTGATCGGCGGGGCCGACGGGGTCGGCAAGGGCTGGCGCATGTTGATGGAATGCCTCTCGGAAGGCCGGGGAATCTCGCTCCCCGCCCTCTCGACCGGGGCCGGCAAGGTCGCGGCCCGCTATACCGGGGCCTATGCCCGTATCCGCCGCCAGTTTGGGCGCGCCATCGGCGACTTCGAGGGGGTCGAGGCACCACTCGCCCGCATTGCTGGGCGGACCTACCAGATGGACGCGGCGCGTCGGGTCTTTCTCGCCGCCCTGGCGGCCGGCGAGCGCCCATCGGTGCTGTCCGCCGTCCTCAAGTACCAGCTCACGGAGCGCTACCGGCTGGTGGCCAACGACGCCATGGACATCCAGGGCGGCAGTGGCATCAGTCTCGGGCCAGCGAATCTCATCGGGCGCGTCTACCAGGCGGTCCCCATCGCCATCACGGTCGAGGGGGCCAATATCCTGACCCGCAACCTCATCATCTTCGGTCAGGGGGCCATGCGCGGTCATCCCCATGTGCTCGCGGAGCTGCGAGCGGCCGGTGAGCCTGACCCCGAGCGCGCCCTGGTTCACTTCGACCGGGCGGCGCTGGGGCACGCCCGTCACCTGCTCGTCAACCTGGGGCGCACCTTGATCCTCGGCCTCACCCGCGGGCGCATCGCCGGCTCGCCGGTGCGCGGCGAGCTGGCGGTCTACTTCCGGCGCCTCGGCTGGTATGCGAGCGCCTTCGCGCTCAACGCGGACCTGACCATGATGACCCTGGGCGCCGGCCTCAAGCGCCGGGAGCGGGTCTCCGCCCGCCTGGGGGACGTACTGGGACACCTGTTCCTCGCCAGCGCGCTGCTCAAGCACCATCGGGATCAAGGGTCGCCACCGGACGATCTCCCACTGGTGCGCTGGGCCCTGGACGACGCCCTGCTGGCCATACAGCACGCCTTCAGCGACCTGTGGTGCAACTTCCCCAGCCGCCCCGTCGCCGCCCTGCTGCGCTCCCTGACATTTCCACTCGGGCGGCCTGAGCGCGGGCCGAGCGACGCCCTCGAGCACCAGGTCGCGCGCCTCATCCTCGCGCCGGGCGCGGTTCGCGACCGCCTCACGGACGGCATCCACCTGAGCCGGGACGAGGGTGAGGCCGCGGGGAGGCTCGAGCTTGCCCTCGAGGCGGTGGCGCGCGCAGAGGCCGCGGAGCGGGTGCTGCGCGAGGCCGTGGGGATCGGCCTGATCACCGGGGCGCGCGACCCCGAGGCCCTGTGGCAGGCGGTGAGGAAGGGGGTGATCCGACAGGACGAGGCCGCGGCGATCAAGCTTGCCGAGCAGTTGCGCGACCAGGTCATCGGCGTCGACAGCTTCCCGGATCTCCATCCGCCTGCCCGGGCCCGGTCGACCCGCCCCGAGCTTCAGCGCAGCGCCGCCTGACCCAGCCAAAGGAGCCGCCCTCATGCAAGCTGCCAGCCATTCCAGCCAGTCCCACCAGAGCGCCGGGCGCCCCGTCTACATCGTCGACGGCTGCCGGACACCCTTTCTCAAGGCCCGCGGCACCCCGGGACCCTTCTCTGCCTCGGATCTCGCCGTGGGCGCCGGCCGGGCACTCCTCGCCCGCCAGCCGTTCGCGCCCGACGCGATCGACGAGGTGATCCTGGGTTGCGTGGTCCCCGGCCCCGACGAGGCCAATATCGCCCGCATCGTCGCCCTGCGCCTGGGCTGCGGCGAGGCCACCCCGGCCTGGACGGTGCAGCGCAACTGCGGGTCCGGACTCCAGGCGCTGGACAGCGCCGCCCAGGCCATCGGCGCCGGGCGCGCGGACCTGATCCTCGCCGGCGGCACCGAGTCCATGAGCCACGCCCCCCTGCTGCTGCGCGAGTCCCTGGTGACCTGGCTCGGTCATTGGGGGAAGGCCAGCTCCGCCGGCGGGCGCGCCCGCCTGCTTGCGCGGCTGCGCCCGCGAGATCTGACCCCGGTTATCGGCCTGCTCCGCGGCCTCACCGACCCCATCGTCGGCCTCTCCATGGGGCAGACCGCCGAGGAGCTGGCATGGCGCTTTAAGATCGACCGTGCGGCGATGGATGCCTTCGCCCTACACAGCCACCGGCTGCTGGGCGCCGCCCGGGAACGGGGGGATCTGGATCGGGAGATCACGCCGCTCTATGGGGAGGACGGCCGCGTCTTTGCGCTCGACGAAGGCTATCGGGGAGATTCGGACCTGGAGCGGCTGTCCCGGCTCAGGCCCGTCTTCGATCGCCCAGCCGGCGCCGTGACCGCCGGCAACAGCGCCCAGGTGACGGACGGGGCGGCCCTGCTGCTCCTGGCGAGCGAGGATCGGGTGGCGCGGCACGATCTGCCGGTGCTGGCGCGGGTCGTCGATTCCCAATGGGCAGCGCTCGACCCAGCGGAGATGGGCCTGGGACCCGTGTACGCCCTGGCGCCCCTGCTGAAGCGCCAGGGGCTCAGAGCCGCGGATCTGGACCACGTCGAGATCAACGAGGCCTTCGCCGCCCAGGTGCTGGCCTGTCTGCACGCCTGGTCGGACCCCGCCTTTCGCCAGCAGCTGGGGCTCGAGGGGCCGGCAGACCCCATCGATGAGGCGCGCCTCAATCCCGATGGCGGTGCCATCGCCATCGGCCACCCGGTGGGCGCGAGTGGCGCCCGTCTGGCGCTCCACCTGGCGCTGGCCCTCAAGCGTCGTGGCCTGAGGCGGGGTGTCGCCAGCCTCTGCGTGGGGGGCGGCCAGGGCGGCGCCATGCTGATCGAGGCCCCGGATGCAGGGCACCCACAGATCGACAATCCCCGGTCACTACCATCGCCAGTCACTTCAATCGGTGGAGACGCGTGATGACAAACCATTGGCATAGCCGCCTGGAGCAGCCGGCAGGCATCCTCTGGCTCGGGCTGGACCAGGCGGATCATCGCCTGAATGTTCTCTCTGCCGCGGTGCTGGACGAGCTGGAGACGTGTCTGGACGAGATCCACGCCGCCCCCCCACCGCCCTGGTGATCCATTCGCTCAAGCCGTCGGGCTTCATCGCCGGGGCGGACATCCGGGAGCTCGACGGGATCACCGGGACCGAGGCGGCGGAGCGGCATATCCGGCGGGTGCACGCCCTGTTCGACCGCATCGAGTCGCTCCCCTGCCCCAGCCTGGCCCTGATCCATGGGGTCTGTCTCGGTGGCGGTCTGGAGCTGGCCCTGGCGTGCCGCTACCGGGTGGCAAGCGACGATCCCTCCACCCGGCTCGGGTTCCCTGAGGTCAAGCTCGGCATCTTCCCCGGTTACGGGGGAACCTGGCGCGCCCTGCGCACCCTGGGGCCGCTTCCGGCCATGACGCTGATGCTCTCCGGCCGCCTGCTTCGGCCCCGGGAGGCGGCAAGGCAGGGGCTGGTGGACCTGGTGGTCCCACGCCGGCAGCTCGAGCCCGCCGCGCGACACCTGTTGTCGGCACCGCCGCGGCCAAGACGGGCCAGCCGCAACCAGCGGTTGCCGGATCTGCCGGTTCTGCGACAGGTCGTGGCCGGGCGCCTGAAGCGCCACGCCGCGCTCAAGGTGAACCCCGATCAATACCCGGCCCCCTTCGCCCTAATCGAGCACTGGCGACGCAACGGCGGCGACCGCTCGCGCCTCCTGGATTCAGAGGCGCGACAGGTGCCCCTGCTGTTGCTTTCTGAAACCAGCGGCAACCTGCGGCGGGTGTTCGGCCTGCGGGAGCGGCTCAAGGGCCTGGCCGATCCCGGTTGTAGCCCGCCACGCCGGGTACACGTGATCGGCGGCGGCATCATGGGCGGCGACATCGCCGCCTGGTGCGCCCTGAGCGGCCTGACAGTGACCCTGGAGGACCTGTCGCAGGAGCAGCTCTCCCGCGCCGTCAAGCGCTCCCATGGCCTCTGGCGCTCGCGCCTCAAGGAGCCCCGCCTGGTCCGGGCGGCGGCGGATCGTCTGATCCCGGACCGGCAGGGCGACGGACTTGCCGCGGCCGACCTGGTGATCGAGGCGATCGTCGAGGACCTCGGCGCCAAGCAGCGCCTGTTCGAGGGCATCGAGCAGCGCGCGAGGCCCCAGGCCCTGCTCGCCACCAACACCTCCAGCATCCCGCTCGAGCGCATCGCCGAGGGGCTCAGGGATCCGAGCCGCCTGATCGGGCTTCACTTCTTCAATCCGGTCGCCCGCATGGAGCTGGTGGAAGTAGTGCACGCGCCGGCCACCGACCCCATTGCCTTGGCCCGCGGCCTCAGGGCGGTGCGCGCCATCGACCGGCTGCCGCTCCCGGTGCGCAGCAGCCCCGGTTTTCTGGTCAACCGGGTCCTCATGCCCTACCTACTGGAGGCGATGGATCTCCTGGAGGAAGGTATAGCCGCGCCCCTGATCGACCGCGCGGCGGTGGGCTTCGGAATGCCCATGGGACCCCTGGCCCTGGCGGATGCGGTCGGGCTCGACATCTGCCTCGCGGTGGCCGAGGGGCTTGGCGGAGCCCTCACGGCCCCGGAAGAGACCCCACCCAGGCTGCGTCGACTGGTCTCGCAGGGCCTGCTCGGGCGCAAGGTCGGCAAGGGCTTCTACCGCTATCGCGACGGGCACGCCCTGCCGGAGCCCCTCCCCGCCGCGGCGCCCGGGCCCCGGCGGATCTCGCCGAGCGGCTGATCTTCCGGTTGCTCAACGAGTGCGTCGCCTGCCTGCGCGAAGGCGTGGTGCAGGACCCGGACCTGTTGGATGCCGGGATCATCTTCGGCACGGGATTCGCGCCCCACCGGGGCGGACCCCTGCATTACATCGACCAGGAGGGACGCAGGCGCATGCGCGAGCGGCTGGAGTCACTCCAGACCCACCACGGCGTCCACTTCAGGCCGGACCAGGGCTGGAGCGAGCTGGCGAGCGCCTGAGACCCTCTGCCCGACCCGGGCGATCCTCAAGGAGGCATCGAGATGTTGCTCTTTGGTCAGAACCCCGAGCTCAACCGCTCCGTCCATCAAGTGGATGCGATCGATCCTGATCAGGCGGGCTCCCTGTGCGGCCTGCTGATCGAGCGCGTTCGCCGTAGCCCGGAAGGGGCGGCCTACACCCACTGGGATGCCCGCTCCGGCGACTGGGTCACCCGAAGCTGGTCCGAGACCCTGGCGGAGGTGGCCCGCTGGCAGGCGGCCCTGGGCGCCGAGGCGCTGACAGCGGGCGATCGCGTCGCCATCATGTCGGCCAACCGGCCCGAATGGGTGCACTTTGACCTGGCGGCCCTGGGGCTGGGTCTGGTGACGGTGCCGCTCTACGCCACCGACAGACCGGAATCGGTCCGTTACGCCCTGGCCGACTCGGGGGCCAGGCTCCTGCTGGTGGAGTCCGCGACGATGGCGGCCGATCTTGACCCCATCGCCGCGACCCTCGAGGGGCTCGCGCGGCGTCTGGTGCTGGAGCCCGACCCAGGGTCCCCGGCCGAGGGCTGGTCCCCTGTGGCCGACTGGCTCCCCCCCACGGCGGGCACGCCGACCGATCGGGTCAAAGACCCGCGGACCCTGGCGACCATCGTCTACACCTCGGGCACGACCGGCCCCGCCAAGGGCGTCATGCTCAGTCACGGGAATCTCCTGTGGAATGCCGCCGCCTCGCTGAAGCTCGTGCCGGCCTGGACCGACGACCGCTTCCTCTCCTTCCTGCCCCTCTCCCACACCCTGGAGCGCACCGCGGGCTATTATCTCGCGGTGATGGCCGGGGCCGAGGTGGTCTATGCGCGCTCCATCCCTCAGCTCGCGGACGACATCGAAACCCACCGCCCGACAGTGCTGATCGCGGTCCCGCGCATCTTCGAGCGCATCCACGCCAAGCTGCGAGACAAGCTCGCTCAGGGGCCGGCGCTGGCCCGGCGGCTCTTCGACGCCGCGGTGAGCGCCGGCTGGGCCGGCTTCCGACACCGCCAGGGCCTGGACAGCCCTGGGACCGAGCGGCTGCTCGCGCCGGCGCTCGACCGCCTGGTCGGGCGCAAGCTGCGCGCGCGCCTCGGCGGGCGCCTGCGGGTCGCCATCTGCGGCGGGGCGCCGCTCTCACCCGAGATCGCCCGCACCTTCGTCGCGCTCGGGGTGCCGGTGCTCCAGGGTTATGGGCTGACGGAGGCAAGCCCGGTGATCAGCGTCAACACCCTCGAGGACAACATTCCGGAGAGCGTGGGCCTGCCCCTGCCGGGGGTGGAGCTGCGCATCGGCCCCCAGGACGAGCTTCTGGTGCGCTCGCCCGGGGTGATGAGCGGCTATTGGAACCTGCCCCAGGCCAGCGCCGCCGCGGTCGATCAAGATGGCTGGCTGCACACCGGCGACCAGGCGCGGCTCGAGCGCGGACACCTGTTCATCACCGGGCGCATCAAGGACATCCTGGTCCTCGCCACCGGCGAGAAGGTGCCGGCCGCCGACCTGGAGATGGCGATCCTCGGCGACAGTCTCTTCAGTCAGGTACTGGTGATCGGCGAGGGCCGTCCCTACCTCAGCGCACTGGTCGTGCTGGACCCCGACCGCTGCCGGGATCTGGCGCTGGCGCCCGGCCCGGCACTTGAGGCCGACGGGGACGGGTCTGAGCTCGAGCGGGTGCTGCTCGAGCGTATCGACCGGCGCCTGAGCACCTTTCCTGCCTATGCCCGGATACAGCGCGTGGCGGCGCTGCCCGAGCCCTGGTCCATCGAGGACGGGCTGATGACGCCAACCATGAAGCTCAAGCGGGCGCGCATCCTGGACCAGCATCGGGACCAGGTGACGTCCCTCTACCAAGGACATCAATGACAGATCCCGCGGCACCTCAGATCGCCGACCTGGACGCCTGGCAGATGGCGATCCGGGTGGTCGCCATGCCCGAGAATACCAACGCCTATGGCGACATCTTCGGAGGCTGGCTGATGTCTCAGGCGGACATCGCCGGCAGCACGGTGGCGATTCGCGCCGCCGGCGGGCGGGTCGCCACGGTGGCGGTCAAGGAATTCCGCTTCGTCGCCCCGGTGCTGGTCGGCGACCTGGTGGAGCTCTTCGCCCGGCGGGCGGCCTCCGGCACCACCTCCGTCACCGTCGAGGTCCAGGCCTGGGCCCAGGGCGAGCCTGATCCCAGGAGCCGCCGCCAGGTGGCGAGCGCCCACATCACCTATGTGGCGGTCGACGAGCGCGGGCGGCCCCGCCGCCTCGCCGGCTCACCGCCTCTGTTGGCCTGACGGCGGCCGGCGCCGTCCGCGATCCCCCTCGCCCCTTCCCGGCACCAGCCGGCCGCTTCGGGTGCCGCTCCATCAGCGATGCGGTTATCATCCGGCCCGATCCGATAACGCGCGCCCAGACCCGGCGCCGCCCTCCACCCGGGGAGACCAAAACGATGTTCGAAGCCACAAAGGTCGGACGCTCGGTCAGCAAGGAGGACTTCAAGGAGCAGCAGGAGGCGCTGCGCACCCAGCTGCTCGCCGTGCAGCGGGAGCTGCACCATACCGACATTCCGGTGATCGTCATCGTCTCTGGGGTGGAGGGGGCCGGCAAGGGGGAGGTGGTGAACCGCCTGAACGAGTGGCTCGACACCCGCGGGGTTCAGACCTTCGCCTTCTGGGACGAGACCGACGAGGAGCGGGCCCGACCCCGCTACTGGCGCTTCTGGCGCACCATGCCCCCGCGCGGCGACATCACCATCCTGTTCGGCGGCTGGTACATGACGCCCATCGAGTACCGCTTTCAGAACCACTGCACCGACGCGGAGCTCGACGCCGAGCTCAACCGGATCGTCGACTTCGAGCGCATGCTGATCCAGGACGGGGCCCTGATCGTCAAATTCTGGTTCCACATGTCCGAGGAGAACCAGAAGGCGCGCCTCAAGGAGCTCTCGCGCGACGACAAGAGTCGCTGGAAGATGGCGCCCAGCAAGGCCAAGTTCTCGGAGCACTACCAGGCCTTCGAGCGGGTGGCCGAGCGGATCATCCTACATACCGACCGGGGCATCTCGCCCTGGTACCTGGTCGAGGCGGAGGATCGGCGCTACCGCGACCTCACCGTGGGCAAGACCCTGCTGCACGCCATCCGCAGCCGCCTGAGCGAGCCGGCACCGGAGGACCACGGGCCAGGCAGCGGCAGTCCGGAATTGCCCGAGGGCGCCAACGCGCGCATCACGGTGCTCGATCAGCTCGACATGTCACTCTCGCTCCCCAGGGACGACTACAAGCACGAGATCAAGGCCCTCCAGGCCGAGATCAACGAGCTCGCCTGGAGCGCCTACAACAAGAAGCGCTCCACCGTCATGATGTTCGAGGGCGTGGACGCGGGCGGCAAGGGCGGCACCATCCGACGCATCACCAGCACCATCGATGCCCGCCTCTACCGCACCATCCCGGTGGCCGCACCAACGGACGAGGAGAAGGCCCACCATTATCTGTGGCGCTTCTGGCGCCATATCCCACGGGCAGGCTATATCACCATCTACGACCGCTCCTGGTACGGGCGGGTGCTGGTGGAGCGGGTCGAGGGCTTCGCCGGCGAGGCCGAGTGGCGGCGCGCCTACTCGGAGATCAACCGCTTCGAGGAGCAACTGGTCGACAGCGGCATCATCCTGCTCAAGTTCTGGATCCATATCGACCAGGACGAGCAGTTGCGGCGCTTCAAGGATCGGGAGGCGGTCGCCTACAAGCGCTACAAGATCACCGAGGAGGACTGGCGAAACCGGGAGAAGTGGCCCCAGTACAAGGACGCGGTCAGTGAGATGGTGGTGCGCACCAGCACCAAGCACGCGGCCTGGACCCTGGTGGAGGGCAACGACAAGCCCTACGCCCGGGTCAAGGTGCTGCGCACCATCTGCGAGACCCTGAGCACCGCGCTCAAGACCGAACAGACCCCGATCGCCGGCTATCTCCCCTGCGGCGACCGCCGCCCCGACGAGGGTTCCTCGCCCGGCAGCGACGACTCGGTCAAAGGTGACAAGGGAGACAAGGCCGACAAGGGCGATAAGGCCGACAAGGGCGATAAGGGCGATAAGGACAAGGACAAGGGCGACAAGGACAAGAACGGGGACAAGCAGAAGTCGGGCAAGTAAAGGGGTAGAGGTCCGGCGCTCCCCCCATCAAGCGCAGGGTCCGAACCTGCCGGCGGGAGCTCGGCGTCGCGGGAGCATCCAAATGGGGTGGATAAGCGAAACGCATCCACCGAAGGAACGCCGGTGGATGCGGCGCGGATGGCCGCTCAAAGCTCCCGGTGAAGTCGGTCCATTGAGGCGCCGCCCTGCTACGCCGTCTCGGCCGGCTCCTGCGGCTCCACCGTCTTCGCCATGCGCTTGGCAAAGTAGTAGATGCGCTTGAGCTTCTCGATGATGTCGATCTCGATGGTGTAGGCGGGGATCCGCTTGGGCTCCGCGGCGACCAGACGCTGGGCCTCGTGGGCGGCCGCTGAGTCGGCTATACGCGAGATCTCCTGCTTCATTGAAGTGACCGCGCGGGCGGCGATCTCGTTCTTCTGGGAGACCGCCTGAATCGCCGACCAGACCGACTTGGTCACGGCATTGTGGAAGCCGGTCAGCACCTCCCGGGTCGGCTGGCTGATCGAGACCCCCTGATCGATGCGCTCGTGCCCGAGCACCACCAGGTTGGTCTCGATCACATCGCCGATGTTCTCCAGATCGTTCACCGCCTCCATGAGGCGCATCAGCTCCTGGGTCTGGCGCTCGGTGAGGGCCAGACGGCTGATCTTTGCCAGATAGGTCAGGATGTAGCCGTGAAGCGTGTCGACGTCGTCGTCCATGCGCTCGATGTCGCGCAGTGTCTCCTTGTTGCCCGTGAGGATGGCCGGCAGGATGCGCGCCATCATGTTCTGCACCCGCTCCCCCATGTGCAGCACCTCGAGCCGCGCCCGGTCCAGGGCCAGTGATGGGGTCGCCAGCAGCTCCTCGTCCAGGTACTTGGCCTGTACCACCAGGGCCTCCTCATCCAGGGGGCGATCCGGCACCAGCCACTCGACGAGACGCGCGATCTGACTGGTGAAGCCGATGAAGATCAGGGTGTTGGCCAGATTGAACAGGGTATGTGCATTGGCGATCTGACGCGGCACCTCGGCGGCCCGTCGCGCCGCGCCGCTGAGCTCCGGATGCGCCGGCGACAGCGCCTGCACCACATCGGCGAAGGGGCCTATGAGCCCAACGAAGATCAGCACCCCGGCGACGTTGAAGAGCACGTGCGCCACCGCCGCCCGCACCGCCTCCCGCGGCTTTCCGATGGCCGCCATGACGGCGGTGGCACAGGTGCCGATATTGGCGCCCAGGGCCAGGGCGATGCCGGCTGGCAGGTTCACCAGACCCTGACTCGCAAGCACGATGACGATGCCGGTGGTGGCAGCCGACGACTGGATCAAGGCGGTGAACAGGGCGGCCACCAGAATCCCCACCAGTGGGTTCTCGAGATGGGCCATGAGGTCCAGAAAGGGCTGGTAGCTCCGCAACGGGGCCATCGCCTCGCTCATGATCCCCATGCCGAGGAAGATGAGCCCGAGTCCCATCAGTATGCCGCCATACTGGCGTATCCGCTCCAGACGCGAGAGGAACAGCATGGCGAATCCGCAGGCGATGAACAGCAACGCCGCCTCCGAGACCTTGAAGGCGATCAGCTGGGCGGTCACGGTGGAGCCGATATTGGCCCCCATGATGACCCCGATGGACTGGGCCAGGGACATGAGCCCCGCGCTGATGAAGCCCACCACCAGCACCGTGGTCACGGAAGACGAATTGATGACGGCCGTGACCAGGGCCCCGGTCACGGCGCCCATGAACCGGTTGGTGGTGAGGCTGGCGAGGATGTCCTTCATCCGCTCGCCGGCGACCGCCTTGAGGGCGGTGGCCATCAGGTCCATGCCGTAGAGGAAGAGGGCCAGGCCGCCGAACAGGCCCATTCCCATGGTCCACCAGTCCAGCGCCGACGAGACGGGCGCGCCCTCGCCCGCTCCCGTCACGGCGCCCAGGGCCGCGCCAACCGGGAGCGAAAACAGGGCCAACGTGAGGGCGCGGCCGCCGCGACGGCGGGCAAATCTCAGGAGAAAGGGCATCGTCTCTGTCTCAGCGGGCCGACTTGACGACGGTGACCGGGATACGCGCCAGATGAACCACACGCTCGGCCACCGAGCCGATCATGAGGTGCTTGAGTCCGGTCAGTCCCTTGCTTCCGAGAACAATCAGGCTGGCACCCCGTTTCTCGGCCACCTCGAGAATGCGCGAGCTGGGAAGCCCCTTGATCAGCATGGATTCGATCCCCCGCAGACCCTGCAGATTCGGATGGCGTGTGACCACGTCGGTGAGAAACTCGGCGAGCATGTCCGCCGCCCCGTCCTCGATTCGGTGCACCTGCTTCTTCTTCAGCGCGCGGCTGTAGTAGCCGGGCATGACGCCTGGATCGTGGACCACATGCAGGGCCAACACCGACTGGCCGAGGCACTTGGCGAGCTTCACCGCATAGATGAGCGCGGCCTCCGAGTGCGTCGAGAAATCCACCGGCACCAGGATCGGTGCACTCTCCACCTTGTCCGACATGGCGCTGCCCCCCAAACGAGACCGGATCCGCAGGCCGCGCCGGATCGGTCGATTATGACACTTCGATTACGCTTCCGTGACAGCGGATCCCGGCGGCCCTGCTCCGCTCGAGTCCGACCACATTCGTCGCCAGCCAAGGTTCAGAAACAACCGGGACTAGCGAACGGACGAACAAGAAGCTACGAGTTTCGCGAAAAAACAGCAGAAGCTCCTGTGTGAGGGGCCTTCTCGGGTTTTTCGCGTGTTTCGTGGTTACAAGAAAATGTATCCGTTGTCCTTGAATCGCCGGTTAAAGCCGAATCCCGCGGCCCGTAGCCACCAGTTGATTGAGCACCGCGTCGAGCGGCTCGGTTGGATAGCGCAGCGGCAACAGGCTCTTTCCCACCCGGGTGACCACCCCGGCCCATTTCGGATGGGCACCGAAGAGGACGTGATGATTGGAGATGCCGCCAGCGTCCAACCACAGGGTCCCGTCCGAGCCCAGCGGGGTGTGCCCGACCAGCAGCGGCGCCCCGGTCTCCAGTCCCAGACGGCGGCGGAAGCGCGCCACGTCGCCCTGGCTGTAGCCGTCCGCCGAGTGAGGCCGACGCAGCCGGGCGTGGGTGAGTTGGTGCTGCAGCTTGGGATGCTGGTGGATCTCCACCAGCGACGACCGGGTGACCTTGCTGGTCGGGGGTCCGGCGTGGCAGGCGACATAGTGGTGTGACAGGGCCACGTAGGGCAGCAGCCCATAGAGCTCGGCCATGGCCTTCTTGTATTTCGGCCCGCGCGCATCGTGCAGGGCTCGCTCCCACAGGACCCCCTGGGGGACACCGGCTTTGGTGATGTCCTCGGCAAAGCTGTCGTGATTGCCGCGCAGATAGAAGACGCGGTCGGGGAAGCGCAGCTTGAGCCGGAAGATCAGGTCCATCATCAGCATGGACGAGTCCATCTGCTCCTCCTGACCCGGCTCGTCCGGATGGGCCGCGTCCCCAAGCAGGATCAGCAGGGCGCTGCCCTCCTTCAGGGCCTCGAGGAACCCGTTCTGGGTCAGGATCACCAGCAGATTGTCGATTCTGGCGTGGAGGTCGCCGACAAAGATGGGTGCCGGGCGGTCCGGCAGGGCCAGGAGCCCCCCGGGGGCGCCGCGGCTGTCCGCGATCCGATAGGGCTCTTGGCCCATCAGCTCGATCACGCGCGCGATCAGGTCCAGGGCCTCCGACTTGGCGGGGACGGTGACGCCCCCACCCAGGATCTCGGCCACCTGGGCCAGCTTGCCCTGGCGCCAGTGGACCAGGCGCTCGATCTGATCCTTGGCGGTCATGGGCGCCAGGCAGGCCTCCTGCCCCCTGGATTTGTTGCGCAGCATCATGTCCTTGCCGGTGAGCTTGATGCGCAGATGACGCCGGTCCACCAGCTCCGGATAGCTCAGGAGCTGGCTCTGGCGACGGTCCTCGCGGCCCAGGATCAGGCTGTCGCCTTCCGACAGACGCAGGAAGCCGCTGATCTCAGAGAAATACCGCTCCGGCTCGAACAGCAGGTAGTCACCGTTGGGGCGCATCTTGCCGTTGCGCCGCGAGACCAGCTCCGGATACAGGTGCAGGCGATAGCCCTCGTCGTCGCCCAGACGCAGCTGCACCGGCAGCACCGGTCGCGGAATGCGCACCTTGGCCGCCTCCAGGCGCAGGGATTCTGCGAAGTCCACGTCGTCGCAGCGTTCCAGATCATCGAGCAGGCTGCGGAAGCGCTTGAGGAAGCCCTTGGGTGTGCTGGTGGAGTCAGGCATGGACGTGATCTTCGGGGCAATCGATGATCCGCGCCGGAGGTCCGCTCGCGGAGATTCGGATGTAGACGCTCATGTCCTGGCGGTGCAGATGCAGGGCGACCCGGGTGTAGATCTCCAACTGCCGACGGATCTGCTCCGGCCCAATGAGACGGTCGATCGGGTGGGTTCCGCGCTCGGCCCGCTCCCGATTGCGACGGATCAGCACCTCGGCGGGCGGGAGCAGGAACTCGAAGGCGAAGCGCGAGCGCCAGTTCACCGAGAAGAAATGCCTCGCCACCGGGGGGAGCAGGATGCGCGACAGATCCAGCTCCAATTCCTGCCACTTGGCCAGCCAGTCCTCATGAAACAGGGTCAGGGCCTTGGGCCGGCCCACGAAGGGTAGGCCCAGGTGCACCTCCCGCGGGCGCAGCGCGAGATTTCGGGCCCGCCACCATCCGCGCAGCGAGAGGTCGATATAGCCCTCCTCCGGCCAGCCGCCGATACGGCGAACCAGCGACGACTTGCCCGCGGCCGGGGGGCCGGTAACGATGATCTGATCAAACCGCAGGGCCCGGTCGAACGGAATCCCCCGGATGTCTCGCAGGACCGCTACCGGGGCCAGCCGGAGTCGAGGCGTCAGGTCCACGTCACATGACCGGGAGGCTCGTCAGACAAGCCTGCCACCCGCAACGGATGGGGGCCCAGGCCGCGCCGCCACAGTCCTCGGCCTCGCGGGCGATGCGGTGGGGCGAGCTGCCGGCGGTCCTCGGCGACGGCGAGGGCGCCTGCCCGTCCATCAGACGAAGATGGCCACGAACAGATAGTAGAAAAGCATGGCGAGGACGGCGCCCACGGGCACAGTGACGAACCAGGACACCACGATGCTGCCCAGCACGCGCAGATCCAGGGCGCCGATGCCGCGCGCAAGACCGACGCCCATGACGGCGCCCACCGCGATGTGGGTGGTGGACACGGGCAGTCCGAGACCCGATGCAACGACGACGACGCCGGCCGCCGAGATGGTGGCGCAATAGCCGCGCGTGGGGGTCAGCTCGGTGATGCGGGTTCCGATGGTCTGCATGACCTTGTAGCCGTAGGTGGCCAGGCCGATCACGATGCCCACACCGCCGATCAGCAGCATCCAGGGTGCCACTGGGGACTTGTCCGCGATCACCCCGCCGCTGTTGATCAGGTTGATCACCGCCGCCATGGGGCCGATGCCGTTGGCCACGTCGTTGGAGCCGTGGGCAAAGGCCATGGCACAGCCCGTGAAGATCATCATGGGCACGAAGAGCTTCTCCACGCTGGCGAAGTGGAAGGTCCTGTCCGCCTTGGGGTCGAGCTTGATCCGGCTCATCATGATCTTGCCGAGAATCGCGACCGCGATTCCGATGATGAGGGCCAGGATCTGACCCTGGGTTTGGGTCAGGTGGATGTTGACGTGCTTGAGGCCCTTGGTGAGGGTGACCAGGGAGACCAGCCAGCCGACCAGGAAGGCGTAGGCGGGCCCCCACTTACGCGTCTGGGCGATGGGGTCATCGGTGTCGAGGATGAGCCTGCGAATGCTCACCATGAGCAGCATGGCGCCGATCCCCCCGAGCACTGGGGAGACGAACCAGCTCGCGACGATCTCGCCGATCTTGGCCCAGTGCACCGCGTCCACGCCGAAGGCGGCGATAGCCATGCCGACCACGGCACCGACGATGGTATGGGTGGTGGAGACTGGCCAGCCGCGCGTCGTGGCCACCATCAGCCAGACCCCGGCGGCGAGCAGCGCCGCCAACATGCCGAGCACCAGCAACTCCGCCCGGCCCTCGTACATGGTCGTGTCGACGATGCCCTTGGAAATGGTGGACGCCACCCCGCCGCCGGCCAGATAGGCGCCGGCAAACTCCGCGATCGCCGCGATCACGATCGCCTGCTTGACCGTGATGGCGCCCGATCCGACCGAGGTGCCCATGGCGTTCGCCACGTCGTTGGCGCCGATCCCCCAGGTCATGTAGAGCCCGAAGACGATGGCGAGGATGAGAAAGACCGTCCCCCACTGCGCGATGATTTCCATGCGTTCCCCCAGATTGATTTCAGTCGTTTCGAGCGAACCGCCGGGTGAATGCGTTTCGCCTTGGGCTCCACGTTCGCGGGGCGGTCGCCACGGGAAGGCCCCCTTGGAATACGTGCGCCCGCGTGGTCCGCGGCTAGCGGGCGATCAGGAGCAGCAGGCGGGTCCCGACCCGCTCCGCATAATCGGCGAGATTGCCGATCCAGTGGATCAGCCGGTACCAGAACATCACGGACACCGGGCTCATCTCGTCCTCATGGGCAAAGAGGGCGGCGACCAGGGCCATGCCCAGGGCGTCGGTCTCCTCCTCGATGCGGCTGAGCGCCTCCACCATTTGCTCCACCCGCTTGGCCTCGGGTCCGCCGAACCCGGTCTCCACCAGCTCGTCGAGCTCGTTGACGATGGTGACCGCCTGATTGCAGGTCTCCACGCAGCGCTGCACCAGGGTCCGCAGGTCCGCCTGCATGATCTGCGGGACCGTCATGGTGCGGGTCACCAGGAGCCCGGCGATGTCCTGGGCGCGGTCTGCGATCGCGTCCTGCATGTCCAGGACCTCCAGCAGATCCCGGCGGTCCACCGGCATGAAGAGGCCCCTGGGCAGGTGGCCGCGGATCTCCTGCTTCACCGCGTCCGCCGCCCGCTCCCGATCGAAGATCCGTTCCTTGGCTTGCACAACGGCGACCTGATCGCCGGCGATCAGCGCGTCGAACAGCGGCGGTACCGCGGCGACGCACTCGGCGACGATGCCCATATGCTCCTGCATGGGCTTGAACGGGGATCGCCCAAAGAGGGCAGCGATCGGATTGGTGGTTTTCATCCTCAGAGTCCTCCGGGGTTGGGCTGAAGCCTTCGCTGACGGGTGGGCGCCGGGCGGGCTTCTCGATTGCGCGATCTCCATTGTCACGGGATGGTAACGTCACCGACCTACCTTTGACATCAAAGGATCATTCGGCATCACACCGGGACGCCCGGACGGGAAAGGCCTTCGTCGATCGGCGCTTTCCCCGACGTTTGGCCCGGGCACCGGGAGGCCTTATGCTCCGGGCCCGACAACGGCGCTGGCGATGGCGCTTGCAACGGCGCTGGAAATGGCGCCAGGGGAGAGCAGAGTGACACGGCTTGCAACCCGTCTGCGCATTGGAGAGAAGATCGCCCTCGGCCTGGGTATCCTCGGCCTGATCTTCCTCGGCGTCATCTGGCACGATCGCACCGTCCTCGAGGAGGTGCTGGCGGACTCCAAGCGACTTCAATCAGTGTATGTCGCCCGCCAGTCCCATGCCTTCGAGATCGAGCGGCGCCTGGCGGCCATGCGCGGCGCCGAACAGGCGTTTCTCGCCCGGCGCGACCCGGCTCAACCCGCCGAGCTGGCCCGCCAGGCGGGGCTCCTGGACACGGCGGCCCGCGGCCTGGCAACCCTGGACGCGACCTCGGCGGCAACCGCCGATCAGATTCGCGACCTCGCCCAGGACTACCGGGAGCGCTTCGAGGCCATCGCCGAGGCCTGGCGGGTCAAGGGACTCGACCACGATTCCGGGCTGCAAGGGGCATTCCGCGACAGCGCCCATGAGCTCGAGGCCCTGATGCTGGCCCATAAGCTCCCGCCCCTCGAGGTCCAGGTCCTGCAGCTGCGCCGGCGCGAGAAGGACTATCTGCTGCGCGGCGACCCCACCTACGTCGCCATGGTGGACGCCATCGCGGCGGATCTTTCGGGCCGAGTCGCCGCCCTACCGCTGGAGCCGGCGGACCGGGACCGTCTGTCGTCCCTGATCACCGCCTATGTCCGGGACTTTCATGCCCTGGTGGATCAGGACTCCCGGGTCGCCGAGCTCACCGCCCAGATGGATGCGGCCGCCTCGCGCATCACCCCGTTGGTCGCCGCCAACCTGGATCAGGCGCGGACCGATCTCGCGGTCATGAGCGAGCGCCTGGCATCGGATTCCGCCGCCCGGGCCAGGCGCGGATTGCTGATCGCCCTGGCTGCCGCGGTCCTCGGCGCCCTGCTGGCCCTGCTGCTGACCTCGCGCATCGTGCGACCGGTGCGCGAGATGGCCGGACTCCTGGACCGGCTGACCCACGAGAGCCCCAGTGAGCGTATGCCGGTGGACCCCCGGGGCCGTGACGAGATCAACCAGATGGCCATCGCGCTCAACACCCTGGCGGATCACCGGAACCGATTGATCCAGTGGTGGCGGGCCTCCATGCAGGAGGCCACGGCACTGCGCGATCTGCGGGGCAACCCGGACCCCCAGGAGCACCGCGAGGCGGAGCTGGAGCTCGCGCAGGCGCGCCTTGCCAAGACCAGCCTGCTCACCTCGGCGCGCCAGCACATCGCCGCACAGGCGCAACGGGTGGCGGAAGTGGCGGAGCGCCTTGAAGGCAGGCACGATCTCACCGACGCGGCCGCTCTGCGCCAGGCGGCACGAGACATCATGGAGCATCTCGACCTGCTCGAGGCCGAGCGTCCGCTCCCGGTCGGCGACGCCGCCTGATCGTCCGTCAGGCCTTGTTCCTGGGCCGCGATCGACAGAAGGGAACCGGGAGGGTCAGGGATGCGCAGGTTCTCAGGGGGCGCCGACTCCTGGATCACGGCGGGGGCGTCTTTGGCATTCCGCATCTTCCGTTCCTTACCGAAGGTTTGAGCTCAAGAGGCAAGGTCATGCTCGACGTGCTTCCCTATCTGATGGAGAGCGATTTTCCGCCCCTGCGCCGCGCCCGCTCCCACAGTCTCCAGGTGAACCTGGGGCGCCTGTGCAATCAGCAGTGCCTGCACTGTCACGTGGCGGCCGGCCCCAACCGCACCGAGATCATGGACGCCCAGACGGTCGACCTGGTGATCGAGACACTGGGTGCCCTGCGGTTCGAGACCCTCGATCTCACCGGCGGCGCGCCCGAGCTGAATCCCGGCTTTCGCCGCCTGGTGAGCCAGGCCAGGCGTCTCGGACTGCGGGTGATCGACCGCTGCAACCTGAGCGTCCTGCTCCAGCCCGGCCAGGAGGACCTGGCGGGGTTTCTTGCGGGGCAGCAGGTGGAGGTGGTGGCCTCGCTGCCCTGTTATTCCGAGGAGAACGTGGACGCCCAGCGCGGCTCGGGCGTCTTCGAGGCCAGCCTCGCCGGCCTGACCCGGCTCAACGCCGAGGGCTATGGCGCGCCCGGGAGCGGTCTCAGCCTCAATCTGGTCTACAACCCCCAGGGCCCCGATCTGCCGCCGCCCCAGCACGGACTCGAGTCGGACTATCGCCGCGTGCTCGAAACCGAATACGGCATCGTCTTCAATCGTCTGTTGACGCTCGCGAATCTTCCCGTCGGACGCTTTGGGAGCGCCCTGCTCTCAAAGGGCCAGCTCCCCGATTATCTCGCCTTGCTCAAGGGCGCCCACCAGGACGCCAACACCGGGTCGGTCATGTGCCGCACCCTCCTCAGCGTGGACTGGCAGGGCTGGCTGTATGACTGCGACTTCAACCAGATGCTGGGTCTGGGCCTGGGGAGCGCGCTCGGGCGCCGCACCCATCTTCGGGATCTGCCGGCCCTGGCCGGCGAGTCCCTGCTGGAGGACCGCCCCATCCGGGTGGGCGATCACTGCTATGGCTGCACGGCGGGTCAGGGCTCGAGCTGCGGTGGGGCCCTGCGGGCCGGGCCCACCTGAGGGCCGGTGCGCCTCTCCATCGTCATCCCCACCCTGGATGAATCCCCTCGCATCGGCTTCTTGCTCAATGACCTGGAGCCGATCCGCGCAAAAGGACATGAGGTCATCCTGACCGACGGCGGCAGCACGGACGCCACGCGCGATCTGGCAGGGCCCCGGGTCGACCACCTGATCCTGACAGGCCGCGGACGGGCCCGACAGATGAACGCCGGTGCCGCGGCCGCGGCGGGTGAGGTCCTCTGGTTCCTGCACGCCGACAGCCGCATCCCGCCACAAGCGCCCTGGCGCCTGCTCGATGCCTGCCGGGAAGGGGGTCTGTGGGGCCGGTTCGACGTCAGGCTTAGCGGAGCGAGCCGGCTGCTTCGGGTCGTCGAGTGGTCGATGAACCGGCGATCGCGTTTCACCGGGATCGCCACCGGTGATCAGGGGATCTTCGTCACCCGCAACGCCTTCGAGCTTGCCGGCGGCTATCCGGAGATACCGCTCATGGAGGACGTGGCCCTGTCCAGGACCCTGCGCCGCCGGGCCAGACCCGTTTGTCTGCGGACTCGCATCATGACCTCCAGCCGGCGCTGGGAGGAGCGCGGCATCGTGCCGACCATCCTGCTCATGTGGCGGTTGCGACTCGCCTATGCGCTCGGGGCCGATCCCCATCGGCTGGCGCGGCTCTATGGGCGGGGGTCGGGTGCCCACCCATCGCGGGGATCAGGAAACTAGAAGCGCAGCTTCAGGGTTCCGCCGGCGAAGGGAGCGGTCTGATAGTCCTCATCATCGATCTTGGTGCCGCGCCCGTCCTCGAGCCTCAGGTTCCCGTTGGTCTTGGCGCCGGCGATCAGGCTGAAGCTGGCGAAGCGGCCCAGATTGCGGGTGGCCTCGAAGAAGATCGGCACCGAGCTGTCCTGACCCACGCCACCGGGCGCCACGCCCCGGTCATCGAGGCGGAAGCGCTCCTTTTCATAGCGGGCGCCGAGGCTGAAGGACCAGGGATCCGAGGGCTGCCATTGCAGGACCAGGCCCGGCCCGCGGCTGGCGGCCAGACCCCCACCCGTGCGCAGGCTGAGGGTGTCGGTGATGCGCCAGTCCACTGCCAGAATGGGAAAGACGCTGGCGTCGTCCTCGATCTGGGAGAAGGCGCCGACGCCGGGTCCGATACTCAGCCGATCACTCACCCGGTAGCTGGCCGCCGCCAGGATGCCGCCAAAGGCGCCATCATCCATGGATGCCCCCTGCTCCGCGCTCCAGCGCAGGCTGGGCACGGCGAACAGGGTCCAGCGCTCGCCCAGGCGCTTGTTCAGGCTGATCCCGATCTGGGCGTTGTCGACGCGCGACCAGGGTTGTGCGGCGGCCAATCCAGTGGCACCGGGGCTGAAGTCGTACCAGGTCTCGCCGTAACCCAGATTGAGCCCGACCCGGAAGTCGGGCGTCAGGGCCCGTACGTAACCGAGGCGGACGGCGGCCTCGTCCACAGCAACCGATCCCCCGCCGTCGATGTCGGAATCGAGCTGGTGTACGCCCGCCACATCCGCCGAGGGTCCCGTTCCGCGCGATGGCGGGTCCGCCGCCCAGGTCATGGGCGGGGCCAGGACCATGACGGCGATGAGCCAGCTCAGGCGCGACCGCATCTGTAAACCCTCATTGTGCTATCGAACATCCGCTGGACCCCTCGGCCGCGTCAGGACAGGCCCCGGCTGCGCGGCCGGGCAAGGGCGGCCCCCTCCAGGGGTTGGCAACCGCCCTCGGCGTCTTAGAGCTGCGGCTTGGGCGTTTGTGCCGTCTCCACCGGCAAGATGGGATACTCCACCCTTGGCTGCTCACCGGTGAGGCTGCCGAGGAAGGTGGCGATCAGCTTCGCCTCGTCATCCTTGAGCTGGGTGCCAAGCTGGGCGGTGCCCATCACCGCCACCGCCTGCTCGAGGTCCCACACCTGTCCGGAATGGAAATAGGGCGCCGTCAGGGCGATGTTGCGCAGGGGCGCGGCGCGGAACACATACTCATCCGAGGCGGTCTTGGTGACCGAGAAACGGCCCTTGTCCTCCGGCGGCAGGATGTCGGCGCCGGGCTTCTTCACCAGACCGAAGGGGTAATAGTCCTGGCCACCGAAATTGACCCCGGAATGGCAGGCCGTGCAGCCCTTGCCGACGAACAGATCCAGGCCCAGCTTCTCATCGGCGCTCAGCGCATTGTCGTTGCCCTCGATCCAGGCGTCGAAGGGGGAGGCCGGGGTCACCAGGGTCGCCTCGAAGGCCTCGATGGCCTTTGCCATGTTGTCGAAGGTCACCGCGTCCGCCTCTCCCGGGAAGGCGCGGCCGAAGCGCTCCACATAGTCGGGCATGCTCTTGAGCGTGGTCACCACCGCCTCGGGCTTATTGGCCATCTCCACGCCCGCCTGGACCGGACCCTTCGCCTGGGCCTTGAGGTCCTCGGCCCGCCCGTCCCAGAACTGGGCCTTGTTGTAGACGGCATTGAGCACGGTGGGCGCATTGCGCGGACCCTTCTGCCAGCCGTGGCCCACGGAGGTCGGCAGGTTGTCGTCCCCACCCGTACCCAGGTTGTGGCAGGTGTTACAGCTGATGATGCCGCTCGCGGACAGGCGCGGGTCGAAGAAAAGCATGGCCCCCAGCTCGATCTTCGCGCGCGTCAGGGCGTTGTTCTCGATCTCACCGGAACCATAGGGCAAGGCCTGCAGGCCCGCGGACTTGGCCTTCTCCCGCAGGGCACCGTCATCGGCGAGGGCGGCGGCAGACAGGGCGATGCCGGCGGAGACGGCCAGGGCAAGCAGCTTCGTGTTCATCTGGGCTCCTCTCGTTCTCGGGTGGATGGCGGACAGGCCGCCGTTGAAGGCGCGCTCAAGCTTAACTTTAGGCCGCGCCACTGACATTGACATGCCGCAGCCCGGCACGCACCGGCGCCGGAAGGCGGCCTTCCTGACCCTGTTGGTGCGGCACCCCGGCCGCGGAACCCGATCGAGCCGTGCCTTTCAGCCCTGGCGGCGGGCGGCGCCGATGGCGGCGGCGCGGGCCGCATGGACATGCTCGGGAATGCGCCGCGGGTTCGCGGAGACGCGCACGATGGCCGCCACATCGACGGCGGAGGCCGCGGCGAACAGCCGACGCAGGGTCTCGCCCTGGGGGTAGTCGCGCTCCGCATAACCGGCGCGGCCGCGGAAATCGGCCTCGCAGGCCCTTATCATCTGGTCGAATCGCTCGGGTCGGCGAAAGGCATCGGCGCCCTCCAACAGGTCCAGGATGGTGGTGGAGCGAAGCTCGTCCACCTTGTGTACAAGACCGTGATAGCGGGCGGTGATCCGGGCCAGCTCGCGGCAGCGGTTGGGGATCCGAAAGCGGTCACAGACGCCCTCCAGCAGGGCCACGCTGCGCTCCTCGTGACCTCGGTGGCTGGGAAGTATCTGGGCCGGCGTCGTGCCCTTGCCCAGGTCGTGACAGAGGGCGGCAAAGCGCACCTCCAGGTCCGGTGACAACCGGGCGGCCATGTCGAGCACCAGCATGGCGTGCACGCCGGTGTCGATCTCCGGGTGCCACTTTTCGGGCTGGGGCACACCCCAGAGGCGGTCGAGCTCCGGCAGCAGCCGGTGCAATGCGCCGCAGTCGCGAAGTGTCGTGAAGAACACCGAGGGCCGCTCCCCGCCCAGGGCCTTGGCCATCTCCTGCCAGACGCGCTCCGGTACCAGGGCGTCCACCTCGCCCTGGGCCACCATGGCCCTCATCAGGGCCAGGGTCTCGGGCGCGATCCGAAAGCCGAGGCCGGCGAAGCGGGCGGCGAATCGGGCGACCCGCAGGATCCTCACCGGGTCCTCCGCGAAGGCCGGGGAGACGTGGCGCAGGAGCCTGGCCTCCAGATCCGCGAGGCCGCCGAATGGGTCGACCAGGGTGCCGTCCGGGCCCTGCGCCAGTGCATTGATGGTGAGGTCGCGCCGCTCCAGGTCCTGCTCCAGGGTCACCCCGGGATCGGCGTGCACCGCAAAGCCCCGGTAGCCTGGGGCGGTCTTGCGCTCGGTGCGGGCCAGGGCATATTCGTCCTTGGTGAGCGGGTGCAGGAACACCGGGAAGTCGCGGCCCACCTGCTGGAAGCCGCGCCGGTCGAGCTCCGCCGCGCTCGAGCCGACCACCACATAATCCCGCTCCTCGACCGGTTGGCCGAGCAGAAGGTCGCGCACCGCACCACCCACCAGGTAGGTCTCCAGACCGTCGGCCGGATCCCCGACGGGCACGCGGGGGGAGGAAGGGCTTGCGGACACGGCTCAGACCCCCCCGGAGCCGCGGCCTTCCGACGACTCGCCCCGAGCGGATCCGACGCCCTCGGGCTCGGGCACGTCTGTCGCGGCCCGAGCGGGCGGAAGCGCCCGCGTCTGGGGCCTCGCTTCGAGCCCCCGGATCTCCCTTGGCTCACCGTGCCCCCCCCCGCCGAAGAGCCGCCCGATGGCCCCGAACACGCGCTTGATGCCGCGCCAGAGCTTGGGCATCAGCCAGATCAACAGGATGAAGAAGAGCGCCAGCAGCACCAGGAAGACCGCGGGGTGTTTGACCGCCAGCAGCAGCCCACCCAGCACACCCAGGTCCTCGGCGAGCGAGGCGGTCCAGTTGGTGAAGGGCTCGGGAGAGGTATTGATCAGGACCCGGGTGCCGGCCTTGGCGGCGTGCGAGGCGGCCGCGATTCCGCCGCCCAGCAGGGCAACCGCCAGGTCCCCGGCAGGGCCGATGTCGCCCACGGCACCGGCGGCCATCAGGGCGCCCGCGGGGATGCGGATGAAGGTGTGGATGCCGTCCCAGGCGCTATCCACGCCCGGCACCTTATCGGCGACGAACTCGACCAGATACATGGCAGCGGCCGCCAGCATCACCAGGGGATCGGACAGGATCTCGAGTCCGGCGGGCAGGTCCAGGGTGCCGGTGGCCCCGAGAAAGCCGAGCACCAGGACGGCGGCATAGAGATTGATCCCGCTCGCCCAACTGGCGCCGAGTGTGAGTGCAAGGGTCTGGGTCAGCGCATCCACGGGCTTCTCCTCGCGGGGGACAGAGCGGGGATTATAGCCAGGGCCGGGCTCCGGGCCCGCTTGAGGCTCGCCTAGCGTCGATGCTGCTAAACTGCGACGCCTCTATCTCGGTCACCAAGAGCGATACCTGGAAGCAAAGCTATGCGGTACCTCGGCTACCTGATCCTGTTCGCGCTCATCGCCTTCGGCATCTGGCCCTATTACTACGTCTTCAAGCTCGACGACGCCCTGGGTCAGGAGGACACCGCACCGCTTGCGGCCCTCACCGACCTGCCGGCGATCCGTGCCAACTACAAGTCGCGCCTCGAGTCCGGCGCCGATATGCTGCTGCCGGCGGGCGATCCCAACAGCGTCATGGGCTGGATCCGCCAGAACCTCGACCGCCTGGGGGATTCGGCTCTGGATCAGGCCATCACGGTCCCCTGGGTGCGCGACACCCTGCGCGAGGCCGCCTCCCGTGCCACGGGCCAGAGCCCTCCCTATCTGCTGGCGGCCATCGATTTTGCCTTCTTCGAGTCCTACAACCGCTTCCTGATCCGTATCGGAGACCTGGGCCGCGGGGCCACCCATGTACGGCTCTCACTCGAAGGCACCGAGTGGAAGATCACCGATGTCATCCCCTGACCCGATCCAGCGGGCTCGCGGCGTCGGGCGGTCCAGGCTAGCATTCGCTTCCATCGAACCTCCGCAGGAGCAATCGCCATGTCCTCGAGCAAAGGCCCCCGCCATGGCAAGACCGGGCGACCCATCGACACCGCCAAGCTCGATCGCGTGGTGGCACAGGCCCGCAAGGCGAGCGACGAGCGCGCCGCCGGGTATCGCGAGCAGGCCCTCAAGCTCTACCCCTGGGTTTGCGGTCGCTGCGGTCGCGTCTTCGACCACGGCAACCTGAGGGAGCTCACCGTCCACCACAAGGACATGAACCACGACAACAACCCGCCAGACGGGAGCAACTGGGAGCTCCTGTGCCTCTACTGTCACGACAACGAGCACCAGAAGTACGAGGAGCACCTCGCCGCCCTGGCCGCCGGGCGCGGCGGCGCGACCGGGAGCACCAAACAGACCACCCACAAGGCACTCGAGGGCCTGGCCGACCTGCTGAAGAAACGCGAATGACCGGGGACCGGCGCGATCCCGCCGGCGTCACACCGCCCCCCGGCGAATTGGCGCCGCCTTCCGACGCCAAGGGCCACGCGGCTGACAGTCACCCTGTGACAGCGGCCGTCGGCCGCCGACACCCTCGCTAGCCGAGAAACCCAGTCCTGCGATCGCCTCACCCACCCCAGTCACCTCCCATGTCCCGTTACAGCTTCTTCGCCACCGCCCCCAAAGCATCTGGGCAGCCTGCTCGCCGAGGAGCTGGAGCGGCTCGGTCTGCGCGGGGCCGCTGAGACCCGCGGCGGGGCGCGCTTCGAGGGGACACTGGAGGACGGGTACCGGGCCTTGCTCTGGTCCCGGGTGGCCAACCGGGTGCTGCTGCCCATCTCCCGCTTCCCCGCGACCGGTCCGGAGTCGCTCTACGCCGGCGCCGTGGAGGTCCCCTGGGAGGACCACCTGGCCCCGGACCGGACCTTCGCCGTGCGCTTCAACGGCAGCCTGCCCGGGGTCACCGACACGCGCTACCCGGCGCTCAAGGTCAAGGACGCCATCGCCGACCGCTTCACCGCCCGCCTGGGGCGCCGTCCGGACGTGGACGTGGAGCAGCCCGACCTGCTGGTCCACTGCTATGTGCTCCACGAGGCCGCGACCCTGGCGATCGACCTCTCCGGGGCCTCCCTGCATCGCCGGGGCTACCGGGAGCAAGGCGCCGCCGCGCCCCTCAAGGAGAACCTGGCCGCGGCCATCCTGCTGCGCGCCGGCTGGCCGGACCTGGCCGCCGAGGGTGCGGCCCTGCTGGATCCGCTGTGCGGCTCGGGCACCCTGGTGATCGAGGCCGCCCTGATCGCCGCCGACATCGCGCCCGGCCTGCTGCAGGATCGGGCCCGCGGCGCTTTCCGTCTCCACGGCTGGCTGGGGCACGACCCGGCCGCCTGGGCCCGTCTGATCGAGGAGGCGAGCATCCGCCGGGCCGCTGGACTGCCGCGGCTGGGCTCGCTGCGCGGCTATGACGAGCAGCCGGCGGCCATCCGGGCGGCGCTCGCCAACCTGGAGCGGGCGGGGCTCGCCGGGCGGGCTCATTTCGAACGTCGCGAGCTCGCCGACTGTCGACCCGGCCGCGACGAGGATCGCGGACTGGTGGTGGCCAATCCACCCTATGGGCAGCGCCTGGGCACCGATTCGGATCTCCCCCGGCTCTACGCCCGACTCGGCGCCGTGCTGCGCGAGCGCTTCGTCGGTTGGAGGGCCGCGGTCTTCACGGGCAACCCGGAGCTGGGCAAGCAGATGGGCCTGCGCGCCCTGCGCACCCATGCGCTCTACAATGGCCCCATCGAATGCCGGCTGCTGCACTTTGAGGTGGAGCCCGCTCACTTCGTCTCGGATCGGCCGCGGCCCCTGCCCCCGGAGACCCGCGGTGAGGGGGCCCAAGGACTCGCCAACCGCCTCGCCAAGAACCTCAAGGGGCTGCGCAGGTGGCGCGAGGCCGGGAACATCAGCTGCTACCGGCTCTACGACGCGGACCTGCCCGATTATGCGGTGGCGGTGGACGTCTACGAAGGCGAGCGCCGTTGGCTCGTTGTGCAGGAGTACGCCGCCCCGGCGAGCGTGGAGCCGGAGCGCGCCCGGCGGCGCCTGCGCGAGGCCCTGGGCGTGATCCCGGAGGTGCTGGAGGTCCCCGAGACCCAGGTCTTCTTCCGGGTCCGAAGTCAACAGAAGGGCCGGAGCCAATACGAGCGCCTGGGCGAGGCCGGACGCTTCCACGAGGTGAGCGAGGGCGGGCACCGCTTCCTGGTGAACTTCGAGGACTACCTGGACACCGGACTCTTCCTCGACCACCGGGACACCCGCCGGCTGATCGGCGAGCTGGCCGCCGGCAGGCGCTTCCTGAATCTGTTCGCGTACACCGGCACGGCCAGCGTCTATGCCGCCCGCGGCGGGGCCACCTCCACCACCACGGTGGACATGTCCCGCACCTATCTCGACTGGGCGGCCCGAAATCTGGAGCTCAACGGCATCCGGGGTCCCGCCCACGAGCTGATCCAGGCGGACTGCCTGGACTGGCTGCCCCAGATGCGTGGGCGCCGCGTCTTCGATCTCATCTTTCTCGATCCGCCCACCTTCTCCGCCTCCAAGCGCATGGAGGGCACGCTTGATATCCAGCGTGACCACGTGGATCTGATCCGCGACGCCGCGGTGCTCCTGGTGCCGGACGGTCTGCTCCTGTTCTCCAACAATCTGCGCCGCTTCCGCATGGACCGGGAGGCGCTGCCGGGGCTCGAGATCACCGACATCAGCGCCGAGACCCTGCCAAGGGATTTCGCGCGCAACCCGCGGATCCACAATTGCTGGCGGATCCGCCGGCGCGACGGTGACGGCTGAATTGATAAGGCTCCCTACCCGCCAAGGCCATCGGGCATGAACGAGGACTATCTGTTTGTTGCGACCCTGCTTGGTCTGGCCCTGATGCTGGCCAGTTGGGTTTGGCTGGTCGTGGCCGCCTGGCGTCAGCGGCCCGCCTGGGGCCTCGCCACCCTGCTCTTCCCACCCGCCGGTCTCGCCTTCGCGATCGGCCATTTTCCCGCCGCCCGTGGTCCCCTGATCCTCGGCCTGGCGGGCCTGCTCATGACCGCCGCCCCGCCGGCCCTGAACCGGCTGCTGCCCGTGGATCTGGGCCCCCGCGATGTCCTCGTCGACGGCGAGCGGCATCTCACCCTGACCGGCTGGGACCGCCACGACTACAGGGTGCTGAGCGCCCGATCCGACGCGGCGGTGCTGCAGATGGCGAACGCGGATGTCGACGACGAGACCCTGCGCCTGCTTGGTGATTTCAAGGAGCTGCGCGAGCTGGACCTCAACGACACCCGGGTCACCGATTCCGGGCTGGCCCTGCTGGCCGCCCTGCCCGCCCTGGAGCGGCTGCGCCTCGCCCGTACCCACATCAGCGACGCCGGCTTTAGGGAACACCTGATGCCTCATCCGGGTCTGGTCGAGCTGGATCTGCGGGGCACCCAGGTCGCCCCGGAGTCCATCTCCGCGTGGCGTGCCGCAAGAATCGGCCGGCGCGCCCTGCGCTGAGGCCGATCCGCGCCCACCTCAGCCCCGAGGTCCAGTGACATGCCCCTCGACCCCACGATCCCCGGCCACCTGCCCAACGTCCGACTGCTCGCCCGCGCCTGCGACCTCGCCTATCTGGACGGCCCCGAGGGCGAAGCGCGCTACCGCTCCGAGCTCGGGATGAGCGCGCGCCTGATCAGCGTCGACAACACCCAGGCCTACCTGGCGAGCGACCAGAGATCGCTGGTCGTTGCCTTCCGCGGCTCCCAATCGCCGAGCGACCTGGACGGATTCAAGGACTGGCTTCTTACCAACGCCAACAACCTGCTCATCATCCCCGAGGGGCGCATCGGTACCGACTTCGCCTCTGCCGGTGTGGGGGCACGTTTCCACCGCGGCTTCATGGGGGCGCTGGCCGAGATCTGGGACCCCCTCGTCACGGCGGTCCGGGAGGCCCGGGACCAGGCCGAGCGACCACTGTGGGTGACGGGGCACAGCCTCGGTGGGGCCCTGGCCCTGCTCGCGGCCTGGCGTTTTCAGCGCCAGTTCATTCCGGTCCATGAGGTCGTCACCTTCGGGGCGCCGATGATCGGCAACGCCCTCACCGCTCAGGCCTATGAGCGGGAATTGCCCGACAAGATCTTTCGCTACGTGGATATCGAGGACCCGGTGCCCCTGCTGCCCAGGGTCAGCCTGGTCGCCAACGCCTACGCCCACTGCCTGAGCGAGATCCGGCTCCAGGGCCCCGAGCCCAAGGCCGTCGCACAGGCCCTGGGGGCCCTCGGGCAAACGGCGCTCGAGGGATTACTCACCGCGAGTCTGATCGATGAGATCTGGGACCTGCTCAAGAAGCGGATCGAGGCCCACCTGATCCCCAACTATGAGAATCGGCTTCGTGGGAAGGACCAAGAGTGATTCGCAGATTCGCGTTGCCTCCCGCTGCCCTGTCGGGCCAGGGTCCGACTATCCCGCCCGCGAGAATGCCGGACGCACCAGCTCGGCGGCGAGCTCAAGGTTGGCTCGCACCCAGGCCTCGAAGCTTTGGCTGGTCACGCGCTCGCGGATCCTGGCGCGGCGGGAGCGCCACCCGACGCGGTCGGCGATCACCGCTGTGACCGCTTCCGCGAGCTCCTCGGCATTGGCGGCCAGCCGCCCGCATTGGCCGTCGGCCAGGAGCCGCTCAGCCCAGCCCACCGGCAGCGCGACCACCGGGACCCCGGCGTGCAATGCATCGAAGATCGGCCAAGGACCGGCGTCGGCCTCGCTGGTCAGGACGATCGCATCGAATCCCGACAGCCACTGCGGCGCCCGATGGAGCGGGCATTGCGCCAGGCCCAGCACTTGACAGGCGACGCCGGCATGCCTGATCTCCGCGGCAGCCGCCTGGAGCCGTTCGCCGATCAGCACCACCTCGGCCAGGCCGGCCCAACGACCTGCGGCGCGCGTGAGCTCCGCGAGTCCGCTGACCTCGGTGCCAGCGCGGCGGGCGGGCCGGCCCACCCAGGCGACCCGCGCGCGCCCTTCAAGCTTGGACTGGATCGGCATCGCGACTTGCCACCCGACCGGCTGCAGCAGCCAGCGCCGCTGCGCCAGGACGATGCCTTGCGCCTCCAGCAGCGCCTGCTGCCCCGGATGCGTCAGCGACAGCGCGGCACAGCCCGCTGCGCTGGCGCGCGCGCCGCCGCTGCGATAGCTGCCGTCGTCGGTCAAGTCGTGCAGCTGCACGACGGTGCGCCGTGGATCGGGCGTGGCTGTCGCCTCGGCCGCGCGGATAAAGATCCAGGCCGCCGCGGTGCGCAGTGGTCGCGGACTGGCCAACACCCGGTATCCCGGCAGACCAACGTCCACGAAGGCGTGCTTCCAGGACTCGAAGAGCCAGCCACGGTTCTCGCACACCACGTTGATTACCGGTGCCGGAGCCATTCGGGCGGCCACGGATCGGACCCCTCCGATCTGCACCGGCGCCGGTGCCGGCCGCTCGCTCTCGTGCAGGGCGAGCTGGAGCAGCGCCGCGACCCGCTGCGGGTCGCGGGCGTCGTCCAACGTCCATTGATGGCGGATCAGGTGGTGCGCATAGGCGCGCCGGCAGGCCACCGCGTCGGTGGCGGTGACGCTCTCGGCGAGGCGCGACCAGTCGCGTGGCGCGGCGGTCAGGAATGGCGTGCCTGCGCCGCTCGACGGCCAGACGTTGCGACCGAGCACGATCGCTGGAACGTCCCACAGCAGCCCGTCGTGGGCGACGTTGCTATTGATCGTCAAAATGCCGCGACAGCCGCCGCCCTTCAGCATCTGGTGCACATTGCCAAGGGCATGGGGCCACAGACTGTCCTGAGGGCGGCGCACGGGCAGCCTCAATTGTGCGTCACCGCGGCGCGCATCGGCCGGGTGCTGCTTGAAGATCACCGGCCAAGGCGGGTCAAGCCGCGACACCTGGTCGATGAGTGCCCCCATGGTGCGCAGCTGTGCCGGCGCGTGGCGAATGATGTTGGTATCGGACTCGATCTGCAGCGGCACTAGCAGGAAGGCCTCGGGCAACTGCCCCGGCACCTCACCTCCCGTCTGCATGTATTGATAGGGACCGCTATAGGTGGCGGCCTTGATGCGTGCGAGGTGCGCATCGAGTGCGGCGTCCTCTTCGACGGACAGCGGCCGGCCGTCCCAGGCGAAGGGCGCCGCGTGCGAATCCGCGTTGATCCCGCGCGGACTGATCTGGTAGTCAGAGCGCGGCAGCCAGCCATGCTCGCAATACAGCGTCGGTCCGCGGCCGGTGAGCGAGCGACCGTTCCAGACGATCGCAAGTACCTGCGGCTGTCGCGCGCTGCCCGCCGACTGGCGCACGACGCCGTGTCCCAGCCCACCCACCGACGCGGCCAGCGCGTCCAGCAACTGCCCGACGGCACCAGAGGAGGGACGGCTCTCGATCGCGACCTTCATCGGCGGTCTCCGGGTGATTATCGCGGGTGGTGGCGAGGCGACCGAAGCTCGTCGCGAGCCAGGTGCCGTCCGGCCTGCAGCCGCGCCCGTGGCAGCGATTGCAGTCGACTGATCGGGCTCAGGTTGACCAGCTCGATCCCGTCGGCGCGGAACGCCTGGGCAAGCGCCGCGTACTCCCGGTCGATCTGCGGCAGTTGACCGGCAAGCGGATGGCGACCGGTCGCGCCGAAGAAATGGTCATCGGTGAAATCAACGCCGATCAGCCCGATGCGGCGCGCACCGAGGTGGCGGGCGAGGTTCACGGCGACATAGGGCGAGTTGTTCGAGTAGTGCAGCGACTCGGCGTCGGTTCGCTCGGTGCCGCCACGCCGCCCCAGCCGGAAACGCACGACGCGCGTCTGCGGCAGCACGAGCTGCTGGAGCTGCGTGAACACGGCCTTTGCCCGCGTATTCTCGATGTGGACATAGCGATCTCGCTCGAACTGGCGCCGCTCGTTGACGACGACCAGGTAGTCGGGCGTGAAGCGGCGAGCGACGTCGTTGACGCCGATCGTCAGGTAGCACTCCGGCCGCTCGAGCAGTCCGAGCGAGGTGCCGCAGCCGCAAACCAGGATCGTCGCGCCGCGGTGGAGGTCGCGGAATTCGACGAAACGCCCCGGCTGTTCCTGGCTCACTGCTGCGGCAAGATGAAGACCTGATTTGCTGCCCCACTGAAGCCGCCATCCGGGGGCACCAGGAAGAACAGGATCGCCTCGTCCCCGAAGCGAACCGCCACGTTGCCCGCGGCTGCTGCCCGGTTCGCGATCATCGCGCCATAGGGCGTGCGGCCGTCCCGCGGCTCGGCGACGAAACTGTTGCCGTCGAAGCTCAGCAGTCCGCTCGCGAACAGGTTGCTCTGTGCGCCGAAGGTATTGCCTTGCAGCGCCGCGTTCTGGAAGAGTCCGCCGGCCCTCCGGTTCTCGAGCAGCTCCTCGGCCACCTGCGCGCCGATGGTGAGCAGCTGCAGGTCGTTGTTCACGAAATGCAGTCGCGCGGCCTTGGACCCGAGGCGCAGCTCGTTTGAATTGAGCAACGCATCGATCAACTGTCGCGACAGGTCCTCGCCGGGCGGGCCATAGAAGCTCAAGGGGCCTTCGAAGCGGCATGCGCTGATATGACATTCGGCGTCGATGGCGCTCGAACACCGCCGAGGCCGGTCGCGCGGCGCCGACCGTGCAGCAGGTCATGCTGCACGCGGCCCGCGCCCGCGACCAGCAGACACGGCTCGGCCTCCTGGTCCTCGCGCCGTGTCAGCGGAGAGACCGGACAGGCGCACCTCATCGTTGCTTCGCAAGGCCACGCCGCCCTCGGATGTCAGCTCGACCACCAAATCGCGCAGCTCCACTGAGGCAAATTTGCCCAATACGACGTTGCGATCCACCCGCAGGACCGCGGTTGGCCCGCAGCCGTGCAGACCCAGACGCATCCTGCCCTCGCCGCTCCCCTCGAGGCCCTCGATGCGATGATCGCCAGGCAGAAAGCAGATGCAGAGGTTGCCGCGGCCCTGCTCGAGCAGCCGCGCGAGCAGCTCACTGTCGAGCCGCTCGAATTGGCCGTCCCGTCCGATGGTGACGGCGCAGCCGCCGCCCGTCGCCGCGATCGCGACGGTCGCCGTGTACGCGAGCCGCTGCAGCTCGGTGCCGTCGTTGGCGCTCAGACGCACGGTGAGGCGTTGCGGCTCGCCGGCACCAAGCCTCCAGCCGAACGACGCGTAGCCCTGGGGGTCGCTGGTCAGGCTGGCCGGCCCGACGACGGCGCCGCCCCCTTGCTCGACCGTCGCTGTCAGCACCACGCCGGCCACGCCGTCGCCTCCGTTTGCAACCCGCACCTGGAGCGGGTTCGGCAGGCTCACGCCGGCGCCGGCCTGCTGTCCATCGCCCGAGACGTAGCGCAGCTCCAGGGTCGCGGTCGCGCAGTAGACGACGGTTTGGCCCGAGATCGCCTGGCCGTCGGCATCGAGCAGTCTCGCGCGCACGCGCTGGTAGCGCGCGGGCGCCGTCGAGCCGGGCCCGAGCGTCCAGCGGCAGCTGGCGAGGCCGGCTGCGTCGGTCGACGTCTCGAACAGCAGTGGCGAGCCGCCGAGCCCGGGGCCGATCAGCCCGCCGCCGGCCTCCACCTCGAAGCGCACGCCAGCGCCGGCGATCGCTACCGTGCCGCGCGCAACACGCAACTCAAGCGGCTGCGGCAGGAGTGCGCCGGGCGCCGCGTCCTGGCCGTCGCCGGAGACGTAGAGCAATTGCTCCAGCGCGGTGAGCGGCGGGAAGAGCTCGCGGCAGTCGCTGGTCACGACGACCGTGCCATCAGCTCCCACCTCGACAAGGCCCAGCCGGCAATAAGCGTCGGCGATGCCCGCTGGCTCGCGCGCGACCGGGTCGCCTTCCGCGTCGCGCGGCCATTCCACGTCCGCTGTAACGGTGCGCGCCGGGATCTGCCAGTAGTCACCCGGCCGGTAGACGCCGCCGGAACCGAAGCGCACCTGCACACCGTCTTCGAGATCGATCCAGGCGCCCTCGACGACCGGCAGTACGTGGGTGCCGGCGACCGCCGGCCTGTGGTCCCAGCGCCGCAGCACCGGGTGCCGCGCCGGGTCCTGGCCGATGTTGCCGGCGGGTACGCCGTCGAGCACCAGCTCGAGCGCGTCGTCGCCGTCGGCGACGTACTCGAGGAGACTGCCGGCGCGCTGCGTGAGCGCCGCATCGTCGTCCACAAGCTCGACGCGATCGTGGACCGCGAGGTCCAGGCTCGCATCGCGCCCGCGCGCGGCGACGCGCACCGTCGTCTGTTGCGCCGCGCTGTCGACCGTCACGCCGACGACCGCATAGGCGATCGAACCGTTCTCGCGCGACCACTTGAAGGTCGGGTTCGCGCCACCCTCGTGCACCTCCACGCGATAGAGCTGGTTCTCGAGCCGCCGGTAGCCGGCCGTCGCGGCAATCTCGCAGAGGTTCGCCGCCGCCAGCTGCGGCTCGGCGCGCGCGGCGAGCCGCGGGCGCGGCATCTCCAGGAGCGCGTCCCAGTCCTCGATGCTCGAATCACAGCTCCACGCCAATGGGCTTGTGGCGGGCAGAGGGAGTGCGCGCACCTGCGCAATGGTGCGGGCGCGCGTCGCCGTGTCGGGCCCGCCGAGCGCGACCTCGCGGATCCCCGGCGCCTCCAGCGCCGAGAGGTGCCGCTGCCAGGCATCGAGGTACAGCAGATAGACGCCCGGCAACAGCCTGTCGCCGGCGCCGCCGTCGGGCTGGTGCGCGTAGGAGCTGCGCGACTCCAGCTCGCACAGGGTGCCGTTCACGTAATAGCGGCCCGGCTGGATCGAGAGATTGACTGCCGGCAACAAGAGCCCGGCCACATCCGGTGAGCCGATGCCGACCCGCAGCGCGGCCGAGCCGTCGCCCACCGCCCAGCCGGGCTCGCTGCCGAGCACCGACAGGCCGCGCAGCGTCGCGCTGCCGCCGCCGGTCGCCTCCGACTGCCAGGTCGCGCCGCCGTCTAGGCTGTGCAGCAGGATGCCGCCCTCGCCGACGGCCCAACCCTCGGACGTGTCGCGGAAGGCGATCGCATAGAGTGTCGCGCTCGACGGCGTGGCGCACGGCAGCCAGGTCGAGCCGCCGTCCTGGCTGCGCAGGATGGTACCGCCCTGCCCCGCGGTCCAGACTCGTGTCGCCCCGACGCGCGCGATGGTGCGCAGGTGCGCCCTTGTGCCGCTCGCCACACCGCTCCAGGTCTCGCCGCCGTCGCTGGTCGCGACAATCGCGCCGCCCTGGCCGACCGCGAGCCCGTTGAGCTCGTCGGCGAAGTCGACCGCGTTGAGCTGCGCCGCCTCGGTCTGCGCCAGGCTCCAGTGCACGCCCCCGTCGATGGTCGCGATGGCGATGCCGCCGTCGCCGACCGCCCAGGCAAGATCGGCGTCGATCGCGGCGACGCCGCGAAGGGTGCGGAGCGTGCCGGTATCCTGAGCGCTCCAGGTGAGACCCGTATCGCTGGTCTTGCGGACGGTTCCGCCGTCGCCGACCACCCAGCCGGTGTTACCGGCGGTGGCGATGGCCCGCAGGTGCGCCGAGGTCGCGAGGTCGACGAGCGTCCAGTCGGTGCCGCCATTCGCGGTGGCGAGGAGCGCGCCATCCTCGGCGGCGACCCAAATCTCGTTCGCGCTCAGCGCATGCACCGCGAGCGCATTCGTTTCGGCGACGAGGCCATACCCTGCCCCATCGATCGGGGCGCCGCATGGACCGATCGTGTCCCGCGCCTGTCGCTCGGCACGGTAGCGCGTCAGGTCCGCTTGCTCGTTCCAGTCGGCATCGGTGAGGATGCGGCCCTGCTGCAAACGCACCGCGCTGAAGTGCAATGCGCGGTCGAAGGTGTTACGGGAAAGATCGCCTTTCATGGCAGTCCCTTTTGCGCGTCAGGTGATAAAGAAGAGGCCCGCTTCGAGGCCGAAACGCAGGTATTCGTCGAGCGCGTCGCGCAGATTGGCTTCGCGCTGCGGCTGCTTCAGGAATTCGAACGCGCCCATTTCCGCGCCGCTCTCGGCGCCGCTGCGGATCTGCGCGGCGCAGCTCAGCTCGAGCTGGCCGTAGCCCGGGTTGCCGTAGCGGCGGGAGACGAACAGCGGCCGTATCAGCGCCTGCACCTCGGCGCGGATTCCCGCCTCCTCGGCCGGCGTGCTGGTGTCGCCCGCAAGCCGCGCGCTCTCGCGCAGCGCCGCAATGCGCTCGGACGCTTCGAGCTCCGGCTGGCAGCGATAGCGCCGCGGCGCCGCTGAGCCGGGTGGGACGTAGCTGAAGCGCACGCAGCCGGTCTGCCGTCGCTCGGCCTGCAACAAGCCGCCGAAGATGCAGTCCGATGCGCTGACGCTTTGTACCCGGACTCCACCGAAGAAGCTGTTGCGCATCAGCTCGACCGCAGCCTCCGGCGCATCGAGGCTCAGATCCGGCGAGCCTTCGTCGCTGCCGACGATGCTGTCCGCCAGCGTGAGTCCGGCCAGAGGCCCGGGCACGCTGATCGACGCGCAGATCGCGTGGTCGAGATTCAATGTCAGGCGCTCGTTGCCGCCAGGCTGCACGACCAGGGCGCCGCGGCCCGGCACAAGGGTGCCATGCGCGAAATCGAGCCGACCGAGGTTTCCTGGCGCAACGGAGAGCTGGCCTTCCAGCATCAGCCCATTGAAGAAGCAGGCGCCGGCGTTCAGCGACCCGTCCGCCGCGGTACCCCGTACGACCAGGTCGCCGGCGAAGTGGGCACGGATCTGCTGCGCGTCGAAATGCCCCGGCACGCGCGCGACGCTGCCGGGCGGGGCGCCAGGGATCGGTTCGAGCGGCCAGGTGCCGGCGACGATCAAGAGCCGCGAGCGCTCCCCGACCTCGATCTCCAGCGGCGCCGTGGGACTGCCGGCGGCGAGGGCGTCGAAATCGCTCAGGCTGTCCATCAGCACGATCACGCCGGTGCGGCCGCCCGGCAGCTGGTTCCAGGCCTCCACCGCCGGGCGCAACGCGGGAAAGAGGGTGCCGCTGCCGTCGTCGGAGAACAGATGCGAGACGCCGACCTGCCAGACGGCCGGGTCGTTGAAGCCGCCCGTCGCGGCCCCCGTCGTGAGGTCGATGTCTACCGCGGAGCTCGCGGCGCGCACCGCCGCGCTGCGGTCGTAGGGGCCGCCGCCCAGGTCTCCGGAAAAGCCGTAAGTGCTCTGCAGCCATGCATCCTGCACCGGCAGTCCGGCCGGGAACGCGATCCGGCCGCGCTGCGGATCGAGCGCAAGCGCGCGCGGCAGCGGCGAGGCGAATTCGACCTCGTCCGGTATCTCGCAAAGGTAGATATCCTCGGGCCTCACCTCGACGGGTGTGCCCTCGCCGGTAAGCCGCACGAAGATGCGCAGCACCGGGTCGTCCCGGGTCATGAAGCGCGGCGCCGGATCCGAGATCCCGCGCCGCAGCCGCTCCAGCTCGGCATTCAGCGCGAGCCGGCGCAGCGGGCCGGGGACGTTCTCCTCCTCGGCAAGATGGGTGATCGTCGTCTCGGTGCGCGGCCGGTTGAAGAGCGGCGCGTCCACGCCGGCCGGGTGCAGGCTCCACCAGGCCCCGAGGTCGCGCGCGCTGGTAAAGTCCGGCGACTCGTCACCGGGCGCGCCGGCGCCCAGCGAGTAGGGGCTGAGCCGCCAGAGATAGATTCCGACGTTTGGGATGTTGAAGCGGCCACCGCGCGTCGCGATGCGGCGCACTTCCGCGCTGTGCGCGAAGGGATCGAACGGACCTTCGGCGAGCTCGGCCGTGGAGGCGTTGCGTAGGCTCGCGCTGAAGGCCGGCGCAAGGCGCGCGTGATTCATGTGCTGGGTGGTCGCGAGGCGCCGGAAGAGCTCGACCGCTCGCGCCGGCCAGCCCGTCACGTCGCGCGCCAATTGCTCGAGCACGACCGCGGTGCCCTTGCGGCGGCGGTAGGCGATCGTGTTGGCGACATAGGCCCGCGCGCTGACACGGGCGGACGGCACCGGCCGGATCGGCTGCACGCCGAGCAGATCGCCGATGTAGGGCACCACCCACTCGTCGCAGGTCTCGATGAACCAGTTGTCATAGAGGCCGGCGATGTCCTCCTCGACCCGCTCGAGCTCGCCCTCGATCACGCCGAGCAGGGCGCGCAGCGGCTCGCCCTGCTCGGCATCGCGTAGGCGGTAGATCGCGGGCAGCAGCTGGTAGAGCCGCTCGGGCATCAGGAGGCTCATGCCGGCATCTCCTCGAGCACGACGCCCGCCGGGTTCAGGAGCAGCAGCTCGGCCGGTCGCGGCTCGCGCGCGGCAGCGTCCCAGCCGGCAGCGAGCGCGGGCACGGCAGTCGCGGGCGGATCGGCCGGCACCAGGTCGTCGGTGTATGGCAGCAGCTCGTCCAGATCGACCGCGAGAACGCCCGGCACGGTGTGGATCAGTGTGACCACCTCGGCAGCGGTGACGGACTGCCCCAGGTCACGCGCCGCGAAGCCGTAACCGGAGAGCAGCGCGGCGGAGACCACCGCCAGCACGTCCTTGGCGATGTAGCGCGGGTCGACCGCGATGCGTGCCCTCAGACTGAAGTAGCGCTGCAAGTAGGCGCCGGCGTCGAAGCGTTGCGACGGGTCGCTGGCCGCGGCAATCGAATCGATCAGGTGCCTGAGCACATCATCGCCCGGCGCACCGCCGGTGGCGCCGGCCAGGGTGAGGAAGATACGTGACACCCCGTCGATCCAAAGCCGGTCGCCGCGCGCCTTGCCGATGCCCGGGAAGGCGCGCGCGAAGCTCTCGTAGTCGAGCAGCGAGACCACCCGCTCGAACGTCAGCAGCGTCAGCGGCGCGTTGCGGCGGGCGTCGTCGAGCCGCTCGGGCCCTTCGGCGCCGGTCGCGGCAATGGGGTTTGTCACGCCGCGCAGGCCGAGCGGCATGGCACGCAGCATCGTCAAGGTGCCGGCATCGACCTCGCCATCGGGCCCGATACCGCTGCGATAGCGCGCCGCCACGTTCAGCGCCCCGGTCGGCAGCCGTGCGCCCTGAACGCCGTCGCCGAAGGTGAGCTGCATGCTCGAGTCGTCGGCGATGCGCGTGGTGTAGACGGTCTGGTCCGGTGCGGCGCCGTAGAGCGACGGCAGCTCGTCCCACAACACGCCGGCGACGCGCACCTCCAGCGTGCTATTCACGCCGCCGGTGGCCGAGAGATGGGTGGTCGGCGGCTTCTTCAGTGTGAAGGTCTGATTTGCGATCGAGGCATCGCCGTTGCCGAGCAGCTCGTTGACCGTCTCGCCGTGGGTCGCGTGCACGACGTTGGCGTTGATGGTCAGGGTACCGCGCCAATACGAATGGCTGAGGCCCTTCTGCAGCACCAGCGTGCTGCGACCATCGGCGTGCAGGATGTCGCCGAGCACCGCGATCTCGGCGGCATCGATCCCGGGCAGGTCGTAACGCTCTCCGACCAGCACCACCGGCTGGCCGGCGGCGAGGCCGAGCACCATCCGGTCGAGCTCGATCTGCGTGTCACCGATCGCGATCGGCGCGTCGATCGGCAGGTTGGCGAGGTCGAGCCGGCTGCTCGCGACGTAGGCGGTGCTCTTGCGAAAACTGAAGGCTTCCGCCGGAGTTGGTAACGGCGCACCGTCCGCGTCGGCCAGACGAAGCCCCATCGCGCGCCCGGATAGGCCGAAGTCAGCGCGCGAGGTCTCGCGCGCGTCGAGCACGGTGTAGGCCTGCGCGGCGACATCGGGCGCGTCGAACACCACCCAGCTCGTGCGCGTCACGTTCGGCACGGCGCGTTCGAGGTAGGTCAGCGGGGCGATCGACGTCCCCTGCGAGTCCTCCCAGATCGTGCGCGGCAGGGTGCCGCCAGAGGGGTTCGGCGTGTCACCCGAGTCCCAGCCGAACGGATAGGCTTGGCCGTTTGTGCTGTCCGTGTCCGGCGGCAGGATCTTCCACTTCGGCGCATTGTTGCCGAAGAAGCCGAGCTTCGCGCCGAACGCGAACGCGCCTGCCTCGGGCGCCAAGGGCGGACCGCTCGGCGGCGCCGTGGTAATCGCCTTCACGAGGCTCGTGCCGCTCCAGCCCTGAATGCCGATCATTGCCTGCAGGTCGCTCTCGCGCCACACCTTGGAGGAAACAGTGGTCGCGATCGCCGGGCTGGTGAAGGCGACGGTGGAAATGTTCGGCTTCGCGAAGCTCAGGATGGGCTTGATCACGTAGGGCACAATCCAGGTCGCCTGAGGTGGGGGCGGCGGATCCGCGACCGGATCCGGCAGCGGTTCGACATCGACGCGGATGCGTTTCAGCTTGGGCTCGGCCACCGCGGCGGACGCGCGCAGCACCAGCCTGTCGAGGCTGTTGCCCTTCTTAGCGACGAAGAGCAGCAGGTCACCGCCGTTGATGCCGCTGGCCGCTTCGGTGAAAAAGACGCGGCCGACCTCAAGCGCATCGACTGTCGCATCGACCGGGATTCCGGGGTCGAGACGGAACAGATCGAGGCTCTGCAGCCCGGAATGCAGCCCCTGGGTGCCGACCGGGAAGCTCCCGCTCGGTCCCAGCAGCACCAGCGTCTTGCGCTTGACGCCACCGTCTCCGTCCACCTCGTACACCGCCATATCCGCCGGCCGCACCTGGCGCGGCCGCAGCGCATTCCATTCGGCCCGCGCGACGATCTCGGCGCTGGTCTCGAAGACCTGCGGCAGCTTGCCCTGGGGCGGCACGCTTTGCACCGGCGTACCCTTCGCGAGGGTGCAGACGCCCGGCGCGCCCGCTGCATCCTCCACCGTGAACGCGAGATGCGCGCTGGCCGCAACCCCGGGCTTGAGCTCGTAGCCGATCGCGCGCGCCAACTCGAGCACCGAGCGGCGCTCGGTCGCGGTGCGCAGAAAGCCTTCGTTGGCGATGCGCTCCTGATAGAAGCCGAGCACGTCGGCAACGCACGCCGAGGCGTCGAGGAAGGCAACGGTCGGGTCGTCGCCGGCACGGGTGAGCAGCCGCGCAAGCGGGCGCGGCGCACCGTCCGCATCCGGATCGCTGCGTGCGAGCGGCAGGCTCTGCAACATGCGGGTATAGAAGCCAGGCTGCGTGTCGACGCGGTACCCGAGCGCCGCCAGACCCGGATCGTTGTGGATCGGCGCGGGCTCATCGAGGCCTTCGCAGCAGCCGCAGCCGTCGGGCGCCGAGGTCTTCGAGCTCATGGTCACACCCCCGTTACCACGTCGAACCGGATGCGCCCTTGCTCCGGCGCGTTCGGGTCATTGTCGAGCCGTGCGATCTCCAGGCGCGCCGTCGGGATTCGGCCGTCCGCGATCTCGTTCGCCGGATTGCGCCCCAGCCGCTGAAAGCGCAGCGGCGTCACATAGGCCACACCCGGCACCGCCATCGCGGCGGCGATCACCGCGCTCAGGTAGACCGGCTGACCGAAGCTGAACCGGTCTGGATGGAAGAACCCGGTCTTGCCGTTCGCGAGCACCCCGGCGCTGAAGGTATCGAGCAGACGGCGCTCGACATCGGCCGTGAAGTAGCCGGGTCGGGTACAGACCCGCATCTGGATGTCGAGCGCGACGAAATTCGGCTGATCGATCTCGATGTCATGACCAGCGAGCCGGTAGCACTCGATGAAGGCCGCCAGCTCGCTCTCGAAGCGCGTGTCGAGGGCGTTGCTGCCGCGCCGGTCGACGGTGATGAACATCGTGTACCAGCTGCCGGTCCAACGGCGCGTCGCGATGGCGCGCTGAACGCGTGGCTCGCGTCCCATCATCGCCGCGTAGTCGTCGGCGGTGACCGCACGCTCCTGGCGCCGGAACGCCTGCGGCGCGTAGAGCCGCCCCTCGGCGAGGGGCTGCGGATCGGTACCGCCGACGGCGGGCAGCGGGTTGCGCACGCGCGTGATGCCAGCGAACGGCGCCAACAGATGGCCAATCGCCTCGGCGCCGACATTGCCGGCCGCACCATTGCCGGTACGCACTCGAGCCGTCAGGCCCTCGCCGGCGAGCGGCGAGCGGCCGTTCACCCCGTCGCCAAAACGCAGGACCGCGTGACCGTCGTTCTCGGTCTCGACGACGAGCTCGCTTGCCCCGGCGTCGCTCGCGAGCAGGTCGCGTTGCACGTTCCAGCGGCGGCGGTCGCCCTCGCTCCTCACGTCGATCGCAGGGCGCACATCCTCCAAGTCCCACCGCAGCGCAGCGCAAGCCGCGGCGTTCGCGTCGACCAGCACCGGCTCGTCGCTGCCCGTCACGCGCACGCGACCCTGTTGCGTCAGCGGCGCGATCGCGGTGCGATCGAGCGGGAAGCGCGGCACCCGGCCACCCGGTAATGGGGTCAGAACGTCGGCACGCGGTGCCGAGAGGCCGTGGTCGACGAGCGCGACGTTGCCGACCGCGCCCGCCATGTCCGTGACCATCACGCCGCCGATGCGCTTCGAGAGGCAGAGCGCGAACGGCAGGGCATCGGCCTCGGCCCATTCGATCTCGACCAGGGGTTGATTGGTCACCGGATCGCGCCGTGCGGGTGGCACGCCGCGCACGCCGGCACTGAGCGGAGCCTCGGGATCGACCCGCGTCAGACGCACCGCGTGGCGCTGCTGCCGATCCGCATCGACCGTTTCGCCGGTCGTCGTGCTCGCGAGCGCCTCGAGCACCAACAGGTCACCGGTGTGCAGGCGCAGCCGGTTGGCGTCGTTATCACGCAGGAAGGCGCTGGTCGCGCCTGTCGGCAGACAGCACTCGTCGTCGCTCCAGGTGTGAAAGCGAATCGCGTTGTGGGCGCTGTAGAGCACCAGCGGCGTGAGCAGCTCGAACGGCTCGGCGCCCGCGTCGAGCGCCGTCTGCGCGCCCTCTAATGCGAGGCTCGGGCCCAAGCCGGGCACGGTGGTGAGGAGCAGGGTGCCGCCGAGGCCGGTGCGCTCATCGCAGCCGGGGAGCGTGAGACCGTCGGCCGCGGCCTCGACCTCGAAGGCGACCCAGGCGCGCGCGTTGCAACCGTCATGGAACGCAAAGTCGAGCAGCCGCGTGTGACGCCGCATCGAGATGCGCTGCCGCGCGGTGCCCAGGTAGGCCTCGGTGGCGACCGCGTCCTGGTAGTACGAGAGCTCATCGCCACGGAAGGCCACGGCCTCGGCGAGCGCGACCCACAGGTCCGCCGGGCTCCGCTCGTGCCAGTCCGGCATCAGTGTCGCGAGGCGGTCGAGGATCAGGCGGCGGAAGCTCGCATAGTCGCGCGCCAGGTAGTCGATCGCAGGCGTCATACCGAGCACCGGCGGGCAGGCCCCGTCGGTCCTGCAATCGAAGTCACTCGGGCAATCGACCTTGAAGCTGAGCTCGATCTGCGCGAGCGCCGGGTCGATCCCCACCGGCGGCGCCGCGACGCCGGGGGATGCAACGAGCCGCAGCAGATAGCGCGAGAAGTCGCCGGCGGTCGCGACCTCGACGGTCAGCACCTCGTCCTGCCAGTGCACGCCGGTGACGGCGGGGTCGCGCACGCGCACGCCGCCGCGGATTTCGACGTTCGCGACCGTCAGCGGTGTGGCGGGCATCAGGTCCAACGGGTGAACGAAGTGCACTTCCAGCCGGCGCTGGTCGGCTGACACCTCCAGATAGTGGATGCCGTTCAGAAGCCGCGGCGGGCTGGCCTGCGCGGCGTCGCGCAGCGCGTCGATGCGGCCGGGCGCACTGCACAGATAGCGGCCGGTCATGACGTCACCTTTCGCGTGAAGCTCGCGATCTTCGTTACCTGCGTGTGCAGCACCCGTATAGCGGACGACCACGGTGAGGGTCGCGTCCTCGCTCGAGGTGCTGACCTCGTCGATACGCATCAGATGCCCGAGCCATTGCTGCAGCGCGCCCTGCACCAGGGCCTGCGAGCGTTGCCGCGAGCTCGACGCTGTTGGGCGCGAACACGAGCTGCATCAGGCCGCAGCCGAAGTCCGGCCGGTTGACGCGCTCGCCCGGGACGGTGAAGAGCAGCTGCTCGATCAGGTCGCGCAGGTGCCGGTCGTCGCTTCTCGCCGCCGCCGTGCGGCCGCGGCCATCGACTCGGTAGGGGAAGGCGAGGTTCATGTCTCAGCTCCCGATCACGCGCATTTGGGCCACGACCGGCAGCAGCGGCGTGCCGGTCGGGGTGCAGATCGCCTGGCTGTCGAGCAGCACCGCCGGCTGCCCGGCGACGAAGACGCGCGTCGCGGCGACCACCCACGGTGCGCTGACACAGGGGCCGTTGCCACCCGGCGGCACGAAGGCGCAGCCGGCAACCAGGTAGGGCGCGGCCATGGTCGCGACCGGCTGGCCGGAGACCAGCACGCGCGGGTTGGGCGCGCTCGGCATCGCCTGGCCGCCGTGGCTGCACAGGACGGTGGCGCCGAGGTGGAGCAAAGGACCGGGCATCTCCGCTCCCCCTACACGATGGTCAAGGCGCCGGCGTTGACGGTGACGGTGGGTCCGGTCATCACGATCGAGGCCCCCTTGCCGTTTTGGATGTAGATGCCGGTGTCGTTGACGATCAGGGTGGCGCCGGTCGCGCTCTTCAGCATGATTCCGCCGGTCGGGCCGGGCAGGTCGCTGATCGTCAGCCCGTTCTGCAGCGGCGTCTGCATCGTCATCGCCGGCACGCCCGGTGGCGTCGCGCGCGAGAGCGCCGGCACCTCGGCGGCGCTGCCCCAGAAGCAGCCGACCCAGATCGGGTAGTCCGGGTCGCCCTGCTCGAACTCGACCCAGACGCCCGAGCCGATCATCGGCAGCGCCACCATGCCGTTCTGGATCCCGGCGACGGGCACGCACGGCATCGCCCAGGTCGTCGGCAGCAGGCCGGCGACGTCGGGCACCTGCACCAGCAGCCGATTCAGCTGCATCGGATCGATGTTGTTGAGCACCAGGCCGCGGTACTTGCCGAAGAACTTCTCGCTCATACCGGCACCCTCGGTGTGATCGACACCAGCCCGTTGCGCGTCAGGTTGAAGCTCTGCTTGAGCTCGCCGCGCTTCAAGGTGCTGGTCACGCTCTGCACGTAGTAGAGCCCGTCGTAGGCGATGCCGGCGCCGCGCACGCCGACCAGCCCGCGCGCCTTCAGCAGGCGGCCGTAGCGCAGCACGTCGAGGCTGCCGCGAGCGCTGACCGCGTCCTGGGACTTGGCGGCCTCGGCCAGGCCGCGCGAGATCGCCTGCATCGGGTTCAGCTTCGCGGTGTCCTTCAGGACCTTCAGGCTCGCGATTGGCGTCGGCAGCGCGGCGAGCGGCGGCTGCAGCGGGTTCAGGTCAGGGATCGGGATCGGAATGGGTGCGCGGGTGAGCTGGTTCTGGATGAAGACGATCGGCAGCACGCCCTTGGTCGGATCGAACGAAAAGCTCAGATCCTCGACGTTGGTGAGCGCATCCATGTCGACGTTCAACGCCGGCTGGGGCACGCCGACTTTGATCTGCGGCCCGAAGTACGCGATGTTGGTGCCGGGCGCCGGCCCGGGCTCGATGTAGAACACGTAGCCGACCATCCGCGCCATCTCCTGGATGTAGGCGAGGTCGGTGCCCTTCTGCGCCGGGATCTTGTCGATCGGGATCTGCACGTCCGGGAACAGGATCGGGATCGGCAGCGGGATCAGGCCGAACGGGGCGTACTTGGCGCACAGAAGCGCGACGCGCGCCTCGACCGGCATCGCCGGGAACGGCAGGCCGCTCCAGTCCTGCATGTCCATCACCTTGGTCAGGTCCTCGCCGGTAACGGTCAGGGTGCCTGGCGATCCCTGGCCGCCGGCCTGGACCTCGACGTTGGTCATTACGCCGTCGAACAGCGGCTGCGGCGTGCCGTTGAGCGTGACGATCAGCAACACGCGCAGCGGCGGAGTCGCCATCGAGGTGTTGGTGCCGGCGGCGATCAGGAAGATCGTATTCAGCTCGGACTTGGCGGTGCTCTGGAACGTGAGCTGGAAGCCGCTCGCGCTGCCGGTCGAGGTGCGGACCTCGACGCTGTCGAGCGCGTCGAGCACGACGCGCGGGACCGGAAGCGGGACGACCGGCCCGATCAGCAGCGTGAGCTGGATGCCCTTAGCGAGCATCGCTCACTCCGGGCACGCCTTCCGGAAGGGTGATGTCGAGCTGCGCGCCGACATGCGCCACCAGCGCCTCGGGCAGCATCGCGCCGTTCGCGTCGCAGATCCGCCACGACTGCTCCGCGTCGCCGAGATAGTGCGCGGCGAGGTTGTCGAGCCGGTCGCCGGAGACGACCGGTGTGGCTCTGCAGCAGGGCGAACCGCTCGGTCGGTGGCAGAAAGCGGCGCGTCACGAAGACCACCGTGCGCCCGTCGGGTAGGCTCAACTGCGCGGTCGGCAGGCCGTAGTAGCGACTGCTCGGCGCAAAGGCCGGCGGCGCCAGCGCGTTGGCCTGCAGAAATGCCTGAACCGGGTCCATCAGCCGATCCCCCCGATACCGAGCCCACCGATGCCGAGCGAGGAGAAGCTCGCCGACTGCACCTTGCCGGCGAACCGCTCCTTGCCCTGCAGATAGGTCATGAAGAGGGCGCCGCCCTTCGATGAGTAGCCGAGGTCGTCGACCGAGAGCACGCGCAGGCCGAAGCTGACCTTGGCACGAATCGGGTTCAGCGCCGGATCGAACGCCTCCTCGGTGATCGAGAAATCGCTCAGCTTCACCGGCACGATACGGCTCTTGCCCCAGACGAAGAGCACCAGCGGCGCGAGCATCGGCGCGATCTCGAGCGTGCCCGAGCTGGCCTGACTGTCGACCGCCTGCAGCTGCGCCACGGTTGGATGCAGCAGCGACTCCAGCAGCGCGAGCTGCGGCTGGATGCCGAGCTCGCCGGCACTCGGATTCTGGTCCGGGAATTCGAGCTGGTCGGTGGCGTCGATTTCGGCCTCGAACGAGATGGTCTCGATGGCCGGGCCCTTGAAGCGCGTCGGCTCGACGCGATTGCCGCTCTCGCCCCCGGCTTCCTGCGACTGAAGCTTTCGAGTCAAAGTGTCGGCGTTGTATTGCAGCGAGATGATGCGCTGTACCCGGGCCGACTCCGGGTCGATGAGGACGAGGCCGCCTTTGATCAGTTTCGGGGAGTTGGGGAAGGTGGTCATTTTGTCGCCGCCACTTTCTCGATGCTGCCCGTCGTGACGTGACCCTTGTTGCTACCATCCGCGAACTCGGCCGCCTTGAAGTTTCTCGTCACGTAGAAACGCCCGATTTCCTTTCCGCCACAGCCGTATCGTTGCAGACATTTCGCCTTGCACTCGGGCTTGCCGGACCCCTCGAGCAGGCTCACGTTCCGCATCGTCCGATGGAGGTCGACGAAGGTCGTGCCGGAACACGGGAACTTCGTGTCGGTCAGAACGTCGCCACCGCAAGCCTCGCCGACCTTCATGCAATGTTTCTTCGGCGTGCACGGCTCGTAGTCGGCCACGTTGCCCTGATCACCGCACGTGTTTTCCTCGACCTTCAGTACCTCGGTGATGCAGGCCTCATAGCTGCTCTTCGGACCAACCTTCATGTTGGTGACGAGACCGAAATAGGTTTTGTAGCCTGCGTCGAACATCTTACTGTTGTACGCGGGAATTGCCTTGGTCCCGTGCAGAACCACGCTTTCCGGACATTCCTTGCCAAAGGCATCCGTGCGCGCCGCGCTCCCCGGTTTCTTCTCGGCCGGAACCGGGCGCACCTCGTCGGGCGCCCGCTCCGAGCCCGGCATCGGGGCCTCGCCACCGGTGGGGCGCGCCGTCGGATCTTCCTGTCGCATCAGGAGGCCGATCCGCGCCGCCGACTTCACGGCCGGGTGGGTCGACCGGGACTGCTGCACGACGTGCGTGAGCTCATGGGCGAGCAGATGCCGCCCCGTCATGGTTTCCGGGGCGAACCGGCCCTGGCCGAAGACGATGTCGCGACCGAGGGTATAGGCATGCGCGCTCAGGTCCCGCGTGGAACGATCGGCCTCCGATCCGATATGCACGCGGACGCGCGAGAAGTCGTGGCCGAAGCGCCGCTCCATGTCTTGGCGCACCGCGGGACCCAGCGGCCGGCCGGCACTGGCCAACGCAGCATCCAGGCTCGCCGGTGGTGCTCCGGTCACCTCCGTGGGCTGAGGGGAATAGCTGCGGATCGCGAGCGGTGCGATCTCGCCGGCATGCCCGGACCGGCCGGAGACCACCTGCTGCGCCACCCGGTCCGCCTCGCGTTCGAACGCATCGTCGGGTTCTCCAACGCTCAGCCTGGGCTGTACGAGAAGCAGATTCGTGGCATCGCAGTTGGCACATTGACCGCCTAGACCAGCCGCTCCGCCGCAGGTGCATTTACGCTGAAGAGACCAACGCCCATTGACGAGCGCGGGTGTCGAGGCGGTTTTCGAGACCATCTGTCTGTTGGTCATGGTGATTAGCTCGATTCCTCAGCTAGCGGGCTCACGGCCTGAGCCTGCGCCAGGCGCACACTGGTCGGCAAGTCCACCAGCGGAGTGCCAGCGATGCCCCAAAACAGAATCCAGTTTCAACACGGTATGTCGTTAAGCGAGTTGATCGAGCGCTACGGAACCGAAGCGCAGTGCGAGAAGGCGTTGGAGCAGTCTCGCTGGCCGGACGGATTTGTCTGTCCCGAGTGCGGCGGGCGCGAGCACTCCCGTTTCCTCGCCGACGGGCGCCGGTACTGGCAGTGCTCGACGTGCCGCAGCCAGAGCAGCGTCTGCTCCGGCACCCTGTTTCACGCCTCGAAACTCCCGCTGACCAAGTGGTTCCAGGCGATCTACCTGGTCACCCAGAACAAGAACAACATCTCCGCCCTCTCCCTGAAGCGCCATCTCGGCGTCTCCTACACCACGGCCTGGCGGGTCAAGCACAAGTTGCTCGAAGCGATGCGTCGGCGCGAGTCCCGCCGCTTGCTCCACGGGGTGGTGTTCGCCGACGATGCCGTGCTCGGCGGGGTGCACCCGGGCAAACCGGGTCGTGGCTCGCAGAACAAAGCGCCCTTCATGGCGGCGGTCGAGCTCGACGACAACGGCTACCCAGGGCACGTGCGCTTCGACCCGATCGACGACTACAAGGGGACCACCTTCTCGGCCTGGGCGAAGTCGGCACTTCACCCCAAGGCACATCTGGTCACCGATGGCTGTGCCAGTTTCAACGCCGCCGGCGCCGAGGTCGCTGCCCACGGCGCGATCATCGTCGGCAACCACAAATCCAGCGCGTTGGAGCCGTTCCGCTGGGTCAACACTTTCATCTCCAACGCCAAGAGCGCCATTACCGGCACCTACCATCATTTCGACTTCGACAAGTACCGCCACCGCTATCTTGCCGAGGTGCAGTTCCGCGTCAACCGCCGCTTCGATCTGGCCTCATTGGTCGGGCGGCTCGCACACACTTGCGTACGCACCGCGCCTTGCCCGGAGCGCTCGTTGCGGCGCGCGGAGGTTCCGGCCAGCTGAGCCATCGAGCTAATCACCTTGGTCATCATGCCTTTTTCATCCGCCTCAGAAATGCGCACTGGTCGTGCGGGTGCGCTCCGCTGACTGCCGAATCTCTTGGCAGAACCAGCACCGGATCCGAAACTCGGTCTGCTTCATTACTCGACCTATTTCGTTATTAAGGAGACTTTCCGAAATGGCCTTCGAGCAGTTTAAAGAAAGTCACCTCATCGCCCCCAACCGATGTTGACCCTTGATAAAGAGTCCCGTTTTCAATTCTCCCCCAATTTATGTGTACCCCCTTCTGCGGACTATAGTCCAGCCGCCACCATCGGGTGCCATCCGGACTTATGTATCCATTAGGTCTTCCCACCAAATGAGCATTACCGGGTCCTACGCTCTCCACATAGTGCGGCACTCGGTCTACCCCAAGTCCAGTTGAGCGAATCGCCGAGGTACGCGCTGCAATGAAATTTTGGTAAGGATCTACCCCCAGAGTGGGAGCGGGGTCATAACGAGGGCCTCTGGGACCGATACTCAGTTCCAAGTCGATAACTTCTTTAGTACGAGTTCTCGCTAGCTTTAGGTTCGGTCTTACGGGGACGGGGTCTCTGGCGTAGCGCTGGCGAGCGCCCTTGCCGCGATCGAATCTCCCAACCCCAACTGGGCGGCGGGTGCGGCCGGCCGCCGACCCGAACTCCTCCTCGCTCGTCGGCGCCGTCCGCGAATAGCCGGTCTTCGACTGCGATCCGACCGAAGCATTGGAAATGGTGGAAATGGAGTCCGACCCCGTTTTTATTGGCTTTTGGCCTTTGGCCGGTGGCTGACCGAGTCCAGGGCGGGACTTTGGATTCTTGGCGTAGAACGGACGAGCACGGGCGCTGGAACGAGCCGCGCCAAACGATTCCTCACCGCGCGGGGCGTAGGTGGAGCGGAGCGGAACCATCTGCGAGCCGGCCAAGGCCGGTCCCTGCAAAGGCGTGAGCGCACGCCCGGCGGGTTCTGTAACCGCTGGAGTGGTGGGCCCAGAGACCGCGGTGATCGTGGCAGCCTTGGGTACTTTCCCCGGATTCGCGGGCGGCGATCCGCCTACATCCGACAAGTCGAAATTGCCACCCACCCCAGAGTCAGCCGGAGGAGCGGAGTTCCCTGACCGTGCGCCGCTGCGTGAATATGCCGTGTCTGAGAAGTCAAAGCGCTCGTCCGTGGTCGGCGGCTTTGGCGCCGCTTCCGTGGACGAACCACCGGAGCGCCCCTCTAGATACTTCTTGTTCGATTCCTCTAGGTGCGGCCCGAGCGCTCCACCGGCTGTTCCGAACGCTCCCGCAATGAGCGTCTCGCGCGCATCTTTCCCGGTTGCCAGTGCGCCAGCCATGGCAGCCGAACCGCCGACGCCGGCGCTAGCAACCGTACTGACGCCCTTGCTGCCTTTCGCGATCTTGGCCACCACCTGCCCGCCGCCGCCACTAATCGTGCTGCTCGTGAAGGTGGATAGCGCTGCAACATTCAATGACTCGCCTTGGATGCCCGCTGCGGCGACGTTCACCGGGATGTTGCCAACGACCTCAGCCGCGACGCCGCGTCCGACGTTGCCAAGAGTTGTCGCGGCCTTCCCAACTCCGAATGCCTCTTTGCTAGCCGCGACCGCGCCTGGTGCCGCGCCGATAGCCAGGCCCGTACCAGCGCCAACTCGGCCGGCTTTCACCGCACCCTGCAGAGTTACCTCGCCTCCAGTGACTTTCTCGCTCGCCGTGTAGCCGCCAACAGCTCCAACGGTTCCTGAAAATGTCGTCGCGCCCGCTACCTCCGCTGTGGCACGAAGGGCGCTAATGCCACGCGCCGCTCTGGCGGAGCTGATTAGGCTGCCTGCACCTGCCGTGGCAAGCAACGTCAAACCCTCTTTCAGGACGGTCAGACCGATTACCCATCGCCCAGCACTGTTCATCAGCGCTGCTTCCCATTCGCCCACTTGGCGCGCGTAGCCCTCAGACCACGAATCGAGGCCCACCGAGACGTTAAACGCCGGAATTAGCTTGCCGCTGTCCGCCAGCCCTTTGATTTGGGCCAGTATGTTGCGGGCCTGTTCCTTCTTGCCGAACATCTCTAACTCGTCAACGTCGTCGACGTCCGCGGCCCACTTAACCAACCCGTGGACGATTGGATGTTCCTTGCCTTTTTGGCGTCGCTCTTCGAACGCCTGGTAAGTGTCTTCCGCCAAACTCTCGGATTGAGCGGCGTACTTCTTGATCATCTGCGCGGCCTTAGTCTTCAGAGCGATCGCCTCGTCGTTCGAGACCGGCACAGTCATCCCATTGGGCAGGTAGAGCGCCGCCTGTGTCGTATTGTTCGGATCTGGGGTGATGCTTGCGATAACGGTCAGAACCTTCCGGAAGTCTTCTTGGGTATTGCCGGTCGTTATCGGCTGAAGGGAGAGCGCGATATCGCGCGTGCGGACTTCTTCGTCTTCTTGCTCGCGTTGACCTTCGAGGGCTTGCTCAAGCGTGTGTTTGCACTGCGTGACCTTGACAATGTCTGATTTGCTCGGGCCAAGACGCAGAAACCGAACGATCGAATCCAGCTCGGCGGCCATGTTGTCGCGAGTCATCTGCGTGATATCGAGCGCCTCCGTTAGGCACCGTGGCTTGACGGCAACGACCGGGGTCGCCCGACGGGCCTTCACCGGAGCGCCAAGCTCCGTCTGGCGCTGACGTAAGTCAGCAAGCCGGTTTTCGCTCTTGACGACATCCGGCGTGGATTGGTTCTGCTTGGCCCTCCAGCGCCCAAGCCTATGGATCTCGTCGTCAACTTCTGACTTACTCATTTGTTCGACTGGTCGATCGCTGATCGGCGCGGCATAAATATCTGACTCGCCAATCAGCGCGGTCAGCGGATCGATTGACTGGTTTGGCGCGCGCTGGATCATGCCAGTGACCGCTCGGTTGCCAACGGGACCATCGACCCCTGATTGTTGCACCACATGCGTTAGCTCATGGGCAATCAGCCGTCGCCCCTCATTCGTAACCGGCGCGAACTGACCAGCACCAAACGCAATGTGATGTCCGACGGTGTAGGCGTTTGCATTTACATCTTGTGCTGAGTGTTCGGCGGCCGCCCCGGTATGTACCCGCACACGCGAGAAGTTGTGACCGAAGCGCCGTTCCATCTCCTGCCGCAGCGCCGGTTCCAACGGCCTTCCGGGGCTGGCAAGGACCCGCTCCACGGTGGTAGGCACCGCCTCCGTCTGTGCGTTTGGTCCCTCAGCAAAGCGCTGGATGCGGCTTGATGCGATGCTAGCGGCGTGCTCAACTGGCGCTGCCATCACCTGATTGGCGACCCGATCCGCTTCCTGTTCATTAATGTCACCCGGCTCGTTAATCTTTAATTTGGTTTGAAGACCCAAATTCCTCTTCTTCCCGCATTCCTCGCAATCGCCAGTCAAACTGGAAGCGCCTGAACCGCAGGAGCATTTGCGCTGTAGGAAGGTGGTGGTTTTTCCGCTAATCAAGGGCTTCGCCGCTGCCGTCTGCAAGGGTGCGACGCTGCTCACCGACAGAGCCCTTTCGCAATCGCTCTGGCCGCGGAGATTCCGGGGGACGCCGGCATTGGGCCTTGTGGGGCGTCTCCCTTCAGCACCCGGATGCTCAATGCATGGCGGAGAAAGGACAGCCGCTCAACGGCCACTGGTTTGGCCAGTAATCGACCGAGTTCGTCCTCCAGGTTCTCAGCAAACCGACGTTGATCCTGCGCGGTGAAGCCCTTGAGCACCAAGCGATCGACATGCACGACGATGCGCCTCATACCCACCCCCGCGTTTCGGCATCCGAATACGGCTTGTCGCGTTTCGCCGCCTCCAGATGCGCGCCATGGAGCAGTTGCGACATGCCAAGCGGCGTACCCGCGTCCGCGGCGAGGTAGGCGGCGGACAGCGCGATGTTGCGGATGGTGCCGCCGGTCACGTTGAGCCGCGCGAGCTTGGCGTAGTCGATACCGTCGAGCGGCGCATCGGCCGGAAACACGGCGCGCCAGATGCCTTCGCGTTGCGCCTGGTCGGGGAACGGGAAGTGCACGACGAAGCGCAGTCGCCGCTGGAACGCCGAGTCGAGCGACGCCTTGTGGTTGGTCGTCAGGATGGCAAGTCCGGAGTAGGACTCCATGCGCTGCAGCAGATAGCTGACCTCGATATTGGCGTAGCGGTCGTGGCTGTCCTTTACCTCGCTGCGCTTGCCGAACAGGGCATCGGCCTCGTCGAACAGCAGGATCGCGCCGGCGTCCTCGGCGGCGTCGAAGACCTTGCGCAGGTTCTTCTCGGTTTCGCCGATGTACTTGCTGACGACCGCCGAGAGGTCGATGCGGTAGAGCGCGAGGCCGAGCTCGTTGGCGAGCACCTCGGCGGCGAGCGTCTTGCCGGTGCCGCTGTCGCCCCAGAACAACGTCGCGATGCCGAGGCCGCGCGCGCTCTTGCCCGCAAAGCCCCAGTCGTGATGCACGGTCAACCGATGGCGCGCATGCACCCCGATCTGCTGCAGCGCGAGGCGCTGCGCCTCGGGCAGCACCAGGTCGTCCCAACTCGCTCGCGCGTCGATGCGTTGCGCGAGGCCGGGCATCGCCGCGGCCTCGCCGCGGCAGGCGTGGTGCAGCGCGGCGATGTCCTGCTCGGGATCGTTGCCGCCGGCGCATCCGGCAATCTCCGCGATGCGCCGCGCGCCGAGCCGGTATTGGCTCGCGAGTGCGTCCAGGGCTGGCGCGAGCGCCTCGGACCGTGGGGCCGAGCGCAATCTGCCAGAGCTGGCGCCGCTCCGGTGCGTCGGGACGCTCAACGGTGTAGCGTAGCGCCTCGCCACCGCAGTCCGGCGCGGTGCGGCCGGCGACGATGACCAGTCCGTCGATGCGCGTAGCCAGCCGCGCCAGCGTCGCGCTCGGGTCGGCGTCCTCGTGGGTGACGAACAGACCGCAGCCGAGCAGGGCGGCCTCGCGCGCCCAGAGGGTCGCCAGCGCGGCCTGCTCTCCCGCCGCGGTCGGTGCGTCCGCGCCGCGCAACCGATAGAGGCCGACACCGAGGTGCACGGCGATCGCGGCGGCGACATCCTGCTGGCCGGAGGGGTCGTCGCCGGTCAGCAGCAGCGGCGGCAGCCGGCCCCCGGCGGCCCGCAGCTGCTCGATCGCACGCGCGACGATCTCTCGGTGGGCCTCGCTCATCGGGCCCGACGGCGGCACGGCATCCAGGAGCGGCTGCAGCCGGTGATCGAGATAGTTCAGGCCGCCGATGAAATGCAGCACGCGCTCGTCGATCCGCAGCCGCACCGAGGTGAACCCGGCCGACTCGTCGACCTCGACCAAACGCCAGCGCCGCAGGGGCTCGAGCGGAGCGAGCGCGCTCCAGTGGGGGTTCGGCAGCACCGCCAGGGCCAGCCCGAGGCTCGCCCAGGGTCGTTGCGGCTGACCGGTGGCCTGCCCGCAGAGCGCGGCGATGCGTGCGTCCATCTCCACACCGGCGGCGAGTAGCAGCACATCGCGTTCGAAGGCGCTGAGCTGGAACAGGCGCGCCAGCGTGTCGATCGCTGCCGGCACCGGCATCGTCTCCTGCAAGGCCTCGACCTCAGCCGCCGCGACCGTTACGTCGCCGTCGCCGAGCAGGGCACGCAGGCGGGCAAACTCGGCCACCACCAGGCGCTGATTGGACTCGCTCCAGTCCAGCGCAAAGTCCGGGGCGTTCATGTGAACTCCACCCGCCGGTTCAGGAAGGTTGGGATCGCCGGCGGTTCGGCCGACAGATCGATGATCGGGCTCTCGATGCCGTCGATGCGCAGACGGGCGAGATGCGAGCCGATCGGCGCGTCCGGAATCGTGAAGCTCAGCGAGGTGGGGGGCGACCCGGGACCGCCCTGCGGCAGGTACTCGCTTTGACCGAGCACCAGTACCGCGCTCTGCCCGGCGCGCAGCTCGGGCGTGAATTCGATGGTGAAGCTCGCCGAGCCGTCTCCGGCGCGCGTCACCGAGAGCGGCAGGTTGGTCATGCGCGGCGCAAGGGTCAGCGCGATGCGGTTGGTCTCGCGCGGATCGCTCTCACCGGGCCGCACGAGGCGCGCCGCGACGCGGTAGACGCCGACCGGCAAGGCCGCCGCCTGCCCTGCCAGGGAAAACTCGATCAGGGATTCGATTCCAAGCGGGGGCGAGGGCGGCGGCAGGGCCGCGATCGTGGCGTCGATCTCGAAGCGGTCGTTCGTCAACAGCACCTCGCGTTGGCTGCCTTCGAGGTGGTGGCCTGTGAGCCCGACGGTGTCGTCGATCGCCGCGACCGGTTGCCGTGCCGGCGGCACGGCCGCGGTCAGAGTCGGCAGCGGCGGCAACAGGCTCGGGATGACCTCGATGCCGCGGTCGCGCCGCTCGCCGGTGAGCGAAGTGAAAACTTCGCCGCGGCTCAACACCGGCAGCGGCGAGCGCACCGCGCGCTGCGCCTCGATCAGCACCACCGATGCGGTGTAGGCCGCGGTGGGCCGGAAGTGGCTCTGCATGGCCGTCCACAGCTTCGACATCTCTTCGGTGTTCAGGTACTGCGGCGTCAGCTTGATCAGCTCGATCTGGTCTTCAAGGCCGGAATCGGCCAGGGCACGCAAGGCCGGCGGGAGACTCGCGCCGACGACGGGCGATGGATTCAGGGCGGTTCGGATCGCGTCGCGCGTCAGCACCGGCATCTCGTGCAGCAACTGCATCGCATAGCCGAGCAGGATTTCGGCGTGCAGATCGCCGCCGCTGTAGACCGACAACAGGTAGTGCAGATCGAGCGCGAGTGGCTGGTTGGTCAGGCGCTGCCGCCCCGAGGCGTCGCGCGAGGGTAGCCGCTCGTTGTGCCAGCCGGGGTTCGGTGTGACCAGGTAGAGGAACAGGTTGATCTGGGAGGACTCGCTCGCGCCCGGTCCCTGCGGCACGACGCGGTCCGGCGCCAGCACGCTGACGGTGACGCTGCTGCCAAGCACGCCGCTGACGTTGTGATTCACCAGGCCGTCGTTGAGCAGGTCGCGCAGAACCGCGGTCACACCAGCAATGGCGAGCGCCGTGCTCATGGCTTACTCCGCTCCGCAAGATAGGCGTCGAGCGACATCGGCGCCTGTCTCTTACTGGGCTGGGCGCGCGGTGCCGGTGCTTCGTGCACCGCGGTCACCTCGATGCGGCCGATGTGGATGTGGACCTCGGTCGTGTCATCGGAGGCTTGCGCTGCGGGCGCGGGGGGCGGCGCAGACCTTTGCCGGGTGATCGTGGGCATCGTCGTGTCCAGGTGCACACCGGCCGACGGCATCAGCCGCGCGGGCTCGACGAGCGGTGGCGAGGTCTCGCGCCCGCTCGAGCCACGACGCGCTGCAGTGGGCTCCCGATTCTCCGGGACGACGGACAGGGCGCTCGCCAGCCGTGGCGCAGCCTCTGGTACGCTCGGCCCGGGCGCGGGTTGCGAGACGTCGTGCGGTTTCTTGCCCGGCAATCGATGCACCGCCGGCTCCGATGCCTGCAGAGTCGCATCGGGAGGCGGAACGGATGAAAACGCCTTATGCAGTGATTGCGCCCCGGGCGCTTCGGCAAATGCCTCGATCGATACGTTTGTGCTGGTGACGACACTCGTCCGCGCGGGCTCCGGCTCGGCCCACTCCGTCGGGGCGTCCGGCGGGGCAGCGATCGGCGAAGGAGGCATCTCCCGGGCAGCGGTGCTGTTCCCGTCGAGCGTTTCGTCCGCCCAAGCCAGCCCGCCGCCGCAAAACGGCAGCCGCGCGTCGGAGCGTATCAGTGGCGCGGTCCCCGCCGCGCGGGCGGCCAGCCGATGCAGCAGCCCCTTCATGCCTCCACCATCGCAAGGTAGGCCCGGCGACGCGGGGCGCCCAGGGACAGAATCTCGCCTTCGCTCCAGCCGTAGGCCCGCGCGAGCAGGTGCACCTCGCCGAGCAGCGCGCGTGCGCGTGCATCGATCTCGTCCCACAGCAGCACGCCGGCGTCGAGCTGCGCCGTGCCCTGATGACCGCAGGACTCGCAATCCACGGTAAAGGCGAGGTCGGCGTTCGGGTCCAGCGCTTCGAGCAGGCCCTCGGCGTCGTGAAGCTCGGCATCGGACAAGACAGCCGCGTCGCCCTGGGTCGCGCAGCGCTCGAGCAGCCGGCGCGCCGCGCACTCGGCACCGGGCTGGTTCGCCACCGCGGCGAGATCACGCAGCGAGGGCGCCCGCAGGCGCAGCCCCGCCAACGCGGTCGTGCGCGTGCCGCCGTCCTCGTTCGGCATCGCTTGCAGCAGGTCGCGGACATCGAGCGTCAGCGAGAGGCGCTGGCCGCATCGCTCGCAATCGACGTGGGTGTGGATCTGTGGACCGAAGCTCGCCTCGCGCAGACGCAGCAGGCTCGCGGTGACCTCGCCGAGCGGCAGGTCAGCGACCGCTTCCGGCTGAAGGTCGGGCCGCGCGAACGCCGTCAGCAGCGCGCTGCGGTCAAGCGCATGGCGCGCGGCTCCGCGTTCCCAGAGCGCGAGCAGATCGGAGGTCCCAAGCGCGCGCACCTGTCAGGATCCTGTCAGGTCGCCGGCTCGGTGAAGGTGGGCTCGGAGGGCTCGACCACGTCGTAGTCGCGCTCCCAGCCCTCGTTCTCGAGCTTGATGGTCTGGATCGCCACCGCGTTAGCGTTGGCGTCCAGATCGGGCAGCGCCTGGAATTCCGAGACCCAGCAACGGTACACCTTGTAGGCGAGCGCGAGCTGGCCGGCTTCGTTATAGACCTCCAGGATCAGGTCCTTGCGGAAGTCCTTCAGCGACACCTCCGCGCCCAGGCCGGAGCCGAAGTTCCACACTTTGTTCGCCCATTTCTCGAACTCGGTGTCGTGGGTCACGCCGCGCTCCAGGCTGATGGCCTCGAACTTGGTGCGCCCCGGCGATTTGCGCGAGGTGGAAGGGTCGCCGCCCTCGCGGTGCTCGACCATCTCGGTGCTGCGCTTCAGCGCGCCCACCTTCGAGATACCGGCCACGTAGCGGCCATCCCACTTAACGCGAAATTTGAAATTTTTGTACGGATCGAAGCGGGTTGCGTTGACGCTGAACTGAGCCATGGCGGTGCCTCGTTGTCAGGTGGGTATCTGTCCAGCCATCTGCTGGATCTGGATCACGACGAACTCGGCGGGCTTCAGCGGCGCGAAGCCGACAATTACGTTCAGGATGCCGAGGTTGATGTCGGTCTGCGTGGTCGTCTGGTTGTCGCACTTAACGAAGTAGGCATCGCGCGGCGTCGCGCCCTGGAACGCCCCCTGGCGGAAGAGTCCCTGCATGAAGGCCCCGACGTTGAGACGCACCTGCGCCCAGAGCGGCTCGTCGTTTGGCTCGAACACGACCCACTGGGTGCCTCGGTAGAGGCTTTCCTCGAGGAACAGCGCCAGCCGGCGCACCGGCAGGTACTTGTACTCGTCCGCCGCCGCGTCAGCGCCGCGTAGCGTGCGTGCGCCCCAGACGATGCGGCCGTTGACGCCGAACGAGCGCAGGCAGTTGATGCCGAGCGGATTGAGCTGGCCGTTCTCCAGGTCGTTGAGGTTGACTTGCAGGTCCTGCACACCGTTCAGCGCAGCGTCGAGCCCCGCAGGCGCCTTCCAGACGCCGCGCGCGACGTCGGTGCGGGCGATGATGCCGGCGATGATGCCGCTCGGCGCGAAGGTGTCGACGCGGCTGTCGCGCAGCGGGTCGACCATGCGCACGCATGGGAAGTAGAGCGCGGCGTTGCGCGCCCCGGGCCCAGTCAGGTTCAAGCCGTTGCGACCGTCGATCGCGTTGTCGACCGCGCCGTTGATCGAGACGCCCCAGGTCGGATCCGGATCGACGATCAACATCGCGCGCCGTTCGACGCACAGGGCCATTGCCGCCTGATACAGGTCGGCCGGCACGGCCGTGTAGGTCGAGGGCAGGTTGCTGATGTCGCGCGCGAGCGGCGGGATGCACAACAGATTGAACAGGTCGGCGCGGTTCAGCGCGTAGATGCCTGTTTTCGTACTCGGTTCGCCGAGCACGTCGTCGCCTATGAGCGCGCTGCCATCAGAGCCACTGGGAAGGGCTGGCGATCCGTTCGTGTCTGCATCGACCCAGTGAACGGTACGTGTCGATCCGGCCGTCGTCACGTTCGAGGCCGGCCGCTCCGCCGGCATCTGACCGGATACCCGCACATACGCGGACTCACGCTCCAGCACCAGCGGCAGGAAGCGCGGATCGTCCGGATCGGTGGAAACCGACCCGAAGGTCTCGACGACGAACTCGTCGCGACCGGCCCGCGGCTGGTAGCGCACCGCGAGATTGAAACGAGTCTCGTCGACTTGCGGTGAGCCGATGACCGCGCGGTCGGTGTCGTGGTCGATCGCCGCGCTCAACCGGTTGCCCCAGGCGCCGGCGCTTGACGCCTCCAGGACGAGGTCGTCGGCCGGGCTGCCGTTGCCGGTCAGAGTCACCGTAGCCGCACTCGCGTCGTCGTGAGTAACCCGAACGACGAGCGCCATGGTCCCGCCATTCAGGTAGAAATCGCGGACCGCATAGCTCATCGGGCAGGAGACGTCGAGCCCGCCAAAACGGCGCTCATAGTCGGCGAAGCTGGTGAGCATGCGAGGGTCGTCGGTGGGTCCTGCGGCGGCGCGACCCACGAAGGCGGTGATGGAGGTTGCCACCCCGGTGATGGTTCGAACTCCGCTGGGCACTTCCTGAATGTAGACGCCCGGGTAGGTCAGAGACGCTGGCATGAATATCCTCCTACGAGCAGATGTACGGTGTCCGTCGCCGGTCTCAGGCGGTCTGTGAGCCGGTGAGGATTGGTGGCGCCTGGAATCGGAATCGCCAACGCAAAGGGCCGGGGCCCAGAACCTGAGTCGCAGGTGGTTGAAGGGGGCGACTCAAGACGGTGCGGCCGCGGCTTGCCGCGCTTTCACAGCGTTCGGTATCAGCGACTGACCGATAGCCAATATCCTGACTTCGGCCTTTAGAACCTATACGGGAGTCTATTCGGGCTGAGAGATCGCGGTTCCGTGAACCCGGTTCATCGTTGGCATGTGGACCCGTATTTGACCGCACTGCGCACCTCCTGGCGGACCTTCGGCAAGATCGAGACCCGAATCCAGAGATACCCCGGACCAACCTTGGGCCGGCCAAACTTGGGGCTACGACGGCTCCGTATGAGGCAGCTTAGCAGTCGGTTCACACGCGGACGGCGGAATTGGCGCGAAGAAACCAAGGGATATACGCCCGATTGAGTCGCTGCGCTCTTTGCCACTGCCGACAACCGACGAGCAAAGGTCGCCGACTGGAGCCGTCGGACCCGTTGGTGTTGAACGCTGCGCGGCGTCTCGAAAATCCTGCACTGGAGCGCTTGGCCTGCGTCCCTCCAAGCGGTTACGCGAAGGAGCGATAATGCGCCGCTGTTGGTTCCGCGAACGCCCCCAGTCAAGACCCTCGAGCCTCCATAGGGAACCCGCCATGCCGAAAACCAGCCCCACGCCAGCCCTGGGAATGATCGCCTGGACCAGCGGGCCGCTCGGAAAGCTCAACGAGGCCAACCGGGCGCTGGTCGATGAGATCTCGCGTCTGATCAAGGCCGGCGACCAGGAGACCCTGGTCGGGGCCCTGAAGGGCTGGCCACCATCCCAGGTCGTCGAGCTCTTCGTCCATCTCCCACTGAAGCACGCACGGGTGTTGTTCAGCTGGATGGACAACGCTCAGGCGCGCGCCATCGCGGAATTGGACGACACCTTCCGCGACGTGCTGCTCGCCGACGCCACGGTGGACCGGTTGGTCGAGGTCCTGGACGAGCTGGAGCCCGAGGAGGCCCGCGCCTCACTCGCCCAGCTTCCCGAGTCACTGAGGGGGCGGGCCCTGCCGCGGCTGGAGGCGCGCGAGGCCATCGAGGCCTTGGGCGCCTTCGAGGAGGAATCCGCTGGCAGCATCATGAGCCGCAAATTCGTGGCCGTCCCGCCGGACTGGACCGTCGCCCAGACCGTTGATGAGATACGCGCCCACGCCAGCCGGATAGAACGGCTCTATGCGGTCTATGTGGTCGACTCCGAGCGCCGCCCACTGGGCTATCTGCGCCTGCGCGACCTGCTCCTGATCCCTCAGTCGACCCCCGTCGGCGAAGTCATGCATACGGATTTCATCGGGGTCGGACCCGAAACCGATCAGGAGGACGTGGCCCACATCGCCGACCGCTATGAGCTTTCCGTCGTGCCGGTCGTCGACGCCGAGGGGCGGCTCATCGGGCGCATCACGCCGGAGCGTCTCGGTCAGGTCATCCGCGACGAGGCCGCGGAGGACATCAGACGGATGAGCGGTCTGCCGCTCGACGCGCGCCCTGACGAATCCATCCGGCGCATCGTGCGCGGCCGCGCGCCCTGGCTGCTGCTTGGCCTGGCGGGCGCCAGCCTCTCCGCCGCCGTGGTGGGGGCCTTCGATGAGCAGCTCGCCCGGGCCGCCATCCTCGCGAGCTTCATTCCCATCGTCATGTCGAGCGCCGGCAATGCGGGCATTCAGGCCTCGACCGTCGCGGTGCAGGGACTCTCCACCGGCACCATCACCTTCGCCGACCTCGGCTGGCGACTCGGCAAGGAGCTGGTCGCCGCCCTGACCAATGGGGCCATCGCTGCGGCGGTCCTGATCGCGCTGGTGCTCATGATGGCGCAGGTCATCGACATCCGGGAGCCGATCCAGCTCGCCGTGACGGCCGGCGCATCCCTGATCACCGTCATCACCCTGGCGGTGGCAGTGGGGGCGACGGTCCCGCTGTTGCTCGAGCGGGTCGGCATCGACCCGGCAATCGCCACCGGGGTCTTCATCACCACCGGCAACGACATCATCGCCGTGGCGGTGTTCTTCCTGATGGTGACCCTGTTCTATCTCTGACCCGACGCCGAGGCGACCCGACGCCCGCCCACCGACCTTGGGCTAGCGACCGCTTTGCGTTGGGCGGGGCAGCAGCAGGGCCAGGGCGCCGAGAAGCAAGGTGGTGCCGAGCAGGAACAGGTGCAGGTTCACCGCACCGGTAAGGGCCAGCCGGGCGTCGACCCCCAGGGGGACCAGCGCCGCAACGGCGGCGAGCTCGTAGCTGCCGCTGCCGGCGATGCCGTGGAAGGGCAGCACGCTGGAGAGCTCCGCCCCCATGACCCCCGCCAGCACCCGCCAGAAGGCCACCGGCACGAAATGCTGGAGCACGCTGGCGAAGGCGATGAACTTCAAGGTCCAGGTGGCCGCGGTCCACAGATAGACCCGGGCGATCAATCCGGCATCGCGCGGTGCCGCCCCGGCCAGCAGCCCCAGGACCCTGCGGATGCCCCCAACCCCCGCCCCGGTCCCTCGCCCTGAGGCCCCGGCGCGTCCGATCAGGGAGATCATCGGGAGCGCCCCGACCCAGCCGACGGCGGCGGCCCACCAAACCCATGAGGGTTGTCGCAGGTTCAGGATCCCGATCCCGATCAGTCCCAGGAAGTGCAGGTCCAGGATGCGGATCCACATCAGGGAGGCGGCCGCGTCGCCAAACCCATACCCGAAGTAGCGGCGCATCAGCCAGGGAAAGACCATCTCGCCGGCGCGCATGGGCAGCAGATTGTTCGCCGTGTTGTGGAGCACGCTGAGGCGCAGGACCTGCACGAACTGGCCGGCGAAGCGGGGGCGAAAATAGTCATAGACTCGCACCGCGCGCAGCCCGTAGCTGGCGGCGGTGAGCAGAAAGAGCCACGCGATCAGCAGCGGCGGGAAGGCGAGCCAGGGGGCCAGCAGTGGGACCCAACCCACGCTGTAGTGAACCGCGGCCACCAGGGCGGCGAGCAGCCCCGACCCGATCAACCAGTCGCGCGGCCGCCCCAATCGCGGCAGCCCGGGGCCGGGCCGGTCGACGATCTCTAGCCTTGCCTGCGGCCCCGCTTCGGCGGATAGATGGGGGCCTCGCCGGGAGGGCGGGTCTTGAAGCGTCGGTGCACCCAAAAGTACTGCTCCGGCATAGTGTGGATACGCGCCTCGATGACCCGGTTCATCTGGGCGGCGTCGCCCTCGGCATCCCCGCTCGGGAAGGAGTCGAGGGGCGGGTCGAAGATCAGCTCCAGTCCCCGGCCCCAGGGCAGGAAACGGGCAAAGGTGGGTATCACCACCGCCCCGGTGGTGGCGGCGAAGCGACCGAGCATGGGTACGGTCGAGGCCGGCACCCCGCAAAAGGGCACGAAGATACCACGGCGTCCGCCATCCTGATCGGGCAGATAAAAGAAGGGCGTACCGCGCTTGATCTCCCGCAGCAGGCCGCGCAGATCGTCGCTGCGCTCGATGGAGAGGCTGCCGTATTGGCGTCGCGCCCGGCGCACCTGCCAGTCCACCACCGGATCGCGGATCTTCTGATACATATAGACCCCCGGATGCACCAGCCCGGTGAAGGCCGCGCCACCCAGCTCCAGGCCCACGAAGTGCGGGACCAGAACGATGACCGGCAGGCCTGCCGCGATTCGGGCATCGATCGGCCCCCGGTTTCGGATGCGCACCAGCCGCGCCAGGCGCCGCCGCGAGATGCCCCAGGCCACCCCCTGACCCAGGGCCGCAACCCCGAGCAAGCCGAAGTGGTGGCGCAGGATGCGCTCGCGCTCGCGCTGCGGGGACTCGGGGAGACAGATCGCCAGGTTGCGACGCCCGACCACCCGGCGGTCCCGGGCAAACAGATAGGAGAGACGCCCGAGCCCCTGCCCCAGGACCCAGATCAGCGGGAAGGGAAGCCGCCCCAGCAGATAGACGAAACCCACGGCAAGCCAGCTCGGCCAATGGCGCGGCCGCCAGTAACGGCTGGCCGCCGATGACTCGGTGGCGGCCCTGGGCCGGGTTCGGGGGGACCGACTCACTCGAACAGGGCCTCGACGATCCGATCGACATAGGGCAAGGCGGCCAGGGACGCCAGGATCTCCTGGAACCCGGGCTGGTGGGTGTCGCCGATCACCAGCACCTGGTGCGAAGCGCAGCCGACGCGTCCCCGGCTCCCTGGCTGGAAGCGCGCACTGGGGTCGATGGTCGCGACCTCCTCGCGGTACAGCGGCCCCGAGGGGATGCAGAGCTCGTAGCTTAAGGACCGGCGCCCGTTCGGCGGTCCGTAGAGCCCGGAATCATGGAGGCGCTCCAGATCCAGGCCAATCAGGTCCGCGGCGGTGGTTCCGCCCGCCGCCTGGGACCCGCCTAGGATCAAGGTGAGGAGCAATGCGGCACTACCAGGGCTCATGGGAGTCGATTCTCGTGCGTCGGCGGCGGGACGCGCCGGCCCAGCCGGCGGCGGTCCCTATCAGTTCTCAAACTTGTAGAAGATATCCCCGCCCGGATTGTCGCCGGTCTCCGTCTGGAGCTCGATGCTGCGGGTCAGGTCGTAGCGGAGCTTCACCCGATCCTTCTGGTCGTTCAGCCCGCTCTCGTACTCCATGTAAAGCTTGGGAGCGATATATCTCCCGACGGAAAGGGCCCGGTCATCGCCGTTCCCCTCCCGTTTGGGGGGAACCCCGGTCACCAGATAGGTGGTGATCTCCGCCTGTGTCATGCCCGGATCGCTCTCGGAGAAAAAGGCGAGCTTTGGGTTGCGCAGCGTGCCGCGCACCCGCACCCCGGCGGTGGTGTCACCGCCCTCGCGCTGGGCCTGGATCAGCAGCCCCGGGTTGTCGATGGGACTGCTGGCGTAAACGAGCCGGCCCTGCTCGATGGTCAAGGGCGCCCCGAGCTCGGCCGACAGCCCGAAACCGGCCTGGAGGCGATAGACCCCGTCCTCGATGGCAAGTTGGCCGTCGCCCAGCATCTGTCTGCCCGGTGGCTGGAAGACGCGCAGGGCGCCGGTAATGCGACCACGCACCCCAAAGGCGTCGAGGATCACGTCGTCTCCGAGCCTGACCTTGAGATCAATGTCCAGGTTGGAGCCTTTCTGCTCGGCCGGGGCCCGCGCCCGGTCGATCATGACCACGTCGGACGAGGGGGATACGGTTCCGGCGGGCAGGGAGCGGGGCCGGATACGCGCCTCGGGGATGGTGATCTCACCCCTGAGCTGAGTCCCCGTCGGGCTCACGCCCAACTCCAGCGCGGGCGAAACCAGCGCGAAATATTCCTTCGTATCCGCCACCTTGAGCCGTTGCCCCGCCGCGCGCATCTGCCCCGAAAGACCCGCGGGAGCGAGCCTGAAGTCGCCGGACATCTCCAGGCGTCCACCGCCCACGTCACCCTCGCCCTGGATGTCGATGCGATCCCCATTGGCGAGGAGCCCGAGATTGAGATCCGAGAGCTTGAGGCCGATCAGCGGGACCTCGGCCGCCAGCCCCCGGGCCTTGCCCTGCCCCCGCACCCGCGGGGCCGCCAGGGTGCCCTCGAGACTCAGGTCCGCGTCGATGCTGCCCTTGACGCCGATGACGCTCGGGAACAGATCCGAGACCCGGGCGAGCCCGTCGATCCTGGCCTTGACGCCCCCACGCAGGGGCTGACCCGGCCGCGCCGGGTCATCGAGACGCCAGTCGGGGAGCTTGAGATCACCCTGAATCTCACCCAGTCCCTGGAGCGGCAGGCCCAGCCTGGCCGCGATGCCGCTCGACCCGGCGTCGAGCGAGAGACGGGTCGAGGAGAAGTCCAGCTCCTCCTGCTTGCCGGCGCCCATGACGACGAGGACCCGGCCCTCGGGGATCTCGGCGACCGCATTGCCGCTCAGAACAGCGCCCTGGGCCTGAAAGCGCCCCTTGACCTGCCCGAAGCCCTCGGCGGTGAGGGTCTCGGGCAGCAGGCCTTCGACCAGCTCGAAACCCAGCCGGTCCAGATCCACATCGGCGCTCCACCTCCCCGCCGCCGTCTGATCGAACGCGACACAGCCCCCCGAGCCGTTGGCGTTGCGAATGCACAGCGGCCCGGCCGCCACGCGCTCGCCGGCGACCTCGATGGGCATGGGCTTCTGCAGCCGCCAGGGTCCCAAAGGGTCGTTGTCGAGCTCCAGGAGCGACAGACTGCCCTGATAGCTCCGGTCCGGGCGCAGTGAACCGCTCGCCTCCACCTGGGCGGAGAGCTGCTGTCCCTTGAGCGAGGCCCTCAGCCGATGATCGGGCATGGCGCCGTCACCGCGCAGGCTCAGGGTGTCGAACGACAGGCCAGCCGCGACCAGATTCTTGCCGTCGAGCCGGATGTCGAAGCGACCGTCCGGGGTCAGACCGACATCCGCCTGCCCGGTGAGGGTGCCGATCCCCTGCCCGGCCAGCTCCGCATCCTGGGCCGACAGATCCAGCTTCACCCGGGGGGCCTGAAGGGTCCCGTCCACCTGGCCCTTCGCTGCAAAGCTCCCCTTGGCCTGGGGCAGCAGGCTGGCGAGATTCGGCGATGAGAGGTCAAAGGTCAGGTCGAGCCTCTCGCCCTCGATGGCTCCGTCCACCTTGGCCAGGCTGGGACCCGAGGAGGCCTCCAAGCCCTGGACCCTGACGGCCTGGCCGGCCACCTGGACCTCGCCGTTGGCGGCGACCGGGTAGCCGCGAAGCTCGCCCCCGACGCCATCGATGACCAGGCCGAGATGGGGACCATCGGGCTCCAGAGTGCCCTGGGTGGTCACCCGGCCGCCGACCCGCCCGGGCCAATCCTTCGCGTAGACGCCGGGATTGAGACCGTCCGCGCGAAGCTCGGCCTGCCACTCGATCTTCGGGTCCCAGGCGGCCTTGGCCGTGCCCTCGATGCGCCCATCCAGGGTCTCGAGATTGAGGCTGTCGAGCTCGGCGCCCTGTCCGTCGCCTTTGCCGGCAAGGACGAGGCGCGCCGGGGGCAGGCCCGGACCTCGGGTGGTGGCGGACAGGTCGTAGTCAAAACCCTCGAGCTGGCCCTTGGTGGTGATGGAGAGGGCGATACGGTCCTCCATACCGGGTGCGATCTCCTCCGGGTTCAGGTCCTCCCCGCGTACCCGCAGGTCCCAGGCCGGCCTCGGGGTCCAGGCCAGGTCACCGGACGCGCTCAGGGTGCCGCCGAGGGTCTTGGCCTCCAGGGTCTCAAGATGCGTGCCTTTCTGGTCGCCCGTGCCGGCCAGGCGCAGGTCGATCCCTGGGATCTTGGGTCCGCGCGCCAGACCCGAGAGGCTGTAGTCGTAGGCATCGAAGCGGCCGGAGGCCTGGATAACCCCCTGGGGGGACTCGGCGAGCAGGTCGCCCGTGAGTGGCCAGCGCAGACTCTTCCAGGACCCGTCGACAGCGAAGCGGCCCGGCTGGGCCTTCAGATCCAGATCGCCGCTGGCGTTGAGTCGCGCCCCCGAAACCGACTCCGTGAGGTCCAGGCCGCGCAGCGTCAGTACCCGGTCCTTCCAGAGCGCGTCGAGATTGGCCTCGAGACGGCCGAGGTTCGGCGGCTCCCCGGAACCGACCTCGAGGACCTTGCCCTCCAGGCTGGCCTGAGCCGTGGCCTCCTCCAGATTTCCCTGGGTGTCGACCCGGGCCCTCAGGTCGATCTTCGGCGCATCCGCGGCAAAGTCCGGCAGGTCGAGCCCCTCCAGTCGGACCTCCCCGTCCCAGCTCGGACGCCCCAACAGGTCCTGAACGTGGGCGTCCAGACGCATCCGGGCCGAGCCGCTGACCTGGTGATCGACGGCGAGGCGGCTGAGATCGCCGCCGATATGCCCTCTGCCCTGCAGCCGGACCGCGGGCTCCCGTTCCAGCGACCAGTCGAGATCCAGCCCCAGCGGATAGCTGCCGGTCAGCTTGGCGCGACCCCGCGCCTGGCCCTGGAGCCCGAGCTCAGCCAGCGCGACCTCCAGGCGGGTCAAGTCCAGGGCGCTGCCCTGGAGGCGAGCGGCCAGGGCCGCCCGGTCCAGAACCAGCGAAGGGGCCGGCTCCCCACGTTGCGAGACCCTGAGATTCTCCACCAGGGCCTCGTCGATCTCGACCGCCAGGGGCAGCACCACCTCGGGCAGGGTCAGGGGTTGCGACTCTTTCTTGCCGGGGGCGGAGACCACGTCGATGTCGCGGGCGGCAATCTGATGGATGCGCAGGGTGCCGCTCAGGGCCCCGAGCGGAGACCAGTCGAGATCGACCTCCCCGACCTTGAGGTCGAGGTCGCCCGCATGGAGCTCCAGGTCCTCCAGATGCAGCCTGCCCAGGATCCGTCCCTCGACGAGGCCCACCTGGATGATGCCGGGGGCGAGTGCCTCGGCGATCGCCAGCGCGCTGCGCAGCCCGGTCCGGGTGCTGAGCACCAGCACCGCCAGGAGCAGGACCAGCAGCACCAACTGGAACGCCAGCCCGAAGAGAAGGCGCAACAGGGCGAGCGCCGGATGACGGCGACGGTGGCCCCCGTCCGGGGCGCCGGGCGCCTCCCCGCTTCCGGGACCCGGCCCGTCCGCCGCCGCGCCGAGAGGTGACGGGGCCGGGTCCGTGCTCACAGGTCGGGTCCGATGATCAGGTGGAGCCGCGCCGGCGGCAGGCCATCGCCCCAGGTCCAATCGTCCTTGGTCAGGGCGAAGGCGACATCGAGCCGGACCTGACCGATGGGCGAGAGCCAGCGCAGCCCCACCCCGACGCTCTGCTCGAAGGTCTGCTCGTAGCTCGGATCGAAGGCGTTTCCGAAGTCGGTGAAGATAGCGGCGCTCCAGGGGCCCTTGATCCGCCGCTCCAACTCCAGGCTGCCGACCGCCAGGTAGCGCCCGCCGACGGTCTCGTCGGTCAGCGGGTCGTTGGGACCAAGGGCGTCGTATCCCCAGCCGCGGATGGAATTGTCTCCGCCGGCGTAAAAGCGCCGGCTGGCGGGCAGATCGTCGACGCTATTGGCCCAGGTTGCGCCGAGCTCGGTGCGGGCCAGGAACCTGTAGTCCTTCCAGAAGGCGCGGATCCATTTGAAGTCGAGGGTGCCGCTGAGATAGCTCGCGGGGGAGATCAGGACATCGCTGGTGCCGAGGATGCCGGTCTTCAGCCGGTACCCCTTCTTGGTGTAGACCGCGTCGTCGGTGACGGTCTTGGCCCAGGTGATGTAGGGGACCAGCTCGTTGACCGCATCGGCCTCCACGTCATTGATGGAGTAATCCTCGTAGCGGTAGCTGATCCCGATGGTCCGCCGCCAGCGATCCGGCGTCACCGTCGAGCGGGCGAATTCCAACGAATTGATCCACCCTTGGTGAGTGGAGGTGTCGTAGTAGGTGATCTCCGGCCTGATGCGCAGATAATCCCGCACCGGATTGCCAATCGGGATTCGATAGTCAAAATCCCAACTGGAATAGCCCGGCGACAGGACCAGCTGGGTGCGGGACTTGTGACCCCAGCGGTTCCAGTAGCGGCGGCGCCAGTCCATGGTGAGGCGCGGGCCCAGGTCCGTCGCGTAACCCAGGCCGATGCGGTACTTGTTGGGCTTGTTGGGGGTGGCCACGACCTCGATGGGGACGCGGGTCTCGTCGCTGTCGGGGTCGCGCAGCGGCACCACCTCCACCGAGTCGAAGTACTCGGTCCCGAGCAGCCGGGACTGGAGGGCGAGCAACCGGTCCGGGTTGTAGACATCCCCCGGCTTGAACCGCACGAAACGGCGCAGCAGATCGTCGTCCAGCAATTCCTGCTTGAATTGCACCTCGCCCAGGTGGAACTGGGGCCCGGTGTCGGCGTGGAGCTCCACAATGGCCTCGTAGGCCACCGGGTCGATCAGCACCTGGTGGCGCACCAGCTGGTAGTCGAGATAACCCTCCGAGGCCGCGCCGTAGCGCAGATCGGACTTCGCCTTCTCGTACTTGGCGTGCAGCAGCACGTCCCCGACCTTCATGGGGAATTCCCTGGGAAAGACCGGATTGTCCGCGCCCGGGCCCGTCACCTGGAAGTCGACACGGCCGATCTTGACCGGCGCGCCCGGGTCGACCTTGTAGCTGGCAACCCAGGTGCCGTCGGCGGAACTGGGCTCCGTCAGTGAATCCTCGACCTCGACCCGGTAGAGGCCAAAGGGCGCCAGGGCCTCGCGGATCTGATCGGGGGCGAGCCGGTGCAGGGCGACGACCCTTTCGGGCACCAGATCGGGATCGGCGCGCTCCTGATAGATGGAGAGCAGCGCCTGGACGTTGGCCAGCTCCTCCCCCTGGAGCCCCTGCAGCTGCACCTCGAGCTTCAGGGCCAGGGCGTTAGGGACATGCAGAAAGAGGAGGCAGCAGGCCGCAAGCAGGAGGAAGGCGGCGCGCGCTCCCGCTCTGGGGCGGTGACGCGCAGCAAGCCGCGACCGGCTCCGGGTCCCGAGGGGGCGCGGAGGCTGGGCGAGCCCAAACTGTGTCACAACCGCCACGCACTGGGTTCCCGAAGCAACAGTGTGACTATCTTAGCAGAACCCCGGGCTGGGCCTGAGCGGGCTCACGCGCGCTCACGCAGCTCGCGCCGCAGCGCCTGGATCTCGTCGCGTAGGGCGCCGATCTCTGAGCCGATCTCCCGGGTATCCCGATCCAGCGTGTGCTCGATCAGGGCCCGGTCCTTGGCCATCTGGTCGTCGTGCAGCGTCTGCATGGTGTCGACGATGATGCCGATGAAGAGATTGAGCATGGTGAAGGTGGCCACCAGGATGAAGGGCACGAAAAAGAGCCAGGCGTAGGGGTAGTGCTCCATCACCGGGCGGACGATGCCCATGGACCAGCTCTCAAGCGTCATGACCTGGAAGAGGGTGTACATGGAGGCCCCGATGCTGCCGAACCATTCGGGGAAGCGCTCGCCAAACAGGCCGGTGGACATGACCGCAAAGACATAGAACAGGAGCAGCATCAGGAGCCCGATGGACGAGATTCCCGGCAGGGCCTTGAGCAGGGCCTCCACCACGAACCGCAGGCGCGGCACCATGGAGACCAGGCGCAGCACGCGCAGCACCCGCAGGGCGCGCAGCACCGCCAGGGGTCCGCTGGCGGGGATGAGCGCCAGGCCCACGACGGTGAAGTCGAAGAGGTTCCAGCTGCGCCGAAAGAACCCGAGCCCCTGGGCGTAGAGCTTCAGCGAGATCTCGACCACGAAGACCGCCAGGATGAGGCGGTCCAGGGCGTGCAGCAGGTCCCCGTGGCGGGCCATGATCGACTGGGATGTCTCGAGCCCGAGCGTCACGGCGTTGATCAGGATCAGGGCGATGATGAAACCCTGGATTCGATCCGACTCGATCCAGGCGCCGACCCGTTCACGATTCAGCACGGCTTCTAGTTACTCCCGGTCCTTCTCCCAGTCCTTCTCCCGGCACAGCGCATGGCGCCGACGCCGTCTCAAGCGGTCTCGGCCTGGTAGCCCTCATTCACCACGGCCCGGATCAGGGCCTCGGGCGCCGGATCCCCCTCGACCCAGGCGCGCCCCTCGGCGAGGTCCACCCGCACCCCGTTCACGCCGGGGACGGCCTGGAGCGCGCGGGTCACGGCGCCCACGCAGTGCTGACACGTCATGCCGGTGATCTTGAGCTCAGTCGTCATAGGAAAATCCCTCAGAGGATGTTGACAGGGTGGTCCAGGCCGGACTCCCGGCGGGGCGCGCTAGGCTGGATGCTCCACCGCCATGAATCGGGCGGAGCCGAGGAGCGGCGTCTCGCCGCTCAGGATCACCCGTACGGGCATACGCCGCATCAGCGGCTCCATGCGGCCCTTGTTGAAGAAGCCCTCCAGGAACTGGCTGCTCTGCAATGCATCCAGGTTCCTGGGTGGGACGCCCCCGCCCAGGTAGACGCCGCCCAGGGCCATGTGCTTCAGCCCCGTATTGCCGGCCTCGCGTCCGTAGAGGCGGAAGAATACCTCCATGGTCTCGGCGCACACCGGGCAGTAGCCGGCGCTCGCCGCCCCGGCGACCGCCGCACCGGCCACGGCCGCGGCGATATCGCCCTTGGCGATCTCCGCTTCCAGCCAGTCCGGGGTCTGGGTCTTGTGCCACAGGAGCAGGAATTCGTAGATGTTGGCGATGCCCATGCCCGAAGCCACCCGCTCCCAGCTCACCCGGCCATAGGTCTTCTGCAGGTGCCCGAGGAGGGCGAACTCGCGTGCGTCGACCGGCGCAAAATCGGTGTGCCCTCCCTCGGTCGCGAACGGATGGTGCCGGCTACCGTCCCAAAACAGACCCGCCTCGCCCAGGCCGGTGCCGGCGGCGACCACGCAGGCATTGCCCTCGCTGCCGTCGCCAGGGTGCAGTTCCACCAGATCCGCCGGCTGCAGGGCGGCGATGCCCCAGGCCACCGCCTCAAGATCGTTCAGGAGCTCGACCCGTGCGAAGCCGAGGCTCCGCTCCATCGCGTCCGCGTCGATCTCCCAGGGAAGGTTGGTGGTCTTGCTGTGCCGACCGTGGACCGGACCGGCGATGGCAAAGGCACCATAGGGACACCGGGTGCCCGTGTGCTGACCGGTCTCGTCGAGATAGCGGATGACGATCTCCTCCAGGGAGTCGAAGTCACCGCTCGGATAGCGCCGCTGCTCGCTCAGGGCCACCACCGCGCCGTCGGTCTCGGCCACCGCCAGCCCGGTCTTGGTCCCGCCGATGTCGCCTACCAATACCCGCATCTCCGCTCCTCCCTCGGCTGGCCTTGGAGTGTACCCGGACCCCCGAGCCACGGAGGCGCCGTGGCACCGGATCATAGCAAGGCCGGTCGCGCCGGGGCAGCCGCTCCTTGAATCCGGCCGTTGGGGCTAAACTCTCGGTCCACCATGGCAGCGAGCATCTCCACCTGGTCCGTCCGCCATCCCATCGGGGTCGTTGCACTCACCCTGTCGGTGATGGTGCTCGGCGGCTTCTCACTCGCCAGGCTCAACATCGATCTGCTACCCCAGATCATCTATCCCGATGTGCGAGTGCGGGTGCTGGACCCGGGAGTGCCGGCGCGCATCATGGAGGACGCGGTCACCCGCCAGCTCGAGGAGCAGCTCGCCATCACCGAGGGCGCCATCGCCATCCGCTCCGAGACCACCGAGGGCCGCAGCGCCGTCGATCTCTCGTTCCGCTATGGCGAGGACATCGATCTGGCCATGCGCGATGCGAGCGCGCGCCTCGATCGTGCCAAGCGCTTCCTGCCCCAGACCGACGAGCCCCCGATCATCTACAAGCGCGACCCCTTTCAGCTCCCGGTGGCCGAGTATGTGGTGAGCTCGGTCCTGCGCGACCCGCTGGAGCTTCGCGCCCTGGTGGACTTTGGGCTCAGCCGCGATCTGATCAACCTTCCCGGTGTGGCGGCGGCGGAGGTCGGGGGCGGCCTGGAGCGGGAGGTCCTGGTGGTGGCCGACCAATCCCGGCTGGCGGGTCTGGGACTCGACGTGCTGGATCTGGAGCAGCGCCTGCGTCAGGCCAACCAGGACGTCTCGGCCGGGCGCCTGCGCATGCCCCAGGGGGAGCTCAGCGGCCGCGCCCAGGGGCGCTTCAAGGACGCCCGCTCCATCGCCGAGCTGCCGCTGCTGGACCCGGCGACCGGCGGCTCCACCCTGCGCAACGGCGGCCGTGACCCGCTCTCTCTCTTGCGGGTCGGCGAGGTCGCGCGGGTCATTGACGGTGCGGCGGAGGAGCGCCTGCGCATCCGTCTCGACGGATCACCGGGGATCAAGCTCTCCATCCAGAAGCAGCCCCAGGCCAACACCGTCGCGGTGGTCGATGCGGTGCAGACGGAGATCGAGCGGCTCGCCGCCAGCGGCCAGATCCCGGACGATATCCGCGTCCAGCGGGTCGACGATCAGGCTCGCTACATCCGCCACTCACTGCGCAATGCCGTGAGCGCCGCCGTCGGGGGGGCCCTACTCGCCATGGCGGTGGTCTATGTCTTCCTTGGCAGCCTGCGCCGCACCCTCATCATCGGCAGCGCCATCCCCATTGCCGTGCTGGCCACCTTCATCCTGATGTCCGCGAGCGGCCTCACCTTCAACATCATGACCCTCGGGGGCCTGGCCCTGGGCATAGGCATGCTGGTCGACAGCACCATCGTGATGCTGGAGAACATCTACCGCCATCAACGCCTGGGCCAGTCGGCGGTCGCGGCCGCCGACACCGCGAGCCGCGAGGTCACCAGCGCCATCGTGGCGTCCACCTCCACCAATCTCGCGGCCGTGCTGCCCTTCCTGTTCATCGGCGGACTGGTGGGGCTGCTGTTTCAGGAGCTCATCTTCACCATCTCGGCGGCCATCCTGGCCTCCATGGGGGTGGCGCTGACGCTGGTTCCGGCCCTGGCCGGACGGGTGCCGGCGGGTCGCGAGGGGGTGCTGCGCCGAGGGGTGGAGCAGGTCATGGAGGGATTGCAAGGCGGCTATGCCTGGGTCCTCGGGCACCTGCTGCGGCTGCGATGGCTGGTCATCGCGGCCTTCGTGGCGGGCCTGGCGTCCGCCATTCCCTGGATGATGGAGGCGCCGCAGGAGTTCCTCCCGAAGATGGACGAGGGCAACATCCAGATCGGCCTCACCGGGGATGAGGGCCTGGCCCTGGATGAGATGGACGCCCTCACCGCCCGGGTCGAGGCGATCGTCGCCGCCCAACCCGAGGTGGAGGCGATGTTCACCACCGTGGGTGGCTTCGTGTTCGGCCGCTCCGCCTTCGAGAACCCCAACCGGGCGAGCATCCAGGTGCTGCTCAAGCCCCTGGCCGAGCGCGATGGTCTCGCCAGCACCGCCTGGAACGACCGGGTCAAGGCCCTGATCGCCGCCCAGGAGATCCCCGGGCTCAAGGTGTCGCTCTACACCCGTGGCATCCGTGGCATCCGCTTCAGCGACTCGGAGCAGGATGTGAGCCTGCGCATCAAGGGTCCGGAGCTCGAGACCCTAGCCCGTCTCGGTGATCAGGTGGCGGCCCGGCTCAAACAGGTTGCCGGATTGGACAATGTCCAGAGCAGCTACGAGTCGGTGACCCAGGAGATCGCCATCCGACTCGATCGCGAGCGCGCCGCCTCCTTCGGGCTCAGCGTGGCAGACGTCGGCGCCGTGCTGCGCTATGCGATGGAGGGCCGCGCCGTCACCGAGCTGATCGAAGGGGATCGGGCCTTGGACATCCGACTGCGTCTGGACCGCTCCGACGTCGCCACCCCGGGGGACCTGGAGTCGATCGTGATCTTCAGCCGCAGCCTGCCCCGCCGACCCCTGCGCCTGGGGGATTTGGCCGAGGTCGAGCTGCTGCCCCAGCCCAGCAGCATCGTGCGCGACCGCCAGCAGCGCATCGTGGAGATCACCGCCTCCGCGGGGGAGGGACTTGCCCTGGAGCAGGCGGTGCGCACGCGCCCTGGAGGCGGCAGAACAGGTCCGGCTGCCGCCGGGCTACACCCTCTACGAGGGCGGCAGCCTGAAGACCCTGAAGCAGGGCCGCGACCTGGGCTCGGTGCTGCTCGGACTCGCCCTCTTCCTGGTGCTGGTGGCGATGGCGGTGCAGTATGAATCGGTTCGCAATCCGCTCATCATCCTACTCTCGGTCCCTTTCGCGCTCACCGGCGTGGTGCTGGGGCTCATGTGGTCCGATCTGAGTTTGTCCATGCCGGTATGGCTCGGACTCATCATGCTGGCGGGCATCGTGGTGAACAACGCCATCGTGCTGGTGGAGTTCATCGAGATCGAGCGCCGCCGCGGTCTGGACGTGCAGGCCGCCATCCTCTCCGCCGCACGGCTGCGCCTGCGCCCCATCCTCATGACCACCCTCACCACGGTTGTGGGCATGCTGCCGCTGGCGCTCGCCGTGGGCGAGGGATCCGAGATGTTGCAGCCGCTCGCGGTCACCATCGTCGCCGGGCTCTCCTTCTCGACCTTGGTCTCGCTGGTCCTGGTGCCGATGATCTACCGGGTCATGGGGGGACCGGACGCCGCCGCGTTGCTGGAGGTCGGAGCCCTGAATGACGGGGAATCGACGGGACCGGCCGGGCCCATGCTCCGGGGTTGAGCGCCGGCGGTTCGTGATATGGATCACTTTTGGCGCGCCAGCGCATCACCTATCCTCGGCGGAACTCTGCGCGCCGCACCCCGGCCTGACCCCCTAATCATGACAACCGCGCCATCCGCAGCCCATGGGCGCGACCCCGGGGGCAACGGGAGCCAGGGCGCGCGGCGCGACCGTCGCGCCCATATCCAAAACCTTTCCCAGGAGCCGTATGGATACCAATCTGACGCATTTGTTGGGCGCGGACACCAGTCGCGCCCTGGAGATCGCGCCACGTGTCTGGTGGGTCGGGCATGTACTCGGGGACGACGCCTTCCAGTGCCACGTCTATCTGCTGGAGCAGGGAGACCAGTCGGTCCTTTTCGATCCCGGCTCGAGGCTGACCTTTCCGGGCACCCTGCAGAAGATCGAAGAGATCATTCCATTCCGGAAGATCCGCTATTTCGTCTGTCATCATCAGGATCCGGATATCGCCGCGGCCCTGCCCCTGATCGACGAGCTGATCGAGCGACCCGATGCGCTGGTGGTCACCCATTGGCGCACCCAGAGCCTGCTCAAACACTACGGTCTCAACCTGCCCTTCTGGCTGGTCGACCAGCGTGAATGGCGCCTGAAGCTCGAGGACCGGGAGCTGCGCTTCGTCTTCACGCCCTACGCCCACTTCCCGGGTGCCATCGCCACCTTCGATCCCGCGAGCGGCGTGCTGTTCTCGAGTGATCTCTTCGGCGGCTTCACCCAGGACCCGTCCCTGGTGGCGCAGGACGAGTCCGCGTTTGAGTCGATGCGCCCCTTCCACGAACATTACATGCCGAGCCGGGACATCCTGAACTATGCGATGACCCAGATCTCCCGCCATCCGGTCAAGATCATAGCCCCCCAGCACGGCTCCATCATCCCGGAGCGGCTGGTGCCCTTCATGATCGAGAAGCTGCGCCACCTGGACTGCGGCATCTATCTCTTCGCCAGGGATGACACCGACATACTTCGGCTCTCGCGCTTCAATCAGATGCTGCGCGAGATCACCCGCACCATGCTCCTGTACCGGGACTTCCGCGATATCGCCAATCAGCTCTTGCGGGTGGTCCAGAGCAACCTGCCCGCCGATCGGATCGACTACTACGCCCGTCTCGACGACGGCGATGTGCTCACCCTGTCCCAAGAGACCCGCTTCTCCGGTGTCCTCGGGGAGGCACCTGCCGAGCTGCTGGCCACCCTGGGTCGGACCCGGGAGCAATGGGCCGAGTTCTACCGAACGGAGCCTCAGGCAGCGGCCGCCACCCTCCACGCCAATAGCTTCTGCAGCCGGGGGGACGGCAACGGCGGAATGATCCTGACCCTGCCCCTGTTCTCCCCCACTCAGCAGCGCCTGGAGGCGGCGGCCGTCATCCACCTGGAGCACCCCATCCCCATCGATACCGAGGTGGAGCAGGTGATACAGCAGCTTGCACTGCCGCTGCAGGTGGCCCTGGAGCGGGAGCTGATCTATCGCACCATCGAGGAGGAGCGGCGCAAGGCCTACCAGCGCTCCATCCGCGACCCGCTCACCGGTCTCTTCAACCGGGTCTATCTGCAGGACGCCATGGCCCGTCACTGCAGCATTCATGATCGCGATGAGACCATGCCGGTGGCCGCGGTGATGATCGACATCGACCACTTTAAGCGGATCAATGACAGCCACGGCCACGAGGCGGGGGATGAGGTGTTGCGCCAGATCGCCGGGGTGCTGCGGGACAATGTGCGGGGCTCGGACGTCGCCGTTCGCTATGGCGGCGATGAGCTCATCCTGTTCCTCGTGGGCTCATCCGCCCTGGGGGCCGCGGACTACGGCGAGCGCATCCGTCGGGTGGTGGAACGGCATGAATTCGCACTCCCCGAAGGCCTGCGGCTACGTGTCACGGCGAGCATCGGGGTCTCGGTGCGGGCGCGCTACGAGCCGATGGAGTCGGTGATCCGACGTGCCGACGAGGCGCTCTATCAGGCCAAGGGACTCGGGCGCAACCGGGTGGAGTTGACCAGCGCCCAGAGGTGAGGATCGGCGCCTGCGGGTGGTGGATGCGGCGCGGGAAAGCCGGTCTTAGATCCAGAGGCCGTGCCGCGCGCCTGATCCGCCGGATGGAGTCTGCGGCCTTGGCCCCGCCTAGTCGCCCGGCACGTCCGACGCGGCCGGCACGGGCGGGGACGTCCGGGGCACCGGGTGCGCCATATGCAGACCCCGGGCGTCGCGTACATAGGACGGGAAATCGGGGTTGGTCCATCCCTCGGGCGCGATCTTGTCCGCCGGCGGCGCCAGCCGGGACAGATAGTCGAGCACCGCAGACTCGTCGCGCAGGGTGAAGCGGCGGATCTGCTTGACCATCTTGGGGTCGGAATTCTTGCGCCGGCCGGTGCGGATGGCCTCGAACTGACGCATTAGATACGCGTAGTGCTGGCCGGCGATCTGGGGCAGATGCTCGGATTCGTTGCCTATGCCCCCCTCTCCGTGACACTCGACGCAGTGCTCTTTATAGAGCTGGGCCCCGTATTGCAGATCGTTCCCCGGGCCCTTGCCGTTATGAGGCGTCATGGGCAATTGCGCCACATAGGCGGCGACGTCCGCGATGTTCTGGGGGCCGCCGAGGATGCGCGGGACCGAGAAGGGATACATCAGGGGGTTGTCCCGATTACGCGCGCGGATGTCCGCCAGCTGTTTGACGATCACCGTCCGTAGCTGGCCGGCGATCTGTGGATAGGCCCCATCCGGGCTGCCCCAGCCCTCGGGCAGATGACAGACGGCACAGGTGAGGTAGACCTTGCGCCCATTGTCCAGGTTGGGGGTCAGACTCATCACCTGATCGTATTCGGCCATGGCCAGTGCCGCGGACTCCCCGGCGGGCCCTTCCTGGGCAAGGGGCGCCGTGACCAGTGCGGCCAGGGACCAGGCGGCGACTCTTCGGTGGCTCGTCGGAACCGTCACGGGAAATCTCCTTCGATGGTGGGCGGCAGCGGCACGGATCTGGCGGGGGTGCCGCCGCAGATTAGGACGGCGCCGGATCTTTGGCAACCGGCCCCCAGGGCGCGGGCCCGCCGCTTCCTGGCGCCACGGTCGGCACGGGGTGAGCGCGCCGCCAGCCGAGGCCCCCAGCAAGTCAGCCGGCCTTCAAGGCGCCCGTCACGTTGGCGTGGAAGATCGCCTTATGCACGTCGCCCAGGCTGAGCATCCCCACGAGCCTGCCGTTCTCGGCGATCGGGATGCGCCGGAAATTATGCTTGACCATGATGGTGGCGGCACGCAGGAGGTGCATGTCCGGATCCACCGTGATGGGGTTTTTGGCCATGAGCTCATCCACCCGCTTCTCCAGCACCTCGCTGTAGCGCGCCATCTGCCGATCGTAGTCCACCGAGTGCATCCCTTCCGACATCAGGTTCTCGAGGGTCGGGAACAGGCTGTGCAGAACGTCCTTCTCCGCGATGACGCCGACCAGACGGTTGTCGTCGTCCACGACCGGCAGGCCGTGGAAGCGATACATACACATCAGCGAGGCCACCTCCATCACCTTGTTGTCCGCCTTCACAGAGCGTACCGAGGTACTCATAACATCGCGCACTTTCATTGAAACACTCCTCTTCTTGTTCGGCTCGCCCTCCGGCTGGAGGACGCGCCAGCGAGTATACTCGCCCGCCTGGCCTCTTCGCCTTCAGTTGCCTGCGCCCGCACGGCTTCCCGCTCCGTCCCCATAGCGCTCGGCCGGGAGGTTTGCCGCGCCAACGGCCACCGCGGTATTCTGGCCGCGAGTCCTTGCCCGACCGAGACCTGTCAGATCGAGACCTGCGAGACATGGAATACACCAGCGAGCACCCGGACACGCTGCCACAGACCGCCGATCACCCTTCCCAGGCGTCCTCAGGCCCCAGCCCCTTCGCGGCGAATCGGGCGGCCGGGGCTTATCAGCGCGTCTACTCCAGCGGCAATCGGCACAAGCGCAGTGCCGGCTCTCGCGAGGCAAAGCTCAAGAGCAAGCTGCTGGCGGCCCGCCTCATCGCGATCGGCGCGATCGTCGCCGCTACCGTGCTCGCCATGCTGTGGATCCGGGCACACTACGCACGGGAGCGCGCGGATGTGGAGAGCCGCAACCTGGCGATCGAGCTCAACCAGACCAAGCAAGAGCTCGAGCAGGCCAAGCGGCTGCTGGCGGCCCACGACGTCGAGCTGGGCGCCATAATGAGGCAGCGCATCCCAGGGGTTCAGCCGCTGGAGATCGACACCCTCTATGACATCGACCAGCGGTATCTGAAGAAGCTCAGCTTCACAGAGTCCGGCGTGGGTGCCGATAAACGTCTCACCTATTACGCCGTGCTCAAGAACGCGGGCGACACGCCCATCCGGCCCGCGGCCCAGATCCACCTCTTCGACCAGAACGGCCTACAGATCGGTCTGGGGAAGATCGCCGTCCGCGCCGCCACCACGGGATCCGAGCCCGAGCTTCAACCTGGCGAGACCCGGACCTACTCCGCGCCCATCGAGGCCGTTCGCGCGGGCGAGCCGCGTTATTTCCTGGTCGAGCTCATGTAGACGCCGCTTCGCGCCACCGTCGCGCGCGCGAAAACACCAGGCCGCCACTCACCCGACAGCCCCCGTTCGTCGCCTCCAAACGCCGTCTGGTCGGACCCACCTGAACCAGCCGAATCCGCCCGCGCGCTCGCGCGGCCCGCGGGGTGGCGCCCTTTATCCACAGCTCTCCCACAACTCTTCTACAGGTTTCAGACCACCTTTTGCACAACATCTTGTGGTTGACGATGGACGCATCCCATAGATATGGTTAGCGTCACCGCCCTGCCCTTGGCGGCCGCCATGGCGGGCCCTGGTCGACGGCCAAGGGAAACGCCGATTTGAGGCATTGGCGTCGGGGTCACGGCTGACCCGGCATCTCCGGTCACTCGACTGGCTGATGGATGGAGCGCTGTGAGAGTCGCGCCTCTCGCACCGCGAGTTTTGTAACCCGGGGATGGCTCTAATCAGCGTCTCCCAAACGCATAGCGGCCAACCGAATCCGCTTCCCGATCCTAATCTGCCGACCAGGAGGAGCCATGTCCGCCCCCGATACAGACCACGCCGCGATCGACGAGGCCACGCCGCAGAATCAGGAGGCCGGCGCCGCGCCGCCCGTGCCAACGCCGTCGGGGGCCAAAGACCAGGCTCCCACGGCGGAGATCCAGGCCCATGCCCCCGGGCGGATGCAGGTGATCCGCCGCAACGGCAAGGTCACCCATTTCGACCCCAACAAGATCATGGTCGCCATGACCAAGGCCTTTTTGGCCGTCGAGGGCGGGAACGCAGCGGCCTCGAGCCGCATCCACGCGCGGGTGCGCGAGCTCACCGAGCAGGTCAGCGGTGCGCTCAGCCGCCGGCTGCCGGGCGGCGGCACCGTCCATATCGAGGACATCCAGGACCAGGTCGAGCTGGCCCTGATGCGCGCGGGCGAGCACAAGGTGGCCCGCGACTATGTCCTCTATCGCGAGTCCCGCGCCAGGGAGCGGGCCCAGAAGGCCGCCGAGGTCCCCGCCCGCCAGACACAGGGCATCCACGTCACCCTGCCCGACGGCAGCACCAGGCCCCTGGACCTGCAGCGCATGCGCCGCCTGACCGACGAGGCCTGCCGGGACCTCGAGGGCGTGGACGCCCAGGCCATCCTGGACGACACCTGCCGTAACCTATTCGACGGGGTCAAGGAGGCCGACGTCAGCCAGGCTCTGGTGATGTCCGCCCGCGCCATGATCGAGCGCGAGCCCGCCTACAGCCAGGCCGCCGCAAGGCTGCTGCTCGACCTGATGCGCCGCGAGGCCCTCGGCTATCTGGACATGGCCGTCGGCGTCGAGACCCAGGCTGATCTATCCGAGCGTTACAGCGACTACTTCAGCGCCTATGTGAGGCGTGCGGGTGACCTGGAGCTGCTCGACCGCCAGCTCGGGCGATTCGACCTGGAGCGCATCGGCGCGGCCCTCAAGCCCGAGCGCGACCTCCAGTTCACCTATTTGGGCCTGCAGACCCTCTACGACCGCTATTTCATCCACACCGCCGGCGGCATCCGCTTCGAGCTGCCCCAGGCCTTCTTCATGCGCGTCGCCATGGGGCTCGCCATCAATGAGATCGACCGCGAGGAGCGGGCCATCGAGTTCTATGAGCTGCTCTCCAGCTTCGACTTCATGAGCAGCACCCCGACCCTCTTCAACTCCGGCACCCTGCGCCCCCAGCTCAGCTCCTGCTATCTGACCACGGTCCCGGACGACCTCGACGGCATCTACGGGGCCATCAAGGACAATGCGCTCCTGTCTAAATTCGCTGGCGGTCTGGGCAACGACTGGACCCGGGTGCGCGGCATGGGCGCCCACATCAAGGGCACCAATGGCCGCAGCCAGGGCGTGGTGCCCTTCCTGAAGGTGGCCAATGACACGGCCGTGGCCGTGAACCAGGGCGGCAAGCGCAAGGGCGCGGTCTGCGCCTATCTCGAGACCTGGCACGTGGACATCGAGGAGTTCCTGGAGCTGCGCAAGAACACCGGCGACGACCGCCGCCGCACCCATGACATGAACACCGCCAACTGGGTGCCCGACCTGTTCATGAAACGCGTGGCCGAGGACCAGCACTGGACCCTCTTCTCGCCCGACGAGACGCCGGACCTGCACGACCTCACCGGCCAGGCCTTCGAGGCCGCCTACACCGCTTACGAGGCGCGCGCGGAGCGCGGCGACATGAAGGTCCACAAGCGCATCAAGGCGGTGGACCTGTGGCGCAAGATGCTCGCCATGCTGTTCGAGACGGGCCACCCCTGGATCGCCTTCAAGGACCCCTGCAACCTGCGCTACACCAACCAGCACGTGGGCGCCGTGCACAGCTCCAACCTCTGCACCGAGATCACCCTGCACACCAACGACCAGGAGATCGCGGTGTGCAACCTGGGCTCGGTGAACCTCGCGGCCCACGTGACGGAGAAGGGTCTGGACACCCGGCGACTCGAGCGCACGGTGCGCACCGCCATGCGCATGCTCGACAACGTCATCGACTACAACTTCTACAACGTCCCCCAGGCCCGGAAGTCCAACCTGCGCCACCGCCCCGTGGGGCTCGGCATCATGGGCTTCCAGGACGCCCTCTATAAGCTCCGCATCCCCTACGCGACCCAGGAGGCCGTGGCCTTCGCCGACCAAAGCATGGAGTACCTGAGCTATTACGCTATCCAGGCCAGCACCGAGCTGGCCGAGGAGCGCGGGCGCTATCAGAGCTTTCAGGGCAGCCTCTGGAGCCGGGGCATACTCCCCATCGACAGCATCGCCCTGCTGGCGGATGGCCGCGGCGATTATCTGCAGATGGACACCAGCAGCACCCTCGACTGGGAGGGGCTGCGCCAGCGGGTCACCACCCTGGGCATGCGCAACTCCAACTGCATGGCCATCGCCCCCACCGCCACCATCAGCAACATCGTGGGGGTCAGCCAGTCCATCGAGCCCACCTACCAGAACCTGTTCGTCAAATCGAACCTGTCTGGCGAGTTCACCGTGGTCAACCCCTACCTGGTGGCGGACCTCAAGGAACAGGGGCTGTGGGACTCGGTCATGGTCAATGATCTCAAGTACTACGACGGCTCCGTCCAGCCCATCGACCGCGTCCCGGACGATCTCAAGCTCCTCTATGCCACCGCCTTCGAGATCGACCCCCGCTGGCTGGTGGAGGCCGGCAGCCGCCGACAGAAGTGGCTCGACCAGGCCCAGAGCCTCAACCTCTACATGAGCGAGCCCAACGGGAAGAAGCTCGACAACCTCTACAAGCTTGCCTGGGTGCGCGGACTCAAGACGACTTATTACCTGAGATCCATGGGCGCCACCCACGTCGAGAAGTCCACCATGGACGACGCCACCAAGGCCAATCGGCTGAGCGCCGTCGGAGGGAGCTACATCACCCTCGACAAGGGCAAGGCGAACGGAAAGGCCAATGGGGCGGCGCCGAAGGCGTGCTCGATCCTGGATCCGGAGTGTGAGGCTTGTCAGTAGGGGGACGGGCCGAGGGTCGAACGTGGGCTGGGACGCCCATGACACGGTGCGGGGCTGTTGGGGTACGCTAATCCGACCGAACAACAGCCTCTTCGCGCAAGGAAACGTAACCGAACAGGCCCCCGGAACCGCGCACAATGGGAGCCAGGTGACAGGGCGATGGATTTCATCCTCACCGACCATGCGAAACGGCGTTGCACCAAGCGCAAAATCCTCGTTCTTTGGATTCAAAGCGCACTGGACAACCCCGCGCGTATCGAAGCCGACCATGAGGACGAGGCGTTGCTGCATGCTCTTTGACCCGTCCCGGAGTGCGCTTTCCGGGTACTGCGTGTCATCTACAATGAAACTTTTGACCCTGTTGCTGTCGTTACCGCCTACTCCGACGATGAGGTATCCGACCTATGAAACTTGAATTCGACCCCGCAGCGGACGCCGCTTACTTCGAGATCTCCGACACCGGCGTGGCGATGACCAAGGAAATAGAACCGGGGATCAATGCGGACTATGACGCGGAGGGACATTTGGTTGGCATCGAAGTCTTGTCGGTCACAAGCGGCACCCTCATCTCTGAGATAAGGTCGCGTGAACAAAATCGCCGCTCAGGCTCGAGTACAGCTCGCATCGTTCTGCCGATGGACACGAGCGGCACCCTCGACTGGCAGGGGCTGCGCCAGCGGGTCACCACCCTCGGCATGCGCAACTCCAACTGAGCCAGTGGAAGCGCCTCTCGATCGGTTTCGAGTCCGTCGAAGAGCGAGGGCTAATGCCACCAGACGCAAGCGAAGATCAACTGGCTCTCCTGCGACTCACTGCGTTTGAAGAGGTGATTAGCTCGATGGCTCAGCTGGCACCTCCGGGGTGGAAATTGGGAGCCACCCTGTGGCGGAAAGCGCGCATTTTCGGCGCTCCAAGGCCGTTGACGCGTCAGGTTTCGCGCTGACCGTGGGATAGACGCGTGGTCAGCTGAGTTACGAAGCTAATCACCTTTGAAGATCAAGACCAGGTAACGGAGCATATGAGAGCCTGTTATCCCTGGTAGGCAGACTCCTGTGATGCCGTCAATCTGCTTTCGAGGGTGCAAACGCGCGGTGAAGTTCGAGATCTAGCCGATCGTTTCTCTTTGGACAAGCTAGCTTCTCGAGTTGCATCTATGATGCGGCGTAACCTCCAACTCTTGCCCGATGTATATCCGGCTCAAGATGTCGGATGTAAGGTGTCCGGAGTATAGGTGAAGACCCCTTTTTTGCAGAACTTGTTCTTCTCGTCGACTCGACGAGTGACTGCACCTCATGCTTTTACCCCGTCGCCTGCGTTGCCGAGAAGAAAGAATGCGATTCTGCGATCGCGTTGGGATCTCTCCCGCAAGTGACCAAGCACTTACCCATCAATAGTCCAGAGACCAAATATGTCGAATCATTCTGAGAAGGTGCCAAAGAGCATGGCTGAGACCTTCGCCGCCGTCACCGCCATCACCGACGCGTTTTGCGGCGAGCATCTCAACGCGGAATACGCCCAACTGATCCGCTTCGCCGCTGCTGCCCTTGGTCGCAAGCGGCCCTCTCCCCTGGCCAAAGGGACACCGCTGAGTTGGGCGGCCGGCATCACGCACGCGGTCGGCATGGTCAACTTCCTCCACGACCCCTCTCAGTCGCCGCACATGCCGCCGCAGGCGCTCTACCAGGCGTTCGGCGTGAGCCAAAGCAATGCGCTCGCTAAATCCAAGCAGGCCCGTGACCTGCTGGATATGGACCAACTGGGTCTGGAGTGGTCTCTGCCGAGCCAGGTCGTAAGGCATCCCATGGCCTGGATGATCGTCCTGGATAACGGCATCATGGTGGACGCCCGCCGGCTGAAGCGCGAGGATCAGGTCCTGCTCTATGAGGCCGGACTGATCCCTTGTGTCCATGCGGACCTGGAGCCGGACGCGGCCAGGGCGGCGGATGTCCCTGCCGTGATTGGGCCGGCCCCCACGGTCGGAATGGAACCTGGACCCGCAAAACGGGAGATGGATTCTGCGAAGCCCGAGCCGCCCTCGCCTCAGCTCGAGCTGTTCTGAGATCAGCCCAATACAAGGAGTCCCTGAGCCTGGAAACCTCGATATTGATCGCCGACGGTCTGCACCGGCGGTTCGCACGTTTCGATCGGCGCCTGCTAATGCTCGGCTTCGGCTGCGTCGGCCGGGGTGTGCTGCCGCTCCTGCTGCGGCACATCGCCGTGGCGCCGGCGCAGATCCGCATCCTCAACGCCGGGGATACGGGAGCCGGGGTCGCCGCCCACTATGGCGTGGCCTTCGCTGATCGGCCCGTGACGCGGGAGAATTACCGCCAGATCCTTCAAGCGGAGCTCGCGCCCGGCGATTTCCTGCTCAACCTCTCGGTCAACGTGGGCAGCCTCGATCTTATCGCCTGGTGTCAGGAGCACGGGGTTCTGTACCTGGATGCCTGCATCGAGCCCTGGGAGGGCGGTTACTACGACGCCTCCCTGTCCCCTGCCCTGCGCACCAATTACGCCCTGCGGGAGGCGGCGCTGGCGCTGCGTGGCGAGCGCGCTGAGGCGCCGACGGCGGTGCTGACCCACGGTGTGAATCCGGGGCTGGTGTCCCATTTCGTCAAGCAGGCCCTGTTGAATCTGGCCGCGGACCTGTTGCCAGATGCGGAGGAACCCCGAGACCGCATCGGCTGGGCCGCTCTGGCCCAACGGCTCCGCATCCGCGCGATCCATGTCGCCGAGCGGGACACCCAGACCAGCCCCCTGCACAAGCAACGGGACGAGTTCGTCAACACCTGGTCGGTCGAGGGCTTCGTCGGCGAGGGCTGCCAGCCGGCCGAGCTGGGCTGGGGCAGCCATGAGCGCCACTGGCCCGCGGGCGCCCATCGGCACAGTTTCGGCTGCGACTCGGCCATCTGGCTGGAGCGCCCCGGCGCCGGCACAAGGGTGCGCAGCTGGACGCCGCTGGAGGGGCCCTATCTCGGGTTCCTCGTCACCCACGGGGAGTCGATCTCCATCGCGGACTACCTGACCCTGCGTGAAGGTGGGCAGCTGCTGTACCGCCCGACCGTCCACTATGCCTACCACCCCTGCGACGACGCGGTCCTGTCACTGCACGAGCTGGCGGGCCGGGCCTGGCAGCTCCAGTCGAAGCGGCGCCAGCTCGCCGCCGAGGACATCGACGCCGGCATGGACGAGCTGGGCGTCCTGCTGATGGGCCATCCGCGTGGCGCCTACTGGTACGGTTCGCGGCTCACCAACGATCAAGCCGTCGTGCTTGCCCCCCACAACAACGCCACCAGCCTGCAGACCGCCGCCGGCGTGCTCGGTGGCGTCGTCTGGGCCATGAACCATTCGGCCTCCGGCGTCCTGGACCCTGACGACATGGACTTTCGCGAGGTGATGGAGGTGGCCCTGCCGTATCTGGGCGACATGGTGGGCGTCTACAGCGACTGGACGCCGCTCGAGAATCGCAACACCCTGTTTCCGGAGGCGGTGGATCCGGAAGATCCCTGGCAGTTCCTGAACGTGCTGGTCACTTGAGCCAGGACGGCGGCCCACGGACCTCTCTGCCCCGAGCATCGCTGGATTCTCCGGAATTGGCCCGCGTGGGACCGGGAAATGCCAGCCCGGTCGACGGGGCGTGAGCCGCTTCAACCGGCCGGGGAATCGCGAACGGCGGCACTCCCTCAGCGATCGCTGACGCCGCCGCGACAGGACCGCGCGGTCGGGACAAGCGGGTACCGTCAGGGCACACCGATCAGCACATAGACGGTGCTCTCACCGGTTCCCGCAAGGCCCAGACCCAGGTAGGCCGGCCCGATCCAGGTATCCGAACCGAAGAAGATACTGCCTCCATAGCGTGTAGCTTCTTCGCTCAGTACCAGAGAGGCCCCCGTGCTAGGGTCAGTTACCTCGCCAGCGGACAGCCATCCCGCTTCCAGTGAAGCGCCAAGGTAGAGACCGCGCCCGATGGGTGGTGGAAGCGACGCGATCTGGCGGTAATAGGCCAGGCTGGCGAAGGCCATGTCGTTGCCGCGGAACTGTTCATTGGCGTATCCGGAGAGATTGAGAAATCCGCCCAGTGGGAATTGATCGTAATAGGGCATCTGATCGCCAAAACTGCTCCCGGCGCGCAGGATTCCGGTGACGGTGTTGGGACCAAAGCTGTGGGCGGTGGTGGCGCTCAGACTGGCGCGCGTATACTCAACTTCCGCCCCAAGTGCCTTCATTGGACTCATTGCCTCCAGCGCGAGCCGCAGCCCGGAGCGCGGGGCCCCGGCACTGTCCAACGTGTCGTAGAGAATCCGAGCACTGAGTCCCGAATCGTTGTTGCCTCCCTCTGGAAGCTGCGGTGAGCCGGTATCCAGGTTGGTGTCTGACCAACCGTAATAGGGCCCCAGCCGAAACTCCACGCCGGACAGGGTCGTGCCCAGGTCGGCACCGGCGCGCAGCCGCCCGACGTTGTAACGGGCGATCCGCTGATCACCCTGAAAGACGCTCGTCGGGATTTCCGAGTAGCCGAAATAGGGCGCGACGAAGGCAGCACTGTCGAGACTGAACGGCTGGTAGAGCTCCGTGTAGAGACTCGGCTCGTTGCCGAGCGTGACCTCCGTATTCCACTCGGCCCCGAGCTTGTTGAGCCAGGTTTGGCGATAGCTGCCCTGGATGCCGAAACGGTTGTCGCCCCTATTGTCGCTGGACAGCCCCAGTCCAAGACCGAGATAGCCTGGACCCCAGGCCTTTTCCACGGCGTCCACGATCAGCAGGTCGGATCCGTCAGTCTGGGACTCGAAGCGGTAGCTGATCCGCTCGAAATCGGCGCGACCATACAGCCGTTGGATGTCCTCGTCGAGACGGGCGCGATCCAGCGGCTTGCCTTCCTGGGCGTCGACCAGTTGATCGAACACCGCCGGGTTCACCCGCTCCAGGCCCTCGATCCGCACCCCGGCGACGCGCCGCACCGGGCGCCCAGGACCGAAGCGCCCCTGTCGCCAGGCGACATAGTCGCTCTCGCTCAGGCTGTAGCGGGCGAGTTGGGGCGCCGCCTTGCGGGCGGCATCCACCCCGGTCGCGATGGCCTCCGGGGCCCGATCGAAGTCGCCAGAGGTGATGTTGCCCAGATCAGGCAGGATCAGGATATCGCGCTTGGGGTTCAGCTCCTTAAGCGAGACCTTGACGTTCTGCTCGGTGAGGATCGCGATCATCTGCCCGGTGACCCCAACGATGGTTCCGAGCTTGTCGCGTGGCAGATAGCCCGACCCCAGGTTGACCGCGATGATCACGTCCACGCCCATCTCGCGGGCGACGTCGATCGGCAGGTTACGCACCAGACCCCCATCCACGTAGATCTGCCCGTTCGCCTCCATGGGGGCGAACAGGCCCGGAACCGACATGCTGGCACGCATGGCGACGGGGAGCGGTCCCCGATCGAAGACCACCATGTCCCCATTCTCCAGGTTGGTGGCCACCGCCCGGAAGGGGATCGGCAACTCGTCGAAGCGCTGGACCGTCTCGACCCCCTGCACCAAGTCGTTAAAGAAGAGCTGGACCTTCTGGCCGGAGATGGCCCCCTTCGGCAGGCTCACCTTGCCGTCGCGCACCCCGACGGTGAAGTCCCAGGTCGGCTTAGAGGAGGCCTGCTTGCGCCGAGCCGGCCATTCCTTGCGCGCCGGGTCGTCATTGAAGAGATCCCCCCAATTCACCTGGGTGACCCGTCTTTCCAACTCCTCCGCCGTCAGCCCCCCAGCGTAGGCGCCCCCGACCAGTGAACCCATACTGGTTCCGGCGATGGCATGGATCGGGATGCGCAGTTCCTCCAGCACCTTGAGCACGCCGATGTGCGCCGAGCCGCGGGCCCCGCCGCCGCTCAGTACCAGGCCGATGCGCGGATGGGCGGGGGAGGCGCCGGCGGGGCTGGCGATCGATGGCGGGAGCACGGCCATGAGGACGACCGCGAACAGGACGAGCAGGTACCTTCTCATTGGGGCGCGCCTCGGAGTGCAGGGCCGGGGGGATCCGGGCGGTAGCCCGGGCCGCGGCAGGTTAACAGACGGCTCCAGACGGCGACACCGAGGCACCTCAATGCAGCAGGATGAAAGGACTCTTTTTAGCGGGCGCGGATGGCGGGGCGTGACGAGCCGCACAGTGATCGCGTCTCGAGAAACCCTGCACGTCCGCGTCCGCGATCGGTATCATCGCGGTCCGGGTACCGTTCGGCTCTCCCTCCCAATGAATCCAGAACCGGGGATTACCCCGACACCAGACCGACCCTGATCCACCCATGAAGACGCGAGCCCTCCTCACCTGCAACATCAAGACCTTCAGCGACAAGGTTCAGGACATGAAGCCGAAGGAGCTCGGGCGCCACATCGGGCGGATCGCGCACGATCTCGGCGAGACCGACGTGGACGCCCTGATGAAGCACGTGGTCGACGCCGTGTTTTCCGACGCGGGGCTTCCCGAACAGCACGCCGAGGAGATGCGGCGCGTGCTCGGGGCCCTGGAGGAACGCATCCAGATCACCGAGGAGAATGAGGACCAGGTGCTGCGGCTGATGGCACTCTGCGTCTCCTTCCTGCGCCAGGGCATGCGCAAGGCGATTCGCAACCGGCGGCTCACCGCACACCAGGGTCATCAGCACCACCACCATTGCGATGACCCGCACTGTGGGGAAATGGGCCATGAGCACGAGACCGAGGCGGTGCCGGGCGAAGATCCCGTGGCGCACGGCGTCCGCTCTGTGATCGAGTTGCCGTGAACCCGCCACGACTACCCGCAAACCAACCTGAGAACGATCCTATGTCGGAGCTGACCAACGTCACCGTGGTGCGTGAGGCCAACGTCTATTTCGACGGCGGCGTGACTAGTCGAACCCTATTGTTGGAAGACGGCAACCGCAAGACGCTTGGCGTCATGCTCCCCGGCGAATACGAGTTCAACACCGGGGCCCCCGAGGTCATGGAGATACTGTCCGGCGAACTCTCGGTGCTGCTACCCGACGAGAGCGAGTGGCGCCCCGTCAAGGGGGGCGGCTCCTTCGAGGTTCCGGGGGACTCCAGGTTCCGGGTGCGGGTGGCCCGGCTCGTGGACTACTGCTGCTCCTTCATCTCCTAGACTGCCGGCGGGGTCTGACCGGCGCATGCACCCCTTCGGTCGAGGGGGTCTGCGCACGGCTCATCCGCACCCTTTATGTGAGAGACCAACGACCAGATCGTCATCAGGGCTCACCATGAATGCTCCCCGCCCCTCCGTCACCCGATGCGCGGCGCTGCTCCTGGCGGCGCTCGCCCTGCCCGTTCAGGGTGCGTCCTTCGACTGCGCCCAGGCATCCACCCTGGTGGAGCGGTTCATTTGCGGCGATAGCGACCTCGGCGCGCTCGACGAGCGCATGGCACACGCCTACCGGAGGGCACGCAATGCCGCGGTGGCTCCCGCCGCGGGAGAGCGGTTGGTCGCGGAGCAGAGGGTCTGGCTGAGCGAGCGCGACGCCTGCGAGACCAGCGCCTGCGTCGCCCGGCTCTACGAGGCGCGACTTGCCGCGCTGACGGAGGGTACTGGGGCGCCGGCACCGCTGCCGCTGATCCGGCTGCAGGAGACCGGCCCCCACTACCGCATCGTGGCGACTTTCCCGGTGCTGACCGAGCGCAGCGATGCCGACGTGGTCGCCAACCAGGAGATTCGCTCCCTGGTCGAGGCCATCATCGTGCCCGTCCGGGGCGAGCTGGCGGAGGCCGCCCGCGAGGCGGAACGCGGCGGCTCAGGCTGGCAGGGCACCGACTGGTCCCTGTTGATCGACTACGGCCCGACCCACCGGACCGAGCGGTTCCTGGCCATCCCCTTCTCGGGCTATGTCTACACCGGCGGCGCCCACGGGATGCCCGTGCTCGAGAACCTGGTGATCGAGACCACGACCGGCCGGCGCATCCCACCCGAGGGCCTGTTTGCCCCGGGGGCTGACTGGCTCGAGACCCTGTCGAGCCGCTGCCTCTCCGAGCTCAAGCGGCGTGACCTGCTCGGCGACGACGACGAGTGGCTGCGCAAGGGCACCGCCCCCCAGCCCGAGAACTATCAGTTATTGTTTCCGCGTGCGGACGGACTGAAGGTCACCTTTGCCCCCTACTCCGTCGCCCCGTACGCCGCGGGCATCCTGGAAGTGGTGATCCCCTACCCGGATCTTGACGGACTCCTCGACCCGCGCCTCTTCGGGCCCTGAGCCGCCGGACCAGCAACCGACAAGCGAATTTTTATCATCATGGACATGCAATCTCTCACTGAAGCATTCGAGCTGATCGACAACTGGGAGGGACGCTTCGAGCTCATCAGCGACCTCGGCAAGGGCCTGATCCCGATCGCGGAATCCGAGCGCATCGACGACAACCTGGTACCCGGCTGCGACACCCGCACCTGGCTCACCGGGAGCCTGAAGCCCGGCGAGCCCTCCGTGCTGGAGTATCGTGCAGACGCCGAGACCCCGCTGGTACGGGGTCTGGTCGCCGTCCTGCTCATGCCCTTCGAGGGAAAGACGCCCGAGGAGGTGCTGGAGACCGACCCGGCTCGGGTGTTCGGCCCCCTGCATCTCGAGGAGGCCCTGAGCGCCAAGCGTCAGGCGGGGATGGAGGCGTTCCTGGATCGGGTCAAGCGCATCGCGCGGCGGCACTCGACCTGGTGACCCTCCAGCCCGCGACGCCGACGGAGCGGCGGCGGCGGTGGGGGCCATCGCAAGGTTGCTGTCGCATTCAAAACGGACCTACAGGCCCGATCCGGCGGCAAAGACCTGGGCGAAGCGGTCGGTCAGCCTCCCATCGTCGCGCTCGGCGACCGCCCTACCCAGGCGCTCGCGTACCCGCTCGGTCTTTCGATAGGTGCCGAGCTCGAGGATCGCGACCTCGGCACTGACGCGGTCGCCAACGGCAGCCACGTCGATCAGCCAGTCCAGGGCCGCCTCGCTGCGGTGCAGGGCGGCCGCCCGCAGCAGCACCCGATCACCATCGCGCTTGAGGGGCTCCGAGTCCCAGCGAGCGCGTAACAGCACCAGGGCGCCATCCAGATGGGACTCCCCGAGCGCCAGTGCGGCCAGGCCGCGCACCTGGGCGTCTGGCGCATCCAGGAAGCCGGCGACGAAACCGAGCGCCTCCTGCGCCGCCACCTGGAGCAGGGCGGCCAGACAGTCACCCGTCACCTCCGGCTCCGGATCGCCGCCCAGCGCCTTGGACCGTAGCAAGGCCTCAGCCGCCAGGGGTTGGGTGCAGGCGATGGCGCGCGCGGCGCCGCTGCGGGCGTGGGGCTCGGGGTCGTGGAGCAGGTCCACCAGATGGATCAGGGCGCGGGGGTGGGCGGTGGCGGCGAGCCCGATAGCGCAGCTCACCCGCAAATCCACGGCCGCGTCCACGCTGCCGCCCCACACCGGCTCCGGCTGGCGATAGTGGATTCCCTCGATGAAGAAGTCCGCCTCCTGGCTGTCCAGCGCCACCAGGGCGCGGGCTATGGCCCCCTTGGCCGTGCAGCCCGGATCGCGCCTTACCGGGTCGTTGAGGAAGCGCCGATAGGCGGCGGTCAGATCGGGCTCCAGGGCGTAGACCAGCCGATCACCGGCCAGTGCCGCGGCGCTGGCGACCAGCAGCCGATGCGGAGCCGACAGTGCCTGCCGCGCCGCGGCGAGCACCAGATCCGGGCCCTCCCGGTCACAGAGCTGCCGAAAGGTCTCGATGCGCTCGCGAATGTCCGGTCGCTTCGCCACAGGATCCTTGCGCCGCCAGTGCGGGCACCCGGAGCCGCTCGATCAGGAGGTCGCGCGGCGAGCGCCGCTCAGGAACCCTGTACCCGACCGCCGTCCGCACTGGCCCTGGCCAGGGTGCGGCGCAGATCCGCCTCCATCTGCTCGAGCTCGGCACCGGCCGCGGCGCGGGCCCGCTTGCCCTCGTCGGCGATTTGCAGGCTCTCCTCGACGGTCTCGATCAGTGCCTGGTTGGCCGCCCTGACGGTCTCGATGTCGAAAACGCCGCGCTCGATCTGGCGGCGCGCCTCGGCATTGGCGGTCTTGAGGTTCTCGGCGTTGGCGCGCAGCAGGTCGTTGGTGAGATCGGTGGCCGCGCGCACCGTCTCGGCGGCGCGACCCGATCGGTAGATGGTCACCGCCTGGGCGAGCTGTTGACGCCACAGGGGGACAGTGTTGACCAGTGTGGAATTGATCTTGTTGATCAGCCCCTTGTCGTTCTCCTGGACGAGCCGGATGCTGGGCAGCGCCTGCATCGCCACCTGGCGGGTCAGACGCAGGTCGTGCACGCGCCGCTCCAGATCGTCGCGGGCGCCGCGCAGGTCGCGCAGGCCCTGGGCCTGCACCATGTCGGACTCGCTCTCGACCCGGGCCGCCAGGGTGGGGATGGTCTCCCGATCCAGCTTCGCGAGCTTGGCCTCGCCGGCGGCGATGTAGTGCTCCAGCTCGCGAAAGTAGCTCAGGTTGGCGTCATAGAGCCGGTCCAGGGCGGTCACGTCGGTCAGCAGCCGGGTCTTGTGGCGCTCCAGATCCGTGGTGATGCGGTCGATGTGGCCGCGCACCTCCTCGTATTGCTGCAGAAACCGCGTGATCGGCTTTCCGGCCCCGAACAGCCGCCCGAAGAAGCCGGGCTTGGCGTTGGGATCCAGGGCCTCGACGTCGAAGCCGCGCAAGGTGCCGACCATCTCGCCCAGCGCACCCCCGGCGGCACCAGTATCCTTTGCCCGCACGCCCTCGAGCATCTGGTCCGAGACCAGCGTCAACTGCTGCTGCGCCTTGGCGCCGAAGTGCATGATGGAGCCGCTGTCGGTGAGATCGAGCTCGGCGAGCAGGGCCTTGATCTCGGCCTGCTCCGCCAGCGGGGCGTCCTCCAATTCCAGGGCCCCACGGCCCGGGCCCGCTGACGCAATCCGGTCGATGGACTTGATCTCTGCTTCACTCATCGGATGCCTCGTGTTCGCACGTTGGCCGCCCTCTCGCGGGGCGGCGCCGGTGGTCGCTTGTGATGGTCGTCCCGCCGTCGTCGGATCGGCCGGGCGCTCAGCGGATGCCTTCCTGCTCCAACTGCTTCTTCAGCACCTCGATCTGCACGTCGAGGTCGAGCACATCGGCCTGGCGCAGTCGCTCACGCTGGCGGACGAACTGGTCCTCGATTGTCACCAGGACGTTGCGGAAGTTCTGCTCCAGCTCCGGCGAATCGACATGATGGTGGCTTCGCACATAGCCGTCGCTGACCTGCTCGGTGCCTTCGAGAAACACCGTCAGGAAGCGGCGGGCGCGCCGCAGGTCCGTCGGGCGCTCGGCGATCTGCTCCAGCATCCCGCGGCCCTGGCCGGCGATGCGGGAGAGCCGCAGCCGCAGCTCCGGATTTCCGATCGCCGCGGCGGCTCGCTCGATGTTGATCAGCCGCCCCTCGGCCTCGGCCAGGGCGTCGGCGACCGCCCGAGCCTCCCTGTCACTCCTGGCGGGCAGTCGCCGCCCGATCCGCATCGCCTCCAGTCCATAGGTGAGATGATAACCGAGCACCGCGACGGCACCGAACGCCACCCCGACCGACAACAAATACCCAGCACCTCCCACGGCGGCCACCGCCGTCCCGAGCCCAAGGGCCGCGGCGGCGAGGTTCTTTAGCGGGAGTCGCCACCCCCGTGAGAAGCGCCGCTCGCGCCCGGCGCCCAGATCGGCGAAGCCCTGCCGGGTCAGCAGTGCAGCGCCGGCGATCAGCCCCCAGCCCAGGGCATCGCCGAGGAAACCCGCGAGGTGTCCGGCGGCCAGGGCGCTCAGCGCTCCGAGCACCAGCGGCGCCGACAGCACCCACAGGAGCAGCACCCGCGGCGGCCGTGGGGCCGGCGGCTCGGGGGGCCTGGAAGGTGGAGTGGCGCCCGCCCTCACCGCCTCTCGCGCTCGGGCCAGCACCGCCTGGAGGTCCAGCGATCCGCCGCTCCCGAATTGCCGGTCGCGCCCGCTCACAGGACGAACAAAGACTGGCAGGAGACCAGGCCGACGCTCGCGATCAGCAGGGTCCAGCCCAGCAGGCGCAGACCCAGGCTCGGCCGATGGACCTCGGGGACTCGGCCGGAGTCCAGGCGCCGGTCTTGCGCGACGGGACTGGGGGTGTAGGTTCGAAGGCGCTCGTTCATAAACCGGAGGCTCACCGAGGAAGCACAGACTGCGCTCACCGCAGATTGACCCCTAGATGGGCGCGGCATTGCCCGTCGGCAACAGGCCAGGCGAGCCAATGTCACGAGCTTCGCGTGCTCGCGGTCGGTCGGACTTCAGTTCGACTGAACCGTTCAGGCAACGCCGCCGTCGCCGTCAGGCCGACACCCGAGCGACCGAGCGGTACTCAGAGGCGAGGTCGTCGCGGCGGCCGGCCGTAGAGGATCCGCAGCTCGTCCTTGGCCTCCTCGAGTCTCCCCCGCTGGGCGGGATCGAGGTTGGGTCCGGCCCGATTGATATAGAAGCTCAGCATGCACATCGCCGAGCGGAAGGGGTCGGTGCGGCGCCGCGTGCTGCGCTCGGCGGAGTCCCGCAGGGAGCGGGCGATGGCCCCGGGGTCGGTCCAGGTAAACACCCCCGGTTCCAGGTCCAGCGCGTTGCTGGAGCGGGTGACGCCTTGGGACCACCGCATTGGCTCGTCTGCCATGCCTGTCTGGCTGTTGCGGCTTCAGTGGCGGATCGCGCGCCGCGCCGGCTCATCAATCCTCAAGGCTCAGAGGAGGATCGGGCGGCCGGACGCTCATCGCCGCCACCACCTTGTAGATGGCGGCCGAATCCTCCTCGCCCAGACCCTGGCCCATCAGGGCGTTGAGATACTGGGCGATCTGGGCCGCCCCAGGCAGGGCCAGCCCCAGCTCGCACGCCGCATCGGTGACGATGCCCATGTCCTTGCGGTGCAGCCGCGTCTTGAAGCCCGGATTGAAGTCTCCCTCGATCATGCGCCGGCCGTGCACCTCCAAGATGCGGCTGTTGGCGAAGCCACCGAGCAGGGCCTCGCGCACCCGCGCCGGGTCCACGCCGGAGGCGCGCGCCAGCAGGATGGCCTCGGCGACTCCTGCAATGGTCGCACCCACCACGATTTGATTGCAGGACTTGCAGACCTGTCCGGCGCCATTGGCACCGATATGGACGATATTCTTGCCCATCGCCTGGAACAGGGGCAGCACCCGCTCGAAGGTCTCCGCCGCGCCGCCGACCATGATCGACAGGGTCCCGTTGATGGCACCCACGTCGCCTCCCGACACCGGGGCATCGAGCATGGCGACTCCCCTTTCGGACAGCCGCTCGGCCATGGAGCGGGTGGCCGAGGGCGAGATGGTGCTCATGTCCACCACGATGGAGCCCGGCCTGACCCCTTCGATGATGCCGCCCCCCTGGAAGATCACCTGTTCCACGTCTTGGGTGTCTGACACCATGGTGAAGATGATGTCGGAGCGGGCGGCGCACGCGGCCGGGCTCTCACAGGTCGCGGCCCCCGCGGCGGCCAACGGTCCCATGGACTCCGGCCGGCGGGCGTGAACGTCGAGCCCATAGCCGGCCTTGAGCAGGTTGAGCGCCATTGGCCGCCCCATGATCCCCAACCCGATAAATCCGACGCGCTCAGTCATGGGTCACTTTGCTCCAGTTGCGATCTACGAGGTTCTGGTCCCTTTCAACACTAGCGTGGCTAAGCCAGGCGGGTCCGCCGAAGGCACGCTTAGATCACCACGGTCCTCGCCCTCGGTCCTTCGCCCTTCGCCCTTCGCCCTTCGCCCTTCGCCCTTCGCCCTTCGCCCTCAAGAATCCAACAACTCCAGCCAATGCACCACCGGCAGGCCTGCGCCCGCCTCCAGGTGGAGCTGACAACCGATATTGGCGGTGGCGATCAGCTCGGGCCCGCCCGACTCCAGGGCCGCCACCTTGTTGGCGCGAAGCTGCTTGGAGATCTCGGGCTGGGTGATGGAGTAGGTGCCGGCGGAGCCGCAGCACAGATGGGCATCCGGCACCGGGGTCAGAGCGAACCCTAGCCTGGTCAGGATGGCCTCCGTCGCCCCGGCAAGCTTCTGGCCGTGCTGCAGGGTGCAGGGCGGATGGAAGGCGATGCGCCGGCCCTTCCCGGGCTGGCCCAGCGCGCCGAGATCCAGCCCCGCCAGGAGCTCCGCCGGGTCCCGCGCCAGGGCCGAGACCCTGGCCGCCTTCTCCGCGTAGCCCGGGTCCTCATGCAACAGCTCGCCGTAGTCCTTCACCATGACCCCGCAGCCGCTCGCGGTGACCAGGATCGCCTCGCAGCCCGCCTCGATCTCGGCCCACCAGGCGTCGATGTTGCGGCGCGCCGCAGCCAGCCCCTCCGCCTGGGCGTTGAGGTGATAGGCAGCCGCCCCGCAGCAGCCAGCACCGGCGACCGTCACCAGGTCCACCCCCAGGCGGTCCAGCACCCGGGCCGCGGCGGCATTGGTCAGCGGGGTGGCCACCGACTGTACGCAGCCGGCCAGTACCAGCACCCGGCGCCGCCCCCGGGGTTCCGGCCAGACACCGGCGGGTCGCGGAACCGGCACCTTGGCGGCGAGCCCGGCAGGGAGCAGTGGCCGCGCCAGTCGCCCCAGGGCCGTGAGGGCCCCAAATCGCCGGGGATGGGGCACCAGGGCCACCAGGGCCGAGCGCAACAGGCGCTCCCTGAGCGGCCGCTCGACGCGCTCTTCCACCAGATGGCGCCCGATGTCGGCGAGCCGCCCGTAGCGTACCCCCGAGGGACAGGTGGTCTCGCAGGAGCGGCAGCCGAGGCAGCGGTCGAGGTGGCCCTGGGTGATGCGGCTCGGGCTATGGCCCTCCAGCACCTGCTTGATCTGATAGATGCGACCCCGCGGGCCGTCCAGCTCGTCGCCCAGGAGCTGGTAGGTCGGGCAGGTGGCCGTGCAGAAGCCGCAGTGGACGCAGGCGCGCAGGATGGCGTCGGCCTCGCGACCTTCGGGGGTGCTCAGGAATTGCGGGAGTATCTGGGTCTGCATGACTGCCTTCAGAGCCCCGGGTAGATGCGGCCGGGATTGAGGATCCCCTGGGGGTCGAATGCGGCCTTGAGGTTTCGGTGCAGGGACAGCAGGGCGGGCGACAGGGGATGGAAGATTTCCCCGCCGCGATCGCCGCCGCGGAACAGGGTCGCGTGCCCGCCTACTGAGGCCGCGCGGGCGCGAATGCTATCGGGCTCCGCGTCGCTCCTCAGCCAACGCTGGGCGCCCCCCCACTCGATGAGCTGCTTGCCGGGAAGGTCGAGTGGCGGCACCGCAGAAGGTACCGAGAAGCGCCACAGGGGCAGGTCGCCGCCGAAGAATCCATGCTGCTGCTCGCGAATCTTCTGGGTCCAGAAGACCCGGGCGGCCGCCTCCTCCACCGGCTCACCGCCGATGCTGGCGGACGCCGCCAGCACGCCCTGCTCCGCACCCGCCAGCCGCACCCACAGGCGCTCCCCATCCCAACAGGTCGCGGTCACCGGCAGCGGCTTGCCCGCCCAGCGGTTCATCCGCTCGATGGCCTCGCGCTCGTCGCAGGTCAGCACCAGGGAGCGGGTAACCGCCGGCAGGGGCAGCACCTTGATGCTCAGATCCAGCAGCACGCCCAGGGTTCCGAAGGCCCCGGTCATCAGCCGGGAGACGTCGTACCCCGCCACGTTCTTCATCACCTCGCCGCCGAAGCGCAGGACCTCCGCCCGCCCGGTGAGCACCCGGGCCCCGAGCACCAGGTCCCTGGCCGCTCCGGCGTAGGGCCGCGCCGGGCCGGAAAGCCCGCAGGCGATGGTGCCGCCGAGGGTGGCCCCGGGACCGAAACGCGGGGGCTCGAAAGGCAGCATCTGTCCCTGCTCGGCCAGGGCGGCATCGATCGCCTCCACGGTGATCCCACCGCGCGCCGTGATCACCAGCTCCTTGGGCTGGTAGCTCAGGATGCCCGTATGACCGGCGAGGTCCAGTGGATCGGCCGCGGTCTCGGCGGCGATCTCGCGCCCCAGAAAGGCCTTGGATCCGGAGCCGCGCAGTGCCAGGGGCCGGCCCGAGGCCAAGGCGCCGCGCACCTGGTCTACGAGCGAATCTGTGAGGTCGATGTTGGACTTGGGGCTCACGCAGTACTCCAGTCGAAAACTCGGGCCCAAAGCGAAGCCGGCGGGTCGCGCCGCGGCGGCGCTCCCGCCTCAATCCAGTGGATCTCAGCCTGCGGCAGCGGATCGCAGAGCCGAGCGGATGATTTCCTCAGAGGTCGTCGCGCCCTGATCCGCCGCCCTGGCCATTCGATTGGCCTCCGCCGGCTTGTAGCCGAGCGCGACCAGTGCGCTTACCGCATCGGCCAGCGCATCGTCCGGTCCCCCGGACTCCCTGCCGCTCCCGCGCGACAGCCCCGAAGCGGCCGCCGCCGAGAACCCGGCTCCGAGGCTGTCGAGCCGGTCGCGCATCTCCATCACCAGCCGCTGGGCGGTCTTGGTGCCGATGCCCGGCAGGCGCGTCAGGGCGTGCACATCCTCCTGCTCCACGCATTGGACGAAGCGTGGCGCGTCCATCCCGGAGAGGATGGCGAGCCCCATCTTGGCCCCCACGCCCGTCACCTTGAGCAGGCTGCGAAAGAGATCCCGCTCCCGCTCCCGAGCGAAGCCGTAGAGCACATGGGCATCTTCGCGCACCGCCAGATGGGTCACCAGGGTCACCGTCTCCCCCACGGCGGGCAGGTCGTAGAAGGTGGACATGGGGGCTTCGAGCTCGTATCCGACCCCGCCCACGTCGATCAGCAGATGGGGCGGTCGCTTGAGCAGGATCTCACCGCGCAGTCGGCCGATCATCGGTTCCTCCCGCAAGGCTTGGAGCCGGGTGCGCCGGGCCACCCAGCGTGGTCCCGATCACCGTCGCCGCTCGACCCGTTCACGGGCGCCAGTCCCGCCAGGAGGCGGCCGCCCGCTTGCGCGCCGGTATGCCCATGGAGTGGGCATGGCAGAGCGCGATGGCGAGGGCATCGGCCTCGTCCTCCACCGGCTCCTCCGCCAGGGCGAGCAACACCCGCACCATGTGCTGCACCTGGCACTTGTCCGCCCCGCCGGTGCCGACCACCGCCAGCTTCACCGACTTTGGGCTGTACTCGTGCACCTTGACCCCGCCCTTGAGTCCGGCGCACAGCACGGCCCCGCGCGCCTGCCCGATCTTGAGGGCGGCGGTGGGGTCGCGGGCGAAGATCAGCTGTTCCACCGCCATCTCGTGGGGGCGGTGCTCGGCGACAATGGCGGTGATCCGGTCGAAGATGGCGCCGAGCCGATCCGGCCAGGGCTGCTCGCCGACCCGGATGCATCCGCTCGTCACCCGCACACTGCGCCGCCCGTCGGTGTCGATGACCCCAAATCCGGTGATGCGCGAGCCCGGGTCTATGCCCAGGATTCGGTGGCGCAGCCCCGGGTCAGCGGACGACAGCAATGACACGCGGGGCCCTCTCGGCCGAGACCATCGGAGCGGTCGTGTGAGCGGTGCCCGCGCGGCGACCCGGAGGGCGGTCAATACCCGCGTACTCAGACATCCAGCGCCGCCATGATCTCGTCTGAAATGTCGGCGTTGTGGTAGACCTCCTGCACGTCGTCCAGGTCCTCCAGGGCCTCGACCATCTTCAGCATGCGCTCCGCGGTCTCCTGGTCCAGCTCGGCGCTGGTGGAGGCGTTGAAGGTCACCTCGCCCATCTCGGTGTCGAATCCGACCTGCGTCAGCGCATCCTTGACGGCGGTGAACTCGTCGGGCCCGGTGATCACGTCCATGGATCCGTCGTCGTTCACCACCACGTCCTCGGCGCCGGCCTCCAGGGCCGCCTCCATCAGGGCGTCCTCGTCCGTCCCGGGTGCGAAGCTGATCACCCCCTGCTTGGTGAACAGATAGCCCACGGAGCCGTCGGTCCCCAGGTTGCCGCCGTACTTGGTAAAGGCGTGGCGCACGTCCGAGGCGGTGCGGTTACGGTTGTCGGTCATGCAGTCGACCATCACCGCCACGCCGCCAGGCCCGTAACCCTCGTAGCGGATCTCCTCGTAGTCATCGCCCTCCATGGCGCCGGAGCCCCGCTTGATGGCGCGATCCACGGTGTCGCGCGGCATGTTGGCCCCGAAGGCCTTGTCCATGGCCAGGCGCAGACGCGGGTTGGAGCCAGGATCGCCGCCGCCGGCTCGGGCGGCCACCGTGACCTCCCGAATCAGCTTGGTCCAGACCTTACCGCGGGTCTTGTCCTGCGCGGCCTTGCGGTGCTTGATGTTGGCCCATTTACTGTGACCGGCCATCGATGGAATCTCCTCGAGCTACTCTGCCCGCTGCGGATCCCGTTCAGGCTCCGAGGGCGTTCGGATCCCCGCCCGTCCGGCCAGCGCCGTCGCGGGTGCCAAGGCCAGGCGCCGGGGGATTTGAAATGCCGGTCATTCTAGCACCCGTCGCCGCAGCGTCCGAGGTCTCGCCCAACAGGGGGGACCCTGCGAGCAACGCGTTGCGCGCCGCTTGAAATCAACGACAAGGTCATCCGCGCCGCGCCGGCTCGAGCGGCCTGTCAGCCCCCGGTCGACTCTTTGTTCCTGATGATCTTTGATTTGGAACGCACTGGTATTCTCAGCCCATCAGTTTGAACCACCAACGCGTCTTCAATTGCTTCTTGAAAGAATACTGCATCGATAGAAGCACGAACAGCAATGCGCTTGGGCACCGCCCCGATCTGAAAGACAGCCCCCGGAGAAGTGAAGTCCTCGATGCTGACCCCTTCCAAGGGTGCCCCAAATTTCGCAGGGCACCGCTAGAGACTCTTAGCGTCGTCTCCATTCGGTCGTACGAAATTAACAATATGGCCTGTTGCTCTTGGAAACCCGTGTGCCGAAAGTGCGTAAGCTCCGACAACGACGAACTCAACCTCCTCCTCGAATAACAGAGACACCATTTCTTTGTAGTCTTGATACAGCATTGTAGAAACCCGTAAGCGAATAAACTTCTTCCGTTAGTTCCCACAATAATGCAACTCGTTCTTCGTGTGACAGAATTGCTCCCTTTTCTTCACAATCATGCGACCTCAACAGCTGTGCCCGATTACGCTCTATTCTCAAGCTGGTCACTGCACCTTCCTGCAGGCTAAACGACGATCTTTCGTCCCAGGTTTTTTAGGGCGTCTTATTTACCACATCACTCCAAGCCTCCAAACTACGACGCGCTACCCTGTCGCGGCATTGCCTCGCCTCGAGCCGGATTCTTGCGGCCCCGGCACCAGTCGTTCACGTGCGTTGCGGCCAGTCGCTCGCGTCCACGGTTTCCCGGTAGCCGTGCCAGGTCGCATAACCGATGACCGGGAATATCACCACAAGCCCCAGCAATCCGGTTAACACAGAGAACACAATCCCACCCAGGATCGTCGCTGCCCACAGCAACATGACCTTTCGGTTGCGCAATACCGCGTTGATACTCGTTACGACTGCAGTAACCAGATCGGTGTTGCGATCCAGGATCATCGGCAGCGAAAAGGCGCTGATGCAAAAAGTAGTCACGGCAAATATGGCCCCCACCGCTGACCCGATACCGAGGAAAAACACCAAATCCCACTTGTTGCTCATGAAACCGCCAGCGGGGAAAAAAAGATGCAGCAGGTGACCGACATGGATCCACACCAGAAACAGGACCACGAGAACGCTCGTAAACAGGCCTAAGTTGCCGATACCTGGACCGCCACCACGCAAGCAATAGGTAAGTTTCGGAACCCGTCCGTTCTCGAGTTGAAAACTGATGGAATAGAGCCCGATGGCCATGACCGGGCCAATCAAGGTCAAACCGGAGAGAACTGTCAACAGTACGAGCGGACCGCTGATTACAAATCCGGCATAGCCGGCACCGTAGCAAAGCATCGTCGCTGTGACCCCATAGGCCAAACTCTGGCCCGGCGCTCTCTTAAAATCCGCAATCCCGCGCGCGATCCAGCGTCTAGGCGCTTCCATGTCCAATTCGCGGCAAGGTGCCACGAACGGCAGGGTATTGGTGTTCACACGGGACTTCTGCGAACCCGCATCGGTGTGCTCAGACATAAAAGTGAGCCTCGCTTTCTGCTTCGGCTTGTTCTGGAAAAGAGCTTGCTCTGCGGCCTTTCTTTTCTTTACGGTGCATTCATCCGGACTCTTTGCCTTGGATTTTCCTGCTGGTTTTTTTCGCCCGGAGTGCTGCCTCGAACGCCAGAACCGACCATTTCCTGGCTTGTTCAGGATCATCGAAAATGCTTTCCGGTGCCGTGTAGAAAGACATCTTCATCTTCTTACCACCCTTCTCGTATTCGAATGGAACCATTCCTTGTTCGATGAATTCATCGACCGATCTTTCATCGGCCTTCAAATACAGCACAACGTCCGCTACAAGGGCGAACATCAGCCCATCGTGGTACACACCGTAGCCACCAAACATCCGGCGAGCCGATACGGCACCAAGTTGCGCAAATACTTCTTCCATATTTTCGACAAACTTGTTCATCCGATACTTTCGCCTAACGCCGGAATTAAGCCGGCCCGCTGAGCGGGCTCTGCTTTAACGAATTGTTCGCCGATACCATTTCAAGAACCGACGCGCCGGTCAATGACACTTGGGGTGGGAGTGGATGTTGTCTGCGGCGATCACCTGCCGTCTGATATCGTCAGCTGGACACAAAGGTGGCTGCGCGGACGGTAGTAGATGTCGTATCGCGTGTTGCCGCTCCCGATCGAATCGACATTTTTTGAAGCCACGCTCAGTCATGGTGTCGGGCGCAGCGATCGAACGCTTCCCAGCAAGATCCTTGTAATGCGGGGCCGGCGTCGAATTCCCGTGCCTCGATGCACCAAACCCTGCGTTCTCATTGTCCGCCTTCGTCTTGTTGATATCGCAGCCCTGGGCTTCGGTAACCTGCGTGCACCCTGACCGTTCCAGCTAAAATCCTAAGCCGCCCAAATGTTCTGCCACAACTCTTCTAATCTCTTGGAACGCTGCTCGAATCACAATTTGTCGTGGCCATGAGTGTCCGGTTTGCGCTTCGTTACCCGTTCGAAGTCTCGATTCAAGAGCTCGCCCAAAGTTGCCCGGTCCCGCCAGGCTAGACGTCCGAGCCAGAGGAAAAGAGTCCCCGCCGCCAATATAAGAACGCCGATGATCTGTCCGCTGAACAAGACAACAGCGCCAAAAACAATGGCCGCCGCCGCGGCGAAAAAGGCAACGACGGCGCAAAATCGCAAGAACAGTCGCCCCAATGCTCCATCAACGGTTCGCATTAGATTCATGGGAGGCTTCATGCTGCCCAATGTCTGAATTCACCGGCCTGCCCGGCTTTTCGCGCAGGTCCGTGTAATGATTGGGTTGGGCCACAGATCATAGCGACACCTTCAGCTTGCGGCCACCACTTATGGCGAAACCCTCACGCTCATAAAACGCCAAAGTTCTGTCGAACTGCGGCAGCGGCGGCGTTGTAACCTCCAACCGTGTCCAGCCACGCGACGCTCCGAAAGACTTTGCTTGGGACACGAGCCGAAGGCCCAGCCCATTTGTGCGGCACTCCGGGCGGACGTAAAGTTCCGGTATGGTGCCGAAAGCGCCCTCAGCGTAAAGAGCATAACTTTCATAAAGGGCAATAAACCCTGCCGGATTTCCACTCCCGCCACGAGCTATAAACACAAAATACTTCTCATGGTTAAGGAAGTCCTGGAGTCTGGATGTCGTTTCGGCAAGATCGAAGTTGAACGCCTGCACACCAATGGCCTTCATGATTTCAGCCAGCAACTCGCCAACCATCACAGCGACCTCCTGCGCGTCGCTGGCAATCGCCCTTTGGATCGTGAAGTTCGTGCTCATTTCATGGGGCCCAAACGCCCACCAAAACTGGCGTGCCAAGGTAGCGCGAAGCGGCGCTTTGGCACGCGCGAGCTGGTGGCGTTGTTAGGCGAATATGTTAAATCATTAATACAACATGGCGGGTTCGTAGCTCAACCCAGCCTACCGCGCTTGCGCGCCCTGTGGCCCTTCCATGGGCTCCATGCGAGGCGGTACGCAGGGGCCCGCTTCGGGATCATATTGCGAAGCTTCCTCCGCGCCTGCCGGGGGCGGTATGAAGCCAGTACCGTAGCGCTGCACGAACTCCTCGTATTGTTTCTGTGCTCGAACCCATCTTTTGTAATTCGGCTGCTCGTGAAGCCACTCTCGATATTGCCGATCTGCTTCGGCTGCTTCCCTCTCGCGAATGACAGATTCAGGTTCGTAGGTAACAAAAGAGTAGGTGTTCTGTTTTGTGGGACTTCGCGAGCTCGTGTCGAGTTTTTGATCACCTTGAATAAGATAATCATGTGATAGTTTCAGCCGAACGAACGTGGCGTCCTTGAGGTCAAGTATTACGTGCCCGGTAGCGTTCGCGCTTGCGGTATATTCGTTGGCCTAACGTGTTTGCGCTTGACCTGCCAGACGAGGCGTTCCTTCCCTGGTCCGTCCGAGCGTAGCTCGCACGCCGAGTCTAGTCAGGTCGAAGCGCTGGTTAGGCGGATGACTGGGGGCTCTCCGCCGCCTCGCGCAGAAGTGCGCAGACGGCCGGCCCGTCGCCTCCCTTGCGCTGGCAGGCTTTGTCGACCGCCGTAGCTGCATCCAACCGGGAATCGTCGGATCGGCTCCCACGTAGATCAGCAGCTTGGCCATCTCAAGCCAGCACGTCGCCGCAACATCGCGGAGCGGCGTGTTGCCGAAAACCCGCTCGTCGTGCGCGTTGACATCGGCACCCTTCCGTATCAGGAACGCTGCGAGATCCACATGGCTGTTCTTGACTGCGTAGTGCAGCGGCGTCATCCCAAGCTCGTCGAGGCCGTCGACCAGATACCCTTGGGCGATGCGGTCCTGGACGCGATTGGAATCTCCCCCCCAGCGTCGTCGAAGTGGATCGTCTCGAGATGGGCGAGGATGTCTGGATCACCCTTCTTCTGGATGATATCAAGGACTGCTTCAACATCGTCGTTGGCCTGCGAGAGCGAGGCGCCACGCTCGAGAAGTACTTCCACGACATCCGAGTGGCCTTGTCCTACCGCCTCGTGAAGCGGCGTGTTGCCGGGTTCTCCCGGCGCGTCTCCGGGTTTAGCCGGCCTGGGAGGGGCGGAGCCGCCTGTCGCCGGCTTGTCATGCTGTAAGACGGCCGCCGAACCTGCGGTCGGTCGGTCGGGTGCATACGGCAACTACGGCAGAAGGCGGCGAAAATGGGAGTCGGGCATGGACGGTGAACACAACGAGGCCAGACCCAGGCGGCTGTTGGACCAGGTTCGAGACAAAGTTAGAACGCTTCACTACAGCCCGCGAACCGAGGATTCCTACGTGGGCTGGATTCGGCGCTACATATTCTTCCAGGGCAAGCGGCACCCGAAGGATCTGGGGGCGGCGGAGGTCGAGTGTTCTGACGTATCTCGCCACCCGCCGCAGGGTGTCGGCCTCGACCCAGAATCAGGCTCTTTGCTCGCTCCTCTTTCTCTATAAGCAGGTACTCGGGGTGGAGCTGGATTGGGTCGATGGCGTTACGCGGGCTAAGAAGCCGGAGCGGGTCCCAGTGGTGCTGACCCGCCAGGAGGTCGCACAGGTCCTGGATCAGATGCTGGGGCGCGACTGGTTGATGGCGACCGTCATGCACGGGACCGGAATGCGACTGATGGAGTGTGTCCAACTGCGGGTTCAGGACCTGGAACTCGGCTATCGGCAAATCACGGCTCAAAACGGCAAGGGAGCCAAGGATCGCTCCGTGCCTCTGCCGGAGGCCCTGATCCCGGCCCTGCAGAGCAGGTCCAGCGCTCGGAGCGCCTGCTTGCCGCGGACCTGGCGACTGGATTTGGTGAAGTGTCCATGCCCGAAGCGTTGGTGCGAAAGTATCCGCGCGCGCCTTACGAGCTGCGCTGGTGGTATGTCCTCCCGGCGTCGGATCGCTCGACCGACCTGATCACGGGGCGCATCGAGCGCCATCACATCGACCCCTCGGCGGTCCAGAAGGCGATGCGCTCGGCGGTTCTGCGCACTGGCATCCGCAAGCGGGCAAGTCCGCACACCCTGCCTCACTGCTTTGCGACCCACTTGCTCGAGGCCGGTTACGACATTCGAAACGTTCAGGAGCTGCTGGGCCACCAGGACGTGGCGACGACCCAGATCTATACCCATGTCCTGCAGCGCGGAAGCAGTGCGGTGGGCAGTCCCGTGGACGCGCTGTTCGGCGCCGGACCCGCTACGGAGGCGGCGGCCTGAGCAATCCCATAGAGGGTCCGCCGACCGATCAGGCGGCCGGCGGGGGCATGAGGCAAAGCCCTGCCGGCTGTACCTGTGAAGATCAGGCCCCGAGACTCATCCAATGGCGCAAGCGCCCGATCTGACGATCCTGTTCACAGGGGTCGCCGGCATGGGTGCGCCGGTGCCCGCCGGGGTGCTAGCATCGCCACCCCGCAACGGGGCCGTATTCGCCCCCCCACGCGCAGGTCCGACCATGTACGCGACGCCAGAGACGGACGACGGATGGATCAGGGCCCTCCACGGGCATGATGGCGAGGCGCTGATCGTCGACGCCCGCTTCGCCCTGCCCTCGCCGTTCCGCAGCCTGATGCGCGGTCGCGAGTCCGAGCTAGTCTTCGCTGCGCGCAGCCGGCTCGCCCGCCTCGGCATCAACATCACGCCGCTGGGCGAGCCCGAGTTCAACGGCCGCTTCTGCGACCTGCGCCTCTCAGTGGTCGCGGCGATCCGCGCCTACGGCATGGCCGAGCACCTCGACCGTCTGGTGGTGCCGGGGTTGAAGGTGGGCCGTCTGGTGTTCTGCCCCCAGGACAGCCGTCTCGGCTCGACCGCCATCCACGACCTGATCCGCGACAACCAGATCCAGGTGCCGGCCGGGTTCTCCCTGGACGCCCACGGCTATCTGATCCTGCGGCCCCAGCAGCAGATCTTCCGCTTCTCCCACCAGCTCACCCCTCAGGAGGTGACCGCCATCGTCAATCATGCCGACGGCAAGGACCTCCTGAACCGCCTGCAGGTGCGTGAGCGGGTGGACAATATCGAGCTCGCGCCCAACGACGGTCTGGTCACCGCCTGCTCCATGTTCCTGCATCGCCATTACGTGGTGCTCCAGAACCTGGACGATTCACTCGGTTTCCACCTCCAGGCCACCGTACTGGATCCGGTCTCGACCCGCGGCACCAACATCTACCTGGAGTTCATCAACCGCTCCGATCAGCTCATCGTCAACCCCACGGTCGCGGCCACGGTCCACGAGGCGGTGCGACTGACACCCGAGCGTCGCTACTGGCACGGCGGCCCCTCGCCCGTCGCCGGCAACGGACTGGACGAGTACGACGGCTTGATTCAGATCTTCGACCGCCTGGAGGGCTCGCCGGTGCTCGGACAGGCGGCCCACCGGCTGATGGCCGCCACCGTCACGCCTCAGGATCTGCTCACCGGCGCCGATCCCGATTACGTCTGGGCGCGCCCCGACGCCCCGGTCAGCCCGGCGCTCGAGCCCGATGCCGTGCTCCCGGACGGAAGCTCGGGTCCTGGACTCGATCCCGGGGCCCGCAGCGGCGCCGGCATCCTGCCGACCCTTCCCGATGGCATCGGCGCCACCCTGCTGATGGGCTATTTTCCCAACCTGATCGAGCACACCGAGATCTGCGCCGCCGCCCTGCGCCGCAAGGTCTCGCGCATCATCTTCCGGCGCGCCTCCTTCGAGCACGGCGTCTATCTCTCCGATCGCGACCACGGGCGCCTGGCAGACTACGAGGGCCTGGGTCTCGAGGTCTTTTGGTGCAACGAGGCGCGCGGCCATGTGGTGCGCCACGTCTTCCGCGGGCTGCGCGGCTATTTCACCACCCCGGACCAGCTCGATCGCTTCCGCTCCACCCTGGTGTTCGCCATCTACGGGTCCATCAAGCCCCTGAGCGAGCCCGAGATCGCCCACACCGAGCGGCTCATCGAGAACCTGCGGGGGCTCTTCGGCAGCGACATCGGCATCCTCACCGGCGGCGGGCCAGGTGCCATGCAGCAGGTCACCAATACCGCCCACCGGCTGGGGCTCATGGTCGGCTCCAGCTTCATCGAGACCCAGGACCAGGTGTCCAACAAGTCGGCCGACTTCTATCAGACTTTCCAGGCGCGCAGCCGCCAGTCGCGCCAGCGCTGGTTCGAGATCGCCAGCTTCCACATCTTCCTGGTGGGCGGCGTCGGTACCCTGGAGGAGATCGGCCTCACCCTCACCGACATGAAGCTCGGCGTCATCGAGGCCAGCCCCATCGTCTTCCTCGACAGCTCCGGCGGCGACTTCTACTGGGAGGGGCTCCAGAGCCAGCTCGCCCGCATGGCCCGCGAGCGGCGTATGCCCGAGTGGCTGCTCGACAACATCCTCATGACCTCCGACCCCGACGAGGTCCCGCGCTTCTACAAGAAGGCCCTGCGTCTCGGCTGAGGGCGCCTCGCCTAAAAGTGTTCGCGCTGCCAACGGGTTTTGCGACCCCCTCCGAGACCCGCGCGACCTAAGGCGCGTCCGCATGGAGGCGGTGCATCGCAGCACCCGATCGGGTCGGGCTGACGGGATTGCGCCCGTCAGCCCTCCCACACCACCGGACATGCGGTTTTCCGCATCCGGCGGTTGAGCCTAGCGGGCTTAGCCCGCGAGCGCCCACGGCAGCGTCAGTCCATAACGGTTGAGGGTGGCGGTCTTCAGCGCTTGGTTGACGACGATGTGTCGGACCATGAACCAGGCCTCGCGCCGACAGCCGGCCACTCCGAGGGTACGTCCGCGTATCCCCAAGCGTCTGAGCGCGCTGCGCCGTCCGTGGCGGTCGTGCCAACGAAGCCACTGGGCACAGGCCCCCCGCCTGGGCACCCGGCCAGGTGATGCGCACCACCGTCTCGCCCCGGCGCACCTCCAGGCGGATGTCGCCCGTGGACATAACCGGCGCCGTCTCCACCGCGACCGCAACGAACTGCGCCGGCGCCGCTTCCCGCCCTGGGCCACCTTTGCCAGTGACGATCACATCCGAGCCAACCCCCTCACGGTTCTCCTTCACCCACCTGCGCACCAGGTTGGCGTTGAGGCCATTGGCCAAGGCCACTGCCGAAATCGACACCCCTGGTTGCAGGCAGGCTGCCACGACCTGCGCCCTGAACTGCGGGGCATGCCGGCGCCGCGTGCGCACCGCCGGCAACCTGATTATCGAACGTGTCGCAGTGTCCATGTGTCCACCTCATTCAGCGTGGACACGATCCTCGCCAACAGCCGGGGGGCAGGAAGGTGGAACGGCAGGACGCTTACGAAGTAGCGAAGTAGGGACCTTTTTCTTCTTTCAGGGCGCTAGAGCTTGATGTAGGTCCAACCCTGTCGGAGGCGTTGGACGATGTGGTCGATCGCCGTCTCGTCCGTCTTCGCCTCGCCAATGAGATGGATCGTCGTCCCTCGCTCCGCGAACCGCTTGATGGTGTTGGCGCAAGCGACGATGGTCAGGTTCGGGTATCGCTTCAACATCGCGCGCAGGCGCTCGGCGTAGGCGGAGTTGTCGGCCCGCAGGAGATTCAGGCCGCCGGCGTTGGCCACCACCTCGATGCGCGCCCCCTGTTCGCCGCCTTTCGCCAGGATCGTTTCCGCCCGGTCCAGTGCTGCTTCCAGCACAGCCGGGTTGTTCGCGTCGATGTGGAACAGCGCGTTGCCAGGTACCCCGGCAGGCTCCCGGAGACTGATGCCTCTGGAAAGTAGGTCTTGGTTCTCGTATGCGTTAAGAGCCGGCTTGGCGAACCACCCCGCCAGGAACCCGAGTGGCACGAACAGCGCGGCTGCGGCAGCGACGCGCGCGAAGATCTGGCCCCGGTTCTGCCGCCGGGCGGGGCGCTTTGGGGCCTCCACCTCGTCGAAGGCCTGGCGCAGGAGATCATCGGCCATTCGATATCGCCTGACGCGATCGGCGAGCTGCGGGTTTTGCTCGAGGAGGTCGACCATGCGACCACGGTCGCCGTCCGACAGTTCACCATCGACGAAGCGGTGGAGCTCCTCGTCATTGCAGGTGGTCCGCCTGTTCATTTCACCCTCCTTAAATACGGCCTCGGTCTCTCGACCGGCTGCTGCAAGGCCTCGAAGCCCTCCAACAGGGTCTGGCGGGCTCGGCACAAGCGGCTCATGACCGTTCCGATCGGGATGTCCAACACGTCCGCTACCTCGCGGTAGCTCAAATCCTCCAGGGCGACCAACGAGAGGACCTGGCGTTGCCCCTCCGGGAGCCGAGCCATCAGGTTGAGGACACACCGGGCGAGCTCGCTCGCCTGGTTGAGTCGCTCCGGGCAGCGGGTGCATTCCAGACTCTCTTCATCGACCTCGGTCTCCGGACGCCGGCGCCGCAGGTGCTCCCGCCAGCAGTTGTTCAGGATCGAGTACAGCCAGCTGTCCAGCCGGGAAGGGTCTCTGAGCTGACGGTACTTGTCCATCGCCCGGGCTATCGCCTCCTGGACCAGGTCGTCCGCAAGGTGCGGTTCGCCACACCATGCATAAGCGACCTTGTAAAGCCGCCCGCGGCGCCTCGCAATGCGATCCTTCAGCGCCTTGGCGGCGCACAGTCGGTCGATGATCGACATCACTTTTTATCCTCCTCAGGGGAACAGATGCAGTGAATCGTCAAGTTATTCCCTGCGGCTCAACGAAATTTTTTTGGAATAAACCCGTGCCGCGTGCATCTGCCTTTTTGAGGACCCGGCACTCTGCCGATCCTCGGGCCTTACTTTACCCGGCTCATCCTGCAGGCGAAAGATCGGCCTCCAGAAGACGGGGGACAGGCTCCCACGCGAAAACGACCATGAGGATGGATTGCAATGAACAAACACCAGATTCACTGCGGCCTGCTTGCCGCGTCGCTGATCGGGCTTGGCTTCACGGGCGCGACATATGCAGGCAAGGGGGGCAACAATGCATGTCCGGTCGGGGTGCTGGAGGGTTCGCCCGGCACGCCGGACACGACGCTCGACTCGGAGTTCGGCCCGGGGACACAGGAGCTCACCCGCTGTATCGCCAGACGTAACCAGGTAAAGCTTTTAGTACAAATCAATCAGTATTGTGCGAGATCGGGGGGGACCTACGGACCAGGCGAAAAGTACCCTGAAGGCACGCCTAAATGTAGCCGCGCTTACGCCCTCCAAAACATCGAGAACGTGATCGCTGACTATGAACAGACCTATGGCATGACGGTGGGTAAAGACTATGAGATCGCTGCGGTGGTGCACAGCGGAGGCGGGCCGTTGGTCATACAGGATGGGACTAATGGGAAGATCATTAACGAGTTTGAGGGTCAGGTTCAGGACCTGATGAACCTGGGTGTCAGGTTCTACTTCTGTCAGAACACCACGCGCAGCTATCAAGCCAATGGTTCGCTGCCTGCTGATGCCACTGGTGCCCTCGTCACTTCCGTTGATATCAACGGGGAGCCGCATAGCGTCGAGTACGTCACGGCCGGCATCACTGCGCTGGCCGACTTCCAGCGTGCGGGTTGGACATACGTCCAGCCCTGACGTTGCGCGGGGCAACGAGCCGGGCGACGGACAAGGCGATCCGGTTCAATCGCCCGTCTCGTGTCGGCCCTACGCGATGCGGGCCGCGATTCTCAACGATCGTTCTCTGACGGCCGATGTCCCCGGAGGACCGGGCGGTCGTGACAACAAAGCAGTAACGCCGCTAGCACTCTGCAAAGGTCGAAAAGCTCGAGTCACCACCTTGGAGGTTTTCAGACTATGAGCGAGCACTTCTCACTGACACTTTTCGCGATAGCACTCTCGACGGGAACCCTCGCCATGGCCGGGGACGGCGCGGCCGGTATGAGTGGCATGGCGGGCATGGCGGGCATGGCGGGCATGGTCGGGACCAACCTGCCCTCCCGATACGGCACGCAAAAGGTCGGGTATCACATCAATTCTTACGGCGCGAAGGGCCAGACGGCCGCGCTGCGCAACATTCAGAACTACGTCAACGTCTCGGCTGACTATCGTCGCCTCAGGTTGTTATAGGGCATCAACCGTCAGATCACCGACGCCCGACCGCAGCTCTTGAGGCCAGCTCAAGTACTGTTTGCGGTCGCTTGGGCCGCGCTCCTGACCGACAGCTCCGGACGCACTGCAGACTCTCGCAGGCACCTCAGTGAGCGAGTCTGGTCGGCCAAGAGCCGACGCTGGCGCTTCGCTGCTCGCGGTCGGCAGTAGCGCGGCCAGCCGACACTGACCGAGTCCATGTGTTACGCACACTGCCCCCGGAACCGGCACTGTCCCCGGAATCGGCCGAACAGGATTGGCGGCTATCGCACCTTCCCATATTCAAATGGGTCTTACCGCAACTGCCTCGATCAGGCTGACGCGTTCCTCATCAAGATTGCGATGCAGGTTATAGGCCTTGGTCAGGATGTCCCTTCCAACCAGCAAATGTACGCCCAATTCCGGCAACCTCGGCTCCCCCACGGGCTCCGTCATGCTTGCGAACGCCTTCTGCGCGAGATCAGTCTTGTCATTCCAGACCAGAATATCGAAGCCGGCGCGGGCGAGCTCATCGCGGAACGCTTCGGGCGGTACCAGAAAGCTCATGGTGCTGTCCTGCGCCCAAGGCACCGGAAAGTAAATAGGTGCGTTCCTGTTACCGCATACCTCATACAGGACTGCACGCCCGCCTGGTTTGAGTACCCGGAACATTTCTTCGAGCCACGCGAGTTTGTCCTCGACATTCATGTTCATCTGAATCGACCACACACCGTCAAATGAGTGGTCATCGAAAGGCAGATCAAGCGCACTGGTAGCGTAAAACGCGACACGCTCCTCCATGTTGAGCAGTTGCGTTAGTCTTTGTGCAGTGTCAATGTATTCGTCGCTCAGGTCAATTCCGGTGACGCGACAGCCTGTTTCGCGTGCAAGACGACGTGTGGAGCCGCCAATGCCGCATCCAACATCAAGGATATGCATTGCGGGTGTAAACTCGGACAGCTTGATCAGCTCGCCCGTTGCGACACTACCGCGGATATGGAATTCATCCACCGGCTGAAGATCATCGAGCGTGACTTCTGACAATTCCGTTCCCAGGCTGTTGAGCCCGTCAATGACCGTGTTGTACAGATCATTTGGCGAATAGTACCGATGAATGTGCTTCATGTTTTCTTGTTTGATCCGTGGGAAACTTAATGGCCCGGGGAACGCATGAAGGCGCCCGCTCCTTACCGAATGCGGCTTCCTGTCGTTCTCTTGGGACAACGGTTCAACACCAACGCCAGCGCTTGGACAGCCGCCAAAGAGGGGTGGCAAAAGTATAGTAGGGCGGTCGGGTATGTGCCGATCCTGGCGGCAGCCATTTGGACAGCTCCAAGGGTTGCGGCCAGGCCCCTTCGGTTCGGCCAGCGTCTGGGGCGTGTCGGAGGGTGCACTTCCTTTAAGGGTACGTTCTTCAGGTCGTCAGGTCCTCAGGGCGTCTAACGCCTTCCCATGAGGGGCCCTGCTCGGGTCCTCCTCCGAAAATCGCCGAACTGGAGTCACTGACCTCGAGGCCGCATCCACAGCTTCCAACGAAGCCTGCTTCCAAGATGCACCGGTCCCTTCCACCGGATGGAAGCACGGTCGATGCGGTTAGATGTATATCACCGCTCGTGACCCAGGTCGTCTACGCTGAAGTGCGACTGTTGTCAGAAACGCACAGGAGCGAGAACTGCGACACCGATTCCTGATGGCGACCGGGCTAGGCTGGGGGTGCGCAGAGCGCGAGACAGATGACGGAAGCGCAGGTATCGGCGCAGCCCCGCGGCACGGGAAAAGACGTCCAACCTGTGCGGCGCACACACGCAGATGTCTCATTAATGTTGCAATCATATTCTTGCCCTAGGGTGGCAACGGCGATGTGTAGTGGCGCTATGCGGTAAGCGCAACGGCCGCTGCGAAGCTAATGCCCCAGTGGACGAGGACCTAGATCCATAGGCTGACAGGAGACAGCAGATGAGCGTGGCGATTGATCGGGACGACTTGTTGGCGGCTATCGAGGCGGCGCGGGAGGCAATCAAGGTGCTGGAGTCCGTACCGAACGGTGTGGGCTACCAGACGAAGACCGAGATCCTGTCAATCCATCCGTCGCTTGATCAATGGGAAGTTCAGAAGCCCGTCGCCATCTCCGTCGCCAGCACAATGCGGCAGGATGGTACGAGGAACAGCGCCGTCGGGATGTGGTATCCGACGTTGGAGCCCTTCACAGTGGCGTGGGCAAGGGTCGTTGATGCGTCGCTATCACGAATATCCAACAGTGAGGAGCGGTACACCAGCGCCCATTACCTGGGGAAGCGCAGCGTCCGATAGGAAGACAGGAATGTCCAGCAGGGTTCGAGCTATGCTCGAATCTGGTGTATCGATGGGGCCTGATGAAGGTTGAGGAGGCGGCGCACCGTTGCTGACAATGCGGTTGTCGAGACCCAAAGCAGCAACGTGGAGGTGCGCCATGCGCGACGATACGAATCGAGGGGTGGTTGAGGCAAGCGCGGCGGGAGACGCGGCGCTGGGCGAGCTTGGCCTGCCGTTGGAGGAACTGGTGCGCCGCGGGGCGCGCGGGATTCTCCAGATGGCCATCGAGGCGGAGGTGCAGGTGATGCTCGAGCAGTTCGCCGAGGTGAGGCTGATCGACGGGCGCCGGGCGGTGGTGCGCAACGGCTACCTGCCGACGCGCGCGATCCTGAGTACGGTCGGGCCGGTGGAGGTCCGAGTGCCGAAGGTGCGCGACCGCACCGGCTCAGGCGTCAAGTTCAACTCGGTGCTGGCGCCGCCCTACGTGCGTCGCAGCGCCCGGGTGGCCACCGCGCTGCCGTGGCTGTACCTCAAGGGGATCTCCAGCGGCGACCTCGGTGAGGCCCTGGAGGTGCTCGTCGGAGAGGGCGCCAAGGGCCTCTCTGCGGCCGCGCTGGGTCGGCTGAAGGCACAGTGGAGCGAGGCGTATCAGGGCTGGACGCGTCGCTCTTTGGAAGACAAGGCATACGCCTACTTCTGGGTCGACGGCATCTACACGCCGCTGCGCGACAGCGAAGATCCGAAGCTCTGCCTGCTGGTGATCATCGGTGTCACGGGCGACGGCACCAAGGAGTGGGTCGCCATCGCCGATGGGCTGCGCGAATCCACCGAGTCCTGGCTCGACGTGCTGCGCGATCTCAAGGAGCGGGGCCTGAAGGGTGGACCTCGCCTGGCCGTCGGCGACGGCGCGCTGGGGTTCTGGTCGGCTCTGGAGCAGGTCTATCCCGAGACGGCACCTCAGCGCTGCTGGTTCCACAAGCGGGGCTTTGTGCTTGCGGCCCTGCCGAAGTCGCTGCAAGGCAAGGCCAAAGCAGATCTCCAGGCGATCTGGATGGCGCCCACCCGCAACGCCGCCGAGCAGGCCTTCGAGCGCTTCCTCAGCCGCTACGGGGCCAAGTACCCGAAGGCGACCGAGAAGCTGGTGAAGGACCGCGAGGCCCTGCTCGCCTTCTTCGCCTTCCCGGCCGAGCACTGGGTGCACCTGCGCACCACCAACCCGATCGAGTCCACGTTCGCGACCGTGCGCCACCGCACCACGCGGACCAAGAATTGCGTCTCCCGCAGCACCTTCCTCGGTTTGGCCTTCAAGCTCGCCGAGGAAGCGGCCAAGTCCTGGCGGCGCATCCGCGCCCCGGAGAAGGTCGCCGAACTGCTCGCAGGAACTCGCTATCGAGATGGTACTCCGGTGACCGACGAGCCACCGGAGCAGCAACGGGAGGCCGCCTGACTCGACGCTCTGGCCCCATGGTCATACACCAGTCTTGACCATAGCTCCTGGCCGGCGGGTCACTACCGTCTGATCTTCCAGCCCTCATAGTTTCGGCGAATGTCCCCTAAGGAAACACTGATTTAATCCTCGACCCCACCGAAAGGGCGCGAGTGGTAGAATCGTGCATCGTCTGCCAGCCACAGCGAGTCTCCCGATGAAGCAGATCTCCTTTGCCGATGCTGAGTTTGCCGCCAAGAAGCGGGTGACGCGCCGGGAGCGCTTTTTGGGCGAGATGGAGCAGGTGGTTCCGTGGGCGGCGCTGCTGGCGGTGCTGGCACCGCACGACTTTCCTGGGGCTGAGGGACGGCGCGGGCGCCCCCCGATCGGCCTGGAGCGGATGCTGCGCATGTACTTTCTGCAGCAGTGGTTCGGGCTCTCCGACGAGGGGTTGGAGGATGCGATCTACGACTCGCAGGCCCTGCGTGGCTTCTTGGGGCTGGATCTGGGGCGCGAGGCGGTACCGGATGCCACCACGCTGCTGGGGTTTCGCCATCTGCTGGAGGCGCAGGGTCTGACCGAGCGGATCTTTGAGACCGTCAACGCGGGGCTGCGTGCGCGCGGGTTGATGCTCGCCAAGGGCACCGTGACCGACGCCACGATCATCGCGGCGCCCCCCTCGACGAAGAACCGGGACAAGACCCGCGATCCCGAGATGCACCAGACCAAGAAGGGCAACCAGTGGCACTTCGGGATGAAGGCCCACATCGGTGCGGATGCCGACTCGGGGCTGGTGCACAGTCTCACCTGCACCGCGGCCAACGTGGCCGACGTCAACGAGACCGAGCACCTGCTGCACGGCGCGGAGGAGGTGGTGTTTGCCGACGCCGGTTACATTGGCGCCGAGAAGCGCGAGGCGCTCAAGGAGCGCCCGGTGAAGTGGCACATCGCCCTGAAGCGGGGCCGCCTCAAGGCCATGGCCGAGGGACCGCTGAAAGACCTCACCCGGCGTGCCGAGCGGCTCAAGGCCCAGATCCGCGCCCGCGTCGAGCATCCCTTTCATGTGGTCAAGAACCTCTTCGGTCACCGCAAGGTCCGCTACAAGGGGCTGAAGAAGAACACCGCCCAGTGCTTCACCCTCTTCGCCCTGGCCAATCTGGTGATCGCCAAGAAGCACCTCCTGGCCTGATGCACCCAAGGTGCGCCCAGAGCCCGGGCAACGGGCCGGCCAACCCACGAAATTGACCTCGGAAAAGCCCAAAATCGCCTATTCGACCAGTCCCTTTTGAAATAATTGACCTTGCGGGCGACACAAGATTGGAAAACATGCTTTGATCAGCGCTTCTCTAAGACGTCGCCGTCGATCTGGTCGTCGTCGCGGATGCGCACGTCGTAGTTTTCCCGGCCCATGAAGTCCTGCAGCGCCTTCTAGGTCCTGGCATCGAAAATCCCGTTGACGGGACCGTCGTATAAGGTCACGCCCGGTCGGCTGGAGTCACCCGACGCACCTGAAAGCGGCCAGTCGCAACAGGCGACTGGCTCGAGCTCCGTCGCGCGCGACGGTGGTCAAGTTCGTGGTGGCCCCCAATCTGGGGTCGGGTCGGTTGCGGCTGTATCGAAAACACAAGGGTTTTTGGCATAGTCAAGGCTTGCAAGCCTCGGCCTCGGCAGCAGCGGTGGCGGAATCCGACAGATTCGGCGCGGATGATTCCGGGAAAAGCCGGCGGAATAACGCGAGCGACAACACCTGGGGGCGGCGGCTGGGGCCTAAGCGCCCGATTGCTTGGTGAGGATTGATTCCACCATGGTCGCGACCTCGGCCTCGTCGACCGGCGCCGGGCAGCGCACCCGGCCCCAGGCGAACAGAAGCTCCCTCGCCACCTCCGGGTCCACGCCCTGCCCCAGCAGATAAGCGGCAATCGAGCGCAGGGCCTTGGTGCAATCGCCCGCCGCGGGAGCCTCACGCAGCAGTCGCCGCCAGTCCGGCGTCGGGAGCCGGTCCTGCCCGGTCGAGCGTGCCGATGCCATGTCCAGCAACCAGTTGGGCAGCGGCACCGGGTAGAAGACGTCGGGGGCGCGGATCCATCGATAGGTCTCGCCGCTCTCGTGCGTCGAGGGCGGCACCACCACGTAGCCGCCGTCGCCATAGAGCTCGATCCCCGGCGCCAGATCGACCCGGCCCGGGACCAGGCTGCCCGGGTGGGCAAAGAAGAGCTGGCGCCCTCCCCCGCCCGTCAGCGACTCGACCGTCTCCGGGAGCGGCCCATGCTGGCGGCAGAGATCCTCGAGGTTCGCCCCGGCCCCGCCTCGCGCATCGATGCCGAGCACCACCAGAGCGGAGGCAACCCCGGTCACCACAGCGAGATTGGCGTCGGGCCAACGCTGCAGCCACTCCGCGATCTCCGGAACCTCTGCCTGCCGGTATTGATGGACCTCCCAGGGGATCAGCGCGCCCTCACCCCTGGGCTCGATCGGGATCACCGACCAGCCCAGGCGCCCATAGTCGAGCGCGGCCTTCAGGATGAGGCCGCTCGAGGACCCGCTATGCTTCTTTCGCCACAAACTCCATCACCGGGCTGTTGTTGGACCTCGACAGATCGACGACGGCCTTCACCGACGCCGCGGCCGCGTGCTGGTGGTATCGCTGACGACCTCTGACATTCAGTCGCCATCTGGCGGGCGGATTGTCTCCAGACCTTCGTCCGGGTCGTAGTCGGCGACCGCGATGCCGAGACTTGGTGAGCAGCGGCAGCATCTCCTGCTTCTACTTGACGAACGCCTTGGCGACCTGGCCCAGGCCGAGGTCGCCGGCCTGGAAGGCGCGCAAGGCGATCCAGCGGGTGAACCCGACGGCAAGCAGTCGCTCGTCGAACGGGGCGGCGACGCCGATGGGCTCACCCCTGCGGGTAACCAACACGGTGTCCTGGCTGTCGAACGCCTTGCTCAGGGCACCCGGGTCCGTCTTCAGCGCCTTGATGCCGAGGATCTGCATGGCAGGTACCAGGTAAAAGGGGTACGCGAAGGATAGCGTCGTTTGGCGTCCGCACCCTACGAAAGGATGGCCGGAGCGGCGAGGAGCCGAGCCCCGTCTGGCCTCGGCGGAGCCCCGCCTCAGGCGGTCATGGCGTCGATCTCAGCGAGCAGGCGCGGGAAGTCCGGCGACTCGGGCGCGGCGTAGTGGAAGTTCTTGAAGAGTCCGGTCAGCTTGTTGAAGTACTGGCGCACCGCGGTCTTGTCCTCGAAGGCCCGCTCCTGCTCGACGATGCCCCAGACGCGGTCGAGGGTGAGCTTCTGGCGATCCATGGGGACGGCGCCGTCCACCTCGTCGAAGGCGTCCTGCTGGAGGAAGACCATATCGAGGAAGAGCGCCTTCTGATAGACCACGTAGTCCTCCGTCGTGATGCCTTCCTCGCCGGTCACCTGCATCATCTGCTGGACGCTGTCGCCGCGGATCAGAAGCCCCTTGAGGGCCTTGACGCGCTCGGTCCAGGTCGGGTCCAGGTTGCGGGCGTACCAGTCGGACATCTGCTCGAGGTAACGCGACCAGGAGATCAGCGGATCGATCGCCGGATAGAAGCGGCGGTAGGCGCGATCATAGGACAGGCCGAGGAAGCTCTTTACCGTGCTCAGCGTCGCCTGGGTGACGGGCTCCTCGAAGTTGCCCCCGGCCGGGGAGACGGTGCCGATCATGGTCAGGCTGCCCGAGCTGCCGTCGGCGCCGCGGATCAGCCCGGCGCGTTCGTAGACGCTGCGGATCGCGGATTCCAGATAGGCCGGGAAGGCCTCTTCGCCCGGGATCTCCTCCAGGCGTCCCGAGGTCTCGCGCATCGCCTGCGCCCAGCGCGAGGTGGAGTCCGCCAGGAGCAGGACGTGGTAGCCCATCTGGCGGTAATACTCGCCGATAGTGATGCCGGTGTAGATCGACGCCTCGCGCGCGGCCACCGGCATGGACGAGGTGTTGCAGATGATGATGGTGCGGTCCATCAGTGAGCCGCCGGTCGCCGGGTCCTTGATGCGGGGGAACTCCTGGATGGTCTCCACGACCTCGCCCGCGCGCTCGCCGCAGGCAACGACCAGCACGATATCCACGGCGGCATGCTTGGCCAGGGAGTGCTGCAGCACGGTCTTGCCGGCACCGAAGGGGCCGGGGATGCAGGCAGTCCCGCCGCGCGCGACCGGGAAGAAGGTGTCGATGGTGCGCATGGTCGTGATCATCGGCTCGTTGGGATAGAGCCGCTCGGTGGTGCGCGCGCGCAGCATGTGCTCGGTCAGCGGGCGGCGCACCGGCCAGCGCTGGGTCAGGTCGAGCGAGCGCTCCTCGCCCTGGCGATTCCGGATGCGGGCCACCGGCGTGTCGAGGGTCACGCTGCCCTCCTGGATCCAGGTGACCTCGACCTCCCCGCCCTGATCGAAGGGAACCATGATCTTGTGCCTGAAGCGGCCTTCCGCGACGGTGCCGAGCAGCCCACCGGCCCCCAGGCGCGCACCTTGCGCGACCGCCGGGACGAACGACCACTTGCGCTCCCGGTCCAGGGGATCGACGTCGACGCCGCGGGGCAGAAAGACGCCGTGCTCGATGGCGATCTTGTCGAGCGGGCTTTGCAGGCCGTCATAGACCTGACCGAGCAGGCCGGGGCCGAGGATGACCGAGAGCATCTCGCCGGTCTGCTCGACCGGGTCGCCGATGGTGATGCCCCGCGTGTCCTCAAACACCTGAACATCGGCCGTCGCCCCACGCACCCGCAGGACCTCGGCCTTGAGCCGTTCCTGGCGTCCGTCGGCACTGCGCCGCGGCAGGATGAGGACCACCTCGTTCTTCTTCAGGCGGCGGCGCGCCCCGTTCTCCCAGCCGGCCTCGATGGTCACCAGGCTCTCCTGCACCGCGACGACGTGGGCAAGGGCATCCTCCGGCGCGGCGGTCGAAGCGTCGTCAAGCATCTCGGCAGTGTCCTGTGATGGTGGGGCGCCCGCGGCGGGACGCGGATCTTGGCCGTGCCCTGGCGTGCCTGGGGATCGTGTGTCTAGCCATCGGTCGATCCAGTGGTGCGCCGGGTTCGGCCCGGCCGCCAACAGGGTTAGGGGCCCTGCGGTTGGGGCGCGGAGGGGCTCGGGCGGAGGCTCGCGTCGATCCCCGCCATCGCCCGCTCGACCAGCTCGTCGAAACGCCGTGCGGCCTCCTCGCCGTCGTAGGTCGTCCAGCGCGCGATCATGTCCCAGCGCAGGACATAGATGACGACGGCCTCGAAATCCAGATAGTGGCCATCGCTCTGCCGCTCCAGGCGGTCCCACACCGCGCCGAGCAGCACGCGCTCGAGCTCGACGGAGGCGCCGCGCTTGAGCAGGCGCTCGGCCTCGGGCAGCCAGGGAAAGGCGCGCTCCAGACCGAAGGCGGGCTCGTTCCAGTGCTGCATGATCCGGCTCACCCAGCGGCCGAAGCCCCAGCGGCGGTCGCGGGGTGCCGGCTCGCCGCGGTGTCGCCGCCGCAGGGCGGCGACCAGGGTGCGCATCTCCAGACGCCAGGTCACCAGATCCCGGATGAAGGGGTTGCTGATCCCGTCGACGACCCGCTTCGCCCGGGCCACGGCTTGGGCGTCGGTCTGGCCCGGCTCCTGTTGCGCCCATTCGAGCAGGCCTCTGGCGGCGCGCAGACACTCCGCCTCGTCCGGATCGAGCAGGGCGAGGCGCTGGTTCAACCGGATGCGCGAGAGGGGGGTCTGCTTGGCACCGAACAGCGGGCCGTGATACGGCAGCGCGCTCAGGAGCATCGCGTAACGGTCGGGGTGGGCCAAGGTCGCCTCGCCTTACTTACCGCACCATGCCTTCGAGGATGGCCCGGAAGCGCGGCTGCAGGTGCGCGAGCAGGGTGGCCGCAACCGTCTCGTCGGTCAGGTCGATGTGCACGTCCTTGTCCTTGAGGGCGAGCCGGATTCCCTTGTCGTCGGAATCGGCGGCGACGCCGAAGGTCACGCCCTTGGCGAGGATGTTGCCCGCCAGGGAGAGCACGAAGTGCGACAGCGAGCCCTCGCGGAGCTCGAGCGGGTTGCGGCGGAGCTCGTCCGGGCTCACCAGCGCCTTGGGCAACTGGACCTCCACTTGCGCCCCGGCGTCGATCCCGGCCTCCGCACGGGCCTCGGCGGCCACCTCCAGGATCAGGCGCTCGAGGAAGGCCTCCTGCTCGATCTTGACGGCGATCAGGCGCTTGACCTCGTCACCGAAGCGGTCGGAGAGCTCGGCCTTGAGCCGCAGCACGGTGTCGCGCATGGCGATCCGCAGCGCCTCTTCGCCACCCTTCTTCAGCGCCTCGACCTCCTGTTGGGCGGCCTCGCGAACCGCCTTGGCCCGGTTCTCGGCATCGCGCACGATTCGGGCGGCCTCGCGCCGCGCCTCCACCTCGATCCGTTGCGCCTCGGCCTGGCCGACCTGGACCCCTTCCGCGCGCAGCCGCTCGATCAGGGCCTCGACCCCGGAAGAGGCAAGCCCCTCGAGCGGCCCTTTGTCGTCTGTGCTCATGGCGTCGCGCCTCTCGCTTGAAGTGCGGCTCACCCGGGGATCCCGCCGGCCAGCACCAGCGCGAACACGAAGGCGAATACCGCGAAGCCCTCGACGATGGCCGCCGGGGCCAACGATAGCCCGAAGATCTCGGGCTTGGTCTTGCTCGCGTGGATTGCCGAGGCGCAGGCCTGGCCCTGACGCATCGCCGAGACGAGCAGCGCGAGACCCGAGAGCAGCCCGATGCCGAACAGCGCCGGCGCGGTCTGCGGGGTGACGTCGCGCTGCAGGCTGAACATGATGACGATGCCGTAGATGACCTGCGACGACGGCATCACCGAGACGCCGATGTAACGTCCGTAGCCCGAATCCGTGTCCACCATGGCCCCGATCGCCGCTTGCCCGGCCACCGCGCAGCCGATGACGCTGCCGATCGCACCCAGGGCCATGGGGCTGAAGAGTCCGGCCCAGCCCAGCGCAACCACAAACTCGTTCATTCACGCCACTCCGTCCGATTGAAAGGTTTGAAGGGATAGCCTTCGCCGGCCAGGGCCCAGTTGTAGAACTCGATGAAGTTGAGCCGCAGCCCGTGGACCACGCCGCTCATGAGCGCGAGCGCGAGATTGAGGATGTGACCGGCCAGCAGGATGAGGATGGCGAGCAGCAGCCCCAGGCCGGGCAGCTCGGTGGCGACGTCGCGGGCCAGCCCGTTGAAGGTCATCGCCATCGACGCGGAGGCCAGGCCGAGCGCGAAGAGCCGCAGATACGAGAGCACGTCACCAAACACCTGCGACACCCGCGCCAGGTTGCTCAGGCCGTCGAAGCCGCGCAGGGCGAGCGTCTTGACGCCGTCCACCCGCCGATCGCTGCCCAGGAAAAGGACCACCGCCAGCCCGAGGCCCATCAACCCTTGAGCCGAGCGGATCACCCAGTCGGGCGCGCCCGCATCCCCCGCGATCCAGAGGGTGAAGCCGCCCGTGATGACGGCAATCCAGCCGATCGCGACCCGTCCCGCGGCCCGGCCGCGCCTGGCGCGCACCATCTCGAGGTTGGCTAGGATCAGATGGACCACGCCGATCCCGACCGACAGCCGCATCATCACCTCGAAGTCGTTGATATCGAGCACGCGCAGCTGTCCCAGGAGGCTGTCCAGCCGGGGCGGGAACCCGAAGTAGCTACCGACCAGAACGCCCCAGACCAGGGATGTGCCAACCAGCGCCGCGCCGAGGGTGCGCAGGCGCCCGCCGGTCGCGCTGCGGCCGATCCGGCGCCAGTAGAGCGCCAGCAGGACGCCCAGGAGCACCGCGTAGCCGGCGTCGGACAGGATCAGCGCGAAGAAGGCCGCGAAGGAGAAGAACAGCACCCGGGAGGGGTCCCAGGCGTCGTAGGCCGGCATCTGGTAGAAGGCCACCAGGTCCTGGCCGGCGGCGGCGACCCCGGGGTTGTCGAGCAGGGTCGGCGGCGTGTCGTCCGGTCCGGGTGGCTCGGACAGGAGCGCCAGACCCTGTTCCTCGGCCAGTGCCTGCACCGGCGCGACCGCGTCCTCGGCCACCCAGCCCTGCACCAGGAAGAGCGCCTCATCGTCGTGTGTCTGCGCCTGGGCAAGACGCAGCTGGGCCTGATCCTCCGCTCGGGCGAGGTGGGTCGAGATGAGGTAGATCCAGCGGGTGAGGGCGAGGTGTTCGGCCTGGATCTCTTCGAGCTCCACCTCGGCCGCCTCGAGCCGCCGCCTGACCTCGGAGAGACTCAGGGTCCCGGCCAGGGTGCGCCGCACCGGCAGGGCGTCGCGGGGCGGCTCGTCCGGGTGGATCACCACCACCCAGGACTGACGGTTGTCGCGATGCACCACCTGCCAGGGCAGCTCCAGGACGGCGAGCTGCGACATCTGGCGCTGCGGCACGATGTAGAACCACAGCTTGCGCCCGGCGAGATCCTGCTCGGGCGGCAGGGTGAAGTCGCCCCAGGGCTCGAGCTCCTCAATGCGCTCCAGCAAGGCATCGCGGCGGTCGGTCAGGTCGCGAAGGCGTTGCTGGTTGTCCAGGACGGCCGCGATGGTCGCGGGCAGATCGAACCCCGCCGGGTCACGGACCTGGCGACGCTTCTCGCGCATGTCCTGAAGATACCGCAGGGCCTGGACGGCCTCGACGGCGTGACCTGCCGGCTCCTTCTCGGGCTCTCGCGGGGCCGGGCGCAACGGGATCAGGTGCAGGCAGCCGAGCGTTTGCAGCCGCTCAAGCACCGCGTCCTTGTCCCTTGCCAGCCCGGCCAGGGTCAGGCGCGTCAGGCGTTGGATGCTCATGCCGGGGCCTCTTTGAGGCGTTTGCCCTTCGCGATCTTGGACCGCACGATGGCCGCGCGCTCGGCGTCGGAGAGGTGGACGCGAATCCGCTTGATGTTCGCTCGCGTGCGCGGGATCAGGACCTTGTCGAACAAGTTGACCCGCTGGGTCACCTTGCGCAACGCCTCCTCGAGCAGGGCGAGACGGCGATCGTGCAGCGCCAGTTGCGCTTGCAGCGTCAGCATCTCGGAGAGGGCGTCCACCAGGGCGTCCACCCAATGGGGTTGGCTCAGCAAGCCGTAGTCGCGCTTGACCAGGTCCAGGGCCTCCAGCACGGGCAGGCGGGTCCCCAGGAGGTTCTCCTCGCCCACGCGGGCGCCGCTCACCCGGACCAGGTCGGGCAGGTCGATCTCGCGGTTGGCGAGCATCGGCAGGCTCTCGGCGACCCGCTCGCGCAGCGCCGCGATGCGCCGACGCGTCTCCCCTTGGGCGGCGACCTCCTTGGCCCGCTCGACCATGATCTGCTTGCGCTTGAGATCGAGCGAGGGCAGGTAGCGTTCATAAGTCTGGAGGGCCCGGTTCTGCTTGGCCAGCGACGACTTGCTGAGACTGACGCGCGGCATCGCAGTGCCCACCCTCGTCAGGCCGCTGCCTGGGCCCGCTCGTCGTCATCGAGCCTTGGCAGGTATTTCTCGATCAAGCCCTCCTTCATCAGCAGCTCGTCGCGCTCGAAGCACTCGGCCAGGGTTTGCCAGCAGAGGTCCAGGCCCTTCTCCAACGGGATGCTGACATCGATGTCCATGAAGCGCTCGCGAAAGAGGTTTCCGAACTTGATCAGGCGTAGATCGAGCTCGGACAGATCGAAGGCCATCGCCTGTTTCTGCTCCGCATCCCGGGCGCCGGAATAGAAGCGGATCATGGTGTTCATGATCTGACCGTGGTCCTCGCGCGTGACCTTGCCGATCACGTGCTGCTTCAGGCGCGAGAGCGAGCCGAAGGGGTCGAGCATGCCATCGTGGAGATAGAACTGGCCTTCGGTGATGTAGCCGGTGTTGTCCGGGACCGGATGGGTGACGTCGCCCCCGGGCATGGTGGTCACGGCGAGGATGGTCAGCGAGCCGCCGTCCCTGAAGTCGGCGGCCTTCTCGTAGCGCCGCGCAAGCTGGGAGTAGAGATCGCCCATGTAGCCGCGATTGGACGGCACCGCCTCCATGGCGATACCAACCTCCTTCATGGCATCGGCATAGGCGGTCATGTCGGTCAGCAGGACGAGCACCCGCTTGCCCTCCTCGACCGCGAACCGCTCAGCGACCGCAAGGGCCATGTCCGGAACCAGCAGCCGCTCGACCACGGGGTCGGAGGCGAGGTTGACGAACATGACCGTGCGGGCGAAGACGCCCGCGTCCTCGAACCGGCGCAGAAAGAAGTGATAGTCGTCGAAGATGAGGCCGAGCCCGCCGAAGACGACGATATCGGCATCGGCCTGGATACCGATGCGGGCGAGGAGCGCGTTGTAGGGCTCGCCCGCCACCGAGAAGATCGGGATCTTCTGGCTCTCCACCAGCGAGTTGAAGATGTCGATCATCGGCACGTCGGTGCGCACCATCTTGGACGCGAGCGAGCGTCGCGCCGGGTTCGCCGAGGGGCCGTCGATCTCGATCCGGGGATCCTGGGCGAGGCCCGGGCCGGTATCGAAGGGGGTCCCGTCGCCGCGGAAGACGCGGCCGAGGACATTTGGGGAGTAGGTCACGCGCATGGGGTGCCCGAGAAATCGGACAGACGCCTGCGTCGAGAGCCCCTTGGTGCCGGAGAATACCTGCAGCGACACCAGCTCGCCCTCGAGCCGGATGACGCGCGCCAGCGACTTGAAACCGCTGGGGTCCTCGACCAGCCCCAGATCGCCGAAGGCGACACGCTCGGCCTGATCGGACACCGGGGGCGGGACCAGAACCTTGAGGAGGTCGCCAACAATCTCGACGACCTTCGAGTAGCGCACGAGCGTGTGGGACATGGGAGGTCTCTCCCCGCGTGAAGGTGCCGGTTTCAGGGCACGGCGGTCGCGCGGCCCCCGAGCGTTCGGACGGCAGTCTAACCAGAGAGACGCCTTCGCAGCCAACCTTTCTCGAACCCGTGCACAGGAAGCTTCAGGCGGATCAGTTTTCCGGTCAAGGAATGCGCCACCTGGCCCGGCACCCGTCCGGGGCCGCCTCCACCTCGACGGTGACCGTCACCTTTGATCGAGCTAGGCCGACAAGGTGCGAGATGTCCGCGCGGGCGATCCGGCTCACGTCGCGGCCGTCTTGGCTCGGGTGGATGACGGCCGTGGCCTCGCTCGGCGCGATAACGACAAACTCAGTCGCGTTTCGGCTGTATCGCCCGCAGCCGGATGAGCGTGTGGCGCCGGCGATTCGGAAGCCGGCCGGAGGCTGGGTGGCGCCGGTGGAGCGGCCAACTTCGATGCTGGGGCCGGAAACGTTTCGATTTCTCAACGAGACGCACTCGGTGGTTGGGTTGGATGCGTGGAACGATCCGACCTGGGACAAGCTGGGGCTATCCAACCTGCATGACTTCGACGACCTGAACGCGGTCGACGCGCTGGCACGGGTGGGTTGGCACCGTGAGCTGTTGATCCGCTGGGTGGCTGAGCATCCACCCGGTAGGGGCATCGGCTGGGAGCCTTATCCGACGTCGCTGCGGGTCGTCAACTGGACGAAGTGGGCACTGGCGGGCAACACGTTGCCTCCGAAATGTGTCCAGAGCCTGGCGGTACAGGTGCGTTGGCTGCGACGACGGATGGAGCATCACCTATCGGGTAATCATCTGTTTGCCAATGCCAAGGCCTTGGTGTTCGCCGGCTCCTTCTTCCAGGGGGACGAGGCGACGGGGTGGCGCGAGTACGGGCGACGAATCCTCTCGCGGGAGCTCTCCGAGCAGATCCTTCAAGACGGCGGTCACTTCGAGCGCAGCCCCATGCATCACGCGATCATGCTGGAGGATGTTCTGGACCTGGTGAACCTCGCTGGGGCCTATCCCGAGACGGTCGAGTTGGGCCCCTTGTCTTTCTATTGGGATAGTGCCCGCGGCATGTTGGGGTGGCTTGAGGTGATGCGTCAACCGGATGGGGCAATCGGCTTCGTGGACGATGCGGCGATGGGTATCGCGCCCACCCTGGCGCAATTGACTGACTACGCGGGGCGGCTGGGGCTTCGGAGTAAGTTGAGGGGTCAAGAGGTAACGGGGACTGAGGGCCGGGCCTGGACGCTGTCGGGACAGGCGTGAAGCTGACCTGGCTGCGAGACTCAGGGCACGTGCGTCTGCCGACGGGGCCGGCGGTGCTGGATGTGGCGCTCCATCGCAGCGCCCGAGCCTCGCCAAGGCGGCATCCTGTGCCCAGCAGCACCAGCGCCTTGAGCCGGGGCCGGCCTGACGCCTCACAGGAAGCCAGCAGGCGGGTGCGCTGATTGGCCGACAGCCATCGGACCACGCCCGCGGGCTCGATGCGGTGGGCGAGCTGACGGGCAGGGTTGCGCGTCCACAGCCCTCGCGGTTGGCATTCCGGAAGACGGACGAGGGCGCCGCTTTGAGACGGTTGCAGGATGCGGGTGAATGGGTCTTGGCGTAGGCGTCGAGCAGGGGGCGCAAGTCCGAGACCTCGATCCGGCCCAGCCGTCTATCCCCGACGCGCTCGAGCCGCCAGCCGACGCGGGCGGGTTCGCCTTCACTGGCGACACTGAATCCGTCCTGGAATCAGCGAGTTAATGGTGGGTCGTGTAGGATTCGAACCTACGACCGATGGATTAAGAGTCCGGCTAATGCAACAACTTATAACACAATACAGCAAGAAGAACAGGTACTTGAGCGCTGGTTGTTGTTGCCCATTCCTGTGGATTAATGCCACTTTTTGCCTGCCAGTGCGCCAAGAGTGCGCCACGCGGGCCTTATATGGGTCCCGACTCTGTTCCCGGGCCGATGTTGGCGACTTGCTCCCCGCGGGCCACCTCCCGCGCTATCTGTTCGCTTATCTCCCACCAGCCTGATCCGTCTCGGCTTCACGCCCAGATGATCCGCTGGATCGGCTCGGGGTTGTCCGTCCTTACAGCCCCAACCCCTCCGCCATCCCCTCCAACCCCACCATCGCCAAAGCATCGTGCTGGTCCACCAGCCGCTCGAACGTCTCCCAGTGCATCCCCTTGGGCTTCTCGCCGTGGTCGAGGTAGAAGCTCGGCCCCCAGCCCAAGCGTTTCCTGATCTTGTGCACCCGGCGGATCGCCCGCGCCGCCGGCCCTTCTCCCTGGCTCGCGTAGGCCAGGAATAAGTGGTCGACGAATGCGCTCCGCTACGGCTTTGTCGAGTTCTCATCCGACCTGACCCAGGCGGAGATCCGCAGCGCGATCTCGATGGCCTTCAGTTACTGGGCCGCCGTGACGCCGCTCACCTTCACCGAGGTCGCCGACGCCGCGAACCCCGAGATGCGCATACGCTTCGTGACCGGCGACCACGGCGACGGCAGCCCGTTCGACGGCGGCGGCGGGGTGCTCGCCCATTGCTTCTACCCGCCGCCGAACGGAGGCGACATCGCGGGCGACGCCCACTTCGACGACGCGGAGAACTGGTCGGTGAACCTGCCGCCCTCGGGGATCGACCTAATCACTGTCGCCGCCCACGAGTTCGGTCATGGCCTGGGGCTGGCGCATTCGACGGTCGGCGACGCACTGATGTACCCCTATTACGGCGGTCCCCACCGCTTCCTGCGCCAGGACGATATCGACGGCATCCAGTCGATCTACGGAGCGGAGCAGTGGTTCTACAACAAGCTGATCCAGCTCTGCTTCGCCACCTACCACTCCAAGAACGCCTGGGCATATATCCAGGACGTCGGCTGGCGGAAGATTCGGCCACAGAACACCGATGGCACGACCAATATGTTCATCGGTGCTTGTGAGGCGCGCTGCAACGGTGTGCAGACGTCGGTGCTCATCAAAGACGGCAATATAGAACAGATGTACGTTTGACAGGAGATCAAGTCATGTCAACACACAGCAATAAGGCGGTCGATCGGATCTTCGTGAGCTACCACTCGCAGAATTGTTGGGCCTTCCTCAACGGCGTCGGCTGGCGAAAGGTGCTGACCGGCAACGCCGACGGCGTGACCAACGTGCATATGGCGCTGACCGCTGGGCGCGCGAACGGACGCACCGTCACGGTGATCACCGACGCAGCGGACGCCAACATCGAGCAGGTCTATCTCGGAGGATCGCGCAACGCCGACCGATCAGGGCTCTGCATCGGCCGGCCCCGCACCAACTTGACATGGGAGAACTCGGATGCCGACAGGACTCACGAATTTCGGTGACGCACCGGCGCCCGTTGGCTTGGTGTCCCTCGAAGGTCTGACCGGAGCAGGGGGAGCCCCAAGCCCCGTAGTCGGCGTCGGCGCCATGGGATCCGACGTAGCGGCGCCCGGTCCGACGCTCGGCGCGGAGCTGGGTGCCGCGGGCGGAGCTGCCCCCGCGCCCATGCTCGTGCTAATGGGCGGGGCCGGCGCGGCCCCCGACGTGCAGGCGCCCGCGCCCGATCCCATGGTGGCGTCGATGGGCTCCGGCCAGGTCGCGGCGCGGGCCGAGGGCGCGCCCTCCCCGCGGGACGACATGGGCTGGCCGGGGGGCACTGCCGGCTCAGCCCAGGCGGGCGGCGCCCAGGCGCCCGCGCCGATGCCGATGGAGCGGCTCACCGAACTCGAGGCCGGCAGGTGACTGAGCACGTCGTTTTCGCCGGGGCCGGGCGGTGAGCGGGGCCATCGCGGCCGAGGTGCTTCGCCTGATGCAGCAGCAACTGCTCGTAGCCGTGCTCGCGCAGACCCCGCTAACCGGCCAGAACTCCGCCCTGCGGTTTCCCGACCTCGCGCTGCTGCTCGAGAGGCCCGAGCACATCGTGAGCCGTGAGAACCTCGCCGACGGGGTTGATCCCGGCGTCCCCGTGGTCTTCCTGACCGACGCCCAGATCGCCGACCGCGCGAAGCGCGGCGGCGATCTTCCCGCACTTCGGTTCCGCCCGGCCGAACGGCTCGACGCCGACCGCAACCGCCTGACCCTGGAACTCCGGATGTACTTCGCCGACATCGAGCCGCTGCCGCTCGGTGCGATCATCGCCACCTTCGTCGAGGTTCCGGGCGTTGGATGGCAGGTCGCCGAGCAGCCCGCGGCACTCGGCTACTGACGCAGCCCCGGACACACGGCGCGTCGCCTGCTGGATGTTCTTCACGACCTCTGCCGCCGGCTGCTTCGCCGGCCCGGGTTTCTGTCTCATCTTCGCTCCTGATCGCTACGATGATCCAGAATCCTTCCCCTCGCGCAACCCCCCAATCTGTCCCACGGGCGCTGAAGTTGGACACGACCGACACTATACCTCCCCCGCTAGGCCACGGGTGTCCCACGGCCGGTGATACCCGACATCATCCACTCTTATAGGAATTCGAGGTAACCGATCGCTCGCTTTAGCTCCCTTTCGTATCCGTGTTAGCCACGCCTTACGCGCGTCCATAAGCGATGAATAAAAACAACGAAATTCCAGCAAGTGCTAGAGATCCGCCGTAAGCGTTCAGTCCCCCCGGCCTATTCGTCCACGATCGCATCGTGTGCATTCAGGCAACGGCAGCGGGGAGAACGGGTGTTGTTTCCAGCATTATTTCGTGGCGAACTTCTAAGAGTCGCCCACCTCGCCATAGGCAAGTTTTCTCGCGCTGCGACACCGTCGAAGAGATAGCGAGCCGATGGGGAATTGACCCACTGCAGAGGGACGAGGCCTAGCCCGCATCGCTCACCACGCTGGCCTATCGATGGGGGCAGAAGAGCTGCGCGGCCGTGGGGGCACTGAGTCCGGCGCACAGCGGGCTTCGGTCGCTGCTCGGGCGGCACCAGGTCGGCGCCACGGCGCTCGCAGCGGTATTTTCCGGTGTTTCAGCGGGCGATCGGCCGCCGCAGGCCAAAGCCGCCCGTCGGCGCCGGGCGGGGCGCGGCACTCAAGATCGGGCGGTGTTGGAGCGCTGCGGCGGTTCGCAGGCACCCGCAGATCAGCCGGGGCGGGGGTACGCCGGTATGGCGGCGAGGTTTCGCGCCGCCTGCATAAAGATGTCCTGTGCAGGGAAGGCTTCGGAGAGCGCCACCACGACCCGGCGCACGCTCACGCGCACCTGCGCGCCGACCTTCAGCAGGCGGGTGCGGATGTTGCCCGGGGTGGCGCGTTCGAGTTCGGTGTCCTGAAGCCCGAGACGGCGCAGCGCGACGAGCAGCGTATAGGCGAAGGTGGAGAGGGTGAGCCGCAGCTGATTGGCGCGCATCGTCTGCGTGCTGGTGCGGTCAGCGAACAGCTCCAGCTGTTGCTCCTTGATCCGATTTTCCATGTCGCCGCGCGCGCAGTACAGATCCTCGTACAGGCTGCGGGCGTCGGCCTCTTGCGGACTCAGGGAGGTGACGACGTAGCGCGGGTTGGCGCCCTTGGCCAGATGCTCGGCCTTGACCACGACGCGCCGCGCGCGGCTCCAGGTCTTGCGCGTGCGGTACTGGAGCTCGCCGAATACCCGGCTCGGCTCGCAGGTGTCGAGGAACGCCTGCTGTGCGTCGAGGCGCCAACGCAGACTCAAGGCATTGAGCCGGTCGTTCTTGGCCAGGCCGAGCACGAAATCGACGCCTTCGGCCTCACACCAGGCCATGATGTCCTCACGGCAGAAGCCGCTGTCGCCGCGGATGATGAGGCGCACCTTCGGCCAGGCTGCGCAGAGCATGGTGACGATGCGCTTGAGCTCCTCCACGCTGCCCTCGGCGGCATCGATGTCGGATTTGCGCAGCCGCGCGCAGAGCACATGCTCGCCACTGGTGATGTACAGCGGCAGATAGCAATAGTGGCCGTAGTAGCCGTGGAAGAAGCGTCCTTCCTGATGGCCATGCAGCGGATCGTCGGTGGCGTCCAGATCCAGCCAGAGTGTCGCGGGTGGCGTGTCGTGGGAACGGATGAAGTGCTCCACCAGCTCGCGATCCAGTCCCGCCTGGTCGGCGACGATTTTCTTGTAGCGCGCATCGCTGTTGGCGTCCGCCGGCGTCAGCTCCAAGCGGTTCAGCGTGCTGGAACTGGCCAGTGCCTTGCCCCGGTCTTGCTCGCGGCGACGCTTCTCGCCCGTCGGGTCCGGCTTGCCGGCCGCCACGGCCAACAGCGGATCGACACGCAGTCGGTCGTGATCGTTCAGGTCCGCATAGCCGAGCGCCAGCGCGATGATCCGCTGCGAGACGAGTTCACCGACCTGATGCTCGATCAACTCCGGATCGCGATGATCAGTGAAGTGATCGGCGATCGCCGCCAGCAACCCGGTCTTCTCCTCGACCGCACGCAGCAACAACGCGCCCCCATCGGTGCTGATGGCGCCGCCGTCGAAACGGGCAATCACTGCGCGGCGACCAAGGTCGTGAAACTCAAGCTGTTCGCAGTTACACTCTGTCATCGGAGGGCGGCGCTCCCTTGGTGGCTTAAGCAGTTGATCGCACAACCCTTATGCCAGAGAACGTCGCCCTCCTTCAATCCCCCGGTGAGATTTCCGGGCTAGCCCTCAACGACCGAAATGTCGCGGAAGCCGCCTTTGGCCGCGCAGGCCAGCGGCGGCCGGAACACGCGCGTAGTGGTCGCCCACGGTCCTGAACCTGGGCGCGTGCTTACGACCCAAAGGCGACATCGGACTAGCTGCTAATGTTCGCTAATCAGCCGCGCGTTTTTTGCGTCGGCTCAATGAGCCTTGGTAGACCAACCGTTATCGATTGTTTATTCTCACCTAAGTTCCTAGTTCAACACTCCTCTCATACTCGCCGTAAACACGAACATCTGTTTTCAATTGTTCGCGCAGGTCCGAGAATGCTTTCTTAATTGCACCGTTGTCCGAAGATTTAAGGCATCTCGTTACACACAAGTCGGCTACGTCACCTGTAATTCGTTCGCGAAGCGCATGCCTTCGGTGAAATCCCTCACGCGCTGCAGACCGAGCCAGATGGTTTTCATCCCGGGCTCGCCATCGCTCTTGCGCCCGAGGAAGCCACCGAGGCCGGCGATGAGCCGAATGACCGTGTTGAGGGTGGGTGGCTGCGTTGGTGGCGCCTTCTTCGACAGGATGTACGCGGCACGCCATTCTTCCGGATCGAACAGCAGCGCGGCATCCAGGTCCGGGAGGTTGCGGCCCAGGCGCATCAGCCGGGCGATGCGCCAGGCGACGATCATGAACAACACCAGGGCCTTCTCCAGGCGGGCGATGCTCGAGAGCTGTAAGGCCTCCACCCGACAGCCCTGTTTTACGACCAAAAAGAACAGCTCGATCTCCCAGCGGGCGCGATACCAGTCCACCAGCTCGGCGGCGCAGGTGAAATCGACGACCTCGCGGTTGGTCAGCAGGCGCCACTCGATCGGCTTCACCCCACGCGGCGGGTCGACCTCGGTGGCGATCACGCAGGTCACCGCCAGTTTCCCACCGCGGCGATCGGCGAGCAGGACGCGCTTGGCGCGCACCTGCTGGCGCACCGAGCGGGACTTGCGCCCCTTCGCCGGTGGCAGCACGAAGCGCAGCTCCCCCAGCGGCGCCTCGCCCAGCACCTCGCGCCACAGTTTCTTGCCCTCCGGCAGCGCCCGGTCGTGCTGCGAGCGCAGCAGGTAGTCGGCCCGATGCCCCACCTCGCGTGCCCGCACCAGCAACTCGAGCATGTCGGACTCGCGGTCGCCGACGTAGACCAGGCGGGTATCCGGGAGCTCTTCGGCCAGCTCCGCCACCCGCGCGTAGCCCTCCAGCCAACGCTCGCTCTCCTTCGCCCCGGGGCGCGTACCGTCGGGCTCCTTCGGCGCGCGCGCCCACATCCAGGCATCGAGCACCCCCAGCGGCTCGCGTGCCGCGCTCACCGCCAGGGTCGGATGCAGGTACATCCCCCGCTGCGCCTCGTAGCTCAGCGGGCCCAGGCCGGCGATCTGCTGGCCGTTGAAGTCCAGCTCCGTGGTGTCCTGCACACACAGCACCACCGCATGAGCTGCGATGCGCGTGCGGGTACACTGCCGATGCGGCTCGAGCAGGTCCTGCCAGTCGAGCTTCTCCTGCGCCAGGAAGCGATACGCCGCCTGTGTCTCCCCCCAGCCGCGGCAAGCACCCGGCAGGCTGGCCGTTGGCTTGTCCGCCAGGCGCTCGGCCAGCAGCACGGCACGGGCGTCGAGCCGCTTGTCCCCCAGATCGATGCCTCGAAACTCCTCTGCCGCCCAACTCATGCTGCCTCCGCGCCATCTGGAAAAATAAAGACAGCATGTTACCGGAGCTTCCTAAAGTTGTGTGTAAGGAGATGGATTTAAGGGCCTTACGAGCATCTCGAAATTGTCGACCAGCCTTAAGAGAAAGAAAGATACCATTTCCGCTTGCGTAGTACCAAGACGTGAGCTCTTTCCAGAGAAACTCCTTTTCATCATCCATGATGGGATCATCTCTTGTGGGACGAACGGGATATGTCGCTGCCCAGAGCGTCTTATATGCCTCGATACGTGGTAGAAGAATTTCCGTTCTGTAGTGCAAATCTTCTGTAATATCAGCCTCAATACGTTTGGTAATGTCGGTTTGCTGCTTTATTTGGTCAAGCAGTACCGGAAAATGCTCCTTTGCTGCTTTTTGTTCTGCACTCTTTCTCAAATAAGCCCCCAGGTAGGCACCCATTGCGCTGGCGATAGCAGCTATTACAAAGAAAAGCCAAGCGCTTGATGCAATACCTTCGCTAATCGCTTGTTGCAGTATTGCAAGCGTTTCCTTTTCCATTTTCAGTTTCCTCGTTTTGGCCTAACAAATGATTGGCTGGTTTTCCGATTACCGCCGTGAATGGCGTGCTATCCAGAAGCACGAGACAGACGGATGAGGATCACCTGAACCGGCGAAGGTGGTTGCGTCCCGTGCGACGTTAGCACAGGTTCCGTTGGGTCTGCTCTTGACCACAGTCGCTCAGAGGGTAGGCTGCGAGAGGCTGCAAAGCGTCCGAAGCCGCCGCCCGTTCGGTTCAGCGGCGGCCGGAACGCGGTGTAAGCGGCCGCCTACGATCGGGAATTGGGTACCTGGAGTTGGCCGGTTAGCGCCCGCAATGACCGGGCGTTGATGTCGATCAGATCAACACTCCGTCCATTCGGCCATCTGCAGAGCGTCGTCAACCTTGATGCCGAGGGAGCGGGCCATACTCTCGCTCTCCGTGTGGCCGAGGAGGAGCTGAGCGGCTCGCAGGTTCATCGTCTGGCGGTAAATCAGCGTCGCCTTGGTCCGGCGCAGCGAGTGGGTGCCGCACGTTTGCGGGCCGGTGCTGAGCAACGTGATCCAGCCCTTGACGATTCGGGCGCACTGGCGGGTCGAGAGGGGGGTGAGTCGTCCTGTTGGCTCGGGAAGAGGTAGTCGCCCGAGGACAGCTTCGCCTCCGCGATCCACGCGCCCAAGCCTGGGGCTGGTCGGTGACCTCGAAGAGAACGGCCTGCTTGGTCTTCTGTTGCACGACCGTCGCCCGCGGGAGAATGTGGTCGCCATGCGCCACGTCCCGCACCATCAGCGCACACGCACAAGGTCACAGGCGCGCAGCTTGCTGTCGATCGCCAGGTCGAACAAAGTGACCTGGCGGGTCGTTGCGGTTCGGACCGTCCGCCGGATCTCGTCGTGGGACGGTTGAGTTTCTATCCTTGACAAGGGCCTTGACATTTACCGCGACCGGGCTAATTTCTTAAAGAACGTGTCTCCGTGGAAAGGTGGGGATCTGATGTTTTTGGAAATGCAACGTACGTGATCGTCATACTTATTGTCACGGCCAGAGTGGCACAGGCAATGTGCGCGGGCGACTCGAGCGAACCAGTGCTGCACGCGATTAGGGAGCAGGGCGCGCACCTCTATACTATGCCGGCTTTTGCCCCAGGCGAGCCGGGCGAGCGGACGTTCACTATCGAGACCTCGGACGCGCAGTCACTCTGCGCTCAGTTGCGCGCTCTGCCAGGCGTAGAGGCCTGTTACACCAAACCCATGGATGAGCCGCCCTGATGCCGCCCAATCGCGGCCCGCTGCGCGGTATGCCGCGACGGTCGTCAGCCACTCATAGCCACCTCTGTTGGCAAACAAAACGATCACTCGCAACAGGTAAGCCACTGCCTCTGGCGGTGAGACTCGAAGAGGCTCTGCCGTTGCGGGGATGATGCGAGCGTCGAGAGGTGGTTTCTCCTCACTTGAACTTGCCAGTTTATGAGAGCGAGAAAACATGATACGAGAATGGGGAAACCAATCTAACGCGAAGTGTGAGTACAGTGGGCTTGGATAAGGGGCTGATCCGAACTTACATGCGCACCCAAGACGAGCGAGAGAGGCGTGAGGAGCACAGTTTACGCTTGGATTAACCGGTTAACGATTGATCAAGTTGGGTGGTTCGTACAACGGCTGTCTCGGGGCCTCTTACGAGCACGAGGCCCCAACGGGCCCAACTTCACGTAACCGCCCTTCACGTAACCGCCCCCCAAGGGGGCATCCTCAAACCGCCCGCTATGCGGGTGGTCGTTGATTGATTGGACGGGGAACTGAAACTGAAAGGAGGTGACAATGGCTACCAAGATTCGCCGGCCTAGTGACAAGGGCAACAACATGCCGGTCAGCCCGCGCGAGCTCGTCGTAATGATGCGCTCCGAGGCGGATGTCGCCACGACCGAAATGGGTGTGCGCAGCCGATCGGGAATGGGTCTTGACATGCTGACGAAGATCCTGAAGGACAATGGAGCTACGATCGCGCCGCTGTTCGGCGCCTCGGAGGACCGAGTGCGCGCCATTATGGGCAGCTTCGCCGCAGCCGCGGGCAGCCGCGACCCCGCCAACTTCTACCGCGTTGAGGCCGATGATTCGAAGCTCGACGCGATTGCCGAAGCGCTCGGGAAGACCGAGCCGGTCGAAGCGGCCTATGTAAAGCCGCCGACCTCGCCCGCCACATTGTTTGAGGACATTGCGCCGGCCGGCGAGGACGCGCCAACGGTCACACCCGATTTCACCGGACGGCAAGGCTATCTGGACGCTGCGCCGGGGGGCGTCGACGCTCGCTGGGCATGGACGCAGTCGGGCGGGCGCGGGAACAACGTGAACATCATCGACGTAGAGGGTGCATGGCGATTCACTCACGAAGACCTGGTGCAGCGTCAGGGAGGCGTCGTGGGTGGGACACAGTCGACGGATATCGGCTGGCGCAACCACGGCACCGCGGTGATCGGCGTCTTTGGCGGCGACAACAACGCCTTCGGCGTCACCGGTATTGCGCCGGATGCGGTTACGACCGCCTATTCGATCTTCGGTGCGGGTAATTCCTCCTCGGCGGCGATCCGCGGGGCCGCGAGCCGGATGCGGGCGGGCGACATCCTGCTGATCGAACTGCACCGGCCTGGGCCGCGGCACGCTTTTGCGGGGCGCGACGACCAACTGGGATACGTCGCCGTGGAATGGTGGCCGGATGACTTCGCGGCGATTCTCTATGCCACAGGACGCGGGGTGATCGTGGTTGAGGCGGCAGGCAACGGCGCCGAAAATCTGGACGATGGCATCTACAACACCCGTCCTGCGGGCTTTCCGGCTTCGTGGCGCAACCCATTCAACCGGTCCAACCCCGATTGCGGCGCAGTGATCGTGGGCGCCGGCGCGCCCAGCACGCTGAACCATGGTCCGGACCGCTCGCGGCTGGATTTCTCAAACTTCGGGGCCTGCGTGGACGCGCAAGGTTGGGGGCGTGACGTTTGTACGGCAGGCTACGGCGATCTACAAGGAGGGTCGAACGAGGATCTTTGGTACACGGCGCGCTTCAGCGGCACATCCTCGGCAAGCCCGATCGTTGTGGGCGCGTTGGCCTGCGTGCAAGGCATCCTACGGGCTCGCGGTGCCACACTGCTGACGCCTGCGACCGCACGCCAGCGGCTCCGCACCACCGGCAGTCCGCAGACCGACGCCCCTGGGCGACCGGCCACGCAGCGCATTGGCAACCGTCCAAACATTCGGGCGATCATTGATGCGATTCTCGGCAAGAGCTTCAAGGAAATTGAGAAGAAGCGCGAAATCAAAGAGATCGAGAAGAAGCGCGAAATCAAAGAGATCGAGAAGAAGCGCGAAATCAAAGAGATCGAGAAGAAGATCGAGGTCAAGGAGGCTAAGGAGTTCAAGGAGAAGGATATCTATGAGGGAAAGGTGCGCGAGGTGTTCGGCGAGCTTCGACCGACCAATGCCGATGCGATCGAGGAACGGGTTGCAGCTCTGGAAGCACAGCTCCATTTCATCACCGAGGCGCTACGTCCGGAAGTGGGCTTGGGCCTTTATGGCGAGCAGCAGGCCGAGTCTCAGCGGCTGGAGGCCCTGCGGCGGGAGGCGGAAGGGCAATTTGCGGCTGCAAAGGAAGCCAAAGACATGAAGGACAGCGAGGTATGATCCTGTGACCAACCTGGGATCGGGCCATTATCTGCCGGCCCATTCCCGTCCCTGACGCAATGTACGCAGTGCTTTGCGATCCGACCGACGGTTCGGCGATCTGGGCTGCGGACCGACTTCGGATCCGGTTGGGTGATGTGCGGCTGGTGCATATCGATGCGTTCGGCCTATCGACGCGGCTCACGCTGTCGCTGGACGAGGGCCGCGAGACCGCCTCGGCTCTTCTGCCCGACGGAAGCGAGTTCGGCCCGGGCACGGTTGGCGCGCTTCTGAACCGGGCGACGCGGCCGCCCTGCGCAGCGGTCGGCCGTGCCGACGCCGCCTATGCGGCCGAAGAAATGATGGCAATCACGCTGGCCTTTCTGGCCGCATTCGGCCGCGCAGCGGTCAACCAGCCCCACCCGGCCGCGCTGGCCGGTCGGGAGCCGGGTACAGCGGGCTGGTTGAAGCTGGCCGTGATCGCCGGCCTGTCCGCCTGGCCGTGGCGGATGAATGAGGACGGGTTCGCGCCGCTGCCCTCCGCGGCGAGCCAGGTGTTGGTGATCGGTGACGCAGTGTTCGGCTGCCCACAGGACCTTGCACCGCGGGCGGTGGCGCTGGCTCGGTTGGCGGGGCTTGATCTCCTGGGGATCAACCTGGCGCCGGACGGGCGGGCGGTCGGGGCGACCGCAGTACCCGACCTTTCCATTGGCGGCGAAGCAGGGGCCGATGCGCTTGCCGCACTGCTTATGGAACGTGCATGATCCTTTTGGCAGGCGCACCGGACGATGGGCCGCTCGCGCGGGTACGTGCCGCGCTGGAGGTGGCGGAGGCGCCCTTCCTTCTGTTCGATCAATCAACTCTGGGTGCGCGTGTCGAGGTCGAGGGAATCGGCCGCCAGCTCGCGGGCCGTCTGACGCTGCCCGACGGCCGGGAGGTGGAGCTGGGCGCCATCCGCGCGGCGTATGCGCGCCTGCTCGATCACACGCGCTTTCCCGCGTATCGCGCTGCCGACACCGACGGGCGCGCGGCAGCGGACGCGGCGAATGCGGCGGTGGCGGTGTTTCTGGAAGTGATGGACGGCATGGTGCTGAATCGCACGGCGGCGATGGGGTCCAACCGCTCGAAGCCCTATCAGCTGGCGTCGATCCAACGCATGGGATTCAGCGTGCCCGCAACGCTGGTCACCAACGACCCGGCGCTTGTGCGGAACTTCGTCGCGCGGCACCATCGGGTGATCTTCAAGAGCGCCTCCTCGGTCCGTTCGATCGTCACGGAACTGGACGATGTGGCGATGGAACGGATCCAGGCGATCCGGTTATGTCCGGTGCAGTTTCAGGCGTTGGTTGAGGGGCTGGACGTGCGCGTGCATGTCGTAGGCAATCAGGTCTTCGCTACCGCCTGCGCGAGCTCGATCGTTGATTACCGTTATGCCGGGCGGGCGGGCGGCGAGGCAGAGTTGTCGGCCTGTGAACTTCCCGTCGATATTGCGGCGCGCTGTGTCGCGCTGGCCCAGGCGCTGGACTTGCCGGTTGCGGGAATCGACCTGAAGTGCACGCCGGAAGGTGATTGGATTTGTTTCGAGGTGAACCCCTCGCCCGGCTTCTCCTGGTTCGAGCAGGAGACTGGCCAACCGATCGCTGCAGCCATCGCCGGACTATTGATGTCGGTATGACCCTCGCCGGGTGATCTGTGAGAGGGCGCGAGGGTCTTGAAATCCAGCAGTTGGGGAAAGTGTTAACTTTCCATGGCCTTGGCTCGCCCGAGCGCTGGTCGTTACTCGGCGTGCGGCCAGAAATTTCTGCGGTGCGAATGTCGGCTGTCCACGCGACTGCGGACCCCCCACCAGCGAAGTACCAGCGTCGGCAACTGGCCGGGTCCGGCCCCTCGCCACCCGGAAGGCTGGGTTCTCCCCCGGGTGGGTGGTAGCCCTGACCACCACGGCAGGTCGATGTCCGCTTCCAGCGGTACTGACCATGCCCTCCTCGCGTCGGTCGGTGACCGCAAAGCGCGTCTTGCCGCCCCTGGACAGGCCGAGATCGAGTGACCGCTCTCTGGACGAGGACGAAGGAGCCGCCCAACCCGAGCGTTTGAGAGCTGGCGTGAGAGGGATCCAATCCCCCGGCCGCCTCCCCAAGCCTTCCGATCGGCGACCCACGAGGCTTCATTGTTAGCGCTCGGATTGTTTCACCGCCGGAATCCCAGGCGTTTTCGCTAAGCGTCTGTCTGGAAATCGCAGTTTGAGGGATCTGGTGGAATAGCGGTGGAAGACGGAGCAGAGAGGGAGGTTAGGGAGGGCGTCCAAGGTCAGTCGAGGGCTGGAGGATCCGCAAGATGTTCCCCGGGCGCCTACGCTGATGGGTCGGGCCACCGCGGCAGGCGCCAGCCCACCGCGGGGGTCACTGGGTGGGTCAGAAAGGAAGTTCGTCGTCGGGTCCGAACAGATCGAGCTGCGGATCGGTGTCGGTGTTGAGCGCCGGGTCGATCAGCGGCAGCAGCTCGGCCTGGTAGCGGTGCCAGATCGCCTCGGTGAGCGCGTTGAGCAGGGCAAACACCGCCAGCGCCTGCTCGGGTGTCCAATGCTCGGGCACGGGCAGGTGGAAGCGTTCGGGCAACTGGATCATGGGGCCACCTCCTCGCGGGCGGTTTGGACATGCTCGGCGGTGACGGTGCGGGCCTGGCCGAGAGCCGCGCTGGTGAGCGCATAGTGGGCCAGGCGGTTGACCTTGCGCGGCATTCCCTGGGTGGCCTGGAACAGCGCCTCCACCGCGGGTGGCTCAAACAGCGGCAACTCACAGCCGGCCAGACGCAGGCGGTGGGACAGATACTCGGGCAGCTCCTCGCGGGTCAGCCCGGCGAGGTGATAACGCACCACGATGCGCTGGGCGAGGGACTCATGCACCGCCATCGCCAAACGGCGGCGCAGCTCCGTGAGCCCGACCAGCAGCAGGCACAGGCGGTTCTCCGAATCCATCTGGTAATTGGTCAGCAGCCGCAGATCCTCCAGCACCTCGTTTCTCAGGTGATGGGCCTCATCGACGATCAACACCGGGCGCTGGCGGGCCTCCAGGGTCAGGCGGCTGATCTCGCTGCGGATCGCCCGGAAGGCCGCCGCGCGGTTGCGCTCGATGGGCAGTCCCAGCTCCCAGCCGATGGACTTGTACATATCCATCACATTGCCGGTGGAGAGCGGCACATAGAACACCCGGTACAGTCCCGGATGCAGCGCGGCGGCCACCTTGCGGCACACCGTCGTCTTGCCTGAACCTGCCTCGCCGGTGACGAGGCCGATGGCGCGCAGCTCCAGCAGATGGGTCAGGCGCGCCTCGGCCTCTTGCAGTGCGGCCGAGGCAAACAGGGCGTCCGGCTGGGGCGTCACATCGAAGGGGAAAGCGCTCAGGGCGAAGTGCTTGCGGTACATCAGCGTCCCTCCTCCTCGCTGTCCCTGGGCAACTCACGCAGGCGCAGGGCCGAGGCCGGCGGCTCGGGTGGGGGTGCGTCCGCGCTCAAGGTCCGCGATGGGCGCTCGCGTTTCACAAAACAATTTGTGTAGGGCTCCACCACCCGGGCGAGCCCGGTGACCTGGCCCAGGTGGCAGACCTGCAGCGGGCGCTGGGGCGGCGCACTGGGGTCGAAGCGCAGGGTCACCGTCTCCCCCACCAGGGCGGCGTCGACCTCATAGACCACGCCGTGGAGGCTCACCGTGCGGTCCTTCTGGACTTTGCGCTTGGCCTCGAACAGGAACAGCTCCCCCAGATCCACGGTAGGCTCGGGGAAGCGCACCCCCGCCCCTGTTTGCGCCCACTGCTCCAGGGGTGTCAGTCCTCCCAGGCCGCGATGGGGCGTGTGGTGGTACTCCCCCTCGATCCAGGCGGCCAAGCGGCGGTTCAGGGCCGTGAGGCTGGCGGTATCCTCCGCCGCCAGGCGGGTCAGGACCTGGGCGCGCAGGGTCTTGAACCAGCGCTCGATCTTGCCCTTGCCCTGGGGGTGGTAGGGCCGGGCATGGATCAGCGCGATGCTGAGCTTGGCGCATACCAGGGCCAGGTGCTGGGAACGGTAGTTGGCCCCGTTGTCCACATAGAGGCGCTGCGGCAGCCCACGTTTGTCGATCGCCTGGCGCAGCACCGGCAGGAAGGTGGCGGTGTTCTCCGAAAGCGCAAAGGCCGCATGGGGGATGACCCGGGTGGCGTCGTCGAGGAAGGCGATCAGGTAGGTCTTGCGCCGGGTGCGCCCGTCCACCGCCACGCTCGGTCCGTGCATCACATCGCTCATCCACAGCTCCCCGGCCTGGGCGAAGGCGAAGCGGCGCCGATCACGTTCGCCGGGGTCCTGCGGCGTCTTGCTCATCAGGCCGTGGCGGGCGAGCAGGCGATGCACGGTGGAGGGCGGCAGCGGCAGCTCTGCCGGCACGTCCGGCGACTGTCTGGCCGCGCGGATGACCAGCTGCACCGAGAGCTTGGGGTTGGCCTCCTTGGCCGCGAGCAGCGCCTCGACCACTGCCGCGGGCAGCGCCCGGGACTGGCCACGGTCGGCGCGCGGTTTGGGCACTAGGGCGTCGAAGCCCCCGCGCCGATACGCCTGGAGCCAATCACGGATCGTCTCGGAAGCGACCCGCGTGCGGGTGCTGCCGGGGATGGTGTAGTCACGCGCGGCCTTCTCGGCGAGGTGTTTGTAGAGGCCCTTGAACCCCGGGGGCAGGTGCAAGAGTTCGGCGATCACCCCGTAGCGGAACAGGGCGATGGCCTGGCGGCGATCGGTGTCGGGATCGTTCATTGGGCGGGGCTCCGCGTGACGCAGGCCAAGGTGCCTGCGGGCGCGACGCTACGCCGTGAGCCCCGGCGGGTCCGGCCCCGCATGGTGTTGGCGGGCGCGGCCGCGCCCGCCCCCCGGCTGGCGCCGGGGATGGAATCCGAGCGGGCTGGACAGGTTCTGCAGGAACGGCTCCCCGATCGGCCGCAGTGCGAGGAGCACTTCCGCAACCCCGAGGCAGGCCGCGAAGGCCAGCAGCGTCGGGGCGCACGCGAAGCGCTCGGGCCACAGCCCTTTGAGCGTCTGCAAGGCGGCGTGCACTGCCCGCACCCGTCGGCGCACCCAGCGCAACACCCCGGGCAGCTCAATGTCCGGGCGCAGCCCCTGACAGGCCGCCTCCTGGCTCGGCGCCTGCTCCACCGCGCGCACCACCGCCTCGACCTCGCTCAAGGTCCCCGAGAGACGCGCCGCCAGACAGTCCGGCAAGAGACTGAAGGTGCGATGCCCACTGCGGCAGTACCAGCGGGCCACCCGGGTCCCGGGCGGGCTGACACGGGCATAGGTGCCGTGGCGGGCGAAACCGCAGCCCCCCTTGGGGTGCAGCGGACAGCGCGCCAGGCTTGCCTGCTCCCAGGCCTGTTGGGTAACGTACTGTGCGCCGGTCAGCGCACACGCATAACGCAGTTGCACCGGCCACCGGCCCGCACGGCGGCCACCGTGGCGGGCCTTCTGCTGTTCTGAGGTCCCCTTATTCTGCCCGACCCGTACCGCCCCCGCCCGGCGGTGATGTCCGCGGGAAACCCCGGGCAAGCTCCCACCCCATTTGGCCCACCGGCTTCACCTTTCCACCGGTGGCGCAGTCTCAACCAAAAGGGGCGGTGAATTGCGGATTAGCGTGAGGCCCAACACGGGGACAGCGCAAGGATGAGGAAACCCAACGCCGGCTCAAGCAGTTCCAGGCTGAGGAAGGCGTGCTCTACATCGGCGTGGCGCAGGAGAAGTTCGCCGGCTTCCGGGTCATGAAGAAGATCAGCGCACACACCGGCACCGCCTTTCCCTGGCTGTACCGTTCCACCGTGATGTGCAACCAGTACTACTTCTACCTGGTCGATGCCGACTTCGGCCCGCTGTTCATCAAGTTCTCCTCCTACTTCCCTTACACCGTTCGCGTCTGTCTCAACGGCCACGAGTACGCCAAGCGCCAACTGGAGAAGGCCGGCATCGTGTATGAGGCGCTCGACAACGGCATCCGCCGCTGTGACGACCCCCAGCGCCTGCAACAGATCCTCGATGACCTCGATGAGGTCGGCATCGAGGCGGTGGTGCGCAAGTGGTTCGCCCGCCTGCCACACCCTTTCACCGCCGCCGATCGGGCGGCGGGCTACCGCTATGAGCTCTCCATCCTGCAGGCGGAGTTTGCCCGTACCCAGGTGTTCGACCGCCCGCTCGCGGGGCGCCACCTGTTTGAGGAAATCATCCGCGAGAATCTCGATCTGGGCCGCCCCGAGCAGGTCAGCTTGATCTTCGAGCGACGCATCACCAAACGCACACCGGGACGCTTCGCGACCCGCATCATCACCCAAGGGGTCACCCCCTCGCTGCACATCAGCTACAAGTCCACCCAGATCAAGCAGTACTTCAAGGAGGAACGCGCCCTGCGCACGGAGACCACGATCAACAACAGCCGCGACTTCGCGATCGGCCGCCGCCTGCACAACCTGCCCGCCCTGCGGGCCATCGGCTTCGCCGCCAACCGCCGTGTGTTGGAGGTGGAACGTATCTCCCAGGACTGCCAGCTTGGCGAAGCGGTGTTCGATCAGGTCAACCGTCCGCAGCTGGTCGACGGGCAACGCGCCTCGGCACTGGCCTTCGGCGATGGACGCGTTATGGCCCTGATGCAGGCACTGTGTCTGTTCATCCTCCTGCCCGAGGGATTTCGCAACGCCACCCTGCGGGCGCACGTCGCCGAGCTCATGGGCGAGGGGCCCGAACGCTATACCCCCGGACGCATGACCTACGATCTGCGCCGCCTGCGCCTCCATGGCCTCATCGCGCGCATCCCGCATACGCACCGCTATGAGGTCACCGCGCTGGGCAAACGCGTGTCTCTGTTCTTCACCAAGGTCAACGCCCGCGTCATCCGCCCGGGGTTATCCCAGCTGTTCGACGGCTGCCCCAAGGCGCCAAATCGACCGATCGCCTCGGCCATGCGCCAGCTTGAGCAAGCCTGCGAGCAGCTCTTTGTCGAGGCCAAACTTGCCGCGTAAGAACATGACGCATCTGCACGAATTATTCGGCCTCAAGGAGGCTAGTCGACTAGCGGGGGCGGGCAGCTCGGGCTGGACGGACATGAACCCTGATAAGGCCCCTGAGGAGGAACCTACAGAAGCTTCAAGAAGGGCGTTCGATAACCCAGCAGGGGCTTTTGTAGGTTTAGAAGGCTCGCCCCCATAGGGTTTCTCGGAAATCTTTCTTTCCCAGCGCCCAAGCCCTGGATTTTTCGCCCCTGCCACCGCGTTGACGCGCTCGTCCATCGCTGGACTTCCGGCTGCGGGCGCATTGCCGATGTCCTCTTCTTCGCCGTTACCTCTCGCTGCACCAAGGTCGTCAGTCGGCCCGGTGGTCGCACACCAGGGACATCCCAGCACCTTGTCTGGCAGTCCCTCCCATAGGCGCACAGGACCGCAGCGAGCGCACTCGACGGTCCTTGTATAGTGGCTTGGGTGCTCGCCTTCAGCCCGCATGTGTTGCCAAACGAGCGCCAGAGCAAACGCTGACACCATGGCTGGATCTTCCTTGGCCTCAGCCCAGTCCTCAGGTCCCGCTAGCGCCTCCAGTTCGGCCAGCGTATACCCATGAAGGTTGGCGCCAGCGTCGTGCTGGAGGACTTCTGGACCGTCACTGCTCGGCTCCAGCACCGGTTGGACGAGTACCGGTTGGGGCAAAGAAATTTCCGAAAGCACCCTTGGGGGGGCACCTACAAAACCTTCAAAAGGGAGTTTCTCAGGCTTGGAGAAGCGCTGACACTCCTCCCAAGGAGCCTTCTTTGGAATCTTTGCCGTCCACCTAAGCACGGGGCACCCCCAGTTTCGGGTTGACCGTGACGATCTTGGTGGGCCGACCACCTGTTCGTATCGGTTCGATTCGGACCCACTCGCAGCCCGCGAGCACGTCCAAGCCATGGTACACAGCGTCCTTATCCAGGTGGCTCCAGCCCTTCAGGTAAACGTCCCGCGGCGAAAACTTGGCAGGCAGCTTTCCGTCTTGGATCTTGGCCGCAAGTGCATGGGCAGCATCAAGGCCCTGGATCATCCCCGCCCCGTAAACGCGGCGAGCATGTGTTTCAAGGAAATCGCACCAATCAAACGCCTTGGCCGCTGCTCGAAGGGTCACCGGACCGACGCCGCCGTCGATGAGGTGGAACAGCAAAGCCAGGGACGGCGCGAGACTGCGGTACTTCGAAAGGTGCGCCTCGATCGCCTCGGCCTCACCGCTTCGCAGCTTCTTGTTCTCAAGCTCGTTGCGCCACTCGTCGAACAACTCCTGGGCACTTTCGCAGAATCGCAGCGACGGGATTTTGCCGTCCGTGGTGTCGGCCCCCAGGGCAACTGCGTCAATCGCCGCCAGGCACTCGAACACCTTGAAGGCGCGGTTCTTGGCCTCGGTTTCGGGCCATCGATCGACGTTCCGCCACTCTTTGGCGTCATCGGGCCAGACCAATAGCTGGAACCGTTGCAGCAGACCATCATTGCCCACTCCAGCACTGCTGGCCTCCGCAACATAACGCGCGAGCGGACCGGGCTGGATGCCCCCCAGCGCCGAGATGGTGACGGCATCAATGCGAACGGTGCCGCGGATGATGCGGTCGAACGTGTAGCCGCCCGTTCCATTCCAGCCTTGGAGGAAAAAACCGCGCGCCTCCTCACGCCCGTCCCGGTCGAGTCCACGGAGCCAGGACACCAGCTCGTCGCGGAACAAGAGCAAGCCTGCTGGGTTCTGTGCCAACAGTTCTCCCAGCTTCTCCGCGGTCGCATCGTTGGTGCAGTAGCGTCGCAGGATCGGCACCTCGGGTTTCGCCGCTTCAATCTCCTGGAGCGGTGCGGCGCATTCCTCGAGAGCTTCTCTAGCGTCCCGCCATTTTAAGGGGTCGGACACCTTTCCTTTGCTCGCGAGGGTCTTCTTCAGCGAAGCCTGAAGGGCCTCGTACAAGGCGGCATCGGCTTTGTATTGCACCATCGCCTCGTCGTAAACCTTCTGTGCCTCAACCTCGAGCCGCCGCAGCGGGCGTCTTCATGATCCCTGGCCGACCCACGATTGCGCCCCAGAGGTTTGGCACCACGAGCCAGTCATCGTGACGCTTGGGCCTGATGCCGATCTGCCGGCCCACCAGGGCGGAGATGCTGACCAGGGCGCCGACGGCAGGGAACTCAGGCGGGCATTGCATGCGCTCGGCGATATCCGAGAGCCAGGGGCGGAACCCTTCGGGCAGCAACTCCTCGGTCCAAGACGCCACCTCCTGGCGAAGCTCAGGAAGGGGCTTAGGATCTCCCCAGGGCTCCTCGTGCGCCCAGCCACAAGCCCTGGCCAGCATGAACAGTGAGTCATTGGTTACCGGGTTGCCACGATTCGCGTAATAGTCAGGGTCGGCGCCTTCGAACACCGTCAGCGATTTGCCACCGGTTCGGGCATCCCAGTCCCCAGCCAAGGCGCGGGCCAGTTTAGGGGCCGTATTCCCCCAGGCGTCGGACAGCGCGTACCCAATCACGTGGTCTGCGTCATGGTTCATGTCCGCGATTCGCGCGTTACGGCTGATGTAGGTGAGGGCGTGCCGGACCTTCTCCGCCTCGTTGGGGTCCGGCGCCGCGGCGACGAGGCGCTCAATCTCGCTCGCGTCGGGAGCGGGCCCCTGGACCCCCCCCACCGGCGGGACCCTGGGTACTTCCTCCCAGGCGTCTATGGGGATTGCTGTCTCAGTCCAACCGTCGGAGAGCGCATCCGCCGCGTCCCACTTCGCGGGTAGCGCTCGTGGTTGACCCGTGTGGGGATCCCGGGCCAGCGCCTGCGGGTTGAGGATACTGACGGACTCAGCCCCAGCCGCAAGGGCGAGGCGAGCCACCTTCTGCGCGTACTGGGCGCCAGCTTCATCATGGTCCGGCCAGATGGCGACAGAGCGCCCCTCCAGGGGGCTCAGGTCAGTGCGCTCCGGGGACTGCGCGCCGTTCAGCGTGGTCGTGCAGATGACTTGCGGGAACAGATCTGCTCCAGCGTCGGCCGCCTTCTCGCCCTCGCAGATCAAGACGGGGCCGGAGGGACCGGCTGCCAGCAGGTGCAGGTTGTACAGGGGTCGCGGGTCGGATGGGGCCTTCCACATCCAGCCCTTCTCGCTCGACCACGAGAGGGGGCGAAACTCCTTTTTCGGCTTGCCGGTCTCGTCCAGCACCAGGTTGCCCTGGGCATCCTTCAGATCGTATCTATGTATGTAGAACGCGGGCTGGCCATCCCGATTGTGATAGGTCCAAACGCAGCTGGGAGATCCAAGTTTCGGGTGTGATTGAGGGGCGCTGCCTAACGTCTCGGGCGGGATGCCCGGCACAAGCGTCGGGGCGTACTGCGGCTCGGGCGGGGACTGAGGCTGTGGACTCGGCGCCGCGACGGCCGGCTGAGCGGGGGTTGGGTTAGCTTGTCCAGGGTCGGCCATCCCAAGGAACTTTGCGAGCCTGCGAGCAGCCTCCAGCTGGTTGGTTCCCTCCAGGTAGGCAACCAGACTCACGAGATCCCCACCCTTGTCACCGGTGGCGAAGTCGTTCCATTTGCCGTTGCTCAGGTTGATCTTGAACGAACCGAGATGCTTGTCGTCCCGCGTTGGATTGCGTGCAACCCATTCGTTTCCCTCGCGCCTGCCGGACGGCAGGAAGTGCGACACAACACGCTGGCTTGACGCGAGAGCCGCCCGCGCCACTTCCTTAATGTCAATCCGCGGCCTGCGCTGCTCAGGCTGATAGGGCTCTTGCTCTGCCACATCGAAGGGGCGCCCCAGGGCCTGGGCAAGGTTCCCTATAGGGCCAGAGGGAGGCGGAGTTGTGTTAGACTTGAGCATGTCAATGGCCTCCCATGGCGGTTGTTGACACAAAAGCTATTTCGCCCGCTTGCATTTTGGAGCGGGCTTTCTTGTTGCATGGCTTCCCAAAGCAGATCTTTAGGGGCGGAGGGTCGGACGCCGCCGGACCCATGGTCGGGAGCAGTGCGTCGAGCGTCGCTTGCCCCCAGACGATTAAGAGGTGCGAGCGGACACGGGACTTGCCCGCTAGGAACTCGCAGAACGGCGTGCTTTGACGTGCGAAGTCGGAATGCGCCGTCCCGGCGTCGCTGCGTGGGCGGATGATGCTGTCCATGAATTGACTCGTGGCCTGCGGGTTGGCATCGCCTCGCGCGAGGCCGTGTATACACGGAGCAATGGTGTCCTGCACCTGCGAAATGGCGTGATCCAGGTCCTCCCCTGCCGGATCGACCGCCATGGCGAGTGGATCGAACTGGACGGAATCGTGGTCCCGATTGGAGTCGCCCCATTCGTCGCTGCCCCCCGTTGCAGGCTCCTCTCGGGGTCGGTCGGCGTCGGGATTCTCCTTGTGCTCGGGTTCATTCCCGAAGATGTGTCCGCAGTGGCTGCGGTCTGGCACCTCTGCCAACTTGCCACATTTGAGGCAGAGCTTGGTCAGAACTTCGGCATCAAAGCACTCCCACGGGGCGTACTCATATGCCTCAGGAGGTACCTCACAATCCAACTCGTGATCGCTCATGCCGGCACCCCCTGCGCCCGGCGAAGGGCTTGCTGAGCGCGGGCATGCTCCGCGTCCCGCTTCTGCCGCGCCTGCTTCATGAGCGCCTTGAACATGGCGCGCTCGCGCGGCGTCAGCTCGTTGTCCTGCCTGGCGCACCAGCGCTCCGAGACGCCGCTTTTCCAGCTTCCGAAGGCGCTGGCCGGGATGCCGTCACGGTAGGGGATGTACCAGGCCTTCTTGTTTCCGGCTTTGTCCCCTTTCGTTCGGAACCGGTGGAGGGATACGTCCGCGATGACGTCCGGACGCCCGACACCGGCGGCGGCGATTGCATTAGTGAAGTCGTTAAGAGCGCGCCAGGGGTCGCTATGATCGTGGGGTCGGTCACCCGCCGACACCCTTCGCGCCTCGCCCCCGTTTCCCCCGGTTGGGGCGTTCTCGTTTGTCGACATGGCGCGCCCCTCAAGCTGTTTTCCGATTGGCTTTCTCGATGCACCGGAAGAACTCCGATTCATCCACGAGGACCCGGCGGCCCACGCGCTTGAAGGCAGTGGCAAAGCCGTTTGTCTCTGCGTGAAAAATGAGATGCCGCATTCCCCCGGGGGGGTGGCCAGTCGTGGTACTGCTGCCACGTTGGCACTGGGATCAGGCGAGTTGGCACCGTGTCAGCACCGGAACCATCGGCCTGTGCGGCAGCGAGAGCGGCGGGCGAACAATGGATGGCGTCGACGGGCGCAGATGTGCGAGGGGCGCGGATGCGTGCGGGCATGATGGCCTCCGTTCTGGACCGCGGCGAATTGCCGCGATCTGTTACGGAGTAGTATTCGGCCTGCGGGCATCCTTGGATAGTCTGAACGAATCGACGATCCGTTCAGACATGCCGCGTCAACTTTAGTCTGTCCCAGAGTGGCGGGCGAGGCGCTCGGCTTCCTGCAACTCCTTTTGCTCGGCTTCCCATTCTTCCCGATTGATCCGGTCGTATTCTTCAAGCGCGGATCGCGATTTCCGATGTGCAGACTCTACGGCTTCGGGTGATTTGTTATGACGGCGCGCGACTTCATAATAAGCCCCTCCAGGGTTTTTGTGCCATTTTCCCTTAGGGAAACACTGATTTAATCCTCGACCCACCGAAAGGGCGCGAGTGGTAGAATCGTGCATCGTCTGCCAGCCACAGCGAGTCTCCCGATGAAGCAGATCTCCTTTGCCGATGCTGAGTTTGCCGCCAAGAAGCGGGTGACGCGCCGGGAGCGCTTTTTGGGCGAGATGGAGCAGGTGGTTCCGTGGGCGGCGCTGCTGGCGGTGCTGGCACCGCACGACTTTCCTGGGGCTGAGGGACGGCGCGGGCGCCCCCCGATCGGCCTGGAGCGGATGCTGCGCATGTACTTTCTGCAGCAGTGGTTCGGGCTCTCCGACGAGGGGTTGGAAGATGCGATCTACGACTCGCAGGCCCTGCGTGGCTTCTTGGGGCTGGATCTGGGGCGCGAGGCGGTACCGGATGCCACCACGCTGCTGGGGTTTCGCCATCTGCTGGAGGCGCAGGGGCTGACCGAGCGGATCTTTGAGACCGTCAACGCGGGGCTGCGTGCGCGCGGGTTGATGCTCGCCAAGGGCACCGTGACCGACGCCACGATCATCGCGGCGCCCCCCTCGACGAAGAACCGGGACAAGGCCCGCGATCCCGAGATGCACCAGACCAAGAAGGGCAACCAGTGGCACTTCGGGATGAAGGCCCACATCGGTGCGGATGCCGACTCGGGGCTGGTGCACAGTCTCACCTGCACCGCGGCCAACGTGGCCGACGTCAACGAGACCGAGCACCTGCTGCACGGCGCGGAGGAGGTGGTGTTTGCCGACGCCGGTTACATTGGCGCCGAGAAGCGCGAGGCGCTCAAGGAGCGCCCGGTGAAGTGGCACATCGCCATGAAGCGGGGCCGCCTCAAGGCCATGGCCGAGGGGGCGCTCAAGGATCTCACCCGCCGTGCCGAGCGGCTCAAGGCCCAGATCCGCGCCCGCGTCGAGCATCCCTTTCATGTGGTCAAGAACCTCTTCGGTCACCGCAAGGTTCGCTACAAGGGGCTGAAGAAGAACACCGCCCAGTGCTTCACCCTGTTCGCCCTGGCCAATCTGGTGATCGCCAAGAAGCACCTCTTGGCCTGATGCACCCAAGGTGCGCCCAGAGCCTAGACAACGGCCGGGCAACCCATGAAATTGACCTCGGAGAAGCCCAAAACCGCCCATTCAACCCGTCCCTTTTGAAACAATGGCCCTCGGGGGCGACACAAGACTGGAAAACTCGCTTTGATCAGCGCTTCCTTAGAGTTGTGAACTTCTACGGCAATATCTAATGAGTCCCTGGCTTTTTGGCCTCCTCTGCGCTTCTTAAGAAATAACGCAGCGCTTGGATCGCCTCCCTCGGCAATATGCTTGAATGCAGTCCACATATATTCACGCATTGGTGGATGCATTGGCTGTGGGTACTCTTTCTCTAGGTACTTGACTATGTAGCGCGCCAACTCCCGAGCGGCGTCTGGTTCGCCGCCCCGAGCTTGTTCGACTAGCCCTATAAAGAGAGGGATCGATAAATTTCCCATGCCATTAACCGCCCAGGAACCGCGAATTCATTCGCTCTACCACGGACGCGGTATGGGCTTCGCTTAGGTGCGCGTACCGCTTCACCATCGCGAGTGTCTTGTGTCCCAGAACCTCGGCGATCTCCGCGAGACTCGCGCCATTCATGGCGAGATAGGATGCGGTGGTATGGCGCAGATCGTGCCAGCGAAAGTCCTTGATCCCGGCTCGCTTCAGGGCGGTTTCGAATGGGGTGCGGAGGTCCACCGGTGCCGGTGGTTTCGGCGCTTCGCCAGGGCGGCTTCGCCGTGCGCGCCCCGGGAACACCAGGTCGGTGTCCAGGCGCTGGACCCGGGACCGCTCTTTGAGCAGCTCCAAGCCGGGTCCCGCCAGCGGCAGGACGCGCCGCTCACCGTTCTTGGTCTCGTGCAGGGTGGCGACCTTGCGCGCCAGGTCAATTTGGGGCCACCGCAGCCCGAGGATTTCTTGTTGGCGGGCGCCGGTGGAGAGCGCCAGCATCACTGCGGGGTACAGGTCCGCGGATTTGGAGATCCGGCAGGCGGCGAGCAGGCGTTCGCGCTCGTCGTCCGACAGGAAGCGGACCCGCCCACGGGGCTCGGTGGGCTTGCTGACCTTTAGGACGGGGTTGTCGTCGGACCACTGCCATTCCTTCACGGCCACGGTGAAAGCATGGCTCAGGGCGGCCAGGTGGCGGTTGACGTACGCAGGGCTTAGGGTGCCCCCTCGCCGGCGGATGGTGGACAACAGCTTGTCCCGCGCTTCCACCAGGGCTGCGGGCGTCACGTCGGCAAGGGTCAGGTGGCCTAGCTCGTCCTTCCACCAAGCAAACTGTATGCGCTGAGCGTGCTGTGTCGTCGGCTTCTTGGTAGGCAGCACGTCCCTGGTATAGCGGTCAATCAGCTCCGCCAAGTTGTGGCGCTTCGCCTCCGCACTCTTGAAGTGCCGCCCTTCGCGGATGGCGGATTCGGTCGCGCCTGCCCACCTGCGGGCATCGGTGAGCCGAGCATGGGTAGACCGCTGGGCCGGGTAGCCTTTCAGCCGGACCTCGACCTTGTAGGAGACGGCCCCGGTGCTGTCGATGCGCTTGGTGATGGTGGCCATGGGTCAGGCTCCCATGGGACGGGTGGTAGACTTCTCGGTACCCATTGCCGAACCTCGCTTACAGGTTGGTGGTGGTCAGGGCCTCGGGTCGGTGCCAGCCGATTCGGGGCCTGTTTGGCTCTGAGGGCAATCGACAGCTTTTGCCCCTGCCGACAGTCTACAACAAGCAGCGAAAAGTGCCAGCATAGGATTGCCAATCCTATGCTGTTATTTCCTAACTTTCGGTTCCGACGATACTCTCGAAGTGCGCCACAGGGGTATGGCGCATTCATGGCGCATTCGTAGCAAACACCAGTACCAAAAATGCTCGCGTTGGCCGAATCGGGAGGGAGGGAAGCGGAGGGCCCGGCAGTGCCCCGGGAGGCATTACGTTGTTGCGTCGTGCGGTGGGTTGTTGGCCGCGAGTGAGCCACCAGTGCGCCTCAGCAATGAAAAAGGGCCTAGCCATTCAGCTAAGCCCTTGTTT